>NZ_BAZR01000028.1 GCF_001315105.1 Paenibacillus sp. JCM 10914 | reverse complement strand
ATTATGCGGCTTTTTTTTTGTGCTTTGTACACGTAACGCTCCGCTCCTGATCTCGGAAGAACGGGTCATAAAAACAAGCGGGAAGCTATATAGCTTCCCGCTTGCTCGGCATGAAATCAAAAGACGGTCTCTCCCTACCCCGCTGATCCCTGGGTCACGCCATGTACATAAGTGTACCACGGCGTATCCAATGCACCTTGCCCCGGATTATAGGTGAAGAAGTACTCTACCGTATCTCCTTGCTGCAGATTATTAACGGCATACGTATAGTTCCCGTTGCCAGTAGGTGTCATTGCTACATTTAACTGTCCACCATTGTTGATCTTGTAGTGCAGATCGGCAAAAGTGGCGCCGTTAACGTAGAACAACAGATCGTTGCCGGTCTTCTTCAGGCCACGCACCTCATCGCCGATAATAACTTCCCCAGGCGATGGGGTTCCAGGGTTCCCGCTGCCACCGTTATCTTTATAGACCCGAACATAATCCACCTGCATTGTAGCCGGTATATCAGACGGCCCCGGGGAAATACCTCCGTCAAAATTCCCGCCGAGCGCCAGATTCATAATAAGATAGAACGGCTCGTCGAACGGTGCATTCGGGTTATTCGGTGCAGCTAATGAATACCATTGTTGATTGGTCACTTTGAAGAAGAACTTGCCATCCACATACCATTTGATGTTATCCTCTTCCCACACTACGGAATACACATGGAAGTCATTATCAATGCTCTGCCCTGCTGGGAAATGATATTCACCAGAAATATGTTGGTTCGCTGGCCATGTTCCACCGAAGTGTACGGCTCCGCTCGTGGAACCAGGCAAGCGTCCTCTCGCTTCCATTACGTCGATTTCGCCAGATGCTGCCCATACTCCGTAAGGGCTGTCTTGCGGAAGCATCCACAATGCCGGCCATATGCCATTGCCGGTCGGCAGCTTGGCACGGAAGTCCACACGCCCATACTTCAGAGTAAAGTGATTCTTCGTATTTATCTTGCCCGATGAATATTGTGCATACCGATTCGGATCCTGCGGGAAAGACTTCGAATCATTCAATGCCCGAATGTTCAGCTTTCCATCCTGTACGAATACGTTCTGCGAACTGTTCGTGTAGTGCTGCAATTCCGCATTTCCCCAACCCCATGTATTCGGATCATCATTGAGGTAATAGCCTTCTTCATAATTCCATTTGCTCATATCCAACGTAGTTCCGTTAAACTCATCTTGCCAGATCAAATTCATGCCTTCGATGGCCGGATTGGTCGGCGTTCCGATGGCAATGTCTTCTTGATCGCTGACATCCGGACGCGGTGCATCTGGATTGCCGATTAGCGTATAGTTGACGTAATTGTTGCCCACGCTACCACCCTTTTGTCCGTTTAATGGATAACCGATTCGGATCTGCATGTCTACCTGGATGGGTTGAAACCATAGTCCATAGATGTAGTCGGCCCAGTATCCCCATTGATTAGCGTCCGACATATTGTTGTAGCCGTTGGCGGAGTATGTAAATCCGCTTTGTCCGGAATCTCCCATATTGACCCATTGCCCATTGATATTGATTTGGTACACGAAATTATCGAGTTCCGAGCCGATAGGCGCGCCTCCATCGATCTTAGGCAGCGGTATGCCGATCGCTCCGCTTGCATCTGCGGTGAAGGTTGTTCCTTCATAAGGGGTAAGCGTATACGAATTTCTTACAGGTTGATTAAACGTGATCGTGTATATGAGGTTAGAACTTGACGTTCTGGATTCCAATTTGACGTTGATGGACTCTGTCACGTTAAACCAATACCCGCCGCCACCGTCGGTGAATTGACCGAAGTTCTGATCATAGATCCAGCCGCTGGCAGCGTTATTGTCGATATCAATCCATGTGCCGCTGTTGATTGGCTTTACAAATACCTTCAAATCATCAGCGACGGCTTCATATGTTACCGCCGGATCGTTGTTGAACGTAGGATAGGTAAAACCAGCTCCACCCGTGAAACTTGCTGTAAGCTGTGGCCCTTGGGTTGGAGTCATGGACGTGATTGTCGTTTTGTTAATATTCTGGAACACCAGCGTGTAGTTTAATGTGACTCCATTCGCTTTGGAGTACAGCTGAATCTCAGTCGTTGCGGAGAGCGTGAACCAATAGCCTGTAAAACCGCCGTCGCTCCAATGTCCCCAGTTCTGGTTGTAGATAAAGCTGCTGACACTGTCGATATCGACCCAGTTGCTGCCGACTTTTACTCGGACCCCTACATCTTGGGCCACATCATTCCAAGTGGCAGAGCCACCGTTGAATATCGGCATAACAAAGCCATAACTAGCCTGTCCCACTCCTGATTTGGAGATGACAGGGCCATCTGCTGCCGAGAAGTAACTCATGGAAGTAACCGTGGTTGCTGCCGCCTCCGCGCCATCAACCTCAGCAGGCTGCCATAGACTAATGCTGGCCAGCATCCCTATCGCTAAGAACAAACATAACGCTTTTTGCATAAATCGCCTTTCCATTGTGCGTAAACGCCTCATAAATACCCTCCCTTAAAATGTAAGATTCTTCACCTGTAACCGCTTAAGAAAACGCTTACAGATAAGATCAATTTCATTCTAGCGAATAAAACAAGAGAATCATAGGTTCCATTTTTGGGGTTGTATCCCAATATTTTGGGTCGATTCACACAACTTCTGTGATACAGCCCGGTAACTCATAACATTTCTAAGGTAAATACTGAGATTTTTGAACCATTGCTCATGATACGATCAGAATAGCAAAACGACTTCTTCAGGAGGGAATGGAATGACAATCTCAACTCAAGGTGCTTATGTAACAGGTGAATATACGAACTTTTTTCAAGCAATGGGATATTCTAAGGAAGCCATTCGCGAGAAAGTAGATCGGGCATGGCAAGATTTAATCGACGGCGAGGAAGACATTCGAATCTATTATCCGTTCGGCGACGATAAAGGGTATTTTCTCGATACCGGTAATTCAGATGTACGATCTGAAGGCATGTCCTACGGCATGATGATGGCTGTCCAGATGAACGACCAAGACATCTTCAATCGGTTGTGGAATTACGCAAAAACGTTCATGCAGCATACGGATGGCCGTTACAAGGACTATTTTGCCTGGCACTGCAAACCGGACGGCACCCGTCTATCGCAAGGACCGGCACCAGATGGCGAGGAGTTTTTTGCCATGGCCCTGTTCTTTGCCTCGCACCGTTGGGGAGACGGTCTCCCGCCATATGACTATGCGGTTCAAGCGAGAACGGTCCTGCGAGCTTGCGTTCATCAAGGCGAGCATGGTGAAGGGGATCCGATGTGGGACCCCGCAACGAAACTAATTCGATTCGTACCCGAGTCTACTTTCAGCGATCCCTCCTATCACCTGCCGCATTTCTACGAGCTTTTCGCTGAGCGCTCGGACGAACAGGATCGGCCTTTCTGGAAGGAAGCGGCGGCGGCTAGCCGAGCTTACCTTCATACGGCTTGCCATCCGAAGACGGGATTATCTCCGGAATATGCAAATTATGACGGGACGCCGGCCGAAATCCAGCGCCATGGGGACTTTCGCCACTTCTACAGCGACGCCTACCGAGTTGCGGCGAACATTGGCCTTGATTGGGAATGGTTCCGCGCTGATCCTTGGCAGATCGAACAGTCGAATCGACTACAGCGTTTCTTTCGTGATATCGATGTGTCCAACTATCGCCGATACACGATTGATGGACGGCCGTTCGAAGAACCTGCGCTGCATCCGATTGGTCTTCTAGCCACGAACGCTATGGCTTCATTGGCTGCTGATGGTCCTGACGCCGCACATTTTGTCCATCAGTTCTGGAAAACCCCGCTGCGACAAGGGGTTCGTCGATACTATGATAATTGTTTGTACTTCTTTAGCTTGTTAGCTTTAAGTGGCAACTACCGAATCTATTAAGCTGTGTCTCATCAACATCAATGAAAAAGCCTCTCATGACGATATTCGGTCATGAGAGGCTTCTTCTCTACTTATTAAATATCACAGACCAGTCAGGGTCTTTGTAACGTTTATCGACGACTTCCCTTACGAGAGTCAGTTCCTCGGGGATCTGATCTAACCCCGGAATTCGGAATTCAATCGGCTGCTGATTTGTGCGATCCCCCATGCCGATTAATCCCTCTCTCCAATCATCAGAAAGTGCATTAATTACCGATGCTCCCCCTCTCATACTTACATCATATTGCCTCCCTGTTGAGTCGTACGCTTTCCATTCCGTATGAGTGATTTCATTCTCCATTTCCCCATAGAATGAGATGGCTGTTTCATTAGTACCATCTCCGCTTTGCGATTCCTCAAGGGATGTTCCTACTATTTCCACGTTATCATTCAATATTTTAAAAGATTGGGGCTCCGTCTGTTCTGACGGCCTATAGGAAATCTGGCTTCCGTCAACTTCAGCGACCGTGTACCCATCCAGGACTAAACGGAACGGTTCTTCCTCAGGCAGATGCTTAAAAGTATAACTCCATAGTACTTTCCCATGACCAATTGACTTATGTTCAGACGTCATCCGACCGTCCTTGTAATAACTTTTTCTCGGATTAACCGAATGAATCTCTTCCCCCTGTAGAGTCTCGAAATGAAAGCTCAGCATCTGCTTCTCCCATAAATCACCCGGAGACCTCGTCATTGCGACTTCATCAAGCTCAGTCTCCAACTCGAGCCGTACGCCTTGCACCATCCGGGTCAGACTTTTCAATGTAACAGTCATTCCATGAGGGGTGGTATAACTGCCTGAAAGCTCCTCAATCTGCGTCTTCTTGTTAGCCTCTCTCATATCCATGTCAAAGCTGAACTTCCAATCTCCTTCGGTTTGAGGCTGACCGCGACTGCCTAAAGTCGTAATGTTTCCCTCGATGGTAATCTTCTCCGTTTGCAGCGGTTCGCCAAAAAAAGCAACCATATAATAGAAATCGTTGGTGTAACCCATGTCGTACATGGTCTTCACCAGGTTACCGTTATCATCTTTGATCGTAATTTGGTTCGGCTCTGTCAAGATTAACTTGTCGCGAACGTGCTTCCCTCTGCTATCAAAAAGCTGAAGAGCCATTGTCACGCGCGTCGGATCGGCAACAGCTTCATTAATCTCCAACGTGTAACCCTTATCCTTCACATTGATTTGGGGGTCATGCACCAAACCCAACTCCTGCGCACGAAGAAGTCCAATATCCGGGTGGTCCTTGGCGAACAAGGACCTGATCATTTCGGCAAAGGTCGGAACCGTAAAGATTGAAACCGTTCCAATGACAAATATGAGCGCGAAGACAGCTGCTGCCCATCTCCATCGTTTGGCTGAAAATCTTGGTTTCACCTTCTGCTCAGGAAGTGAGGAAAGTGCGTTCTCCACCGCGAGCAGTACCGTATCGGGGATGACCACCTTGTCTGTACTGGACTTGAGTAATTGTTCCAGCTCACGGTCAATCGGATCATGATAATTCATGTTTGACCTCTCCTTTCCCCAGGACGAGCCGAGACAGTTGCTGCCTGGCCCTGAATAAACGCGATTTTACCGTTCCTTCGGAAATGGCAAGCACCTTGGATATTTCCTTGACTGATAAATCCTCTATGTAATATAGCATCACGATGGTTTGAAGCTGTTCATCCAGTTCGTCAATTACTTCAAATAGTTCGATCTGCTCATATGCTCCCGTATACGATGCCTGTCGCATATCATATGGGACGGGGTGAACTCGCTTCTTTTTCCTAAGAATTCCGTTACACTCATTAATCAAAATCCGAATGATCCATGTTCGAAAATAAGCAGGTTCTTTCAATGTATGTACATTAGAAAATGCCTTGGTGATCGTCTCCTGCATTGCATCTGCAATATCTTCATCCTTGCGGACCATCGATCTGGCTATGACATATAAGCTTTGTTGTACCGCACGTATTAAATCCACGAAAGCGTCCTTGTTCCCTTCTCTTGCAAGTGCTGCTTTCTCCGATAAATCCACACAGATTCCCCTTTCCTCTCAATCTATCTAATGATTAGAACGTCAAAGACGAGATTAGGTTCACAACTATAAGAAAAAATCGGTAACGATGATCTGATAAAAAAAGACCCACTACAGCTCACTATCATAGAGCGGCCTGTTTGTGGGTCGATTTATAGTATCAAGATCATTATAGGCATGTAGGTGCTTCATACCATTTATAGCACGACGATGTGAACTAAATACTTTGGGGATTATTCTACCGTCGGCATTGAACACGGCTTTCCTCTTCTGAAATACTTCGTTGAATGGCAACATGAGTTATTTTCACCCCATTGTCGGGTGAATCAGTTAACGTAATATGAATCCGATCATAGAAAACACCATCATGATGTGAACTATAATTCAAGGCGCTTGCATGAACGACATGTCTTCTTGTATCGCCGTATATTCTTTCGATTATATCTATACGAGGACACATTATAAAATCGGCGTAGGTATTCTCCAGATATGGAAAGTATCTGAAATACAGTGTTTCTTCAAGCAACTCTCCGTTAGAAACTCCAATATTCTCATTTTTCCAACCAACCATGAGCCAATCATATAGTTTGGGTGATCTTAGACGATACTTTTGATTTTCAAGAGTGAATACCACTTCACCCTCTGATATAATACATTCCGTACGCTGCTTGTCATTTATGCAATTATAGGCTGGTTCAACGGTGGCAACATCCCCGCTCTTCATGCTTATCACCATTTGGGTAGCCGGAATTTTAAACTTTAACTTTGTTGGCCCATCCGTAAGACTGGATGTATTTATCCAATGGATTACCTTACGAATCATGACTTCTTCATATCCATCCGTTTGCTTGAACAATCGGGTATCTCCATGTGAGCTTATTACTTCAATGGATAATAGATCATCTGTTAGTATCTTAGGTTGAATATAGCTAGCCATCGCTGATGAATGATGCGAAATTAAGCCAGCGAACACTATACAGATAAAGAGACACTTTCTCATGATTCTTAGGCCACCTCTGGAAGTTGTATTTAAAGTATAATATTCTCCTTAACGCAATCAAAAAATCCAGATTTAGTAGCACTACTAACTATTTGTCTTTAACCATTCATCAAGTTTACATAATAGATATTTGGCCCACTAACATTCACCCGAATACATATCATGAATTCTAGCAATCAATTCCTCCGAATTGGAACGGAACACTTCGTTAGCGTCAGTCCAGACGGAATCCAGAAAATACGATGCGTGAAACCGCCACCCTTGATGCCCAGGATTAAACTCGATCTGGAGCTCTCGCCCGGGCTTTCCTCTGTACAATTTCGAGCCGGGCTTGCGCCACCTGCCGATCTGGGTGATTCTGTCCGGGTTCTGCCCCGTAATATAGGTGAATCTTTCGTTATATGCGATGTCTTTGATGAAAAACTTAGGACAGCCTACAGCGAATACCTGGACTTGCGGGAAGCCGCATGTCTCTTCCAAATACAAACCCGTCCGATAGGCGACCACCCCTCCGGCACTGTGTCCGATCAGGATGATATGGTCTACCGCTGCTGCATGTTCGCGAATGATTTCCGCTGCCGTCGCTACCCGCCGTGACTGTTCACGAGTAAAGTCATAACCGATCTGAGTAAGCTGCCGGGCCAGTAGTCGCAAGAGTGCGGAACCCGCAATTCCATTTGCCATCCCATAGGGGAAGATCATCACGATTTTGGCATCATGATACCGCTTCGCAATTTCACGGGCAGCCGCTTCAAAATTATTCCGATACGTCAGTACACCAGCGAAAAAGAAAATGACCGTGCGGCACGGTCCTGTACGTGTGCTATGGGAGGATACAAATGCCTCGGTCATCCATTCTCACAGTCCTCTCCTCATTCTGTATAGATTATAGGCGTGTGCATCCTTCATTTCAACATACGGCTCATGAAGCTCTGCCCGCGCAAAAAACTCCGTCCCTGCCGGGGGCGGAGTGAAGCAGAAAAATTGTTCATACCAACTATGTTGAGCCTTCAAGCAGCAGCAGCAATTTATGCAAGAGCTGAGGCTCTTCATCACGAAATTGTTCGAATCGGAGCTTTAGCCGTTCAAACATCTCCTTATCTTCGCGAATTTCATGGCGGATGTACTGATCTCTGAGCTTTAATGCTCTCTGGGTTATATCCTGATAGCCTTCCACAAGCTCTTTGTCATACGGGATGATCCCCTCATCTACCAAGTATCCGATCCGCTCGCTCATCATTTTTTTGTGCTCCCAGAGCACGTGCAGGTGCCTGACATCGTTACGGTCACCGAGCCGTGAATCGTTGCTCTCTACAGCATCATAGTACATTTGCAAATAGTCGTAGACCTTCATTCCGAAAGCTTGCTCGTTGTCAGGATTGTAGTTAATCCGATTTAAATGGGTCTCTTCGTTTAGGTAATCTCGCAGCTGATCTATCGCAGCCAAGCGATCGAAAGGATATAGGGAATGCGGCTCGTATTTGTAGAAGTACGTGTGATGATCTGCGGTGAATCCTTCCTGCAGCAGATGTCTCATAGAATGAACAGCATCCTGGAACTCGGTGAACGGGATGACCACATTCCGATATACCCCTGTACGATCGAACATGGAAGCGTTGAAGATATTTTGTTCCCCATCGTAACCATAGAGAAAAAGATGATGAGGAAACGGCTCTTTCTCGTAAGAGGCTGCTAGCGATAGCTTGGCCTCGTCCAGAAACACAACGCAATAGTAGCCATTGCGAATTTGATCTGCGAAAAACTGCGGCCAGGCATCAAGCGCCAAATGCTGCATAATCGTATAATTGACAGAGCACGTCAGCAAAAACGGGTTGTTAAAGTTCAATTCGTTGGGCTTGCCACGAAAGAAATCGATATAGAACTGACTGCCATCCTCCAAGAATGTTTTGTTGCAAGACAATTGAATAAAATTACTGTAATACCAAGGAATCGTTTCTTCATGAGCGCTGGTGATCGAAAGCGTGTAAGCCCATCGCAAAAATCCTTTAAGCGGCGGATTCGACACCGGAAGCTGCACAGCTTTCATGACCTCTCCCCTCTCTTCTTAACTGCTTGCACTGCTATAACCCCTCACGGCCTGTTTCCAAATCAGTCGTATGATAGATAAGAGCAGAAGCGATCCGACCAGCGCCAGTCCTACATGGAGCCAATCGAGCTGCCCCAGCAGAAACATTGGTCCGAAATTGGTAATGAGGAATAGCGGAATGACAAAGGTTCCGATTCGGCGGATCCAGGTCGGATAAATGGCCATGGGGAAATTGTTCGCGTCCCAGGCGGAATGGGCCATCTCCGACGCAGAACCTGTTTGAACGAACCAGAATGACAACAGCGCCGGATGATCATCAGGCAGTAGGTGATGACTACGGCTACGAGCAACAGCAACATAAACCCGCCAAGTTGCAGTAACGTCAGTGGAATGTCCATCGCATGCCAGCCGATACCGATCATAACCAAACCTACTACAATATCAGGGATCGGCAGCGCCAAATCGACGTAACGCAAGGAAGCCATGAATTGGAGTGAAACCGGTTTGGTCAGCATGAGATCAAGCCGGCCGTCCTTAATGTATTCCGAAATATTCGTAAAGTTGGTGAAGAACATCCCCATATAAATGCCGGTTACAACCGTATGCATGCCAAGAAACAGTAGCAGCCCTTCAGGCGGTATACCGTCAACGTGTAGATCGGTGCGAAACACAACAAGCACGTATAACAGCTTGGCGAGCAGGTAGACGGATTCCACCAGGAGACTCATCATAAAGTTGCTCCGGAATTCCATCTGCGCGATGAGGCAATTTTTAATGAACATACCGTATAAGGTAACGTATTTTCTCATGATCCTAAACATACGAATAGCCACTACCCCCCGACCGCCGAATATTTCTGCATGGAGACTCGCCATGTCAGTCGGGAAAGCCAGAAGAATAGCCCGATCCACCCACACTGGATGAGTAGGCCCGTGTACATTGTCCCCACTTCCGATTTGCCACTAAGGACATTGACCGGAAAATAAATGGTGTACGGAAAGGGGGTATACTGCAGTGCTTTCACGATCGCCTCCCCGAAAATCTCTAACGGAAACATACCACCGCTCAGGATGTTGACGAGCAGACTAGTAATGACAAAGAAATACGAAATTTCATTCAAATAAAAGGCACTTGCACAGATGCAGTAGGCGATCAGGAAGTTGAGCAAGAGCGCCCCCCACAACGTGACGACGAACAGAATCAGCCTTACAGCCTCTAGCTTGAGCACGCCCCCAGCAGCGGCGAACCCAATGATCCCTACAAGCACTAATGCCGTAATCGCGTAATAGATCGCCTTCTGTCCTAGAAAAGACACCAGCCGATATCCGAAATAGCTGACCGGCTTGATCAGATACTTGTTGAGTCCGCCGTTCTTGATATCGTCGACGATCTGGTGCTCGAACTGGGTCGCGATCAGCTTGGACACCAGCCCGGCCAAGATCGTGTACAGAATAATTTGATGATACGAGTACGAGAACAGTGCCGTCTCGCCGGAATGCCGGTACACCGCTGTCCAGATAAAGTATTGAACGAGGATCGGAAACGCAGCTCCAAGCAGACCGAGGAAGAAATGGAACCGGTATTCCATCGAGTGCTGAATCCCCATCGAAAAAACAGCCGTGTACAATCTGCGTCTGTTCATCCGACAGATTCCTTGCGGTACAATCTTGATATACTCTCCTCAATCGGAACGTCCTCAATCGTCCAATCCAAAATATCAAACGAATCGAGCACTGCGCGCGATACTTCCTTCATCCGGTACTTCGGCAGCTCCAGTACAGCATTGTAATCGTCGTGGCTCACAATTTTTCCGTATGGGGCCAGTCGCTGCTGCGCAACCGGCTCGGAGAACTGCAGCCTAATAATTTTGTGCTCGCCAAATAAATGGTTGATCTTGTGAAGATCGCCGTCGTACAGAAGACTCCCCTCATTAATGATGATCGTCCGCTTGCACAGATCCTCCACATCCTTCATGTAGTGGCTCGTCAGCAGAATCGTTGCACCATGCTGCTCATTATAATATTTCAGAAATTCCCTGACCTTCTTCTGCGAAGGAAAGTCGAGACCAATCGTCGGCTCGTCCAAGTACAACAGCCTCGGACGGTGAATCAGAGCGGCAATCAGTTCCATTTTCATCCGTTCACCCAACGATAGGCGGCGTACCTGCACGTTCAGGAGTTTCTGTACGTCAAGCATCTCCGATAGTTCGGCTAGATTGCGGCGGTAGAGATCATCGTCTACATCATATATGCATTTGTTCAGATAAATCGACTCACTGGCCGGCAGATCCCACCAAAGCTGGTTTTTCTGACCCATGACGATTGAGAACTGTCGTTTGAAATCGTTCTTGCGCTCCCAAGGCACATAACCGAGCACGCTTGCCTCACCACTGGTAGGGTACAAAATACCTGATAACATCTTCAGCGTCGTGGTCTTCCCCGCCCCGTTGGGGCCGAGGAATCCAACGCACTCGCCGGGTCCAATATCGAAGGAAACGGATTTAACCGCTTCCTTCAGGAGTGATTTGCGGGCAAACAGATTTTTCAGTGAATGTTTAAGTCCTGCTTCTTTCCGGTAATACACAAATGATTTGTGCAGCTCCCGCACACGGATAAAGTCCATCCCTGCTCCTCCTGTATAATTGCATGTAGTCCCTTCATGGACGGTAAGATGTTTGAACGCTAGACTCCATTGTTATACAAAAGTACGCATTTAGAGCATATCGGCATCAGACCGCAGGCCAGTACCTCGCGCTGTTTACGCAGATCCTCACCGTGAAATATGTCCGCCACACTATCTTCGTACAGATTGCCGACACTGAATTCCGGGAAGAACTTGCATGGATTCACCTTGCCGTCCGGCATGACATCCATTCGATTTGAGATGGAGAAACACTTCGTCCGCTTCATGGCCGGTTTCTCGCTGCCCCGGATGAAACCTTCCACCTCTTCTGGCTCCAATGCCGGCTGATAACGAATGCGTACATTCCACACGCGATCGTTGACTCGCTTCAGCTCCTCGATCAACGTGTCGAAATGATCCGGTGAGATGTGGAACGTAAAGGAATGCCAGCTGTTCTTGTGATTGTCCGCAAAGCGAGAGGCTAGGTGCGGGAAATGAGCGTCAAAGTAAGTGTCCATTTTTTGCGCCGTTTCGGAAGGAATGTACCACGGAAAGCAGAAATAGACGGAATCTACGCCCATCTCTTCGAAGAATTCCATGAAGCTGTAAAGCTGACCAACCATCTGGTCATTAACGGTCAAGGCAACGGACACTTTGCCCTTGTATAGACCTTGCTGTTGCAGTTCCAGCAGCAGTTGTATCGCATGAATGACTTTTTTGAATGTGCCCTTGCCTCGGATCGCGTCATTCTCCTTCTCGAAACCTTCCAGGCTCACCAACATGACCAGATTCTCCGACATTTTCAGAATGGAATCGAGCTTCTGCTCAATGAGAATGGCATTAGTACAAATGGTTGTGTATCGGTCTTCCTTGGCGAGCAGCTCCGCCAGTTCATCGAACTTGGAGTAGAACAGCGGCTCCCCGCCCCACAGGAATACGCGTGATTTACGCTCTATCGTCTCGGCTAACAGCTTCTCCACGACAGGAATGTCAATCTCGTCCTTCTTTACTTCCTTCGCAAAGCCGTGGTGGAAGCCGTCCGGATTCCATTCGAAACAATGCTTGCACCGCAGGTTACAGCCGTTATTCAGCTTGATCCCGATCTCATAAGGCACGGGGGCGGCATAAGTCGGGTCCTCCCGTAGCTTCCTGCCCGTTTCCGCGAGTGGTACCAAGGTTCGTTTCATATTTTGAAAAGTCAGTTGGTCAAACGTGACGGCTGTTTTCGGCTGCATAAGTGTTCCTCCCATAATGGTTGATTTGTGAACGCTGCTCCAGCGAACATCTGTGCATTCCCTCAAGATGATGTACCGAGAAATCCCGCGCTTTCCATTCCGCGAACCGGATTCCGAAACCACAAGCTTCCCAATAGATTGAATTGTGATGCTCATGCTCGCCGAACGGCTCCAACATGACAAAAGGGATTCCGTAGGCCAGCGAGTCATTCAGCGTCGCTCCTCCCGGCTTGCTGATCACCGCAGCGCAGTTGCGCATCAGGTCCGTGTAAGAGGAGTAATCCCTGAGCGGGATCTCCCGAAGAACGTTGTCCTTACGCACATAACGAATCATTGGCGGGAACGTATGCCGCCCCTGCGCATCCCGATTCCACGGCTCCCAGGTTGCTTCCGTTCCGAAGTATCGCGTAACTCCGTCATCTTCCTCCACCTCGGAAGGATCATAGACGATCACATCCAGACGATAACCACGATGCTGCAGCTCTGAGATGGTGCTGGCATACGTACCGATTCCCCAGCCACCGCCATGGACCAGAATGCCTCCTTCACGTTGCGCGTATGGCAGAGGCTCCGTCTCGTTCGATGCAATGTAGCTCATCGGGGACAACTGCGAAGGCTCATAGAACCAGTCGTTGTGGTAGCCAGGATATAAGTTCTTGTGTACCTTAAACGACGGCGAATCCCACGCATCCAACCGGATCAGACGAATGTCCAGTGGGTTGCGGGCCATGGTCTTATACCGCTCCAGAATAGGCAGCCAAAAGCCGGTAAACACGGCAAATCGGGAGACACCTTCACGCTCCCAGGCGTCTAACAATCGCTGAACTTCCTCCTCATCCAGAGAGGAGTCAACAGGCTTGGCCAGCTTATGGCCCATCAGAGCAACGGCAAAATCGGCATGAAATGCTTGTTTGGTAGAGCGGATCTTGCGCCGAACTTCTTCGTGATACAGATTCTCCAGTACATGAACCTCTGCACGAACGCCCCTTTCTTGCAGGTACGTATGCAAGTGCATGGCTGGAACATATGCACCAAGTGAATTGCCTGACGCTAACAGAGAAATCGAAGATGAATTCATGCGCAGCCTCCGAGTTTGCAGATTAGTTATACACTTTAATCGACAGGTCGGTGAGCGTTTGCCGCAAACTTCCGATCAACACACTGCGATGTCCTTCGTTACGGCCCACTATGGAAGCATAAAGCCGCCCCTTCGCTATCCCGCGTCTGTCCTGTCTTCCCTCGGCGATACGACGGGCCGCTACAACTTCATTCACAATAACCGTGTTAGAAGAAAGAGGGACGATGCCATAACCTTCTTCCGTTGTTAACAGAATTCCGGATGCGTGCAGCGCATCCAGCAATCGCTCGAACGTAAAATCTAATGGAAGACCGAGGGACAAGAATGTAAGCCAGCCGGTATGACCGTGAGCAGCCCAGCGTCGATCAAGATAAGCGTTAATGAGACCCATCGACTTGCGGGCATTGATCTCTACAATCGGTACGATATTCCCATCCTCCAGAATCATCGAGTCGAAACAAACGAAGCCGTAATAACCGTCTTCTGTCAAGACCCGGAGTGCTTCATCCATCACACGGAAATAACCGGCGGTTTCCAGCAAACGGATAAAAACATCATCTGCCGTGATCGATCCGCTATAATTTTGCTGATGATTGATCATCTGTTGGACAGAGATGAATTTCTTCTCACCGTTCATGTCAATATACCAGTGGGAGCTGAAGTCGATCTCTTTCCTTAGCAGCGGCTCCAGCAGAAAGTGACAGCGCAATCCACTTCTCTCCTGCTTAGACAAGTGCTCGGCTATTCTGTTCTGCATGGTTTCGCTGTCGATAAGCAGATTACCCTTACCGGAGACACCGAAGGGATCCTTCAACAGATAAGCCCTTTGCTTAAGAAGTTGATTACCGGCTGATACCATTTCCGCTGCACTGTTTACTTCAGTCCCGTAGCACTTCTCACCGATTCTATTCAAAAGTTGATTCGAATATATCTTGGAGTTGACGCGCACTACGGTTTCAAGGCCAGGCAAAGGATGCACCAGCGATGGATTGGCCTCTAAATATGCTCCCGTATCTGCTGTAATTGCGTATGGTGATAACCGACTTTCCTTAAGCTGGGATGCGTCTTGATTCAATGCCAATCCGAACATGCATTGTTTGAAAATTTCTGGTTCAGGCAGAGGCTCGGTGCCGTTAGTCAGATCAAAGTGATAACGATTCTGAAATGTAAAATCTAAGGCATTCAAGTACTCGAGCAGCGCCGGATCGATTCGGCAGCGGCTGTAGAGAATATCCTCCGGCCCGCAGAATGGAAATAGCAGCTCGTCCATACAAAGCACAATCGATTCTCGCTCCCGATCAGGCATTGCAGGCAGTTTGGCAAGCTGCGGATCTCTCCATCGCGTTTCGGGATCGAATGTGCCCATCACGATCGTGGGAATTGTGCCGCCTTTACTTCTGGACATCTTCGTACAGAGCTTGCTCCTGAGGCTGGCAGCTTTTGAGGAAGGTAATAAACGTGTCAATCGTCTGAAGATGTTCGTAATCGAAGTGGTCATAATCAATGACGACGTTCAATTGGTCCTCGACTTTGAGCATAAACTGAATCATCTGCAGTGAATCGAGGCCGATATCGTTGTTCAGTTCCGTGGCAGGAGACAGGGATTGGCGAAGTTCCGGTTGATCTTCTTTGATTGCGCACAAAATGTCTACGATTTTTTCGTACATGACTACACTCCTTTAAAGTGATAATGTGTAAGGGTACAACCGAATCCTTATATTTACTGCTGCCATGTTACTCCAAACTGATGATTATGTCCCCTCCCTTTTCCATAGTTACAATTATTATCATCACTATTCCATTTTCTGTCAATAGAAAAAACTGCTCAGAGCACAGCACAGAAAAAGCCGCCAAACGGAGGCGGCTATCTGCGCTCTTTCCAGGAGCAGCATTACATTCGATCCATAAAAAATAGCACGGTTCCATACAGCTTCATGAACTTCTTATAATCCTCCGGTTCCTTCATGAAGATGATTGCAGGGTATGCATTTACTTTGCGCTGTTTCAAAGCAGCTATCCGTTCGTTCTGCTCGACATCATAAAACTTTCCATCCATATACTGAATTAGAAGCGGTGCATAATCCGTTATATCCTCATCTATTTCTTTGTCATGAGCTCCCCCCGGCTCTATATGTTGATATGGAATGAGACGCAATGGCAATTTGACGACGCCAATATAATGAGGATCATCACTCGTAAATTCATGTAAAGGAAGCGTAGCCTTTCGAGTAAGGAGCAGATAACATTGAATCCATTCTTCGAGCATTCCGACACTCGCATAGTTAACTGCTGAACGGACAGTAGGTGCATATGCAAATTGCTTGTCATTTTTCTTAGAGTAGATAATTTTCTTAATGGAATCCAGAGACAAGTAATATTCGTCAGCAAGTTCTGAAATCGTCATTCCGTTCGTGTACTTATTGCGAATCATGATGTTACGCCGCTGCAGTTGATCCCTGTATCCCGACATTTCGCCCCAGGCTTTTTTATCCTCAGTTGGAATATACAGCAGCTTCCCCGCGGCATATTTCTGGACTTCCTTTAGCAACTTCTCTGGCAATATATCATTAGCATTTTCGTAATTCATACGATTATCCTCTATAACGCATATATACGATCCTTCAGTTCACGGATGGAGATCATGATCGTTCGGCAGGACTCCGTGTCATCAATCGACGCATGCCACCGCAGGACATCGATACCCTTATAATAAGCCATGCATAAGAAACGTTCTTTGAAGTCTGGAATGATGATACCTCTCTTCTCACCATACTGGAATAACAATTCCGGTATCTTCAGGTAAGGCTTATTCAAGTCCATAATCACAAAATCCAAGAGAAAGTCGCAAATGCCGGACCGACTCCAATCGGGAAAGCCAACCGTTGTCTTGCCATCGGTAATCATGAGTTCGAAGAACGTATTGTTGTTGACCAAGTAACGTCTTCCTTCGCAGTAATCTATTCTCTCGTTCATCTCCTGCAAGTAGTGCTCCACAAAATCACGATCCAACATGGTCGTATCGTATAATTCCGTCCAGTTCAACCAATATCCTTCTCGATCTTCCGCAAACGTATCATTCAGGTACTCCCTGCAGGTGTTGTAGCTTGTTCGCCCCCCTTCATCGAAGTCACCATAACCTGCTATCCCTGTAATATCAGATGCACTAATTTGTAATACTTTGTCAAAAAACAACTCGTGGCAGTCTGCAAACTGTGCTGGGTTTAATTGATCAGCAACAAATCCTTGTGGTGTAATGCTTACGCGATCAGCAACCATCGATCTGATCATATCGTCTTTGCTCATGTTTAATATCCCCTTTACTTGGATTGATCGTTTACACATCAGTTGCGCACCTGATATATCGTCATGATAGCATGGGTAAAAGAGTCCGATATAGGTAATGAATAGCTTAATTTAAGATTACATACGTAATAGAGCCGCATGGTATGCGGCCCTATAGTCAATTCATAGAACGATCTCAAACCCTATTCGCTTAACGCAATGAAGCCGGTATTTTCACTCCGAGGAGTTTGCCTTCCGCTTGGACGATCAGCATATCTCCCGTCTTCAAGGTTGACTCGTGCAGATCTGCCCCTGTTGTTACTCTAAAGGCAGGCTTCGCCGTCAGTATGTTAATGCCAAGCAACGTGCCGTTGCGCTGCGCTCGGTACATTCCTTTACCGTATACGTCAAGCTGCGAGATCGGAGCGTCACCGCTCAACTCCACCGGCTGACCGTTTGCCAGCTTAACGCCCGTCATTTCTCCTGTTTTATAATCCCTGTACATTAATCTTTCCTGGACCACGCCAAGCAATATCCACTGTTCGCCGTAAGGACGCCGCAAGATTCTCAGTGGAGCTTCGCCCGCTTTGTAATCGTCAAAACGATACTCTGCACCTGATTGCCTTGTTCGATATATAACTTACCGCCGCTTAAAAATACGCCAGAGTGGCCGTGCTCGTACGGTGGTTCCTGCTCCAACTTCCAGGTGAATTCGCGGCTTCCCTTCTGAATCCCGCTCTTGAGATTATACGCGTTCACGATCACTGTGCGATCCGGCACGGACTGATAATCGAGTAACAGAGGAGAATAGTAATCGATCGAATACACGAGGCCGTCTTTGATTGTCAGCGCTTCACCCTGACCGAAATGTCCCCAAAGCTTCTTGCCCGACTTCTTGTCATACGCATTCAACTGAACGGATGTGAGCGCTCCCTGAACCATAAACGTACGCAGAATGGCACCATCCGCTTCTTCCAAATAAGCGGTTCCATGTCCATCGGCTAACGGCTCGTTGGCCTTCCATCGTAGTTTGCCTGTCGCGCGATCAAATGCAAATGTCATGCTGCCATTAATGGCATAAAGCGTGTCGGATGTTGGAATCATTACCTCAGTGCGCAAACGTGTATCGATGAATGTGGATGTGCCGGACTTCCATTGCAGCTTTCCAGTCTTGGCATGAAGAGCAAACGCTTCTGATCAGCAGACAGCCCATATACGACGCCATCCCCATACGTCACATAAGGCAGCAGATCCTTGCCATAACTCCATAACCGTTTCCCTGTCTTCGCATCGATAGCAACCAGTTGTTTGCCGGCGAACGTAAATATTTTCCCTTCCTCAGCGATGGCATGGTGACCTTCATAGGTATCATACATATTCAGATAATTGTCTACCTGCATCGTCCAAGATGGCTTTATCGTCGGTACAGAGATATGTGAGGAAGAATGCCAGTTTCGGAGCGATAAATCGGCGGTTTCCGCATGGACTTGTGGCGGCACTAGAGCCATGATTCCGTGTAAAGTAAGTATGCTAGCGACAATACCCGATACAAGACGCTTGCTTAGTCGCTTGCTCGGATGTTGGATCCATGATTTCTTCTTGATCAACATGGATTGTCCTCCCATCAGTAATAGTATATTGTCCTTCGACAATATAACGTGTAATGGCAGGAAAATGTTTCAAGTAAACAGGTGAATACATAACCAGGAAATCGCAATCACACACGATTTTTTTGTCGCCTGATATAGATCAGTTTGTCGGGATTAACCGTTGCATAGATGGCTTGAATGCGGTCGTTGTGTAGCTGAAAAGAGAATACATACAAAATGTCCGCTCCCAATGACAGGACAAGCCCCCATTGCCCGTTGACCTGTTCGATTTCGGTAATCATGCCCGTAGGCACGAAACCGGATGTTTTCATGAGAAAACGGGCGGTACGCTCAGCCGTACGTACAGGAACCAAAGAACCGGGTACTTGCCCTCCGCTGTCTGCGGCAAACACAATATCATCGGCTAGCAATTCCATCAGTTTAGCTATATCGCCGTTTTGCAGCGCATATACGAATTGTTCGATCAGCAACCTCGTTCGAGTTGGATCAGGCATGGAACGTAGCTCGATCTGTCCAATCGATTGTTTGGCACGGCGATAGATTTGCCTGCAATTTGCTTCGCTTTTTTCGACAATATAAGATATTTCCGCATAATTGAAGCTGCCCACTTGCCTAAGCACGAATATCGATCGTTCTGTCTCCGATAGTTGCAGCAGCAGGATCAAATAAGCTGTCGCCAGAGATTCTTGAAACAGAACTCGCTCGGCGGGATCCTCGGTCAGCATCGGCTCTGGCAGCCATGGACCACGATAAGCTGAACGCGCCCTTGCGGTCTTGCTCATGTAATCCTTACACTTGTTATACACGATTTTGCATAGGTACGCTTTCTCATCTTTCACGTCCCGTCGAAAGCCTGCTTGCTGCACATCAACAAAAGTGTCTTGCACAATATCTTCAGCATCGTTGGCTGTTCCGAGCATTCTATAGGCAATTGCAAATAACAGGTCCTTATGGGTTTGGAAAAGAGTCGTCGAATCGATATGTACCATGCCCCCATTCTTAACCATAAATTATAAGGGATCGAAAGATTCGTGTCACATTTTCGTCCAAGTTTCGGACTTTATATGTATCAAACACGAGAAGAGGCGATTCTATGACTGAACCAAGACCGATCATAAAAGTGCTGCGTTACCCGGACGGACAAACCGTTACTTGTCTGGAATGGGATGAGGATGGTGCATATTTAATAGTTGAACACCGAATACATCGGGAGGGAGCGATTAACGGTCCCCACTGGCATCCGGATTTAACGGAAAAATTCACCGTCGTGGAAGGTACGATGCGATTCATGGTGGACGGTAAAGAGACTTTGGCCGGACCCGGTTCGTCACTGGTTATATCACCAAGGCAGATACATCAATTCTGGAAGGTAAATAAGGGTCTGCTTGTGATGTTGCACGAGGTCCGTCCACCGGGCAACCACTGGCAGATGTTCGAGTTATTACATAAGCTCGAAACGGAAGGGAAAATGAACCCACGGGGAATTCCTTGGAATCCACTTTGGATCGGTTTGGTCTGGGCGTCGATGGACGGTTATATTGCCGGCCCTCCAAAGCTTTTGCAACAAATTGTTCTAGGTGGCTTGGCTCGATTAGCCAGATTGCTGGGTTATAAGTTGTGATATTGTCCCCCATTTCTGACAGCGCAAAACTACGGCGCGCTCTATGAGCGCAGCCGCTTCTTCTTTCTTGTTTTGCCATCGGTTGGCTCCGAGCGCCTCCATTATTCTTTTAGCATGTGCCCCTGATCATTGGCGTTATTTTCTTTAAAATAGATATCATTCAGCACGTTCACGCGCACGTTTATTTGTTGCTCCAAGCTCGGAAACCATCTGGTCTTCCAATCCTTGATCTTCTCTTCTGTTAATTCGGGACGGAAGATCAGACCGACTCCGAGTACATCCGATTGCAAATCGTGTATCTTCTTGACGGTTTCGTTAAATTGCCCGCTCAGTTGCTTCTGCATCTCTTGCTCAATCAACGTCTTGCCTTTTCCTTCGGGGCTTTCGGTAATGACGACGTTGAGGAGAACATCCGTCAGGAGCACAGGTCCTTCGTCCGACCACTTGGTATGGTGTTTGATTTTGGTATTTTGGATTAGCACACTTGTATTCTGCGCTACTTCGATCGTTCCGCCTGAATATCTGCCTTTGAATAAATTAAATAACAAGGTCTCGTCCTGACTCAGTGTGCCAACCATCCGATCCTCGTCCATTATGGCCGTACCTTTAAAGGTAAACAAAGTCCGCTCCCCGTTCTTAAGCATCGGAATCGCCATGTCTTCGGAATAGGAGTTTTGACTGCGATAGGCTTCCCATATTCTGACGATCGACTGATTAGGAGTCCATCCCGCTTCCTCACTAAAAAAATCGTACGAAGATATTTCAGGTGTCGGTGAAATTTGATGATACATCGTCTTTTCAAAATCACCGTCTATGATTCCCACCATCCCCTTAATCGAGATATCGTTGGCTCTGACGGCAAAATTAATAATGTTGCCAATCCCCTTTTCGGCGATCTGCTTATCGATCAAGAGCAATCTCAGATGCACCATCTCAATGCTTTTCTCGGAATCCGTTCGTATCAAATCAATGGCTTTGCTGATCGATTTGGCCTCTTTATCAATAATTTGTGTTCTGCCTGAAGCATCCGGGATCTGCATCACGATTCTGTACTTCTGAGTTGTGCCTTTCCCCACCCCCATAACGACAGGGAGATACTGCTTGTTAATATCCTTCGTGTCCCAGCACCCCGCAAGCAACAAACTCATGGCCAGGGTTGCTATCATGATCTTTATCATTCGGTTGTTCATGCGCTCACCTTCTTTCGTCGCCATTGAGCTGCAACGAACACAATAATCGGAAACACTATGACACTGTATAGACAAAAGTAAGTATTCAGATTCAAATAGGAGTCCAGGACACTGACGTTCGGTATCCACAACGATATCAGGTACAGAGAGACACAGACCAAAGATATTACCCATATTCTGTTGATTCTCGGCGCAAATAACTGATGCACCAGCTCCACCAGCATCCAGAGTAATACGGATACCTTCAATACGCCCAGCGCACTGGAAGCAACCACATAAAAGCTTGGCAGCCAGTCAAATACAACCCACTCCAAATCAATCGTATCTGATGCCATCAACATCGGATATTGCAGATTGGCTACCGTTTCTTGTCCAAAAACGAGCAGCGGAACATACACCGATCCCAAAGCAAATACAAAAATGATACCGACAGCCAGCGCAACTTTACGAAACTGATCCCCCTGTTTGGCGGGGATCATGCCCAGGAACAGGAAGCCTGCTAAAATGACTGTGCACACATAAAAATCCGTATGGGAGAAAAATGACAGCTTGCTGTCCCATATCGGAAAAATATAACTGAATTTATAGTTTTTGATACTAATCAGCATGGAAAACAAGATGAATGGCATCAACAGTATACATAATCCAACGCTGGCCCTGACAAGTACCGTGAGTCCCTTCCATGCTGCATAGAAGCAGAGTATGATGAAGACAGCCGATGTTGCCGATGTCGGCGTTCTCTGAAGCAATACGGCTTTGATTTCTACGGACTGAAAATACATTAATAAGAGAAGCTCTATATAAAGAAAAATCAGCAGCGGCACAGCGATCAACCTTGTCCCCCATTTGCTTACCGCGCCATTACAGATATCCAACACCGTTTGTCCCGGGAACTTGGATAGTGCTTTTAAATACAACCACAGTACCAGTAACTCTACTAAAAAAAGAATCGCGACGGGGATCCAGTGCCCTTGGGAAGTGGCCGAGATGATGCGCTCGGGAAAAATGGAAAAGATCGAAGCAAGATGCAGTAGGATAAACAAGGTAAGGACTTGTGTTCTATTCATCCGGAAGCTTTCCTTTCACGCTGAAACTTAAATAAGGAACCGAGCACGTGGTCAACGAGGCAAAGTAGATTGTAATCCAGATCAATGCCGCTTCCAGCCCCCATATTCCGAATAAGGAACTGACTAGCATCACAACGTACTTATACATTCGAATTCCCGTTGTATTCATATATCCGGCCAACACAAAATTAGCAATCGCAGAGGCAACCAGAATAATAATCAATAGATTACTGACAAGTTTGGCCTGGACAATGGCTTGTCCTAACAGGATGCCGCCGATCATCGTAATCGTAGGACCGATGTTCTTGGGAAGGCGAATGGTCGCCTCGATGATCATCTCCAGTAACAGCATGACCAGCAGCATCTCAATCAATGAAGGATAGGGTACCCCTTCCCTGTTCTTGGCTACCGTAATAGCTAATTGGATCCGCAGTAGTTCCGGGTTAACGGAGTTAAGCACGACATACATGCCTGGAAGCGTCATGGCCAACAGTGCACCAATCGCTCGTATTGTCCGCAAGAACACTTGAAACAGATAAGGATAGTTGACATCCAGCGTGGTTGACCACAGATCGGTTATGATCGCCGGGAACGAAAAGGCAAACGAGAACTGGTCAATCAGGATGACGACTTTTCCGTTCTTCAGATTCTCTACCATTTCTCCCGGGAGCTCAGAGGAGACATAAGTAGGCGTGAGCGCGAATTTCGGATGTCCCAGAATACGCAGCAAATCCCGGACCGTGGTAAGCTCCTTGTCTTTATTTTGTTCCAGCTTTTCCTGAATCGATTGCACGACTTTCGGTTGGGCAATTCCCTCCAGATAGACGACGGCCATTTTCTTCTTCGATTGGACGCCCGTGGAACGGCTTTCAATAACCAAACGGTCAGACCTTAATTTTTTGCGGAACAATGCAATATTCGTATTAATATCTTCCGTAAAGGCGTCGTATGCGGACTGAAGCGGGTTCTCGCTTTCCGGAGAAGTTACCGGCCGGGATATATCGTGCTTCTCCGATTCAAGGACAGCGATTGACTTCCGGGCTAAACAAGATAAGCTTGCCTTGCAGCAGCTCATTGGACAAGCCGTCTAGAGACATGGATGAATCGCCCTCAAACGGCTTAAACTTCTGAATTAGGGAATCATCTTCATGCTCGATAGCCGCTTGATTAATGGCAGAAAGCGTCGTTGGGAGATTAACTAAGCTTTCCAGATAATAAGCTGCGAATTCCTCGACGCCAATTATTATATTCTTGCAGACGAAATCCGAGCTCTTCTTGAATCGTTCACTCAGTTGCTTTTCAATCTCACGAAGGTTCAACTTATCCGATTGCTGCAAATTTTACCACCTCTTGCGAAGTAGTATGTCGTTGTGCGAATAATTTATTCGCCCACGTATAGACCTAAATAAAAAAGCTGCATTTCCTGCAGCTTTTAGAAACTGAATCCATTTTTTATTTTTGTGAAGTCATCGGGATATAAACACTTTTATCGTAAGATTTAATATAGTGGAATTCGTCCAGCAAGAGCAGCTCCGGCCGCTCGGTAGTCTTGAACGAATACGTCTGCTCCCAGAGGATATTGCCGTTCTTCAGATCCCATGTTCGTGATTGGGATATTGATGATACAGGTACCGTCTTGCCCCCCGCCTGTACGGATACATGTTCCTTCTGCAAGAAGGTGAATTGTTTTCTGGCAATCACGATATCGTAACCAGTCGCGGTTCGGGTAACGCTGCGAATCCACAACTTCTCATCGCCAATCCGGATGGAATGATCGGATGGTGTGGCCAGAGAGATTGCATCTTCTACCTTCTGGTATCCGCTGGCATTTTTCAGAACAAGCTCAATGCTCTTGATATCGTCTGTCGGAAGCACGTCAAATTCAAGCTCAAATGCCGGAACGCCATGGGGGCCGGAATGATCAGACCGCATTCCCCATGACTTTACTTCCATGCCATTCACATAGAGACTCGTCTTGCCTGGGAACCTCGGGAATCCCTCATACTCCATTTCGAAATGCCCTTTCACGATGGTTGACGTTGGTGAAGCGATAATGGAGTCATAGTGGACAGATCCCCGATCGACTGAAACGGATTTGGCAATATCCTCTTTAATGATGCTTTTCATCGCTTTATTCGCCTCAAATTTGAAGGAGACCGGGTAAGTAGCTCGCTCTCCATTCTCCAGCCACTCACTGAAAGTGACGGTTAACGTTCGCGAGAACGGACTGACAGGCTCAAATTTATATACGCCCTCGAACTGAGTCTCGTCTGCACTATGGTTGCCACCTCCCTCTTTAATAGTTGAATTCGTCATGAAGCCTTGTATGCCGTTCACGTTATAACGAAATGATCCGTTGTCCATAAATACAGAGCCGTCGCTACGATTGATGGTGTAATACATCAACAGTGCATTATCATCCGCAATCACCCCATTGATCGTGATGACCGTACCATCGGCCAATGTTTTGCTTTTGTTGACGGACTGACCATAGCCTTGTTCCGCCAATTCCGCGAAGCTGAGCGAGCTGAGTTCAATTTTGTTAAGCAACATTCCTCCGTAATAAGCAAATGCCGGATATTGATAGGCCCCAACGAGCAGCAGGAGTGCCGCGGCCGATGATAATCCCCACGTAACCACCCGATTCATTTTTTTCTTACGCGTAGGAACAGCAGTCAAGGCCAGTCGAAGTTTGACTTCAAGTCCGGGCGGGGCCTGCACCGTATTCCGGTTCTGCTTGTGTTCCTCTAATCTCTCCTCGATCGTCTTCATAACGATCACCTCCGATCATGGCTTTCAGTTTAAGTATGCCTTGCGAAATTCTCGATTTGATCGTGCCCATCGGTGCACCGGTCATGTCCGCAATGGTCTGATAAGGCAGATCATGAACATAACGAAGTTCGATTGCTTCCCGCTGTCTTGGGTTCAGATGAGACAGTAACTCCTGCATATTCATATCCGACTCCGTCCAGCGGTATGGATTAACCTCGGTTAATGCAGGTAACGTGGATTCTTGCTCGTCCCCGAGTGGAAGAAATCGCTCCTTCTTGCGGAGTAGCGTTTTGCAGCGATTAACCAGAATGGTCTTGCTCCAACTGTAGAAAGCCTCCCCCTTATGCAGTTGACCCAGTTTCTCATACAACGTCACGATCATGTCCTCCATCGCATCCATCGCATCATGCTCGTTCCCCATGTAGCTGTAAGCTAGACGATAATAAACGTCCTGTTCGGCCAGGATGAGTTGCAATAATGCCTCTTTGTTGCCTCTTTGGGCTTGTCTGACAAGACGACTTACATTCATGTTGTCCCCCCTCTTCGTAGATAAGAGATCGCTGCGATGACAAAAGTTCATTTCGCACAAAAAAAACCTCCACACCCCATGTCGACAGGAAAAATCATCCTATCCCCAAGAGGTTGCGGAGGTCTTGAATCCATCGGTGCTCAAATTATGCGCTTAATGCAGCTTGGACGCATTCTGCTGTTGCGTTATTCTCAGTTTCTCCGGGGTTACGTCGTCACCGTTCGGATCTACAACTTTCAGGGTAGACATGGTGGATAACACTTGCCCTCGGATCGCTAATAAATATTCCTGACGAAGCTGCTGCTGTTCGTCTTGTTCGGCTTGGGTCAGACCTTCGTTTTTTTGCTTGCGGCTAAGCTCGTTAATTCTATGCAATGAAGGAATGGTCATCGTTATCATTCATCCTTCCTTAGATCAGGTTGTACCTGTCAGTTTACTGTAAAATAGCGATACGTGCAATAGACGCATTCTTTCAGAGCTTTATAGCCATCAAAGAACCTCTCATCATGGACGTGGATAACATCCATACCTGAGAGGCTCTTTAACTAGAACATGAGTTATGGAGTAGAAGGCCTGGATAGTTCTACGACCTTGGTGGCAACGTTGTTAACAAATTCACTGTCATGTTCAACGAACAACAGCGTCGGCTTGTATTCGAGCAGCAGCTCTTCAATCTGCATCCGCGAAATGACATCCACGAAATTAAGCGGCTCATCCCAAATATACAAGTGGGCTCTTTCGCTTAAGCTTCTGGCAATTAAGACCTTCTTCTTCTGACCACCGCTATAGGTAGACATATCCTTCTCGAATTGAAGCCTGGAGAAATCAAGCTTGCGCAAAATAGATTTAAACAGGCTTTCATCGATTCCGTGGCTCTTGGCGTAATCGGACAAATCGCCATGAAGATGGGACGTATCCTGGGATACGTAAGATAGCTGAAGCTGGGCGTCTTTCTGGAACCCTCCGTCGTACGAAATATCCTCGCCGCAGATCAGCTTCATGATGCTGGACTTGCCGGAGCCGTTCGCACCGGAGAGTGCAATTCGCTCCCCTTGCCCGATCTCAAGCGACACATCCTCACATACTCTGTTCCCATCGTAGAAGATCGCTACATGATCCAGCTCAACGAGACGCTCCTTGTGAAACGGCAGCGGCGCAATGTGCAAACTCTCCGCACTCTCAATATTCTTGAGGAGCTTACTCTTCTCTTCGATCGCGGATTGCTGCCGCTGTTCAATAGCTTTGGAGCGTTTCATCATTTTGGCTGCTTTATGGCCGATATATCCTTTGTCAACTTTGGAGCCTGAATTTCTCGTGCCGTTCTTGGTGCTCTCCACTTCATGCGACCAGCCGCTGGTTCTTTTGGCCGATTCCGACAGGCGATGTACGTCTCGCTTCAACTTCTCATTCTGCGCCAGCTCGAATTGATCCTGGCGGTGCTTGTTCTCCCACCACGTCGAGAAATTCCCCTTCTGGATTTCAATATTCGTCTTGTTAATGGATAAGATATGATCCACGCACCGATCCAGGAAGGCACGGTCGTGCGAGACCAGAATATACCCGCTTTTACGACCAAGGTAATCGGCAACCAGCTTTCTTGCATGCATGTCGAGATGGTTCGTCGGCTCGTCAATTAGCAAGAAACGGTTCTCCTTAATGAATAAGGTGGCCAGAAGCACCTTCGTCTGCTCGCCGTTAGACAGCGTCTCGAACGGACGATACAGCACATCCTCCGAGATTTTCAACCAGTTAAGCTCTCGAACCAGCTTCCAATGCAGGTAGTCCGGGTATACCTCTTCGATTACGTCAATGGTGAGATTTTCTTTATGCTCGACCTCAAACGGGAAATATTCGAATTCAACGCTTGCGGAAATCGTCCCACTGTATTCAAGCTCTCCTAACAGGAGACGAAGGAATGTAGTCTTACCTCTGCCATTCCTGCCTGTAAATCCCAATTTCCAGTCGGTATCAATCTGAAAATGGACATTCTCAAAAATATTATCGTAAGTGCCTTCATAGGCAAATGTCAGGTTTGAAACATGAATCTGTGACATTTAATATCGACCTCCTGCTGAGTATTGGCGAGAATGCACGCATACGATCTCGCCTGTTACACGGAAGTCATAAAAAACGCCGGAGAGCACTCATTCAACCAGTGCTTCCCGGCGCTTACGCAAATCCAACCCTATTACAAATAAACCTGAGCGGACAGTCAACTAGATTGCTAGGCCATTATCGATATGGGGGGATAAAGTTCCGGTAACTGATTGTTTATCAAGTGAACCATGCCAAATAATCGCGGAGCTGACAGGTTCACAAATACATCCACAACCTCTAATTCCGTCATCGTTTTATCCCTCCCTTTAAGTTTCATTATTATGAACACAACTTAGCATATCCTTTGATGAAGGTCAAGATTATGGCTGGTAACAAGATAGGACAAACAAAAACCCGCTTGGTTACAAGAGGGTTTTTGGTTTGTCTGCGAATATCAGGGCTATCATCCAGATGGGTACGTATAGTAATCTTGTGCATGCACCACTTTGAATCCTACCGATTTATATAAACCTAAAGCGTGTTCATTCTTCGTTTCTACTTCCAAGTGTACCGAATATCCGGCGGAGCTTTGTTCTTTGGTGACTTGACGCAGCACCCGTCTGCCTATTCCTTTGCCTTGATGTTCTGGCAAGATTGAAAATCCATAAATCCAGGCTTGCCCTTCTTCTCGGGTCACCCGCAGTTTACCTACTGTTCCTTCATCGTCAACGTCTATCATGAGGATAACCGTATTATCTGGTTCGATGTTGCTTTCCATCACGCTTGCATCTTCTTCGTCCAAGCCGAACGCCGTAACGGATAATCGTACACGCATTTCGTAATCTTCCGGCGTTGCTTGCCTTAGGACAATTCCGCCCATGTCTTCAAGAAACCTTTCTTGCCACTCCATTTGAAACTCCGAGAATGAGTACTCGGCCCCCTGTTTGCTCAAAAAACCTTTTGCCGTGTCGGATCCCGCAGGCGCGTTCAACAATATTTTCTTGTATCCGTCGGTTTTTATTTGTTCCATTCCTTGCCCGAATAATCGATGGAAATGCCCCTTCCGCCGTTCGCTAGGTTTCACCATGCCGCATACTTCGACGGTAGATCCAAAGGGATACAAACCCAAGAATGCTGCTAGTTTCCCATCTTCGTAATGAAAGAAATCCAATTGATCCGATTTGCGGTCTCTAAGCATTTCCCAGTTAAGTTTCAGTTGTATACCATCATAATTTTCACATGTGGCTTGCAATTGTGCTATATCTTCTAATTGTTGTGTTGTTAACATGAAGTCTCCTTTTAGAAAAAGCCGGGGGTTACACGGCTCTAATATCTATATGTACCGTCTAGCCTGAGCATTAGCAGCCTTCAACGATTCATATTATTCTATTCTACCCACGTTGCTTCCGAAAGCTTCAATCTGGGTTAATGCGGGAAATAGCGCCTCATCGCCTTTGATCAAGCGTTTGAGCACCAACCATTCTACTTTACGGGGCTGGATGTCAAAATACTGGATGCTGCGGTTTTGCTGCGGATAAAGTTGTTCCTCTGAGCCGTCGGAGAAGGCAACCGTCACTTCTCTCCACCAACTATCATGAGGAAAATCGCCGCGTAAAACGAGACCTAACCGACCCAGTTCTACCTTCCTCCCGAAATCCAGCGTCAGCTCCGCATCGGCTTGCTGATTAATCCCCCAAGATTGATACGGGTATTCACCATGGCTGAAATTGGCATACACGCCATCAATCGCATTGCGAGCGAAGAAGGTGGGGTTATTCCTGGTTTCGACATTCGCATGGGCATGCGGGTAGGCACTGGAATCATGCTTCTGGTCGTGAGGATTCAATGCCAGATTACGATACTGCGTTACCTCACTCTCCATTGCATACCTGGCCGTGACATAGTGTTTCCTGCCGGTAAAAGCCTTCTCGGGATAGGCCTGCTTAAACGATAACGGAAGCTCATATTCCCAGACTTCACCTTTTACATAGATCAGTGACGGACTAAGCGCTTCATCCATCTGAACGACCAAATACGATTCTGGAGCTTCTGTCGTAATTCTATATTTGTCGCCAGCATTGTACTCCAGATGCTGACAAGCCAGATGCGTAAATCCTTCTGCTTCCCGTTCCATGACGTAACGATTAGAACTGTGCGAATCTTGATACTCTTCTACTCTTACCTTGCCGTCGCTATTCAATAATTCAATCTTGATGGTTGGCATTGTCCTTCACTCCTCACCCATGATTAAATGAACTCAAATGGATTAATATGAACCCATAAGAACATTATAGGCCTGCGGAAGCGAAGGATAAAGCGTTATTTGTGACAAACCGAATATAGATTGCTTGATATGCCTCCGTGTCAAGTATTGTAGGCCATACTCCTCTCTCAGATAAAGCCATCCCAATTATGATGCCTCCTAGTTAAATTACTCTGAGTGTATCACCAACTAATTAATAAGAAGCAATAAAGAATAGTTATAACTGTTCTTTATTACAAATCTTCGATTAATAAATGATCATGTATTGGATCATACAGAAAAAAGGCTTGGAGACCATCTCCGCGCCTTTTTTCTAGCCCTCGATTCCCTCTTTTACCAAGTACTAAGTTCTGTTCTTTTCCACTGATTCTCCGTAACGCAGACATATACATGTTCGTCATCCCATGCCATCTGCCCTTGACTGCACGCATCTGTGGATGAAGCAGGCGTGTATTTCTCACGGATTCGAAGTTTGTCGCCGTTGACATCCAGCTTCGTGTCAGGGTCATTCGTCCCAACTCCAATATTACCGCTGCTGCGTTGGATGGTAAGCGGGGAGTCGATGACTTCGCCATTGTCATCATAACGAACAAACTGCATATTCGCACCGGAATTGTCACCCGGTTCTTCCGAACTATCTGCCCGTACGGCCCATCTCGTTGATGTCTCATTATCTTCCCCAGCTACACTGAACTGAAGATCCCGGTTCGTCCCGCGTTCTCCTGCCACTCGCAAGATTCCGCTCATGACGTTGAAATTAGACGAATGCGTTCGGATTTCGCTGACATCGGTATCGAAAGGAATTTCAAACCGGGTGAACAATTGGTCCGGATATTCACCTTCCGGAGACATCGTAGTCTCGAAAGAGATATGCTTATGGTCACGCTGCTCAGGGTTGTTGGCTTTGTCGTGCGAGATGATCGCTGATTTATTCATCCCCTTCTCATCAACCCAGACGATGGCCGGTTTAGCTCTGTCTGCCGTCCATTGCAGCCGAATCAGATCCGACTGATGCCCTTCATCCTTGATCCATTGCTGATCAGTAGACAGATGCAGCCGTTCATTATGTGGAACGCGGATATTATTATCGGATTGTTCGAGCTCGCTAAGGTTGAACTCTGTATCTTGCTTCTGATCTGCACAGCCCATGCCCATCAAGCAGAATGCGCCTACAATCATCATGATCGTCCTGAATAGTTTCACTTACGTTCCCTCCATCAACTTAGATTCGAATCATGTCTGATCGTATATGATTCGACAGCGATCGTATACCCACTTCCACAACAATCCCGGAAAAATGATTCTTTCCGTCTATACCGTAAATGGCGTGTTCAACCAATCAAGATAGTCCTAAAATGCAAGAAACAGAAAAAAGCCGCCGATACGGCGACTTGCACATGCATATGTTCATACTAACATGACATGATCATCAGGACCCAATTCAGCATCGGTTTCAACCCGTTTCATCGGACACAAGCCCCATCTTAAGCTTAAGCTCCGGTATGGTTCCTTTTGAATACATTTTCTCCTTTTAACCACAGTTCGCTATCCCGCAAATTACTTCATTATTTGTTCGGCTAAGCCCACTTATCAACGGCATCCAGCAAATTCGAATGGGATACCAATCCTTTTTGCAGAAGCGGATTCGGCACGGTGCGATTGTACTTCATAATCTTCTCGTTAATGTCGTCTAACTCTGCGTCTGAGAAGATGTTATCTGGTCGATCCAGCAGACGCTTAATATCGGCTACGATTTCTTTTCGCAGCACGATCCATGGCGGTTGATAGTTCGCATTCTTCATAATTCCAGTCAACACATCGCCATCTTCGATCTTAATCGGCTTCCCTTTGAGCGGTAAATCATCAAAGCCGCCTTTTCTGGCGAATTCGTCAATGGCTGATTCCAGCAGCTGACCACTTGTCGACGTCGAACGTCTCTCGTTGTCATCCTTCTCATCCATACCCGTCACCTCTTTCATTAGGACTGCATTTCGTCCTCGACCCGCTTCATAAATTCCTCGGCTGCGCTGTAACCGAGTTGCTTCAAATACCAATTATTAGCCGCTGCTTCGATCAAGCTGGCAACATCACGGCCCGGTTGTAACTGAACTTCGATATGCGGGATTTGAATACCAAGGTATTCCGTGAATTGAGGAGCTGCTTCCAGCTCATTATTTAATGAGTTATCCTGCCATGGTGATAGCTCAATGTCCAGCACGATACGCGTCTCATCTTGAAAGGCCGAACGCCCATACTGCCGTACAACGTTGATCAGCCCGATGCTCCGCAGCGCCAGAAACTCGCGAGTCGTCTCGTTATGCGTGCCGAGCAGCGTTGATGGCCCCAGCTTCTTGAGCACAACGATATCGTCAGCCACGAATCGGTGACCTTGACGGATCAACGTGTGCGCTGTCTCGCTTTTACCAATTCCGGATTTCCCTCTGAGCAAGATTCCGATACCTGCCACATTCACGCATACGGCATGAATGGACATCTCCGGCGCTAAAGCTTTTATCAAATATCCGTCAAGCTTGGCAATAAAATCGGTTGTCCGCTCCTTCGTCCGCAGTAACGGAATGCCTTCTTGATCACAGAAGAGCTTCAAATAAGGGATCTCTTGTTGTCCAGAGGTCACAATAAAACACGGCGGATGATATTTAACAATATTTCCGATATGAAGCTTGCGTTCATCTACGCTCAGCGTTAACAGATAGTTAATTTCCTTGCGTCCGAGTATCTGCACGCGCTCCATTGGAAAAAAATCAAAATACCCTACAAACTCCAGTCCCGGCCTGTGTGTCTGAGAACGGGTAACTAAACGATCCATTCGATTGGATCCAGCAAGCACTTCTAATTGAAAAATATCCGTAAGGTTTTGAACGGTGATCGATTTCAATGTTTGTTTCCCCCCTAGCGACTAAGGAGTACCCATACCCCTGATATATTGCAGCATTCGGATATATTCAACGATTACTACTCGCTTTCCTGCAACTGTTTATAATCTTCTACCCAATGTAGGCCATTTTACGCTTGTTATGATTTGGTTGTGGCTTCATATAGCCGCTGTAATATCGTAGCCGCTTCGGCTCTTGTCACTAACGCTTTAGGGCGAAGGTAACCGTTATTGCCCGTCATGACGCCCATGCTCGTTAATGTAAAGAATGCATCAGCCTTAAATTCCTGGGAATCCCCGTCGTAGAAATACTCATTATCATACCCTTCGTTGTACTGGTCGATGTATAGTACGGGATAATATGCCGAGAAGTTGTCATAATAACTAGCTTGACGAATTTTGATATCCTTGAATTGTTGGGCAGCTAATATCACTTCTTCAACCTCAGGATGAAGCGTCTGCTGTTTATGGTCAGTCACGATGGAAGCCATCATCATGACATCCCAGCGTGTCAATGGCTTATCGGGTTTTACGTAGAACTGATAATCCGGGTAGGTACCGCCCACATCCTCTGCAAACAGCCAAATATAGTCACCGTTAAAGATTGCGGCAAAATCTTTATTAGCCCAATGCTTTCGAGCATCCGTAAACTCGGAGGGTTTGCCGGAAGAATGATTGATCTCCGGAAAAAGCTTTTGAAGCATATGTACGAATTCCGCTTTCGTTATCGTCTTGTCCGGCTTAAAGGATCCATCAGCATAACCTTTAATCACACCTCTATCCGCCAAAGAACGAATCGATTCCTGTGCCCATTCATATTTCGTTCCGGCGACGTCAGGAAACGTCTGGAGCGCATATGCAGTTTGACCAAACAATAGTGCTGTCGCTACCACCGGAGTGATGAGCCATTTCTTGTTAAACATTCCTTCTCCACTTCCTCTATCCCCAATTTATATTTGAAAATCAATTATAGCAATGTTATATCGGCTTTTTGAAACGAAATGATGAGTTAAAACTGAAAAAAACACTCAATCAGAGTGTTTTTCTCTTACGAAAGGAATCTCACAACGTCAGATCTTGTCCATACCTTGCAAGGAACGCTTCCTTCTCCTTATAATCCTTCATTACACTTCCAACACGCCGCCAGAAAGATCGATCGTGATTCATATGCAAGAGATGGCAGAGCTCATGAATAACCACATAATCGATGACTTCGATTGGCGCCATGGCGAGGCGGTAGTTAAAGGTAAGATGTTTTGCTGAGCTGCAGCTCCCCCACTTCGTTCGGGACTCCTCAATCGTGAAGGATTTGGGCGTTACCTTCAGCTGCTTCTGATAGACCTTAAGACGCTCCCCAACCACCTTCTTACAGCTCGCGAAATAGAACTTCTTCAGATCTCGTTGCAACTCTTCTTCCGTCCGTCCCTTCGTCTCGATTAACTCATGCAGTGCATAATATCGACCAAGATGTAGAAACTTGCCTTCCTCCTCGTACTCCCTGAGCTTCGGTGCAGTCCGAGCCTCCTCAATCGCTTCAAGCTGCTTCAAAATGGGTTGCTCATGCTGAAGGACCGCGTGCATGATTACCTCATCAGTTGTATGCTTTGGGGCTTTGACCGTGATTAATCCTGTAGGGTGAATGTGGATTGAGAGTTTTTGGCGTTGGCCGTATTCGATATGAATTTGTATCTGTTGGTGCCCTAGTTCAATAATCATCATCAACATCGTTTCCATAAAGTTTTTATCTCTATATTACCTGCCTGAATCGATTTCATCCATCATTCTTCTGAAATTCTCAACGATCTCCACGGAATGGGTATGGTGCAAGTAATGCCCGCCTTCAAATGTCATCACTTTTCCGTATACAGATTCCTTAGCTTGCTGCTCATGTAGTGGTATCCAGCCTTCTATGTCTGAATTACTCGCTTGTACAAAGAGAATAAGTGGAAGATCACGAGGAAATGTACTATCTTGAGCACCTCTAAAATTAGATGAGATATGTTTCATTTCATTCAACATGGTGGCATTGGTGCCGTTTTTATTCGATAGCATGCTCATTTGTTCTTTCGTGTAATCATCAAAGGCGAGTCCGGCATATGGATCGCCGCTTACCTTCTTGATCAACCTCAGCAGGCCTGATTTTTCTAAAAATGCAAACGTCTTTAATGGAAATTTAACATCCATTCCCGGTTGTGTAGGAACACTGCTATCGATCCCGACAAATGCACTGACTTCCTCTGGATATTGGTTCACGTACTCCAGACCGTATATGCCAGCAATGGAATGACCCATAAGGATATAGCGCTCAACATGAAGCTGCTGTAATCCTTCATGAATCTCACTTACGATATTGTCCGTCGTTCGCTCTTTATCCGTCTCATCACTTAATCCATAACCGAAAGGCTCAATGACGATAACTCTGTAATGAGGTGATAATTCATCTACAAGCGGCTTGAAATCAAGTGCGGGTGCTGCCGTTCCATACCCTGGGAGGAGTACGACGGTTTCTTCACCTTCTCCTTGAATCAACACATTCATATTTTTATCATCAACCGTTATGTGCTGCCCATAAGACTCTATTCTTTTTTGCTCCGACTGATTACTAAATACATTAACCAAATACACAATTCCTAGAAAAAGCACGATGCAATCAGTATGCCACCTATTATTTTAAGCAGACGACTTCGCAATTTATGGGCACTCGTCCTGTTCTTCGTATTCATTTCCTCTGTCTGTGGCACGTTCATCTTCTCCTGTCTTAACCTGTATTCAGCTGCCTTGTCAGCTCGCTAATCAAAGTTTAAACGACGAAGATGTACTCCCTATGACGACAATATGAACGGAATATGAACAGATTCGAACGCCTATTCGTCCGACGAAATGGTTGGTATCGTGATCGGCAAGTTAACAATAACGGTGGTGCCCAGGCCTGGCTCGCTTTCCACTCGGATTTCACCTTGATGCAGCGCGACGATCTGTTTAACGATGGCGAGTCCCATACCGCTGCCGTCATATTGGCGACTGTGAGAGCGATCGGATTTGAAGAATCGTTCAAATATTCGTTTTTGATCCTCCAATGGAATACCAACGCCCGTATCAGCAATTTGAACGGTTACTCTTCTGATTTCCTGTTTCAGTCTAACCTTGATCACGCCCCCAACCTCGGAGAACTTAATGCTGTTGCCGAGAATATTCGTCCAGACCTGATTAAGTTGGTCATGATCTGCCGTCACTCTAACACTCTCTAACTCAAGCTCAAAATGGATACTGCGGGCAGACCATTGTGGTTGGAGTGCTACAATGACCCTCCTGATTTGTTCATCCAGGCTGAATGTGACGAGCTGCAGTTGCTGTGACTGAGATTCAAGCAAGCTCAGTTTGAGCAGACTATCGCTCATTTTGGACATTCGATTCGCTTCAGCAATGATGATGTCCAGATAGCGACTTCGTTCAACGTCGGTGAGATCGACTTGTTTGAGTGCTAGTGCATAGCCGGATATTGACGTGAGCGGGGACTGGACCTCATGAGAAACGTTGCTCACAAATTCCCGGCGCATGTGCTCAAGTTGCTGCAGTTCGTGCATCATGTCCTCAAAACTCCGAGCCAACGTGCCCAACTCGTTCGTCTGCTTAATATTTAGCTTGACGCTGAAATCCCCGGCTGCAATCCGTTTAGTTGCTTTGGTCAGCTTCTTGATCGGTCTTACCAGAAAAATCGAAGCAACCAGAATCAATATACTGCCTGCAATCAATGAATAGGAGGCAAAAATCCATGCCCACTTGATGACAAAAGACGATGATGGCGGGGCTAGCATTTCCAAAAACATTGCTTTCATGCCCATCTCCGTCTCCAATGGAAGCCCTAAGAGAACTTTGGCGATACCATTCGGTGTGTCTTGAATAACTCCTCCATCGAGCACCTTATTCACTTGCTCCATCGTCACTGCGGCCGGTTTATGTCCATCCAGCTTTCCGTAAGACTGAAACTGGCCTGTGGCTTCGTAAATTCGAATGTGATATGACTCAAGCTGCTGCATTTCACTTACGAAATAATCTGCTTCACGTAATGGCAGATTCTTGTATAGATGGACGACATCTTCGCCAAAGTTCCGCAGATTGATCTGGGCATTCTCGTTAAACTGTTCTTTATATCCCCACGTGGAAACCATAAATGCAATGATCGTGCCCGCAATGACGGACACTAGAAAGGTCAGGACAACCCGAATATACAAGGATCTGATCATTCGTAAATCTCAAGCCGATACCCAAGCCCGCGCACCGTTTCAATGCGAAAATCTGGCGTGGTCGCAAACCGCTCACGCAGCCGTCTTATATGTACATCTATCGTTCGATCATCTCCGGCATAATCTATACCCCAAATCTGATCGATCAATTGCTCACGCGTGTAGACTTGTCCTGGTGTTCCAGCAAGCTTGTATAGCAATTCGAACTCTTTGAGTGGCAACGTGAGCGACTCTTTCCCTCTCATTACCTTATAAGTCTGCCGATCGAGGGTGACGTTGCCGAACTGTATCATCTGCGTAAAACCAATTTTATAGCGTTTCAGTAATGCCCGGACACGAACCGTAAGCTCCAGCGGATCGAAAGGTTTTGTCAAGTAATCATCCGTTCCCAATTCGAATCCTTTGACTTTCTCCCATGTCTCGCCTCTGGCAGTCAACATAAGTAGCGGAAGATCCGGATTCGCTCTTCGAAGCTCCTTGCATAACGTCCACCCATCCATTATCGGCATCATGATATCAAGCACAACCAGATCGACATGCGTTGAGCCGTAGACGGTCAAAGCTTCCCTGCCATCCGCAGCTTCCACCGTTGTATATCCATCGTTACGCAAAAACAAACAGACAAGCTCGCGAATGTTCGCGTCATCGTCAGCAACCAGTATAGTCGGCATATACTCCCTCTCTTCCTCTCCATCTCTATAGAAGTAATCATTATACTATAAATGCTAATCCACAGACTGCACAGGTTGATTCTATTTTTTATTCTTTCCCAATTGTTTGCAACCATTATGTATGATATTTTTAATTAATCATTCATCTAATTAGATTAGTATCAAATTATTTTATGGAGGCTATTCTATGTACCAAGAGGAAAGACGTATTTTAGATACAGCATATTCGTTTCATGAACCGTTCGAAATTACTATCCTGCACCAAGGAGAAAATGCAACTTTTCTTGTTGAAAAAGATTCGTCTTCTTTTATATTGAGGAAGTACAGATTGGGACGATATAACGAAGCTCAAATCATGGCCGAGATAACATGGTTAGAGGCACTTGGTTGTTATTTGAATGTACCGCATCCTTTAAAGAATCAGGATCAACTATACTTGACCATCTTCCCGACTCCAACTGGAACCCAGTACTACGCTTTATTTAATTATATTGTTGGAGAGTCTGTCGACTCTCCAAGCTTTCAAGACTACCATAATTTAGGAAGAACTCTAGCCTTACTGCATGAGAAGTCCGATATCATCTTACAAACTTCAACGAAGGATTGGATTGGATATAACAGACCGCGTTATGACCAGAATATCATTGAGGCATCTCTTCACTGCCTCTTGGAAGCTCCATTCTTGGATCGCAAAGATAAACAACAGTGCCAATCGCTGTCTGATTCTTTAATTGAAGCATATTCGAAATATATGTTGACTGATGAACTGCATTTTTTGCACGGCGATGCGCACAGCGGTAATATCTTGCGTTCGAATGGGCTCCTCCATTTATTAGATTTTGATGAATGCGGATTTGGCCATCGTGCGTTTGATATGGGAGTTCCTAGACTGCACATGATCTCGGCAGGAAATGTAGAACAGTTGTGGGGCTCGTTTATGAACGGCTATCAACAAAAGGTCACCGAGGACGAGATCCGGACTGGTACAGCTATGCGAATCTTTTATATGGCAGGAAAAATACCGCAAAGGCTAGATATTGAACACCTGCGTCATCAGCCTGAGCAATATATAAAGAAATATCTGTTGTATTTAAAAAAAGAATTGAGTGGTGACACAGCAATTTAATGTGGTTCATCCACAATAGATCATCCAGGCCGTTGATTCAATTAAACAGATGGTGTAATGGTTTGGTTATCTGGCACCGGCTTGTTGCGCCACAAGATGAACAACGAGAATATCACGATGACGAGACATGCTATATAAACATGTCGAAATCCTACAAACTGAGCTATGAAGCCACCGCCCAGATTGCCGACCAGTCTTCCAATGATCGAACCGTTGTAATAAAGCGTCGTCGATACGCCTGGTGAATCAGGTAATAAATCCGTAAAGAAACTAAGACCAATCCCCATGACGATCGCGACATAGATAGCCTGCAGAAGCTGAGCAGCTATCAATTGCCATGATTCGGTGGAAATACTTAATATGCTGTAATACATAAGCCCCACTAGGCATCCGATCATCATTAAGGAATGGTTGGAGATTCTTCTTCCCAGTGAGCCTAATAACAACATTAAGGGGATTTCCAGGCCCGCTGAGACGCTAACAACGAATCCGACATCTGCAAATGTCCCTTGCAGTTCATTGATGATGAATAGTGGCGTAATGATTCCATTCATAGCATGAACCGCTAATAGTAAGATAAGAGCGATGAGTGGCAGCAGGATTCGTTTGTTCTGAATCGATGAGCTAGCCTTGCTAGTTTGCTTTCGTTCATGGACAGAAGACTTTTTTCGATGCAGGAACAATAATATGAGAAAAGCAATCGTAAAAAAGATCGCGGCTGTTCCAAGAAAAAGCCCTTTATAACCAAGCACACCTAAAATTACGGTACCTATTAATGGCCCGATGAGGAATCCGAGTGATACGAGCGAACGTAATGCAGACATTGCAAAAGTTCGATCGTTCGTACGGCTTGCAATGGCCGACTCCTGTGCCGAAGCATAAATTTGCGGCATCGCAGAAGCTCCGATGCCACTAAAGATTGTAACAACGATCAATAGTGAGATGAAGTTGTCAAATACTAGGTATGAAGCATATCCTAGCGCTGATGATGTCAAGGCAATTATAATCAGAACTTTACGATCTAGCCCATGATCTGAACGTTTCCCGACGAACGAATTGACTACAACGCCGCTTAATGAACTTATTCCAATAAACAGGCCAAACGCTCCTGCGCTCATTCCCAGATCTTCGGTCGCGTACAAAGATAAGTATGGCTGTGTAATCGAAATGCCTATGCCCACCAAAAATATACATATCACGAATAAACCATAACCTTTAATGGCAAATAAATTTTTGATCCGTTGCAACATCCTATTCTCCTCCTTAGCCCACACAAGGCTTGCACTTTACATCAGCTCAGCGTTTTATCTGATTATGCAATAAGTAACAAGGCCACCGTTATCCCATTCATCGCAGATGTTTGCCTAATCCTCTCATGGCATCTGTACGACTGACCCTTTTCGATTATAATGGTAATAAGAAATGGCTAAACAGGAGGATCCTATGTCCGAACTCATCTACCGTCAGCAAGCAGAACTCGCTGCGATCATCAATCGTCATACGGAGCAGGAAGGTGTTAATACGACAGCGATCCCATCTTTATACGTGATTCGCCGGTCTCATACTACCCCGCCCAACCATACGGTGTATAAGCCTTCGATCTGCATGATTGTTCAAGGCGCCAAGGAGGTGTGGCTGGCGCAGGAGCGCTATAGGTACAGCCCTACCGATTATTTGGTTGCTTCGGTAGACTTGCCTGTTACAAGCCGAGTGGTGGAGGCATCTTCCGAGGAGCCTTATCTGGCAATCAATCTGGTATTTACTCCATCGCAAATTCTGGAGGTTATAGGAACAACAGATCGTCAGACTGGCAAAAAAGTTAACGCGAAGCGAGCCTTGTATGTTAGTCCTACCGAGCCAACCATGCTCGATGCAGTGATCCGTTTAGCACGGCTACTTGATCATCAACAAGACATTCCGGTACTTGCACCGTTAATTACGAAAGAGATTTTATACAGGGTTATGCAAGGACAGCATGGAGGGACTTTAGAGCAAATCGCATTTGAGGGAAGCTCCACCAATCGCGTCAGACACGTAATCGAGCAAATAGTGATTAACTATACACACTCTTTAAGAATCGAGAAGCTGGCGGAATCCGTCAATATGAGTGTCGCTTCGCTGCATAGGCATTTTAAAGAAGTTACCGCCATGAGCCCGATTCAATTCCAAAAACAACTTCGACTGCAGGAAGCCCGGCGATTATTATTGTCGGAGTCAACTGACGCCGCGGATGTTGCATACCAGGTCGGTTATGAGAGTCCATCGCAATTCAGTCGTGAATATTCTCGCATGTATGGCTTGCCGCCAAGAGAAGATATTAAACGACTTCGAGGAATCATGTGAATAAAATTGTATTTGTCGCGAGAAGCAAGACCATAAAAGTAGGCCAACCTTTAATAACGGGTTGGCCTACTTTTAGGAATGGGTTGTCTTGCAAGATCAAGGATCCCTTGGGACAACGTATTATTGAAATGTAATAACTATAGCTCAGTCCTAAGCAATGAATGTGAACATGCTGTCTGGAGATCACGCCAGCAGCGATTCACCTCACTGTCCTCCATCGCTGCGCTTAGACCGAGCAGTGGAAATACCTGCTCGCCGCAATGACGGGCTACGGAGGCTGCATGTAAACTGCTGGAGGAAACTTTGGTTTCGGTTTCAGCTGACAACTGACCTCGCTCCTGCAGCTCTGTCCAAGAAGCTTCAATCGCTGCATAATATGACGTTATTGCTGCCGTCAGCGCTGTTGAAGCACTTGTGATGGTATCCCTGATATGAGCTGCACTCCCTCGCTCGATAGCAAGCTTTTCGGCGGCGGCCAAGAGATGCTCCGCGATGCCCGTTGCAACAGCTGCAAATGAGACTTGAGCAAATGGCAGGAACGGATATTGGTAGATGAGTTCACTCTGATAACCCTTGATCTCATTCAGTGAGAAAGACATCGATTCCGGAATCATCACATCATGAGCCGTTATCGTATGGCTGGCTGTTGCTCTTAATCCAAAAGCATTCCAGTCTGGCTCTACCTGTATCTCATCCGCACGAAAGATGAAGGAGCGGATCTCCGGTTCTTCCTTATCGATAACACCGTTACGTTCTATAACCGCATTGGCGGTAAATGTTGTCGCATAGGTCGATCCGCTGCAGTATTTCCAACTGCCACTTACTCGGTATCCACCATCTACTCGTTTCGCTGTTCCCGTTGGCATGCCGCTGCCTGCAATGACCGCCTCACGTCGAGCGAACACCATCCGATTCACGTCTGGATTCATCAAGGCAGCAAAAAATCCTCCGCCTGCACCGATCGTAACCAGCCAGCCCAAATTACCGTCCACTCTGGAGGCTTCCTGGAAGATTCTTGCCGCATCGGGCAGCGTTGTCATTCTCCCTTCCAGTTCATCCGGAACGAACAAGTGAAACAATCTGAGATCATATATAATATTCAATACCTCAGGAGGTACCTGTCTGCTCTTGTCCATGTCCAGCGCCAAGGATCGAATGCTCTCAATTTGTTGTTCATAAAATAACATCACTACACCACTTTCTGTTATCGATATCTAGTTGTGTTCCTGCTCGCCTAAAATTCGCGTAAGAGAATCAAGTAGCAGAACCCTCTGCTTGTGATGATTATGATAAGATTCCCATATATCATCTGTTAATCCCATACCTTTAAGCTCTTCCATGATGTCACGCTCAGTCAGATGAGTATCCATCATATTCTGCATAAGTGATTGTAGCCTCACGGCTTGGAGCCGCTGCTTCTCATCACGTTTCGATTCTTCATCCACCGCTTCGGTCAACGATACACTGTACTTGGCCATCTCGCTCAGATCCCCCGTATAAGTCAGGACGCTTGCCTTAATTAATTCGCGCACGCGATATTCGATATATCCATCCGAGACGCCAAGTTCATGATGTCCGATCACTTCGCCGATGACGCGCGAAGATCTCTTGAATTCTCCGGATCGGGCTTTCACGCTATACACACTTTCCATAATCATCGCATCATAATGCGATTCCGGTACCGTTCGCAACACACCCTGTTCCAACACGCGCAGCACCCCGTTCTCCGCACGCAGTCGGTTCCAGTCTGTACAATAGCCCGCAATCTCATCTGGCGACAACTTCCTCTCTTGACTGGAACGCTCCATGGCGATGGCAAGTTGTTCGGGTACGATCTCAAACGTACCTCTATAGGTGATGGTCGGATATAACTCGTGCAAGATCGCTGTTGGATTTATGATAACCATATCCGAATGACTCGGAATTTGAGAGAGTAGTCTCCTCAGACCCGTCTGCTCCAGTGCCGAACCGCCTGCCCAGATCGTACACGGCAGGTCCAGGAGCTGCTGCGGCCAGAGCATCCACTGCACTGCAGAGTGAACCAATGCTGATTGCAGCCGTGCTTGATTGGAAGGGCTATAATGCGCAGTAAACCAATTACGTCGCAGTTCATAGGAAGCTGCGTATTGATCATGATCTGGAAGCAGCCCAACTGAAAGATCGTCAGGGAGTGAGATTACGATCTCATCCGGTTTGGAGCGTAACATGATCTCAATCGAACCAGCCGTGGATAGATCGAAGGCGACATGGACCCGCGTAACCTTGCCACGATAAGAGAGCGATTCCGCAAGATAAGCCTCATTGCCAATGCTCCACTCGTGATCAAACCTGTCGAGAAAATCTTCCATACTCCGATGTTTCTCTATGGCTAATTGCCGAGCTGATTGTGTATTCAGTAAATCCTTCAACTTCAATAACTTCTCATAGAAATGGTTGATGGTCGTGCTCTTATCGCTCCGATATTCATGATTGCTCATCCGTTCTCGGACGGCTATACCCGGGTCATATATCTCTCGTCCGCGAGAGCCTGCATATGCGAAGGTTCGGGCAATGCCTATAGCTCCTATCGCATCCAGACGGTCCGCGTCCTGAACCACTTGTCCTTCGAGCGTATGCATTCCCTTCGCCGTTCCACTGGAGAAAGACATGGTGCGTATGATCTCCAGAACATGTTCTATGTCACGGTTGTCTGTGCCTGCTGCGATTAACCATTCGCCTACCCGTGCGCAGCCTGCTTCCTTCGATTCATTCAGTTTCTCATCCGCAACGTCATGTAGCCATGCTGCCAACTCACATATGTATTGGTCTGCTCCCTCCAGCTTAGCAAGGACACGTGCGAAACGGACAACCCGCAGTATATGCCATTCGTCATGCCCACTCGCATCATCCTGATGGAACTCCCGGGCAAATTGTTCAGCTTGTCCGATGATTCGTAGATTGTTCGGGTTCATTAACACGTCTCCTTTCCCATGAACAGGCTCGTTTATGGTTAGTCTGTATACTGGCTGATGGGGTTGTACCCATGCAGATCTGATTGGTCCTACATATCGTAATACAACAATACACCTTCTACGAGAGGAGGCACATCTTGAAACGTACTAAGCCCAATCGTCAAAAATCAATACTACGCCGACGATCTGCTACTCGTATTTGGGACCGAAGGCAGCATCAGCATTCAAAACCGAATTCTCGAAACGTATCGAGGCTCTCCGATCATTCATTAACGGAGAATCCAGGCAAACTCTGCTATGATGTGATCCGCCTCGCTCGCATCGATTGGCAATCGGGATGGCAGCGGCCACAGCAATTCAGCGAGCAGTTCGCGCAAGCAGGACATCGTGTATTCTATGTAGCACCTGAGTTTATCAACCTGAGTGATGATGAATCGGCGCGTCAAGAACTCGATCAACACATCACGATCAAGAATATCGATCGTAACATCTGGATCGTTACACTGTGCGCAAACCGTCCTTTGGATTTACATGGCGGTGAAGATCTCACTGAAACGGATGTACTCCTCATGAAAGAGGCCATTGCGTACATCATTACGAAATTCCAATGCTCCGTATGGATTACGATTGTCGATGACCCGTTCTGGTCTCCACTGGTATGCGAACTAGACCAACAACTGCTTGTGTTTGATCATACGCTGGCCCAGTTTCAGGAATCTCTCAACTGTCCGATCAAGCAACACCAAGAAGAACTCCTTCTTCAAGCAGCCCATCTCGTGCTCACCGAATCGGCTCGATTGTATGATAGAGCTTCCAGCATGAATCCAGCTACCTTCATGGTCCGCAATGGGGTGGATCTCGAACATTTCATCACCAGCAATTCAGATCTCGCTCCCGAATTTGAAGTTATTCCTGAACCCGTCATCGGCTGTTATGGATCGCCTTCAACCGAAGTTGACTACGAGCTCATTAAAGTGTTGGCCGAGCTCAGGCCTGACTGGAATTTTGTCTGGATTGGCGCAATTACAGCCGAGGGTCCTGCAATGATGGATGTACCAGAGAACGTATGGCTTCTGGAAGATAAACCTTATCATGAACTTCCCGGATACTTCCGTGCTTTCCAAGCAGCCCTTCTGCCTTATAAACTGAATGAAAAGACGCAATCAGCCCATCCTGTTCAATTGTATGAATATATGGCCCTAGGTGTGCCTGTCATCTCAGCGGAACTTCCTGAAATCATCGATTCCGATGCCGAGGTGATTTCACTAGCCCGCTCGCCACTATCTTTCATACAAGCCATTGAGGCTGCACTGGATGATGAGAACGCCGCACTTAAGCCGAAGTACCAACAATTTGCATGGAGCAACCGTTGGGAGCAACGATATCAGATTCTGCACGAACGCTTCCTTGAAATGCTCCAATCCCCCACATAACAACAGGATTTTCGTGATGCTTGTCAAATTACCTTTATCGTCTGTCAGCGTTACGTAGAGGACTTAATGGTGAACTCATCCTTCAATATGGAGTACAGATAGGAATCATGATAACTGCCTTTATAATGAAGATGCTGCCTGAGATGTCCCTCCTGCTTCATGCCGATACTGCGCATAACGCTTGCAGAACCGATATTGCCTGGTCGGCAAGTAGCATAGATCCGGTGTACATCAAGCTGTTCAAATCCGAAGCGACACAACGCTTTAGCTGCTTCAGAAGCGTATCCTTTTCGCCAATAATTCTTGTTCAGGCAGTACCCAAGCTCAGCGTTTCGATTCATCTGATGAAGGCCAACGCCCCCAATCAGTTGACCCGAATCCTTAAGCACAAGGGCTAATTCATAACCAGTTCGAGGACGCTCCTCTTGCATCTGTATCATATCTTCGAGAAATTTCAACGTATCTTCCTTCGTATTGGGTCCCCACATCGTAAATTCGGTTACTTCGGGATCAGAAGCGTAAGCGTGAACTCCATCAAAATCGTGATTCCCGAATTCCCGGATAATTAATCTGGCTGATTCTAACTGCATCGTACGCACTCCCTTTTGTTACAACTTGCCTAATTGTACCATAATCGACACCAAAAAAGCCTGAGTAGACGCTACTCAGGCTTGCTTCACATTATGGCTTCATTAGGATACCCTATCGACTTGATTCTCTTCCGCACCATGGGTGCTGTATTTATGAAGAAATCGGGAGATCACCCCATGCTTGGGAGAGCATAAAAAGCTTACAATAAATACAATACCGGTAGCAAATGCCATGGAACCGGAGATTGAAGTATCAAGCCATACCGCGATGTAGTATCCCATAAATGCGGATAAAATTCCAAACGCACCACTTAGTACAATCATCGTGGACAATTTGTCAGTCCATAGATAGGATGCTGCCGCAGGTGTGATCAACATCGCAACGACCATAATCGCGCCGACCGCGTCGAAGGAAGCTACGGTCGTGATCGATACAAGCGACATGAATACATAGTGCATCAATACGACAGGAATCCCGATACTTGCCGCAAGTGCCGGATCAAAGGACGTAATCTTCCACTCCTTATAGAAGAAGGCAATCACAATCACTACAATCAGCAGAACCACACCCAACATAAAGGTTGCCTTCGGCACTTCGCCAAGTAAAGGAACATGCATCACATTCCATGGGACGAACGTAATTTCGCCCATTAACGCATGCTTCGTATCCAGATGAGCATTACCGACCCGTGTGGCGATCAAGATAACCCCGATGGCGAATAACGTAGTGAACACCACCCCGATGGATGCATCTTGCTGAACCCCACGCGAGTGAAACCATTGGACTAACACGGCCGTGAGCAATCCGGCGATAATGGCACCGATCAACATGTGCGGGCCGCTGAGCTCCCTAGTAATCAGAAAGGCAACTACAATACCAAGTAATACCGTATGCGATATCGCATCGGCCATCATTGCCATCCTGCGGAGAATTAGGAATACGCCCACGATCCCGCACGATAAGCCAACCAATGATGCGGTAAGCAAAATCCAGCCTGTATAGGTCATTCTTTATTCCCCCTTCCTGACGGCAGGCGGTGAAGACGTCCAGCCGGGTTCGGTCTCAGCCTGTGCTCTTTTCTGAGAGCGTAATTGCAGCGCTTGAATTAAGAGCCCCTTTTGTGAACCAAACACGAGGGATACGGTGAACAATACGGATGAAGCAACAACGATGAACGGACCTGTCGGCCAACCTTTTCCGAGTGTACTTATGAAAGTTCCTGCGAATCCGGAACCACCGCCGAAAATAGCCGAAAGTATGACCATCCACTTGAACGAGTTCGTCCAGTACCTTGCGCTGACTGCCGGAATAATTAATAAGGCTGCCATCAGAATCACGCCAACGGCTTGAATTCCAATAACAATGACAAGAACCAAGACTGTATTATATACCATGTTCATAAGCCGGCTACTGAGACCGAGTCCGCGTGCGAAGTCCGGATCGAACAGAAACAGCTTCCATTCTTTGAAAGCGATCGTCACTACGATAATGACAAGAATGGCTAGCGATAACATCGTCGTTACGTCTTTTTGTACCATCGACGCCGCTTGGCCGAAGATAAAATTATCGAGTCCGCTCTGATTACCGCCGGACGTCCGATTCACGATGGTCAGCATCATGATCCCGAAACCGAAGAAGACGGACAGGATAATGCCCATTGCAGTATCCTCCTTGATACGGCTCGATGTTCGAATCCAGTGGATCAACCAGGCTCCGATCAGGGCACTAATAGCTGCGCCGAAGATCATGACCAACATATTCTTACTTCCTGTGAGCGCAAATGCTACGACCACACCGGGCAATGCAGCATGTGATAAAGCATCGCTCATCAGACTTTGTCGTTTCCAGTAAGCCAGACAGCCGATCATGCCGGCTGCCATCCCCAGAATTAATGTACTTAATAATACCCACTGGGTATTCGGAGAAAACAGTGATTCCATCACATGTTACGCCTCCTTCATCCAGCGAAGAGAACCGCCATACGTGCGGTAGACATTATCTTTAGTGAATACCTCTTCAGTCTTGCCATGCGCAACCACAGTCCCGTTCAGCAGAAGCACATGGTCGAAATAATCTTCCACCGTCTGCAGATCATGGTGAACGACCATGACGGTTTTGCCGGATAGTTTCAGATCATGCAATGTTGTCATGATGGCTCGTTCGGTTGCCGCATCGACCCCCGCAAGCGGTTCATCCATGAAATACAGATCAGCATCTTGCACCAGCGCTCTTGCGAGGAAGACTCGCTGCTGCTGTCCGCCAGACAACTGGCTGATCTGTCGATTCGCGTAATCCGCCATCCCCATCTGCTCAAGTGATGCCATCGCTTGGTCTTTGTGGCTTTTCTTCGGCCATTTCAGCCACCCCACTCTACCGTATAAGCCCATCATGACGACATCCAGCGCGTTGGTCGGGAAATCCCAGTCAACAGAACCGCGCTGCGGGACATAACCGACACGTGTCTTGGTTTTTGCGAGCGTGGAGCCGAAGAACGAGACGTTCCCCGACAGCTTCGGATGCAGTTCCAACATCACCTTAAGCAAGGTGGACTTTCCTGCGCCGTTAGGTCCGACAATGCTCGTCAAAGAGCCTTGTTCAACCTGGAAATTGACGCTGCGCAGCACTTTGTTTTTACGATAGGATGCTGATAAATCTTTAACCTGAAGTACAGACATATTACTCACCACTTCCTGTTAGCGCATGATAGATCGTCTCCACGTTATGACGGTACATTCCGATGTAGGTTCCTTCATCCGTTCCCGCTGTGCCCATCGCATCCGAATATAACTCTCCGCCCAGTTTCACCTTTAGGCCCTTCTTGGCAGCTCCCTCGATAACAGCATTGATCGAAGCGGGATTGATGCTGCTCTCCACAAAAACAGCTGGAATGTTATGTTCTAAGAGCGTTTGAATCGTTTCATTAATATCGGACAACCCGATCTCATCTTCCGTGCTTAATCCTTGGAGTCCGACGACATCCATGCCGTGCATCCGGCCAAAATAACCAAAAGCATCATGCGCGGTTACAATGACTCGCTTCTCTTCCGGTATTTCAGCGATTTTCGCGGTAGAATCGGCCTTCAATTCGTCAAGTTGCTTAAAGTATTCCAGTTTATTCTCCTCGAAATAAGTTGCATCTTCCGGGGAGAAGTTTTTCAACTCTTCGGTTGCAGACTCCAGTGCTTGCTTCCACAGATCAATATCGAACCACACATGCGGATCAATCGCTAATTCTTCATCCTCAAGCAACTGATCCTCAGGGATCGAACTGGTAATGGCGAGTACTGGTTTATTTTTGCCAATCTGTTCGAATATTTCCGTCATGTTCCCTTCCAGATGCAGGCCGCTGTAAAATACAATATCACTTTCGTCCAATTTCTTAATATCTCCATGGGTCGCATTGTATAAGTGCGGATCAACACCGGGTCCCATCAGACTTTGAACGTCCACGCGATCCCCGCCAATGACGGACACGGGTTCAGAAATCTGAGCAATCGTTGTTACGACATGAATTTTCTCCGTGCTTTGTTCCCCAGTTGATCCTTGTGGCGTCTCTTCACTTGAATTGCACGCAGACAAGACCAAACTGATTGCAATAATTAGAGTACCTAATATACTCCTGCTTTGACGTTTCTTCATCTCCATCCCCGTTCTCCCCCTGCAAATTCTAATCTTTAGTTTAACTTTTTTCCATTGAAATCATCCGTTTAAAAAAGCACGTCCTGCCATCGACCAATAGTTTTGCTCTAACGCAACTTTAATTGCTATGTACAAAAAATAATCCATTCCAGCCCATTTGTCAATGATTATTTGATGAAACTTATATCATCAAACAGAAATCATTTATGTCTTCAACTTATAATTCCTGTATTTACAAGCATTCTTCGTTCATACTGCGTCGGTGTTTCTCGAGGGCAATATAATTAGACAAGTTTAATTTTGTTGATTTCACACTTAAAAAAGACGACTCGCTATGTTAAGCAAGCCGTCTCAAATAACATTAAAAATTAAGTTCAGTTCCGCGCACCTTTGATTAGACCTTATTATCCAAAGAATCTTACATGCGCGAACTTCGTTTTGATACGATCCCATCTTTTTCGCGCAGGGCTGCGTTGATCGGATGCAAGCTGGATCCCTGCCTGTCTGGCAATCGTCTCCACAACCTCATCAATCGATAGTTCATCGGTGTCGATATATTGCTCGAATGTCTCATGCCGAAAGCCGCTGATGCAACGATCAATTTGCTGTGCAGCCCATGATCCTGCCCCCTCACCTCTGCTGCGAAGACGCCGGAGCAAGATCTCCTTGGAAGCTCGCAAGGTAAAAAAACGCACATCAATTCCATCTTCGCGCAGCTTTCCGACAATCTCCTTAAAATATTCCGGGTCTGTCACGGTCATGGGGGCAATGATAACCTGATCCGACGTATCATTCATGTATTTGAGCATCTTATAATTAAATTCTCTCCACATCGGATAGTGTTGAAAATCTCCCTGCTTAGCATCCGGTGGTATATTATCGCGAATGAAATACCCTACATTCTCCGGGTCATATACAAAGGAATTCGGAAGCCTCCGCTGAAGCTCGAAGGCGGACTGTGTCTTGCCCGAGCCGAACGCCCCGTTAATCCATATGATCATAAAAGTTGCTCCTTTATCGGCAAGCTCTTGTGAAAGCTTGATTGATATCATCTTAACTCCTTAAGAAACATGGATGTTTTTCTCCTTGAGATAGCGGGAGCGCATGTTGATAACCACTTGATTAACCAACTTGATTTTATGACATGTAATGAACTGTAAGGCTAACATAACGACGTAACCTACCCCAATATAACCAAGACCGTTACCGCGCTCATAAAAAGCAGATTTCATGCTCAAGAGCCTCCCTAAAGAATGATATTACATACATAATTTCTCATTTCCTTGATTTTACATGATGTATATCCGCGGAACAAGAATTAAGGAGGATCGAAATGAAAGCGGCAAATCCCCCTTTTGCCATATTGAAGGGGATTTATTATGTAACGCTCACGATATTTGGGTACCGTTAGGAAGTTCTACATCCGGCTTCAACAGGACCACATCCCCCTGCTCCGGCACTCCCCCAAGTACCAGCACTTCCGAATCAAAGCCAGCGATCCGCCGGGGTGGAAAATTAACGATTGCCGTTACTTGTCTGCCGACAAGAGCTTCCGGATCATAGCGTTTCGTAATCTGCGCACTGGTTTGCTTGATTCCGAGCGGACCAAAATCGATCTTCATCTTGATTGCAGGTACTCGTGCCTTGAGAAACGGCTCTGCCTCTACAACTGTACCAATCCGTATATCCAATTTCGTAAAATCATCTATAGTTGCCATGCTTCATTTCTCCTTATATATATTAATTTATGAACTAACGTAACATTGATGTTCAATATCTTCAAGCACTGTCCTCGGTAACGATTGATGCCTCGATGTGACCCCTTGAGTGATCCGTTCTCTTCCATGTGGTGGCCGACCCAGCAATTGTCAAAGAGATTTAGGAAGTTAAATCCCCGATCAGATGGCAATGGCTGCTGCTTCATTCTTCCTGATTATGTTATCATTACTACCGAGGATACTTGAGCGAGCATTTGTTTATGAAGTTTCATATGATAAGTTTTCATCTGAATTGACGACAAGGGAGAGATGCGAACTATGGCACACAACGAAACTCAACGACCGTCACGAGTGGTTATCATCGGTACAGGGGCGGTTGGCGCAACGACTGCGTATACTTTGTTCTTACGCGAAAGGGTATCTGAGTTGGTGTTAATCGATGCGAATCACGATAAAGCTCTCGGTGAAGCCTTGGACATGAACCATGGTCTTCCTTTTGCAGGAGGGGTCAAGTTATGGGCTGGAGATTACAGCGATTGTAAGGATGCGGATATCATTGTCATTGCAGCAGGCTCCAACCAAAGACCCGGCGAGACTCGAATTGATTTGCTGAAGCGGAATACAGCCATATTTGATGACATTATCCAAAATATCGTGAAATACAATGATCACGGCATCATACTCGTGGCTACCAATCCAGTGGATATTCTGTCTTACGTTACTCTGAAGAAGAGCGGTTTCCCTGTAAATCGGGTTATCGGTTCGGGAACCCTACTGGACAGCGCCCGGTTTCGCTATTTGATCGGCAAGAACAAAGGGATTAATCCGCGCAGCATTCACGCCCATATCGTCGGTGAACATGGTGATTCCGAGCTGCCACTGTGGAGCATTGCCAATATAGCCGGCATTGGCATCGAGCTGTCGGATGATGAAAGGGATGATATCTTTGACCGGACCAAGAATGCAGCATATGAAATCATCAACGCCAAAGGTTCGACCTCTTATGCCATTGCGTTAGCGCTCGACCGGATCATCGTTTCCATATTGCAAAATGAAGCATCTGTTCTCAATGTGTCGACACTGCTTAATGAATACCACGGCGTATCTGACGTATACTTAGGTGTTCCTTGTGTGGTTGATCGCACCGGGGTGAGGGAAATTCTGAACCTCGAGTTTAATGACGAAGAACTGGTTCAATTTCATGCCTCCGCTAATAAGCTGAAGGAGCAGTTATCCAAAATCTTTGAATAGTCCATACCCATAAGCGCGCCATGATCGCTGACACGACTTCACCCCACCGTAAAGACGCCCAAGTCAGGTTGGCACAGATACCGACAATCGTGAGCACCTTTGAGCAGTAATAAACGCACCCTCCACTAGAGGGTGCGTTATTTTTTTGATCTATGCCATATTTTTACCGGCGCAGCGAATTCGTGCTGACCACCCCGTATCGGGACAGCAGCTTTCGACCCAGCAATCCGACCACCCGGTCTGTCAGGAATCCCATTAGTCCCAGGCAGATCAGTCCGACAAAGATCCAATCCGTACGGAAGAACAACCGCGAATTCCAGATCAGGTAACCTACTCCTTCATTGGAAGCAATCATCTCCGCTCCGATGATGGCCATGAACGATGTTCCCATCGCAAGCCGGATTCCGGTAAACATAAACGGTACCGTCGCAGGTATGATGACATGGAGCACAATCTGCCACTCGGAAGCGCCCATGCTGCGGGCGGAACGGATCTTGTCTTCTTCCACAGACAAGACTCCGGTCAAGGTGTTAAGTACCACTATAAAAAAAGTTGCATACAGAATGAGCATGACTTTGGATGTCTCCCCAATTCCAAACCAGACCAGGAACAACGTGATGAATGCAATAGGCGGAATGAATCGGATAAAATTAAGAAACGGTTCGGCAAAGGTCCGAATCGGTCCAACCTTTCCGATAATAAGTCCGACCGGGATCGCAATCAGGCTGCCCAGCGTCCACCCGAGCAGCACCCGGTACGAGCTGATTCCGATATATTGAAGGAGCGTGCCATCCGTCAACAATTCATATCCGCCTTTCGCGGTATAGATCGGCCCTGGCAGGATTTCGGGTCCGTATGCCAGTGCAAGCAGCTGCCATATCCCAAGTCCGGCCATCCATAACAGGATGTGCAGCGACCATTTTTTTAGTTTATTGGCCATAAGTTCTCCTCCTTCCTTCTATTCATCGAAATGCGATTGGATTTGGTTATGCAAGGCGTGGAAGGCCGGGTCCGATATATCTCGCGGATAGGTAAGCGGCACCTCGTAAATATCGGTAATCTTGGAGGAGGGACCTGCTGACATGATGCCGATTCGTCCACCTAGCAGAAGCGCCTCTTGAATGTCATGCGTGACGAAGATGACGGTTTTGTCCGTGTCTTTCCAGATTCGCACCAGCTCTCGCTGCATCGTTCGACGTGTCATGGCATCCAATGCGCCGAACGGCTCATCCATGAGCAGAATGGCTGGATCGTTAGATAACACGCGCGCAAGCTGCACTCGCTGCTTCATCCCGCCGGAGAGCTCTCTTGGATATTTGTTCTCATGTCCGGCCAGGCCCACAAGCGAGATGAATTGATCGGATATTTCCTTTCTCTTCGCCGCGGGAATTCGTTTCATGCGGAGACCGAACTCTACATTTTCTCTGACGGTCAGCCACGGGAACAACGAGGAATCCGCCTGTTGGAATACGACCGCTCGGTCCTGGCCCGGACGTTCCACCTCTTTCTCTCCGACCTTAACTTGACCGGATGTCTTGGAGACAAAGCCCGCGATCAGACTGAGCAGCGTCGACTTTCCGCATCCGCTCGGACCTAGCAGAACAAAGAACTCTCCGCCCTTTACAGCCAGATTGACGTCCTGGATAATATAGTGCACATCACCTGCCGCCGCAGGCTGGGCATAGCTTTTGTTCAACCGTTCAATGTGGATTTCATTCTGGCTTGACGCAGCTCTCATCGCCTTCATCTCCTTACTTCAAATCGATTACGCGGTCCGGGAATGCTTCTCTGACCAAATCCAAATTCAATTTATCGTTCAGTTCAAAATCCTTCTCTATGATCCCGTTATCCACCATATAATCCTTCTGACCCTGTAACCCTGCATAAGCTTTATCCGTAAAACCAAGGTTCCATGGATTCTTCGGCAGATCCTTTAGCGTTGCTTCTTTTGGCTGCTTGACTTCTTTGTACATGATGTCCGCTGTTTCCTCCGGATTTGCCTGAGCATATGCAGACGCTTCATCCAGTGCCTTTAGAAACTGTACGAAACCTTCCTTATTGCTGTCCAGCAGTTCCTTCGCTGCGATCAATCCTGTACCGAGCCGTACCGGCGTCTTCGACATGTCCGACAGCTCTTTGGCTTCGGCAAGCGCGCCAAACTTCTCGTTCAACACCGCGCCGTATACCCATGCAGCATCGATTTCGCCTTTTTTGAGCGCTACGTAAGCTTCGTCAAAACCTCCCTGCCCGATCAACTCCACATCGGATAATGAAACCCCGTTTTCAGCAAGATAAACATCCCACAGATATGGTACGAACGTGCCTCTTGAGAAACTCAGCCTCTTCCCTTTAAGATCGGCAGCACTCTCAATCTCTTTGCGGACAAATAGCTTCCATTCGCTTGCACTCAGATCCGTCGCAGTTCCGGATGAAGCGAAGATGGCATAATCGCCTTTGCTGACCGCATTCAACAGTGGAAAATCAGCACCGAAAGCCACATCCACCTGCTTGATAAATAACGAGTTCACACCTTCGGCCGGCGTAGCAAAGTTCACTAACTCGGCATCAATCCCATGCTTGTCGAAGAATCCTTTGTTACTCGCTACTTGAAATACGGTATTCGTGGAAATATCGGCAATTTTAAGCTGAAGTCGGCTTCCTTGCTGCTCGCCTGAGGCTTTGCCGCATCCGCCGAGTACGCTGACGACGAGAACCGTACCGAGCAGCAGAAGATTCCATTGCTTCAACATATGTTGGCGTCTATTCATCGCGATCCCTTTCTTTCTGCACCGTTTCGTCTGTTCTGGCAACACACAGCGCGCCTTCGCCATAGGATATCGTGCCTTCAACTTCCACACTGGTCACGGCACCTCGAGGAGCTGCGCCCGGAAGACGGTAATCGGCTACATCGATCGGCACAATTTCCGTCTCCACGGGCAGTTCGAGCTGAGGCACCCACTCATAAGGAACCCGGTAAGCGCGATACACCATATTGGAGTTGCGGCTGTTCTTATAAGGAGAGATATATTCCCACACCAACTCATGCGCTTGCGTCACTTCGAATATGCGGCCGTCTGCCCCTTCGGTGATCAGCGTATTGCCGTTGGGAAGTCGCTGAGCCGAGCTGATATACGGACTGTAGAAGCGATAGGAGTCGAGCGGAGCCTGGAAACCGGCCTCCGTCGGAGTATACTGCCATTCAATCTCGAGGGTGACCGGGTTAATCTCCAAAATGCGGGAATGGTCGCGACGGGCGATTTTGAGTCCATCCTCCGATTCCGGATTCGGCCGCCCATATCCGCCCCAACCACCGTTGTCGAAGATCAGAATATTGCCTTCTCCGGGAAGACCTCTCGGTATGAGATGAGCATGATGCTGACCGATGATCCAGCCGATATGCTTGGTTTCTTCCGTTGAATAGTCGGGACCAAGCTTCCAGACGATGCTCCCCGTTTTTTTATCAATGATGGCAATGATATTCGTCTCTCGTGCGTCCCAGATAATATTATCGGGATGGAATCGTTCGTCGCCTGCATCATAGAATTTGTTCGATCCGAGCACCGAAGCTGAGTTAATATGCATCCAATCCCCCGCGTGGGCACCGAAGCCACGGGTATTCGGATCACGGGACAATGCCTGCTTTGCATCCTCATCAAATCCTAGCTCATGAAAGTGGTCGCTGACCGCCCACTCCCAGATGACGTTTCCTTCCCAGTCCACTTCGATGATCGTGTCATCTAGCAGCTCAATGTCGGATATTTCAGGGCGACTGACATTTTTATGTGCCAGGATGAGCGTGTTGCCTGAGTCTATCTTCGGGTCCTGCCCCGGAACATAATAACCAACGGGATTTCCCTCGCGCTGATAGTCATGATGCTGGCGTGCCATCCATTGGGCTGGATGTCCGGGATCCTCTATGTACTCATAACGGTCGAATTTCCAGACGATGTTGCCGTCCCAGTCCACCTGCACAAGATTGGTCTCATCCTGAAATCCGTATTTCGGATCGCGCTCAGATGTGCTGCCTAGGACATATCCTCCCGGAAAGAGCTTGTTCGGAAATCCCCGGAGCCCTTTCCACAAGCGAACCTCTCTGCCGTTCATGTCAATCAACAGCGCGCCCGTCTCCGCCGCCTGATAAATCGTGTAACCGCTCCATGCTTTCTCAGGGTTATATACCGTTGTGCCTGTTGGAAATATCGTTGGGTGCCCCATACTTCTCTACTCCCTCTCTGTTATGAATAAAGTCGTTCGTTAATACGAGATGAATTGATTCGTTCGTTTCTTTGCACTTGGATTCGATGGCTGCTCGACCTCCGCTGGTTCGGTTGGTGTTGGCGTCAGTTGGAGCACAGAGTCGGCGAACCCCTCCAGATGATCATTCAATTGTTTAAAAAAGCGGATCTGTGCCTGAAGCTCATCTTGCGCGAAAGAGCCGAACAGGAATTCAATCATGTAAGCCCCAACGCTTTCATTCCGCTGCAGCATCTCTCGTCCCGCCTCCGTAATCTCCAAGACGATCGACCTTCGATCGGTCTTACTCCGCCGTCTTACCGCGAATCCATGAGTCTCCAGTTTGTCGCATAATGCCGTTACCGCCCCGGAAGTGAAATCGAGTTGTTCCGCTAGTTCGCCAAGTCTTTGTTCCCCTTCGCGAAGGATCGTATTCAGGATGAGCAAGCCGGGTAATGAAATGCCTTCTACCGAAATTTTGTCCCGCTCCTTCACGAATCTGCGGACGGTTCTGCGGAAATACCAATCTGCTTCCTCTAACAAAGCCCAGTTCGTCTGTTCCATGCCGCTCCTTTCTCATGCCAATTACTGCCGTAACATACATAAAGGCTCCTGTCCCCTCTGCCATCCGCTGCAATAACGGAAACATAGAGGAACCAGGAGCCTTTGGTGGACCAATCGGCTGACCATATTGTTTAATACTAAGATAATGAACATTCATTAAATGATGACTGAATGATATTGCTTGTCGCTTAGATTAAACCAATTAATACCACCTGTCAAGTAGGAATTTAACAAATAAATGAGGACTCGCTATCAGGCAAGCCCTCATTCGTACCGTAACCCATCCGATACAAGAATCGGTACTAACATATGAATCGAGATGACCGTATTCTTCTGGTCGTCTGCTGTCCGTTAGACAGATTTAAAAGGCAGTTGCCATCATGCAACTGCCTTTATGTTACGCGTTATTACCTGGCTTCAAGACAAGTGCAGGTCTCGTTAAGGAGAAAATGGCGAATGCGAGCGAAACCATCACGACAATCCCACCAACCCAAGCCGTACTGGTAACTGTCCCGCCTTGATCGATTACAAGTCCCCCGATAGCCGAACCCATGGCAATCCCGATTTGCAAAGCTGAATTGTTGAAACTCTGCTGAATATCCGACGAGCCCGGGTCGACTTGAATCAGGTAATTTTGGAGGGGCGGTGCCAGACTCCAGCTTAGTGCCCCCCATAACATCATGACGATGATGAATACGCCTAGCGAGAAAGTAGAGAGCGGCAGCAAGAACAGTACCAGCATGAACGACGTAATGATAAAGATGATGCTTTTATTTGACCCAAGTCGATCAGCAAGCGCTCCGCCGAACGCCCCGCCTCCGACGGCTGATAAGCCGAACAAGAAGTAACAAATGCTGATCCAAGAAGGAGTTAACCCGAGCTCCGATTCTAGAAATGGCGTGAAATACGCATATACCGTGTAATGACCTGCCAGCATGAATAATGTTGCTAAATGAGCACCCACGATCTTCGATTTACCAAGTGCCTTGAGCTGAACCGATAGCGGTGTTACGGCATCTGGCTGGATGCGGTCCAGGAAGACAGAGATCAAGATCATGGAGCCGATCGATAAGAGCGCAATCCCAAGGAACAACACGCGCCAGCCAAATGCATCGCTAATCAAAATTCCGAGTGGCACGCCGAGAACCAGCGAAGAACTGATTCCCATGTAGATGACGCCCAGTGCCTTAGCTCGATGTTCCGGCTTGGCTACCTTCGCCGTTATCGTGAGAGACAGCACAATGATAAGAGCGGTGCTCATTGCCGTTAACACCCTAGCTGCCATGAACATTGGGAAGTTCGGACTGAGATAGGCGAGGATATTCCCGACAAAAAACACGGCTAGTGAGATAAGATACAACCGCTTGCGTTCGACCTTGGCGGTCAATGCTAGCAGCACCGGACCAGAAACAGCAAATACAAGTGCAAATACGGTAATCAATTGCCCTGCCGTACCTAGGGTTATATTCATATCATGCGCGATCAGCGGCAGGATGCCGCCTACGATCAATTCGACCAAGCCAACGGATATCGTGGATATGGCAAGGATAAGCACTTTCAGATTCATTCGAAGAGAATCCCCTTTCTTAGATGTCTATGCCTTTATAAAGTCATCAAAAAATCCCGATTACAAAAAATGAAATCATTTTCTGTAATCAGGATTTTACGGTTCCTGGTAGAGACCCTCAGACCATATTAATGAGGTTATACATAGAAATTATCATATTCTGTTCGAAACAATTGTTGTTAAATTTATCACACTTTTAACATAAGATCAATATGTATTAGTGGAATTCACTTGATAAAAACGTTTCAATCGATCGTATCCGCTCGATCTTACTCATACTCCTTCAGAAACGCGCCAATGCGGCAAGCCGCTTCACGCAGCAACGCTTCCTCTTGCACAAGGGCAATCCGCACATACCCTTCGCCTTCCGTACCGAATGCGTCGCCAGGGATAACGGCTACACCTGTTTTTAGCAGCAATTCGCGCGCGAATTGCCTGGAGTTCCAGCGCCGCGACCCTTCTCGCAGCGACTCGGGCAGCCTCGCCCATAAGAACATCGTTGCTCGTGGTTTGTCGACATGCCACCCTGCTTCAGCCAGCACGTCCACCAATGCATTACGGCGCGATTCATATAACGGAGCCGCTCCCAATCGCTCGCGTGGCACCTGCATCGCCTGCTTCAGTGCTTGAATGGCAGCCGCTTGAATCGGCCTGAACACACCAAAATCAATGTTGCTCTTCAGCGCACGCAGGGCACTAACGGCATCCGCATTACCCGTCAAGAAACCGATTCGACACCCAGCCATATTAAAACTCTTCGAGAAGGAGTGAAACTCGACCGCGATGTCCATCGCTCCCTCTACTTGCAAGATGCTAATGGGCTGATAGCCGTCAAAGCCCATCTCAGAGTATGCAAGATCATGGACCACTAGTACATCCCATTGCCTTGCTTTATCGATTAACTTCTGAAAGAATTCCTCGTCAGCCTGTACCGCAATCGGGTTACCAGGGAAGTTAAGCAGAATGAAGGTCGCCTTGCTCCACACTTCATCTGGAATACTGTCCAAGTTAGGGATAAATCCATTCTCCTCAAGGAGTGGTAGATACCACGGAACGACTCCCGCCACGGCCAATGCGCCAGCATAAATCGGATAACCCGGATTGGGAACAATAGCAATATCCCCAGGGTTACATACTGCTTGTGCGAGATGGGACAGACCATCCTGCGAGCCCATTAGAGACAGTATCTCCGTCTCTGGATCAACTTCAACACCGAAGCGATATTTCATCCAGCAGCCGACTGCTGCCGGAATTCCAACGTTCCTCTCGTGCCGGGATAGTTATAATTCGTCTCTTGAAGGGCTTCTTGACTGAGACTTTCGCGAATTTCACGGGATGGTCCCTGATCCGGGCTGCCGATGCTTAAATCGATCAGCTTCTTCCCCGCTTGCACCGCCTCTTGCTTCCACTCTCCAACCTCTGCGAATATCGACGAGCCGAGATGTGACAGCTTGTTCGCTCGAAAACGTGCCTGCTGTGTAGGTTCAATAGGTTGCTTTAGCAAGGAGTTCACCCACTTTTTTTCTTCTAGTATAGCATGAAGGGACCAAGCAAGCCGAGAGTGAACAAGTATGTAAACGCTTTATTATCGTAAAAATGAATACCTTTTCGAAAAATGATACAGTAAAAACGTTTTAACAAGATGGTAAGATAATCCAAGAAAGGAGGTTTATTGATATTGATAACCGCAGGGATTAATTAATGAAAGGGGATTATTCATGGGATTGTGGAAACTGAATTTCAAAAAAACGTTACTCGCGCTAACTATGGTATCGGTTCTATTAAGTGGTACGACCGTCGGCTTCTCTTCTGTTCAAGCAGCAGGGCCATCTGTAGAGGTATGGCTGACCCGAGATAATTTAAGCACTGCCCTGCAGAAGCAGAGCAATGTTACCTTCCAGCCTGATAGTCCGGGCAATCAGAAGACGATTGATGTCAATGAGTTTGTGCAGTATCAACAGATGGATGGTTTTGGAGCGTCCATGACGGATGCATCCGCGTGGCTAATCAGCCATCGACTCTCCGACTCCAAACGGGCTGAAGTCATGGAGCGTTTGTTCGGGCAGTCCGGTATCGGACTAAGCTTGCTGCGCCAAACGATCGGCGCCTCGGATTTTAACTGGGAGATGTATAGCTACGCCGATACGGCCGGTGACTGGAATCTGAACAATTTTAGCATCAATCGTGATAAACCTTATATTATTCCGACGGTTAAGGCAGCCATGGCTAAAAATCCGCAGTTGAAAGTCATGGCATCACCGTGGAGCGCCCCAGGCTGGATGAAATCTACCGGCTCTATGATTGGTGGATATCTGAACCATAATTCGTATGAAGTTTATGCCCAGTACCTGCGCCGGTTTATTCAGAGCTACCAAGCGGAAGGCATTCCGATCTATGCCATCACGCCTCAGAACGAACCTTTGTATAACGGTTCAACGGAATACCCGACCATGTATATGTCCGTATCGGATCAAACCAAGTTCATCCGTGACAACCTTGGGCCTGCCCTGCGTAACAACGGGTTACAAACCAAGATTATCGCTTACGATCACAACTACGATCAATACACTTTCCCTAGAGACGTCTTGAATGATGCTGGGGCGGCTTCGTATATTGCAGGCAGTGCCTTCCATCATTATGGTGGTGACGTTTCGGCCATGACCACCCTTCATAATCTGCACCCGAACAAGGATATCTGGTTTACCGAGGGCGGCTTTGGCTCTTGGAACGACGGATTCAAGAATCAAATTCGCGAGATGATCAACGTCACGCGTAATTGGTCCAAATCCTATATCCTGTGGAACATTGCACTTGATCAGAATAATGGTCCTTCCCTGCTCGGCAATAGCATCAATTACGGTATGCTCCGCATTCGTTCCGACGTGAATGATCAGGTTACGTACAACAATCAATACTACGCCATGGGACACTTGAGTAAATTTGTAGTGCCAGGAGCGTATCGTATCGACTCGAACACGTATGCAAATAGCCTTGATAACGTAGCATTCCAGAACCCGGACGGCTCCAAAGTGCTTGTGGTGGCCAACTCGGAGAACCAGAATCAGACCTTTAAAGTACGCTTTGGCAATCAATCATTCACTTACACCATCCCTGCTAGCTCTGCTATGACATTCAAATGGTATGGCGATGCCGTTCGCGACATCATCTCCTTCAAAGCTTCGGCCAACGGCAAGTTTGTAGTAGCCGAGAACGGGGGCAACAGCCCATTGATCGCGAATCGCGACAGTGTCGGTGGTGCATGGGAATCGTTCGAACGGATCAATCTCGGGAACGGGAACTACGCCTTTAAATCGATGGCGAACGGCCGCTTCGTAACGGCTGAAAATGCAGGGGCCTCCCCATTAATTGCTCGCAGCGGCTCTGTCGGGACGTGGGAGACCTTCCAGGTTGCTAATGTCAGCGGAGGCGTCACATTACGCGCAGCTGCGAATAACCGTTTTGTCAGCGCCGATAACAGCGGTGCCTCTCCGTTGATCGCGAACCGCACGTCCGCGTCCGGATGGGAAACGTTTCAGATTACAGTGCACTGATCTACCTCAGACAAGTAAAAGCTTACGCCGTTTCATCAGGGCGTAAGCTTTTAATGTTAGGGAGGATTGAAACGCTTATTCTGCCAGCATTTTCTTGGCAAAGCTTAATACGTCCCATTTGGCGCTCTCAGCCCAGATCGTATAGCGGACTTGATGATCTTCATCGATCCATTCGAGGTAATCCCGACCCTTCTTATTGTTCGTATACGTACATTCCACGCCATGTATGACGATGGTTTCTGTTGTTACGTCAGGGTTATCAATAGGTACCGGCGTTCCGCCAATCGGTTCAGACCGTTGAATATGCGTTGCCACGACATCCAGTTTCACTTTGCCTTTTTCGTAGCTTAAGAGTGCTGTATCTGCTTTATCCGCTTTAAATGGTTTGCTGAAGTAAACTTTTTTGTTCCCTTTCGAAGCCTCGGCTTTTAATTGCTTCTCAAGCTTTTGATATACATCCGAGGTCTTCGCAGGATTCTCCAAGTAGAGAATCGCCGACTTGTATTGATACCCGCTCGGCAGCGTATCTGGTTTAGTCGGTGATGGGGCTAGCATGACTTCCGCTTTCCCTAGGAACTCCTCATAGTTGTCGTACACAAAGCCTTTGCTTATGAATTGAATACGGTCCAACGGATTACCCGATTGATTGGCAATATAATAAGCTGCGACTTCTCCAGGCTTGAGTTTCTTACTCCACTCTTCAATCTGACCATCAATAGATACGGACGTGTTCTTCTGAGCTGCTGCCTGTTTTGCGGTATTAGCTTTACTCTGATTTGGTGCCGCTTCTGCAGCGTAAACATTCACTGACCCGATCATCATCATTGCTGAAAGCATGAGTGCCAATTTTGTCTGCTTCTTCATTTGCTTCGTGCTCCTTTCGGCTCATAGCCTATGTGTGTTTGATTTTCACTACGTATAACACCTTGTTCACACGAAAGGAGACACTGATTTACATTTTATTTTATTAGTTACAAATATTATTCAATGATCATACTCTCGGCAATTTGGATAAACTCTTCATTGGATAGCGCACTATGCATGATATCATTGATCATATACAAATCCCTCTCGTCGTCGCTTCTCCAGGATAATGACCTCTTCGAAGAGGAAACCGCAGACAGAATCATCTCCTTCCCCTTTACCGTTACTCTTATCGCTTGATCAGATCGAATCTGTGGACTTTTAGTATCAGAGAAGACAACAAGATTAAAGGTTTTTTCTCCGTTCCGGAAATACATCACGGTTGAGTCCGCTTTGGTTGTATTCATAATCTTATAGTACAAACCTTGTACTTCATCGGTCTTTTCCGATGATGCTTGCAGCTCATGCATTAAGCTCTGATATTCCGGTTTATTCGCAAACTTATATTCAGTAGGCAATCCCCGCTGAACTACCCCATAGTCAAAGACATATCCCTCCGGAAGATACGATGGATTCAGGACCACCGGCGCTTTCATCTCTACCATGTCTTTAGCTAGATCATCATAATGCTTGCGCTCCATAGCATGAAAATAATATTCAATTTGGGGCTCTTTGGAATAACGTGTGTCCTCTATGTAATAAGCTGCTAATTCACCCGGCTTAAGACGCTTGCTCAATTCTGACTGCGCTTCTTCCCTACGCTTTTGCTTATAATCCGAATCTGTATACTGTATAGCAGGAATGGTAGAGAGAATGATTATTCCTTCCTTGTTCTTGATTTGAAGATACTGGTTGTTCGCATATACCGTTAGCGACGACAGCACCAATATCGCGGTCAGTGCGACGGAGAGCAATTGCTTCTTGCGTCGAGGCTTATCTTCTCCTTGCCGTTGCCGATGAATCTCCCTGACCTTATCCATGATGGCAGGCGTTACATTCAGCTCGGCATCATCAATGGATTGTATCTCCATGCTTCTCAGTCGTTGGTCCTGTTCCGGGTGTTCTGAATTCCTCATGGTCCCGCCCCCCCTTTTCCTTAATCAATTTCATGACCTTGTCCCTCATCCGCCCATATTTCTTTTTGACCGCAGCCGTGTTCTTACCTAAGATCAGTGCAAGTTCAGCGAATGGCCGTTCCTCAAAAACTCGAAGAATCAACAAATGACGCTCCTCGGCGGATAGCTTCTTCATCGCGTACTCCAGCGGTTCACTGAACCACTTCCGTTCCAGCGTAGCTTCCACACTTTCGACCATTGCCGCTGATTTTAGCACATGATTGAAATGCATTCGAACTTTGCGCTTTCGCAGCAAATTTAAGCAGTGATGATAGGCGATTTTGTACAGCCATGCGGAAAAGGAGACTTTCTCTTCGTACATATGTATTTTGGTGAATGCTTTTATGAATATTTCCTGCACTGCATCCTGCGCATCTTCTTTACACCCGAGCATTCGGCAGCAATATATGTAGATTTGCCTTTTATATGTTTCAACGATCGGCTCAAAGCTATCCACTTCCCCAGCCTTCACCCGTCGCACGCATACTTCTATCGATTCCAAGACAAACGCGCACCCCGCTTTCCTGTAATACGGTGTATAACACTTCTGCATGCAAAAAAGAGACAGAATCCAAAAAATAAAATCGTTACACATAAAATAACCCCTTACAAGTTGCAAGTAAGGGGTTAATATGAAATGCATTATTCTTGTTTGATCAGATCCGTCACTTAGCGCACAACCTCAGGCAGCGGCGTGAACAAGAGGTTAATCGGCAAGTTACTACCCGGTGCGGCTGTCAACATAATCTCGACCTTCTGTTCATACTGCCCTGTCCGGTAGAGAACGGCTTGCTCGCCGGTCGCTACTTGACCCAATGAGTAGATCGGAATGATCGAGCCATTAACCGTTGCGTAACCTGAATACTTACCACCGCGAGGATTAAAGGAAATTAACGTCTCCGCTGCTACACGGTCGAGCGTGATTTTGTACAGCACTCCGAAGTTACCGGTATTGTGCGTAATGTCACCCACCATCGGGTCCCTACCTTGCAGATTCGGATCGTCGAAGTTATCTCCCAGAATCAGACGCTGCGGTACAGCTCCAACTAGATCGGAATACTGAATGATACGTGTTGAATCTGGATAGGTTCCGCGATTATGCACGCCGTCCCGATCGAGAATTGGCAATTGACCGAGCACTTTCAATGGGTCTGCTTTGTCGTCGATCATGATCACATCGAACTGTAACGGCAGATCGCTGTACATATCCGAGTACAAGGAGATCACATGGCCTTGCTTCATGCGGATTGCACTCAACTCGGTCATAACGAGCTTCTGCTCGCCTGGAGCGAGTGTGACGCTCATCTGCTTCGACAGGTCCTGCATGGACTGGAAGTAGTTGAGTACGGAACGTTTCCCCGCAGCTGTTGCGATTGGAGATGGCCCTGCAAATCCTAGATAATCTTGTCTAAGTTCCACAGGAACCGTGTTCTTATTCGTTGCAACAACATACATCTTCACATCTTTATTCAAGTTGTTCACATGGTGAATCATGAATCTCATATCCCCGCTCGCCGTTTCACGATACACGATACCTTCGCTGTTTACGGTTTCCGGGCTGTTGCTGCGGATCAATGTGCTTGGTTCGTTGAAGAAATCATAATTGATCTTCGGCCGGGATGTAACTGCTTCTGTGAATGAATATTTCTCCCCTGCTGGTATAAAGAGCTTGTTGAAATCATCTTCATTATACAACGTCTCTGAATTTACATATATGGTCTTCTCGTAGCTTGAGCTTAGTCCCTTCTTGTCCGTTACCGTCAAACGAATCGTATGAACACCTGGTGTGAAGAAAGCATAAGCATTGTTCTCCCACTTGTATGTCAAATCCTCGCTCTTATCCTGATCGTCGGAACTGAGGTTTGTGTACGTAATCAGTTCACCCATCTTATATTCGGACTTGTCCGTCTCGAACATCGCCACTGGAGGCAAGTTCGGTTGGAGAACGGTAATCGTCTGACTATATGGATCACTCCATGTTCCGGTCGAATCCTGAACCGAATACGTTACGACATATTGGCCGGGTTGATCGAACATCTCACGATTGCCTTCCCAGCGTTCATCGATAATCTCGCCTTCGGCATTCTCCACCTGCGGTGTGTAAGTAACTGTGGTCTGTCCTGCAAAAATCTCTTTCGGTCCGACTGTAAACTTCGCCACCGGCTTGGTTTCGAGGCTCATGATTACGCGCTTACCGACATTATCAACTTTGTAAGGAATTTCGAGTGCCTGCATAATCGCCGTCAAAGGAACCATAAACGTGTTCTTGGTCTGATACGAGGTCCCTTTCATAGGTTTGACAACACCATTAACGGTATATTTGTCACTGTCCGTCTTAAAGCGAAGCTCATTGCTTCCCTTGGTTATGATGGTTTCTTTGGTCTTGCCATCATATTTCACGTTGAACCCTACGCGATCCACAAGTGCCCGTATCGGTACATACGATACGCCTTTAACCACTTGCATCGGTTGCGGGGAGTTGTATGTAACACCATCATGGACCATTTTGGTACTGTTAAAATGAAGGATGAGTTCTTTACTACCGCTTGCAACTTGATTATTGGCTTTAACCTCATTAGCTGTATTTTCAGTTGCCTGAGCTTCATTCGTAGCTTCCTGAGCCTCGCCAGAGGTCGTTTCTACCGGTGCTTCCGAATCCGTGGCTTCATCACCAGTCGATTCTTGCGTGTTGACTTCTCCGGTCTGATCCTGGGTTTGCATGGTTTCCTGGGTGGCTTGAATCGGTGTCTTGTCTGCGGCGGTTGCATCCGCGCTTACCGGATATGCTGCAGCAATATGAGCGACAGCCAATACGGTAAGCAGTGAGCGTTTCTTTAATTTCATTACATGACTCCTTCTGATACTTTTTTGATATTTTCCATAAGGTCACTCTATTAGACGTAAATTTTGGCAAAAAAGTTTCTCTCGAACACCAATATATTTGGAAAAAATCCCGTTCCATAAAGAATGCCTCCCCGCTTCCTAAACGGAAGCGAGAAGGCATATGACATTAAGTGGATATGCTAGGTCTCATCAGCTCACGAGGATCTGATTCATCTCGGATATCTCCGACGATTTCCTCCAATATATCTTCCATCGTTACAAGACCAACAAGCTCATGGGCTGCATTCGTCACGATAGCCACATGGACTCGGCTCTGCTGCATTTTGATGAGAACGTCTTTGATCGGAGAAGACTCTGAGAAACGCGGCATCGGATGGACAAATTCTCGAAGTTTCGAGTTCCTTCCGGCCGCAAGACTGGTCAGCATCTCTTTCGTATTAATAAATCCGATGATTTGATTCTGCTGACCCGCTTTGGTTACCGGATACCTTGTGTAATCGTGTTGATCCAGCACCTGCATAATGTTATCTAAGGACATGCCTTGCTCAAGTGTAATCATGTGTTCACGTGGAATCATAATCTCTTGCAGCTTGCGCTCGTCAAAAGCAAAGATGTTCTTCAAATACTCAAGCTCCGTCTTGTTAATCTCACCACTCTCATAACTCTGATCAACGATCCATTTCAATTCCTCTTCGGAGTGGACCGTTTCATGACCGGCGGGCTTTACCCCAAAGAGACGGAGTAATAAAGTCGCGGCTCCATTCAGAGCATAGATGAACGGGTACATAATCCGACCGAACCAGTACAACGGTGTTGCCAGCATTAACGTCATCTTCTCAGCGAACTGAATAGCCAGCGTCTTGGGTGCCAGCTCGCCCAGGACAACGTGCAAGAACGTGATGATCGATAAAGCGATCGCATACGAGAGCACTGTCGCTACAGCGGCCGGGACATCGAATCGCTCGAACAACGGATGGAGCATCCGCTCCACCGTCGGTTCACCAAGCGCACCCAACACGAGCGCTGTAATCGTAATACCCAGCTGACACGCTGACAGATAGTAATCTAGCTCGTGGGCTACTTTTTTGGCCATAATCGCTTTCTTGTTGCCATCTGCAATCAACTGGTCGATTCTTGACATTCTGACCTTCAATATAGCAAATTCGGCGCCGACGAAGAACGCGGTCAAACCGATGAACACGGCCACTAAAACTAAGTTTAATCCAATTATTCCGTCCAATGATTTCCCTCTTTATCGAGGGATTCACCTCCACATTATATTCATCTCAAGTTGCCGGGTGATCCTACCACTATTCCGATACGCTATATTTCAATACGACTTGTTTGATCTGATAATTATCCGTCTCGGCTACAGTCCAGAGGTGCTCATCCTGCTTAATCTGATCCCCATCCTGAACCGTATTCTCGCTTCGGTATTGGATCCATCCACCAATCGTATCGACCTCTTCCCGATCCTCGAATACCAAGCCGAATCGACGTTCAAGATCATCCAAGAGAACACGACCGTTGATCATATATTCCTGATCTCCTGTCTTCTGTATATCCGCAACTTCATCAGCATCAAATTCATCTCGGATTTCTCCGACAATCTCTTCCAGAATATCCTCCATCGTCAGGATACCTGATGTGCCGCCGTATTCATCGATAACGAGCGCCATATGGACGCTCTCCTGCTGCATTTTCAGCATGGCTTCATGAATAGGAGTCACCTCAAGCACGATCGGTAAACTGCGGATGAACTCTTCCAGTTTATATTCTCTTCCCGCAACGATATGCGGCAGCATCTTCTTCGCATTAACAACGCCAACAATATGGTCCTTGTTACCGTTTTCCGTCACCGGATAACGGGTGTAATTGTTCTCGTCCATGACGCTGATAATCTCGGCATCGGACATGCTCTTATCCAGCGTTACCAATTCCATCCGAGGTACCATGATATCCTTCGTTACCCGTTCGTCAAAGGCAAATACGTTCTCCATATAGCAAGCTCGGTTTGATTAATCTCGCCGCCTTGGAAACTCTGGGTCATAATAATTCGCAGTTCGTCCTCGGAGTAAATCTCTTCGTGCCCGGCTGGCTTTACACCAAATGCACGAAGTAAGACCCGTGAAGTCCCATTTAATGCCCATATGAACGGATACATGATTTTACCGAACCAATAGAGTGGTGCTGCAAGCAGCATCGTCATCTTCTCCGCGAATTGAATCGCCAGGGTCTTCGGTGCCATCTCTCCGACAACAACGTGCAGGAACGTCACGAGAATAAAGGCAATCGCATAAGACGCGATCGAAGATGTGGATTGTGACACGTTAAGCCATTCAAATACCGGATACATCAAGCGCTCCACTGCTGGTTTACCGATGGCACCAAGTCCGAGTGCCGTTACGGTAATTCCGAGCTGACAAGCGGAGAGATAATAGTCGAGATCGCTCGCTACTTTCTTGGCCATAACCGCCTTCTTATTGCCTTCCGCGATTAATTGATCGATACGCGACATTCGAATTTTGACGACCGCAAATTCAGATGCGACAAAGAACGCTGTAAGCGCAATCAATATAGCGAGTATGATTAAGTTCATGATGGTAATAATGTCCAATTATTTCCCTCTCCTGAGGGATTCACCTCCAGAAATAATTACAGCGGCTGAAGAGGCATAGGATGTTGCTGATACCGCCCGTAACCAGCTGCATTGTGTGTAATGTGTTGATTGAAATCGGTGTTGGACGAACGGAATTAATTCCGCAGCTTCAGCAAAACAAAATAACGCCTTCCCAATGTGTTTCCTCCTCTCCGACTGTCATGATTTCTGTCTTACAAACCAAATTATATCATGATACCTCCCAAACCATCCAGTTGTACGTCATGGTTCGGGAGGCAGCCAGCCGGTGGAATTCACACAATGCTCACTTGATTTTTTCCTGAATTCCTCCTAGTTTTACCATCTATTCAGGACGATATTCGGTTTGGATAACAATCAAAACAAGTAGATACCCCTAAAGTCGTCTGAACTTGCAAAGGTCCCCTTCTTACTTCTTGCAGTGGATGGATGCGCGGTTTTCCGGCAGTTCACTGGTGATCACCAATGAAAAAAATTCCTGCAAATATGCAGGAATTCATGGACCGAAGATTCGATATATACTAAAAGCCTGCAAATGTGCAGGCTTTTTGCTCATTTTATGGCTAATCCGATGAATGGAAGATGAAAACCTGCACATACGCATCTTTTTCTGCTAAAGTGATCAAATCCACTGAAAATACCTGCACTTTTGCATCCTTTAGGTAAACACGGACAAATGTGCCAGAGACAGCGCTGCAGGCATCATCTCAAATGATCCTGAAGATTGGTCGCTGCAATGATCTTCTTGCCGGAAGGAGAGTACCTCCATATATGTACACCTGTATCGCCAGTAGGAACGTATACCTCGGTATGATAGGGAAGATTCATGAAACTGCGGAACAGCATCGAGATCATACCGCCATGAGAAACAATGCACACGCTATTAATAGCAGACTCATGATCAAGTTGATCCAACAACTTGGCGATGAACGTCTCAGCCCTGGCCCGAAAATGAATATCCGTTTCCCCGGCCTCGATCGCATCATAACGTTTGCGGCCGCCAACAGGTATCGGATATTTGCGCAATGCCTCTTCCCGCAGCATTCCGGCAATCACCCCGTTATTTAATTCCATCAAGTCCTCATCGTATACGATCGTAGTTTGTGTTGCTAACGATATTGCCGTTGCCGTCTGTTTCGCCCGCTCCAAGGGGCTGGAGAAAATCGCATCAAGCTTATAAGCATGTTTCATCCAATCCGCCAACTGTTGGGCCTGTTCCAAACCAAGCGCCGTTAATGAAAAATCAGCTCGCCCTTCGCATCGATTCCATATATCTGCTTCCGATATACCATGGCGAACCACGATGATCTCTACGATACGCTGCTTTTCCATAGCTCCCGTATCCTCCTGAATGCTAATGGTTCTTCCTATTTCGAACTTCCTTAATTAATAAGTCCAGTCTTGCAATGATGCGTTCATCGTTGTGCTGCTTTTTCTTAAGTCTTACTTCAATGATTATGACTTCAATAATTAAAAAAACGATTAGAACATAGATCAAGATGACAAAGCTCCTTCCATATATGACATCAAGTTATGCCACATCAAGGAGACGCAGACGAACTACAGAGCGAAAATCCCTTGTTACCTGAATTTACAGTCCGCCGCACATACCCTAAGATCACCTTGCCATCTTGATATGCTGGCAAGGTGACAATCTTATGGCCGAATATTAATCCATGATGTTACTAGTATAATATTCAATAATGTCTTTGCGACGAATGATACCGATGAAGATCTCGCCTTCTTCTACTACAGGCACAAAGTTCTGGTCGGCTGCCAATTCCAGCATGTCATCCAGATTGGCTTGAATGGAAACGCATTCATTATAGATGCGGCGATTGATGTCGGATACCTGAACGGTGTCCAGATTATCAAACGTCAATCCCGGTGTATTCTTCATCTTCCAAAATAAATCGCCTTCGGAAAGCGTGCCTACGTACTTATCGTTCTCATCAATGACGGGTATTGCTGAATAGTGGCTCTTCTCCAACATATCCATCGCCTCTTGCATATTGGCCGTTGCATGGATATAGGCTACCTTGTCTTTGGCAAACAGAAAATCAGATATTCTCATCATCCGAATCAGAACTCCCTTCTATCATGATCTGGTTCAACGTATCCCTTAATTTTATACGTAATTCGGGATAAAAACCACCCATAAACATGACAGAGAGATTACACTTTGTGATTTGTTTCGTTTATTTTCGTGCCGTAATCAGCAAGAACATCGGCCGATGACGTTCTTCTTCCCACTCCGGATGTGCTGCAAGCTGCTCCTCGGAGGGGCCCCAATCTTCGACGTGAGTAATAATAAAACCAATCGATATCAGCATGTTCAGATAAGTTCCCATCGTTCGATGCTGCTTCACGACCCCTTGAGCCAGCCAGTTTGTTGTGCGTACGCCTTCATATTGATAGCTGTCAACGGGCCAAGTCTTATGCCCATCCGGATGCTGTATCCAGCCCGCGTTACTGGACGCGGTATAGATCGGATGCTCCACCGAGCACACCAAACTCCCTCCGGGCTTCAGCCCGTCATACGCTTGCTTCAACAATCCCATCAAATTCTCAATATAATGGAAAGCGAGTGAGCTATACACCAGATCATAGGCCGCAGGCGCTAATTGGAGAGATTCCAAATCCGCTCTTTCGTATCTAATATGTTCGTCCTGAGTCTCCGCCTCTGCCCTTGTCAGCATATTCTCGGATACATCAATGCCAAGTACTGAGACCGCACCATGCTGCCTTGCCCAGCGGCAAAACCAGCCGAGCCCGCAACCCAAATCAACGATCTGGGCCCCCTCAAGACGGGGAAGCAAAGACCGAATCGTGTCCCATTCTCCAGCTCCATCCAGACCGTGTACAGAACGGCTCAATTGACTGTACCCCTCAAAAAATTGATGATTATCATATATATTTTGAGTCATGTCATTACTCCCCTTGCTCACTTTTATGTTTTGTCGCTTTCTCCAGCTTCTCGCCCAGTAATGCCAGCGCTTCGCGCAATATATCTAATGGAACTTCGCGATACCTCTCACCTATACTTATCTCCGTACGGCAGCGTAGTCCTTCTTCATCCACGAGATAACTAATTAATCCCACCCCCGTC
>NZ_BAZR01000027.1 GCF_001315105.1 Paenibacillus sp. JCM 10914 | reverse complement strand
CCATACTCCCTACCAACTTTGCAAGCACTTTTTTTGAAAAAGTTTTTTGAAGTTAATCTTCGAAGTTAGTAAGCCGCCGTTTGGCGGCTTCTCTTCGAAAAGGAAGCGAAAATTAATTTACCATAACTTGAGCTTATTCGTCAATACATTTTCTTATTTTTAATGCTTCGTTTGCGGAAACTTCCCGTTACGTGCATATTTGGATAACTCCTTCTGAGGAGCAAACCTAGCATACATCCGAAAAACCGTCTTATAACGATTCGCGATCGCCGCTCTTATATTCTGGTCCAATCTCTGATCACTCAGGTCAAGCAGCATTTCATCCAGTTCCTTGCGCAATACATAGTCAAGCTCTTTACATTCTTTCTCATTAAATAACATTCCCAGCATGATAGGACCTCCTTGTATATGGGGAGAACTACAACATATCTTCAAATCGGATTTAAGCTGAGTCTATGTACTGGTGATTTAACCGAAATAGCCAGGAACCTAAACCGACAGCAAAGCTGTTCTATTCTCACTTAAAGCTTCTCTATAACGCAGCCCCTTCTCATCTGCAAAATTGCTGCTTTATTAGGTATGCACATTTTCCGGGAAAATTATGACAACAGCCACATCGTAATTGTGCTTTCAATGACCGCCGCAATGAGTAACAGTATGACAACCCACAATGAGGCTGTACCAATTTGCGCCATAGCTGCGCCAATCCTCTCCTATCCCGCTTCGATTGGTGAGAACAGCTATGATACTTCTTATTACAAGTCCGCCTAATGCCAAACCGTATCCGCATGCAATGACAATCATCGGGATCTCAATAATGCCGTGCGGAAGCAGACCCTTTACGATCACATCAAACAAGCTTTCACCACTTGCCTGCACAATTCGAAGTAGAAAACCGATGACCATTCCGTTAATGATTAGGAAAAATATCGGCATGATCCCGACCAGCAAACCTGAGAACATGACCAGGACGCTTTTTATCGCATTATTGAAGAATATGAACACAAAGAAACTCCACTCTGGATTGTCAGACGCATTCAACTGTTGGCTTATTTCAGCTAATCCTTGAATTTGCCCTATGAGTAACTCTTCAAAATCATCCGAAATCCAGCCTGCCGTGATTCCGGCCGCAAACAATATCGTTGATATGATAAGCGCTTTGCGGATCGACACTAAATCTTTGAGAAAAATGCTAAATCTAAACATTCGTTACCTCCTAAATTGGTATAACTCACAAGTACGAGCATATCTTGAAAGTATACAAGCTATTGCACATTGTAGGGAGAGGGGCGCACGTATTATGAATTCTTTTTATGTATTCAACGGCAGGAAGATCAAACGGTTTTTCTTCGTTCTTGCTGCAGCCGTGTTTGCGATTGGCGTTATTTATGTGGAGAGCGATAACATCTCGGTCTTCTCCGAGAACAACAACCCGTCGGCGATTTATAGCGTTTCTACGGACAAGAAGCAGATTGCCCTTACATTCGACATTAGCTGGGGTGAGAAGCGCGCAGAGCCCATTCTGCAGGTGCTGAAAGACAATGGCGTGCAGAAGGCCACCTTCTTCCTCTCAGCCCCTTGGAGCAAGACGCATCCGGACATCGTAAACGCCATCAAAGAAAGCGGTTATGAAATCGGCAGCCATGGTTTTAAACACGATAATTACAGCACCCTGACCGATGAAGAGATACGCAAGCAAATTAGCTCCGCCCATGATATTTTAACCGCAATGACAGGTCAAGAACCGAATTTGATTCGAATGCCGAACGGAGATTTTGACAAAAGGGTCCTCAGTATAGCGCAAAGTCTGAATTATACCGTCATTCAATGGGACACCGATTCGCGTGATTGGAAGAACATCGGCGTGGAGAAAATCGTTGACCGCGTCATCTCGAAAGCTCATCCTGGGGATATCGTGCTCATGCATGCCAGCGATTCGGTCAAGCAGACCCATGAGGCGCTGCCTCAAATCATCGAGGAATTGCGTAACCAAGGATATGAATTCGTGACCGTCACTGATTTGCTTCAGCAGGGTACCACCAACGGCACTGAAGTTCGCGATCAAGCCTTACTGCAAAAAAGCATCGAGGATGCAGGCGGTCTGTAGACATTCGACTTCATAAATATAAGTATTTCCATAATGTTTAACAAAAAAAGAGCTATAATCAGCTCTTTTTTTCGTCTTGTGTAACTTTATGAAGCGTTAGAATTTGGTATGCATTACAGATCAGCAATGGAATGATGATAAATAGGGTTGCATTCCGTTCCCCTATGCTCAGCACTCCGATGATCTCTACGGTCGTTACCGCGATCATGAAGAAGATCGTAGGGATCCATGCGCTTGCATTGGTACTCTTCGCTTTGAAATACGCCACAACGATGGCAACGATCAAAATACCGATTCCCAGCGTCAGGTCATGCCCCAGGCTTTCGTTCCCGCCTACAAATGTACGGAAGAACATTAATTCAAACAATGCGAGTACGGACAACCCGATCTGGATGTATTGCCATGTTCTCCGCTTGAATATGCCGATTCCCATATAGTTCAAGGTCAGATATGCAAAGAAACCCATCTGGGAATAAACACTCACCAGTGCACCGTACCCAAGCAGGATCAACGGATACAATAATAGATCCGCTGTACCGGTGAATTCTATTGCGCCGTTAAATAGTTGCAGCCCAAGGCCGACGATAACAGCCCCGATGGCTCCGACCAGTAACGTTTTTAGAAATAACTTGGCCCATTTTCTTAAGCTCAATTCGCTTCCACCCCCACAGATCATTATTTTACCAACGTTCACAATAAAAAACCATTCTGAATCCGACATATTTCTGCAAATCCATCACATACTATCCATAGTACCGTAAAAAAGGAGGACAAACGGTGATGAAGTGGCCGTTATTTCGCTTAATGTTAATCATCCTTGTTGCTGTCACGATGCTCACCGGTTGCGGTTCAGATCAGAGCTCGTCCCAGCAGCTCGGTTATAAAGAACTTAAGACGATGGTAGTCGACATTCTCAAGACGGATGAAGGTAAGAAGGCTGTAGAAGATGCATTGGGGAGCGGAACAGGTAATGAGTCCGGTAGCGGTTCGATGGGGATGCGAATGATATCCGCTCAGTCAGGTGATCAAATTCGCATGGCTGTCAAAGATACGCTGATCTCGGATGACTATAAGAAGGAAATCGAGAAGATTATGACGGACCCGAAATTCGCGGGCGATTTTGCGAAAGCCATCAATTCGGAGAGCAAAAAGCTTCACCTGCAGTTAATCAAAGATCCAACGTATCAGAAAGCGATCGAAGATATGCTAAAATCACCCGAAGTCATGAAGTCCTTCCTTGAATTGACGAATACACCGGATTATCGCAAGCAGTCCATGACAGTTATGCAAGAGGCGATGCAGAATCCTCTGTTCCGCATGGAAGTAATGGAGTTGTTGAAGTCCGTTGTTCAGGAAGAACTCCAGCCTAAGGTGGAGAAGAACAAAGGATCGGAACAAGAACAACAAAAAGAACAAGGCGGAAATGGCGAGGGAGACGGAGAACAAAACAAAGACCAGAGCGGCGATGGCAGCGGTGAAGGCAGCGATAGCGGCGGAGAATAGAACATTTATACACAAAACAAGCTCCCGCTGAAGCGGGAGCTTGTTTACTAACTTCTACTAGGATTCAAGTTTATCGGTTATTCTCAACGCAATCGCATCGTAAATCGCTCCACTCTCGGTTCCCGGCTTATAAACAGACGGTGAAAAATCCGGCTCTGACGGATGATTGTCGGGTCCTCCAAGCGGAAGCTGTGCGAGTAATTCCGTGTGCAGGGTTTCTGCAAGCTTCCCGCCGCCCCCACGACCAAACACATAGTCTTTCTCACCGCAATGGGAACATGCATAATACGCCATGTTCTCCACGACGCCAAGAATCTCGTGCTCCGTCTGCAGTGCCATGGCACCTGCTCTGGCTGCAACGAATGCAGCCGTTGCATGCGGCGTGGTGACGATAATCTCTTTGCTCTGCGGGATCATCTGATGCACGTCAAGCGCTACATCCCCTGTTCCAGGCGGAAGATCAAGAAGCATATAATCGAGTTCGCCCCAAGCGACATCACTGAAAAATTGACGCAGCATTTTGCCAAGCATCGGTCCACGCCAGATTACCGGACTATTCTCTCGAATGAAGAAGCCCATGGACATCACTTTTACGCCAAAACGTTCAACAGGATGAATGACGCCATCCTCCGTGACGGTAGGCCCCTCTTCCATTCCCATCATATCTGGAACGCTGAACCCGTATATATCAGCATCAATCAAGCCGACTCTCTTGCCTTGACGAGCCAGGGCAGCAGCTAAATTCACGGTCACTGTGGATTTACCCACCCCGCCTTTACCGCTGGCAATCGCAATAAAATGCACCCCGGACTGCTCGCTTAAGAGAGAATTGCCTTCCATGCCGGCGGCATGCCCTTTAGTCAGTTTATCGCGATCGCTTGGCTCTTCCTGCTGTGAGGTCCCAGCAGAGCCTGTATCCAGCGGCTTCATGCGAATGTAAATTTCTGTTGCGCCCATGGCTTCTAACAATTCTTTGATTTGTGCCTCCAGGGTAGCTCGTATTTCTTCACTACTGTATATGACCGACAGCCTAACCGTATTTTCCTTCACGACAATGTCTCGAATACGCTGAAGCTCCATCAAGCTCTTACCTGTATCGGGATCGCGTAAAGGCTGGAGTATTTCCTGTATCTGTTCTCTGGTCAGCATATGATAAGCACCTCTGCTCTATGTAATAGGATAGACATTGTTCACAATATCTTCTCTATTATACCATTACTGGGCCGCTTGTGACGACTCGTCTATCGTCTCCCCCGACGTATAGCGCAGGATGCCATTATAGATTGAGGCAGCTACCTTCCGCTGATATTTCTCATCACGCAGCAATTCCGATTCTTGAGGGTGTGAGAGGAACCCGACCTCCACCAGAGCAGATGGCATACGCAAAGAGCGCAGCAGATAAATAGTGTCGTCCGTTTTGGCCAAACGTTGAGTGTTCTCCAGGTTATGCCTGATTTCAGTCTGGATGAATTCCGCGATCTTCTTACTTTCCTCATTGTTAGGCGGGTAAAAGGTCTGTGCTCCCCTCCATCGATTGGAAGGTATGCTATTGAGATGTACGCTAATAAAAAGTTCTGCCTGACTCTCCTCTATCTTCCTTACACGCTGCTTCAGGTCCTCGCGCTTCCGCTTCGAATATCCCTTCGTACCTTCGGCGGCCAGATCGTAATCCCCTTCCCTTGTCAGGATTACCGTCGCTCCGGCTTGCTGAAGGTAATCGCGCAGGTACAACGTAATGGCCAGATTGACGTTCTTCTCAATCACGCCTTGACGGCTGACCGCCCCCCCGTCTGGACCTCCGTGACCAGCATCTAGAGCGATGACCTTGCCAGCCAGTGGCAGGCTCCAGGAATTCGATGTCTTGGCAGAGGGAATTTCATACGTCACCACGATAATGAACAACGCCAGTAGTGCAATACCCAGCATGGTTTGCTTGATTCTTCTCCACGATATCCACACCGATACTTCGCCTGATCTCCGCCTGGACATAACAAAACCACCTCGTCCCATGAGTTGTACTACTCCATCATATGGGACAAGGTGGCGGATTATGACTTGGTTATACCGTGACCTGCTCTTTCATGCCCTCGATCAATACCTGGGCAACTTCCGGGCGCGTAAATTCCGGAGGCGGGCAAATCCCCTCTCTCAGCAGACCACGTACTTTCGTGCCTGATAGGGTGAGATGATTCTCTTTAGGATGCGGACAGGTTTTGCTTGAAGCCATATTTCCGCACGTCGTACAGAAAAAGCTATGCTCAAAGAACAGCGGAGTAATGTCCAGTTCCTCAGGTGTGAAATTCGCGAATATCTCCTGTGCTTCATACGTGCCGTAATAATCGCCAACACCTGCATGATCTCGACCCACGATAAAGTGGGTACAACCGTAATTTTTGCGAACGATAGCATGAAAAATAGCTTCTCTAGGTCCAGCATAGCGCATGGCGGCCGGAAATACCCCCAGGAAGGTACGGTCTTCAGGATAATAATTATCCAGCAAGGTTAGATAACTTTTCATCCGAACATTGGCTGGCACGTCATCAGACTTTGTCTCACCTACCAACGGATTAAGGAAGAGTGCATCTACAATCTCCATCGCACTCTTCTGGATGTATTCATGCGCACGGTGAACCGGATTACGAGTCTGAAATCCGACCACGGTCTTCCAGCCGTTCGCCTTAAACTGTTCACGTGTCTTGAGAGGGTCAAAATAAAATTCGCCAAAGCGCTCAGGTCGTGGTCGATTCAGCACTTGGATCGGCCCCCCTACATAGGTGGACGGACGTTCGAACAGCTTCTTGACGCCAGGGTGCTCCGGATCGGCAGTTTTAAACACATGAACCGCCTCATTCGACTGATCCACCTGATATATGCTCTCGATATCAATGATGGCGTAAACGACACCGTCCTCTTCACCTACGAGCGCGGCTTGTTCGCCAATCGCAATCCGGTTGGCTGTGTCGTCCTGGACAGACAGCGTGATCGGAATGCTCCATACCGTACCGTTGGATAAACGCATGGATGAAATGACCGAACGGTAATCGTTCTCGTTCATGAAACCCTGAAGCGGAGAGAAGGCCCCCACACCAATCAAATCCAAATCGGAAACGGCCCACGTATTGACCGGTATCTTGGGAAGTTCATTTGCGCGTTCTAATAATGTATCGCGCTCTTCACCTTGGGCTATCCGCTGTACAAGCGAGCTCCATGAGGCAGGATGGCAGTCATGTATGATTCCTCCTAATATATGCTGATATGAATGAACTATGGACACTTCGGTTACTTATGCAGACCACATTCCGTCTTCTCATGCCCTGACCAGCGTCCTGCGCGTGGATCTTCTCCAGGCATTACTTGTCTCGTACAGTACTCGCAGCCAATGCTCGGATAGTTCTGATCATGTAGCGGGTTGTAGATAATGTCGTTCTCACGTATATAGTTCCATACATCGTCCGTAGTCCAACCTGCAATCGGATTGAACTTAACAAGACCGAATTTCGTATCGTACTCAATCTTTTTCGAGTTAGCTCTTGTCGGTGCTTGGTCTCTCCGAATCCCCGTGATCCAAGCGTCATATTGGGATAAGATACGGGTCAAGGGTTCAACTTTACGGATGTTACAACACTCATTCGGAGCGACGCTCCACAAGGAGTCCCCATGCTGTGCTGCTTGTTCTTCCGGTGTTAGCAGCGGAGATACCCGTACGAATGATAAACCATAATGCTCTTCCATGCGATCGCGTGTCTCATACGTCTCTCTAAAGTGAAAATCCGTGTCCAAATAAAAAATATCGGTCGATGGACTAATCTTCTGAACCATATCAACTAAAACCACATCTTCTGCACCGAAGCTGCATGCGAATGTGATATTGGGAAACGTGTCAATTGCAAAAGCAATGATCTCTTCTGCTGAAGCGGTTTCCAATTCATCCACTTTGTCTCTAATTAGATCTTCTTTCTCCAATAAATTCATGAAATAATTCCCTCCCCCGTCTTATCCCTGAAATTCCTACTGAAATAATATGAATTAAATACAGTATAAAACATTCCTAATAAATGTCAACCATCAAATAGCCTCCTTCACATAACAAAAACCCTTTTCTACAAAAGCAGAAAAGGGTTTTCGATTAGCACGTATATCGAACATTAGGATAAACATTCAGGTAATTAATCCGTAGCCACTGAAGGGTCTCCAGGCTGAGATTTGCCTTTCTCACCACCTTCATCGCTCCCCTCCGATTGGGCCGGAGTTTGGTTGGATGTACGAAGCGGAATTTCCTTGAGGAAGAACACCAAGATAAGTGCTGCAACAAGAACGATCATCCCCGTCAGAAACACCATCGACAAGGTGTTACCCAGCGCATCTCGTATGCTGTCAATCATCTGCATGAATAGCGGCTGCACATCAGCGGGCAGACTTGCTTCTGTCTGTTCGATCAGCGGCTTGTTCATGAGCGTCTGTGGATTTGCAAAGGACACCAGTTTCTCCGCCAGCTGCGGATCCAATGAACTTAGATCAGGCGCGCTGGAAGATTCCATGGCTGATTTCAAGTTTTTCGTGAGATTATTGGCCATGACGGTTCCCATGACAGCGATACCGATTGTCCCCCCAAGATTACGGAACAGTTGGGAAGATGCTGTCGCCACACCAAGCTCCTTGTGTGACACCGCATTTTGCGTAGCGAGTGAGAACACCGGCATACCGAGGCCCAGACCGATACCAAATATGATCGTACTGAGCACAGTAAGCCAAATGTTATCCATGATGACCATAATGCCCATACCCAGTATCATAATAGGTACACCGATTAATGCATAGCGTTTATATTTCCCCGTCTTGGCAATCAACTGACCTGCCACTGCACTCATCCCCATCATAAAGACGGACATCGGAATGGTGACGTATCCCGCATAGGTCGGCGAAATTCCAAGAACCCCTTGCACATAGAAGGAAATATAGATCATAGCTCCCATTAAACCGAAGTTCATGATAAAGCCAATCAGATTGGATACCGTTACAATGCTGTTGCGGAACAGACTCATGGGAAGAATCGGTTCCTTCGCTTTCATCTCAACAAATACAAAGATAATCGCGGCCACAATAGAAGCAGCCAAAAGCCCTATAATCTCGACAGAATCCCAAGGGTATTCCGTACCTGCCCAAGAGAAGGCCAGCAGCATCGGCACGATCGCTATGGTTAATAGCAGCGAGCCCAGATAGTCAATCGATTGCCCAGGCTTGCGTTCGACTTTCGGGAACAGCGTCATAATCATGATAAAGGCTACCACACCCAGCGGCAGGAAGATCCAGAACAACCAGCGCCATTCAATGTTATCAACCAAGTATCCGCCGAGCGTCGGCCCGAGCACACTGGAGAAACCAAAGACAGCAGTCATGAGGCCCATCCACTTGCCCCGTTCGCGCGGGGAGAAGAGGTCACCAACCGACATAAAAGCTGTTGATTGAATAATACCTGCTCCAATGCCCTGAATACCACGGTAAATAATAAATTGATAAACGTCGTTAGATGTACCTGTTAAAAAAGCACCCAACATAAAAAATAATATACCGACTAATATAAAGGGCTTCCGTCCAAACATGTCAGACAGCTTACCTACAAGAATCGTGGCAATTGTTGATGTTAATAAGTAAATGTTAATCGTCCATGTATAATAATCCATTCCATCCAGTATGGCGATGATTCGCGGCATAGCCGTACTTGTAATCGTCTGGTTTATGGCTGCGAAAAACATTGCAGCCATAATCGCAACCATAATGGTTAACTTGCGTTTTTGCGATAAATGCTCCATGCGCTTTGTTCCACCTCTACCCCTTATGTTATTTATCTATATTCGATAGCATCAAAGTGAAGATGCGTCTCAAATGCTGAATGTCCTCTTCAGACAGAATATTAAAAAAACTTTCAATCATTTCTTTCTGATCTTTCTTCACCTTCATTAACATCTCAAGTCCTGGCTCCAGGATCGTGATGTTCACAACTCTTCGATCATCCTCTGCCCGTTCCTTCTGTACATATCCTTCTGCGACCAGCTTATCTGTCAGCCCGGTAATAGCCGGTGGTGTCAGCGTCAACTTCTCGGCAATCTCGGATACCTTCATCGGCCCGCGCATTTTCAACACATACAGCACTTGAAATTGTGGAAAGCTTAGATTATACTTCCCCGCACTCGATTTGTTCCACTCTTGCGAAATGTTCTTGAGCAGAGCCCGGAACATAGATGATACTTGAAAAATTTCCTCATTATGATCCAATCATATCCCCCTTATCTTTCACTAAAATCGATTATCTGATTAATAATTAATTGATAATTAATTAACCACTTAAGTAAATGCAATATTTAATATATCTCCATTTACATATATAGTCAAGGGTATTTCAAAACATTCTTTCGTGTAAATTTGTGGCTGCATCTTTATACCCTATAACCACATTCAAAAGCCCGCCTTCACCGTGATTATCCATCACTAGAAAGCGGGCATGCAGTAATAAAAAAGTCCTTGACCCATGGGCCAAGGACTTCGTAGATACAATATTAACGTTTGGAGAACTGAGGTGCGCGACGAGCCGCTTTAAGACCGTATTTCTTACGCTCTTTCATACGAGGGTCACGAGTCAGGAATCCAGCTCTTTTCAGAGAACCGCGAAGCTCTGGATCTGCTTTCAGCAGGGCACGGGAGATACCGTGACGGATTGCGCCGGCTTGACCGGAAATGCCGCCGCCGTGAGCGATAACGAGTACGTCATAGCTGCCCAGCGTTTCTGTCAGATTCAAAGGTTGTTTTACGATCAGTTTGAGTGTTTCCAAACCGAAGTATTCATTAATATCACGTTTATTGATGACAATGCGTCCTTCACCCGGTACGAGGCGTACACGTGCTACCGAGTGCTTACGACGACCTGTCCCATAGTATTGTACTTGTGCCATGAAACTGTCCTCCTTTTTAATTAACCGCGAAGTTCGTAAACTTCTGGTTTTTGTGCTTCATGTGGATGCGCTGTGCCTGCATATGCTTTCAATCTCAGCTTCATTTTCTCGCCCATGCGAGTTTTAGGAAGCATGCCGTGAACTGCACTTTCGATTACACGCTCTGGAAATTTAGCAAGCAGATCTTGAGCTGAAGTTACCTTCAATCCACCTGGGTGCAGGGAGTGACGGTAGTAGTTTTTGTTCTCCAACTTTTTGCCAGTGAGGTGGATCTTCTCGGAATTGATAACAACCACGAAATCCCCTGTGTCAACATGTGGAGTAAATTGAGGCTTATGTTTGCCGCGGATCAGAGCCGCAACTTCACTTGCCAAACGGCCAAGCGTCTTGCCTTCGGCATCAACGATGTACCATTTGCGCTCAACTTCATTTGGCTTCGCCATATAGGTGGTACGCATGTATAGTTCCTCCTTGTATTCGTCCGAAAATCATCATTAATTTTCATCATTTATCTTCGTTCATGTGTAAAGCATTGTCATGGTGTTGCTATGTTGGTTTTTGGCATTTTCTTAACCGGGGCTGTGGGAGAGCCGTTAAGAAAACACAACTTATATAATACAGGATTGAGCCCACTTTCGCAAGTGTTTTTTAGACTATCTGCTTCGGTTGGTTTATCAGTCGAACAAGTCACCAAACACATCCAGAACGGACTTCTTTTTCTTTTTGTGATAGCCTTTGCCATGGTCGGGATGTCTTCGGTCATAATCTGAATCTCTGTCATAGGATCTGTCGCTGCGATCGCTCCGGCGATCATCCTCATGCCGATCGTACCACTCGTTAAAAGCAGGACGTGCTTCCCTTACCTCGGTCATTAGCTTTTCCAGCTCTCCCCGGTCCAGCCAAACTCCCTTACAGCTTGGGCATACATCAATGAGAACACCGTCTTTCTCTACTTCACGCATACGAACATTATCACATACTGGACAATTCATCAGATTTGATCCTCCTCTTATTTTGATACCTTTTACGTATTAGACAAGATCGGGTTGCGTATTTCCGTCGATATCATATTCCAAATCCCATAACATTAGCCCGGTACTCATCGCTGTAGGACCAGCTGCTGCTCGATTCTTAGCCTCCAGTATCATCTTCATCTGATCCGGATGCCGCTTGCCTTCTCCCACCTCCAGCAACGTCCCCATAATAATGCGAACCATATGCTGAAGGAACCCGTTTCCCGTTAAGTACGTATGCACGATTCCTTGATCCCTCGGATTGGGGCGACACATCGAGGTATCGGTCTCCATCCTCGCCTCAAATATCGTACGCACGTGTGAAGTTTTGGTTGATTTGCGAGATGCGAACGATGTGTAATCATGCGTTCCGATTAGATGCGAAAGCCCCTGCTCCATCGCTGGAATATCCAGCTTGCCATGATGATGAAACTGGTATCTCCGATTAAATAAATCAGGAAATTGATTCGCATTAATCGTATAACGATAGGTCTTGCGTTTGGCTGCGTGGCGGGAATGGAACTCCATCGGTACCTCCATCACATCCGAGACGACGATATCAGGCGGCAACCATGTATTTAAAGCCATGCACCAACGCTGTAAAGGTATTGGAGAAGCCGTATAGAAATTAAAGATCTGCATCCGGGCATGCACACCGGCATCCGTCCGGCCCGAAGCTGTAATCTTTAGTTCTTCACCGGATAAACGACGAATCGCTTCCTCCAGATAATCCTGTATCGTGTGGCCGCCTGGCTGTGTCTGAAAGCCGTTATAATCGGTTCCGTCGTAGCTGACCTTCATCAGAAGATTACGCATGCTATCCTCCTGGGTGATTTCATTCATCAAAAAAAGAGCCCCATAGGAGCTCCTTTTCGTCATGGCAGGCTATAACCCTTCGAGTCAGCCGCATGACTAGAAGGTCCCCGTTATCATTGCCCATGGAGTAGACGAGATGAGTCGAAGCAAATGATCGACTGAATCTCGCACCACTTCCCGTTCATGGCTACAGGAATAATCCTTGGTGTAGCCGGGCATACATAACTACAGTCACTTCAATAGAATGAATCGAAATTACGCGCGATCCACCAGTTCCAAGTAAACCATTGGAGCTGCATCACCACGACGAGGACCCAGCTTGAGGATACGAGTGTATCCGCCTGGACGCTCGGAGTAGCGTGGAGCAATGTCGGAGAACAATTTTTGAATAGCGTCTTGTTCGCCATCTACAGTCTCGCGACGTACGAATGCAGCAACTTGACGACGAGCATGCAGATCACCTTTTTTTGCTTTTGTGATCAGCTTCTCAGCGATAGAACGAACTTCTTTCGCTTTGGCTTCTGTCGTTTGAATGCGCTCATATAAGAACAGGTCGGTTACCAGGTCACGGAACAACGCTTTACGCGCACTGGAATCGCGGCCCAACTTTTGGTATGCCATGTGTTTTCCCTCCTTTGCTAAGCTAAGCCGATCTTGAAGCTATTCTTCCGTACGAAGTCCCAGACCCAACTCTTCGAGCTTCTCTTGAACTTCCTCCAAGGATTTGCGTCCGAGGTTCCGGACCTTCATCATATCCTCTTCGGTTTTCGTTGTCAGCTCTTGTACCGTATTGATACCAGCACGTTTCAAGCAGTTGTAGGAACGAACGGAAAGATCCAACTCTTCGATCGTCATTTCAAGCACTTTTTCTTTCTTGTCTTCTTCTTTCTCGACCATGATCTCAGCATCTTTCGCTTCGTCGGTCAAACCTACGAAGAGGAACAGATGCTCCGTCAGGATTTTCGCGCCGAGGCTAACCGCTTCTTCCGGACGGATGCTGCCATCTGTCCAGATTTCAAGCGTCAGCTTATCGTAGTTAGTTACTTGACCAACACGCGTATTTTCCACGCCGTAGTTCACACGGCTAATGGGAGTATAGATCGAATCGACGGGAATGACGCCGATAGGCTGGTCATCGCGTTTGTTCCGATCCGCCTGGACATAGCCACGACCGCGACTCGCAAAAATACGCATATGAAGTCTAGCTCCAGGGCCGAGCGTTGCAATATGAAGATCTGGATTCAGAATCTCCACATCACTATCGGCACGGATGTCACCAGCAGTAACAACCCCTTCACCTTCCGCATCAATCTCGAACACTTTCTCTTCATCGGAATGAATTTTCAGAGACAAAGCTTTTAGGTTCAGGATGACTTCGGTCACGTCTTCCATGACACCCGGAATCGTGGAGAATTCATGCAGTACACCATCGATTTGAACCGATGTAACTGCAGCACCCGGGAGTGAGGACAGCAGGATGCGGCGAAGCGAGTTCCCCAGCGTCGTGCCATATCCTCTCTCCAGAGGCTCAACTACGAATTTCCCATAGGTTCCTTCTTCATTGACATCAACGGTCTCAATTTTCGGCTTTTCGATTTCAATCACGCAAGTACCCCTCCTTCAAACGTCGCTCCTATATGAAACTGTCATCTTATCCAGTAATCCATGTAGTAGTATGCCTAAACAACCATTATTAGCAGATTGCAACGGATTTATACCACATTAACAGGATGACTTCATTATACGCGACGACGTTTTGGTGGGCGGCATCCGTTATGTGGAATTGGTGTAACGTCTTTGATCAGGTTTACTTCGAGACCTGCAGCTTGCAGGGAACGAATAGCTGCTTCACGACCAGCACCAGGACCTTTAACCATGACTTCCACCGCTTTCATACCATGCTCCATAGCCGCTTTGGCAGCTGTTTCAGCAGCCATTTGCGCAGCGAACGGGGTCGACTTACGGGAGCCTTTGAATCCAAGGCCGCCGGAGCTTGCCCAAGAAATCGCGTTTCCGTGAGGATCCGTAATCGTTACGATGGTATTGTTGAATGTGGAGCGGATATGAGCTACGCCACTTTCAATATTTTTGCGGTCACGACGTTTAGTACGTACGACTTTTTTTGGTTTAGCCATTGTCTTTTATCCCCCTTTCTTATTTCTTCTTGTTCGCTACGGTACGACGAGGACCTTTGCGTGTACGAGCATTGGTTTTTGTACGTTGTCCACGAACCGGCAATCCACGACGGTGACGAATACCGCGGTAGCAGCCAATCTCCGTAAGACGTTTAATATTCAAGGAAATTTCACGACGCAGGTCACCTTCAACCTTAACCATACCATCGATCGTTTCGCGCAATTTGCTGACTTCATCTTCTGTCAAATCACGAACACGAGTGTCCGAGTTGATGCCAGTTTCTTTCAATACTTTCTGGGAAGTCGTTTTACCGATTCCGAAAATGTAAGTCAAGGCGATCTCAACGCGTTTGTCACGTGGTAAATCCACACCAGCTATACGAGCCATTTTACGCTACACCCCCTTCTTTAACCTTGTTTTTGTTTGTGTTTCGGATTTTCACAGATAACCATTACGTTCCCTTTGCGGCGAATGACTTTGCATTTCTCGCAAATAGGCTTTACAGAAGGTCTTACCTTCATGCTAATTACCTCCTCGTAGTTTTACATTGTAAAACCAGCTTCGAAACTAAAGTAGTTTATAACCGCTGCTGAGTTTTACGTCAGTAAAACCGCTTCGCAGCTTTCCTTGATTCCCCGGGGGAACCCTAAATCTATTTACGGTACGTGATACGACCTTTGGTTAAATCATACGGCGAGAGTTGAACAACCACTTTATCTCCTGTAAGGATACGGATAAAGTGCATCCGCAACTTTCCGGAAACATGAGCGAGAATTTGATGACCATTCTCCAGCTCGACTTTAAAGGTAGCATTCGGCAACGGCTCTATGACCGTACCTTCGACTTCAATGACATCTTCTTTAGCCACAGTTAGTCTCCTTTCTGATCTGCCTTGGATTTATCGGGAACAATCCGACTTACTGCGAACCGCAGCTTGCCGTTGGTTACCCGACCGCTTTCTTGCAAACTGTTTACCACTTCACTGCTGATCATGGATTGAGGCTCCAGATGAAGAACGTTCTTCTTCTTAGCTCCGTCAAACTTGCGTTTGTCCCCATCCGCGATCCGTACGAACCGGCTATCTTCAATTGATACGACAACGGCATACTGTCCGGCATCTCTGCCTTTCAGTATCTTAACAATCTGGCCTACCTGAAATGCGATCTCTTTATTCAAGTTTATCACCTATTCCGGGAGCTTCGTCAAGATTTCCATGCCTTCCGGCGTAACCGCTACAGTGTGCTCAAAATGGGCACATAACGAGCCGTCTACCGTCACAACCGTCCAATTGTCTTCCAGCGTCTTGACATGCCGTTTACCTGCGTTCACCATTGGCTCAATCGCGAGCACCATGCCCGGTTTGAGTCTCGGTCCGCGGTCAGGTATGCCATAGTTCGGAATTTGCGGATCTTCATGCAGCTCAGTACCCACACCATGACCAACGTACTCCCGGACGACAGAGAAGCCTGCATCCTCAATATGACGCTGTATGGCATGAGAGATTGTAAACAAGCGAATATCTGGTTTGATTAACTCAAGTCCAGCATAGAGCGAGCCCTCGGTTACATCCAGCAAGCGCTGGGCATCTTCGGATATTTCTCCTACGGCGTAGGTCCAAGCCGAATCCCCGTGGTACCCTTCATACTGGGCGCCAATATCAAACGTAACGATATCGCCTTCGATTAATTTGCGTTTGCCTGGAAATCCATGCACCAATTCTTCGTTGACTGATGCGCAAATGCTGGAAGGAAATCCGTTGTAGCCTTTGAAAGATGCCACTGCGCCTTGGCTGCGAATGAACTTATCGGCCATAGCATCGAGTTCTCCAGTCGTAATGCCCGGTTGAACGTAGGCTGCGAGAAGCTTATGGCATTCTGCCACAATTCTTCCCGCCTCTCTCATCAAGCTCAGTTCCGTTTCGGATTTACAAATGATCATTAGGCTTAACCTCGCAGTATTGACGTAATTTGTTCAGAAACCACGTCAATTTCCTGATCACCATCGATTTGACGCAAAAGACCTTTGTTCTCATAAAACGTGAGGAGTGGTGCTGTTTTGTTGATATATTCGTCTAGGCGAATGCCGACGCTCTCTTCATTATCATCGGAGCGTTGATACAGTTCGCCGCCGCATTTATCACAAATGCCTTCCTGTTTTGGAGGATTAAAGATCACATGATAAGTCGACCCGCAGTTTTTGCAAATCCGGCGACCTGTAAGGCGAGCCAGAAGCTTATCCCGATCCACTTTCAGGTTGATGACGTGATGCAGACCCGTATTCATACGGCCGAGGATGTTGTCCAGCGCTTCCGCTTGCGAAAGGGTTCTTGGAAAACCGTCCAATAAGAAACCTTTTTCGCAATCGGACTGCTGCAGACGCTCTTCCACAATACCGATCGTTACGTCATCTGGTACCAGCAGACCTTGGTCCATGTATTCTTTAGCTTTAATCCCGATAGGAGTTCCTTGTTTGATCGCGAGGCGAAATGCATCGCCTGTTGAGATATGAGGAATGCCGAATGCATTGACAATGTTCTCTGCTTGTGTTCCTTTTCCTGCCCCAGGAGGACCCATGAATAAGATGTTCACCTTACATCACTCCCTCCCCTTGCTCTAGTAGCAAGAACAACACAATAGGCGCCGGGAAGCAATATAGACCACTCGCCGGAACCTATCGCCTATTTATTGATGAAACCTTTGTAATGACGTTTGATCAATTGGCTTTCGATCTGCTTCATCGTATCCAGTGCAACACCGACAACGATCAAGAGGGATGTACCACCAATTTGAACCGTACGCGGAAGACCTGCTAGTGCTCCTAAGAACACCGGAAGCACAGAGATCGCAGCCAGGAACAATGCTCCTGTCATGGTCAGACGAGTCATAACCCGAGTCAGATACTTCTCAGTAGCTTTACCAGGACGAATACCTGGTACATAGCCGCCGTTCTTCTTCATGTTATCAGCCATTTGGTTTGGATTCATCTGCACAAAGGTGTAGAAGAATGTGAAACCAATGATCATCAGAACATACAGGACCATTCCAAGCGGGCTATCGTAGGCCAGGTTTCGGTCAATCCATTGTGCCCAAGGCAGATGTGCCCAGAAGCTCGCCAGAATAACCGGGAACTGGAGAAGCGACATTGCAAAGATGACCGGAATAACGCCTGCTCCGTTAATCTTCAGTGGAATGTGTGTGTTCTGTCCGCCGTACATTTTGTTACCGACAACACGCTTCGCGTATTGAACCGGAATCTTACGGATACCTTGCTGAATGAAGACAACGCCCGTTATGATCAGAATCAAGACCAAGACAATGATCACGAACTTCAGGATATTCATGAACGTTTGACCGTCCACGATGAAGTTGGATTCCACCATTGTACGGATGTGCATCGGAATACCAGCCGCGATACCTGCAAAGATAATGATCGAAATACCGTTACCGATTCCACGTTCCGTAATCTGCTCACCGAGCCACATCAAGAACGCTGTACCTGCGGTAAGTACGATCGCGATAACAATAAAATCAATAGAAGTTGCTCCAGGCACCATATCCATGCCGTACATACGGTTAAAACCAATGGACATAGCGAAAGCCTGGATAATAGCCAAGATTATCGTGCCGTAACGCGTAACTTGAGCCAACTGCTTTTTCCCGTGTTCCCCTTGTTTGTTCCATTCCGAAAACTTTGGAATGACGTCCATTGATAACAACTGCACGATAATGGACGCAGTAATATATGGAAATATCGAAAGAGCGAAAATCGAGAACTGCGATAGTGCGCCTCCCGAGAACGTGTTAAGGAGACCAAACAATTCATTACCTGCCTGATTCGTCTGTGTAAAGACATCTTTGTTGACACCGGGAACCGGTACAAATGAGCCGATACGGAAAATGATCAAAACGAACAAGGTGAATGCAATCCGTGTACGGAGCTCCTCGACACGCCATATATTTTTCAGGGTCTTAAACATTAGATCACCTCGGTTTTACCGCCGGCAGCCTCGATCTTCTCTACCGCAGATTGAGAAAACTTATTAGCTTTTACAGTCAAAGAAACGGTAACCTCACCGTTGCCAAGAATTTTGATTCCGCTTTTCGTATTGTTGACAATACCGCTCTCAACCAAAACTTCTGGAGTCACTTCAGTACCTGCTGCAAAGCTGTTAAGTTCTTCGATGTTCACAATCGCGTACTCTTTCCGAGTTGGGTTTACGAAACCGCGCTTCGGAAGACGACGATACAATGGGTTCTGTCCACCTTCGAAACCTGGACGTACACCACCGCCGGAACGAGAGTTTTGTCCTTTGTGACCGCGACCCGAAGTTTTACCCGTACCGCTACTTGTACCGCGTCCAACGCGCTTGCGCTCTTTGCGGGATCCAGGTGCTGGGCTCAGCTCATGTAACTTCATCGTTCGTTGCACCTCCTTAATATGTCCGGGAATAAATGGCCCGGGATTAACCTTCGATTTCTTTAACAGAAACCAGGTGATTTACTTTCTTGATCATTCCGCGAATTGCAGCGTTGTCGCTTTGTACCACGGAATGGTTGATTTTACGAAGTCCGAGTGTTTTCACGGTTGCACGCTGATCCTCTGGACGACCAATCACGCTGCGTACGAGGGTGATTTCAAGTTTAGCCATGAGATTCCCTCCTTAACCCAACAGCTCTTCGACGGATTTGCCGCGAAGCTTGGCAACATCTTCAGCACGCTTCAGGCGGGATAACCCTTCCAAAGTCGCATTGACCATGTTCATGGAGTTCGAAGAACCTAGAGATTTTGTCAAAATGTCGCCTACGCCAGCCAGTTCGAGTACTGCACGAACCGGACCGCCAGCGATAACTCCGGTACCTTCAGATGCTGGCTTCAATAATACTTTGCCTGCTCCGAAGTGACCTTGTACAAGGTGAGGAATAGTCGTTCCAACGAGTGGAACGTGAATCAGGTTTTTCTTAGCATCTTCAATACCTTTGCGGATCGCGTCTGGTACTTCGCCTGCTTTACCGATACCTGCTCCAACGTAGCCTTTTCCATCACCGACAACTACCAGTGCACTAAAGCTAAAACGCGTCCGCCTTTTACTACCTTAGCCACGCGGTTGATATTTACTACTCTTTCAGTCAGTTCTAAAGTGTTAGGATCTACACGCAAGTCGTTTACCTCCTTTTGAAAATATCTTAGAATTCAAGGCCTGCTTCGCGAGCTGCCTCTGCCAGAGCTTGAATACGTCCATGATACAAATATCCACCACGATCGAATACGATCGATTTATAACCTTTGTCTGCAGCACGTTTAGCAACGAGTTCGCCGACTTTACGAGCGGATTCAACGCTGCCGCCGTTCGTGATGTCGCTAACCAACTCTTTGTCCAGCGTGGAAGCCGATGCCAAAGTTACGCCAGCTACGTCATCAATCAGTTGAGCGTAAATGTGCTTGGAAGAACGGAACACGTTCAGACGTGGGCGTTCTGCTGTACCCTGAATTTTCTTACGAACACGCAAGTGTCTTTTCAGGCGAGCTTTGTTCTTGTCTTGTTTCGTGATCATGCTACTGTTTCCTCCCTTCAGTTATGCCTTAAGAGCTTCACTTTTAGACGCACAGGGTAAGTATGGAAAAAGAGATGTGTTACCCACCAGGTTATCCCCGGTTAGCTAACCTTACTTCTTCTTACCAGCTTTACCTTCCTTACGGATAATGCGTTCACCTTCGTATTTAATCCCTTTACCTTTGTAAGGCTCAGGCTCACGTACGGAACGGATCTTAGCAGCGTATGCACCTACGCGCTCTTTATCGATACCGCGAACAGTGATCTTTGTATTAGCTGGAACATCGAACTCGATGCCTGCTTCCGGTGTAATTTCAACTGGGTGGGAGTAGCCCACGTTCAGAACGATTTTATCTCCGGATTTGCTTGCACGGTATCCAACACCGACCAACTCAAGGTTTTTCGAGAATCCTTCAGTTACACCGCTGACCATATTCGAGACAACGCTGCGGGTCGTGCCGTGAAGAGAACGATGTGTTTTGTTGTCGGAAGGACGAACAACCGTGATTTCATTGTTTTCTACTGTAACTTGCATTTCTTTATGCAGTTCACGAGTCAAGGTGCCTTTAGGTCCTTTAACAGTGATTACAGTGTTATCCAGTGTGACTTCCACACCGCTTGGAATTGCAATTGGTTTACGACCAATACGGGACATTCATTACACCTCCTATCTTGTGACGTTAATTACCATACGTAGCAGAGAACTTCTCCGCCAGCTTTGGATTGACGAGCTTCTTTGTCGGTCATAACTCCCTTAGACGTGGAGATGATCGCGATACCCAAACCACCGAGTACACGTGGTACTTCGTTGCTCTTCGTGTAAACGCGAAGACCTGGTTTGCTGATTCTTTTGAGACCTGTGATTACGCGCTCGTTGTTGGAACCATACTTCAGGAATACACGAATGATCCCTTGTTTATTATCTTCCACAAACTCCGCATCACGGATGAAACCTTCACGCTTCAAAATGTCAGCGATTTGTTTCTTAATCGTCGAAGCAGGCATTTCTACCGTTTCGTGGCGAACCGTGTTCGCGTTACGAATACGAGTTAGCATATCTGCAATTGGATCGGACATAGTCATGTAGGATAAACCTCCTTCCCGTTTATAAACTTCTTACCAGCTTGCTTTTTTCACGCCAGGAATCTGGCCTTTATAAGCTAATTCACGGAAACAAATTCTGCAAATTTTAAACTTCTGCAGTACTGAATGTGGGCGACCACAACGTTCACAACGGGTATATGCCCGCACTTTGAATTTCGGTGTACGTTGTTGTTTAACTTTCATCGAAGTTTTTGCCACTTAGCCTGACACCTCCTAAATAGTTTCGGAGAAAAGAACAACCATCTTATTTCGCGAAAGGCATACCCAGTTGAGCAAGCAATTCACGGGACTCTTCGTCGGTTTTAGCTGTCGTTACGATAACGATGTCCATACCGCGAACTTTATCTACTTTGTCATACTCGATCTCAGGGAAGATGAGTTGCTCTTTCAGACCGAGCGTATAGTTACCGCGTCCGTCAAATGCTTTGGTGGACACGCCTTGAAAGTCACGTACACGTGGAAGTGTAACGTTGAACAGCTTATCGAGGAAGTAGTACATAGCTCACCGCGCAATGTTACCTTCACACCGATTGGCATGTTCTCACGCAGTTTGAAGCCCGCGATGGATTTCTTCGCACGGGTGATAACCGGTTTTTGACCAGCAATCAGCTGCATGTCGTTCACAGCGGAATCAAGTACCTTCGAGTTAGCTACAGCGTCGCCAACACCCATGTTGACTACAACCTTCTCGATTTTAGGAACTTGCATTACTGTTGAATAGCTAAACTTCTGCATCAGAGCAGGAGTTACTTCGTTCAAAAAACGCTCTTTCATTCTTGCTGCCATGATTCAAGGACCTCCTTTCTTAACCGTCTTATTTATCGATAACTTCTCCGGATTTTTTCGCTACGCGAACTTTTTTGCCGTTGTCCAGTACTTTGTAACCGATTCGGGTTACGTTTCCGCTCTTCGGATCAACGTGCATAACGTTCGATACATGGATCGGAGCTTCCTTCTCGATGATACCGCCTTGTGGGTTCATTTGATTTGGTTTTTGGTGTTTCTTAATCATGTTCACACCTTCAACCAAAACGCGATTTTCACGAGGGTACGCTGCGATGACACGGCCTTTTTTGCCTTTGTCCTTACCGCTGATGACGATAACTGTATCATCTTTTTTCACGTGCAGTTTATTGTTATGGGATTCCAGAACTTTTTTCACTTTAGGCATTCGTTACACCTCCTATGACTAGCCAGTTCAACTATTTATCGGGTTCCCGAAAAGTTACGTCACTTTTTGGGGTGTTTATTAGATTACTTCCGGAGCCAAGGAAACGATTTTCATGTAGTCTCTTTCGCGAAGTTCGCGAGCAACTGGTCCGAAAATACGAGTTCCGCGCGGGCTTCTGTCTTCTTTAACAACAACTGCTGCATTCTCATCAAAGGAGATGTAAGACCCGTCTTTACGACGTACCGTACGCTTCGTACGAACGACCACCGCTCTTACTACATCACCCTTTTTGACAACGCCACCAGGTGTTGCTTGTTTGACGGAACATACGATCAAATCACCGATTTGAGCTGTACGGCGTCCAGTACCACCCAATACGCGGATACACATCAGTTGCTTCGCACCGGAGTTGTCAGCAACAGCCAAACGTGTAAATGGTTGAATCATTGAAATTTCCTCCTTCCATCAGAAACTGATTCATATCTTTAGATGATAACCGCTTTTTCCACCACTTCTACCAGTCTCCAACGCTTATCTTTGGATAGTGGACGAGTTTCCATGATTCTAACGGTATCTCCGATTTGAGCTTCATTGTTCTCATCATGCGCTTTAAATTTCTTCGTGTATTTAATGCGCTTGTGATACAAGTCATGCTTCTTATAAGTTTCAACAGCAACTACGATGGTTTTATCCATTTTATCGCTGACAACCTTACCGATTTGCACTTTACGAGCATTGCGTTCTTCGCTCATTTGTTAGCCTCCTTCCTGAATACAGAACAGAGCGTTCCGCTTCATTAACTAATCCCAAGTTCTCTTTCACGGATAACGGTTTTAGCACGAGCTATTTCTTTGCGAACGTCACGGATCCGAGTAGGGTTATCAAGCTGGCCAGTGGCCAATTGAAAACGGAGATTAAAGAGTTCCTCTTTAAATCCGGAGATTTTTTGCTCGATTTCTGCAGTGGTTAAGTTACGCAGTTCATTAGCTTTCATTTGCTTCACCACCCACTTCTTCTCGTTTCACAAACTTCGTTTTAACAGGGAGCTTGTGAGCGGCGAGACGCATCGCTTCGCGGGCGATTTCCTCGGACACGCCTCCAAGTTCAAACATGATTTTGCCTGGTTTAACTACGGCAACCCATTTCTCAACGTTACCTTTACCGCTACCCATCCGCACTTCGAGAGGCTTTTGAGTGATCGGCTTATCTGGGAAAATCTTAATCCATACTTTACCACCACGACGAATGTAACGCGTCATCGCGATACGAGCAGCTTCGATTTGACGGTTGGTGATCCAACCTGGCTCTGTAGCCTGCAAACCGAATTCGCCGAAGGTTACTTCAGTACCGCCTTTAGCTTGACCTCTCATATGGCCGCGCTGTTGTTTGCGGTGTTTTACACGTTTTGGTACCAACATGATTAGTTGCCTCCTTCCTGAGCAGCTTGTTTCTTAGCCGTAGGAAGAACCTCTCCACGATAGATCCATACTTTCACGCCGATACGGCCGTAAGTCGTATGCGCTTCTGCTGTACCATAGTCGATGTCTGCACGAAGCGTATGAAGTGGAACAGTTCCTTCACTGTAGCCTTCCGTACGAGCAATCTCGGCTCCGCCAAGACGTCCGCTGACCGAAGTCTTAATCCCTTTCGCTCCAGAACGCATCGTTCTTTGAATTGCTTGCTTCAATGCACGACGGAAAGAAACACGACGTTCCAGTTGTTGTGCAATGCTCTCAGCAACAAGAATTGCGTCCAGCTCAGGGTTCTTAATTTCAGAGATGTTGATGTGAACTTTTTTCCCGCCAGCGATCTTAGTTACTTGACCGCGCAGTACTTCTACTTCGGATCCACCTTTACCGATAACCATACCTGGCTTCGCGGTGTGGATCGTCACGTTCACACGATTAGCCGCTCTCTCGATTTCAATACGGGATACAGCGGAGTCTTTCAATTTATTTTTCAGGTATTCACGGATTTTCACGTCTTCCAGCAAAAGATCACCGAAATCTTTGCCTGCATACCATTTGGATTCCCAATCACGGATAATACCGATACGGAGTCCTACTGGATTTACCTTTTGGCCCACACGTTTTCCCTCCTTATTTTTCAGCTACCACCAAAGTAATGTGGCTGGTGCGTTTATTGATCCGGCTTGCACGTCCCATTGCACGCGGGCGGAAACGTTTCATAGTCGGTCCTTGGTTGACATAAGCTTGGGTAACAACCAATTTATTAACGTCCAAAGAATAGTTATGCTCTGCATTCGCAATAGCCGAGTTCAGCAGCTTCTCGAGTACCGGAGATGCAGCCTTCGGAGTATGACGCAGAATTGCGATCGCTTCGCCGACTTGCTTGCCGCGAATCAAGTCAACAACGAGTTGAGCTTTACGAGGAGCAATACGAATCGATCTAGCATGTGCTTTTGCTTCCATATGTTTAACCTCCTCTCAAACAAAGAGCTTCAATAATTATCTTCTTGTCTTCTTATCATCTTCGTGACCTTTGTAAGTACGAGTTGGTGCGAACTCACCCAACTTATGTCCTACCATGTCCTCTGTAACGTATACTGGCACGTGCTTACGGCCATCGTATACACCGAACGTGTGACCGATGAATTGCGGGAAAATAGTGGAACGACGGGACCATGTTTTAATCACAGCTTTTTTGCTAGCGCTGTTCATGTCCTCTACTTTCTTAAGCAGATATCCGTCAATAAAAGGTCCTTTTTTCAAACTACGACTCATATTGAGATCCTCCCTTCACCAAATTGTCTCGTTACCTTCGGGCCGTTCACGAAGCTATGCACAAAAGCGCATTACTTCGTGCGGCGGCGAACGATATATTTGTCAGAAGCTTTACCTTTTTTACGTGTCTTGTAACCAAGGGTTGGTTTACCCCATGGAGACATAGGCGATTTGCGTCCGATTGGAGCGCGACCTTCACCACCACCGTGAGGGTGATCGTTAGGGTTCATGACCACACCGCGTACTTCTGGACGTTGTCCAAGCCAGCGGCTACGGCCTGCTTTACCGATTTTGATCAACTCATGGTCTTGGTTACCCACAGATCCGATGGTTGCACGGCAAACTTTCAGGATACGACGAACTTCGCCGGAAGAAAGACGAACTGTTACGTACTTATCTTCTTTACCGAGAAGCTGTGCTTCTGTACCAGCAGCACGAACCAATTGTCCGCCTTTGCCTGGCTTCAATTCAATGTTGTGGATAACCGTACCAACTGGAATGTTTTCCAGTGGAAGTGCGTTACCGATTTTGATGTCGGCACCTGCTCCAGATACAACTTGATCTCCAACTTTCAGACCTTTTGGAGCGATGATATAACGCTTCTCACCATCAACATAGTGAATCAGAGCGATATTGGAAGTACGGTTCGGATCGTATTCGATTGTAGCAACGCGACCTGGAATGCCGTCTTTGTTACGTTTGAAATCGATGATACGGTATTTACGTTTGTGTCCGCCGCCATGGTGACGAACCGTAATTTTACCTTGGTTGTTACGGCCAGCTGTTTTGCTCAGTGGCGCCAAGAGCGATTTCTCCGGCTGATTCGTGGTGATTTCTTCGAATGTCGACACGGACATGTTCCGTCTTGCCGGGGATGTCGGTTTATACTTTTTAATAGGCACTGTGTTTTCCCTCCTTACTTGAAGATTTCTTATTCAACCGCTTCAAAGAACTCGAGCGGCTTGCTGTCCGGAGCCAAAGTCACGATCGCTTTCTTCCACTCGGTTGTGTAACCGTTGTAACGGCCATAACGTTTTGGTTTAGCTGGAACACGCATTGTGTTCACGTTAGCTACTTTAACTTTGAAAATAGCTTCTACAGCTTGCTTGATCTCGGTCTTGTTAGCACGGATATCCACTTCAAAAGCGTATTTCAGCTCTGCCATGTATTCAGCCGTACGTTCCGTGATCACCGGGCGCTTGATTATATCGCGTGGGTCTTTCATTACGCGAGCACCTCCTCTACCTTCTGAACTGCTTCCTTCGTAATGATCAGTTGATCGTACGACAGTACGTCAAGAACATTAATGCCGTCCGCCGCTACGAATTTCACACCAGGAATATTACGTGCGGAAAGGGCTACGTTATCATCATAGCTAGGAGCAACGATCAGAGCTTTACGTCCAACTTTCAGGTTGCTAAGAATGTTAGCAAACTCCTTCGTTTTCGGTGTGCTCAGGCTCAATTGATCCAATACGATAATCGAGTTATCAATCACTTTGGAAGACAAAGCGGATTTGATCGCTAGACGACGAACCTTCTTAGGAAGTTTAAATGTATAGCTACGCGGAGTTGGTCCAAATACGACGCCGCCGCCTTTCCATTGTGGTGAACGAATCGAACCTTGACGAGCACGGCCGGTACCTTTTTGTTTCCAAGGCTTACGTCCGCCGCCACGTACTTCAGAACGTCCTTTCACTTTGTGCGTGCCGCGACGAAGGGAAGCGCGCTGCAACAATACTGCGCTGTGCAGTACGTGTGCGTTCGGTTCGATACCGAATACCGCTTCATTCAATTCAACTTCGCCAACTTGGCTACCGCTGACATTATAAAGTGCTACTTTAGGCATTTCTTGTTCCTCCTTTCTTCAGTCGATTATTTCTTCACCGTTTCTTTGACTTGAACGTAACCTTTTTTAGGTCCTGGAATGGAGCCTTTAACAAGGATTACATTACGCTCTGCGTCTACTTTAATGACTTCAAGCTTTTGAATCGTAACGGTCTCATGCCCCATGTGACCTGGCAGGCGTTTACCTTTTGGTACACGGTTAGCCTGGATCGAACCCATGGAACCTGGTCTACGGTGATAACGGGAACCGTGAGACATTGGTCCGCGGCTTTGGCCCCAGCGTTTAATAACACCTTGGAAACCTTTACCTTTCGAAATACCTGTTACGTCAACAAATTCGCCTTCTGCGAAGACATCAGCCTTCAGCTCTTGTCCAACCTCGACACTCGCGAGGTCAACACCGCGAATTTCGCGAACGTAGCGCTTAGGCGCAGTGTTAGCTTTTTTCGCATGTCCTGCTTCAGGTTTGTTAGATCTGTTTTCCTTCTTATCAGAGAAACCAACTTGGATCGCTTCGTATCCATCGTTTTCCAGATCTTTCTTTTGTAGAACAACACAAGGACCTGCTTCGATAACCGTTACAGGAATTACAATACCTTCAGGGGTAAATACTTGAGTCATTCCTAGCTTTCTACCTAAGATACCTTTCATGTTGACACCTCTTTTCCTTCTCTAATTCGTTATGCTAGTCTTACAGTTTAATTTCGATATCTACACCGGACGGCAGGTCCAAGCGCATCAAGGCATCCACAGTTTGTGGAGTCGGGTTCACGATGTCGATCAAGCGCTTATGTGTGCGCATCTCGAACTGCTCCCGAGAATCCTTATACTTGTGCACCGCACGGAGAATGGTAATTACTTGTTTCTCAGTTGGCAGCGGGATCGGACCGGATACACCTGCACCAGAACGTTTTGCTGTCTCAACAATTTTCTCAGCGGATTGATCAAGAACTCTGTGGTCGTATGCTTTCAAGCGAATACGAATTTTTTGCTTTGCCATTTTATTCCCTCCTTCTATCGCCCAATTTGGTATCGGACATACTCCGTGAAAATTTTCCAAAACACCTGCCTCATGGCAAAGGGGCCGGGTGTGTCGGTAACCTCTCACATCATCGCAACGTCGCAGAACAACATTCACTATTATATAGAAAAGATAGGCGCATTGCAAGCAATAATTCAGATTCTTATCTAATTTATAATTGGTCCGTTCTCGTTCGGAATACTTCGGCTGAACTTGCCGCTTCTGACGTCGCTTCTCCAATACTTCCTATGGTAATAGACAATCGTTTCATTTCCTTTTCTGCAGCAACCATTTGCTCCGCACTCGTCTGTACCGATGATAGGATATCCATGAACAACTGACTCGTTTCTTCTGATTGCTCGCTTCCTTCCTTGGCTAGCTGCTGCACATGCTTTATTGCATGAACTACCTCCGCCGTAATCGCGCGCGACTGTTGCGCAATACCCGTTATACGGCTTACCGTTGATTTGGTATCCTCGGATAACCGGCTAACTTCCTGCGCGACGACCGCAAAGCCTCTCCCGTGCTCGCCTGCGCGCGCAGCTTCTATTGTAGCATTCAATGATAGCAGTTTGATTTGCGCTGCGATCTCTTCAACACTCACAGCGATATGAGCAATCTGTCTGGATGATTCGTTCAGCTCCTGAATGGCGCTTTGCATCTCTGCTGTGCTTCCATCGATCTTATTGATTTGAGAGGTTAGTTCTTCTATCTTCATTTCTCCTGCTTTGGCATACGCAATCGATGCCTGTGCGGTCTTCGATGTGCTATGAAATGTACCGGTCACTTCATCGCTGCTGGATAATAGTTTTTCAACCGCTTCATTTATATCGAGAGTCAGTTCTGACAGATCGCTCACAAATACCGTAATGTTTTGCTTCAGTTCTGCCTTAACTTGCTCGTATTGTCTCTGTTTCTCATTGATATTTTCCTTCTCGTACGCTTCCAATACCAATTGTTGTTCTAAGCTAAGCAATTTCGTAATCGTTGTGATTACCTTTATGCCCGATGCTTCTGTACCCACTTCTTCATAGATCAGCTTGATGAATTCATTTTGCAAGTTTTGAAAAGCGGATAAATACCATTTCGGTTCCAAACCTACCCGCTTATGTACCTCAGCAATTCGCAACCTCTTGGCTACATAAGCTTCGTTGATCTCTCCGTTAAAAATCTCCAATAGATGGTGTTTGAGTGTCTGTTTCAATCTGTCTATCGTACTATGCTCCACAATGATATCCCGCAGCTTGTCCACGTCGACAACGGATTGATAGAATGCCTCTGTAATTTCATCCAGCTTCTCCTCCATCCGCGACCGCAGTTCTTTAAGTAGGGCAAGATCGGAATCCGTCAAACCGATCATTCTCATCTGTTTGTTCAGTTCTCCCAGATCATCATGATAGATGAAGCTCTCTTCTTTCTTCTCGTACACAGAATTGTTTTCGACGGCTAATACAGCAGCATTCTTTTTCGAAAAACCAAACGGACATTTCATCGGATCTTGCGCTCCATTCGTCATTATGTAATTACTTCTACTCAATAAGCCCTAATTATTTTAACGAAAAATTATAAAAATGAATAGAATGATTCTTGTATGATATGGCATATTCTGTAGTGCATTTGTTATAAACCCACAAAAAAGAGCCTAACCATAAAGGTTAGACTCTTTCTTATCTCGTTACAGTACACTGTTGCTATATTCAAGAACACATTCTTAATTCTTAATTACTTAATGATGGTAGCAACGGAACCAGCACCAACGGTACGGCCGCCTTCACGAATGGAGAACTTCGTTCCTTCTTCAATCGCGATTGGGTTGATCAGGTTTACCGTAACCGTGATGTTATCACCAGGCATAACCATTTCAGTACCCTCTGGCAAGTTGATCACACCAGTTACATCCGTTGTGCGGAAGTAGAACTGTGGACGGTAGCCAGTGAAGAAAGGCTTATGACGTCCGCCTTCTTCTTTGCTCAGTACGTATACTTGAGCAGTGAACTCAGTGTGTGGTTTAACGGAAGCAGGCTTAGCAAGTACTTGACCACGCTCGATTTGAGTACGGTCTACACCACGAAGCAATGCACCGATGTTGTCACCAGCTTGAGCGGAATCCAGCAATTTACGGAACATTTCAACGCCCGTAACTACGGATTTCTTAGTTTCTTCAGCGATACCAACGATTTCGATCTCGTCGCCAACTTTGATCGTACCACGCTCAACACGGCCTGTAGCAACAGTACCACGACCAGTGATGGAGAATACGTCCTCGACAGGCATCAAGAAAGGCTTGTCAGTGTCGCGCTCTGGCAATGGGATGTACTCGTCGATTGTTTTGAACATTTCAACGATTTTTTGAGCCCATTCGCCATCTGGGTTTTGCAGAGCTTCACGAGCGGAACCACGAGTGATCGGAGTGTCGTCGCCTGGGAAGTCATACTCGCTCAGAAGGTCACGAACTTCCATTTCAACCAATTCCAGAAGCTCTTCGTCTTCAACCATGTCGCATTTGTTCAGGAATACCACGATGTAAGGAACGCCTACTTGGCGGGACAACAGGATGTGCTCGCGAGTTTGCGGCATTGGGCCGTCAGCTGCGGATACAACCAGGATCGCTCCGTCCATTTGTGCAGCACCAGTGATCATGTTTTTAACATAGTCAGCGTGACCTGGGCAGTCAACGTGTGCATAGTGACGAGTATCAGTCTCATATTCAACGTGAGCTGTGGAGATTGTGATACCGCGCTCGCGCTCTTCTGGAGCTTTGTCGATTTGGTCGAATGCTACAGCAGCACCACCGTAAGTTTTGGACAATACAGTTGTGATTGCAGCAGTCAAAGTTGTTTTACCATGGTCAACGTGACCGATAGTACCGATGTTAACATGGGGTTTATTACGTTCGTATTTAGCCTTTGCCATTTGAACAATTCCTCCTTAAGGGGATATATATGTTGGGCCGGAGACGGAGTTAACGGGATGTTGATCCCGCCTCCTATCCAGCAGGTAAAACGTAATTACTCTCCGCCTTTGATCTTGGAGACAATTTCGTCAGAGATGCTCTTAGGAACTTCTTCATAATGGGAGAGTTCCATCGAGAACACACCGCGTCCTTGTGTACCGGAGCGAAGGGTTGTGGAGTAACCGAACATTTCGGAAAGAGGCACTTTCGCACGGATAATTTGAGTACCACCACGGGAATCCATACCTTCGATACGTCCACGGCGGGAGTTCAGCATACCCATTACGTCGCCCATGTATTCCTCAGGCACGGTAACTTCTACTTTCATGATTGGCTCGAGCAAGACAGGCTTACACTTGTCTTTAGCTGCTTTCAAAGCCATGGAACCGGCGATTTTAAACGCCATTTCGTTGGAGTCAACATCATGGTATGAACCGTCAACGATCGTTGCTTTCACGTCAACGAGAGGGAAGCCGGCAAGTACGCCGTTCTTCATCTGCTCTTCAATACCTTGTTGTGCAGGACCAATGTATTCTCTTGGTACGGAACCACCGACTACCTTGCTCTCGAACTGGTTGCCGCTACCTGCTTCCAGAGGTTCGAACTCGACCCATACGTGACCGTATTGACCGCGACCACCGGACTGACGAACGAATTTACCTTCAACCCGTGCAGGTTGACGGAATGTTTCACGGTAAGCTACCTGTGGTTTACCCACATTGGTTTCTACCTTGAACTCACGACGCATACGGTCGATGATGATATCCAAGTGAAGCTCACCCATACCAGCCAAGATCGTTTGGCCTGTTTCTTCATCAGTATGTGCACGAAGAGTTGGATCCTCTTCGGTCAACTTACCGAGAGCAACACCCATCTTATCTTGGTCAGCTTTTGTTTTAGGTTCAACTGCGATTTCGATAACCGGATCTGGGAAGTTCATCGACTCCAAGATGACCGGATTTTTCTCATCACATAGTGTATCACCTGTACCCGTATCTTTCAAACCTACAGCAGCTGCGATATCTCCGGAGAATACTTCGGAAATTTCTTGACGGCTGTTTGCATGCATTTGAAGGATACGACCAATGCGCTCACGTTTGCCTTTAGTTGCATTCAGTACGTAAGAGCCGGATTGCAGTACACCGGAATATACGCGGAAGAATGTCAGCTTACCAACATAAGGGTCCGTTGCGATTTTGAATGCCAAAGCCGAGAACGGCTCTTCATCGGAAGAATGACGGATTGCTTCAGTTCCATCTTCAAGGGTACCCTTGATATCCGGAACGTCAGTTGGAGCCGGCAGATAATCGATTACAGCATCAAGCATCAACTGAACACCTTTGTTACGGTAAGAAGATCCGCAGATAACTGGGAAGATCTTAACTTCAACAACACCTTTACGCAGAGCAGCTTTCAACTCAGCGATGGTGATTTCTTCACCTTCAAGATATTTCATAGTCAAGTCTTCGTCAAGTTCTGCTACCTTCTCAACAAGCTCGTTGCGAAGCTCTTCCACTTGATCCTTGAATTCTGCTGGAATTTCGGTTTCTTCGATATTTTGGCCAAGGTCATCTTTATACATATAAGCTTTTTCCTCGACGATATCGATGATGCCAATGAAATCATTCTCTGCACCGATCGGAAGCTGAATAGCTACCGCGTTCGCTTGCAGACGCTCTCTCATATCTTTAACTACGTTCAAGTAGTCGGCACCGATAATATCCATTTTGTTTACGTATGCGATCCGCGGAACTCCGTAACGGTCTGCTTGTCTCCAAACAGTCTCCGATTGAGGTTCAACGCCCTCTTTCGCACTGAATACACCTACTGCCCCATCCAATACACGAAGGGAACGTTCAACTTCTACTGTGAAGTCAACGTGCCCCGGGGTGTCGATAATATTAACGCGATGACCCTTCCAAGAAGCGGTAGTCGCAGCGGACGTAATCGTGATCCCGCGCTCCTGCTCCTGCTCCATCCAGTCCATTGTTGCAGCACCCTCGTGAACTTCCCCGATTTTGTGCGTACGGCCTGTATAGAACAAAATCCGCTCTGTAGTGGTCGTTTTACCAGCGTCAATATGCGCCATGATCCCGATATTACGTGTATTTTTCAAGGAGAACTCTCTTGTCGCCATGCGAATAGTCTCCCTTCAAATATTGAAGTATATATTAGTTGCTGAATCCTACCAACGGTAGTGAGCAAACGCTTTGTTCGCCTCAGCCATTTTGTGTGTATCTTCGCGTTTCTTAACAGAAGCGCCTGTGTTGTTGGAAGCATCGATGATCTCAGCCGCCAAACGCTCTTCCATCGTCTTCTCACCGCGGTTGCGGGAGTAGTTAACGAGCCAACGTAATCCAAGGGATGTACGTCTCTCTGGCTTAACTTCGATTGGAACCTGGTAGTTGGCACCGCCGACACGACGAGCTTTAACTTCCAGTACAGGCATGATGTTCTTGATTGCTGCTTCGAACACTTCCATTGGATCATTGCCGGTACGTTCCTTGATGATATTGAATGAGTTATAAAGGATGCTTTGAGCAACACCTCTTTTACCATCCAACATGATGCGGTTGATCAGACGAGTTACCAGCTTGCTGTTATACACTGGATCTGGAAGCACGTCTCTTTTTGTTACTGGACCTTTGCGTGGCATGGATATCCCCCTTTCTTCAGTCATGAGCCATGTTCAATCGAACACGAGCATCAATTAGCTTTTTGCTTTAGGACGTTTCGTACCGTATTTGGAACGAGCTTGCATCCGGTTGTTTACACCAGCGGTATCAAGTGCGCCGCGAACGATATGGTAACGTACACCCGGAAGGTCTTTTACCCGTCCACCGCGAACCAATACAACACTGTGCTCTTGCAAGTTATGACCGATACCTGGAATGTAAGCAGTCACCTCAATGCGGTTCGTTAAGCGAACACGAGCATATTTACGAAGTGCGGAGTTCGGTTTTTTCGGCGTCATTGTGCCTACACGAGTGCATACACCGCGTTTTTGCGGAGCGCTCAAGTCGGTCTCCTCACGTTTCAAAGCGTTAAAACCTTTTTGAAGAGCTGGAGATTTCGATTTGTAAACTTTAGCTTGACGGCCCTTGCGAACCAGTTGGTTAATTGTTGGCATGTTAGCCACCCCCTTCCCAAATTTCTAAATCCTAATTACGACCATTTTAAGTCCACAGACCCAGGCGGTTCATAAAAGGACAAATGAAAAGTTTTTGCCTCAGAGAAGTCCCCTTCTCAAAACAAAAACGATTTCTCAATCATGATTTCAAGACAGCTACCATAGCTGCACCGACTTCAATACCGCATGCTTCACCAAGTTGCTTCATGGTAGACACATAGTTAATATGTACACCATCTCTATCACACTGGGATACGATCTTCGAAATCAGACGCGGGTCGCAATCCTGAGCTACATAAACCTCTGCAGCCTGACCGGATTCAACAGCCTTCATCGTCTGTTTGGTGCCAATCTTGATGTGTGCATCCTGTAATCCTTTATCATTAGACACGATCATTCCTCCAAAAGAACAGGGAACAAAGATACTATTCACGCACCTTTGCTATATTAGCATCTGGCCTAATTCATGTCAAGCTATTCAATCAGAAAAAAAGAAAATTAGGGACGGAGTGAATTGCAGCTTGGTTACACCGCGCTTCACTCCGATCACCTGCCTCTCTATTAGTCGACGGATGCCGTTTCGAGTTCCTGACTTTCGTCACTCACATCGTTCTGCCCCGCGAACTTCACACTGCGATAACGGTTCATACCGGTTCCCGCAGGGATCAGTTTACCAATGATAACATTCTCTTTCAGGCCAAGGAGTTGATCGACCTTACCTTTGATGGCAGCATCGGTCAACACGCGCGTAGTCTCCTGGAAAGAGGCTGCTGACAAGAACGAATCGGTTTCGAGAGATGCTTTCGTAATCCCGAGCAGAACCGGCTTAGCTACCGCTGGCTCTTTACCGGACAGAATCGCTTCTTTGTTCGCTGATTCGTATTCATGCATATCCACGAAGGAACCTGGCAGCAGATTCGTATCTCCCGCATCCACGATACGGAATTTACGCAACATCTGTCTGATCATTACTTCAACGTGCTTATCGTTAATTTCTACACCTTGGTTACGGTATACACGTTGTACTTCCTGAAGGATGTAGTTCTGCACACCACGGATACCTTTGATGCGAAGCATTTCCTTCGGATCAATGGAACCATCGGTCAGTTCATCCCCGGCTTCGATATGCTTGCCTTCGCTTACGCGCAGACGGGAGCCATAGGTAACAGCGTAAACTTTCGTTTCAGCTTCACCTTGTATTTCGATCTCACGACGGTCTTTCGTTTCGCGGATCTCTTTAACCACACCGTCGATCTCACTAATAGTCGCTTGACCTTTAGGGTTACGGGCTTCAAAGAGCTCTTGGATACGCGGAAGACCTTGTGTGATATCGTCTCCGGCAACACCGCCTGTATGGAATGTACGCATCGTGAGCTGGGTTCCCGGTTCACCGATGGATTGAGCTGCGATAATACCAACCGCTTCACCAATCTCAACATGCTTACCAGTAGCCAGGTTACGGCCGTAACATTTTTTGCAGACGCCATAACGTGCACGGCAGCTCAGAATCGAACGGATCTGAAGTTTCTCAACACCGGCAGCCACAATCTCTTCTGCCTTATCGGAGTCGATCAATTCGTTACGGTTCACGAGAACCTCTTTAGTCTCCGGATGACGTACCGTCTCGAATGCATAACGCCCCTCGATACGGTCATACAGATCCTCGATAACTTCCTTACCATCCTGGATACGGCTTACAGTAAAGCCTTTATCCGTGCTGCACTCATCTTCCCGAACGATAACATCCTGCGCTACGTCAACAAGACGGCGGGTCAAGTAACCGGAGTCAGCCGTACGAAGTGCTGTATCGGCAAGACCTTTACGCGCACCGTGCGTGGACAAGAAGTACTCGAGTACCGTCAGACCTTCACGGAAGTTCGATTTGATTGGCAACTCGATAATCCGACCGGACGGGTTCGCCATCAGACCCCGCATACCACCGAGCTGCGTGATCTGGGATTTGTTACCCCGTGCTTTGGAGTCGACCATGAGCATAATGGAGTTAAAGCGATCCATCGACTTCATGAGCACTTCCGTAATATCGTCCTTGGTTTTAGACCAAATATCGATGACACGGTCATAACGTTCTTCGTTCGTAATCAAGCCACGACGGTATTGGTTCGTTACCACTTTAACTTTCTCGTCGGACTCTTTCAGAATCTCGTTCTTCTCGTCAGGCACGATAACGTCAGATACCGCAACGGTAACACCTGCGCGAGTCGAATAGGTGAAGCCAAGCTGCTTGATTTTATCCAAAATAACCGAAGTTTCGGTTGTGTGATAAGTTTCGAAACAACGAGCAATAATGGAGCCCAGATATTCCTTACCAACAGCACCGCTGATTGGCAGTTCCTGAATGACTTTCTGAATATCTGCACCCTTCTCGTATACGAAATACTTCTCAGGTGTACCATGCAATAGGTTCGTACGAGTCGCTTCGTTAATGTAAGGGAAGCTGGCAGGAAAAATCTCATTAAAAATAATCCGGCCAATTGTCGTTACGAGCATCGCATTCTGTTGTTCTTCAGAGAATACGGTTTTACCAAGCGCTTTAACAGGAATTGCAACACGAGCATGCAGTCCAGCTGCTTCACGCTGATAAGCGGAGACAGCTTCGTTCACGCTGCCCAGAATCATACCAGTACCTTTCTCTTCCTTGTTATCCATCGTCAGATAGAAGGAACCCAGTACCATATCCTGAGATGGCGTAACGACGGGCTTACCGTCTTTCGGGTTCAATATGTTACCTGATGCCAACATCAGAAGACGTGCTTCAGCTTGAGCTTCAGCAGACAGAGGAACGTGAACCGCCATTTGGTCTCCGTCAAAGTCAGCGTTGTAAGCTGTACATACGAGCGGGTGAAGACGGATTGCATGACCTTCTACCAGAATCGGCTCAAACGCTTGAATACCGAGTCTGTGAAGCGTCGGCGCACGGTTCAGAAGAACCGGATGCTCTTTAATTACTTCTTCGAGCACATCCCATACTTCTGGACTTACACGTTCAACTTTACGTTTCGCACTCTTGATATTGTGTGCCAGGCCTTTGTTGACCAATTCTTTCATAACGAACGGCTTGAAGAGTTCAAGCGCCATTTTCTTAGGCAGTCCGCATTGGTACATTTTCAGGTAAGGACCTACAACGATAACGGAACGACCGGAATAGTCAACCCGTTTACCGAGCAAGTTCTGACGGAAACGTCCCTGTTTACCTTTCAGCATATGACTGAGAGATTTCAATGGACGGTTACCAGGACCGTGACGGGACGACCACGACGACCGTTATCAATTAGCGCATCGACAGCTTCTTGCAGCATACGCTTCTCGTTCTGCACGATGATATCCGGCGCACCCAGATCAAGCAGTCTTTTCAGACGGTTGTTCCGGTTAATCACGCGACGGTACAGATCGTTCAGGTCAGAAGTCGCGAAACGGCCACCATCGAGCTGAACCATTGGACGCAGTTCAGGCGGGATGACAGGCAGAACCTCCATAACCATCCACTCTGGGTTGTTGCCAGAGTTACGGAACGCCTCAATGACTTCCAGGCGCTTGATCGCACGGTTACGGCGTTGGCCTTGAGCGGTGCGCAGTTCTTCCTTCAGGAATTCCAGCTCTTTCTCGACATCAATATCTTGAAGGAGCTTCTTAACTGCTTCGGCACCCATTCCAGCTTGGAAACCATATCCGTACTTCTCACGGTAACTGCGGTATTCCTTCTCAGATAGCAATTGTTTCTTCTCCAGCGGTGTTTCACCTGGATCCGTAACAACATACGAAGCAAAGTAGATAACTTCTTCCAGTGATCTTGGGGACATATCCAGTGCCAAACCCATCCGGCTTGGAATCCCTTTGAAATACCAGATATGGGATACAGGAGCCGCAAGTTCAATATGACCCATGCGTTCGCGGCGAACCTTGGCGCGAGTTACCTCTACACCACAGCGATCGCAGACTACCCCTTTATAACGAACACGCTTATACTTACCGCAATGACATTCCCAGTCCTTCTGCGGACCAAAAATCCGCTCACAGAACAGACCTTCCTTCTCCGGCTTCAATGTACGGTAGTTAATTGTTTCCGGCTTTTTCACTTCTCCACGAGACCAAGAGCGAATTTTTTCCGGTGAAGCAAGACCGATCTTCATATACTCAAAATTGTTAACGTCCAACAAGGAGCAACCCTCCTCAACCTAGTCCTATTTATGTGCTATACGACCATAACACCACCGCCGACCTTTACAGCCGACGGAGGTGAATGATTGACCGTTATTCCACTCCGACTTCAGCGCCTTCCAAGTTAAGGCTCAGTTTATCACCTTGAGCATCTTCTTCGTCGTCGAGTTCTTTCATCTCGATCTCCTCTTCGTTCTCACTCAGGATTTTGACATCCATACCGAGAGACTGAAGCTCTTTAATCAATACCTTGAACGATTCAGGAACGCCTGGTTCCGGAACATTCTCGCCTTTAACGATGGATTCGTAGGTCTTAACCCGACCAACCACGTCATCAGACTTAACGGTAAGAATTTCTTGCAGGGTATAGGCGGCACCATAAGCTTCTAGCGCCCATACTTCCATCTCTCCGAAACGCTGTCCACCAAACTGAGCTTTACCACCCAGCGGCTGTTGCGTAACGAGGGAGTATGGTCCCGTAGAACGAGCATGGATTTTGTCATCAACCATGTGCGCAAGCTTGATCATATGCATGACGCCGACCGTAACTTCACGTTCGAAACGCTCACCTGTCCGTCCGTCATACAACACGGTCTTACCGTTACGCTGCATGCCTGCTTCTTCCATCGTATCGAACACGTCATACTCGCTGGCACCGTCAAATACCGGTGAAGCCACGTGAATACCGAGCTGCAGCGCAGCCATACCCAAGTGAACCTCAAGCACCTGTCCGATGTTCATCCGTGAAGGAACCCCCAGCGGGTTCAATACGACTTGAACCGGCGTGCCATCTGGCAGGAACGGCATATCTTCTTCAGGCAAAATACGGGCAACGACACCTTTGTTACCGTGACGCCCGGCCATTTTGTCACCTTCAGAGATTTTACGTTTCTGTGCGATGTAGACACGAACCAATTGGTTAACGCCCGGTGGCAATTCGTCACCGTTCTCACGTGTAAACACCTTCACATCGACGATGATACCGTCACTACCGTGAGGAACACGCAGCGAGGTGTCACGCACTTCGCGAGCCTTCTCCCCGAAGATCGCATGCAAGAGTCGCTCTTCTGCCGTCAGTTCGGTCACGCCCTTCGGCGTTACTTTACCAACGAGAATATCGCCAGCGCTGATCTCGGCACCGATTCGGATAATACCGCGCTCGTCAAGATTCTTGAGCGCCTCTTCCCCGACGTTCGGAATATCACGCGTGATCTCCTCAGGTCCAAGCTTCGTGTCGCGAGCCTCGGATTCGTACTCCTCAATATGGATCGAAGTATAAACATCTTCTTTTACCAGTTTCTCGGAGAGCAGAATCGCATCCTCATAGTTGTAACCTTCCCAAGTCATGAACGCAACGACTACGTTGCGACCCAGTGCCAATTCACCCATCTCGGTGGATGGACCGTCTGCGAGAATGTCGCCTTTCTTGATGACATCTCCACGTTTAATGATTGGGCGCTGATTGATGCATGTTCCTTGGTTCGAACGCATAAATTTGTGTAACTTATATTTAACGATGTCACCTTTGACTTCTTGTCCGTCGACGATTTCCACACGACGAAGCCAAATCTCATTCGCTGACGAACGTTCAATAATCCCGTCATATTTGGATACAATACATACACCGGAGTCTTTTGCAGACTTATGCTCCATTCCGGTTCCGACAAGCGGAGCTTTCGGAATAAGAAGCGGAACCGCCTGCCGCTGCATGTTGGATCCCATCAGTGCGCGGTTGGAGTCATCATTCTCCAAGAACGGAATCAGCGCTGTAGCTACAGATACTACCTGCTTCGGCGAGACGTCCATGTAGTCTACACGGTCGCTTGGCATCGGCAGGATATTATCCGATTGCTTATTATAGCGGACGATAACCATTTCATCAGTAAAGGTCCCATCTTCATTCAACTCGGCATTCGCCTGAGCGACAATGTAGTTGTCTTCCTCATCTGCTGTAAGGTAATCGATCTGTTCGGTAACTTGGCCCGTCTTCGGATCCACCCAACGATACGGAGCTTCGATGAAGCCATATTCGTTAATGCGGGCAAAGGTAGACAAGGAGTTGATCAGACCGATGTTCGGTCCCTCTGGTGTCTCGATCGGACACATACGACCATAGTGACTGTGGTGAACGTCACGGACTTCAAAGCCTGCGCGCTCACGTGTCAGACCACCAGGTCCAAGAGCGGATAAACGACGTTTATGGGTAAGTTCCGCAAGCGGGTTCGTTTGATCCATAAACTGAGACAACTGCGAGCTTCCGAAGAACTCCTTGATCGATGCGATAACGGGGCGTATGTTGATCAATGCCTGCGGCGTGATTACATTGGCATCCTGAATCGACATTCTTTCGCGCACCACGCGTTCCATACGCGACAGACCGATACGGAACTGATTCTGCAGCAATTCACCTACAGAACGCAGACGACGGTTACCCAAGTGATCGATATCATCGGTATTGCCAATGCCATGCAGCAGATTAATGAAATAGCTGATGGAAGAGATAATATCCGCCTGCGTAATATGCTTAACGGATTTATCGATGTTCGCGTTAGCGATCACTTTAACGACTTTTCCATCCTCGATTGGAGAGAAAATATCGATTGTCTGGAGTGGAATATCTTCACTATCCATGACACCACCAGTAACATGATAGTTCTTAAAGCCTACGCTCTTCTCCAACTGGGGCATAATCTCGTCCAATAGACGACGATCCACAGTCTGGCCAGCTTCAGCAATAATTTCACCCGTATCGACATCAATCAGACTCTCAGCAAGGCGCTGATTGAAAAGACGGTTTTTAATATGAAGCTTTTTATTGATTTTATAACGGCCTACATTGGCCAGATCATAACGTTTAGGGTCAAAGAAACGCGCCACGAGCAAGCTCTTCGCGTTATCTAGTGTAGGCGGCTCACCTGGACGAAGACGTTCATAGATTTCAATGAGCGCTTTCTCCGTAGAGTCCGTATTGTCTTTATCAAGCGTGTTCTGAATATATTCATCATTACCCAGCAATTCCAGGATCTCGGCATCTGTACCAAAACCAAGTGCACGCAAGAGCACCGTTACAGGGATCTTACGGGTACGGTCGATCCGGACATAGATAATGTCCTTCGCGTCCATCTCCAATTCCAGCCAAGCGCCTCGATTCGGGATCACGGTTGCTGTGTAGGTCGTTTTACCGTTTTTGTCCACTTTCGTGCTAAAATAGACGCTGGGAGAGCGAACCAACTGGCTGACAATAACCCGTTCGGCACCATTGATAATGAATGTTCCGGTTTCCGTCATTAACGGGAAGTCTCCCATGAACACTTCCTGCTCCTTGACCTCTCCCGTCTCTTTGTTAATGAGCCGGACTTTCACGCGGAGCGGCGCCGCATAAGTAACGTCGCGTTCTTTCGCGTCATCGACGGTGTATTTCGGTTCTCCAAGGCTGTAGTCAATGAACTCTAGCACCAAATTACCTGTGAAGTCTTGAATCGGCGAGATATCCTGGAACATTTCGCGGAGACCTTCCTCCAGGAACCAGTCATAAGATTTTTGTTGAATCTCAATCAGGTTTGGAACTTCGAGTACCTCGTTGATACGAGCATAACTTCGCCGAGTGCGTCGACCATATTGAACAAGATGTCCTGCCAACTTAAACTCACCCCTCATGTCTACTCACTTTAAAAATTCGTTGCGAACCTCTGTTTGTAACACTATAATGGTACTTACAGAGGACACTCCATAAATAGAGAAAAGCCCTTATCGAATACTTTTTCGAAAAAAGAGCAGCTTATCCATGGTTATGATAATCATCTCATATCCTGTAGACTTGCCCAAAATGTACATATTATACGTCAATATGACGGACTTTATGCATCTTTCCACACATTAAGTCTTGACATTTCAGCCAACTAAAGACAAAGAGACCATCCTAATACTGACATTTTATAATAATACCACACCAGAAAACCCAAGTCAATAGCCTAGTTGATTTAATCTTGCAATCTCTTGGTTGCCTTATAAATTCGATAGCCCTTGTCTTTCGTAACTTCTTCCACGTTCCCGAACAATTCCTCCAGCTTGGTTCTTGCCGATGGCGCACCTTGTTTCTTCTGAATAACGATCCACAACTCGCCCCCATCTCGAAGACTGCTAAATGCTTGTTCGAATATAGCATGCACCGTCTCTTTGCCGGCACGTATCGGTGGATTGGTTAATACGACATCGAATTGCTGATCAGCCACTTCTGCGAGCAGATCACTAACTAGAATCGTAACATTGACTATTCCGTTACGTTTCGCATTCTCTTTCGCTAATTCGACAGCCCGGCTGTTAATGTCGACCATCGTGACATGTCCATGTTCTGCAAGCTTTGCCGCCGACAACCCGATCGGACCATACCCGCATCCAACATCGAGCACTTTTGCCTGCTGCTGAATGTCCATTGCCTCTATTAGAACCTTACTCCCGTAATCCAAACCACTTTTAGAGAATACGCCAGCATCACTGACAAAGGTAAACTTCTGTCCCCGAAGCAAGGCCGTAAGCTCTTTACGGTCATGGGCTGTCTGGGGCTGATTCGAATAATAATGTTGATTTGACATCATATCCTCCTGTTGCCCGTCACAATAACAAACCCCTTGAACATAATATTCAAGGGGTTTGTCTTGCTGACGATATTCGAAGTTATTACTTCACTTCTACGGATGCGCCTGCTTCTTCCAATTTCGCTTTAACAGCTTCTGCTTCTTCTTTAGCTACTTTTTCTTTCAATGGTTTTGGAGCGTTGTCAACCAGTTCTTTTGCTTCTTTCAAGCCAAGACCTGTGATTTCGCGAACCACTTTAATTACGTTGATTTTGGACGCGCCTGCACCAGTCAGGATTACGTCAAACTCGGATTGCTCAGCAGCTTCAGCTGCAGCGCCGCCACCAGCTACAGCTACAGGAGCTGCTGCAGTAACACCGAATTCCTCTTCGATTGCTTTTACCAGATCGTTCAGTTCCAGAACATTCATACCTTTAATTGCTTCCAAGATTTGCTCTTTGCTCATGTTAAGTCGAACCTCCATTTATAATTAAAATTTGATAGTTGTTGTTACACTGCTCTTGAAAGACAAAGCTTACGCGCTTTGGTCTTCCTTCTCAGCAACAGCTTTAACTGCAAGCGCGAAGTTGCGCACTGGAGCTTGAAGCACGCTGAGGAGCATGGAGAGGAGACCTTCGCGGGATGGAAGTTCTGCCAGAGCTTTGATTTCGCTTTCTCCAATTACACGGCCTTCTACTACTGCACCTTTCAACTTCAACGCGTCGTTCTTTTTCGCAAAATCGTTGAGGATTTTTGCTGGAGCGACAGCGTCATCGGCACTAAATGCAACAGCTGTAGGACCTGTCAATACTTCGTCAAGTTCAGTCAGCTCTGCTGCTGCAGTCGCACGACGAAGCAAAGTGTTCTTCAATACTTGGAACTCGACGCCAGCTTCACGAAGCTGCTTACGAAGTTCGGTTACTTGTGAAACGTTCAGTCCACGATAGTCAGCCACTACGGTCGATACGCTCTCGCGCAACTTAGCAGCAACAACGTCAACCGCATCCTGTTTCGCTTGGATCACTTTTGCGTTAGCCAATGATTACACCTCCTGGTTGTATTAGTAGCGGTAAGGCAATCGCCCCCCACTCTTCCTACGGGCACTAAAAAAGCTCCGTAGAATTACGAAGGCCTGATGAATCATCATTTGACCGGTGTAACCGGATCAACTGTTGACGTTCTATCATAACACCTCGGTAGGAAATTAAGCCTGCTTAGGGCACCTACTGTCTACGGTAAGCATATTCAACTTTAACGGTCAGTCTCGAAGACTCACAACTGTTACATAATATCAAATGCCTGGACCAAAAGTCAATGGCAATTATTATTTGTAAGTTGCTGTGTTCACGCGAGCGCTAGGTCCCATTGTCGAGGAAACAGCGATGCCCTTCAGGTATACACCTTTAGCAGCAGCTGGCTTCGCACGATTCAATGCATCGATGAGAGCTTTGAGGTTCTCATTCAGTTGTCCTGCATCGAAAGACACTTTGCCGATTGGCGCGTGAATTTGACCTGCTTTATCCAGACGGTATTCGATTTTACCAGCTTTGATTTCTTGAACAGCTTTGGAAACATCGAATGTAACCGTACCGGCTTTAGGGTTAGGCATCAAGCCTTTACCACCGAGCAGACGGCCAAGTTTACCGACTTCACTCATCATATCAGGTGTAGCTACGCAGACGTCGAATTCGAACCAGCCTTGTTGGATTTTGTTGATCATATCCTGATCGCCAACAAAATCAGCGCCAGCCGCTTCCGCTTCCTTCGCTTTTTCACCTTTTGCAAATACCAGAACGCGTTGTGTTTTACCTGTGCCGTGAGGCAAGACAACAACACCACGAACAGCCTGGTCTTGTTTACGAGGGTCTACACCCAAACGAACAGCCGCTTCAACCGTTTCGTCGAATTTTGCAGTTGCCGCTTTTTTCACGAGCTCTACAGCTTCCATAGGCTCATAAGTTGCTTCGCTGTCAATCAACTTGGCAGCTTCAACATATTTCTTACCGTGTTTAGCCATGTTAGTTCTTCCTCCTTTGTGGTATTAGCGGAATTTCCTCCCACATAATCCGGATCCCATCCGGTCAGAATCGATAGACGATTAGTCTTCGATCGTGATACCCATACTACGGGCAGTACCTTCTACCATCTTCATTGCAGCTTCAACAGATGCAGCGTTCAGGTCAGGCATTTTTTGCTCAGCGATTTGACGCACAGCGTCACGCTTAACGGTTGCAACTTTCTTCTTGTTAGGCTCGCCGGATCCTTTTTCGATCTTAGCAGCCACACGAAGCAGAACAGCAGCCGGTGGAGTTTTGGTGATGAATGTAAAGGAACGATCTTCAAACACCGAAATTTCAACCGGGATGATCAGACCAGCTTGATCAGCAGTACGAGCGTTGAATTCTTTACAGAATGCCATGATGTTGACACCCGCTTGACCCAATGCTGGACCTACTGGAGGAGCCGGATTCGCTTTACCTGCAGGAATTTGCAGTTTCACAATCTTAATTACTTTTTTAGCCATGGTTGACACCTCCTTGCATCAATAGTGGTAGCGGACGCTGCTTGGGAACGCCCTCCCACAGAAACCTGAAGATCTAAATCTTCTCCACTTGAGTATAATCCAATTCGAGTGGGGTTTCCCGTCCAAACATGTTGACGTGTACTTTCAACTTGCTCTTTTCAGCCAAAATCTCTTCCACGGAGCCCACAAAATTCGCAAAAGGACCCACCTTGATCCGAACAGATTCCTTGATGTCGAATTCGATCTTCGGTTTTGGTTCTTCCATGCCCATATGCTTCAGAATCTGTTCTACTTCTTCTGGAAGCAAAGGCGTCGGTTTAGAACCAGAACCCGTCGAACCAACAAAACCGGTTACCCCTGGTGTATTGCGGACAACATACCAAGAATCATCGGTCTGAATCATTTCGACCAAGACATATCCCGGGTAAACTTTACGCATGACGGTCTTTTTCTTACCGTCTTTGTTTACGATTTCTTCTTCCATCGGAACAAGAACGCGGAATATTTTGTCCTCCATGCCCATGGACTCGACACGTTTTTCCAAATTGGCTTTGACTTTATTCTCATACCCTGAATAGGTATGAACTACGTACCATCTTTTTTCCATATCAAGCCACCTGGGACCCTTCTAAATTATCGCTTCGATCACAGCGGAAATGCCGATGTCTACAACCCAAAAATAAATCGTGACAAATACTACCGTGCCGAGAACAATCAACGTATAGTTCGTCAGTTCTTTACGATTAGGCCAGCGAACTTTTTTAAGTTCCGCCCAGCTTTCAGAGAAAAAGGAAAACAGAGACTTGAAACCACGTTTCACGCCGACTACACCTCCAAAGAAAACTATCTGGTTTCGCGATGAGGAGTTTGCTCGTTACAGAACTTGCAAAATTTCTTCATCTCCATGCGGTCGGGGTGATTTCGCTTGTTTTTGGTTGTTGTGTAGTTTCTTTGTTTGCAGCTTGTACAAGCCAAAGTGATAATTACCCGCATGATGTGCACCTCCCGAAGACGTCCTTCTTGATCAGAAGAACCCGTTATTGATCCTAGTAGAAATAACCTTGTTCTCATGATAACCGGTTATTCCTGCGAGATGAATAAAACCGTTGTTCCAAGAGCTGTAACAACGATCAATTCATAAAACACGCGAATTTAGGCCTACCTAAAACACTTTATCACAAGGATAGCGCCATTTCAAGCCTTTTTCTCTCTGATTGCGGGCTGCAATAAATGCCATCTGCACCCTGAATAACATCCATCTCTACCAGTATGTTCAATCTTTCCGTAACTAAAACACTCGACTGTGGCAGCATTTACCTTACTTCCTATTTCAGCTCGCTTCAGAAATTAAAAAAAAGGCTCTGCTTGAGCCTTCCCTTCGATTTACCGTACATCCTCTTAATTATCCCTGACCTCCAGATAGCGTTCAAGCTTACGCTTCACACGCTGAAGGGCATTATCGATGGACTTAACATGACGCCTTAAATCTACCGCAATTTCCTGATAGGATCGTCCATCCAGATATAGCATCAGAACCTTTCGTTCCAGATCGCTAAGAATCTCGGACATTTTGTCTTCCAGGCCGACAAATTCCTCTTGATTAATAATAAGTTCTTCCGGATCACTAACGGCCGTACCGCATATGACATCCAGCAGCGTCCGATCCGAATCTTCATCATAAATAGGCTTGTCCAGTGAGACATACGAATTGAGTGGAATATGCTTCTGTCTCGTCGCAGTCTTGATTGCCGTTATAATCTGCCTAGTAATGCACAGCTCGGCAAAAGCCTTGAACGATGACAGCTTATCCCCTTTAAAATCACGAATGGCCTTGTACAACCCGATCATTCCTTCTTGAACGATGTCCTCGCGGTCAGCGCCAATCAGGAAATAGGAACGAGCTTTAGCACGTACAAAGTTCCGGTACTTATTGATCAAATACTCCAGCGCTCCGCTGTCACCCTCACGGACCGCCTCGACAATGTCTTCATCGCTTATCACATCATACCCTGACAACATGACTTCCTTGAGGTCCACACTCAATAGAATCCCTCCGGCCCGGAACGCACGGTAGCCCGTCACTCGCTTGAAATATATGACAAGTATATATGATGTCTATTAGACCGTCAACCACGATCTGCCTAAAATAGACCGATATTAACATTTAATGTAAAGTATCTTCATAGAATCATGTCTGCTTTTACTAGAAAGGGTTGCTTGATTCTGCTGACATGCTCTACTCCCTTCGCCACTGTTCAAACATCTTCCTGACATCGGGGGAAAGTTTGTCGTCAAGCGTATTGCGTCCTTTGCTCTGTTCCTTCGTAATCTGCTGCTGCACTTCCCGCTCGCTCTGCTCCACTTCAATCAGCAGTTCCCTAGCCGAGAGCCTGAGCGCCCCCCGGGCGAATATCACATGCTGTTCAATCAGGTCGCTGGTCGCCACGTAGATTTTGCGACGGCGGTGACTGAACTCTCCGACCAGACGTTCAATGCATTCGTCAGCGGTTTCCTTCTCTTTCGTAAAGTAAATTTGGACCTTGCCCTGCGTGTAGGACTTCCCCAGACCCGGCACCCGGTAGGCGTCAAAAATCGCTACCACCCGAAGACCTGAAAAGGCCTGGTAATCCGCCAATTTCCCAAGTAATACATCCCGAGCCTCCTCCATGCTGCTATTCGCGAGCTTTGCAAGATGAGGCCAGCCACCGATCATGTTATATCCGTCGACCAGCAGCACGTCCCGCCAATCGGCCATTACGGTTAACCCTTAAGGCGGCGACGGCGAAGCACTTCGTACATGACAACACCAGCGGCAACCGAAGCGTTCAGCGAATTAATCTGACCGGCCATTGGCAGCGTAACCAGCACGTCACATTTTTCGCGAATCAAACGCCCCATTCCCTTATTTTCATTACCGATAACGATCGCGACCGGACCCTCGAACACGTTCGTATCATAAAGTTCTTGCTCGGCATCCACGATCGTACCTACCACCCACACACCGCGCTCCTTCAGTTGATCAATCGTCTGACCGAGGTTCGTCACTCTTGCTACAGGGACATACTCCACCGCCCCGGCAGAAGTTTTGGATACCGTCGTTGTGACCTGAGCTGATCTTCGTTTAGGCAACACGACGCCATGTGCCCCCGTGCAATCGGCCGTCCGCAGAATGGACCCCAGGTTATGGGGATCTTCGATTTCATCCAGCAGCAGCAGGAACGGCGGCTCGCCTTTGTCCTCTGCTGCTCTCAGAATGTCGTCTACCTCCACATAAGCATACGGTGCGGTCTGGGCAACCACACCTTGATGTTGTACGCCTGGAGCCAGCTGGTCAAGCTTACGCTTATCGACATGCTGTATAACGATGCCAAGCTTCTTAGCCTCGGCCATAATGGGCAAGGTTAAATGCTTTTGCGCATTGTCTGCGATCCAGATCTTATTAATCGTTCGGCCCGACTTCAGCGCCTCCGTTACCGAGTGCTTACCTGCGACAATTTCTTCTTCCTGCATTACTGTCTCCTCCTGCATATGAGCCGACATCCGGGTGTATTCCCCGCCGACTGTATCAAATCACTTTAATCTATTTCACGGAGCTTTCCATATACTCAATACTCTTGCCAATAAGCTCGCGAAGGCGTTCCTGTTCACCTGCATAATATAAATATCCGACTAGGCATTCAAACGCGGTTGCATGTCGATATTCGAGTACATCGGCATTCTTGGGAACCGTGCCCGATTTGGCGTTACGCCCTTGACGAACGACATCACGTTCTTCCTCCGTCAGTTCCACTTCGAGAAAAGCCAAAATCCGGCTCTGCGCCTTTGCGGACACAAAGCTGGTTGCACTCCGATGTAAATGATGCGGCCTGAGATTCGCTCGTGAGATGAGAAATTGCCGCACAGCAACCTCGTATATGGCATCTCCTACATACGCCAGAACGATCGGCGGAATCAGGCGAGCGGGCTTCGACGGCGGGAAATCAAACCAGCCAATGGCTGGTTCCTTGGACTCGGTTCCGCTCATTTTCGCCGCCAGCGCATGCCCTGCGCTGTATCCTCAAGCACGATGCCTTGCGCTGCTAACACATCGCGGATCTCATCAGCTCTTGACCAATTCTTGTTCTTTCGTGCTTCAATGCGTTCGGTAATCAGATCTTCGATCTGTCCATCCAGCAACTCATCGGCACCTGTATTGACAATTCTCAGCACGCTATTCATCTCTTCAAAAACGCGTAATATCTCATGCAAGTCTGCGGCAGAAATCGACGCTTCTTGCAACAACTGATTCGCCTCGGTTGCCCATTGGAACATCGCCGTAATCGCATCTGGCGTATTAAAGTCATCTTGCATTCGCTGATGAAACTCGGAGAGAGCGGCAGCCATCTTGTCAGCGACATTGGTAGTCACCGCATCCCCTGGCTCACCAATAGCAACGGCTAACCGGTGCTTCGCGTTCGCTGCCGCATTGCTCAGACGATCCACGCTGTTCTGTGCTTGATCCATTACCTCATCACTAAAGTTAAGCGGGTTGCGATAATGGGTCGAGAGCATGAAATATCGTATCGCTTCTTTGGTGAATTGCTGGCGCAAATCTTTGACCATTACACCGTTTCCGAGTGATTTCGACATTTTCTCATTATTGATACGGATATAACCGTTGTGCATCCAATAGCTGGCTAATGGCTTGCCAGTTAAAGCTTCGGACTGGGCAACCTCGCACTCATGATGCGGGAATTGCAGATCCTGACCACCGCCGTGAATATCCAGTGTATCCCCAAGGTATTTACGTGCCATCGCCGAGCATTCGATGTGCCAGCCTGGACGTCCATCACCCCAAGGGCTGCTCCAGTAAATTTCCCCCGGTTTGGCTGCTTTCCATAATACAAAATCCTCCGGGCTTTCTTTACGCTTATCCACTTCGATCCGGATACCGAATTGCAGTTCATCCAGATTCTGTTGGGACAGCTTGCCATACCCCTCGAATTTGCGGGTTCGATAGAAGACATCCCCGCCATTCTCGTAAGCAAACTCGCGATCGATCAGTTCCTGAATGAAGGTAATGATCTCCTCCATATTGTCCGTCACCCGCGGGTTCAACGTCGCTCTCGGTATGCCGAGGCCATCCAGATCCTCATAATAGGCGTTGATGAATTTATCCGCAACCTCCGGAACGGTTGTGCCGGTTTGCTCGGCTTTACGGATCATTTTGTCATCCACATCGGTAAAGTTCACGACATAATCTACATCGTTACCCTGATTGTCAAAGTAAGCGCGCACCACATCGAAAAAGATCATAGGTCGTGCATTCCCAATATGAATGTAATCGTACACGGTAGGACCGCATACATAGATCTTTACTTTTCCCGACTGCTGCGGGACGAAGATTTCCTTTGAACGAGTTAGCGTGTTATAAATTTGCAGCCCCATCATGTATCCTCTCAATCCTTTCATTCCACCGATTTAATCTTCTTTCACCGAGCACACCACAGCCTCAGGGGTCGCCGTACGACCACTAGCCCTTCTGGCATCCTCCAACTCGGATCGTAACTGGTCGATCTCCTTCTGCATAGAGCGCAGCGTATCTACGATCGGATCAGGCAGGTTGGTATGATCCAATCGGTCACGCACCCGCTCTCCATTCTGCTTCACGACCTTACCCGGGTTGCCGACCACCGTACTGTTCTGAGGTACCGGCCGCAGTACGACCGCATTGGAGCCAATATTACAGTTATCTCCAATCATGAAGGAACCTAGCACCTTCGCCCCGGATCCAATGACGACATTATTGCCAATGGTCGGATGTCGCTTCCCCTTCTCCTTGCCGGTCCCCCCTAAGGTAACCCCTTGATAAATCACCACATCATCGCCGATCTCACACGTTTCTCCGATCACGACACCCATTCCGTGGTCAATAAACAGTCTATTCCCGATCCGGGCACCGGGGTGAATTTCGATCCCCGTCATAAAACGGCTGATCTGTGAGATTACCCGGGCCAAGGTATACCATCGTCGTCTGAATAAAGCGTGCGCTACCCGGTGTGCCCACAGTGCATGAAGTCCCGAATATGTGAATACCACTTCAAAAATGCCCCGGGCAGCCGGGTCATTCTCGAATACTGTGCGAATATCCGATTTCATCTGTTTGAACATGAACGCTCCCTCTTTTCCTGCTCCTATCGCGCGTGCCGAATATATACAAAAAACGCCTCTGCAGCTTGTCGCTGCAGAGGCGTTAGACCGCGGTTCCACTCTGCTTAGAATCGGTTAACGCGATTCCTCCCTGCGTTAGGGACGGATTACACCGATTCTCTTCATGTCATTAACGGCAGACAACCGGCATGATCTAACGATGGTGTTCGCTTCAACCATGCAGCTCACAGGTGCATTTCCGCTATAGGCGACGGGACAAATCTCAGCCTGGCAGATTCAAGTGGTCCTTGTCTTCTGCCGATTGTCCTCTCTGGACGTGCCTGTTGAATGCGTACTTCTCCTGATCGTAGCTTTTATTACGTTTATATTGGTTGACAGGGTTGTGTGAATTATGGCCGCGCTTCGTTTGCGGATCATTCTTACGATCGCTGTTGTCATCCGATTTCATTAACAATATTAATAAGGTTGAAATCGGATGACAAAGGCGAACGCTACGCTTCTTCAGAATGATTCCGCCTCCTACGCTATTCATAATCCCAAAAACCCATATCAAAATATTTCACTTATAGTTTGGTGTAATTATAACTGATGTTATACAAGGCTGACAAGAAGCGATTATCGCCCCAGTCCCTCTATCTTCGGGTTACGCGCCCTTGATCTGAGAACGCAGGCGCTCCAGCACGCGATCCTTACCCAGCAGCCAGATCGTCTGGTTCAGGTCACGGCCATGGGTTTGTCCGGTCAACGCTACGCGGATCGGCATGAACAGCCCCTTGCCCTTCGAACCCGTCTCTTTCTGCACTTCCTTAATTAATACGGCAATCTGCTGTGCATTAAACGCCTCGGACTGCTCAATCTTCTCCAGGAATGCGGACAATACGACAGGTACCTGCTCGCCGCTCATCACCTCAATACCCTCTTCATCCAGTTCCAGATGCGTTCGGAAGAATACGTCTGACAGCTCTACAATATCTGATACGGCGGTCATCTGTTCCTGGTAAAGCGCAACGAGTGCACGCGCCCATTCTTCCTGCTCTGCGCTCAGCTCCTGTGGCAAGCGGGTTGCCTTCTGCAGATGTGGGATAGCCAGATTCGCGATTCGATCCGAATCGGCACTCTTGATATAGGTATTGTTCAGGTGAGCCAGCTTATTCGTATCAAATACGGCCGGGCTCTTCGACAGGCGCTTCTCATCGAAGATCGAGATGAGCTGCTCCTGCGAGAAGACTTCCTCTTCCCCTTCGGGCGACCAGCCGAGCAACGAAATAAAGTTAAACAGTGCCTCCGGCAAATATCCGAGCTGATCGTACTGCTCGATGAACTGAATGATGGATTCATTCCGCTTGCTCAGCTTCTTGTGGTCCTCGCCAACGATCAAGGTCATATGGCCAAACTGCGGCGACTCCCACCCAAACGCTTCATAGATCATAAGCTGACGCGGCGTATTGGAGATATGATCTTCGCCTCTCAGCACGTGACTGATCTTCATTCGATAATCATCCACCGCCACGGCGAAGTTGTAGGTTGGAATGCCGTCTTTCTTGACAATAACGAAGTCCCCGGTCTCTTTGCTATTGAACGAGATGCTGCCTTTCACGATGTCATCGAACGTATACTCACGCTCCGCCGGAACTCTAAATCGGATGCTTGCTACACGCCCCTCAGCCTCAAGCGCGCCGCGTTGTTCCTCAGTCAGGTCACGGTGCTTCCCGGAGTAGCGTGGTGTTTCACCGCGGGCCATCTGCTCTTCCCGCTCCTGCTCCAGCTCTTCTTCCGTGCAATAACAGCGGTATGCGAGTCCGCGATCGAGCAAATCCTGCCAATATTCTTTATAAATATCGAGCCGTTCGGTCTGGCGATAAGGTCCATACTCCCCACCAACATCAACACTCTCATCCCAATCCATGCCGAGCCACTTCAAGTATTTGAGCTGACTGGCTTCTCCGCCTTCCACGTTACGCTTCACATCCGTATCTTCGATACGAATAATGAACTTCCCGTTGTTCTTGCGCGCGAATAAATAATTGAATAAAGCCGTTCTTGCATTGCCGATATGTAAATGTCCCGTTGGGCTCGGTGCATAACGCACGCGGATTTCTTCGGTCATGTATAACTCCTCCGCTTCTTATATAGACAAAGATTTCATCACAGATTCCTTCAAGATGATAGCATACCTTTTACAAGGCAGACAACCGATTGCGCGGCAATCCCCTCGCCTCTACCGGTAAAGCCGAGCTGTTCGGTTGTAGTTGCCTTCACGTTGACTTGCTCTACCTCTGCATCCAGCGCACCGGCTATAACCTCCATCATCTGCGGGATGTAAGGTGCCATCTTGGGCTTCTGAGCAATAATCGTCGCATCTATATTACCAAGAGTATACCCACGTTCTTTTGCCATGACCCATACTTGTTCCAGCAATTTCAAACTGTCCGCATCCTTAAATGCCGGATCATGATCCGGAAAATGGCGGCCGATATCCCCTAAGCCCAGTGCTCCTAGGATCGCGTCCGTTATGGCATGCAGCAATACGTCTGCATCTGAATGTCCCAGCAACCCTCGTTCATACGGAATCGTTACTCCCCCAATAATGCAAGGTCTTCCTTCTACAAGTTGATGTACGTCAAACCCCTGTCCTACACGAATCATTCCATATTCTCCCCCTTACTTGTCTGTAAAAAAGCTGCATACGCCAAATCCTCAGGTGTGGTGATTTTAATATTGCTGTACTTTCCCTCCGCAACGACCACCGAATGTCCTGCACGCTCCATCAGCATCGCATCATCGGTCCCGATAAAACGGTCACGTTCCGCTGCTTCATGAGCGGAGAGCAATTCAGAAAGACGAAAAGCCTGTGGGGTCTGAACGGCCCACAGACTTTGACGATCCGGGGTCCCTGTAATCAGTCCCTGACCGTTCACTTGTTTGATCGTATCCTTCACGGGCACCGCCAATACCGATGCGCCATCTCGAACTGCCGCTTCACGACAGGATTCAATTTCTTCTAGCGTTACAAACGGCCTTACACCGTCATGTATCATTACCCATTCAGCTTGGATTTGCTTCAGCCCTTTATATACGGACTGCTGTCGCTCACGTCCGCCTGGGATGACAGCAGTCACTTTGCCAAGCTCATATTCTTCAACCCAGGCTTGGCAGCGAGCCACATCCGCTGCGCCCGTCACAAGCACAATCTCCTGCAGCCACGGGACCTGGCTGAAAACATCAAGGGTGTGCACGATGATAGGTTTTCCATTCAAGGCCAGGTATTGCTTGCTCTCTCGTGTCCCCATTCTCGTGCCCTTCCCTGCCGCCACAATGACAGCGCTAAAGCCACTTCGCATGCACAAAACTCCTGTCTTCTCCCCACACGTCACAGATTGACGGTAAACGGATATGTGTATATCCCCATCATACCCCGTTTACTGGGCTTTTTCCAACAGTTTCGGTTTCGCGAAAATCATCCGACCCGCCGACGTTTGCAGTACGCTCGTCACCAGAACCTCCATCGTTGTGCCGATATACTCACGACCGCCTTCGACCACGATCATCGTTCCGTCATCCAGGTAAGCGACGCCTTGTCCGTGCTCCTTGCCGTCTTTAATGATTTGAACCAGTATCTCTTCGCCTGGTAGAACAACAGGCTTCACGGCATTAGCCAAATCATTGATATTGAGTACCGATACTCCCTGAAGCTCGCATACTTTATTTAAGTTGAAGTCGTTGGTAACCACCTTGCCTTGAAGAACCTTGGCGAGTTTAACCAACTTGCTGTCCACTTCCGAAATCTCTTCAAAATCCCCTTCGTAAATCAGCACTTTCACATCCAGCTCTTTTTGGATCTTATTAAGAATATCTAATCCTCTGCGACCACGATTACGCTTGAGTAAATCTGAAGAGTCGGCAATATGCTGAAGCTCTTCAAGTACGAATTCAGGGATGACGATCGTGCCTTCAATGAATCCGGTCTTGCAAATATCCGCGATCCGTCCGTCGATAATCACGCTTGTATCCAGAATTTTATGCTCTTCCACCCGGCGGCCTTCCGGCTCTGCCGCTTGACTCCATTTCCCTGACATCCACAAAGAAGCCAGTTCATCCTTCTTCTCAATCCCAATGCGCAGTCCGATATATCCGCCAAGTACCATAATTCCTACATGTAACAGCTTACCTGCCTGGCCGAGCAATGAAAGCCCGGGAGATAACAGCAGGGACAATAACAGGCCACCTAGCAAACCTGCCGTTCCCGCGGCTAACTCGTTCATCGGGATTCGAGAGAAGGAGGAGATCATGCTGTGCAGCCCCCTGACCACGCGATCCGATGCAAACACGCCAATCATGCCGAATATAAGCCCGCCGAGTACTGCAAAAACGCCACTTCCATTTGCCATTACCTCTTGTCCAAAAAGAGGCGAGAGCCCGGGAAAAGACCGCTCCACTATATGATATAACGTATACCCGAACCATGCCCCGCATAAGACCGTAAATGCTAAGATAGCTTTTTTTAACATGAGCTTTCGCACACCTCCTTATTGTATCACCTGAAATTAACTTGCTTCTATTTCCAGTATGGTCCAATTTATCAGGTCGTAATCGTAGTGCTGCATCTTTTTTTCTGACTGTCATAATCCATGCGATTCTTGATCTTTCCCCTTCCCCATCTGGCTTTATTCCATGTTCACCTATGCCCGAACATTGGTATTGGCCACCTTCAAACACCTGAAATTGGTTGAAATCGCCCGAACGAGTGGAATATAATGAACTCAATTCATAATATCGAGGTGGATGTATAAATGAGTGCTCCTAGTCTACAGGCTTTTCAGGATCAAGTATCCGAATTGTTGCTCCGTCACCGCAGTCTATTGGATGTATTGTCTAAGAATGGTCAAAGCAATGCGTCAGTCAACCGTGCCGTCACCAAAGCGATAACAGAATGCGGGTGCATCGAGCTCCACGCTACGAAGCAATCCTTCGATATCGGCGCTGATCTCGAACACGCCAAAGAATTAGCAGGCACCCACGTCGATGGTCATCTGTGCGAGAATTGCCGCGAAGCGGTTAGCACAGAGCTAGGCCGCAACATATTCTATATGTCCGCCTTGGCGAATCTGCTGGACATCCAGCTCGATGAGGTTGTCGAAAAAGAATCACAGAAATGCTCGACACTCGGTTTGTTTAACCTGTCATAAAGAATAGATCGCATGAAAAAAAGCATTTATCTCGCTGCCTCAGCAGTGAAATAAATGCTTTTTATATTCTAACGGTCGGAGGAATTATACGCCTCGTCGGACTTATGGTCATCTTTTTTCTTACGTCGATTCTTGCGGGTCAGCCTGCGGAAATTCTGTTGCAACCCATAGCCGGCATAGAGCACCAGCGGTACAAAGATCAGCATCGACGTTTGTTCCGGGAAGAACACAGCGACCATCACTGCGCCAACAATGACAAACGGCGTAAATTTGATCGCAGTCTTCGGAATGCCGATTTTCTTAAAGTTAGGGTACTTAACGGAGCTAACCATGAGATAAGAAAGTAATAACATAGCAAAAATCATATAAGGTGCGGTAATCTCTTCATGGAATAACGCCAGTGTTGCCAGTACCCCACCTGCAGCCGGTATCGGCAAACCGATGAAATATCCCGGTATCCCCGGTCTAACATTGAACCTCGCCAATCTGAGCGCACCGCACATAGGAAATATTGCGGTAATCGTCCAGGCAAGTGCTGTATTGATATCTGTAAAAGCAACAGTATACATAATAAATGCTGGTGCGACCCCAAATGAAATCACATCGGACAATGAGTCCAGCTCCTTGCCGAATTCACTCTGCGCATTCAGCGCCCGGGCTACTCGGCCATCCAGCCCATCCAGGAGCATGGCAATGATAATCATGATGGCAGCCATGCTAGTTCGGCCTTCTGTTGCTAAGATGATACCAATCATTCCGAGAAACAGATTACCTAAAGTAAACATGTTCGGAATTGATTTCGTCATTATTATATTCACCTCGTATATTTGTACGTTCGAACATCGATTGTAGCCTTTTAGATTTGCCTGTCAATGAATACTTGTTCCTGCAATCGCTTCAAGCCTTCCTTGATTGTTCGTGCTCGCACTTCCCCAATCCCGTCCACTTCATCAAGTTCATGAATCGATGCGTTCATCACGCTGGACAGGTCCTGGAATCGATCGACCAGATTACGGATAATTACATTAGGCAAACGAGGAATTTTGTTCAAAATCCGGTATCCACGTGGTAGTATTTCTTCTTCTGATGCAGCCGCCGAGGCCGGGTAACCCAGAAGTCTCACGATATGATGAATATCGAGCAGCTCCTCATCTGTTGAACGCTTGAGGGAGAGAATGATCTCACGAATCTTCTCCTCGCTGTATTCTCTGGCGTAGTCAGCATAGAGCAGCCACGCCTCTTCCTCCATATTGCTCACAAGTTCATCCATCTGCATGCTGATCAAGCGTCCCTCGTTACCAAGCTCATTGATGTAACGTTTGATCTCCTTTTTAATGCGCAGTACCATCTCTACACGCTGAATGACGTTAACCACTTCCGGAATGGTAACCAATTCTTCAAATTCGGAGGCGGACAAGTTGGTAAGCGATTGGTTCAGCACTACTCTGTACCGTTCCAACGTCTGTATCGCTTGATTCGCTTTGGTAAGAATCACGCCAATCTCTTTCAGCGAATACCTCAGCGCGCCTTGATACAATGTAATGATGTTACGACGCTGCGAGATCGACACCACCAGCTTGCCTGTTTGCCTGGCAACCCGCTCCGCTGTTCTGTGCCGAATCCCCGTCTCAATGGAGGAGATGGAGGAATCAGGAATCAGTTGCGTGTTCGCATACAAGATTCGCTTGAGATCCTCACTTAAAATGATGGCGCCGTCCATCTTGGCCAGCTCGTATAAATAATTGGGCGAAAAATCGCAGTTGATGGAGAATCCGCCATCGACGACCTCCATCACTTCAGGGCTATAACCGACCACGATTAGTGCGCCAGTCTTGGCTCGTAGCACGTTCTCCAGTCCGTCGCGAAACGGCGTCCCGGGTGCTACAAGCTTCAGCAAGTCATTCATTTTGTCCAGTTGGCTCGTTTCTTTCACCTTCGTATGCCCCCTAATCTAACGCAACCGCTAATGCATCTGCAACCGTATTTACTCCTATGATCTGTATTCCTTTCGGATGTTTCCATCCCTTCAAGCTCTTCTCTGGCATGAGAATACGTTTAAAACCAAGCTTCTCCGCTTCTTTTACCCGCTGCTCTGCCCTTGAAACGGCACGAACCTCACCGGTCAACCCAACCTCACCAAATATCACATCATACGGTTTCGTTGGAATATCGCGGAAGCTTGACGCGATGCTAACCGCGATGGCCAGATCGACCGCTGGCTCATCCAGCTTCACTCCGCCCGCCACATTCAAATAAGCATCCTGCGTTTGCAAAAACATGCCCATACGTTTCTCGAGTACCGCGATGATTAAATTCATGCGATGGTGGTCTACTCCGGTTCCCATCCGGCGAGGAGAAGGAAAATGAGTCGTGGAAATGAGTGCTTGCAATTCGACAAGGACCGGACGGGTTCCCTCCATACTCGCGACAACGGTCGACCCGGCTACGCCTAAAGGCCGCTCGGATAAGAACAGCTCCGAAGGATTGCCGACCTCACGAAGGCCATCCTCCCCCATCTCGAAGATGCCGATCTCGTTCGTTGAACCGAAGCGGTTCTTCACCGCCCGCAGCAGGCGGTAGGTGTGGTGACGCTCTCCCTCAAAATAAAGCACGCAATCCACCATATGCTCCAGCATCCTTGGCCCTGCGATGGCTCCTTCCTTGGTCACATGACCGACCAGAACGGTCGCAATCCCCTTTACCTTGGCCAGCCGCATGAAACGAGCCGTGCACTCCCGCACCTGGGATACACTACCCGGCGCGCTCGTGACCTCAGGTAAATACACCGTCTGGATAGAGTCAATCACGACAAACCCCGGTTGTACGGATTCGATGGCTTCCTCAATCGATTCCAGATTCGTCTCGCAGAGAACGAACAATTCGGGAGACAAAGCTCCAAGCCGATCCGCACGAAGTTTCGTCTGACGCACAGATTCTTCACCGGATATATAAAGAACGCGAATACCGTTCTGAGCCAAGCGATTGGAGGCTTGCAGCAGCAGCGTGGACTTACCGATACCCGGATCACCGCCAACCAGCACAAGCGATCCAGGTACGAGTCCACCGCCCAGAACCCGGTTTAATTCCGCGATCCCCGTCTGAATTCTGGGTTCCTTGCCGCTTTCTATGTTTATGATCGAAAGGGGCTTTTCTTTACTATGAAAAAGAGGGGAATTCATCCCCTGCGTCTTGATAACCGTCTCGGTCTCCTCCACCATGGAATTCCATGATTGGCAGCCCGGACATTTCCCGAACCATTTCGGCGCTTCATAGCCGCATTCGGTACAGAAAAACTTCGTCTTAGTTTTGGCCATGTAAGTCTCCTTTATGTCACCTGGACTTTGTCGAATTTCGTAAAACCCTGCAAAATCAGGCATTACTCAAAGTTTACCATTTCTTATATTTCAACGTAAAGGCTAATCGGAAACTTTACGTCATATAGAAGAGATTTGTTATTGAATCGTGCAATTTCATGCCCGCTCCGCTGCCGGATCGATCTTAAGATCGCTGGTACAGGAGGAAAATGGAATGAACACCACTACAAACAAAACCCCACTACCGGATTCTGGTAGCGGGGTTCATAACGTTATTCGGTTTCAGCTGATACAGTTGCGATGCTTTCGGTCTTGGTTACAACCAGCTCACTATTCGCTTCATCGATGATAAGCGAGTCGCCCTTGGTGATGTTCCCCTTCAGCAGTTCCTCCGACAGGCGGTCCTCAATGTGCTTCTGGATAGCCCGACGCAGCGGACGAGCACCGAAGGCAGGATCATATCCCTCCTTCGCGATAAAGGCCTTGGCCTTATCGGTAAGCTCAAACTGGACATCATACTCACGCAGTCGCTTACGCAACTCGTCGGACATCAAGGTCACGATCTCAGCAATATGCTTCTCCTCGAGGGAGTGGAATACGATGATCTCATCAATCCGGTTCAGGAACTCTGGACGGAAGCTCTTCTTCAGCTCATCCATCACTTTGCCCTTCATATTGTTATAATCACGACCAGAATCACTCACCGCTGTAAAGCCAAGGGTTGAATTCTTCTTGATCGCTTCCGCACCTACGTTCGAGGTGAGGATAATGAGGGTGTTTCTGAAATCAACGACGCGCCCTTTGGAATCTGTTAAACGGCCGTCCTCCAGAACTTGAAGCAAGATGTTAAACACTTCTGGATGTGCTTTCTCGATTTCGTCGAGGAGTACAACGGAATACGGCTTGCGGCGAACCTTCTCGGTAAGTTGACCGCCTTCCTCATAACCAACATATCCCGGAGGCGCTCCAACGAGTCTGGACGTTGAGTGTTTCTCCATGTACTCGGACATATCGATTCGTACCACTGCGTTTTCATCACCGAACATCGCTTCTGCAAGCGCACGTGCCAGTTCAGTCTTACCTACCCCAGTAGGACCAAGGAAGATAAAGGAGCCCATGGGACGCTTCGGATCCTTCAGTCCTGCTCGTGCACGGCGAACCGCACGGCTAACGGCTTTAACTGCTTCTTCTTGACCGATCACACGGCTGTGAAGAATTTCTTCCAGATTCAACAGACGCTCGGTCTCTTCCTCTTTCAGTTTATTTACAGGAATGCCGGTCCAGTTGGCCACGACATCCGCGATATCCTCAGGTGTCACTTCGGAATCGGTACGGCCTTGTTTTTCTTTCCATTGATTCTTGGTGATCTCCAGCTCTTCACGCAGCTTCTGCTCCGTGTCTCGCAGTGCCGCCGCTTTCTCGAACTCCTGACTTTGAACTGCGGCATCCTTCTCCTTACGGATGTCCTCCAGATGTGCTTCCTGATCTTTCAGATTCGGCGGAATCGTATACGTATGAAGGCGAACTTTCGAACCAGCCTCATCAATCAGGTCAATCGCTTTATCCGGAAGGAAGCGATCCGTAATGTAACGGTCGGACAATTTAACAGCTTGCTCAATCGCTTCGTCCGTAATCTTCACACGGTGATGGGCTTCATAACGGTCACGCAGACCGTAGAGTATCTGGATTGCTTCCTCAGGGGATGGCTGATCCACAGTAATTGGTTGGAATCTACGCTCCAAGGCAGCGTCCTTCTCGATATATTTGCGGTATTCATCGAGCGTTGTTGCACCGATGCACTGAAGTTCGCCGCGAGCGAGTGATGGTTTGAGAATATTGGAAGCATCAATGGCACCTTCAGCGCCACCGGCACCGATCAGCGTATGCAGCTCGTCAATGAACAACACGATGTTGCCGGCTTGGCGAATCTCATCCATGATCTTCTTCAGACGATCCTCAAATTCGCCGCGGTATTTCGTTCCTGCAACAACGGAGCCCATATCCAGCGTCATTACGCGTTTGTCACGCAGTGTCTCAGGAATCTCATTGTTGATAATACGCTGGGCCAAGCCTTCCGCGATCGCGGTCTTACCGACCCCTGGCTCACCAATCAGCACCGGGTTGTTCTTCGTACGACGGCTGAGCACTTGGATGACTCGCTCGATTTCTTTGCTGCGCCCGATAACCGGGTCCAGATTGCCTTCTTTAGCAATCGCCGTCAAGTCACGAGCAAGACTGTCGAGTGTCGGTGTACTCACGTTTTGCGGCGTACCGTGGTGGCTTGAAACGGCCTCGCTGCTGCCCAGAAGCTGCAGCACCTGTTGACGCGCTTTGTTCAAGCTAATGCCGAGGTTGTTCAGCACACGTGCGGCTACACCCTCGCCTTCACGGATCAAACCCAGCAATATATGCTCTGTGCCCACATAAGTGTGGCCCAGTTTACGAGCCTCGTCCATGGAGAGCTCAATTACTTTTTTCGCTCTAGGCGTATAAGCAATGTTGGTTGGCTGCTCCTGTCCGCGCCCGATTAATGTCTCTACTTCATCCTGAATCTTCTCAAGGCCAAGACCCAAACCGATCAGCGCTTTGGCTGCAATTCCGTCTCCCTCGCGAATAAGTCCCAGCAGGATATGTTCTGTGCCGATATTGTTGTGCCCCAGTCTTACCGCTTCTTCCTGAGCCAATGCAAGCACCTTCTGCGCACGTTCCGTAAATCTGCCAAACATCATCGTATTGCACCTCCACGTTTCAATTAATATATTTAGTCGATCGACAATCGGTGTATAGCATCATGCTGCTATACAGATCGATGCCGTCCGTTATACCTGATTAAAGCTGATTTGACTTACTGCTCACCAAGCGTCTCTCGAATTAATTTTGCGCGATACATATCCCGCTCGGATGGATTCATGCCCTCACCGAATGTCTTCTGTAAAAATCCCGGTTGTGTCTTCACATTCAATTCGTTCATAACCGGGATATCAGGACCATTGAGCAGCCCCAAATCCACGCCCAGCCGCACATCGGATAAGCGCTGAGCGGCTTCCTTCGAATCCAGCACAGCCGCGTAAGACAAGATGCCAAAGGAGCGCATAATGCGGTCCGTTATTCGAAGCTTGGATTCACTAAGAAGGCGCGCTCTCGCGTTCTTCTCGTGCTCAATGATCTGTACAACCACGCTATGAAGATTCTCAATAATCTCCGACTCGGTCTGACCGAGCGTAATCTGATTCGATATCTGAAACAGGTTACCTAATGCTTCGCTGCCCTCACCGTAAATTCCTCTAACCGTTAATCCAACTTGTGATACGGCTGAAAGAATTCGGTTAATCTGCTGAGTCATCACCAGAGCAGGTAGATGCATCATGACCGATGCCCGTAACCCCGTTCCGACGTTCGTCGGACAACTCGTAAGATAGCCTCTTTTATCGTCAAAAGCATAATCAACCTGGGATTCAAACACATCATCCAGCGTCGTCGCCCGCTCCCATGCCTCCTTGACCTGGAATCCGGGATACAAACACTGTATGCGTAAATGATCTTCTTCATTGATCATAATACTAACGGCTTCGTCTTCGGTTAGAAAAACCGCACCGTTTCTCGATTCATTCGCCAGACTCGGACTAATCAAATGCTTCTCAACAAGCACTTTCTTATCCAGTTCCTCAATCTCATTTAATTTGATGATGTGCAGGTTGCCGAATTCATCCAAATGCTCATCATCTCGAAGCACGGCGGTCAGTCGCTCCAGCACTTCTCCAGACTGCTCAGCATTCGCCAGTAGCGGGAAAGGAAGATGCTGCAGGTTACGCGCCACCCGGACTCGAGTGCTGATGACAATGTCGGAATCCTGACCGTTACCGCGCATCCACTCGCTGAGTGCTTTATCGGTAAACCGGAGATTAGACATCACGCATTCCTCCTACATAAAGTGCATAACGATTCAAGCTATTCTTGCGCCATTCCTTTCTCTAACTCACGGATCTGATCACGGATCTGCGCGGCTGACTCAAACTCCTCCTGCACGATCCGATATTGAAGCTCCTTCTTTAGTTCATCGATTTGGCGTCGGATCTGGATTCGCTCACCGGTACGTTTGGGCACTTTACCGACATGAGACGTTCCCCCGTGCACTCTCTTAAATAACGGGTCCAAACGATCTGAGAAATATTTATAACACGAGCTGCAGCCGAAACGGCCAAGCTTGCTGAATTGTGAATACGTCATCCCGCAATCCTCGCACTTCAGCGTCTGGGCCGGATGGACACCAGATGCCTGGCCTTTCCCTGAGGGATCCAGGTCCAACAGACCTGACAGCAGGCTGTGTATAGAGAAACCATTCGACGTACCGGGGATCAATTCCCCTTTTTCACGGGCACAAGATTCGCAAAAATGAAATTCCGTCTTCTCCCCGTTCACAATCTTGGTGAAATGAAGTGTCGCCGGTCTTTTACCGCACTCCTGGCATACCATGCTCTATGCCCCCCTTACGCAGACTCATTTGCCTAATAATGAAATTAACATCGCCTTCATGATCCTGGCCCGTAGTTCGTCACGGTACGGAAGCTTCACATTAAGACATTCACGCGAAATTGCCGCCCGCATGAGACTGGCTTCACGCCGGGTCAGGAACCGGGATTCTTCGAGCTGATATATCAGCCCTTCAGCAACAGTCTGATCGATCATACTGCCAATCGTATGGTGAAGATGCTGCTGCAGCGCATGATGCTGGGGAAGCTCAATTCGCTGAATGCGTATGTAACCTCCCCCACCACGCTTGCTCTCCACGAGAAAGCCTTTCTCCAATGTAAATCGGGTACTGATTACATAGTTGATCTGGGAAGGAACACAAGCGAACTGCTCCGCCAGATCGTTACGCTGGATTTCAACAGTCCCCTCAGGGCTTTCCTGCAGTATGCTCTTCAGGTATTGTTCGATAATATCAGAGATATTACGCATTGGTCTGTTCATCCTCCACTGTATGAAACGTTAAGACGGATAGTGATCTTACACGTCCGCACAGAGCCTTGCATATACGTTGATTATAACCACAATCAAAATCAGCGAACCTCTCGTTGACTTTGACTTTCTTTGACTTTGATTTCATTATAGCACATATTTTATTTTTGCCAAGAGGGGGTGAATCAAAAAATCAATCTTATCCATTTCTGAGTCCAATACCTATATTGTACCCACATTTTTATGCACTTATAGCCTTAGATGAACTTCATTTCATCCATGCTTACAAAAAAACAGCCCTTCCCAGGTTCGTTACCTGAAAAGGGCCGCTTGATATTCGGACCTGCTACCAATTATCAAATGTCATAACTGATCAAATAATGCTGCAGCTCCGTGTTGTAATAACCAATGCTGTATTCCATGATGTTTCCTTCACCGTCATAAGATGATCTTAAACGCTTTAGTAGCACGGCCCCTCGCTCCACATTGAGCAATGAAGCCAGCTCCTCGTCAGCTATCGCAGTTGTAAAGCGATCCCTGAAATTTTCCAGCGTGATTTGACTTTCTTCTATTCGGTCATATAGTGAGGGCAGTTCATCCGAAGGAAAATCTCCGCCCATATCCACAACGGAAGACAAATAATGCGTGTAAAAAATGTACGGCTTGCCATCAAGCAGATACAATCGATCAATTCGAATGCAGCGCTCCCCGAACTTCTCATATAGCGCTTCGCCGGGTTCGTTGCTCACCCACTCTTCCTTAAGGTGACGCTTGCGGATTTGATGTCCTTCTTCCACCAGTATTTCAGTAAACCGCTTGCCCTTGGAGAGCTTCGAGAACGAAGTATTCCGGATCACGATCGTCCCGATGCCGCTTCGCTTCTCTACATACCCTTCTTGATTCAGCTCTTGAATGGCATTACGGACCGTCATCTTGCTTACTTTGAATTCCTGTTCCAATTGAGGCTCGGAAGGAATATGCGAACCAAGCGGATAAACGCCGTGCAGAATACGATCCTTCATGATTTTTTTGATTTGTAAGTACAGCGGTCCGTTCTTCCGCGTGATGGACATATTTCAGCCTACCTTTCCACATCCGACAAATGCGTGTTCATCGCCTGTAAGATTTCACGCTCATTGGCTGTCGGTGTATCTCCCGTTACGGTGTGGGCCAGCATCGCCGCGCTAGCAGCGAAATTTACGGTCCGGACAGGTTCATAACCTTCCGACAGACCGTGCATGATCCCGCTCGCGTACGCATCTCCCGCTCCAATGCGGTCATGAACGGCAAAGGTGCGCGCCTGCGAGAAATGAAATGTTCCGCCCGTATAGAGGTACCCTTGCAACGAATGCGTATTATCTCCATTAATGCTGCGGTGCGTACCGGCCAACGCCGAGATGTTATACTTCTTCGCCACTTTAGGAATCAGGTCCTGCAATTGCTCGGCTCGATCTTCGTAAGCAGTCTCCATTCCGAGAATGAAAAGAGCATCTTTCTCATTCATGAACACGATATCTGCTAATGAAAGCATTTCCTCATAATGAGGCTTGGCAAAAGCGTACCGATCTGCTCCCCATAGAGAAGGACGATAATTACAATCAAACACCACCGTGCCGCCAGCCGCTTTGACTTCCCGCGCCAAAGCTTTCATCTGTGCCCGCACACCGTCGTTCATGGAAAGGGTGATGCCGCAAAAATGAATGATGTCGATGACGCGAGCCACCGCCGAGAAATCGTAAAGCTCGTCCTGGGCGGTATTAAAGCTGCTTCCCAACCGGTCGGTGTAAGTGACGCGCCCCGGTCTTACGCCGAAACCGTTCTCCAAGAAATACATCCCCACATACTTGCCGCCACGACTGGCGAGAGACGTGTTTATGCCCAGCTTCCGCAGATACGATATTGCCGCTTCACCAAGCGGGTTATCCGGCAATGTAGTAACCAGATACCCGTCGTGACCAAGCTTCGCCATCGCGGATGCAATATTGACACCCGTGCCGGAGAAGGAATAGTTCAGATGGCTCTCCTGAGCCAAGGATGCGTAACCCGGTACTTGCAGACGCATCATGACCTCGCCGAATGCAGCGATCGACTTAGGCATATTGATCAACCAGTGCTTTTAACGTACGGTGCAGTTCTTGCACGTCACTTACGATCGTATCTCCGCTAGCAGCATCGATAATTGAAGAGTAAACGTGCGGAATTACTTGCTGAACACCCGCTTCGAAAGCAATTCTTACGATCGCCTCAAAGTTCTCCTTATCAATGCCGCCCGTTGGCTCCAGCGCAAAACCTTCCTCTGCGCAAGCCTTGGCTACTGCCCGATATTCGTCCTCAAGCTTAAGTCCTTGCATCGGGAAATATTTAAGTGCATTGCCGCCCATATCGCGCACTAATGCGATCGCCGCCCTGACTGGAACAACGGCTTTATCCGATCCGGCAGCACTCATCGGTCCTGTCGAGATGTTTACATAGCCTACCTGTCCTGATGGAGATACCAGGCTGTTAATCCAGCCGTCCTGGCCGTTTAAGTTAGCCCGCGTTGCGCCTACAGCCGGGAATACTTGATTAATATGCGTGCCGGGATAGCTCTTCACGATCTCAGCGACGACGGCCGCTTGCCGGTTATCACCCGCACCGAGTCCAATCGAAACCGCATCCTCGATAGCCGAGCCATATTCCTTCATCGCGATTACCGCTTCAGCTGCATTCGGATAATTCTTGGAAAGCACGCCAACCAATACATGCCCTTCGGATGCTTCAAATACTTCCTTTGCGTTCTGAATGCTCCCCGCCAGCACGTTTAATGCCGCACGGTTCTTGTAAAGTCGCTTGTCCATATTCGCCATGTTATTGTCCCCCTGCAATTTGTTGTATTCTTGTTATGATAACCTGTAGATCATCCCCGGATAGCGAGCGTGGATCGATGTCAAAATATCCCTGACGTACGCCGTAATCGCGCGTGTAGACAGCGATATCCCCTTCGCGAAGCTGATCGTTCATCAACTTCGCACTGACACCCGCTACTTCCGCATCCACTTTTACACGTCCGCGGAAGATCGCTCGTCCCGCTTCATCCTGTACGATAGTCACGTCAACACCCGGCAGATTCGATAAAACTTTCATTTCTTCGAGCGCAGCCTTCTCCTGCTCACTCTTGTCTTCCTTCACCGTATACTCATCCAACGCCTGAAGCAAGCCGAACGTCGTCTCCTTGCCCACTTTCATGCTTCGCCCGATACCGTGCAATTGAGCTTTAACCCATTCGATGTACTGCCGCTTCCCACCGACGATGCCTGATGTTGGACCCTCGATCGCCTTGGAGCCGCTATAAATGGCAAGATCACCATATTTCACGTATTTCTGAATATCTTCCTCCGCAGCGGCATCCACAATGAACGGGATTCCGTGTGCTTGTGCCACTTCCGCGGCCTCCTCTACGGAGATCATGTTCTTCTGTACACAGTGATGAGACTTCACATACAAAATCGCAGCCGTCCGCTCATTAATGGCTTCAGCAATGTGCTCCTTGCGTCCTTCATTTGCATAACCAACCTCAACCACGTGGCCACCGCCAAGGTACACCATGGTTTCCACCGGTGCACCATACTGAACGTTATGTCCCTTGAACATGATGATTTCGTTCTTGGCAATCGGTTCCTGGTGCAGACGATCGCTGCGTCTTCGATTCCCCTGAGTCACGATGCCTGCAACTGAAAGTGCTATGCCGCTTGAGGCGGAATTGACCACAACCGCTGCTTCTGACCCGAGAATTCGTGCGATGTAATCCCCTGCTTTATCCACAAGGTCGGCAATCTCAACATAACTCTGCCCGCCGACCCGCATCGATTCCATAACCGTATCCGTCGGTGCCGATACCCCGAGAATACTCATGCGGCCACTGGCATTAACTACCCGTTTCAATCCATATCTAGCATGCAGTGAATGATCCATTGACTACCACTCCTTTAGGTTCGATATACCGATCCGCGATTCTGCTCTCACCTTCAGAATCCGTGAGGCTCAGCGCTCCTTGCTTCATCTCAAACAATGTCAGGTGAGCCGCATCCCCTACGCGGATCCGACCCAGCTCAGGTCGGCTGAGCCAGCCCGCTGCGCGGTCCGTCACGGCGGATACGACATCCTGCAGGCTGTATCCGAGATACAAGAACTTACTCATGACATTAGCCAAGCTATACACCGGTCCATTCACCCGGTTGCCGCGATAAATATCCGTGCTGATCGTGCCCGGGTGTATCCCGTGCAGCTTGGCATTCTCCGCCACGGCAAAAGAAAAGCTCGCCGTCCCATGGCCTACATCCAAGTGCACCCCACGAGCAATAGCTGCAGCTAGCTCCCGCAGCGGCTTACCTTCCGAATCAAACAGATTGTTCGCTTTCCCGTTCAGATAATGAGTGACAATGTCATCCTTCTGCAAAAGTTCGAGCACCTCTTCAATCCGTGGCGGCCCTGATCCGATATGTACCATCAATGGGAGCGATACTTGATCAGACAGCGTGCGCGCCAACCGCAGAGGTTCGACTCCATTCTCCTTGACCACACTTCGGCTGATCCTTGCCTTAAGTCCGATGATGAGGTCCGGATAATTGCACACGGCTTTCATGGCTTTCGCTGCATCAATCCACGCCAGATTGGAGAGTTCATCTATTCGCTGCAGTCCGATACGCGAAATATTCAGGAAGGCATATACGTTCGTCTTCGCCTTGGCTATCTCCGTGGCCAATTCCTCTATTTGATCCGCCCCACAACTTCCCGCATCGATGATTGTGGCTACGCCTTGCTTCACACCAATCTCATCGATGGCATCACCATAAGGTTCCAGCTTGGCGTGTGCATGTACGTGCATATCAATCCAGCCACTGGAAACATACTGATTCGTACCATCGTAGACATGTGGAGCTGTCGCCGTATTAGCGGCGGCAATATCCGTGATAAACCCGTTCTCCATTACAATGTCAAACCGAGCTTGGTCCTGTACCGTTCGAACATTGCGCAGCACGAAACGCTGCTCCAATATTGTCATATCCTCACCCCTTTACTGCTAACAATTTAACCTATACATAGCATAGCACAGATCATTCGGCACGTGAATATAACGTTATAATGTTTAAGGATTAAAGCTGGATAATAGTAAAAAAGGCTGCCGCTGGGCAACCTCTTTTTTTGAAACATCACTTCTACTTCAAATCTAAACTTCAACCTTACGGTCAATCAAGTACACCATCGTATATAGAATGAGCGCTGCCATCACGACCTCAAAAGCGATGGAGCCCCATCCCAGTAGATATTGACCTTGCGTAACATGAAAGTCGATTCCACTCTCCATTGGTACGGTGCTTATCGACCCGATCCAGTCGCTCCCTTCCCCAAAAATCATGTGAGAGAGCAATCCGAGTACATAATGGAGCAGGAAGAACGCCAAGATCCCGATCCAAATGCTGCCCTTTCTGGCCAGACTGCGAGATACAGTAATTGCAAAGAAAATGGTGAGCATCAAAAAGATAAACTTCCACGCTATTAAAATAGCTCCTGTTACCGCGTGAAAGAGCCAAGACTCCGGCAGAATAAGCTCATTCCATTCAACTCCAGTCACGTTCCTGAAAAACCAGAAGTGCAGCAGTGCAAAACAGGATAACAGGAACGTTGTTATACAAGACAAGAGCAGCACGGAGACCACAGTCCATACCGAGCGCACAGGCACCAGTCTTCGGTGATACGCCTTGATGTTGAAATCAAACGTCTTGCATGCAACCACCAGGAGCAGTACACTCGCTGTTACATAAGCCATCATGCTTAATCCGAATCGGGTCACCATACCCCAGCCCCATAGGGAACCACCCCAATTGATGGCCACCTGTATGATTAACAATACGGCCAGCGCGCCCAGCAACGTGGTCGCATTTCTCTTCCAGTCGTATTTGAGCAAGTTCATCATTCCGCATACACCTCTTTAAACATGTCATCCACGCTCTTCCCATGCTTCAGTCGAATATTCTCAACTTCATCATGCAGCACCACTTCTCCGCTACGGATAAATATCACTTCGTCAAATATCCGCTCGATGTCGCGAACCAGATGAGTAGATATGAGGATGCTGCTATCTTCATTATAAAACTCGACGATGGCATCCAGGATCTTGCCCCGGGCAACCGGATCCACGCCACCGATCGGCTCATCCAACATATACAAGCTGGCATCCCGCGACAGTGCCAGTGTTAGCTGAAGACGTTCGTTCATCCCTTTGGACAGAGCGCCGATGCGGTCGCTCTTGTTCAAATTCATGAACTGCAGCATACTGTTTGCTTTCTCCATGTTAAAGTCTTCATAGAAATCGCGGAAGAATGCGACGGCATCAGCGACACTCATCCAGGACTCCGTTACGGGGCGATCCGGCATGAATGAGACCGCCTTCTTGCTCTCCAGTCCTACAGGCATGCCCTTGATTTGGATGGTCCCAGACGAGGGCTGGGCCAATCCTGCGGCGATTTTCATGAACGTGCTTTTTCCGCTGCCGTTCGTGCCGAGTAGCCCAATGATTTTGCCGCCGCCAATCTGAATATTCACATCATGCAGCGCCTTTCGGCCACCCATGTACGTCTTCGTTAAACCCTTTGTCTCCAATATAGGTTGCACAATAATTCACCTCCACTTCGGATTACGGTTGTTTGACTGCATCTTCTACGATTGATACGATATCTTGTTCTTGAAAGCCAAGTTCCTGCATACCGCGGATAAATCGCTCCAGCAGTTCGCCGGCCATTTCTTTTTTGATGGTCATGATTTTGGACTCCTCATTGGTTACATATCGGCCTAAGCCGCGCCGTGTTTCCACAATACCCTCACGCTCCAATTCTTGAAATGTTCGCTGTACCGTGTTGGGGTTAATCTGAAGTTCCCCTGCTAGTTCCCGCACCGAAGGAATTTTATCTCCTGGTTGAAGGTTACCGATTATTATTTCTTTCTTTACATACGTCATGATCTGTAAATAGATCGGCAGATTATTATCAAAGTCTATACTCACGATTGGGTTGCTCCTTTCCGCCGCTCTATCTCGAACTCCGTTCTTTTACGCGACATCCCGTTTTTTAAAGGTAACAAAGCCTGTCGCAAGGAACAAGAGGAGATATACAGCGAGCACAATAATTGAGAACGTCAAACTCATACCTGGCACAGGAGTATTTCCGCCCCCGCTGTACATACCTAGATCCACATTGAAAAACAGCAAGTATTTGGACCAGGAATACCGGGCGAGCAGTTGTACAGCCAGATTCTCTGAAATGACCATAAACATGCCAATCCATATCGCCGGTCCCGTCGATCGAGTCAATATACCGACCATGAAGCTAAGAGTAACGTAGATGACGGTATAGATGAGACTGTATAGGCTCGCGACTAGGACCTCATTCAGCCCGGCTGAACCGTCGCCCATGCCGAATGTGATCTGACCGGTTAGCACCGACACAACGAATAAGAGTGCCACCAAGGTTAGTGAATAGATCAAAACGGCTACATATTTCGACGCGAGGATCGCAGTACGGCTCTGGGCGCGAATAAGCAAAAGCTTAATGGTCCCAAGACTATGCTCCTTCGCTACGACACCCGCCGAAACCACAATGGCGAGCAATGTCATCATCTGGCCCATACCGTTGGTACTTACCATCATTCTGGCAAACGCATAACCGTTATCTCCACCACCGATGATCTTAAACAATAGATATGCCGCGGAAATCACCATGACGATCAATAGGGCGTATGGTACGAAAAAACTGCGTTTTTTAAACATTTTAAGCCATTCGTTCCACACCAGATTTCCAAAGTTACGCAATGCGGTTACCCCCCGTCCATTTCAGGAATTCCTCTTCCAGCGAGGATTTGTTCTCTTCTACTCGGTATACCTTCACCTTAGACTCGCACAAGCTTTCTATTAGTTCGGGTATGCGCTCTTCCGTCAGTTGGAGAACGATTGATCCATCTGTATGGCGATGATTAAGCAACTGGACGTCTTCGAACTTACTTATCGCACGCTCTGCTAGTTCGGTATCATGAACTCTTATCGTAAGTGTAGTGAGTTCTTCGCCAGTAATGCTACTACCAATGGATCGTTCCGTGACCAACTTGCCCTCTTGGATTACAACGACTCGGCTACACATCAGTTCCATCTCCGAGAGCAGGTGGCTGGATACGAGAATGGCTATGCTTCATCCCGTGCAATCTGCTTGAGATAGTCACGCATTTCGCGAATGCCCGCAGGATCCAGACCGTTTGTGGGTTCATCCAGAATCAATATCGAAGGATTATGCAGTAAGGCCTGTGCGATCCCAAGACGTTGACGCATACCCAGGGAATAACCGCGCACCTTCCTGTGTATCGCATCCTGAAGCCCCACTAACTTTACGACCTCCATGATTCTCGTAATGGTTACTCCCTCGGACATTCGTTGGTACTGCCTGAGGTTATCGTATCCACTCATGTACGGATAAAACTCAGGATTCTCGATGATGCCCCCAACATGCCGTATCGCCTCGACATACTGCTCCTGAACGTTATGCCCTTGAACATGGACAGATCCACCTGAGATACCGATTAGACCTACGATCATTCGAATGGTCGTTGTCTTCCCGGCCCCGTTCGGACCTAGCAATCCAACAATTTCTCCACGGCGTATTTCAAACGACAGTCGATCTACGATGTTCTTGCCGCCGATGGTCTTCGTAACTCCGTTTACCATTAGCACAACAGGTTGTTCTGCTTGCCTCTTATCCGATAAACGCTGCTTTGTCTCCGAGGAAGAGCCAGTCTGTGAGATGGTCGCATGATTTATATGAGATGAATGGTTCGTATTCGTGATTAAGTTGGAACTTGTCATAATATCTCCCCTTCATTGTATCGGTGTTATAGTTGAATAGTACACTAATTCATTGTGATTGTAAAGCCTAATTTATGAATTTGATTTTATTGACAATTGAAATTTGGTATTCTATACTTGAACCGTCATATAACCTTTAGGTTATATGATGTGGATGGGAGGAGGTTCATTCATGAGTGATATCTATCGGGCGATTTCCGATCCTATCCGGAGGCAGATATTGAATATGGTTGCGCACCGGGAACTGCCGCAGATCGATATCGTGAAAGCATTTCATATCTCGCAGCCTGCGGTTAAGAAACATTTGACCATTTTGCTGGAAGAGAAGCTAGTACTTGAACGCAGAGAAGGCAAGTATTGTTTCTATCGCTTGAATGCTCCTGTATTTGAGCAAGCATACTCTCAACTGCAATATGAGATCGGTCGTATTCTGGAGCACAAACTAAGCACACTGCAACAATATCTCGAGGAGGAATCTTAAATGAAGACTATTTATAAGCATGTCAAAAGAGAAATCGTCATCCGCACTTCCCCTGAGAGGGCTTGGAAAGCCTTAACCGATCCGGAGGAGCGTAACCGCTGGGAAACTCGACATTGTGAAATCGATTTGAAGCTTGGAGGCAAGATCGCTTTAGACTACGGGTGGGGTGTATCCTACACGGGTGTCATTGAGGAACTTATTCCGAGCCGCAAGCTTACCGTTAAGGGCGAAGATGGTGAGCTCACGATCTGGACGATCGAGCCCCATACTGACGGGACGCTAGTCGCTATTGAATACACCGGACTGTGGTCAAATGAACAAGAATATATGATGATGGAGAATATGGCCTTCGGTACGTATCGGTTCATGCGCAATATGAAGAGTGTACTGGAGAATGATCAAGATATCCGCTCTACCTTCTGGTCCAGTTGGATCGGCATGAATCATTATACATATCAGGGTGAGTCGCTCAAGGGTGTCAAGTCATAGAGATCTTCCCTGGCACTTCCGCAGTGGGTATGCTTGAGATCGGGGATGTCATTACGCGCGCAGGCGGCAACGACATTCAGTTGTATGATGAGTTGGAGGACATCGTTACCTCCATGTCGCCTGGCGAGGAAGTAACGCTCGAATTCGTGAGGGATGGGATATATCTTAGCGTAACCCTGCCTGTACTTCCTTATGGGCAAAAACAGATTTTGGCTAAGTGATATAGGAAAAGACCGCTATCGATTGCTCGATAGCGGT
>NZ_BAZR01000026.1 GCF_001315105.1 Paenibacillus sp. JCM 10914 | reverse complement strand
GAATTTATTTATATAAATATATATATTGGTATATTTTAATGATTATATATATATTGAATTTGTAACCATGTTGATTCTGACTTATAGGAGGAATAAGCTGTGTCTCAAAACCCTAATGCTCAAGAAAAAGAAGGTATAATCATTAAACAAATTATAGCCGAAATGGAGTCAGCTCATAATCGACATAATGCCGATGAACTGGATTTCCACTTCACCGCCAACGCTACGTGGGTTAATGTATGGGGATCTCGATTATCTGGTTGGGACCAAATAAATAAAGCTCATAGGTTGGCTTATGAAGGACCGCTAAGAAATTCATATGCCCGTTACGAGGTCTTAAATATTTCATTTGTTAGATCAGATGTAGCAATTGTACACATTGGGCAGTCCTCAACAAATAGTCTTGGACAGGACCTTTAAAACGCTCAAAAAAGCACTGCCATATATGTGATGACTAAAGATAGTGACACGTGGAAAGTTGTCGCAGGGCAAAATACGTTAATTCAATGACCTTAGTTTAAAATAATGCTGCCTTATCTGAAAGCTGCAATATTTGTAATACACCCGGAGACGATAGTCCAACGTGGACATAACGGCAGCCGACCACGACCGGCTGGATGCTAAAGTATACTCATGCTGGCAATGGACACGCTTAAGGTAAGTATTATCTTATGCGGGAGGTCATCGCTTTTTGAAATTTGAACTAGGACGTTGCTTACTGAATGAACGATTGATGGAATCCGGAAAGTCAGCGGAATGGCTAGCAAGAGCCTTGCTTTTTAAACCGGAACGAGTTTACGACTTTATTGAAAACAAAAGAGTGATGCCACTCAAAATTGCCATATCGATCGCCGATTCCATCGGTTGTGATGTTCGTGCCTTGTATGAATTAATTCCGAAAGATAATGAAGCAAAGGGAGATTAATGGATAAGTGGTAGGTTGTATTTAGACTACAATTGTGATCCATATAGCTTACGGAAAAACATTAGCTCAATCAAAATAAAAAGGTAGCTGATCATTGTGATCGGCTATCTTTTGTTAAGCTAACTGGCAGGATTTTTTGGAACATTAGATGCATTTTCTGGACCAGCTGGAACATCATTAATCCCGAAATTAGTACAGAAAAACCAAATAAAACAAGCAAATGCCGTTATTCAGGGATTGGGTCAGATTGGTTTTGTTATTGGACCTATTATATCTGGGAGTGTAATGGAATTCGCTGGTGTAACAACTGGTTATTTAGTCTCGGCTATTATTGTTCTTTTGTCTGCCTTTTTTATGTTTCCACCTTTCTTGAAAGAAGGTCCCATAGACAACACAATTAAACAAACACCGCTTAAAGATCTAATAGAAGGGTTTTCTTATGTAAAAGCAAGTAAATTTTTAATTACAGGTACTCTGATATTAATTACGTTAAACTTCTTTGCTTTCGGAGCGATATCCATTGCAATCCCAATTTTAGTGGAAACGTATGGAGGGACACCCATTAATCTTAGTTACATTGATGCAGCTTTAGGAGTTGGGATGCTAGTAAGTACAGTAATAATCGGTATGGTTAAAATACGACGTAGGGGATTAACCTCGATTGTTGGATTAATTGCAACATTGATCGTAGCTATAGCATTTAGTCAAATTCCTAATTTATATATTTTGACAGCCTTGGCGTTCTTAATTGGATTTACCATGACATTTGTTTCAATTCCATTCTTCACTTCAGCTCAAGAAGATACTGATCCTCGCATTATGGGGGGTCATGAGTATTGTATTCTTAGCCATGAACGGGTTTGATCCGCTGGCCTATGCAAGTGTAACATTATTTGTGTCTTGGGGTATTGATGTTCAACAAGTGATTTTGTCCTTTTCCATTGTTGGTCTAATTATTGCTCTTACCATTTTATGGAGAGGGCAGACGTATAGAAATTACAAGTCTAACTATTAATCAGCCAATTTGAATTGCTAATCAAGAGTGGATAATTGGCGATCGATAGAAAAGAGAGGCACGCTCTTTCTCTTGGAACATTTAGGTAAGAAATTTGTTAAACTGTCTAATAAAAGAAAGATAATAAAATAAAAACTAAAGAGGTGTGTTTAATGAAAAAATGCATTGGGCTTGTGAAGATTTTTTTCGTATTTGCAACAGCTTCAGTCGTTTCAGCGGAGAGTGCAACCTGACTATTCTTCGGGGAAAACAGTGTCATACCAAGCCGATTTACATGCAGCAGAGCGAAGTAGGCGAATTCAATTGTTTTTTGAATCCTATGGAATTCCAATCCCAAAAGAATTGCAACAGTGGATTACTCAACGATTAACTGTACTTTGCGATACATTACGAAATGGTGCTGCCAATGGAAATCCTGCCTATCAAAAAATGGTTGAAGAAGGGCACTTGGCGCACTATGAGCGTGAGATTGAGTTTTTAAATGATAATTTTGAAGACTGGATGAGGAATTGATCATTAAGCAAGCTAGCCCAATAGGGGACCCTGATGTATTGCGACTTTTATTTCGATATATCATACATGATGTAGTATAATTTTTAAAAAAAGACAATGGAGAGAAAAAGATATGACGGAAAAGAAAGATAAGAAATTGAATCGCTACGTTCTTACAGAAGAACTGTATGACATATTGAAGCAACAAATTCTGTCCCACAGGATGGCGGCCGGCGATAAAATAAATATCGATCGCTTGTCTAGGGAACTTGGCGTAAGCAATATTCCGATTAGAGAATCCTTGTCCCGTCTGGTTTCGGAAGGGTTCGTAAGGTTAATTCCGTTTAAGGGGATGTACGTTGCCGAAATGAGCTTAAAGGATATCGACGAGATTTTTGAGATTCGAAGTCAACTCGAAGATTTGGCGATACGCAAATCGATAGCACATATTCCGCCCCATCGGCTTGAGGCTGTTCTTGATGACCTTCTATCCCACGAACCGGGGAGAGGGGAAGTAGACCGGGAAACCAGAATTTTTAAGATGAATGGCGACTTGCACGGCACGATTCTACATTATGCGAAGAACGAGAATTTGAAGGACATGGTGACAAGCCTGATTCAGCGCATCCATCGGTATTTGAATGATACGCGTTGCAACATTGATGTGGAAGCCGAAAAAATCGAGCACGAACTCATTGTCCGTGCGCTTCTTGAGCGCGATACCGAACAGGCGGCAGAGGCAATGCGCAACCATTTAAGGAACGCTCACGAAAGACTTCGTGTCAATTTCGAAAAATAAAAAGGGGGTTAAGTATCCGCTAAAAAGCTCGAGCTTGCTTATTTACATCAAAAATCGTGTATGATAATATGAAAATCATACACGATTTTGTAAGGGCTTTAATAATGAGGATGGGGGGAGTACCAATGCCAATTACCTCCTTGAAAGTGGCTTTAATAGACGGCCCCATGTATGGGCCACTCTATCGAAGCCTTGAGGTATTCGAACAAATCACAGGGATTGCCGTTAATGTCGCATTCAAAGGCACGCATCCGGAGTTGAACGCTTTATTGAAGGAAGCGTTCGACGCGAAAGAGAGTCCTTTCGATCTCGTGTCTACGCATTCCAAATATGCGCCTTCGCAAGCGGAGCACCTGCTGTCGTTAGACCGCTATTTCGACCAAAGCGCACTGGCTGATTTCGCTCCGACCCTGATTGAACTTTGTCGGGTTGGAAGCGAGCTGAAGAGTATCCCTCGAAACTTTGACGCAAGATTGCTGGTGCATCGTAAGGATCGCCTTGCCGAACTGGGCATCGGCGTACCTGAAACCTGGGACCAGTTGGGGGAAGCCTCACGCCGGGCTAAAGCGGCGGGCTATACCGGATTGGTGTACCCAGGCAAAGGGTCGGGGCTGTTCGGCACTTTCTTCGAACTGTTGTCCAGCGAGGACGGCCAACTGTTCGATGAGAGGCTGCAACCGGCGTTCAACAGCGCGGCTGGCCTTGCCGCGTTACAGCGGCTGCGGGATTGGTATAAGGAAGGATTGACTCCTGAAGGACTGCCGGAGATGGAGTACGACGAAGTATCGGCCAACTTCCGCAACGGGGACAGCACGTTCGTCACGGATTGGCCAGGTTATTTCAGTCTGTTCACCGATCCCGCGTTTCCGTTGGCCGGACGCTTCGACTTGGCATTAACGCCGGCGGGCTCGCAGGGACGGCGCGCCGTCTACTGCGGCAGCCATTCGTTCGCAGTTCTTGCTGGAACGCAGCATCCGGAACAATCCGTGCAGTTACTGCATCACCTCACCTCTCACGAGAGCCAGCTCATCGATGCGAACCATGGTCATGTGCCGGTCAGAACTTCCGTAATGGACAAGCTGAAAAAAGCAGCGGCAGAGCATTCATTGGAAGCGCGCAGGTTATCTCTATTGGAGGAAACGATTCGTACGAGTGTGGTCATTCCTCCGAAGTTCCCAGAATATCCGCTCACGGAAGACATTCTCTGGCAGAGCTTTCAAAGCGCAATCGTTGGTCGTCTCGAGCCGCAGGAGGCGCTGGATAAGGCGGCCTTCGAAATCGGCAAGGTAGTTGGAGCGTACAGGTAAACGATTTTGGATGAGGAGGTCAGAGAATCTATGATGCTGGAAGATCAGGTGTGCATCATAACGGGCGGAGGTTCAGGGATTGGTGAAGTCGCAGCGGAGCGATTCGCGGAGGAGGGCGCTAGCGTCATCATCGTGGATATCGACGAAGCGGGCGGTCAGCGGGTAGCGGAGAGCATCTCGTCCAAGCCTGGGAGACGGCAGGCCTATGTGATCAAGGCGGATGTGTCATCGGAGCAGGATGTACAAAGAGCTGTCGCTGAAGTCGAGGAACGCTTCGGTCGTATCGACATCCTGTTCAATAATGCAGCAACCATCTTGCCCAAGGAGTTGGAAGAGGTCACGGTAGACGAATGGACCCGGGTTATTAATATCAACCTCAAAAGCGTATTTCTGATGATCAAGACGTGCATTCCTGCGCTTCGCAAGTCGAAAGGGAACATCGTCAATATGGCTTCGCTGAACGGCCTCGTCGGTCAGAAGCAAAATGCGGTATACGCTTCGACGAAGGGCGCAATCGTAGCGCTTACGAAAGCGCTTGCACTCGATTATGCGCCGGATGGCGTCAGGGTAAACTGTCTGTGCCCTGCCGGAGTCATGACACCGCTCTTGGAGAAGTGGAGGCTTGAGCAAGACGATCCGGAGGAGACGACTCGCCTTCTTAATAATATGCATCCGCTCGGCCGGCCCGCTGATTCCGAGGAAATCGCCGATGCTGCGTTATTTCTAGCTTCGCGCGGCTCGCGGTTCGTTACAGGTGTAGCGCTGCCGGTTGACGGTGGAGCGTCTCTTGGATACTAATTTCACCATTATACCTGAAGGGTGATGACTCTATGAAAATTACAAAAGCGGAAAGCTTCATTTTGCATGTCCCGATCACTCCGCCGATTACGGATGCCATTAACGTGGCCACGCATTGGGGAGTCACCGGCGTTCGCATCGAAACGGATGAAGCCTTGTCGGCTACGGCTATACCGGTACGACGGCTAAAGGCGATGAAATGATCGCCGACACGATCGACCGGTATTATGCACCCGCACTTATCGGTAAAGACCCGTTTAACGTCAAACAAATTTGGGACGAGCTCCGCTTCGGTCCGATGCACTGGATCGGACGCTCCGGCATTACGCATATGGCGCTTGCAGCCGTCGACATCGCGTTGTGGGACATTATGTCCAAGGCGGCCGGAAAACCGCTGTGGCAATATTTGGGCGGGCATAAGCCGGATAAGATTAAAGCCTACAATACGAACGGCGGTTGGCTGAACTGGAGCAAGGACCAATTGATTAAAGACATCACAGGGATTCTGGAGCAAGGCTTCACGGCAGTCAAGATGAAAGTCGGCAAGCCGGATCCGCGGGAAGACTTCGATCGGGTGCAGGCCGTCCGGCGTGCAATCGGCGATGAGGTCGGTCTGATGATCGACGTCAACCAGCAATGGAACATTACGACCGCCATGACCTGGGGCAAGAAGCTGGAGCAGTTCGACTTGATCTGGCTGGAGGAACCGCTAAATCCAGACGACATCTCGGGGCACCGCAAGCTTGCGGATGAATTGAACGTTCCTATCGCGCTTGGAGAGCATGTCTACAATAAATACGCTTTCCGGGACTATATCACGCAAGGAGCCGTTGAGTATGTGCAGGTGGATGTTACTCGGGTAGCCGGGATCACCGAATGGCTGCAGATCGCAGGCCTTGCTGCTGCTCACGATCTCCCTGTGTGTCCTCATGTCGGGGATATGGGACAAATTCATCAGCATCTTGTGGCCGCTACGCCGAACGCGATTATGCTGGAATACATCCCTTGGATCAAGCACATTTTCGAAGAGCCGATTAACGTAGTCAATGGCTTCTACACGCTCCCGCAACAGCCGGGCGCTTCGACGACGATTATCCCTCGCTATTTTAACGAATATCGGGTCAGGTAAGCAGGTACATCGATAGTAGGCCACGAATAGCAGAAGCAACTATGGCGTAGTTGTTGTAGTTGCTCTGCTTGGCATAACATCCGTACAAATCGGGGGGAACTGAAATGAGATTACGCAATAAAACGGTGATCATCACCGGTGCCGGCTCCGGAATCGGCAAAAGCTCGGCGCTATTGTTTGCCCGCGAAGGGGCTACTGTGATCGTTAACGATATTCAAGAGCCTGCCGGAGAGCAGACGGTTAAGGAAATCCGGGCTGCCGGTGGCATCGCCCACTTCATCCAGGCCGACGTAACCGACGTGCAGTCGGTTCAATCGATGGTGGACAAGGCTTTGAATCTTGTCGGTCACATTGACGTGCTGTTCAACAACGCAGGCATTAGCGGAGTCGGCGCGATACACGAGATTGAGCCCGAGCAATGGGACAAGGTCATCAACGTGAATATCCGCGGCGTGTTCTTGCCTACCAAGTACGTGGTGCCTCATATGATAGAGCGCAGATCGGGCAGCATTATTCATATGTCCTCTTGCATTGCCGAGATCGGATTGGCGAGGAGAGCTTCTTACGCAACGTCCAAAGGGGCGGTGCTTGCCCTAACAAAGTCCATGCAGGTGGATTATGCGCCCTATAATATTCGAGTCAATGCCTTGCTGCCGGGAACGATTCTAACCCCCTTCGTGGAAAACTATCTTAAAACCTCCTATGCCGATCCTGAGGAAGCTAAGCGTTCGTTGAAATCCAGACAGCTCAGCAATGATCTTGGCAGCCCGGAAGACGTAGCGAATGCGGCATTGTTCCTCGCTTCCGATGAATCTAAATTCATGATGGGATCACCTCTCTACATCGATGGGGGAGTCACATTTGGCAAGAATGCATAACCCAAAGGAGTGAATAAAAATGAGATTGGCAACGATTGAACAACAAGGCGAGCATCGCCTCGCAATTGAACAGGATAACCATATTGTCGATATCGGTAAAGCGTTGGAGGATTACCCGGCGGAGGGAATTCCAACCGACGTTATGGAAGTTATTGCAAGCGGAGAACAGGGGCTTAAGCGATTAAAAGCGTACCTGGCCGCGCTTCCAAGTGAAGGCTCTTCGGATGCAGGCTATGTTCTGGACAGTAAGGATATCGTTTATGGCCCGAGCGTAACCCGTCCCGGCAAGATCATTTGTATCGGCCTGAACTACCGCCGGCATGCGGAAGAGACAAATGCGCCGATTCCGAAATACCCGATCCTTTTCAACAAATTCAGTAACACGGTGACCGGACACGGGCATGACATAGCCTTGCCCAACCGGGTGACCCAAGAGGTGGATTATGAAGCGGAACTCGTGATTGTCATCGGGAAGAAAGCAAAATATGTCGGGAAGGGAGAAGCGTTGGACTATGTGTTCGGGTATACGAACGTGAACGATCTGTCGGCCCGCGACTTGCAGATGAGAACCCCCCAATGGCTGCTTGGGAAGTCCTGCGACCACTTCAGCCCGCTCGGACCCTATCTGGTCACCTCCGATGAAGTCGGCAACCCGAATCAACTGGCTATCCAGTCTACCGTGAACGGGGAAATTCGTCAGCAGTCTAACACGTCCGATATGATTTTTTCCTGTGAAGAAATCGTAAGCTACATCTCGCAGCATATGACGCTCGACCCGGGGGACATTATTTTAACAGGAACACCGGAAGGCGTTGTGCTTGGTTATCCCGAAGATCGGCGCGTCTACTTGAAGCATGGGGATGTTGTTACCATAGAAATCGAGAAACTGGGCCAATTGACCAATCGCATGGTGGACGAAGCATATTAAAGATTGAACGGTGGAAACACGAATTGATAGCAGGGTAGCTTAATTCCCTTTCATTTGTAATGGTGACGTTAAAGCTTTTTGTTCGAAAGGAACCGGGTTGGAGATAGGTTCACGCGGATTAAAGTGTTAAAATAGAACGAGGTTGTTGAGGGACAAAAACATCGTCGCAATGAAAGCCGCTATTTTAGCGGTTTTTTTGCGCACCCGGTTCATGCCGTTACGGTTGAAGCACGGCGGCATTCATCAAAACAGACTTACAAATCTTGATGTCCGGATTTCCAGTCGATGGAAACCATGTTTTAGTTTGTGTTACTCTGTCTAATAGTGAACTCGATTTAGAGAGAGGGATGTTACTTGAAAAGAAACGTATTATATATTGAAGATAATGAGAAAATAGGCAGTTGGGTAAAAGAAGAATTAGAACAGCGAGGGTTCGCAGTTCAGTGGCTGCTAACTGGTGAAGGGGCCGAAAGAGAAGTAAATCAGCATGAAATCGTTATTTTGGATATCATGTTACCCGGTTTAGACGGATTTACTGTGGGAAGACGATTAAAAAAGGCAGCTCCTGCTGTTCCTATTTTGCTGTTAACTGCTCGAACATCGATAGATGATAAGGTAGATGGTTTACAATTTGCTGATGACTATGTAACGAAACCATTCCATACGGATGAATTGGTTGCAAGATTAGAAGTATTAATTCGTCGAAGGGGCGGAATACATTCCGAACGCATTTCATTAGGAAATGAGATTGAAGTAGATCCACAAGGCCAAATGGTGTTTGACAAAACCACAGGAGAAGAAATTATATTGACAGGGCGGCAGCATCAAATCTTAATGTACTTCTTACGGCACCCCAATCAAGTTTTGCCAAAAGAACAAATTTATGAAGCTATTTGGGAAGAAGCATATATAACGGGTGATAAAACATTAATGGTGCATATCCATCGACTGCGCCAAAAGTTGGAACGTCATCCAGATTCACCGGATATTATTGAAACGTTGAAGGGGATAGGCTATCGGGTGAAATTATGAAGCAGAATAGATCATTATTTCGTCGTTTTCTAAAAGCACATTTTCTATTTATCTTTTTTCCTCCGGTTATGCTTATTTTCTTCAGTGCGTTTTTTGGGTCTTCAGATATCAATGAAAACAATATAAATACGTTAAATCTATTTTACGTTACCGTGCTATTGTTTGGTTTTATTATTGTTGCATTTGTTATTTTATCTTGGCTGTTCTTCTTGAAACTTCAAAAGCGTCTCGCCTGCTTACAGGAAGTCATGTCAGTTTCAGCTAAAAATAACTCATTCCCTAAACCCATATCTGTTCAATCGGATCGTATGGATGAGATAGACGAGTTAGGAAGTTCTTTTAATTGGATGATTCAGCAGCTTGAAGACAGTCGTAAACGAGCATATGAAGAGGAATTGTTACGACATCGGCTCATTGCGAATTTATCTCACGACTTACGAACGCCACTTACCATTTTGAGAGGACATGTCACCAGATTAAATAAAGAAACCTTGAGTTTCGAAGGACAACACTCATTAGCAGAGATGAACCATACGATTACTAGGGTCGGAGATCTAATGGATGATTTACTTTCCTATACATTGCTTACCTCAGGGAAACATCCTTTTGGGCCTGTTTCAACAGATATTGGACGTTTAGTAAGGGCATCTGTTGCTGCGTGGTATCCTGCATTTGAAGAAAAAGAAATTCAGCTGGATGTTAATTTACCGGCAGCGGAGACTTTTTATTGGGAAGCAGATCCTACATGGATGACACGGGTTCTGGACAATTTATTTCAGAATATTCTTCGCCATGCAGCAGAGGGGAAATATGCCAACATTGTGGTTGATGTAGAACAAGAACAGATCATTGTTGCAGACAGAGATCCAGGTATGAATAACTCTTCCTATGGGGATGGGGCGGGGATTGGTTTATCGACTTGTCATTATATGTTGAACAAAATGAAGCTGAAGGCTGACTTTACTTCAAATGAAAATGGCACAAGAGTAGCTATTGGTAGAGCTTAACCTAAAGTTAACCCAGAATTAAACAGGCTGATAAACGTGTTGTAACTTTGCTTCTTTATAATTGGAACCATAACAGAAAGGATGTGTTATGGTTGCTTACCATTCATAACTTGGTCAAATATCGCGGAACTCAAGAAATCTTATCAGGTATCAGTTTTAAAGCTAGACCAGGGAGAGTAACTGGTTTTTTAGGTCCCAATGGGGCAGGGAAAAGTTCTACACTTCGCATCCTGCTTGGATTAGATCGTGCTACCTCTGGGAGTGCACTCATTAATGGCAAGCCATTCGCAGAATTACATAATCCTTTAGCAACAATAGGTGCTGCATTGGACGGATCTGGAGCTCATCGTATGCGAACAGGACGGGCACACTTGCGTTGGATTGCCCGTGCCGCAGGATTGTCTAACTCACGTGTCGAGGAAGCTCTGGAAATAGTAGGGCTTACTAACGCAGCTGGCAAAAGAGTTGGGAAGTATTCTCTTGGTATGGGGAGAAGACTCGCAATGGCAGCTGCGCTACTTGGTGATCCCAAAATATTGGTTTTAGATGAACCCGTGAACGGGCTTGACCCGGAAGGAATTCGATTTATTCGGACATTCTTACGTGAACGGGCTGAGTCCGGAAACACGGTGTTACTATCCAGTCATCTAATAGGAGAGCTTACTGAGACTGTTGATGATGTCGTGATTATTAAGCGTGGAAACATTGTTGCAGATGGAACATTGGAAGAAGTAATAGGTAACCATTCCACGCTGGAGAAAGCCTTTTTTGCCCTGACATCTGCACATGCAGGTGATGTTGTATGAGAGCATTCAACGCGGAACTATCTAAATTGTTCTCCCTGCCGGGCATTTGGCTTGCTTTTCTCATTGGAGCAACTACCCCAGCGGTCATAGCTGCCTTGGACAGTATAGCTCAAAAAGAGGAGATTATAGCTGGAGTTAGCACGCGGCTATCGGAAGTTGGCTATATTGGATTAGCTCTTGGTGTGCAAGGTGTCATTATTCTAGGTGTGCTTGCTGTCAGCAGTGAATATTTGACAGAGAGTAGTGAATCTGGTGGAGGTCAACAGATTACAACAAGTTTAACGGTTGTTTCATCAAGGCTTCATTTCTTGCTGGCAAAGGCAGGCGCTGTGACAGTAATCAGCATACTGCTTGGTGTTGTTGCTATAGTGACAACCTTGTCAGTTACGCATCTTGTTCTTGGTGAATATACCCCTGCATTTGAATGGTCTAAACTGATCGGTGCAGTTTGTTACTGGACATTCACTGCTCTTGTGGCCTTTGGGATTACTGTACTAACTAAGAATGGCACTATTCCGCTTGCTGTGCTTATCATTAATACATCCGTTGTTTCATTCAGTTTCCTGCTTTCTAAGGTTACAAAGTTAGCGTTATATTTACCAGATAGGGCTGGCCTTGAAATGTTTATCTTTCTGAGCGACAGGTTTCTCACACCGTTCACAGGCGGCTTAGTCATGTTTGCTGGGTAGTCGTTCTTTTCATGGTTGCAGCTCTTGTATTCCATAGAAGGGATGTTGCATCATGAGTTTCCCTTCTAGTAGAAAGAGAATACAGATCCTTCGTGCTGAACTGGATAAATTAGTTGCATTACCATTGACATGGCTCACTATTATGGTACATTCATTCTTAATTTACTTTTAGCCGCGGCTTTTACTTCGGTTGGTCTACAAGGTGCTGCAGGGACGCAAAGTATACTCAATATAGGGCTTGCTACTATGGGATATCTTCAAGCAGGATTCATTATTCTTGGGATAAAAGCTACTTGTTCGGAGTATACCGGTGGACAGATTCGAACTACGTTAGCTACGATACCTTGGCGTGGGGTTCAATTATCCATGAAGCATTTGGCATTGGCAATCATAACCATTCCTGCGGCTTTTATGATGGCTGCATCCGGTGTACTATATACTTTTATGATGATGAGAGACACAGCAGTAGGTTTTGAAATAGACGCAATGATAGTAGCATTAGCAGGTGCAACAGGCTATCTAACATTAACCACACTTCTCAGTGCAGCTATGGGAGCTTTATTAAGACGAACCACTCCTGCATTAGTGGTACTGCTTGGTTATTATTTCGTTGTCAGTCCATTGATGAGGGATTTTTTACCTGGGTTTAAAAATTATTTTCCGGATACGGCAGGATCTTATATGTATATGCCGCCTTCTCCCGATGAATTAAATGCCCTTACACCAATACAAGGGACAGGTATTTCAATGTTATGGACACTGATCTTTATTTCAGTAGCTATTGTATTTTACCGTAAACGAGATGCCTAAGTTTAGGTCATCATTTTAACTGATAAGGAAATGAATTTGCCCCTGATATTTGAAACTAATCAGATCTCAACCATGGAAAGGCTATACTTTATTTACAGGTTGGCGCAACCTTGTAACAAGCTATGCATTTCAGAGGAGATATGAGAAATGGAACTTTCAAAGAAAAAGATCATTGGTTTGAGTCTTGCAGGGATCTTGGCTTTAAGCAGCACTTCTATATTCACGGTCACAGGTGGACCTTCGTTTAACGATGTCAAAGACGCACAAAATGATTTTGATCATGACCAGGTCATGGAGGAAAGAGATTCAGAAGTTGCAGTAGGGATTTCAGGATTTATTCTCGAACAGCGTGAAACAAGGAATAAATAATAAGGCGAGCAGCTAACCGCTGCCCGCCTTATTTATAGAAAAGATCGACAGATTTCAAGTAGCATGAAGGCTTTATCCGATTGATGTACCTTCCGGCAATTCAAAATCAGGCTTCAACAGAACGACATCTCCCTGTTCTGGCAGGCCGCCAAGAACCAAAACTTCCGATTTAAATCCCGCTATACGGCGTGGAGGAAAATTAACTACCCCTATGATCTGCTTACCGATGACGGTATCAGCCGTGTACCTATTCGTAATTTGCGCGCTGGATGTTTTAATTCCGATTTCCGATCCAAAATCGATTTCCAGTTTGATGGCCGGAATTTTAGCTTTTGCAAAAAACTCGGCCTTGGTAATTGTGCCGATACGGATATCCAGTTTCAAAAAATCGTCGAAAGTTGCCATTTCAACATTCACCTCTTCATCATTTTTCTGAATGTATTGCACCAATCAATGCGAAAGATATTGGGCAGATGAATACTTAAAGGTTAGGTTTGCAGCCAAAGTATATCAGTAAGCCCAGCAGCGTAATCAAACCACCTACAAATTGAAATGCGGAGATCATTTCTCCCAAGAATAGATAAGCCAGAATAATGGCCAACACAGGTTCGCCGATAATGCCTACGGAAACGGTTGTTGCACCGATGAACTTGAGCAGCAGGTTGAAAATATATTGGCCAAAGATCGTGGGAATGATCGCAAGCAGAAGGAAATATGTCCAATCCGAAGATGTGTAATTGGTCAAAGAAAGATTATTCAACAAACTGTAGACGAGCAGGACACTTCCACCAATAAAGAAGACGACAACACTGTATAGGATTGAATTGATTTTTTGGCTCACTTTCTGTCCGACCAGCATATAAGCTGCGACTAGTATCGTTCCTACCAGAGATAAACCGTCCCCGATCAAAGCTTCTCTTGAAACGCCAATATCTCCCCATGCGATAATGATTGAGCCAAACAGTGCGGCGACCAAGCAGAGAACGGTCAGAACGCTCGCTCGTTCCTTAAACATAAAGTACGAACCGATCATCACAAACAAAGGCTGTAGCGCCAAGATCACCATGGAACTCGCGACAGAGGTATATACCAATGACTCCATCCAAAACAGGAAATGCAAACCCAGAAGCAGGCCGGCCAAAAAAACGGTTTTCCAATCCTTTGAGTACATTTTTGAGGAGCGGAGCGTTTTCCAGGGGACAAATGGAAGCATAATGATTGCCGATAAATAAAGTCTGTACATACCGGCTACAGCGGTTGGTGTATCTGAAGATTTGATCATGATCGAAGATACGGATACCGACAGAATAGCGATGAACAGTAGTATATAAGGATGAAGCGGTAACGATGATTTGTATCTTTTCACTATAACCCTCCAAGAGGGCCTATCCAATCGTCTGTGCACAGGCTAGTGATAAGCCAGATTCATGATATAATAATATCATCGATTTTTGTTTTTTTGTGCAAATATATCTTTCTTTTATATAGATTTATCGTCATAGAAAGGAGATTCTTATAATGGCTAATCCGCTGCATGAGACTATTTTGTATCCCGACGATTCATTTCCTTATATCATGTACACGCATACGCTTCATACAAGTATTCCTGAAGGCAGAGGATTCAACGACCTGCACTGGCACGAGGAGTTGCAGATCACTTTAGTGACGAAAGGAAAACTGATTATTCAAGTAAATGGGATTGATCATGAGCTGGAAACCGGCCAGGCGATTCTGATCAACAAGGGAGTTCTTCATGTGACAACGCAGCTAACACATGAAGGTCAATATGTGAGCTTCAATTTTCCTGAGAAACTGCTCTCCTTCTACACGGACAGTGCCATGGAAAAAAAATTATGTTCTCCCTTTTACCAATTCTTCTTTCGTTTCGCTGGTGATCAAAGGAGACAAGGAGTGGGAGAAGCAGGTATTGGACATCCTTTGGCAAATGAGAAAGAAGTTTAATATAAAAAAAGCTGGGGATGGGAATATGAGGTTTCGATACAAACCGTACAGCTATGGTTCGTCTTGATCTCAAATATATCGGTCTCTCCCGAGGAAGCACCGAATCACGTGAAGCGGCAACAGGAGAGACTGCAATTGATGCTTAGCTTCATACATCTAAACTACTCGTTTCCTGTAACGCTGCAAGAAATTGCCGATGCTGCACATCTGAGCATCTCGGAGTGCACCCGCTGTTTTAAAAAAACGGTTCACATGACGCCATATGAGTACCTGATCAAATACCGGATTAAGAAAAGCAGTGAATTATTAATATCAACGGACGATACCGTAACCGAGATCGCCGGTAGTGTAGGCTTCAATCATGTCAATCACTTTATTCAGTCCTTTAAAAAGCACCACAAAAGAACACCCAAAGATTTTCGAAAGCATAGAACTGAACATAACCACTAAGAAGTCATTCTGTGTTTAAGGAAGTAAAAAGACGCTTCAAAACACTTTTCAAAGCCTCAATCAATTGTTCTTGGTGGTCTCGTGTCGGATTCTTCTCATTTGGACTAAACACTATGTTATTGGTAAAATTACTAAGCGCAAGGTATAAAGAAGTTGGATATAGGAGTATAACATGGACAAATCAAAATCTGGCCTGAGCGAGCTCAAGCGCCATCTCACCACATTCGCTGTAGCGTTCCTTGGAGGGCTATTGTTCACCTGGATCGACATTCCTGTGCCATGGCTGCTCGGACCGATGGTGCTCACTCTGGCTGTCTCGCTGATCTTCAAAATATCGCTTCCTTGGCATAGTAGCATACGCAATGTCGCCATGATTCTGATCGGTTATATGATCGGCTTGTCATTTACAATGGAGACACTGTGGGCGATGGCAGGTTATCTGCCTGCTATGCTGCTTCTGACGGGAATGCTAATGCTGATGTCCGGCGCGTTTGCATATCTGATGTCCCGACTGTCAGGCCTTGATTTTCCCACGATACTGATGGGGAGCATCCCTGGAGGACTGACCCAGACACTCATTCTGGCGGAGGAGACCAAGGGAATTGATCTGACAACAGTGACCGTCTACCAGGTTATTCGGCTGATGATGGTCATCCTCGCGGTGCCGCTGCTGCTGTTCAGTCCATTGTATGGAGTGGATCGTGCCGCGCTGACGGACGAGGTAATCTCGGGTGCCAACACGGTTCCTGAAGGTGTCCGGGTTGGGGCAGGGCTGTCTTGGGAAATGTTCGCATTCGTCATTACAGCTTGGGCAAGCGCACTCGCAGCCCGCCGAATCAAGCTGCCCACTCCTTATCTGCTCGGACCCATGCTTGGCGTCATGCTACTGCAACTGCTGTGGCAGCCGGCCCCTGAGATGCCGATTATCGCCAGCGATGCGGCTCAACTCATGCTTGGCACGGGTATTGGCCTCATGCTGAAACCCTCAGGCATACAGCACAAGCTGCGAACGATCGGCTACGCGATGGGCAGCTCACTATTACTGATCACAGGTGCAGCCGGGCTCAGCTTGCTGCTATACCTGCTATGCGGGTTCGCACCTGCCACGGCGCTATTGAGCATGGCTCCTGGAGGCAGCGACCAGATTAGCATCCTGGCTCATGAGGTCAATGCCGATCTGCCTATGGTTGCGGGCTTTCAGCTTTTTCGCACGTTCTTCATCATGCTCGCCGTGCCACCGCTAATTCGCCTGATTCTCAAGCTGCACAAGGGACGCTCGATACGGACTTCCCAGCAGGATAGGCGGCAGCCGCGAGCTTAATTTCGTCTTCTTATATCATGGGAAGATGTTCTACACACGAGTAACAGACTCGAGTATTTGACCTTGTTTTGCCCCACATACAGGGGTGCTGCCAAATCGTTTGGAATGAATTAGAAATTCTTGCTAGAATAAAGATGAAGATGATCAGGTAATAAATTTGTACATAAGGAGATCAAACTATGGCAAATAACAAATTACTAAGAATGGACAATGTTGGCATCGTTGTAGAATCCCTTGATGACACAATCTCTTTCTTTGAGGAAATTGGCTTGAAGCTCGAAGGGCGAACTACTGTCGAAGGTGAATGGGCTGGTCGCGTAACCGGGCTGGGTACACAGCGTGTAGAAATTGCTATGATGGTTACCCCAGATGGCCACAGCCGACTTGAACTTTCGCGATTTCTCAACCCACCTACTATATCAGATCACCGAACGGCTCCTGTAAATGCCCTCGGTTATCTACGCGTCATGTTCACCGTTGAGGACATTGACGAAATGGTATCCAGACTCACGAAGTATGGTGCTCACCTCGTTGGCGAAGTGGTTCAGTACGAGGACTCGTATCGCCTCTGCTACATCCGTGGTAAAGAAGGACTTCTAATCGGTTTGGCGGAACAACTCGGTAATAAATAAGTGACGTTACTAGAGTAACGATAGAAACAGAAAAGCAGTGTGAAAGTGTCTCGAAGAAGTCGGGGGACAACAGAGGGAGGGTACTACACATTGGTGGAAAGCGTAGAAACGTGTCATTCACCTAAATCCTGAAGTCAGATCATGTTATTAAAAACGAAGACATGGATTCGTTTCCATCACCAAATGCTAAGAACACGCCACATTCAGCGTGTTCTTAGCATTTGGTAGTGGTTCGTGATTCGAATAATGTTCATTCTTTCCACGCGATTTGAGGATAACAGTCTTGTGACAAGCCTTTAAACAACCGTCATTAGGTCAATTTTTCCAACCATACAGCAAGCGCTTCGCCGACTGCATCGGGCGCGTCTTCTTGCGGGTAGTGAAGGCCCGGTACCGTAACTTCCGTCTGCGATGGCCAAGTACGGCAGAAATCGATGTGGGCTTGCAGCATTCTGCCGGGTTCGCAATGAACGAAAAGTTTAGGAAACGTGCTCTGCGCCAGAAATTCGCCGTATTCGGAGACAATCGCTACGACATCGGCCGGCTCGCTGCCGATCGGAAGCTGACGCGGCCAACTGAGCATAGGACGGCGGCTTTCGCCCGGCTCCAGGAATGGGCGGCGGTACTGGGCCATCTCTTCATCCGTCAACTTGCGCAGGATGTTAACCGGCAGGTTGAACTCGATGAACGAATTTTGCTCCAGCACCATTTGTTCCCCTTCTGTCGACCGAATCGCTTGAAACACTTTGCGTGCTTCCTCCTGCGTATCGCTCCAGTTGCTCGGCATAATTATCGCCTCCATATAAGCAATGCCTGTTATCGCACCGGGATGACGCTTCGCCCAATCGAACCCCAGCGCCGATCCCCAGTCGTGCACGACGAACGTTACACGCTCCCTGACGCCCAACTGTTCGAGCAACTGGTCGAGATAGCGGCGGTGCTCGACGAAGGTGTACGAGTTAGGACCGCTGTTCGGGAGTTTGTCGGAATCTCCCATGCCGACGAGATCAGGTGCTATACAGCGACCAAACTTCTGTGCGTAAGGCATGATGTTGCGCCAAAGATAAGAGGAAGTAGGATTGCCGTGCAGGAAGACAATCGGATCGCCACTTCCTTCGTCCACGTAGGCCATTTCTAGACCATACACTCGTTGACGCTTTTTTTCGAAGGGAAAAGACGGTTTAATCATTCAGAATCTCACCTTTCATTAGTTAGATTGTATAGGTAAATGCTTGAAATAATGAATGCAAGCACATACTTTCAATTATGTTCAAAGAAAAGCCCCTTTCGGAGCTCCTCTTAGAGAAACCAATAATTAAGGGCTAAGTGCCTTAGTAAATAAACTTACGCTTTCTTCAATAAATACGTCCAGATCTTCTTCCGAGACCGCTTCATTGGCATTTAATCTACTAATGAAAGCCCCGTAATTCATCCACATAAACGATAATGCTTGGATTTCAGGATTTGAGGAGACCACTTTGCCTTCTGATGACATTGTAGTTAGATAATCAGCGAGCAAAGTTTTCAAGTGCTTCGGATTACGCGAAGCCTCTTGTAGAACAGAGTCAGGTAGAGTACTACTTCCTTTTAGCGCGATTGAAATTAGTTTTCTGTTCCGGTTCATGATGTTATGATACGTTCGACTCACTGTAAGCAGATCCTCATGCAGATGCCCTTTAAGACCCTCGTTAAAAAGCCTACTCATTTCATTGCCATAGTGGAACCGACTGAAGGCGGCCTCAAGCAGTTTTTCTTTCGTTCCGAAATGCCGAAATAAAGTGACTTCGTTCACTCCGGCAGCTAGCGCAATTTCTTTGGTCGTTGTGCTGTCATAACCTTTTTCTGCCATTAAGTTGATGGTTGCCAGCAATATTTTTTCACTTGTAGATGGATTAGCACTCATAGGTTCACCTCACAATGCAAGTACTTACTTTCATTTAGTATAAATTACGTGTTATTACATGTCAATTCATTATATTTTTGTTGCAACCATAGGGGATAAGAGCTATTTAAGGCTGGACTTTTATTTACACTCGAGAATTTTATAGGTAAAAATGCTTTTGGAATGGTTATTAAAGGATATAGAGTGCCTAATACGCCCATCACCCCATTCGATATCCATTTTTCGGTCGCTTTTTCATATTCATCTGTAACTTTTTAATTGGCTAGACGTCTAAACGATTAATGCTGGAAAATACCAGTGCTCAGATAGGAGGCGAAATACAAATGAAAAAGTTATTGTTTAGCTTATCGGTGGTCATGATCTTTTTGCTTGCGAATGTTGTCCCAACGGAAGCATCGGATACAAGTGTGATCGAGAATGGTGTTCTAAAGAACAATCGGGTGCTAATCCCAATACGAGCGGTATCTCAGAACTTGGGCATCGATGTGAAATGGAACCAATTTCAAAAAACAGCTCAATTGACCAAAGGCGAGACTGAAATCATACTCGCTGTTCAATTCAAAAGGGCTTTAGTGAACCAAGACCGCGTTGATTTCGATGCTCCGGTTGAGCTCATCCAAAACACAACCTATGTACCTTTGAGATTCGTCAGTCAAACCATGGGGGCAGATGTAAAATGGGATCAGAAAGCCAAAGAGGCCATGGTTATTCTGGATGGAAAGCAAGTTGTCGTAAAGTTGAAGGAGCCGAAGTATTCAGTACCAACTAACCAACGACTAAGCGAAACTCGTGTCGCAAGCTTATCGGAGAAATTGAATGAGGCATCTGATCTATCTAAAGTGAAACAGGTTAACACTTACTTCAGACCTTATTTTACAGATCGACTAATTCAGCAAATCATCCAACAAGAAGGACTTAACTTTAAAGAAATGAATTTTGATATGAACACAGCAACCGTGAACTACACAAGCAATACTAGTGCGACACTGATACAATCCTTTGTTCCTGGGAATATATTAACGGGAGAACTGCATTATGTGTTGGATCGGGAAGCGCACGTTATTTATGCAAATGGAGTATGGAAGGTGGACAAGGTAAGAGATCATTTGAGACAGATCCCTAATATGAGTTTGGAACCCGATCTTCAGTAATGATATCGACGAGGCCACGAGTTTTACTCTGTACGATAGAAATACCAGAAGCTCAGGGACTGCTCATGGCAGTCAATGGAGGTAGCTTCAGGGTGCTGATGGGATTGTAGTATTGATGTCAAGCGTAGATAACAGGGCTCAAAATGCCCATAAACAAAGGGTTTCCAGACATTGAGTTTTTCTTTCGGCTGTTAGGCCGGAGGTGCTAATGTCAGGAATCCCTTGATTTTCCATGATATCTCGCCGTTCTTTCTATTTCAGAAGCCACTCTTCAGCTTCTTCTTTACTTTCGTACAATCTAAAATGATTGCCTTTGTTCGTTTCCATAGCCATTTCTTTGAATCTGCCTGTTTGAATGGTCTCCTGAGAAATAATAGCAGCAGCTTTAATACCATAGTTTGTAAATTTCTGAATCATATTGCCGGCTAATTTGGTTTTAAGTTTGAAGAAGTCTTCTGATAAGGCTGCATAGTGTATCATAAGCGCATTTGTCTCATGTTCCCAGCATAAAGATATTAGATCAAGTGTATCATTCTCTGTACTTAAAGGTTCAGTAGAAGACATCAGTTCAATATATTTTTCACTCTCTAGTTCTCTAATTTGATAGTTCATTTTCTCCTCTTCCTCCACAACTTCATTTTCAAACAACTTCTGGCGGGTTTCACGGACCCAATTCAGTTCATTATTATAGGTTGATACAATATTTTCTGAAATCCTCTCCCATATTAAACTTTCCCTGTTGCTTCTATTAGGTGTATGAAGAGCCCGTCTGTATTTCTCATTCTGCATAATCAATTGCAGTCTGATTTCATTTTCATATTTAAAAAGTACCTCATTTAATTCTTGATTACTTAACATATCGGACCATGCTAGCTGCACCAGAAATGCTTTTTTTATCTCAGGAGCTTCTGGTGATGACATAATCCATTTTTTTAGCTCTTTAATTCCTTCTTCCGTTATGGAATATATTTTTTTGGAAGGAGAGTTATCCTGATGAACCACTTCACTGGTAACAAAATCTTCATTTTCCATATTCATTAGCGCTTTGTAAATTTGATTATTATTACCGGACCAATACATGAAGGAGGAATCCTCAAAAATCTTTTTTAATTCATATCCTGTTGAGGACTTCCAACTCAGTATGCCTAATATTGCTAATTGAATTGACATAATTACACCCCGTTATAAACAACATAGGTTAACAGTAACATATGATATAATGTTGGTCAATCTAAATCAAAATATTCAAGGCGCTGGCTCAGCGGGATCGGAGAAGCCGATTACCAATTAGATAAGTATCTAACTGAATTTTACAGCGATTTCATTAAGCTAACGGGCAGGATAGTCTTATCGCTTCTCGAATATATTATTCAGTTTGATAATTCAATGAACGTTGTGAATATAACGTTGTCTGAATGATACGCAAATCTTATATGTGAGGATGATTCGTTTGAAGCAAGGACTCATTGTGTTTATGAACGGAACTTCAAGTTCAGGAAAGACTAGTATTTCTATGGAACTGAAAAATCAGAAAGAGATTCCTTTTCATCATTTATCCATAGATAATTTTTTTGGAAATTACAATGATTTTATTGATAAACAATTTCCAAATATTGAACCTACAAGAGAAGTGGATCATGTCGGACAAATACTTTTTGATCCCATAAACTCAGTGTTCCATGCAACCATTAAATTGTTTTCAGAAATGGGTTTGAATGTAATCATCGATACCGTAATCGACAATGACAAGCGGTTTAATGATTATCTTGATGCGCTTTTTGATCATCCTACTTTATTTGTAGGTGTACTATGCTCGAAAGAAGAACTCATAAGAAGAGAGCAAATAAGAGGAGATCGACAGATTGGATTAGCAAATTCCCAGTTCGACAAAGTATATTCCTTTAATGAATATGACCTTGAAGTAAATACTGAAGAGTTGAGTCCAACAGAATGTGCCGAAAGGATATTATGTTTTATTAAATCCGATCAGGATTACTCAGTATTTAAGAAATTAAGTAAAAGAGAGGCTAGTGTTTCATAAAAGGCAAATCCATCAGGATAACAACATATTCAACGGGAAACGAAGGTTGAAATCATATCAAATACGAGCAAAGCGAGGGGAAATCGATGTCTACAGCGATTGAGGAAAGAATTGAAGCCATTATCCATCGTTTACTACCGGAAACCCATTATAAAAATAAATACGGCCAGGAAGCAACGCTAGCTGAACGAATGAAATATTACAACACGCCTGGGGTATCCATTGCGGTTATCCATAATTTCAAACTGGAATGGGCTCGGGGATTCGGAATCCGCGAGGCGGGTAAACCCGATCCGGTAACCGAAACAACACTTTTCCAAGCCGGGTCGATCAGTAAGCCGGTTTTTGCTTTAGCGGTCATGCGATTAGTTCAGGAAGGGAAATTGGATCTTAATCGGGACGTGAACGATTACCTAAAGTCCTGGAAAATACCGTCTGTTTCAGGCTGGCAGCCCAAAGTGACGCTTCGGCAATTACTGAGTCATAGTGCCGGGCTTACTATTCACGGATTTCCCGGTTACGAAACAACCGATGAACTTCCCACGGTAGTGCAAATTCTGAATGGACAACATCCAGCTAATACCTCGGCCGTGGAAGTTAATCTCATTCCGGGATTGCAACACCGATATTCCGGAGGGGGCACCACCGTCGCGCAACAGCTTGTTGTAGATTGGGTGGGTCTACCTTTTGCTGAAATCATGAGCGAGTTGCTATTCAAACCGTTAGGTCTTGCGAACAGTACATACGAACAGCCGCTGCCACCTCAATGGCATGAGTTTACCGCAACGGCACACCCTTGGAAAGGCAGGCCCCTCCCAGGCAAGTGGCATGTCTATCCCGAAATGGCGGCCGCAGGCCTATGGACGACGCCTTCAGATCTGGCCCGTTTAGGTGTCGAATTGCAATTAGCATTGAAAAATAATTCGAATGGCATTCTTTCTGCGGACACGCTAAACCAAATGTTAACTGCCCAGGTCGAGAATCATATGGGTATTGGCTTTTTCCTTGAGGGTGAAGGGGAAAGGGTCCGTTTCGGCCATAACGGGTGGGATGAAGGTTTCGTAGCTCGGTTCGTTTTATCCAAACATCTCGGTTTTGGTGCTGTTATCATGATCAACTCGAATGAAGGCAATCCAATAATTAGTGAAATCGAGCAGGCCATCGCGCGCGAATACGAATGGCCCGGATATTTTCCTGACAAAAATAACGTTCATGTACCGCGCAATATACTAAATGAATACGTAGGCGATTATCAAACAACATCCGGACTGCAAGCTTCAGTCATACTGGATGGCAATGACTTGGACTTGCAAATTCAGGAACAGTCCCCAATCCGGCTGTCCCCCGAATCGGAGACGAAATTTTCAACAGAACTAAACGCAGTCGTCGATTTTGAAAGAAACGTGGATGGCCATATTGTGGCATTGCATATTCATCAAGAGGGAAGATCATTCCGGGCGGACAAAAAATTCGCTTAAGTTGCGGAACTGTCTCAATAGGTAATGAATTAAACAGTTGGAGAATGATTCTCAGCGTATTTACATTTTGGTTCAAGAAAGGGCAATCCAGGCGGCATTCTATGAATCGTCAGATGCAAAGACGTAGAGCCGATAACTGCGAGTAAAATCGTAGTTATCGGCTTTCTTTATAATTAACTCATGCATCAACATGCCTGTGATTCAGAGTAGAGGGAAGAAAACACATCCAAAATTTAATGGCCATATGGGTAAATTTCGGGGGATGTCATGATATGGTGGAGATTATCTCCTCTCTGATCATTGTTCAGAATTAATTGTAAAGTATGACACTCATGTAATAGCAACTGTTAAGTTCAATGCAAAACAGCCCCACGAAGTGGAGTGTTGGTTCGAAGTTAACCGCATCGAGCTTTAGCTCAATTGGCGTCTAATTTTATATCACTTTACAGTTATATAACTGCGTGGTAATATAAAATCGTTAAGGTTAATCCAATAGTTGGAGGGATCAATGTGGAGGGAAAAGTTTTACAGATGGATGGTCACCGTGTCGTTAGTTTCGAACGCTATTTGAAGCACCCGGTGGAAAAAGTATGGAGGGCCATCACGAATCCGGAGCATATGGCCAAATGGTTAACCGTGCAGTCGGAGATGGAATTGAGGGTGGACGGTCAGCTGGCGTTTCGTTGGGATAACGGAGATCTCGTAGAGGGGAAGATCACGAAAATCGACCCGCCGCACGAGCTGGAGTACACGTGGTTAGAGGAGGCTTCAGGATACTCTGTGGTGCGATGGAGGTTGAAGGATGAAGGTGAGAGATGCCTTCTTCATCTGACGCATACCTTTTACGAAGTGGCCGTTGTTCCCGATTATCTGGCAGGTTGGCATGTGCATCTTGAAGCGCTGGATGAGGTTATTAATGATCAGTTTACCCGGTTCCCTTGGGAGCGAGTAAAGGAAATGCGCTCGAAATATACTTCTATTATGAATTGAAGAGAGGAGGAAGATAAGATGAAGACACTATCTATTCACCACCGTACGTTCATAAATGCAACTCCGGACAAAGTGTATGCGGCGATTGCAACGGGAGAGGGCTGGGATGCGTGGTTTACGCAAGGCACGACCGTCGATGCGCGACCGGGCGGAACGATTCATTTTCGGTTCAAGGATTTCGGACCCGACCATATTACGCTTGAAGATGGAGGAACGGTTCTGGAAGCGGTCACTGGCGAGAAATTTGTCTATCAATGGACGCCAGGCGAATCAACAACGACGATTTCCTTTCAACTGACGGAACTGGGCGAAGGGACTTTGGTTTCGGTAGTGGAGTCGGGATATAAACAAACAGACACTGACTTAAAGGCGTTCGCCGATTGTGCAGTCGGATGGGGGGAAGCATTGACTTTGCTCAAATATTACTTGGAGCATGGTATCACGTATGGCGCCGTTCCGAAACATCAATTGGAAAAGTCGATGACGGAGCAGTACTCGAAACGAATGGACAATTTCATGAAATCACGTCAATGAGGAAGAGTGCAGACAATGACATCTAAAAGCGTTTTTGAAGTTTTGGCAGAGCCGCACAGACGAACTATCCTGGACTTACTTCGCATTCGTGAGCGTTCGGTTGGGGAGCTTGTGGACATCTGCCAATTGAGTCAGCCGGGAGTTTCCAAGCATCTTCGAATCATGCGGGAAGCCGGCTTGGTTGCAGCACGGTCGGTTTCTCAGAAAAGCATCTATTCGATACGTCCGGAGCCGCTTCAGGAAATCGATCAATGGCTCGAGTCGTATCGACACTTCTGGTCCGGGAAACTTGATGATCTTGAAGCCTTTCTTGATCATGAAGAATAATATCAAGCAAGTAACGATTAGATTCAACTCATCCTTGATTCTACTTCATCGGTCGCGTTTCATATTTCACTCAATAATTCGTATTTTTCCGAAGTGAAAATAAAGAGAATATAGCTACCTATGCCCCTGAGCTTACATGGCCCATCTGGGGGTTGGCGCTTGGCTTGGCTGCTTTAAAGCACCTAGATGTCGAATTTCAGACACTGAGATCTTCACGCTAAGACGAAAAAAAACCTACTGCCACACCTTAGCGTGGGAGTAGGTCTTTTTGTAATAAATGCTTAATGTCTGTATGTATGTATGATGAGTAGTCTACCATATAACAGTAAATGTTCCTGGCAACCAAGGATAATTAAAATTGGATACCTTTATGCGATAGGTACCTGTTAATCCTGTGATTGTTTTGCTTTCAGATTTAGTACCGCTCAAAATATAAGATCCAAACATGTCAAAATCGGTCCCATTTGAAGATTTCAGTAATTCGACAAGCACGTAATTATATTTATCATTCGGTTCATCATTCTTTCCAGGATTAGAGTAGACCGTTATAGTACTATTTGAAAGTGTTAATGTACTAGATGTAGAATTAAAGTCCCAAGATCCTGTTCCAAACGGAGTAATCGAATTATTTGCTTGTGGGTTTATGGATGCTCCTTTATCACTTGCATGCGAAAAACCAGCGGGGAATGCTAATAAGCTAAATAGCATCATTAGAACAAGCGACACTTTGATTTTTTTCATAAGACTTCACCTCTCCAATTTTTTTGATATAGAAAGTCGGTCGATCTATTTGTTCAAAACCATTCAAACCAACCTTTCTCTATTATATTTTGGTACAAAGATACATTTTATGTATATCATATCACACTAAAGGTATAATATGGAATATTAATTATAAACCTAGTCATTTTAACTATTAGATTTTACTTGATAGATTCATAGCTTGTGGCGATGACAGAAATCAGTAGCTATCGCTGTGGCCAACTACCAGCTTTAAACATTTCCCGATAAGAAACCAAACTTTATTTGATATAAGGTGTTATTGTATTTAGATACTCGAAAAATCTTAGTTGGAGGAGAAGTAATGCAGGAAAAAAGCAAATCAACTATTTTGATTGGAATTTTAATTTGTCTTATAATTATTGCTCTTAAGCCAGTCCCCTCATTTAATAATAATGTTCCTGATCCATCATTCGTCAGCGAGTCAGTTGTACAACTAGCTGAGAACAGAATAGCTATAGTTGAAACAGAAACTAATTCTGGACTGAGTGGAGAAGTAATTGTTTTGGAGTTCAATGAGGATAAGAAGACCTTTGAACCTATTGGAAGATATAATTATCTTGACTTTTTTAGAAATCCTGAAAAATATAATTTCTAGATTAAATTAATAATTGAATTTTTGAAACCCGTTGATGATTAGATCCAATGGGTTTTTATTTTCTAAAACGATGATGATAAAAGCTACAAGGCGAAAAGAGCGCAAGTTACAGCAAAGGGTACAAGTTCTTGTCCTATTATGAAGGGAGATTTGGAAAATAAAGAAGAGGCTTCCGCCCTCCGATAAAGCTTCAAAACTTATATACGAGAGAATGTTAGTCAAATGAGCTTGTTTTTTGACGCGAATAAATAGGCGCCGATACCCGTGGCAATGGATAGATTCAGGGAATCCACGTCTGAGGTCTGTGCTATTTTCAAGCCGGTTCCCACATTGCTAAATATTTCTTCGTCAAGACCTGCAGCTTCATTTCCGAAAACAAGGGTAAACAGCTCCGTTACGGGACAGGTCTCGGGTGTCAGTGTGGTTGCAGCACGAAGCATGAAAGTAAACAGGTCGTGCCGACCGAACTGGCTGCGATATGACTCGAAGCTGGGAAAGGAACAGCATTGAATCCGGAATAATGCCCCCATGGAGGCGCGGATGGTTTTGGGATGAAAATGATCTGCTCCGGGAGTAACGATCCCGAGATTGCCAAATCCCAAACCTGCGGTTATCCGGATAATGGTGCCGAGATTGCCCATATCCCCAGGATGAACGAGGAGAATATGAGGTTTATCGGAAGCAAGGCTATCTGAATATTTGGAAAACACCCCAAACACGAAGCAATTTTCTTTCCGATCGACCTTGGCAAAAGCCTTATCCTGCTGGACAACTGGAATATGCTGCTGCTGGCAGAGCGTTTCAAGTACACTGCGATCCCGATAAGCAGAATGGATATAAACGACTTCTACGATCTCCGGCCGTGCCTGAATCATTTCAATAGTTGCGTATGCACCAAGGGTATAGCTATAGTCCTGCTCTTTACGATATTGCTTTAATGAGATATTTGTCATGCTTGTCATCGAAACCCGCTCCTTTATGAATTAATTTCATATAGGATGCAAAGTCTCTGGACCAACAGACCTAACTTAGGATGATAATCTATTAGCTCCACACAAGGTTCAGGGTCTGTTTGCCCTTAAGACTTTGCGTGGAGCAGATCGAGTGTTACACCGAAATTAATAGCCAAAGGATTCACCCTCTTTCTTAGTTTGCCTGATATTATTATATCACTATCGCAACTTAAGCACGTAATTAGAGGCAGGATAGCGTAATGCCCGAAATATCGCTGAGAGTGGACGCATGACTATAATATGTGGAACAATGATGCCTTAGGATATTGAAAAATGTGCGGGCCTTCCCTCTTTAAAAGGGGTTGACTTCCCTCTAACACTTTACTACTATAAAGCATGTGAATTAACCTATATTCTGGGAGGGGATTTTAATGAAGAAGAAAATAATGTATGGGTTATTGGCAGGCACGCTCACGCTGGGGATCGGCACAGGCGCTATGGCATCGTCAGCTTTGGAGCCCATCAAAGCCTATTTGAACAGCAAGATTTCCCTGAAGTTAAACGGTACGGTGGTAATGCCGAAAGACGCAAACGGGAAAGCCGTGCTGCCGATTACCTACAACGGCACGACATACTTGCCTGTGCGAGCTGTAGGCGACCTGATGGATATCGACATTCGTTATGACAGCGCAACTTCTTCAGTACTGATTGGCGGCAATCAGGGAGCCCCCTCCGAAACCGCCAGTCCGTTATCATTAAGCACGCTTGGAGCCTCCGTATTGGGGACATCGGCTTGGCACACCAAAGATTCCAGCGATACGGTCTATAAAGGCAAAGATTATAAAGACGTTTATTTACATACCGATTCGACCAAACAAGGCAGCAGCTTCCAGATCATGACGGGTAAAAAATATGCCAAACTGCATCTTGAGCTGGCCGTGGTTGGCGGCGCGCAAGAAATCGTAATCATGGACCACAACAACACAACGCTCAAAAAGGTGTCCCTGGCTGCTGAAGATGGTCTGGTCGGCGTTGACGTCGATGTATCCGCTGCAGATTTTATTTTTGTGGAGATCGTTGATGAGGGTCCCGGCACTTCTCTGTTTGTTCCTCTGACCAGCTCCTATTTGACAAAATAAGCCCTTGCGATGATTCGCGCGGGCGGAAGACCATGATATTTACAGACGAAAGCCAGGGGTTAGTGACCCCCGGCTTTCGTCTGTCTATTTGTATGATCTGTATTAGCTCTGACAAACAGCTGCTGTTACCTGTTAGGGCCCCGTCTGCGTGGTGATTGTAATCTGACTCTGCTAGATCTCGACGCCCAGCCCCTCTTTCATGGCTTCCATGGAAGGTGGACTGTCAACAGTAAATCAGACAACATTTTTAAGAGCTTCATAACGAAACTGCACAGGCGTCATATAGTCTAAGGTTCCGGGAGTCCGTGGGGCTGGGGTATATCAAATGAAGTTGTAGTCTGTTGGTCGCTAAGCTAAGGGGAAACCTTTCTGGGGAACAGATGGAGTAGTTTGCCGGTTGATTGTCGGGGGAGAAGAACATAGTCCCATTGAAAGTCGCTAAAATAGCGGTTTTTTTGTTTTGTCGGTACAGGTTCTTGTTCCCAACCAGCTAAGTTTACATACAATTTCATTGAACTAACGGGCAGGATAATTGAAGATCTAACACGCTATTGGGCAGCAGAGAACTTGCGGGAGATTTCCCGATATGCTGTTGGTGACATGCCTTTTTTAGCCGTAAATTGTTTTATGAAGTAAGTGTCATACTCAAATCCGGTAGCACGTGCAATTTCATTTAAGCTCATGTCTGTATGCGTCAGAAGATTCCCCGCAACCTTCAAGCGGTGGGACAGTAAGTAACCCATCGCTGTGCACCCGTATCTTTCCTGAAACATCTTATTGAGAGAAACGCGGTTCAAGTACGCGCATTTAGTTAAATCTTCCAGGATGATTTTGTCCGAATAATTTGTGTGTATATATTCCAGAACTAAATCCACAGGTGATTGTTCGCTGTGACGGTTTAAATCCTCAAGCACCCCCATTATTTGTATAAAATATTTTTTTATTCTACATGCCCAGAGTGCATCGCTTTGTGCATACACTTCTGTGCCAAGCACAAAAAACCACTCAAATAATTGTGGATATGCCTTCTCGGTTATGCGAGGTATCCCGGTCCGTGCAGGAGATTTACGAAACAGCGAAAGACCTGTTTGTATTTGTGGATTGGTCGGAAAGTAATTTTGTGTTTCAGAATGAGGGGTCGAATCAAGAAAATCAGCATGAAAACAAAATGATGATGCCGAAGCGTTGTGCTTGCCTAAAACTTGCATCGTATCCTCAGCAGACAAACAAAGAATAGCGGGTGCTGAAATGGTGACCGGGCGTTCGTTCAATATCCCTTTTATACTTCCATTCGTAACAAAAACAAGAGTAAACCGCTCCGGGTAGGGGAAATGTGCAAAATCCTCGGCAGCTACAAATTCGATATTTACCGTTCTGTTTTTATGGCGGTCAATTTGTGGCATGGTTCTCACCTGACAGATAGTATAGTTAAATGCTTCATTTATAACAGTGTATCACAAAAATATAAGGGGTATACTTTGGTTATTGACAAAGAAAGGTGGTTATGATGATGTCAATTAACATCGCAATTAACGGTTTTGGTAGAATTGGTAGACTTGCATTTCGGCAGCTTTTTGATACGGAAGGATATAGAATTGCAGCCATCAATGATCTTACAAGTCCGCAGATGCTGGCGCACTTGCTGAAGCATGATACAACGCAAGGGCGTTATGACGCCAAGATTAGTTATAGTGAAGACAGCTTGACCGTGAACGGCGTGGATATTCCGATCTATGCCGAAAAAGACCCCGGAAAGCTCCCGTGGAAGGAACTGCAAATTGACGTTGTTCTGGAATGCACTGGCTTCTTCGCATCAAAAAAAGCGTCAGCAGCACATATTGAAGCAGGCGCCAAAAAGGTGCTGATCTCCACCACCGCCGGGAAGGATGTTCCCACTATTGTTTTCGGAATCAATGAACATACGTTGGCTAAGAACGACACCATTGTTTCGGCGGCTTCCTGTACGACGAACTGCCTTGCGCCTATGGCGTATTTCTTGAATGAGCTTGCACCACTCAAAAAGGGCTTTATGACCACCATACACGCTTATACAAACGACCAGAATACCTTGGATGGACCCCATGCCAAAGTCGATCTTCGGCGGGCGCGTTCTGCAGCAGGCAACATCATCCCGACCTCAACCGGAGCAGCAAAGGCAATCGGGCTAGTGATTCCGGCCTTGGATGGCAAGCTGGATGGAACATCGCAAAGGGTACCGGTCATGGCGGGCTCACTGACAGAATTAACCGCAGTGGTAGGCGGCTCCGTGACAGCAGAGCAGGTCAATAAGAAGATGGAACAGTCCCAATCGAATGAATATGGGTATACAGATGAACAGCTTGTTTCGTCTGATATTATCGGCATGACTTACGGCAGTTTGTTTGACGCAACACAGACAAAGGTAACCGAGCTAGGAACAGATACATTGGTGAAAATTGCTGCGTGGTATGATAACGAGAATTCCTTTACCAGCCAGTTAATACGCACCGCAAAATACCTAGCAAAATTATAATGTTTAGCGGGCTAGAGGATACTAAAAAATGAGCGTGTGACAAATTAAAAAAAACACCTTCAAGAGAATGCAATCATGTCGTAAGATATGGAGACTACTTTGGAGGTGTTTTTTCATTTTGTCGAGGGACAAGAACATGGTCCCATTGAAAGTCGCTATTATTATCTGACGACAAGAACTTATATACTACGTTTACTAGCGAAAAAGTGCTCAGCTTTACGGATAGTTGAATTCTAGCGGCAATGGAGTCGAACAGTTGGAGATGGTGACGAAAATTTTGCATATTCCAGTACTAGGCGATTGCAGGTGATTAAATGTTATTGACAATCGAAAAAGATACGCTATTATATTAAATAATTCTAAATCCATATGTTATGATTAGAAATAGTAGAAGTGACTTGACCTCTCAGAGAGCCGTTGTTAGGTGGGAAACGGCAGCGTTCGTCATTTCGAAGTCGTCTATGAACAGCTTGCCCGACAAAGTAGGGCAAGACGGAATTCCACCGTTACAGGGATAGATGGTGATGGCCATCGAAAGAGATCATTTTGAGTACGAAATGAATTAGAGTGGTACCGCGGGTCAACCCCGTCTCTATACGTAGAGGCGGGGTTTTTTGTTGCTGAAATTCGTGCTTAGCCTCAAGTGACATACGCTATAAACCCGTTATTTGGAGGCGCTCCAGACGTCCTTAGAAGTATCCGTATTGGACAGGACACTGCACGCCAGAAACCATTTTTATAGACAGAGGAGTTGAAATCTATGCCAAATTCAGAACAACCGAAGCAGCTCTCCAAGACGCTCGTTCTTTTAATGGCGGTGTCGTGCGGACTGGGCATTGCAAATTTGTACTACAATCAACCCTTGTTGGCTGATATTGGGCGAACATTTGGCGCGGATGACCAACAATCAGGCTTGGTCTCGATGCTGACCCAGATCGGCTTCGCCGTAGGTTTATTTATTTTTATCCCTTTTGGAGATATTCTTGAAAAGCGAAAGTTAATAACGGTGCTTCTACTCTCGGTCGGAGTGGCTCTGATTTCTCTATCTGTTGCGCAAAATCTGACATGGGTATACATAGCAAGCTTTATGGTCGGTCTCACCACCGTAACGCCTCAAATCATTGTACCGTTTGTAGCAGAGCTCGCCCCCCCAAACGAAAGGGGCAAAGCGATCGGGAATGTAATGAGCGGCCTATTGATTGGCATTTTGCTAGCACGAACCGTTGCGGGTTTCATCGGGGATCTATTTAGTTGGCGAGCCATGTTCGGATTCGCAGCCGCAATGATGTTTGGGCTTGCGTATGTTCTACATCGTTATCTGCCTGTTAGCCAGCCGATCATGAAACTTTCGTATTCCGGCTTGATCCGATCCATAGGACAGTTGATTGCCAGTCAGCCCACGCTCCGAGAATCCGCGCTCATTGGGGCGTTTGTATTCGGTTCATTCAGTGCATTTTGGACTACGCTGACTTTCTTCTTGGAAGGACCGAACTATCAGTACGGCAGCTCTGCAGCCGGACTATTTGGCCTGGTTGGTATCGTCGGAGCCGCTACAGCTTCCTTAATCGGTCGGTTGGCCGACCGCGTCAGTCCCAAGTACATGATCGGATTGATGAGCATGGTCGTATTAATCGCGTATTTATCCTTTTGGCTGCTTGAAACTCGCCTTTGGGGATTGTTCATCGGAGTCGTTCTGCTGGATCTAGGTTATCAAGGCGTTCATGTATCCAATCAGACTCGCATCTATAGCCTGTTGCCGAATGCGAGAAGCCGGCTTAATACAGTCTATATGGTCAGCTCTTTTCTTGGCGGTTCCATTGGATCCGCATGCGGCACGATCGCATGGCAGCGCTGGGGATGGCTTGGCACGTGCGCCATAGGTGGAGTCATGGCGACAGCGGCCTTCTTGATTTGGCTCGGTCATCGCCTGATCCACCCGCGACGCGAAGTACAGTAAAAAGATGAATAGGTTTTGGTCAAAAGGAAAGGAGGTGTCCTTTTGTCGGGGGACACTGAAGTCGTTAATATTAGCGGCTTTTTTTATTTTATCGGTACAAGTACGTGTCCCGTGCCAAGGACAAGAACATAATCCGATTGCCGATTAGGCATATATCTAAAATAAGTAGTATTAAGAAACACCTCAATTGGACTGGTAACCGATATGAACAAAAAAGTACCGATGATTCTCTAGAAATGGTGCGCCAAATTCACAAGATATATAATTATACCCGGGTGATATTGATCTTTTATTTTTACCCGGGTATAATTATTGAACAAGAGCTCTAAAGAAGGAGGTATAAAATGCAGACTGAACTAACTCAAATAAACTGTACTGCCTTTGTAGGGGGAGAGCGTATTGCCAAAGGGACATTGCAGTACGTTGTTGCTATCGTAAAGGATACCCTGGATGATAAGGAAATCGCCCAACTGCTTATTTTTAACGATTTGACCGGAAAACCAATCGATATTGATTTTCGTGGAAAAACAGCTGAGGTACTTCAACGGTTAAGTAATCACGCTGGCCATGCACCAGCCACGGAAGAAAGCAAACAACCAACAAGGCGGGTTGGGCGCCCCAAGCTGGGGGTGGTATCTGGTGAGGTTACTTTGCTTCCTCGACATTGGGATTGGCTTAAATCTCAACCTGGAGGAGCCTCTGTAACTTTGCGAAAACTGGTCGATGAAGCTCGTCGTTCTGGGAAAAATGAGAGTAAGGTTCGCGCGGCACAAGAAGCAAGTTATCATTTTATGACGGCAATGGCGGGCGATTTCCCTCAGCACGAAGAGGCCTTGAGAGCATTGTATGCTGGAAATCAGGATCGTTTTTACCAATTGATTGACGATTGGGCACCCGATATCAGAGACCATATCAAAACATTAGCCGAGAATGTATTCATAAAGGAAGAGACCTAATTATTGAAAGGAATGTTATGAGCTTGACTAAAATGATTCGTTACATTGAACCGACTCAAAACAATGGCATGAAATTTGTACGCCGAAACATTGAGGGGTGTATATTCATGTTAAATCTGCTGCGTTTTCGTGATATCGCAGACTACACATCTCACCCTGAACTAGCCCCTGATGAACCGATCAGTGGGGCGGAAGCTTTCGACCGATACATTAAACACACACTCCCATTTTTACATGAAAGTGAGGGGGAGATCGTTTTTATGGGCAATGGTGGGGAATATCTGATTGGTCCCGAAGACGAAAGTTGGGATTTTGTCATGTTGATTCGTCAAAGCAGCATGCAGTCGTTTCTTGCTTTTTCGGATCATACAGCGTACTTGGCAGGGATTGGACATCGGACTGCTGCCATTGAAGATTCTCGCCTGCTCCCCATAACAGAGCTTACTAATGTCACTTAAATGAAGGAGAAGACAACAATGAATATTCTGAGAGTAAACGGTATTGATCTCGCCTATGACAGCTATGGCAACGAAACTGAAGAAACCATTCTCCTGATAGCCGGGCTTGGAACCCAAATGATCCGTTGGACAGTTCCATTTTGTGAGATGTTGGCCGCTCGAGGATTTAGAGTTATTCGCTTTGACAATCGTGATACTGGTCTATCCACACACTTTAGTCATCACGCTACGTTAGATTTCGAAGCGCTCGCAAAAACACTTATGGCGGGACAGCGCCCGGATATTCCATATACACTTCATGATATGTCTGACGATGCGATCGGACTGCTCGATGCCCTAGGGGTAAAAAAGGCACATTTCGTTGGACGCTCGATGGGCGGTATGATTGCCCAGCTTGCAGCCAGCAGATACCCGGAACGGGTTCTGTCCCTTACTTCCATCATGTCGACAACAGGAAATCCGGACCTCCCACCAACATCCCCAGAAGTTATGGCATTGATGACTCGACCAGCACCGAATCCGATGGAGGATGAGGCAGGGTATTTGGCGCATAGCCTAGCTTTTGCCAAACGCATTGCCGGTACCGGCTATCCGTTCGAAGCGAATGAGTATCGTTCGCTCATTCGAGAGGAAGTTCAGCGAGCTTATGACCCGGGCAGTGTTGGGCGACAAATCGCAGCAATTGCCGTTTCTGGCGACCGTCGTCCGCATCTGGCCAAAGTAAACGTTCCAGCATTAATTATTCATGGAACGGATGACCCGATGTTTGTCCCCGCATGTGGCAAAGACACGGCACAAGCCATCGCTGGTGCAGAGTTCATGTTGCTTGAAGGCATGGGACATGATCTGCCACCGCAACTGTTTGAAACCATTGTTAATGGAATCGAACGGACAGCCCGGCGCACTGGATAATTTAAAAATACGACATTATCGCAGGACAAGGATAAGAATTCATTATTGGAGTCGTAACCTAAAAACAACCCCAAAAGGGTGACTTCGATTTGGGAAGTCACCCTTTGCATGCTCTAGGATTAAAAGTTGGCACCGAGAGTGGTTACCAAGGAAGAACGAATTCATTGGATTCTGCGCTTGATCAGGCCATGCTTACGGCTTGGGTTTTCGATTTTCGGCAAGAAGCTCACCCATCGCTACCCATTTCGTTTCCTCGGGCGGTGCAGAATAGGTAACCGGAAGTCTCGGAAACAGGAGTTCGGCAATTCGATACGCTTCTTCCAGATGCGGGTAACCCGATAAGATGAAGGTATCTATCCCAAGGTCTGCGTATTCCTGCAAACGCTCTGCCACTTCATCCGCGCTGCCGACCAGTGCCGTACCGACACCGCCCCTGACTTGCCCAATACCCGCCCATAGATTGGGACTGATTTCAAGATCATTCCGATGTTGGTGCACAAGCTGGCTCATACGGCGCTGTCCCACGGAATCGAAACGATGCAGCAACGACTGCGCCTCATTAACATCATCCTCGGTGACATGTGAAATAAGCTTATGGGCTGCATCCCATGCTTCCTCTGATGTTTCCCGAACGATGACTTGAACGCGCAAACCCACTTTGATACTCCTCCACGTTGCCTTGCACGCTCTCTTACGTCTGCAATCTTCTCAGATACCATGGCGGGCGTCTCGGCCCAGGTCAAGTAGGTATCGATATGCTTGGCGGCGACATCGTGTCCGGCTTCCGAAGAAGCACCGATAAACAGTGGAGGAGATTGGCGGCTAAATGGGCCATATTGCAGCTTGGCGCCTTCCACTTGAATATGCTTGCCCTGGAAAGTGACGCTCTCGCCGGTCATGAGCTTATTCCATACTTCGAGAAATTCATCCGTTACTTCATAGCGTTCGCCATGCGAAAGGAAGATTCCGTCGCCTCTCATTTCTACCGGATCGCCGCCCGCAACGACATTAATAAGCAGCCTGCCAGAGGAAAGCCGATCGAAGGATGCCGCCATTCTGGCGGCAATGCTTACCGAGATGCCTCCAGGGCGTACGGCAACGAGAAATTTCAATCTCTCGGTAGCTGAATGAGTGCAGAAGCTACGATCCAACCGTCCTCGCATGCATGGCCGGTAGGAACCAGCATGCCGGTGTAACCGAGCCGGTCTACCGCTTGGGCGATTTGTCGAAAATAGTGCAAGTCGGTTATTTTGGCCCCCCGGGATGTCCCCAAATATCTTCCGTCCCCCATGGTTGGCAAATACCAAAACATTTCCATATGATGCTCGCTCCTTTCGTTTATGTGGTTCAGCGGCCCGCGATAAGAGATACCAGTTCGTGCCGTAAAGCGGCATACTCCTTGGCAGCGCGCAATTCCTGAAAGCCTTCTATCTCCGAATCTTTAAATAGAGGGTTGCTGATATCCTGAACGATTCTGCCAGGATTCGATTGCATAACGATGATTCGGCGCCCCAGCAGCAGCGCTTCATCTACATCGTGCGTAATGAAGAAAAAGCATCGGCGGGTCTGCCGCCAAATTCGGCGCACATGCTGTTGCATTGACTCCCGGGCAAGCGCGTCCAAAGCGCTGAAAGGTTCGTCCATCAATACGATTCGAGCTCGGTCGCCAATGTCCGTGCCAATGCCGTCCGCTGTTTCATGCCTCCGGAAAGCTGATGAGGCAGCCGCGATGAAGCTCCCTCAAGACCAACCATCTCGATGTACCTGCCGCTCTCTGTTTGCGTTCCTTTCTGGACAATCCGGCCATCCGTAGCCCAAACTCCACGTTACCGGTAACAGATAACCATGGGAATAGATTAGCATGCTGGAATACGACGCCGACTTGGGGCGTCGGTTTAGTATGGACCTCGCCGTCAATGGAGACAGACCCGCTTGAAGGTTTCAAATATCCGGCTAAGATATGGAGCAGTGACGATTTCCCGCATCCTGAAGGTCCAACGACACAAACGAATTCATCCGGCGAAAGGGAGAGTTCGATCTGGTCCAAGACCTGGACTTCGTCATGATCTTGGCGATACGTTAGCGAGATGTCCGTCAGCCAGATACCAGACGGCGAAACGGATAATAGGGATGGCGCTTGTTCAGTTGAATTCGCGTCGATGTCGCCCGTTGCCTGTCTTGCCACGCTCATGGTTCTTTCCGCCTTTCTAGTTATTAAATATCAAGTTTCGTTATTCGGTATACAGATTGTTGAGAAGCGCCGCCTCGAACACGCCAAGCTCTGGCGCACTCTTTATCGACTGCTGCTCCACGAGGAAATCAGCAGTTTGTTTTAATAACGCAGCGAATTGACCGGGTTGATCTGGTGTCCCCAGATATTGCACATTCGTCTGTGCCGCTGCGTCAAGTACCGTAATTTCATTCATGGCTTTCAGGGTTTCCTCAGTCGACAATCCGAGCTCTCTGGATAAAGCTTCGGCTGCTTCTTGCGGATGATCCCGGTAATATTTTGTCCCTTCATCGAGCACTTCGATATAAAGTCTGACGACCCCCGGGTATTTTGCGGCAAAGTCGTTGTGAACAACGCCGAATTCACCGGTTAATGCGCCTTTTTCGGCGACTTCCTTGGAGGTAATCACGACTACGCCGTTATCTGCAAGAAGTTTAGATTGCACAGGCTGCCAGGTGTATGCGCCGTCAATGTCGCCACGCTGCCAGGCAGCTATGAGGTCCGGAGCTTGCATGTCAATGATTTTGAGGCTGGCCGGATCCGTACCAGCTTGTTTAAGAGCCGACAACAGGCTGAAATGCGAAGTGGAGCCGAAGGTAGTAGCAATGGTCTTGCCTTTCAAATCTTGAAGAGACTGAATACCGGAATGGTCCTGCACCACGAGTGCTTCGCTCTCTCCGATGACATCATGAATGTAGTAAATCTTGTTCGGTAAGCCTTGGGCGATGCCCGAGGCGCCTGGAGGGGTCCCGACCAGTCCGAAATCAATGCTACCGCTAGCCATAGCGGTATTCACATCGCGCCCGGAATCGAACTTTAACCATGTTACGGTGACGTCGGGGAATTTCTTCTCCGCAAGGCCCAGCGCTTTCGCAACCAGTTCCCCGTTGGGCGAAACCTGATAACCAATCCGGATTTCTTTCGGAAGCTCGTTGGATTGGCTATCGGATGTGGTTGACGCATCTTTGGTTTGGCCTTGCGACTCACCAGGTGGATGGCTGCAGGCTGCAACCGTCAGCACGAAGGCTAACAGCATAAAGGTTGTCGCTAGACGAAACGGTCTAAAAGTAACTAATTTCAGATTCATAGGGATGAGCTCCTTTTTCTTTAGTTATTGTTCAATCCACGGCGAGACCCGTTGAATGAGCAGCCTGATGGCTGTGTCGATAAGAATTGCGATCATTCCCATAAGGATTATGACGGCGTAAATAATATCGCTGCGCAAGTATTTACTGGCATCCAGTACCATCCAGCCAATGCCGGAAACGGCGGCGATCATCTCTGCGGCGACCAAGGTGGCGTACGTGACACCGACGGCCGTGCGCAAACCGGTAAGCAGATCGGGTAGGCAAGAAGGGAAGATGACGTACGCGTATAGCCCCAACTTGTTGGCACCCAAGGACTTGGCCCCGTTGATTCGATCGATCGGGATGCGGCGCGCGCTGTACACGGCGGCAATAAACATAGGCGCGAAGCCGCCCAGGAACAATAGAATGATTTTGGACGTGTCTTGGATTCCGAACCAAAGCACGAGCAGGGAATAATAGGCCAACGGTGGAAGAGGGCGGTAAAACTCAATGAACGGGTCGAAGATCGCTCTTAGTAGCCGGATTCTTCCGCAAAGGATACCGAGCGGAACTGCCGTGAGAAAGACAAGCATTAGGGCGACGGCTATGCGCTGCATGCTGGCGCCGATATGCGCAAGCAAGCTGGTCCCTTTGTATCCTTCCCGGGCGATGGTTACGAAGGCAGAACCCACGTCGCCGGGAGAAGGCAAGAACAAGGGATTAACCCATTCATTGCTGCTCGCGATCCACCACGTAAGCAGGACAAGTCCTACTGATATGGCGGAGACGGCTAAATAGATTCCATTCCTGAGATCGAAGCGGCTTGACGTCGATCGTTGAACATTAGCCATCGATAAGGCTCACATCCTTTTTTGAAAATGTTTAGTATGCCGAGAATTGAAGTGGGGCCGTGCTGAAACGTTCAGATGGGAGTCGATTTGACTTGTGACCGAGAAGGAACTCGGTAAAAAGACAACAAAAAAAGAGAGCATCCTATCGAAACGCTCGGCCTTTTGATCGGCCAACGGCTCGCGATTGTCTCTCCTGATGTCAGGTGGAGGGGAACGATAACTCCTTTGTGGTTGTTTAGAAACATAGAGGCTTAGGTGTCTGTTCGTAATGGTTGCTTGCGCTCTACCTTGTTCAACAGATAAGAGAGCGTATCCGCGCGCAGTTGGTTATCTAACGGAGCAAATCCAAAGAGTTCGCAAAAGAATATACCGTCTGCGGCAAGTCGGGCTATGGTCGCTTCAATCGGATCCTCACATTCGGCTATCATGCGGCTGTGCCACGCGAGGTAGCGCTGCCGCATCGGTTCGAGTAAATCAGGATTGCTGGAGGCGGCAGCTAGTATCCCAAAGCTCATCTCCAGATCGTCTTTGCTGATCTCGAATGTCTTTTTTAGATAGGCTTGTGCCCAACCGTTATGAAGCGTGGTACTGCTTGTTGTTTCTGCGACGGTGTCCGAATCGAATCGGTCCAAAAAGTCTTCTAGGGCTGCCTGGATAAGGCTTTCCTTGGTAGGAAAATGGTATAGAAGCCCGCCTTTGCTAACGCCTGCTTCTCTGGCAACCGCGTCCAATGTAAGGTGGGAAGCGCCCATTTCCCTAACCAATTGGCAGGTTACCTTCAGTATGGCGTCGCGTTTCGAATTCCGATTCATGGCAACACCTCCAGCAATACTATACTGTCCGGACGGTCAAGCAGTCAATCTTTTTTTATATAAAACCGATGTGATAAGTGGGGTATTATAAGCCAAGGACAAGAACTTGTACCGATTACCGATTAGAAAAGTATCTAGCTGGGTTTACATGCAATTTCATTTAACTAACAGGCAGGATAATACAATACTTTTATGGAATGTAAAGGTAATTATCTGTAGGAAAGATAAGGCGAGTACCTCCTGGTACATACCAAGTAATGGTTGTTAATTCGGAATAATATCCTATTTCTAGCAATGGATATATTAATGCTATGTTCTACAATTAATAACATTATAGAAGGGTTGATGATCATGAATAAGAAGCGTTTAAGAATATCTATAATCATTACATCATGTTGTCTTGTATTAATAGGCGCATTTTTTATAATTAGAGAACCAATAGATACTAAGCAAGTTGTAGACTCGACTATTAATGACACCACTCCTCCAAATGAAAAAGAAGCATTAGAAGATTGGCAAATTGAATACGATAGAAGAGCTCGAACGGAACCGGTAGGAAGTGTAGTAACTAAACATGGAGAATTTTATTATGCACCTTTCCCCAAACAATTTCCACCAGAGGAAGTTGTTAGTGAAGATCTTAGTAAAGTGACCAAAGATACAAAACAGTTAACAATAAGAGGTTATTACTACGAGAAAAAACAAGAATAATATCAAATGACATGGAATAAAACGATTGCATCTTTCGTAATTTATATATTGAACATATTGATTGAAATGTGGTGATTCGAATGAACTCAATGGAAAGAATACCTTTGTATCAGATGGTTCAAGAGTATATACGCGACTTGATAACGTCGCAAGTATTGAAGGTTGGAGACCGTATACCTACGGAAAAGGAACTCATGGAGCGATTCGGAGTAAGCAAGATTACGGTCGTTAATGCCCTGTCCGGTTTGGTAAACGAAAGAATCATAACGAGGGTACCTGGAAAGGGGACTTTTGTAAGCAATCCTGAATATGAAATTCCGACGACATCTCCTAAAAGTGCCGTAAAGCAGATCAATAAAACTAGCGAAGAAATGCGGACGCGGTTGATCGGTCTAATTATGCCCAGCATTTATGACTATTTTACCATTAGACTTATACAAGGTATTCAGCAAGCCCTAAATGAGAACGATTACCGCTGCGTTATCTATTTATCTGAGGGCAGCCTTGATAAGGAAAAAGAGGCTATCCAGACATGTATCAAAATCGGAGTTGAAGGGTTACTGATTTTCCCGGTTGACGAGGAATTATTCAACGAGGAAATATTAAGCATGAAATTTGCGGGATTTCCGTTCGTTCTCATCGACCGTTACCTTCCAGGGGTGGAAACTCATTATATCGCATCGGACGGTAGGCTTGGCGTTAACATGGCTGTAAATTACCTGTGGGAGCTGGGGCATCGTGAAATCGCCATATGCTCCGACTCGCCCATACAAACCGTTACCGTTCAAGAGCGGATCGATGGGTATATGAATGCCTTCAAGGAAAAGGGATCACTCATTAACCCTGCCCACATCGTAACCGGTTTTGAAATCGGGAGTCTTGAGCAGGCTGAAACACATCCACTGTACCGCTATATCCAAAATCGAATGGCAACGGCCTATATTACGCTAAACGGAAGTCTTGGAGTGAAAATCTATCAGATTGCGCGTCAAGCCGGATTGAAGGTGCCAGAGGACATATCCATCATCAGTTTTGACGATCCGACTTCAATAATTGAAGGATACAGCACTTTCACACATGTTAAACAGTTTGAACGAGACATGGGCTACCGCGCGGCTTACAAGCTGCTTGAGGTCATTAATAGTGATGACGGGCAAGACGGAAAATACTTTAAAACCCTAGTGGAGCCGGAATTAGTAATTGGCGAGACGACGGGGAAAAACGTTTTAGCCACTTCATGATACCAGTACCCGCTTCTCCTGATATATATGTAACCTAATAACGAGTCCGGCGCGCCTTCTATTCGAACCTGACAATGGAAGGGATGGCTGCCCGGACTCTTCTATTAGGTCAACTTCAATTTTCTCTTCTCATGAAATTCCCCACCATAATAAGTCCCCAAATCAATAAAGAAATCCATCAGAGTTCTTCAATCCATTTCATAAGTATATATTGAATATAATGTATTGCTATTAAAGAATAAAAACACCCGAAAAGAAGGACGGGAGAAGGGGCGCTAAACCCATTATTTATAACCTTAAAGACCTTTTCTTCGATCTGAAGGTTACTTTTTATCCAAATGAGGAAATTAAGGAATTATTTCAACACCATATTGAATATATTTAAAATACAGAATTGAAACCGCTTGCAAAGAAGGAGGGGGGAGCCAGTCACGATATGCCTTAAAATTGTCTCTATTCATAAGCTATCGGGTATGGATTTGTTCCTGAACCTTGACCACCAGAACATCATAATCGAAGTCCCTTAGATTGACTGCTCTATGAAATCTGATACGACGAAGATGTAGGAGGTGTTAGGAGAGTGGTACCAAAAGGTGTTGTTATTCCTGGATTTGAGAAATTAAAAAAGAATAAAAAATTAACTAGAATATGGTATTTCAGGCATATATACTTATTTCTACTCCCTGCTATCATCTGGTTTCTGGTATTTGCTTACTATCCGATGTACGGCATTATAATCGCGTTCAAAGATTATAAATTCAATCTGGGGATATTGGGGAGTCCGTGGGCGGGCTTTAAATATTTCGAACAGTTTTTAAACGATTCCAGTTTTTACGATGTACTCCGAAATACGTTATCCATTAGTGCCCTCAAACTTATTTTCGGATTTCCAGCTCCATTGATCCTAGCCTTAATGCTCAATGCCGTCATGCACAAAAAAATCAAAAGAGTGTTTCAAACGATTTCCTATCTGCCGCACTTCGTGTCGTGGGTCGTTGTCGTTACTTTGCTTCAAAAAATCCTGTCTCCAAACGTAGGGCTTATCAATGACATTCGGTACCAAATGGGTTTGGATCCGATCTTTTTTATGGGAAAGCCGGAACTATTCTATCCATTGGTCCTCATATCCGACATCTGGAAAGGTGTAGGCTGGGGTTCGATCATTTATTTAGCCGCGTTAACGAATATCGATCCGCACTTGTATGAAGCTGCGGATATGGACGGGGCAGGTCGATGGAGCAAACTATTTAAGATCACGCTACCATGTCTTACTCCAACGATCGCTATATTGCTTATTTTCTCCCTCAGCGGAATACTGAACGCGGGTTTTGACCAAATCTGGTTGATGCAGTCCCCAGCAACATTAAGCGTCTCGGAGATATTGGACACTTATGTCTTAAAAACAGGCCTCCAACAGGGGCAACTAGCCTATTCCACGGCCATTGGTTTATTCAAGTCCGCGATCTCGCTGCTTCTCATTGTTGCTGTAAATAATATATCCAGACGCGTGAGTGACGTATCGTTATGGTAATAAAAAAGCTAGCACTGAAGACGAGGAGGTGTGTGTATGGATGCGAGAAGGCTGACGGTAGCAGATAAAATGTATATGACGCTTAACTATTCGGTGCTGTTTCTATTCTGCGCTACGGCACTGTATCCATTTATCTATTTTCTAGCCCTTTCCTTCAATGACGGCTACGATGCGATGAAGGGTGGAATCTATTTTTTTCCTAGAGTGTTTACTTTAGAAAACTATGCGAAAGCGTTTAGCAACTCTTTGATCTTAAATTCGTTTTATATTTCCATTACCCGAACCCTTGTGGTTACGGTTGGCTCCGTATTTTTGACGGCCTTACTAGCTACGCACTTTCGCGGAAGGGTTTGCCGGGAAGAAAATATATCGTATTCTTCTTTTTCTTTACCACGCTGTTCAGCGGAGGACTTATTCCAACTTTTATCCTGTTCCGGCAATTACACATCCTGGATACGTTTTGGGTGTTGGTGTTACCGTCCCTATATAGTTTTTTCAATGCGATTATCATGAAAACCTTCTTCGACGGGATCCCTGAAGGTCTGTCGGAATCGGCCCGAATCGACGGGGCAAGCGAGTTGTCGGTATTTGCAAGAATCATACTCCCTCTATCGATGCCGGTGCTTGCTACCATTGCCTTGTTTGTCGGGGTGGGTGTGTGGAATGACTGGTTTACCGGTCAGTTTTTCATACAGAATGAAAAACTGCAGCCTGCCGCTACGTTTCTTAATAAGATGATCAGCGAAGCGTCTTTCCAGTCGATGACGTCGTCGTCGGGAAATAGCGGATCCGCAATTCAAAATATGACCGAGACTCAGATGGAGCTGCGAGGAGTAACGCCGGAAGCCTTGAGAATGACTTTCGTCATTATTATCACGACCCCGATCATCTGTGTGTATCCATTTCTTCAGAAATATTTTGTGAAAGGCGTACTGGTAGGTTCTCTTAAGGAGTAGTTGGTATAAAGGGCTATGCCTTTTATATAAAAAAACTTCCAGTGGAAGGGGATTGTAGTATGAGGAAGAACAGGCGTAGGAGTGTTCTTGGCGTGACACTAATCGCTTTACTGCTTTTAGTCACCATGACGGCATGCACGGGAACTGGCGGAGAAGAGGGAACTGGCACGGTTGGCACAGGTCCGAATGAGTCAGGTGCTGAAGAAATGAAGCCGGTAACCTTGACTTTCCTTAGTGCTTGGAATGGTGGCGGAGCCGGTTTTCCGCAGGACCAGAAGAATAATCCCGTAGCCCAAAAAATTAGGGAGAAAACCGGGGTAACGTTAAACCTGGAATCCATCACAACAAGCGAAGTAGAAAAACTAAACACCATATTTGCTTCCGGTACGGTGCCGGATATTGTTAACGCACCTTTCTGGTCTACTACAGGAGGAGAAGGGCAGGTCATCAAGAAGGCGGCCATGGAGGGACAGCTTCTGGATTTGACCCCTTATCTCGATAAATACCCGAATATTAAAAGACTGGTGACTACCGGGATTGCGAAGGATTTTGCCGAGTTCGATCTCAATAGTCCCGAATTTGAAGGCAAGACTTATCTCATTCCTACGGAGACCCCGGACGGAACCCCTGAGAGCATTCATAATTGGAATTACGGCCTTTTTGCTAGGGGCGATATCCTGAAAGCTTTAAATGTAAAAGCGGAGGATATTGATACGCAAGAAGAACTAGTGGATCTATTGGTCAAGATAAGAGATGGCGGTTTCAAGGATATTGGCGGGAAGCCGGTCATCCCGGCCGGAACCATGTGGAACGGATGGGATTACGGCCAATTCCTTGCCGGGTGGACGGATTACACGATTTCGGACTTCCGTGAAGTGGATGGAAATCTGATCCACTGGACGCAATCTAAGGATCATGAAGCTAGATTGTTATACATGAGAAAGTTATTAACGGAAGGTTTGTTTGATCTTGAGGCCTTTAACAATACGAGTACTACAGCGAATGAAAAGCTGACTACGGGCAAGCTTGCCGTATTCGGAGCCCAACCAATGTTAGTTGATTTACAAAAAACGCTTTATAAGACGAATCCGGAAATGCAATATGAACTACTCGGACCCATGAAGAATAAGAGCGGAGACATTCGAACACAAGTAGAAAAACCCGGCCGTTCCGGTTTCCCTGCCCTTTTCTTAAGCGCTAACATCAAAGATCCGGATGCGGCATTGCGGTACATTGATTATGTCAACAGCGAGGAAGGTCGATTGCTTGCGTATTTCGGGATCGAAGGAACGAACTACACCATGGAAAACGGGGTACCTCAATGGATTCCTGATGTGAAAAAACAATTCGATGAGAACCCGGATCTGAAACGAGATGCAGGGCTTAATTATCTTCCAGGCAGGTTCATCGGGGCATTCTCCTCTGATGTCACTTGGCCTACGCCCGAAGATCAAAAAACGGAGTGGCAAAAGTTGGAGGAACGTTTCTCGGAAAAAATGCCTATCAAAATCATAGACAAAGTAAGCGCCAGCTATCTCGCAAGAGAGTGGCCCAAATATCAGGAATATATAGATAAAACCAGCAGTTTGAATTTCGATGAGGAATTTAAGAGAGCTTTTTTTGCGGCGTCAGATGAAGAAGCGCTAACTATGCTTCATAATGTTCAAGAAAAATTTAGAGCTGCCGGCGTGGAAGAAATGGCGGAGTTCGTGGCTCAAAAAGCTGCAGAAAGAGATGATGTAGGATTCTAGATGTTTCATGAACATTAGGTCAGTCTTCTTTTAAATATGAAAGGGAGGGGACGACACATGTTAAACCCGATCGTTTCAGCAGGCGAATTCACTGAACTCGATAAGTTTATGTTCGAATCGTGGGGTTACTTCGTCATTCCAAATGTGCTGTTGAAAGAGGAGATCAATGAGTGCTTGCAGGCGTCAACACGACTTCATGAAGCGGCAGGTACCGTCGGTTGGGGTCAAGTCGGCAGAGGGTATGAGTCTGAACACGCGCTTGAAAACTTAATGGATCATCCGGCGGTTTTACCGAAGATAAGAGGTTTACTTGGCGATCGATTCATTATGCAGTCCGGGTGGAACACGAAGCAGCCGGCAAGGGGAGGTATGGGAGGCTGGCATCAAGACGGATCAAGCGCCTTCGATTTTAAGAATCTGGGGTACCCCATTCCCCTTATACAGCTCCGAGCTTCATTTTTATTGACCGATCAAGAAGAACCGGGCATGGGGAATATGGAGTTCATTCCAGGCAGTCACCGCAGTTTCGTTCCTTTACCGGATTCGATCCGGAACGCAAAATCGGATACGCCGATAAGCGATGTGGTATGCGCGCCTGCAGGATCAGTCCTGGTGTTTCACAACGCAGTATGGCATCGGGCACACGAACACAACTGGGATTACGACCGCTATACCATGCATTACATCTATAGCCCTCCGTGGGTAAATCCCTCGGACCGTTTCCGCAACAATGTTGATTTTATGCAAAGAACTACGCCTCTGCGGAGAGCTTTAATGGGGGATTTTTCAAGACCTGATGCGCCATTCGGAGCAAATTATACGCCACCTCCTTTTGAAGAAAACTAAAATCTTGTGAAAAATATAAACGATTACGGAGGGGAAACACATGTTGAACGTTGCGATGTTAAGTAAGTGGCATGTGCATGCAGATGATTACGCGAGAAGGTTACAATCTCACGGTAACGTCAAACTCACGGCAGTCTGGGACGAACAGCCTGAACGCGGAAGCGAATGGGCTGCCCAATTGGGAACGAATTTTGAAGCGGATTTGGACACTCTTTTGCAACGGGAAGACATCGATGGCGTCGTGGTTGATGCGCCTACAAGCATGCACGCAGACGTCATGGTAGCTGCCGCTGAGGCCGGCAAACACATCTTTACCGAGAAAGCCATGGCGCTTACCGTAGAAGAATGCGACCTTATTTCTGCAGCGGTACGCAAAGCAGGCGTCAAGTTCTGCATTTCATTTCCTGCTCTTACAAGACCGCATCAATTGTTCGCTAAACAACTGATCGATGACCAAGTATTAGGAAACGTTACACTTTTGCGCATTCGTAACGGACACGACGGTGCTTTGAATAATTGGCTCCCCGAATACTGGTATGATGAGAAGCAAACAGGGGGCGGAGCCATGATGGATTTGGGCTGTCATCCGATGTACATCGCAAGTATGCTGCTCGGTAAGCCCAAAAGAATCACCTCCATGTTTCATTATTTCACCAATCGGGCCGTCGAAGATAATGCGCAGTGCTCTATTGAGTTCGTCAACAATGCGGTCGCACTGGTCGAAACAAGCCTGGTTACGTACAGAACCCCTTCCGCCTTAGAGATTTACGGAACGGAGGGCACCTTGATGATCTCAGATGATACCGTTAAAGTCATCTCGAAGAAACTCGATTCCCCTTTCTCCGGATGGATCTCACCTGCTCAACTCCCTAAAGAGCAGCCGCTTCCGATCATCCAATGGGCAGATGCATTGCTTCATGACAAGCCGATGCCTTTCGGACTGGAAGAGGGGACGAAATTGACCGAGCTATTGGAAGCGGCATACATCGCTCATAAGGAAAACCGAACAGTAGAGTTCAAATAACGCGGGGGAGGGAATTCGATGAGGACCGTAAAAGTAGGAATCATCGGTTGTGGAATGATTGCGGGCGGCAAACATATGCCGTGTTTATCCAAGCTCGACAATGTACAGATGGTGGCCTTCTGCGACTTGAAGCCGGAAAGGGCCGAGGAAGCCGCGGAAAAATACGGCACGCCTGACGCAAAGGTGTTTACCAATTATAAGGATCTGCTTGCCATGGAAGATATTGAGGTCGTACATGTGCTAACACCGAACAGCTCGCACGCGACGATTTCCATTGATGCTCTTGAAAGTGGCAAACATGTCATGTGCGAAAAACCAATGGCTGTCACAGGTGCGGAGGCCAAAGCGATGTACGAAGCCCACTTGCGAACAGGCAAGAAGCTCACCGTCGGGTACCAGAATCGTTCCAACGCCAAGAGCCAACTGTTAAAAAAGATGATCGCCGATGGAGAACTTGGAGATATCTACTTGGCAAAAGCTGTCGCTACCCGAAGAAGAGGCGTACCTACATGGGGCGTGTTTCTGGATAAAGAGAAACAGGGCGGCGGTCCTATGATCGATATTGGAACCCACTCCCTGGATCTGATCCTATGGCTTATGGATAACTATGAACCGGAGAGTGTCGTCGGTAGTGTCTTCCATAAACTGAAGCATACCGAAAATGCCGCGAACGAATGGGGATCATGGGATCCAAACGAATTCGAGGTAGAAGATTCGGCGTTCGGGTATGTGAAATTTAAAAATGGAGCTACGGTCATCATTGAAACCAGTTGGGCTCTTAACATTGCGGAAGGTGGCGGCAACCTACTTTGCGGAACAAAGGGAGGCGCGGATTTTGCCAAAAATGAACTGCGGATCAATGGCGAGCGAGACGGGAGCTTGTTCCTGAATAAAATCGATGTGAATCCGAATGCAAGAGAACGATTCAGGGGAGAAGAAATGACCGATTTCGAGTATGAAGCCAAACAATGGATTCACAGTATCGTGAACGATACCGAACCCTTGGTTAAACCGAGGGAAGCTATGATTGTTTCACAAATATTAGAAGCGGTGTATATATCCGCGGATACAGGAAAAACCGTTTATTTTGATCAGGAATAAGCACAATAATCATTCATCTGATAGTGGAATTTGAGTCCGCTTTTTATCAGAATGTAGTTCAAAACAAGGTCCTATCCTGAAACATATGTTTCCTGACGGAGGATTTGAGGTCGTATTGGCTAATGTGATGGAGTGGAACAGGAGAAAAAGATATTCTTTTTAGACACGAAAATACCAATATAAAAAGCCTAATTTCTCAGTATTAAAATTGAGAAATTAGGCTTTTATTGCATTGCTTATCCATTAAAGTGCCCGATTATTGAAGAAAACTTGGCCCACTGTAAATTGTTTTCAAAGTCGATAAAGTCTGATGGAAATGGTTGTTTTACAGGAATAGAGAATGGAATTAGAGGGGAACTTATTTAATACTTCGGATGTTGGGGAAAGGGCTGACTGGATTGGATTTTTTCGTAAGTAAAGAATCGTTGACAAGCATTGAATGGATTCTGAGAGCTATCGTCAGCTTTGTTTTTTTACTTCTTGTAACTAAACTAATGGGACAGCGTTCCATTTCTCATTTAAGGTTGCTCGATTTCATTATTGCTCTAACCCTCGGCAATATTATAGCTCACCCGCTCTCGGATGAGAGATTGGGTTTAAAGGGATCTATGATCACAACCATCGTTTTAATTGTGTTATATGTTACAGCGACGTGGTTGAGTTTGAAGTGGCCGTTTTTCAAACGATATCTGGATCCATCACCAATTACACTGGTTAAAAATGGACTCATCCAATTTCAAAACTTATCTAAGGCAAGAATCTCAATTGATTTTTTATTTTCTGAGCTTAGAAAAGAAAAAGTAGAAGATATACAAAAAGTATCCCTTGCGGTATGGGAACCGGGCGGAACCATATCCGTTTTCATGGACACCCAATACCAACCGCTTACACCGGCAGTTATGAAATTAGCAACCCAACCGTTTACGATCTCAAGGCCGATCATCGTAGATGGAAAAATTGATATGAACCTTCTTCAAGAAATTGGCAAAGATCTTGATTGGCTTAAAATAAAAATAGCACCCATTCATAAAAACATCCACGATGTGATATTGGCGACCGTCACCGAGAACGAAAACGTCACAGTCTATTCAGTACCAAAAGAGAAATCGTATAATTAAGAATGTAGCCCGTTTCCAGTATGGAGACGGGCTTTTGCACTTTCATTATTAATGTTCTTTATTGCGCAGAGCAGGTGGGTCTAGGGTATTTTTTTATGAGTCAGGTGAACCATGTCCGTTATACACTTCCAACGACTTTTTTCATTTCCGCATCGATCCCAATGGATCATTTTGACGAACTTCGGAAGCAGTACTCAAACATGAGGTTGGGGTATGTCGAATGAAGTTGTAGTCTATTGTCGCTAAACTAAGGAGAAACCTTTGTGGAGAACAGATGGAGCAGTTTGCCGGTTGACAGCTGCTTCTGTTCATTACTCTAATAGGCAGCATAGTTCAACTATAATTGTTTTCTCAATCCTGTTTATTCGTTGAAACTGTTAAACTGTATTTAACTTGAACGAATAGGGGAATTAGAGATGAGCAAAGGAAAAATCGTATTCTTGAACGGAGTAACCAGTTCAGGAAAAACATCTATAGTAGACGCTATTCAGTTGAAATCGGATGAGTTTTTTTATGTGGTTGCAAACGATCTTTTTGAAAATACAATTGGCGATAACTATCTTCAAGAAGATTATTGGAAATATTTGAGTGATGCAATTATAATGATGTATCATACCACCAAACTATTTTCTGATCATGGTAAAAATGTGCTTATCGATGGCATCTTGGTAGAAAGACCTGAGTTAAAACCACATTATGAAAAGGTTAAGGACCTATTTGCTGAGTATCCCTTTTATATGGTTGAAGTGTTTTGTCCTTTGGATATTTGTCGCCAAAGAAATATTGAACGTGGAGATAGAACTGAAGATCAATCAGACTGGCAAAACAAAATGATGGCAAAAGATATACAGTACGACTGTACTGTCAACACACACATAAATTCTTCTGAAGAATGTGCAGATTCGATTCTAAAATGTTTGTATGGTAAGTCCGAAGATTAATCATATTGCGGCAGCTGAAAGCCCGGCGAAAACTGCTTGATTAGTCAAGCGCTAAAAGGAGAGTAACTCATGACAAAGCTGCAGGTTGAAATTGTTGATTATCTGAATGAGGAACAGAAGGATGAAGTTGCCACACTGTATTATCAGGCATTTCCTTTAAAACTTCAGTCACTATGGATGTTTGCCGGTAGCGAGAGTGAAGCTGTAACAGTACTGAGGCGTAGCCTGCGATATGAAAATGGTCTGTACGCTGTGATGGGAGGAAAGGTACTGGGGTTTATCGGGCTAGAAAAAGGCGATGGGTTCTTTGCTTCACTCCATTACAAAACACTCAAGTCGTCGTTCGGTGTGATTGGTGGAATGTGGCGCTACACGGCCTACGGCATATATCGTTTGTTCCATGGAAATATTCCCAAGGACGCGGTCCATATCGATCCGGTCGTCGTTTCCAGCAATGCAAGAGGATTAGGGATCGGGACCCGATTATTTGAAGCAGCTTTTATCTGGGCACGACAGGCGAACCGCAGTAAAATGGTGCTGGAGGTCGTTGACACTAATCCGCAAGCGAAAAAACTGTACGAAAGACTTGGTTTTGAAGTGTTTAAAGAAGAACATACCGGTCTGTTTACAGAGAAATCCGGTTTCAAAAAAGTCATTCACATGGAGAAATCGCTGAACTCACTGAATCATTCTAAATAAGTTAAATCAACAATTTCATCAAATATAGCAGTCCAAAGTCGGTCAGATACGAAAATACTATGAATGTCCAATGACAAGAACATATAAACTATGAAAGCTGCATAAAATGCGGCTTTTTTTGATTTGAGTACCTAAGTTCTTGTCCTATTTGTAGATCCGTCATGCGAGCCCTACTGATAGGCCAGATGCCTAGTAGTAGGTTTATTCTAGTTAAACGAATCTTAACAATTAGGCAATAAAGTAATAATAAAAGGAGGAGGAAACATGATGCAAGAGGCTGTCGTTTGGGGACCGCTCATTGTTAAATACCATTGGATTGCAATAATCTTTTCTGTACTGGCAGCGCATGTAACCATGAAATATTGGTTGAAGGGTAAGGGCGATTTAAGCAAGCCTATTCTAAATGATATAACGAATGTACTTTTATGGGCATTATTGATTTGGAAGTTTAGTGTGATTATTTTTAATCCCGTCACTGTTTTGAATAATCCGTACTACATTCTTTATTTTACCGGGGGTGAGCGTGGGGTCTTGCTATCGGCGATTGTAGTTCTTATCTTCCTATTTATTCAAAGTAGTAAGCGTAGAATTACCTATTGGGTGTACGCGGCTGTATTGGCGGTAGGCTTATTATCTTATATGATAATCTACTCTATGTTTCAGCTCATCTTTAACAATCCGACAACATCATCATTTCAGTATGGCCTCAGTCAAATTGTTTTAGCCATCGTACTATTGGTTTGGATGTACAGCAGAAAAGAGGGCTTTGAAAAGCCGCAAGAAATCAATCAACTTATTCTTTGGTTTAGCATCGGACAGATTTTAAGTTACTTTTTTAAAAGCTTTTCTGAAGTAGTGTACTTAGGTTTATCGGGTGAGCAGCTAGTTTTTTTTTGGCTGTTGCTCTATGTTGTTTGGCTATTCACAACTTTATAAAAAAAGAGAGCTTTAATGAATCTTAACAATCCTGCGTTATGGTTGTTAGGAATACTTTGCTGGAGGAACTACAAATGGACAATGTTTCAATTTTATTTGCTTTAGCGGCAGGGGCGCTATCCTTTTTTTCACCCTGTATTTTTCCGCTTTTGCCTGCTTATCTTGCTAATCTTACAGGCTCTTATGGGGGTGGGGAAAAAACAAGTGTTTCAAATAGAACACTGATGATTCGTTCCACTCTCTTTATACTTGGCTTTACTGTGGTTTTCCTGCTTATGGGTGCTTCCGCGAGTATGATTGGACAAATTTTCGCTGCGAATCGAGGGTTGCTTGAAAAGATTAGTGGACTACTCATTATTATATTTGGTCTACAGATTGCAGGAATTTTAAATCTTCGTGTTCTCATGTTTCAAAAGCAGCGGGAAACCAAAGCTCCAAAGAACGGAAGCGGGTGGAATTCATTTGTCGTGGGAGTTGCTTTTGGAACGGGTTGGACACCTTGCGTCGGTCTGGCTTTATCTTCAATTTTGCTGTTGGCCGGATCTTCTGAAACGATGTACAATGGAATCTTTTTATTGTTGTTTTATTCGTTGGGTTTAGGAGTTCCTTTTTTATTGATATCAATCTTGATTACGAAATCTAAGGGTATCATGAGAAAAATAAATAAATGGTTACCGAGTTTGGCTCTGCTGAACGGATGGATTTTGATCGCGATGGGCTTACTCTTATTTTCGGGCCAATTGCAAAAGTTAAGTGCATGGCTCGCTTCCTTTGCGCCAATGCTCTAATAAGAGAGGATGATCTTTCCTATGAAAAAAAATATTATCGTCATTGTTATCTTGCTCGGTTTGGTTGGGTGGGGAATTTACGATACAAGTAAGAAAAATGATGAACGTCAAGCAAGCTTGGCTAGTAGCGAACAAGCAATGGAGGGAATAGATGACTCCTCACTGAGTATTGGTATTAACCAAGGGAACATTGCACCAGACTTTGAGTTAAATAGTCTGGATGGTAAAAGTTCTAAGCTTTCTGATTTCAGAGGACAGAAGGTAATCGTCAATATGTGGGCAACCTGGTGTCCGCCGTGTAGAGCAGAAATGCCGGATATGCAAAAATTTTATGATAAGTATAAAGGCGAAAATACCACAATAATTGCTATAAATATGACAACTTCAGAGAAAAGTGTAGATAGAATTCCCGAGTTTTTAGATGAATTCGGGATTACATTCCCCGTTTTATTGGATAAGCAAAATAAAATAGGTGAAATATACCAAGTGTATGCTCTTCCTACAAGCTATATCATTGATTCGCAGGGCATTATTCAGCAAAAAGTTACAGGTCCAATGAATTATGAAATGATGGAAAAACTAGTTAAAGAAATACGCTAAGTAAATTTGGAGGTAGTTGGAATGACAGTAGCGGGAGCCGGAATTTTAGTAGTAGAAGATGATGTGAAAATTCGAAAGCTGATCGTCTTGTACCTGGAAAAGGAAGGGTATGAAGTATATGAGGCTGGGGATGGGGAAGAAGCTCTAGATGCCTTTAAAAAATATGACCCTTGCCTTGTTATTCTGGATTTAATGCTTCCGAAAATAAGTGGTGAAGAAGTCTGTAGGAGTATTCGAGCAGATATGAAAGAAGAAATTCCTATTATTATGTTAACAGCTAAAGTAGAGGAACATAACCGGATCGAAGGATTAAAATCGGGAGCGGATGATTATGTAACGAAACCGTTTAGTCCGGGTGAATTGGTTGCAAGGGTAGAATCCATCTTGCGGAGGACGGGCCAGCGGTGTAGCAAACTTACGTACCGCGGAGTAACCATCAAACCGTTACGGGGTGAAGTACACTATAAAGGGGAGAATCTTCAACTCACACAGCACGAGTTCCGTCTTCTGTATTTTCTAATGGTGCATCCCAATCAAATTCTAACCAGGGAACAGATCATTGATGAACTGTATCCCAATAACGAAAAGGCAGTAACAGAAAGGTCGATCGATGTTCATATAGGTAGATTAAGAGAAAAACTGATGTGGGATGGGGACAACGAACTAATCGAAACTATTCGAGGAATGGGGTATCGCTTTGTTGCTTTTTAAAAATAATCCATTACGAATCAACATCATGTGGAAGTTCACACTGATCAATGTCGCGGTCATTGGTATTGCCATTTGGCTCGCAGGAGTTTCGGTAAAAGACTATGCTTGTCTGTTGTTTGCTAATTCCCCGTCTGTGACTATAGAAGAAAGCGCCATTTTCGATCAAACGATGCAGACTTTTTTAATTAAAGCAAGTCTGACGGCTGTGTTGATTGCAGCGTTCATCCACTACTTTTTGTGAGAAAGTTGATTCTTCCTCTCAAAGAATTGGGTCATGCAACGCGACAAATGGCTCAAGGAGAAATGCCAAACCCCTTATCGATTCGTGTTCACGATGAAATTGGTCTGTTGACGGCTGACTTTAATCAATTGAGCCAGAAATTGAAACTGGTAGAGGATTTAAGAAAAAAAATGCTGTCTGATATCTCACATGAACTGCGGACACCATTAACGAATATAAACGGATATTTGGAAGCTTTAAGCACAGGGGTTATTCCTGGCAATAAAGAGCTATTCGACTCCATTCACGAAGAATCGATACGCATTACCCGTTTAGTTGAGCAGTTACACCAATTAAATGTGTGGCAAGGAAAGAAGATTTCCAATGAGAATAAGATGAACGTACTCTCTATAGAAAAGCTGATTGATTCCTGTGTGGATCACTTTTCGTTGGAGTTCAAGAATAGAGGGGTCATTATTGATCTCAAGACTGAAGCAGCGAAAGTAGTAGGAGATGAAGATGGGCTAAAACAGGTGCTTCACAATCTTCTGACCAATGTACTGCAATATGACGAGGGTGGATGGGTTGAGATTACAGGGAAGCAGAAGGAGTCAAACTACCAAGTAATCGTCAAGAATTTAGGCCAGCCGATTCCTGAAGAACATGAATCTCTAATATTCGAGAGATTCTATCGGGTAGATTCATCCCGCAGTAGGGATTCAGGAGGATCAGGATTAGGCTTATCTTTAGTGAAGGAAATTATTGAGCAGCAGGGTGGAAAAGCAGGATTGCGGTCAAAAGGGAATGAGCACTCCTTTTGGTTTACCGTACCTTTAGAAAAATAAAACCAATATTATTGAACTATATCCTTTGTAGAAGACATTTTTAAAAAAAGCTAGGCGACTTGAATGAGACGAAAAAAACAGTCTGTCATTTGACAGTCCGTTCTTTTTACAATAACAGCATAAGTACTAAGAAGATAATTGAGATGAACAGTAGTATAAATGCTGATATAAATGAAGCTTTATGTCTTTTTGTTTCTTTGATATACTTCCGTTCCATATAACCTCGATAGAAAAACGGCAAAGCGAGCAGAAAAGCTAGTAATGGTTGAGGCTGACTACGGTTTAAAATCCAGAATGTGATAAAAACTGGAACTAGCAAAATCAGTGATACAGTAATATACGTCCATAAATACATTTCAAAGTCGCTAATTTAGCGGCTTTTTTGTTTTATCGGTTCAAGTTCTTGTTCCGAGTCAAGGACAAGAACTTGCTTCGATTACCGATTAGATAAATTTCTGACTGAATTTCATTGCTAATTCTTTAAGCTAACAGGCAGGATAGTCAGTCTATTCTAGATGGAATTTATTCAGCTGAATTTAGCGATCAAAAATACCCTGAACAACGTCTTCGGTCTTGAAAGGAAGCTAGTATGGAGACATCCGAATTACTTCAGAGCGGAGACAGCTCAAATGATGACATAGCGAAGATCGCCTGTTCCTCTACGTATCATTTTAAAGTAAGGGTTGGAAATTTTATAGAAATCAATAATTTTTCTTCAAAAATATAAAAAATGGGTACTCCTAACCGATATAGTAATAGCGACAATAAAAGCCATCTATATAGATCTGCTGAATCGATAGTCCTATATAAATAGTCCATTCGCAGGATTTCGAGTCATGATATGAAATATTAGACAGGTTATTATTGATACATATATGCTCATATGATCATATATAAGTTGATAGAATGGTTGAAAAGTAGCGTAAAGAGGCGTGCTTTATACCATGCATAATAGAGCTGGCTGTCCCATTGAAGGGGGTGGATACAAGAGGGATTGGTTAGTTCTGCAATGCAATAACATCACGAATACTTATTAAGGAGGAGAAATATGCACACTCAATTGAAAAAAATGAAAAAATGGTCCGTTTTGTTGATGACAACAGTCATGTTCTTTTCAATTTTTGGATCATCTGCTAGCGCAGCTAATCGTCCTACGACGATGGCGCCAAACGGTATTGTTACAACACCTCATTATTTAGCTTCCGCTGCAGCGCTAGAGGTGCTTCAGGATGGTGGTAATGCCGTTGATGCAGCGATTGCTGCACAAGCGACACTCGCGGTCGTATATCCGCAATACACAGGTATAGGCGGGGATGCATTCTGGCTTATCTACAACGCGGAGACAAAAGAGATTAAAGCGTTGAATGCAAGCGGACGTTCCGGTGAGAAGACAACCATTGACTTTTATAAAGATAAGGGCTTTGATAAAATCCCTTCCCGCGGTTACTTGGCAGCTAACACCGTTCCAGGGACGGTATCAGGTTGGGGCGAAGCTTACCAATATGCTGAAGAAACGATGAAATCGTCTATGGACTGGTACGATTTGTTGAGACGCGCAATTCAGTATGCGGAGAAAGGCTACCCTGTAACTCCTAACCAAGAAAGATGGACAAACACGGCTATCGATCCAACGGATCAAGAGTTAAAAGATTTGGGACGGTTTGAAACGTTCCGTGAAATTTTCTTGAAGAAGGACGGCACGCCTTTCAAAACAGGTGAAATGATGGTGCAAAAAGATTTGGCAAAGACGTTGAAAGGTATTGCCATAAACGGCGCTAGTGAGTTTTACGAAGGTGAAACGGGTAAAAAGATTGCTGCCGACATTCAAGCTAATGGTGGCTCCTTGACTCATCGAGATTTTATTAATCACAAAGCGGATTGGGTTAAACCAATCTCTGTCGACTATCGTGGCTACCAAGCTTACAACGTTCCGCCGAATTCTCAAGGCATGGCTTCCTTGTCTATCTTGAACATTTTGAACAACTTTGACTTGAAGCAAATGGGTGAGGGCACAGCTGACTACTACCATGTTATGGTTGAAGCTACAAAGCAAGCATTTGCTGATCGTGACAAATGGCTGACTGATCCAGACTTCGTTAAAATACCAGTGGATGAGTTGTTGTCAAAAGAGCATGGCCAAAAGTTAGCGGCACGCATTGATATGAACAAAGCTGCTACAGAAGTAAAACCGCTTGACCCTAAAGGTGACACCGTATGGCTCGGAATCGTTGATAAAGATGGCAACGCTGTATCCGTCATTCAAAGTCATTACTTTGACTGGGGTGCAGGTGTAGTTGCGAAAGACACAGGCGTTCTATTGCAAAACCGTGGTAGCTTCTTCTCCTTAGATAAAACTAACATTAACCACTTAGAGCCTAAGAAGCGTACGTTCCATACGCTCAATCCTGCAATGTTGATGAAAGACGGTAAGCCGTATATGTTATATGGTACACAAGGCGGCGAGGGACAACCTCAAACACAAGCAGCGTTGGTTACACGTTTCGTTGATTTTGGCATGACGGTTCAAGATGCAATAGAAGCTCCAAGATGGTTGCATGGCCGTAACTGGGGAGAGACTGCTAACGGATTAAGAATGGAAGGCCGGATTCCTCAATCCGTCATGAATGAATTGATTCGTCGCGGCCATCCTGTGCAAAAGATTGACGACTACACAGACCAAGTCGGTCAATCCGGTATGGTTGTGATAGATCCAATTACAAATGTTAGGTTTGCTGGCGCTGACCCGCGCGGTGAAGGCGCGGCTATAGGCTATTAATCATTTTAAGGCATAATTAATTCAATGTAAGAATGAAGAGGTTGTCAAGAAAGGCAGTTAGTAGATTGCCTTGACGACCTCTTCAACATGCTCAAATTCGTCTGACGCGACAAGGAAATATAGCTATTAACGATTAAATGACATTTATGTGTTTACTAAACGGAGGTACTGAGGTAATGAAAAAACAGGCAAAACCAAAAGAGAAGGATGCATCCGCAGTTGCTATAGTGGGCAAGGTGTTTAAGGGTAAGCTAAATAATCGACTAATAGCTTGGTTTCTACTTGTTTCCCTTATTCCCCTTATCCTCACCTCAATATTCGTATATAGTACAGCATCCTCTAATTTGATTGAGAGACAAAGTGATGCCTATGTTTCGCTGGTGAAAAGCAGAGCTGAAATGATGGATCAGTTTTTGAAAGAACGTATGAGTGAAATGCGGATTCTCGCTAGTACTTCTGATATCCGTACAGATGATAATACGAATAAAATGACATTTATCCAAAGTTTAAAAGAGAACACCCCGCACTATGACGGTAACACATTTATCGGTATGGATGGCATTGTGAAAGCAGACACATTTGAAGGGAGTGTAGGCATTGACTTAGGCATGCGTCCTTTCTTTCAAAACGCAATGGAAGGAAAAGAAACATTTACAGAAGTTATTTTAGCAATGACAACAGGTCAACGCTCGATCATTGTAGCCGTACCTGTAAAGCAGGCGAATGGAAAAGTGACGGGGGCCTTAACGGGACTTGTCAATTTCGAAGAATTCACGAATGAGATTTTTGATAGCTTGTACATTGATAATGGGGTGGGGTATCCGATCGTCGTAGACAATCAAGGGATGATTCAACTCCACAAGGATAAAGAATTAATCGGAAAGACGGCGGAAGAAGCGAATTTGACGTCTGGATTAGTTCAAATTTTGGGTCAAGAAAAGTCAGAAGCAACGTCTTTTGACTACTCGGATGATGGGGAAAAATACATGGTTGCCTATGCTTCAGTCCCTACCGCAGGATATGACATTTATATGCACATTCCAGAAGATTCGATTACAGCAGCCGTTTCTTCTATTAAATGGACGGTGTTCATTATCGTAGTCGCGGTCTGTTTAGTTGTCATCCTTCTGGCTTACTTTATCGCGCAGCAGATTACGCGTCCGATCGTTGCGGTTGCGGAAGCGGCGGAACGTGTATCTAACGGTGATCTGAATCAAGTGGAATTAGCCGTGAAGTCGAGTGATGAGGTCGGCAAGCTGACTGGTGCTGTAAACACGATGATTCGTACGCTGCGTCAGTTCATTCAACAAGTTAGTCGTACATCTGAAAATGTAGCGATATCTGCAGAGGAACTGTCTGCTAACGCCGAGCATACGAGCAAGGCGACAGAACATATTGCAGTATCGATTCAAGAAGTAGCAACTGGTTCTGAGCAGCAGGTACATAACGTGAAGGAAAGTGTACGTTCAATCCATCAAGTTGCCGAAGGTGTACAACAAATTTCAAACAATGCCCAGAGTGTTGCGCTTTCTGCTTTGAACGCTTCGGAAAGTGCTGAAATGGGTAACCGTAGACTACAATCGGTCATGCAGCAAATGCAATCGATACAAAATACGGTTAATACGATAAACGGTACCGTGAATCAGCTCGGACAGCGCTCGGCTGCCATCGACAATATCGTTCAGGTCATCTCTGGTATCGCGGCTCAAACGAACTTGTTGGCGCTTAATGCTGCGATTGAGGCGGCGCGTGCCGGTGAGCATGGACGCGGCTTCGCAGTCGTAGCGGGCGAGGTGCGCAAGTTATCTGAGCAATCGGCCCAATCAACGAATCAGATCGCTGAACTGCTCGCTTCCATTCAGAGCGAGACCGAGATTGCGATTGATTCAATAGAAGAAGGCACACGTGAAGTTGAGATTGGAATGGATGTCGTGAACCAAGCAGGCGCAGCGTTTACTGATATACTAGAGTCTGTTCAACAAGTAGCTGCACAAATTCAAGAGGTAACGACTTATTCCATCCAGATGAACAGCAACACGGAACACGCTGTTGATCAGGTCAATGTGATTACCGAAATAGCAGGACGTTCAGCAGAGGGTACGCAAAATGTATCGGCTGCAACGGAGGAGCAATTGGCGGCAATGGAGCAGGTCAGTGCTTCGGCAACATCATTGGCACAGATGGCAGAGGATTTACAATCTTACTTGCGTCAATTTAAAGTGTAAAAGCTAGGGGCGATAAGCCCCTTTTTTCGTGTGGGGAGTATTGAAAATAGTAGGGTCAAGCTGACTTTTTCGGGATTATTCATTATTATGACCGGATAGACCAATGTTTTAATCCACCTATCCTGTTAAGCTTTAATGGCGTGGAATCGAAATGTCCAATATTTAGTAACCCCTGGAAATTCATACTTTTGAAAGTGTCTATATATATGATTTGCTATAAAGCTTGATTTATCAGGCTTTTTTATTTTTATGTAGAATAATTTGTGTCATCAAAAGAGTGGCGATGCTGATGGGGCACTATAAAGAGAACGGGACGACGAATATCGAAATGACGATGATTTATTCGCCTGGTACTGAGGATCTCGAGGCGGTGATGGAGTCAATCAGTTGGACTTAATTAAATGGAGGGATTGCATTGGCATACACGTTTGAATGGAATCCATTGCTGATTCTGAAGAAGTAAAGTGGAGGTTGAGGCGTTTAAAGCATGTGCTTCGTCTAACAAAACATCATTGACACACAACAAGAACATGTACCTTCTTCAATAAGGAGTGTTTTGATTATGGGTTACATACGGGAACTCTCCATAGAAGAATTAGATTTCCTTTTATAATCAATCGATAAGAACCCTGACCATCCAAGATAAGATCCTCGTCACTTTCCCCTATTAATTCGAGGGATGGTCGTGATAATGAGTTCTAGAACGTTTAGCTGGCGATCGTTGGCCATAATTGCTGCAAATACCATGGAGACAAGCTTTCCAATGGGCGATCTTGAACTTCAGTGCATAGTGTTTCGCTCTCTGTGCGTTCACAAGAATTTCTCCAGACGATCTCGAGACCAATTTCTTGGTTTATTCACTGAACCTCATTATCAAGGCTAATTTCTATAAAGTAATTTATTTACCTTTAGTTTAACTTTCACGCCCACTTAGTTTAACAATTCTTGCTATGATATTTCGAAGGTATTTTTCATTAAGACAGTTAACTCATTGCCACCAATTTTGAATAAGAAGGTGCAGTTCTTCAAGCGAAATAGTCCTGTATATGTACTATGGATTAGAGAGGTAACCCCTTCAATGTAGCTGGTATATTTGCACAATGCTGAGGTAATAATACGAAATAGATTTCCCACCAGACAATCTTGCAAAATGTAGAGATTGCCTTGACGTTATAGGTGCCAGCGTTACTGAGCGTTGAGAAAAGGTAAGATAGATATGACAGTTCCGAGAGTCTCATAGAGCATACGAATGTGTTGACAGCAGACTATTTTGATAACATCGCTAACATTCAGGCAACGTTGCTGATGCTGTGAATACCGTATTGCGCAATTGACCATGATTCATTCAGCCGCCTTGATAGCAGATAGCATGTTGTTGACATAGATAACTGGTTTAATTCCGGCAAGAGCCGCTACCAAATTATTAATGAATGATCCAGAATGGAAAGAAATTTCCGGATCGGTTATTGATTTCTGTAAGCAATAGTGGTTTTCAGGCCCTTGAGATGGAAATGCTGGAACGAAGTACCTTGAATCATGTGCGTAGCCTGTGACGAAGGCTTCGTTTTTTCACATACCGTATATCGGGCTGTGGTGTTGCTGAGCGGTCTTCTTGATCTGCTGAAAAGCGATCCGTTGAACGATTTGTTTCAAGTAGGAGCCATTCCATCTTCCATGTGATAAGAAATGACTTAAGGTTCTGCGACCCCGATTATGTAAGCTTTCACGATGAACCCCTATTATTTGTATATTTGCCCTACCACTATATAACAATGATTATGAAAGGAACTAATAAATGTGAGTGTGAAGCGACGATTGTTTATTTCTAATATGTTAATGCTTGTTCTTCCTATTATACTTATATTTCTGACAATCATTAGTTTTGTGCTAATTTACACTGGGGTAACCGGTATGCGTGAAGCTAATTCTATAAAATATGTCGATGTATTCTTTGATCTAGTGGATGATGTTGATGAATTAGTTGAGAAATTAAAATATAGGGAAAAAGTCCAAGATATTGAGGCTGATATTGATTTGTTTAACTCAAGGCAAAAAAAATTCGGGGTTTCTTTGTCCTTATATTCTGGATCGAGATTAGTGTATCCGACAACGAATGAAGGCATTCCAACCAAAGAGCTTGTATCTAGTGATCAAAATTTCATTCTGATTTCCGAAAGCCATGCAATATATCGGGTTGAAACAGGGGGGGAGTATTCACTTGTATTAGTTGACCCCAGTTTTACGATTTTTATTCGAGATAAGTATCAGAAACGATTATATCTGGGTTGGCTTATGGTTGTAGTGCTCATCATTGTGGTGCTCGTGACAAATCGGGCATTAACCAAGTTTGTATATCGAAGCATTATGGATCCAATAAATATATTAGTTCAAGGTGTGCATCAAATTCGGGACGGAAATCTGAAATATCGAATCAATTATAAAAAGCAGGATGAGTTTGCTGGTGTATGTTCGGATTTTAACGATATGGCACAGCGATTATCAACCATGGTAAATGAACGGCAGAAAGATGAAACCAATCGGAGGGAATTGATTGCAGGGATTTCTCATGATCTCCGTACGCCATTAACATCGATTAATGCATACTTGGAGGGGATTGAAAAAGGTGTGGCGTCCACACCGGAAAAACAACGTAAGTATTTTGAGATTATAAAAAGTAAAACGTCCAATCTTGAACACCTTATAAATCAGTTGTTTTCATTTTCTAAACTGGATATCGGTGAATTTCCATTTCATCTTGAGCGGATTAATGTGGGGGACGAAATTCGCAGGATGATGGGAGTCTTTTCAGCCGAATATGAATCCCGTGGGCTAGATATTCACTTGGAAAATCACATTCGGCAAGCAATTGTGCAAATCGATGTAGTTCAGTTTCGTAATGTGATTCAAAATATTCTCGAAAACAGTCTTAAGTATAAAGTTATGGAAAGAGCAAAGGTGAGGATGATCTGCTCTGAAGAAGAGGATAATATTCAACTAAAATTAGTTGATAATGGTCCTGGTGTGTCCGAAGATGACTTGGAAAAAATGTTTGATGTTTTCTATCGTGGTGATGTGTCGCGTGGAAAATCGGATTTGGGCAGCGGGTTGGGTCTTGCGATATCGAAAAAAATTATCGAGGGGTTGGGAGGAAATATTTATGCAGAGCATGAACCTTAAATGGTCTTGCAATTATAATAATCATTCCAAAATATTCGGAGTAGGTGAAATGCTTTATGAAGAGAATCCTGATAATAGAAGATGATCCGGCAATAGCTGAAATCGAAAGGGATTTCATGGAAATCGATGGATTAATAGTGACCATAGCAACAGATGGAACGAAAGGACTAGAATTGGCATTATCGAAGGATTTTGACCTCATTATTCTTGATCTAATGCTTCCGGGCATAAATGGGTATGATATTTGCCGTGCAATACGTGAAAAGATGGATATACCGATTTTAATGGTTACAGCAAAGATTGAGTTGTCGGATAAAGTAAGAGGACTTGGGTTGGGAGCGGACGATTACATTTCAAAACCCTTTTCCCCGTCGGAGCTCCTTGCACGAGTAAAAGCAAATTTGGCTCAATATGAGCGCTTGAAAAATAAAGGTACTGACAGATCCAGAGAGGTAATTGTAGGCCCGATAAGGATGAATAAAATGACTCATCGTGTTTACATCCATGAGAACGAGGTAGAGTTTAAAAATAAGGAATTCGAGATGCTTCTTCTTTTGATTTCGAATCCTGATGTTGTATTTAGCAAGGAGCAGCTTTACACAAGAATTTGGGGGATGGATGCTTTTGGTGATCTGAAAACTGTGGCGGTTCACATCAATAGGTTACGTGAAAAAATAGAGAAAGAACCACAGAATCCTTTACATATTCAAACTGTATGGGGAGTAGGATATCGATTCAAACTCTAGTGAATTTTTTAAGTCTAGTTTAACTTTATTTAAACTCTTAACCCCTTGGGATTTTAACATTGGTTGATATGATTGGGTAAATCCAAAAGAAGAGGAGACCCATCATGTCTAAACTAAAATTAACTGATATTAAAAAATCATATCAAAGTGCGGAAGTAGTGCATGCCTTAAAAGGGGTATCGTTGGAATTTAGGGAAAGTGAGTTTGTTTCTATCCTAGGCCCGTCCGGTTGTGGTAAGACCACGTTCCTTAACATTATTGGAGGGTTAGATCGTTATAGTGAGGGAGATTTATCATTAGGCGGGAAGTCGACTAAACACTTTAGTGATAATGATTGGGATGCTTACCGAAACCACTCGATCGGTTTTGTTTTTCAAAACTACAACTTGATTTCGCATCAAACGATAGCGCAAAATGTGGAAATTGCCATGACGATATCAGGGGTTTCAATATCGGAGCGTAGAAAAAAAGCAAAACAAGCCCTTGTAGCGGTTGGTCTAGGAGACAAGCTGAATATGAAGCCTAACCAGCTCTCTGGCGGACAGATGCAGCGCGTTGCCATTGCACGGGCTCTTGTAAACAATCCAGATATTATCCTTGCCGATGAACCGACTGGAGCACTCGACAGTCAAACGAGTATTCAGGTAATGGAGATCCTGAAAGAAATATCAAAGACGAAATTAGTCATAATGGTCACCCATAATGGCGATCTCGCAAAAGAATACAGCAGTAGAATTATCCATCTTCATGATGGCGAAGTTCAGTCGGACAGCAATCCGATTTTAAACGATAAGCTACCAAAGATTCAGAAAGAAACAAAGCTAAACTTAGGCAAAACAGCAATGTCTTTATTTACAGCAATGTCACTTTCCCTCAAAAATCTGCTCTCAAAAAAGGGAGGACAGTCATTACCGCTTTTGCAGGGAGCATTGGAATTATCGGTGTAGCCTAGTATTAGCATTGTCAACCGGACTCTCTGACTATATAACGAAATTACAGTCGGATACATTGGTGGGTTTTCCAGTGAGCATATCGGACGGTGTGCAAAATCGAGGGCCTGGGGGCGGTGGGAGCCTATTTGGGAGTAATACGGAGGAAGAAAAGGAATACCCCAGCGAGAATGTTCTTTATCGATACGATTCCGCTACCAACCTAGCCAACACAGCAACACATACTAATGTATTGACAACAGAATATTTCGACTATATCAAAAACATTCAAGTGGCACTTCCTGATGCCATAAATGCTGTTTCCTATGGAAGGGAAGTGGAAATGAATGTGCTGGCAAAAGGTGAGAAGGACATAGTTAAATTTGAAACCTCGGCGAATGCGGACAATTCAAATGAGGGTTTTGGATCTGCGCCGATTTACTGGGGAGAATTGCCAGAAGACAATGATTTTATTCTTTCCCTATATGATTTAATTGGAGAAGGAAGCCGTTATCCAACAGCGAAAAATGAGATTGCGATTGTAGTAGACAAATATAATCGGATAGATAAAGAGTTTTTTGAAAAATTGGGTATTTTTTCAAACCAAGCGGATTATGAACTTAGTGACTTTATTGGAAAATCATTTTTATCGATTGTTCCAAATAACAACTTCTATACCAAAAGTGAAAATGGATTGTTTGCGCCCGCTACAGCTGAATCATATGCGCAATTGTATGATAGTTCTGACGTGATTCAGCTGGAAATTACAGGGGCATTACGTTTGAAAGAAGGTTTAACTTCTGCAAGTGGTTATTTATCGGAAGGTCTGGTTTATACAACAGCATTAACTGATTATATTGTTGAAGATGCAGCAACATCAGAAATTGCTCTGGCTCAGAAGAATTCAGATCGAGATGTCATCCTAAACTCTCCCTTCGCTAATAAAGAAGTTAAGCAGCTGAGAATGCGTAACCTTGGTGCAGACACATCTCCTTCAATTATTAGTATTTACCCCAAGGACTTCACGGGAAAAGCTGAAATCAAACAATATTTGGATGATTATAACTCAGAAAAGGGAGAGACCGACCAAGTTGTTTACTCTGATCTATCTGATATGATAGGATCCACCATTCAAACACTTTTAAATTCTGTTTCTTATGTTTTAATTGGATTTGCTGCGATTTCACTCATAGTGTCTACAATAATGATTGGAATCATTACGTATATTTCTGTGCTTGAGCGAACAAAGGAAATAGGCATTCTGAGAAGCATTGGGGCAAGAAAAAAGGATGTATCACGGGTTTTCAATGCGGAAACATTAATCGTTGGATTTGTGGCAGGCTCACTCGGAATTATTATTTCGTACTCGTTGGTATTTGTGATGAACATCATTATTTCCAATCTTATTAATATTGACGGGCTTGCAAAATTGACCGGCACTCATTCCACTGTACTAATATTGGGAAGCATGCTTCTGACTTTAATTGCTGGCTTGATTCCTGCCAGAATGGCTACTAAAAAGGATCCTGTCCTGGCGTTAAGATCCGAATAAGAAAGATTTAAAAATCAACAAATTCTGGGATGGTACAGAGATGTTTAAAACGATAGAACCGACTAGCAGTAACCCGCAATGTATCGATACCGAGTGGGGCGCTGGATATCGCATCAATTGACGAAGTGGTGAAATGAAAATTGCTATTGTGACCAGGTTGACGGCTTCCATCCGGCATTATCTGGAGGACGGCCATGAGGTGACTATTATTGCGCCCGACTTGGGGGTAGCGCATTTTGACGCTGCAAACATTCGAGGATTGCCGGAAAGAACGCTCCCTTTTTACCACACCAAAAGATTTGCCTTGCCTAGCCGAAAGGTCGGGCTGCTGCTGAAGGAAAGCGCGCCTGATATCGTATATGTCGTGAATCCCTGCTGTATTCCCTTGTTGGCGTCCTATCACACGAATATTGCAGGAGCGTCTAGGTTAAAAATGAGAGGAGAAAATGTAGTGAAACTAAAAATTTTCTTACTTATTAGTATTATTCTTGCAGTCTTCTCAGCAGGCATGTATTTTGCTCCATATCTAGCATTTACAAAATCTATGGCTGTTTTTGAACCTAGAGATCTGATTAAAATAACTGAGACATTAAATGGAAATATGGCACCTCTTATGACCACTCTAATCCCTATACAAATCCTCGCCATTTTTCCTGTTCTTTTGTTCTCATTTAGAAGAAGCAAGTTCATATTCTATATGAGCCTAATTGGTTTAATGCTATCCATACTATCTTTGGTTGTAACTGTGACTATTGAAGTCCCTATCGTAACAAAAATCGTAGAATGGACGCCCTCCACATTGCCCAATGATTGGGAGGTCATCAGAGACCGTTGGATTTCTTTTCATTACTATAGAATAACTGGTGGTGTCGGGGCTGTTATTTTCCTTTTAATAGGGGCAATGTTTAATGACAATAAGAATCGTCGGCAACGACAAATGCGAGAGGAGTAGCAGTCTTATCAGTGAAAAGCACGTTCATACTCGACCGTATAATTCAGAGTTTTAGTGAAGTAATCACTTGCTTTCCTGTAGTCCTCAAACATATAGGAGCAGCCAAGAGCTGTGCCTTTAATGTGTTCAACAAAATCTTGCCCAATGATGGCATAGATGCAAGGGACGATTTATCGTCCCTTGCTTTCTTTAGAAAAGTAATCCAAAACAGCTGCCCCTATGAGGGCAAGTAGGCTGGCTAATCCTGTTCCTATGCTGATGACCCCTAACCCCATACTTCACATTTAATGATTAAGCTTAAAACGAATAATAGGAGACTTGCAATAAAACCAAAGATCGACGGTGTATACATCATCGGTTTCTTATGTGGTAATTTTTTGTATATCGCGTAAGAGAGGATTAGCATGGAGCCATCCCGAGACCACATTTGGGGATGGCTCCATTCTTTTTTGTCATTTGACTAGCAGATCGGTACGGTGACAACTTTTTACTCCACATGCTCCTCCTCTGCAACGGGGACCGTGACGACCTCCGGCGTCACAGGAAGATCTGTGCCAATCACGCTTTCCAGAGGATCCACATCCTAGCCGGTACCGCCCACGATCATATCTCCAAACCGTCCACGGGATACTCTTGTCCGGTTTCCGGCGTGGTGATGGCCGGATCTTCTATAGAGAGGGCAGGAATCTGAGATAGGATGATATGGTTCAGTCAGGATTGTTCCACCTCTCTTGGTCGGCGAGCGGCTTTACGGCTAGTAAACTGATATACTACCAATGACAGTCTTTATTTATCCGACAAGCACATACTCTTTACAGGATGATCTTTTTTATTGCATTTTCTTGATAGTAATCCAGTTTTATAGGAGTGGACATCGTGAAGACTTTAAATCGAAATCATGTACTCATTGTTGAAGATGAGGACAATATTAGACGTTTTATATCCATTAATTTAGCGAATAACGGATTTGTGGTAAGTGAGGCTGCATGTGGAGCTGAAGCCGTACAGAGCTTCATAGCGAATCGTCCCGACGTTATTGTTTTGGACATTATGCTGCCGGATGGGAACGGATTTGATATCTGCCGGAAGCTAAGGGAAATGAACCCTGCGGTCATCATCGTCTTCTTAACTGCACGTGGACAAGATCTGGACAAAATCAAAGGACTTGAAATCGGGGGCGACGATTATATTGTCAAACCATTTAATCCACTAGAGCTTGTAGCACGAATTAAAGCCATACTACGCCGTACAGAGGCGCCTATACTACCGCAAAGGCCCGTACTTCAATCCGGTCCTATTCGCATGGACCTCAATTCGAATAAGGTGTACAAACACGACACCTTTATTGAATTAACACCGAAGGAATTCCAAATGATCAGAACTTTCCTCGAACATCCTAATACAGCCCTATCCAGAAATGAATTAATGAATCTCATATGGGGAGAGGATTATATCGGTGATCCGAAAACCGTAGATGTTCATGTGCGAAAGCTAAGAGAGAAGATTGAAGATGATGGTTCCAAACCTCATTGGATCGAGACGGTATGGGGGCTCGGATATCGCTTCAGGAAGGAAGATTGAAAACATGGGCATTCAGAAAAGATTAGTAGGGAGCTATTTTGTGGTCATATGCCTCACCGTGCTCATACTTGAGATTTTTCTCATCGTTTCCGTGAGGTATTATTATTTCCACAATGTAGAGCGAATTCTGATGAATCAGGCGGAGCTATCCGCTTCTTTTTTTCAACAATATTTTTCGGATGAGGATCTGGAGAAACAATCGGATCGATTATTGAAAGGTTTCGCTAACAATTCCGATGCGCAAGTGCAGATTATTAATCCATCGGGTCGACTATTACAGGACTCTACCGGATCAGGCGACGATTCAATGTCTAAGTATATAGGTGTGCAATCAGCCATTCATGGGCAGCCGGCCACCTGGAAAGGGAAGGACCCTTCGACCCAAGAAGCCATATTAGCGGTATCTTATCCCCTGCAAGCGAAGGATATCATCGTAGGGGAAGTCAGGTTTATCACGTCCTTAACTGAAACAATAAATACGGTTAATCAAATTGCAGTCTTACTGATTAGTGTCGGAATACTGGTGATTGTGATAGTTACGATCCTTGGACTTGTAATATCTTGGACCATTACGAGATCCATTAAAGACCTTAAACTGGCAGCAGATCAGATGACAGAAGGAGATTTTAGCATAAGAGTGCAGAAGCGCTATCGAGATGAACTGGGTACCTTGGCCGATACGTTAAATATGATGGCAAGTAGAATAGCGAAGAGCGAACAGCTTAAGAATGATTTTATTTCATCTGTGTCGCATGAACTGCGTACGCCGTTAACATCGATTAAAGGCTGGATCATCACTTTGAAATCGAATGGGACAGACAACAGGCCCCTGCTTCATGATGGACTTGATATTATTGAATCAGAAAGTGACCGGTTAACTCGAATGGTGGATGAACTATTAGATTTCTCTAAATTGGATAATGGAAGAATGGCCATCCACTTAGCACCTGTTCAGTTATCAAGATTGCTGGATTATACGATCAGACAACTCGCCCCAAGAGCTGCTCGCCAAGGGATCTCACTCGAACTGCAAGTAGATGAGCCCCTTCCTACTATTCAAGCAGACGAGAACCGATTGAAGCAAGTTCTGATTAACCTCATTGATAATTCCATTAAATTTACAGCCCCCTCAGGGCGAATCTTTGTCCATGCTTATACGGCCCCGAGAAAAGTCGTGATTGCCATTGAGGATACTGGCTCAGGAATTCCAGAAGAGGATTTAGGGAATGTGATGCAAAAATTCTACAAAGGAAATCAATATGCTTCTGGCAGTGGTTTGGGTCTATCCATATCGGATCAGATCGTTAAGCTGCATCATGGAGTATTACGGATAACCAGTGAAGTTGGCAAGGGAACGATTGTCCAGATCGATCTGCCGGTATAATTGGAAATTTAACTATTTCATAACCACTTTATTATCTACAACAGATAGAATACTAATAAGCTGATAAGCGAGGAGTCGATGATCTCAATGTCGGTCAAGATGATTAGAATGGGTGCGATATTGATTACGCTATGGTTGCTCGCAGGATGTGGGGTTCCAGCGACACCACTAGATACGATAAAACCTCCTTTGTCAGAAGCAAGCATGCAGCGAAACGAAACCAGCCAAGAGTTGATCAAACTATTGCCTGATAAAGCTCAATTGTTAGCGCCTTTGCAGGGAGCAGGAGGGCATGATATTTCATTCGGTGATTTAGACGGAGACGGTATCGATGAAGCTGTCGTTGTATATGAAGACAATAAAGGCACAGGCAATACACTGAAAGCTGCACTGTTTAGGCAGCACAATGAGGCTTGGCAAAAGATCTCGGAAGTCTATGGTTTTGGTTACGGTCTGGAATATGTCGGAATATTAGACGTTAATCATGACGGTATTAACGAGCTCGTGCTGGGCTGGTCATTGGGTGACGCAGGAAACGGCCTGGATATCTACAGGTTCAGTGAAGATCAGTTAAAGTTATTATCTAATAAGGTATATGACGGTAATTTGGATCTTGAGTAATGATTCGCCAGGGTCGTTGATTAATGGAGGTGTTCTATGATTGAACAGTAACATAAGAGGACGCCCTGATTTTTTACTGCTATTTTTGACGGTAATGCTTGTTGGATTTGGTCTGATGATGGTGTTTAGTGCAAGCTATCCGGTTGCCATATTAAAATATGATCGTCCGTGGCACTACGTCTTGAGACAAGGTGTATTTGCGCTTATCGGATTATTTGTGATGTTCATTATTATGGGGATCCCTTTTTCTCGGTGGAAGAAAGCTTCACCAGCCTTGCTGTTCTTCTCTTTGCTGGCTCTTATCCTCGTACTCATAGGGGGAGCGAACATCAATGGCGCGAAAAGATGGTTCGTTCTAAGCGGCTTTAGTATTCAGCCGGCTGAGTTCGCCAAGCTATCTATCATCGTATATTTATCAGCAATCATTAGTAGAAAAGGGGATCGAATTCGCAATTTCCGTAGAGGCTTATTTCCCATTTTAGTGATGATCGGCATCATTTTGCTGCTCGTCATGAAACAGCCCGATTTCGGCACGGTGCTCATCATGTTTTTTATTGCAGTTACGATTCTATTTGTCGGCGGTGTTGATCTCCGTCATCTTTTCATTTTGTTCTTGGGGCTCGTCCCTATTTTTATTTACCTAGCCATGAGTAAGAGTTATCGTCTCCAGCGGATCACCTCTTTTTTAAATCCATTTGATGATCCGGAAGATTCGGGCTATCAACTTATTCAGTCGCTGTATGCGTTAGGGCATGGAGGTCTTAATGGGACTGGAATCGGTCACAGCGTGCAGAAGCTCTTTTATTTACCGGAAGCACATACCGATTTTATCTTTGCTGTGATTGGCGAGGAATTAGGTTTATTGGCACATCGCTGCTCATCATCGTATTTTTTCTTTTTATCTGGCGAGGTTTTGTTGCAGCAATCAGGAGTCATGATCCATTCGGTCTCATGCTGGGGATGGGGATCGTAATGATGATGTTTATCCAATTTATGTTTAATATTGGCGCTGTTATCGGCAGTCTGCCCATCACAGGAGTACCACTGCCTTTTATCAGCTATGGAGGATCTTCGCTCATTTTGTGTTTAGCGAGTACAGGCATTCTCCTTAGTATTTCGAGAGACAACGATAGAAGACGTAAAGAAAACTACAGAAATTCAACAAAATAGAGGTTGTCATATGTTGATCACCAGGAAATTTGCAAAACTGGATAAATTCACGCTTCTCCTTATCGTATGTCTGGTTGCCATTGGGACCCTAGCTATTTATAAAGCCACTTCGGATACACAGTTGGCAGGTCTTCACATTAGTAATCTATATCTATTTGCGGCGTTTTGCATTCCGATGCTCTTTCTCACCGTGATAGATTACCGTGTTCTACTTGGTAAGCTGTCCTATGTTTTATATGGAATCAGCGTCGGGATGCTACTTCTAGTCAAGCTGTTCGGAGAAAATATTAATGGTGCGGCTCGATGGATAAGCATGGGGCCCTTTCAGCTTCAGCCTTCGGAGCTGGCTAAGGTAGCTACAGTTCTTCTGATTGCTCATGTATTGGGGAAGAGAGAGGGGAAGAAGCTCCGTTTTTTTCAAGATGTAATACCGGTTTGCGGCATTTTTTTAGTTCCTTTCATTTTTATTATGAAGCAGCCTGATTTAGGCACTTCTCTCGTTTTTGTGGGCATTTTACTAAGTATGCTGTGGATTGGCAACATTCGTGCTTTATATATGATACTGTTCGTCATCACGATGGCGGTCATGATCGGCACAATACTATGGCTGTACTATGCCAACTTTGAATTGTTATCGAAGATTGTAGAGCCGCATCAGATATCCAGAATTCAGGCTTTCTTAGACCCCACCAGCGATCCTGATAAATCATGGCATGTTAAAAACGCGATGAAGGCGATTGGCTCGGGAGGTTTGACTGGAAGTGAGGGTGTTTACTTACGTAAAGGTTTTATTCCTTATGCGTATTCTGATTCGATCTATGTGGCTATCGGCGAGAATTATGGTTTTTTAGGCTCTTCGGTGCTATTACTGCTGTTTTTACTACTTATATATCGAATGGTTCATATCGCCATGGAAAGCAGGGAACTTGCAGGATCGTATCTTGTTATTGGGTTTATTGCAACGTTAGTCTTTCAAATTTCCGTTAACATTGGAATGCATATCGGTTTGTTGCCCCTGACGGGTATTTCCTTACCGTTCATAAGTTACGGTGGCAGTTCACTGCTTAGCAATATGATGGCGATGGGTTTGGTGTTAAGTGTCAAAGTTCATAAAGATGAGATTGAAGTCAGAATGAACGAAGAATCAGATAGCAGGTTATGAAGAATTGAGTGGAGGAAATCATGTCTGTGAAATGGAAGAGAAAAGCAATTCGTAAAGTGTTGATAAGCATATGCCTGGTCATAATGACTCTCATCATTGGAGTAGGAATTTATGTGGGGTATATATATTATAAGGCAGAATCAGCCATTCAACGCATCGCAGCACCAGAAGACCATCAGAGCACGGAGACGATCAGTGAGAAGAAAGTATCCATCCAACCTATGATATTTCTTGTCGCAGGTATAGATAGTCGGGAAGGTGGGGGTGGGGTTATAAATACGGATGTTCTTATGCTCGTCAGCTATAATCCGCAAACCCTTTCTGCCAGCCTCTTGTCGCTACCACGTGATTTATTACTAAAACCTGAATCATTGCCTTCCCGTAAAGCCAATTATTATTATGCTTATTACTATATAAAAGATAAGTCAAATGCTATTTCCCAAACCAAGCATTTTTTCGGGGATTTGCTAGATCTTCCAATCGATCATATGGTTGTGGTAAATTTTGATGCGATTCGGCAGACGGTCGATGCGCTTGGGGGATTAGACATTGATGTCGACATGGACATGAAGTATAACGATTACGCGGACGGGACTCATATTGATTTGAAAAAAGGCCAGCAACTTCTTAATGGTCAGCAAGTACTTGATTTTGTGCGTTATCGCAAATCGAATCAAGGAACCCTGGAGTCCTCTGATTTTGCACGTAATGATCGACAGCAGCAAGTGATCAAACAAATGGTCGAGAAGTTGGGGGCCTTCCAAGGAGTTTCCCAATGGGGCAAAATTCTGGACATTATCGGTGAAAATGTGGAGTCAGATATTCGTCAATCAGATCTGCAACAATGGGTGTTTAACTTCCCCAAAATCAAACCGGAGCATATTCGCTCATTACAATTGGAAGCACGTTGGGAAAGCCCATATGTTTATGTGGATATAAACGATTTGCAGCAGAGTCTCGCAGCTCTTCGTGATGAGGCAGGTGTTCGTTCAGAAAGTCCGTCTAACTTAGAAGCGATTGGGAAGATAGAGGACAGATGATTAGTTAAGATCCCTATCTTACATAAAAAATGGAGCAATCCCTACATGACCTTGGGAATGGCTCCAGGGGCCGGCTGTGTGCTCTATCAAATTATATTTTTTTCGATAAAAAAGGTATTTATTTAGTGAATGAGAGACAAGAACATGAATACTTTAAAAGTCGCATAATATGCGACTTTTTTTGTTTTAAGTATATAAGTTCTTATCGTAACTCAATGACAAGAACTGGATTACTTGGCTGATTAGATGAGTATCTAATGTCTGGTGGTTAGAAGGCGCTACAAGAGCAATTTATAAGAAATAACCGACTTAATTCTTTGATACAGTTAGAGTATTCGAGATGGGGGAAGACTCCAATACGATTCGATGCTTTGATCACTCAGCTATTTACAGTTCCAGTGCTGAAGAAAAATCAAAAAAGAAAGGGTTTGAAAATGAAGACACAAACGGAAGAATACAAGCAGAAGCATTGGAAAAGAAACATTATTCTGTTTTTAAGCAGCCAGACGCTCTCGCTGTTTGGTTCCGCACTGGTACAATATGCCATTATGTGGTATATCACGCTGACTACGCAGTCGGGGATCATGATGACGTTGTATATCATTTGTGGATTCATTCCGACGTTTCTGTTATCACCGTTTGCGGGCGTCTGGGCGGACCGGTTCAACCGTAAATCGCTTATTATGATAGCGGATGCCATGATCGCGGTCGTTACGCTTATTCTGGCCATTACGTTTTTGCTCGGCTACGATGCGATATGGCTGCTCTTCGTCATCGCTGCCGTACGCGCCCTCGGAGCAGGTATTCAGACGCCAGCGGTCGGAGCCGTTTTGCCGCAAATTGTCCCGCAAGACAAGTTGACGAAGGTTAACGGTATTAACGGAAGCCTGCAGGCACTCATGACGTTTGTTGCGCCTATAGTTAGCGCGACGCTGCTCACGATGGCGACGATCGAAATAATCTTATTTATTGATGTCATTACTGCTGCACTCGCAATCTCCACCTTGTTTTTCTTTCTCAAATTCCGCTGCACCAAAAGGCGGCCGACGAGCAAACGACGAGCTACCATGCCAGTAGTGAATTTCAAAAA
>NZ_BAZR01000025.1 GCF_001315105.1 Paenibacillus sp. JCM 10914 | reverse complement strand
TTCTAGCACCTATATACGATAAATGCAATGTACATTATAGTTTTACAATATATAAAATTCATTGTACACTTGGACTATTACATCTCTTCAGTAAAGGAAGGGGAATATGAACGAAGCAAAGCTGGAAACCAACCGCTATCCGGCATCCCGGATCGTTGAGATCGCCAAAGCCTTATCCAGTGATGTCCGGGTGCGCATTCTCGAAGCGCTCGGCGACAAACCGATGAGTGTCGGCCAATTGGCGAGGCACTCGGTATTGCACAGCCTACGGTCTCCATTAATGTCCAAATGTTGGAGCAAGCTGACCTGATCGTCTCGTCGCAAGGAGCCAATCGGGAGAAGATTTGCGCCGTCACTTGCCGATCGATTTTACTGGAGCTGCCCGCCAAGCCGGGTGAAGGGCTGCAGCGCACGGAAGAGATCCACATGCCGATCGGCATGTTCTCCCATTGTTCCATTGAGCCGACCTGCGGCATGGCAGCACGTGACGGTTCCTTGATCGGATCGCCTGACGATCCGCGGGCCTTCTATATGCCGGAACGAACGGAAGCGGCATTGCTCTGGTTCTCCGGCTTCGGGTATATCGAGTATTATTTTGCTAATCCTATGCCGCCTGGTGCAGCCCTGGATGAACTGTGCATCCGCGCGGAGCTATGCTCCGAAGCGCCCTCCTTCCAGCAGGACTGGCCTTCCGATATAACGGTGAGCATCAACGACTCTCTGATCGGTACCTGGAGAAGTCCGGGTGATTTTGGTGATCGCAAGGGCAAGCTCACTCCGGATAAATGGAGAAGTGGCAGTGAATACGGCAAGCTGACCGAATGGCGCGTAACCAAGCAAGGCAGCCAAGTAGACGGTCACGAGTCAAGCACTACAACCATTGAGGCGCTGGAGCTCGCCTTTAACCGCCCGATCCGCGTTCGCTTTGAGGTCAAGCAAGATGCCGAATATCCGAACGGATTGAATTTGTTTGGTTCCGGCTTTGGAGATCATCCGCAGGATATTGTCCTGTCTTTTGTGCGGTATACCGACAAATAAACTGTTACCATCCACAAAAAAAGCTATACCGTCCCTACTTAGGGTGAGCGGTATAGCTTTTTTGAAGATTACTTTTTCTTCAGTTTACTCGTCTTACTCATTAGATATAACAAGTACGGTGCACCCAGCAGCGCAGTAACGATCCCCGAAGGCAGCTCCTTCGGAATCATGATTACCCTGCCGATCCAATCCGCCCCGGCCAACAAAATACCGCCGAGCAGTGCAGCTATGACCATCGATTGTCGATGGCGGGCGCCAACCAGCATCCGCGCGGCATGCGGTGCAAGCAGCCCAATGAAGCCGACCGAGCCAACATTGGCCGCGGCAATGGAAGCCAGCAACACAGCAATGATGGCTACATACATGCGAGTGTTTCGCACATGAAGTCCGAGCCCGGTAGAGCTTTCTTCACTGAAAGTCAGTAGATCCACCTTTCGGCCAAGCCATGCACCAATGGCAGCAAGATGAGGATCGCCGGAACGATGCGCTGTACCTCTGTCCAGCCTCGATTATAAGTGCTTCCCGCCATCCAGGATAACGCAGGTGCCACATCCACCTTCGCATGGATGATCATCAAGTTAATGATCGCAGAGCCCAGGGCAGCAACAGCAATACCGACGAGTGTAAGAATTGTCGGATTCAGTCCTCTTTTCCAAGATACTGCATACACCAGAGCGGCCGCAGACATTCCTCCAAGGACTGCACCTACCGGCACCCAGCCGGCAGACAGCCCCGGAAAGCCCACCATTAGAAGCAGAGCTCCTGCCCCCGCGCCACTTGTTACCCCGATCACCTGAGGATCTCCAAGTGGATTACGTACCGCATTCTGCAGTAGACTGCCACTCACGGCAAGCGCCATACCGGAAAGTCCCGCGGTCAACAGCCGCGGCAAGCGGAATTCCAGCAGAATCTGGCGATACATTGCATCGCCGCCTCCTGTAAGTACCGCCACGACTTCCGTAAAAGGAATGCGTAGACTACCGCTCACCAAGCTAAATACCCATACCAATACCAGTAGCACGCTGAACAACACCACCAAGACCGGATATGGTATTCGGCGCTGGCTTGCGCCTGCCATCATGGAACCGCCTGAAGCTCCGCGTCCTCCGATCAACGAGCGGGATACTCGCATCGCCAGCCAGATCAGACATGGGGCACCAATCATGGCGGTGATCGCACCGACGGGAAGCTCACCGTAAGCATTCACGAACATTCGGGCTAACGTATCAGCTCCGACCAATAGTGCCGAGCCCCACAATGCAGCCAGTGGGATTAATCCTGCATGCCGGATGACGCCGGACAAGCGAACCAAATGGGGAGCCACCAACCCAATGAATCCGATCGGACCGACTACACTTACAGTCACACAGGCTAGCAAGATCGCCGCACCCATGGCAAGCAAACGAGTGGTGCCGACTTTCTGGCCAAGCGAGCGTGCCGATTCTTCATTAAGCGTGAGAACGTCCCACTGTCGAACTGCCAGACAAAGCACAATCAACCCGCCTACGATCCATGGCCATGAGAAAGCTACGCCACTCCAGTCATTCTGGATCAATGAGCCAGAGCCCCACAGGAAGATCCCTTGCGTGGTCTGCTGATTCAACAACACTAGAGCACTCGTGACAGATGATAATACGAGCGTGATAATCATCCCCGACAAGGCGATTCGCAGAGGTGAGGCTTGTGACCTGCCCGCCAGCGCATACACGGCCACTGCTGCGAGCGTTCCTCCCACCACAGCCAGAGGAAGGGCATATTGATGAAGCAGTCCTGGCCAGAAGATCATTCCGGCTACGACAGCCAAATATGCACCGGCATTCACGCCGAGCGTCGTCTCCGACGCAAGCGGGTTACGTGTTACGGTCTGCATAAGTACGCCAGACACCGCCAAAGCTGCTCCCGCTAACAAGCCCATTACCGTTCGTGGAAGACGCACGCTGCGAATCAGATGATGGTCTGCAATATCTTGTGGGGACACTAAGGCTTGCACGACCGTCTTAACAGAGATGTCAGCCAGTCCCTGGGTTAAGCTAATAAAGCTTAGAACGAGTAGAGCCACTACACCGCCGACCAGCATCCATAACGGCTTCCAGCCCCTTCCCGAAGGTACGGGTGGGGCTGGATGAATGCTCATCGGCTCAGAACCTTGTGCCAGTTTCTTGCCTAGACTCATTGTGTCAGCAGATCAGCGGTCTTCTGAGCCATGACTTGGGCAGACAACGGGCCGCCGTAAGGCACATGTCACCACCAAGTGCATACACACGATTTTCTTTTACAAAATTCAAGCCTTTCCAAACCGGATTGTCCTTCAATTGGTTCTCAATGATGTTATCGTTATCCTGAATCATGTGCAGGAAATTCGCATCCTGAAGAGCGGGCAGTGCCTCCACATCCCCCGTCGTAAATCCATATACCTCGAATTGACTAGGCTTGTGGGCGTTCGTCAGCCCGATGTGTCCCAAGATTTGAACAGCCAGGGAATTGTCCGTTGAGATCCGGAACGTTGCGGCATTCTGATTGCTGTAACCCATGGCAAGTGCAAATGGTTTGTCTGTTAGGCCGGCAGCTTCAAGCTTCGCCTTGGCGTCAGCATATGTTTGATCGAGATCGCTAAGGACTTTTTCAGCTTCAGCTTGCTTACCCAGCACGTCGGCAATCGTGTTGAACGTATTGACCATCTCTTCGTATTGATCTCCTTCTCCCTCAGCAGGATATGGATCGAACACCAAGGTTGGTGCGATATTCTTGAAAGACTCATAGTTGGCCTCGATATTCGATTTCAGACCGATAATGAGATCCGGCTTCAAGGATGCAACAAGCTCCAGGTTAGGCTCTTGGCGCAAACCGACATCGGTAACGTCTGCCCCGATCTCTACCGGAATGTTCACCCAGTCGTTCATCCCGGCGATGTCTGCCATACCGACAGGTTGAATGCCCAGCGCGAGCACATCTTCCGCATAGAGCCACTCCAGCGCTACAACACGCTCCGGAACCCCTGTAATTTCCGTTTCGCCCATTGCATGCTTGATGGTTCGTTTCTCTGGCGCAGCTTCTGTATTACCCCCGCCCTGTGAAGTCCCTTGCTCATTATTCGTGGTTGTCCCGCTTCCTTCGTTGGAAGTTCCTCCACCGCAACCAGCTAAAACTAAAGCAAAAATAAATGTGATAATAATAAGACCCTTCGTATTACGCACCGAATTTCTCCCCCTACGCCTTTATGTATATTTAATAATCAATAATTGTTGAGAACAATTATCATTACCAACTCACAGGATAATGATAATCATTCTCAATGAACTTGTCAATAGACTTTTATATCCTGTAATAAAATAGACACTGTATTGGCATGGGTGGACAATCACTTCAAATTGATTTGATGCTCCACCCTCTTAAATCAGCAGGAAAACACGACTCTCGAATCACAGATCACGATTCATCAAATTCAGGAATGCCTCAGGCTCTTCGAAACATGCGATATGCCCGGAAGAATGAAACCGAATGACCTCTTTATGGGGTGCGGACAGCAGGTCTGCATAATCAAAAATAAGGTCATGGCAGATCCGATCATGCTCTCCGGCCACGAAATACACTGGCACCTTGACCTCCTTGATTTCTTTAAATAAGTTATGCTCTACAAATTCAGCCCACAGATGCGTATTGCTAAAAGCAAAACCTCGGGGAAATCGAACTCGTTCCTTCCAGGATAGCTCGGGCGTAAATAGGTTGCTAATCACGTTTAGCTGAGTCGGACTTTTACGGTATGTCACCCCGCCAAGCTTGGTTAGCCACCGGCGCTGTATGACGAAATCATCCATCGTCTTATAGAGACCGTCCACGGGAGACCCTATTTCTTTCAATTGATGAACGGCCTTGGCTACGTCTCGAGACCCCGCTTCCCCCAAGACCCATTCATAAGACCGTCTTTCCTCTTCCGCCCGATGGGTCGGCTGATTTACGCCAACATAAGCGTGTACCAGCTCCGGATATGTATAAATAAATCGCAGGCCGAATAAGGCGCCGAATGACTGTCCCATAACGAATAATTTTCGCTGGCCGAACCGATGCAGCAATTGCACTGCAAGCTCGCGTGCCTCCTCCAACAAATGCCCCATTGTCATCGTTTCCGGCGGAATGTTGGGAGTATAATTTTTACCGGCTCCCCGATAATCCCAATTCACCACTACGTAGGACTCCTCGAGCTCGGGCAAATATTTGCGCTGTGCTCCAAGCTGCGATGCTCCGGGTCCGCCATGGAAGAACAACAGCAGCGGACGGGTTCGGTCATGACCTCGAATCACGACCCACTGCTGTACACCGCCCATGTTAAACCTCTCCATGGTGGCGATGCTCTCCGATGTCCTCCGCAATCCCTTGACTCGGATCGGCGGCGCGTACCCCTTTCGCAAACGAAATCTTAGCATGATTAGGGCTACCTCCTTCGCATGATTTTAACGTTAAAGGCATGACTGAATCTGATGGTGGTTTATCGTCATTGTACATCGATAGTTCCCCCATCCTCCGCTTCCGGACCGATCTTCCCCTAAGACTTTGAGTTCCTATAAACAACGACTCCATAAGGTCGCTCGACCACTCGGTTAATTAAAAAAAAGGTGCAAATCCGGTGATCAGATCTGCACCTATATAAAATTGTTATTGCTCTGGAGCTTCCGCTCAGACCATCATTCGTCAGTTATCGGCAGGAATAATACGGAAGTAATCGAAGTCCGCGATCAGGCTGTTGCCGGCGCAGACGATCAGGCCTACCTTCGGATTGGTCAGTTGTGCGGTCTGCGCCGTCCATACCTGCGCATATGTCAGACCGTCTTCGGAATAGAAGCCGCTGTAAGTATCGCCTTGCTTCACGATTCGCATATAGGAGGTTGTGGACGCTATGGTATCCGGCACCTCAACATGACTGCGCACCGCATCTACCTGCTTCGTGAACTGAAACTGGTTGCCCGCGCCGTACAGCCTGGTCATGCGAAAATAGGTACGGTCATCCTCATACACGATTAATCCGCCTTGCGACCACTGCCCCGCAGGCTTCCCGTCCATCTTCGTTTCGATCGTCCAATCCCCTTCCGGTGCGCCCGTTAACAGAATATTACGAGCAGTCGCGCCGCCGTCCACGATGTCGCCAGATTCGCTGACAATACGCATATAGCCCGGACGCTGCGTCAGAGACCAGTTAAGACTATTTTCCCTTACCCAGTTCCACTGATTATTTAGCGTATCGCTCTGGAACTCATCATTCTCTCCAACTGTGTAGACCGGCTCTTGTGGCCCGCCAGGGGCCGCGCTGAATTGAATCAGCTCCAGATCATCAAAGTAGACATCGCCGCTGCCGCCTCCCTTATAGAGGAAGATCGTAGCGCTGTTCGCGCCGCTTCCAGTCGTAAACGTCAGCTCCCTCCGTACATAATTCGTTCCGCTCACGTAGACAGACTGCTCATTACCGCCGTGATTCTTTACCCCGAATACGGCTGACCCTCCGTCTATGCCCTTCCCATAAGCATACAACTTGTAAATCGTATTCGGATGAAGGCCGGTAACCGTCTGCTCGACACCAGCATAGGCACCTGTCAACTTGGCTGCGTAATTACCGCTGCGCGAGTGGTTAGCTTCAACCGATGCACCATTATAATGCAAGCTCCATCCGGTGAAATCGCCGCTCTCAAAACCGGGATTAGCCAGCAGATTGATCTGCGTCGGCGCCTCGGGCAGTGGCGGCAAATTATTCGGGTCAAGCCCCGGCCCCTCATAAGCGCCAATATTGGGCGCAGCCGTCGCAGAAACCGGATTGCCGAAGTAATCCTGACCGCCGTTATCCATGATCACTTTCCCTGCCCCGATCGCTGGCGAGGTGGACAGCAACTGGTAGCCAATCAGTGAATCGATGCCAAGTCCCCCTGAGCCGGGTGAAGCCAGCTGTGGATCGGCGGTCATTTTGTTCGGATCGTTTGGCTCGCTCGCTGGATGGTTTCCGTAGAACAGGTTGTTCTCGAATACATTGTTGGTGCTAGCGCCAAATGAATAGCCGCCTGAACCGAGATTAACGATCAGATTGTTATAGAAATAGGTGTTGGATGCATAACCGCCCCAATTCAGGTAGTCAACGACCTTCGTATTGGAGGTGCTAGGCAGGTACACGGTATTATTGTAAATGTAAGTGGAGTCAGGGTTGCCACTGAAATTGAATACGGCCCCGCCGTCGTTCTGGCTGATGTTGTAGCGAATGACGGTATTCGTATTATAATTGGCCGGATTCGTGCCATCGCTGACCGCCAGCGACATACCGCCTGCATTGTTATGGCTGTAGTTATACTGAATGATCGTGCCGTCGCTGTTAAAATCCGCGTCATATGCCATCGCATCTCCGCCCGGCGCGGTATTGTACACCTCATTGTATTGAATGATAGCATCCTTGGAACCCCATACCCATAGCGGCACATGGTATCCGGAAGCTCGAACATGCGTGTCGTAAACGACATTATGCTCGATTAACCCATCCGTTGTATTCAAGATAAACGCGCCGTCCGCTGCAATGTCATACATGACATTGTTTTGCACCTTCAGGCCGGACGAATAGGTGCGCTGGGCGCCATTCAGGTAGATACCGACGCTGTCCAGCGAGTAGATCTTGCAATTGCGCACGACGACATCGCGCACGTGATAATCCCAGTCCTCACCCCAGACGATGATGCCGCCGTTATGGGCATAATCATTGGATACGTCGCCGCGTACATTGTGGATGTCCAGGTCCTCGAACACGAAATGCTCATAGACGGTTGGATTCGCAAAGCCCCCGCTTGTACCGTCCACATGAATGCCGCGGCGCTGTCCGGGCGTGGAAGCCGTGTTAGTAATTTCTAAATTGCGGACCTCCCACTGTTCCTGATTGTAAAAATGGATCGTCGCTGGCACCCCGCCGCCGGCGATCAGCGGCTTGTAGCCTTCTCCGTAGCGATCAATCGTGATTGGCTGACCCGGCGCGCCCGATCCCTGCGGTTTCAAAGCTCCGTGCCACACCCCGCCAGCCTTGAAGCGGATGGCATCTCCGGGCTGGAAGACCACCGTATTCACCTTATCGAGGGTCTTCCAAGCCACACCAGGGGATGTGCCCGCATTGGTATCGTTGCCGTTGTCCGCGTCGACATAATAGGCCGTCCCTGCGGCTTCCGCACGCGGCAGCGTCGTAAACGGCAGCGGCAGTACGGCCGTCATGACGAGCACGAAGCCGAGAAATAAGGCGGCTGCGCCTCGCAGTGTCGTTTTCTTCATCTCATATTTTCCTCCTCACATAATGTCTTGCAACCGTGTGTTATTGTCCGGGTAGGATGTCGCCTCTTCCCAGCAGTATCCGCTCCAGCACTTCACTATCCACCGTTACCTCTGCTTTCCGTACGAGTGCCTCCACGTAAGCGTCATAAGAAGCAGCTTTATCCCATTGGTCCGTCTTGGCGGGCACAGCTTCTTGTGGATCGGGCTCTTTGTTGATGACCACCAGTGTATACTGTCCCAACATCGGTTCGTCGAGCACCTCGCTCAGATCACCTTTAGTCCGCTGACCCGTCACGTACGCATACAGCTGCGGACGCGATTTGAACCATTCTCGTGCTGTGGTTGCATCCAGCTTGCGCCGCTGCACTACGCCATCCATCTCACCAAGGCTCTCGGTTAAATCGTCAATCTCCAATAGCTCTTTGTCTGCACGGTCTGCCTGGTCCCACAATCCAGATGTTTCGTTGATGATGGGCTCCATCTCCAGCCGAAAGCGCTCCATGGCTTCTAGAGCAGCTTGCTTGCGTTCCTTCGCCTCAAGCCCATTCGTTTGCGGGTTTTCGTCCCGATATGTGAGCGTTAGTTCATAAAATTCCACCTCCGGCTCCGTTCCGGCCGCAGGTGCGTTCGGAATCCAAGTAGAACGAGAGTAGGAAGCGCTTTCGTAATTGTCCATCTCGGATACCGGCATGATGTCGATCAACTGTAGCCGCAACTTGCTAAGGTAGTAGGGTGTGAAGCCCTCCTTATCGAAACGAACCGGGCCGTACACAGGCTGACCGGACTTGAGTGCCGTAGCCCGGCGTATATTCTCCATCTGCAACTCGCGCTCGATACCAGTGATGGACGGCTCCTCCAGCAGCCCCTGCTCATGCGCCAACTGCAGCTGTACTTTGATGCGTACAGCTTCGTCCAAGGCTGTCTGGCGCAACGTGTCAAGCTGTGTTGTTCTCTTCGACTCTGATGGGGTCTGCGAGGAGCCATGGTCCGTACGCACTTCGCTTGCAAACTGGACGATCCGTGTTCCACGCTGCGTGTGCAGCGCATAGCTGAACTCGCTCTCCGTCAATGGGAGGCCATTCACAGTGCCCACTACCGCGTCCGCCTCACGGGCGGGGTCCAGCAGGAACAAGCCGCTGCCCAGCGCCAGCAAGAGTGCGGAAACGACGGCGGTCGGTCTCCAATAAGTACGCAATATTCCCACCTTTCCACTTCCTTGTCACATGCCTCTCTCCGTACATCCGCAAGTCCTTCATCTCGGTCGGACCAGCGGATGCGGAAAGGGCTGCCGTTATTTTACTTCTTGTACCATTCATTGACTTCCTTGGTCACTTGATCGCCGCCGATCTTCTTCCATTCCTCAACGAAGCTATCAAATTCGGAGATCGGCTTTTTCCCGTAGATCATGCTTGTAAAAGTCTCGCCTTCCAGCTTGGCAAGAATGCCGCCCTTGGACTGCATGGTCGTTGTATTCGCACCGTTGAAATAAGTCGGTACGTACACATTGTTCCCCCAGCCTTCACTGACGATCTGGCCAGCACGTAACTGATCAGGATTGATGCGGGACATGCGGATTTCTTCGGCTGTTTCCGGCTTTTCGCCAGAGGAGATCTTATCCATGAGCGTCATGAGAGCAAACGGATCCTTCGGTTCATAGATAAAATATTTAAACACTCCAACCTTGCCACCCGGAATATCGCTGTCATCCACCGAAATGCTGCCGTCCTCAAGGACCGTGTAATCGTAATCCTCGGCAAATCCGTTCTCAAACTCGCTTCCCGCATCCCTTTCGCCGAACACACGGTTCAGATACAGGAATAGCGCATCGACATGGTCAAAATCCTTCTTCACCAGTAGCCCGCCTCGCAGGAAATTCGTGTCGCGTGCCGCAGCCTTTCCATCGAGCGAAGGAATCGGGAACGGCTTCATCGTCGCGCCTGGCACATTGCTCTGCAGATCCGGAATCGGCCAGGCGGCCGTCCAATAAGGCGCAACAACGATTCCGATGCGGCCTTGTCCGATCAACTCGGCTAGTTTGTTCTCGTCGTGCAGACCCGCTTCCTTGGAGATAAAGCCCTGGTCGTACCAGCTCTTAATGCGCTCGAGGCCTGCTTTCATCTCCGGCTTGGTCGAACCGTGAACGAGTGTCCCATCTTCTTCGTTGATCAGCCATTGGCTCGGAATCGTCCCGTTTGGCCCGAACACCCAAGTACTCTCGCCGAGCCATCCCGTGAACGGATTCGGACTGGAGCCCCCTCCGGCACCCAAGCTCAATCCGAGCGGTATCAGCTTGCTCGCCCCGTCTGCCGGTCTCTCGAGCATCGCCTGCAGAAGCGCTTCCAATTCCTCAAAATCCGAAGGTGCTTCCATGCCAAGCTCGTCTAGAATATCCTGGCGGATCCACATGACCGCATTATCGTTCCCGGCATTGGCGAGGTTCGGAAGTGCCATTTTTTTGCCGTCGAAGGTCACCTGGCTCCACATGAGCGGATCAGAATTATACACTTTTTTGTACCGGTCAGATGCATATCGCTCGAAATCCTCCGTGATATCGCGGTAGTACCCCGATTCGATCAGCTCGTTAAGCAGCGTCATGTCCTCGGTCATGAAGGTGTCGGGGAGTTCCTCGCGCGAGGTCAGCATCAGTCGTATCTTCGTTGCGAATTGATCCCCGGGCACCTGCCACAGGTATTCGAGTTTAACTCCGAGCTCATCGAGCGCCCATTGGGTATGGACGTTATTTTCGACCGTTTCCCTGTTTTTAAAGCTCATCGTATTGTCCGTCGCCTTAACGGTCGTAATCGTTACTGGCGGATCGAACTTGTAGCTGCCTTCGCGGATCGCCGTCGCCGTGGCATCGTCTGGCTTCTCCGTGTTTGCTGCCTTTTCATCTGGCACCCGCTCAGACTCGCCGCTCTGCCCGCTGTCTTGCTGTGAGCATGCGCCCAGCAAACCGATCAACAACGCGACCACCAGCAGCATGAGCGGGAGTTTGTAAGTTCTGTTCATTCATGTTCCCCCCTGTTTGGTAAGTGTTTGGAAGCACTCTCATCGTATTACAGCCCCCGAGACCTGCGATAGTGTTAAAGTCTTAAGATCGGATAGCAAAATGTTAAGATCATCGCTCATAGAATCGGTCCCGGTATTCCTGCGGCGTTGCTTTGTAATAGGCCTTGAACAGCTTACTGAAATAGGGCGGATTCACAAAGCCTAGCATCCCTGCCAACTCATAGATGCGGGTATTCGTGCTCTTGAGCAGCATCGCCGCTTTCTCCATCCGGTAGCGCATAATATAATCGCTAATATTCTCCTGCGCCTCCTGCTTGTACAGCGAAGACAAATAGACGGGATGAAGGTCCACATGATCCGCGATCGATTGCAGTGACACATCGCCGCTGATATTGGATTCGATGAACCGGTGAATCTTGGCAAGCAGTTCGCGCCGCGGATCGGGTGCCTCGCTGGTCCCGGCCTTCTCTACGCCGGCCAAGACGTCCGCACACCATTGCCGCATCAGCTCGGAGCGTCGAAAAACAGGGCTGCTCTCAGGTACCTCCGACTGCCACCCGACCAGTTCCGGTAAGGTCTTGCCCTTCAGATGTGCAATGTAGGCGAGGGCATTGCGAAGTGTGTGGTAAAGCTCACGCATAGATTCCTCGGTCTCCGCATTCCGGCTTGCCATCTCGGTCAAAATCTCATCAACCTTAGTGCGCGCGTCCTGCCAACGGCCGCCCTCCAACAGCTGCTGCAGCGATGGCGGCGTATACATCGCATGCAGCGGCTGCACAAGCGGAAGGAACTGGCCGCTTACCAGCACGAAACTTTGCTCGCTGCGCGGTATTTTACGCATCTCATTGACCAGTTCCCGGTACCGGGCAGGTAGCTCACCGGGAAAGTTAACACAAGGCTGAACAAGCGCGGAAATGCGGCCGTTCAAGAGCGCCGCTACCTGCTGCTGCAGTTCCCTCAGCACCTGGTTCAGCAGAATAGCGTCTACAGGGGCGGGAGGACTGTCGTCAGCAGGCAACAACCTCGCCTCGGCGCCGCCAGTTCGAGCCGCTGCGTGCACGCGCGACTGTAGCAGCAGGCACACATAACCGCGCTTGATGTCACCAGGCCATACCATGTAGCCGCGTTCCAACAGCTCGCAAGCGATATTGCGCACCGCATAGGCGAACAACACTTCATCCTGGGCATAGTCGCTGCGGAACATCTGCTCCAACCGCAACATGACCAGCGCACACTCCGCGTCCTGAACGAAAGACAGCTCATACTCATCCAGCCGTTCTTGCAGGCCACTCAGTTGATGCAGCTCCCCTTGCAGTAGCTCGGCGAGAAGCCTGGCGCGCAGCTTGGGTAGATGACTGCGCAGCACTTGCACCGCGCGATTCGTGCTTCCGGCTTGCTTACGCTCCTCGCCAATGCGAGCGGAGGTACGCCCGACTTCGGCTAGCAGATGCTCGTCCTGGATTGGCTTAAGCAGATAACTGACGATTCCATGTTCAATCGCTTCGCGAGCATAGGAGAATTCTCCGTAACCGGACAACAGGATGCATTTAATGTGTGGATAGTGCGCGCGGATATGCTTGCTCAGCTCCAGCCCGCTCATGCCCGGCATGCGAATGTCGGTAACAACGATGTCGACCGGATGCGCCTTCAGCACTTCGGCTGCTTCCTGCCCTGAAGCCGCCTGCCGCACCGCTCCTATGCCAATCGACGCCCAATCATTGTCTACCATGCTCTGCAACAGCATCGGCTCATCATCTACTAACAACAGTGTAATCATCTAGGATCGTTCCCTTCTCCCTGCGAATTGTAATGTAGCTTGACTTTCCCCCGTGGCCGCGGCAGCCATCGTGCCTCGTTTCACGCATCAGATTCAGTCGCCTGCCAGCGCAGTGTAACTGCCAGCCCGGACAATCGCCGGGACGGTGCTAGGCTTATCCCGGAACCTGGGCCGAAGGAATGTTTCAGCCGTTGATGCACATTCCATAGCCCGCATCCGGTACACTCCTCCATTGGTTGCTCCAACCGCTGCATATAGCACTCGATCTCTGTCTCGCTCATACCTTGCCCGCTGTCCTCAACAACGATCGTATGCCAGCAACCATCGCTGGTGCCGGTCACTTCCACCCGGCCGCTGCCGGGCTGCGGCTCGATGCCGTGCTCGATTGCATTCTCCACGACAGGCTGTAAGATCAGCCGCAGCATCGGTACGCTCTGCATCGGCTCCGGCAGCTTGATATCATAGTCAAGCCGTTCCAGCCGCAGCTTATAGATCGCCAGATAGTGCAGAACCAGTTCCACTTCCTCACGCAGCCGCGGCATTTGATTCTCGACCCGCGTCGTGTAGCGATAATAGTCGCCCAAGTGGAATGCCATCTTGCGCACGGTGTCCGTATGGCCGGCCTTAGCGCAGGCTGCGATGAAGGAGAGGCAGTTATACAAGAAATGAGGATGGATTTGCGATTGAAGCTGCTTCAGGGTGGCGAGCTTCGAACGGTTCTGCTCCTCATACACGTTCAGAATCAGATGCTCGATCTTCGTACCCATGTCATTGAAGCGGCGCACCATGTAGTCAAACTCATTATGAAAGCGCTTCCTAATGCGGTATGTATAGTCGCCGATCTCGAATTGCTTCAGTCCACGCACAATTGCCGAGATCGGCTTCTGCACGTTCAGATAGAGCAGGTAGGAGGCAGCCAGGCCCAGTGCGACGACCGCAAGCAGGCCGAGATAGAACAGGTTACGGCTCTCGATAACCGGGGCATGAATGACATTCAGTGGCACGTAATCAATCAGGTAGGCATCCAGCGCAGGTACGTAAAGATGACTAAGATAGGCCTGCTGGCCCTCAACATGAAGACTGCGATGGCCTGCTTCACCGAGCGGCGACTGCAGCAGCTCCTGGCCCAGCTCCCTTACCAGTTCCTCCTGGCCCTCGCTACCGATAGCTATGCCTGCGCTGGTCAGCAGAAAGGTTTGGCCACCGCTCTCTTGGCGGAAATCACGCAGCATTCGGCGGATGTTGTCCAGACTGAAGCGAATCTCGTAGACAGCATTGACGCCTACGGAATCGTTTTTGGACAGGAACGGGTCCCACATCCGCATCTGGTAATAGCCTTCCCGCCCATCCTCCCCAGGCGAATATATTCTCCACACGCCATTGTCTGCGGTGTCCAGCTCCAGTGAGTTGTACGTGTCCGTCGGCAGCGTTGAGATACGCCTTCCGATTTGGGGGAGATAAATTGACAATTCGTTGGTCCAGTTGCTGGAGAGACTCTGCAGGCCCAGCTTCTCCTTCAGCTGCGTCTGATAAGTGCGCGTTCCGTAATAGTCATCGGTCAGAATGCTTAACTGCAAATTCAGCACGGAGGAATCCCCAGTCAACACGCCGGTAGACAGCGACAAACGATCAATATTGGAGACAATCTGGCTGCGCAGAAAGCCGAGCCTGCTTTCATTGCTTGCGGTAATCTGCGCATCGATCGTCTCGATGCTTGTCCGGCTGAAGTAGGTATACAACAGCGCTGCCGGTACGACCACAATCATTAAAACCCCGATCATACGGATCAATATTGGACGATGTCGACTCATCGGTTACAGCCCCCTTAACAAAATGACAGTAATCTTAAAATATGTAGGCTATACGCCCTTGCAGCGGCAATTTTACAATGAGAGCACAGTCATAATCAACCAGGAGGAACGGATCCATGAAAGAAATTACCGTGCAAGACGCAACCACCGGCAGGCAGCCAACCAAACGCCGGCGGAGATTTCCTTTTTACCAAACATGGAGACTGCACTTGATGCTGCTGCCCGCGGTCATCATCGCACTGATCTTCAAATACGCTCCGATGCCGGGCATTATAATGGCTTTCCAGGACTTCAAGCCATGGCTCGGGATATCCGATTCGGCCTGGGTCGGGTGGGAGAACTATAAACTCATCTTCACCTTGAGTGATTCCAAGCAGGTCATCGCCAACACGCTCATCATCTCCACGCTGAAGATCATCTTTGGCCTCGTCGTTCCGGTCTTCTTCGCACTGTTACTGAACGAGCTTCGCTCCATGGCGCTGAAGCGTTCGGTGCAGACACTGGTCTATCTGCCACATTTCATGTCCTGGGTCATCCTTGGCGGCATTCTGCTCGATCTACTCTCGCTGGAGGGAATGGTGAACCAATTGCTAGGATGGGTGGGTCTTCCCCAGGTGATGTTCCTCGGTGATGGCACATGGTTTCGGGTGACGATCATCGTCAGTGATCTGTGGAAGGAGTTCGGCTTTTCGGCCATCGTCTTCCTCGCCGCGCTGTCCGGCATCAATCCAGCACTATACGAAGCGGCGGAGATCGACGGGGCCGGGCGGATGAAACAGACGCTCTACATTACGCTGCCTTCCTTGCTGCCGATTATTATCGTCGTATTTACGCTATCACTTGGCAGTATGCTCAATGCCAATTTCGATCAAATTTACAACCTAATCAATCCGCTCGTACTCAGCCAGGGTGACATTATCGATACCTACGTATATCGCGCTTTTCAGGAAGGACAGTATTCGCTGGCAACCGCTGTCGGCGTATTCAAATCCCTGGTGGGCTTTATCCTAATTGGCGGCGGCTATTATATCGCCTACCGCTGGGCCAACTACCGTATTTTCTGATGCCAGCACACATTCAAGGAGGACCTCATGTATCATAAAAATCCTAGCTACAAAATATTTTACGGCTTCAACGTTGCTTTCCTGATCCTGATCTCGATCCTGTGCGTGCTGCCGCTCGTCCACATCTTCGCCGTCTCGCTGAGCGGCAAGGCGGCAGCCGATGCGAATTTGGTAGCGTTCTGGCCAATCAACTTTACGCTCGACAGCTATGCGGAGACATTCAATAATCTCAATTTCCTATCTTCGCTTAACACCTCCGTGCTTCGCAGCATCGTCGGCACGTTGCTGGGCATGATCGTAACCGTGCTAGCCTCTTTCTCACTGTCGCGTTCCACGGTGGAGTTCCGCGGTCGGACATTCTATGTGTGGTTTTTTCTGATTATCATGGTATTTGATGCCGGTCTTGTGCCGACGTATATTATGATCCAGAACCTTAATCTGATCAATTCCTTCTGGGTATTCATCTTGCCGAATCTGGTCAATGTGTGGAACATGATACTATTAATGAACTTCTTCCGCGCGCTGCCCAAAGACCTCGACGAAGCTGCGATCATGGACGGTGCAACTTCGTTCAAGATTCTGACGCGCATCTATCTGCCAATCTCGTTGCCGGCGATCGCCACGCTGTCGCTGTTCACGCTGGTGTTCCATTGGAACAGTTGGTTCGACGGTATGCTATTTATGATTGACAACAGTAAGTGGCCGATGGCTACGCTGCTTCAGACGATCGTCGTCGTGCAGGATTTCAGCAAGACCGGCATTAATCCCGAGGATCTAGAGCTGCTGTCCAACCGCAGCGTTAAGTCAGCGCAGATCTTCATTGCGATGCTGCCAATCCTTGCCGTGTACCCGTTCCTGCAGCGCTTCTTCGTGAAGGGCATCGTCCTGGGAGCCGTTAAGGAATAACAGCCATAATCATCACGGAATAGCTGAAATTATGCAGCTCAAGTAATATAACAGCCCGGTACTATGCAAGCTGCATGGAGCCGGGCTGCTGGATATGGCGCTAAGCTGGGCGAGCCATACAACTCATATGGATCTCTGCGTGCGCAGACGTTCGTTGATTTCTTCGCCGAGCCATGCCCCCTTGTGCACAAGCTGTCGCTGCAGCGTTTCGACGTCGAGGCTGCGTGTACTGCTGCGCTTTTGCTTCGTCAGCAACGCCGCCGCCGTGCCCGCGGCTTCACCCATCGCGAAGCAATTGGGCATCACACGCGTCGAGCCTTGTGTCGCCCGGTCAGTGGAAATGGCACGACCGGCCACGATCACATTGTCAAGACCGACTGGAAGCAGTGCCCGGTAAGGGATACCGTGCGATTGACCCGGCGGCAGGTGCACCATCGTCATACCGCTGGTGGGTTTGGCCATATGAATATCGATGAAGTAAGCATTGCGCGCAATATCATCAGGGAAGCTGCGGCAGCCTAGAAAATCATCGGCCGTGATCACATAGTCGCCCACAATGCGGCGCGTCTCTCGGATGCCGATTTGCTCGCCTGTCGTGCCAAGATAGGCATTGGCAAAGCCCGGCACGGAGCGACGCAACCATTGCACGATATGATGCACCAGCACCCGGCCTTCCGTAGCACCGCGGCTCAGGTCATCCGCATTGGAGCCGTCAATGCCGAACACATGACCAAAATTGAAGCCGGCCGTATGTTCATTAAGCCAGGAAATGCCGGCCCATTCCCGCGCTACCTTCAGTTCGCCCGCGGCGATGCCCTCACGAATCGAGTGCCTCAGGTCGCTTCCAGTCTGATCGGCGTGAGCTAGAAAGGTCGAGCGGCTTAAATTATGCAGCACGAAGCACATCGTTCCCGGCTGGAGTTCGCCTTCGTCGCCGCCCTTGACCAATGGCCCTCCGGCATGCCATACGATATCGGCATCACTGGTGGCATCGACGTAGATAGCGGCCTTCACGGCTTGTGTTCCTGACTTGTTGTGGATGATCGCCGCCTCCACATGCCCTTGTTCATGCAACACGTTGCCCAGAAAGGTATGATACAGCACATTCACCCCAGCCTTGGCCATTTTCTCGTCGAGCAACCGTTTCAGCACTTCCGCATCGATTGGCACCCAGTCATACCGACCTTGCCAATCGCGTTGGAATTCATCAGCCATGCTGCGCTTCATATCCTCCAAAATCTCGAGGCCGATGCCGCGAATGATGGGTTTCATCTGGTCCGTATACGGGCAAAATGCAGGTACCTGCGACACAGTCGCCATACCTCCAAGGTAGCCACGCTGCTCGACGAGCAGCACGGACGCACCGCAGCGCGCAGCAGCGAGCGCTGCCCCGATGCCTGCCGGGCCTCCTCCTGCCACCAGCACATCAATGGAAGCATAGAGCGGGATATCCTGAGCCGGCTGTCTAACCATTGGCTTTGCATCGAGAGCTTCATTCTTCATTTTCATGATTCTTGACCTCCAAATTAATGTTCTCTTTCGCCACATTATAACTGGAGTACGGGGTGCAGATTAGTTTCGTTTTGGTTTCGTTTTTCGCTATTGAAAGGAGAGATTCCGATGCCCAATTACAAGGACGTTACGCTTCAGACTCTTGCTGAGCGGTTGGGGCTCAGCGCGCATACCGTATCGAAGGCACTGCGCGGACTGCCCGGCATGTCCGAGCGGACGCGAGCGGAGGTCATCGAGCTTGCTACCCGGCTCGGATACCGGAGTAAGGAGCAGGAGCGGGCACTGCGCGTGGAGCGCATATCGATCTACAGCACTAAATCGCGGCGGTTTGCTTATATTATGCCGAGACGCAGCCTTGGCACGATCCACCGCCAGCTGCTGGACGGCATCCAAACCCAGCTTACGCAATTTGGACATACGCTGGAGACGTTAACGGAGCCCACGCTGCAGGAAGCGGCAGCATTCAGGCCTAAGCATGAAGAGGGCTGGGCTTGGCGGTCGGGGCTTCATTACATGGATGGCGTGTTCATTCCACCGCTGATCGCACCGGTTGTAGAAGAGCAGCTTATTTCTCTGCCCGTGCCAGCCATACTACTCAATTATCCGCCGCCTGCGGCAGCAGTCGACAGCGTCGTTTGGGACGTGGCGACAGCGGTGCATCAATCGGTCCGCTGCCTGCTGGCGCACGGCCATCGCCGCATTCTGTATATTGGCGATAATAAGCATCATCGCGGTTTTCGTATCCGCTGGCACGCGTTCTGCGAGGCGATGCACGCAGCAGGCGTTGCGGCTCTTTCAGCGTCATATGCACCGCAAGACTCTTCGACAGGCGAAGCGTATGTTCATAAGTTAGCCGATGCTATCATGCGTGAAGCTCCGACGGCGCTGGTCGTCGGCCTGGAGCATGATTTAGACCCCGTCTATTACGCCTGCCGCTTGTTAGGGCGGACGATCCCGAAGGATTACGCGCTAATCGGTTTAGAACATTCTCCTAACCGACTGTTCCGGGATATTACCCATCCAGAATTGTTAGTGAAGGAGACCGGCGCGCGCGGCGTCGACCGCATGTTATGGCGCATCTCTAATCCAACGCTACCCTATGAGCATATTCAGGTTCAGGGCAGATGGCATGAGGGGTATACCGTAAGACCAATAAGCGGGGATCAGAATGCGATTCCGTCCCTCCTCAGAGGGATTTCCGCAAATTCCACATAAGACGCAAAAAAGCCCGGCTCCCATAAGATAGGAGCCGGGCTTTTATCACGCTTAGTTTTGCTTCAAGTTGTAGAACGACTTCAAGCCGTTGTATTGAGCCAATTCGCCCAATTGGTCTTCGATGCGAAGCAATTGGTTGTATTTTGCCACACGGTCGGTACGGGAAGGAGCACCTGTCTTGATCTGACCCGCGTTCGTAGCCACCGCGATATCAGCGATCGTGCTGTCTTCGGACTCACCGGAACGGTGGGAGATAACAGCTGTGTATCCTGCGCGTTTTGCCATTTCGATCGCATCGAACGTTTCAGTCAATGTACCGATTTGGTTAACTTTGATCAGGATGGAGTTACCAATGCCTTCGTTGATACCTTTCTCCAAACGCTCGGTGTTGGTAACGAACAGGTCGTCACCCACGAGTTGAATTTTGTTACCCAGTTTCTCGGTGAGCAACTTCCAACCTTCCCAATCGTCCTCGGAGCAACCGTCTTCGATCGTAACGATTGGATATTTGTCTACCCAAGAAGCGAGCAGATCAACGAATTCTGCAGGCGTGAAGGATTTGCCTTCGCCTTCCAGAACATATTTGCCATCCTTGAAGAACTCCGTGGAAGCGACGTCCATACCGAGCAATACGTCTTCGCCTGGCTTGTAGCCCGCTTTCTCGATCGCTTCGATGATGGAAGACAAAGCATCTTCGTTAGAAGTAAAGTTAGGAGCGAAACCACCCTCGTCACCAACCGCAGTGTTCAGGCCTTTGCCTTTCAGAACGGATTTCAGGTTGTGGAAGATTTCAGCGCCCATGCGCAGTGCTTCTTTGAAGCTAGGTGCGCCAACAGGCAATACCATGAACTCTTGAACGTCAACGTTGTTGTCCGCGTGAGCGCCACCGTTCACGATGTTCATCATCGGTACTGGAAGTTGCTTGGCGTTGAATCCTCCCAGGTAAACATATAGTGGAAGATCCAGTGCATCAGCAGCAGCACGAGCCACAGCCATGGATACAGCCAGAATTGCGTTTGCACCCAGTTTGCCTTTGTTCGGAGTACCGTCCAAAGCGATCATCAATTTATCGATACCGAGTTGGTCCAGAGCGTCCATGCCAATCACTTCAGGAGCGATGAGCTCATTCACGTTCTCAACAGCCTTCAGAACGCCTTTGCCCAGGTAACGGGATTTGTCTTCGTCGCGCAGCTCAACAGCCTCGTGAATACCAGTGGAAGCACCGGATGGAACGATGGCGCGACCGATCGCACCGGATTCCAGGTATACTTCAACCTCTACGGTTGGGTTGCCGCGGGAGTCAAGGACTTCGCGTGCATATACGTCAGAAATAATAGTCATGTGTATAGTCTCCTTTTAATGTTAAGTTTGGGATTGATCTAATACGGTTTTAATTACGTGCTGCAATCATGGAAGTACCGGTCATTTCCGCCGGCTTCGGCAGACCCATCAGATCAAGGATCGTCGGTGCGATGTCAGCCAGAATGCCGCCTTCGCGAAGCGATACGTTCTCATCGGTTACGATGAACGGAACCGGGTTCGTGGTATGTGCCGTGAACGGACGACCGTTCTCATCAAATACCATATCCGCATTGCCATGATCAGCGGTGATCAGAACGACGCCGCCTTTAGCCAAGATTGCTTCCACCACTTTTCCAACACATTCGTCTGTGGTTTCAACTGCTTTGACCGTTGGCTCCAACATACCGGAATGGCCCACCATATCCGGGTTTGCGAAGTTCAGGATAATCGCATCATGCTTATCTGCTTCAATCTCGCGCACACAAGCATCGGCCACTTCATAGGCACTCATCTCCGGCTGGAGGTCATATGTCGCCACCTTCGGCGAGTTAATCAACACGCGTGTCTCGCCTGGAAGCTCAACATCGCGTCCGCCACTGAAGAAGAATGTGACATGCGGGTATTTCTCCGTCTCCGCGATTCGCAACTGCTTCTTGTTGTGCTGTACCAGCACCTCGCCCAGCGTGTTGTCAAGGTCCTTCGGCTTATAAGCAACGAAGCCCTCCACCGTTTCGCTGAACAACGTCAAGCAGACGAAATGCAGGCTCTGCGGAAATTTCGGCCCACGTTCAAAGCCGCGAAAATCTTTATTCGTGAACACCTGAGACAATTGAATCGCTCGGTCAGGGCGATAATTCAGGAAAATAACCGAATCCCCGCTCTCCACCAAGCCCGCCGGTTCTCCGGTGCCGTCTACGATAACGGTTGGCTCCACGAATTCATCAAATACCGATTTCTCGTAGGATTCCGTAATAGCTTTCAGCGGATCGGTGTAACGAGGACCTTCCCCGTATACCATCGCGCGATAGGCCTTCTCCACACGATCCCAGCGCTTGTCGCGGTCCATCGCGTAATAGCGACCTGACAGCGTAGCAATTCGGCCAACGCCTACTTCTTCGATCTTCGCAACGAGATCCTTCACGAACTGCTTGCCGCTGTCCGGAGCCACGTCACGTCCATCCATGAAGCCATGAATATAAACGTCATGGAAATCTTCCTTCTTAGCCAGATCCAGCATAGCAAACATATGCTCAATGTGACTATGTACGCCGCCATCGGATACAAGCCCGTACAAATGCAATTTCTTGCCGTTATTCTTCGCTGCGCGAACCGCTTCAACGAGCGTCTCGTTCTCGAAGAACTCACCTTCGCGAATCGACTTCGTGATACGAGTCAAGTCCTGATAGACGATCCGGCCTGCTCCGATGTTCAAATGACCAACTTCGGAATTGCCCATCTGACCTTCCGGCAAACCCACGGCCTCTCCGCATGCAGTGAGGGTCGTGTTCGGATATTGCTTCAAATACCGGTCGTAGTTAGGCTTGTTCGCTTGTGCGACCGCATTGCCTACCTCGGTGTTGCGCAGTCCGAAACCGTCCATAATGATCAATGCAACAGGTTTTGGAGCGGACATCTACTTCGCCCCCTGGGTAAGCGCGATGTACGAAGCCGGCTGAAGACTTGCTCCACCAACGAGCGCGCCGTCGATATCGCTTTGTCCCATATATTCGGTTACATTCTCCGGCTTCACACTGCCGCCATACTGAATGCGCACTTGTGCTGCAACACTTTCGCCGTACAGACCTTTTACGAGTTCACGAATATAAGCAATAACTTCGTTAGCATCCTCTGCTGTCGAAGATTTACCTGTACCGATGGCCCAGATTGGCTCGTAAGCAACTACCACATGAATCGCCTGATCGGCCGGAATACCCGCAAACGCAGCTTCAGTCTGCACTTTGCATACGTCTTTGGTTTGTCCTGCCTCACGCTCTTCCAGCTTCTCACCCACGCATACGATCGGCAGTAAGCATGGCGGAACGCTGCATGGACTTTCTTATTCACAATCTCGTCGGTCTCGGCAAAATATTGACGACGTTCGGAATGTCCAATAATGACATAGTCCACGCCCAGATCCTTCAGCATCAAACCGCTGATTTCACCTGTAAACGCACCGTTATCTTCGAAATGAAGATTCTGTGCGCCAATTTTGATGCCTGTTCCCTTAGCGGCTTCAACCAAAGCAGGAAGGTTTGTAAACGGTGCACAAATCACACTCTCTACGCCTTCTACTTCTGCTTTGCCTTTTACATCCTCGATAAATGCTGTTGCTTCCGGAACGGTTTTGAACATTTTCCAGTTACCGGCTACGATAGGTGTTCTCAAGTTATTCACTCCTTTAAATCCCTCCATTAAGAGGTCCTAGCTTCATCCACTCGCTATCCATTGTATACAATTCTCTATTTATCGTTCAATGCCACAACACCAGGAAGCGCCTTGCCTTCCATAAACTCAAGAGATGCGCCGCCGCCTGTGGAGATATGATTCATCTTGTCAGCGAGACCGAACTTCTCTGCAGCTGCTGCGGAGTCGCCGCCACCGATAATCGTGTAAGCATCCGTATCCGCACATGCCTGTGCCACTTCACGAGTACCGCCCGAGAACGGAGCGATTTCGAATACGCCCATTGGACCGTTCCATACGACCAATTTGGAATTCTTAATCACTTCGGCATACTTCGCACGAGTCTTCGGACCAATGTCCACGCCTTCCCAATCTGCAGGAATGCCGTCGATGCCAACGATCTTCGTATTCGCGTCCGCACTGAATTCGTCAGTCACAACGATGTCCTCAGGCAGATAGAAGTTCTTGCCCAACGCTTTCGCCTTCTCAATGAAACCAAGAGCCGTATCGAGCTTGTCTTTATCCAATAGAGATTGACCGATCTCATGGCCTTGGGCTTTGAAGAACGTATAAGTCAAGCCGCCGCCGATGATGATATTGTCCGCGATCGTGAGCAAATGATTGATCACGTCGATTTTGTCTTTAACCTTGGAACCGCCGACAATAGCTGTAAACGGACGATCCGGATTCGAGAGCGCCTTGCCGAGAACGGAAAGTTCCTTCTCCATCAAGAGACCCGATACTGCCGGAAGGTGATGCGCAATGCCTTCAGTTGAAGCGTGAGCACGGTGAGCAGCACCAAACGCATCATTCACGAACAAGTCCGCCAGTTCAGCGAATTGTTTCGCCAGCTCTGCATCATTTTTTTCCTCGCCCGGATAAAAACGAACGTTTTCCAGCACCAGTACGTCACCGTTCTGCAGCTTCTCCACTTGCGCTTTCACAGTCTCGCCTACCGCTTCGTCAGCCTTCGCTACCGGCTTACCGAGTAACTCGGACAGACGCTCGCTCGCCGGTGTAAGACGCAGGGATTCAACGACTTCTCCTTTAGGGCGGCCCATATGGCTAGCCAGGATGACCTTCGCTCCTTGCTCGATCAAGTAGTTAATCGTCGGCAAAGTTTCGCGAATACGTGTGTCGTCTGTAATCTTACCATCTTCGAGCGGTACATTAAAATCGACGCGAACAAACACCCGTTTGCCGCTTACTTCTACATCACGTACACTTTTCTTGTTCATCTCCACGTTCCTCCTAAGAAAATGTTTCTCCTCACCGGGCAGCTAATCGCTGTTCTCTCTTCTCTTGATCGTTCACCAAATACAGGCTTGTTCGTTATTCTTCCCATTGCTCTAACTTGAAAAAAGCAGGAAAAACCATGAACCAAAAAGGAGAACCGTAGCCGGAACTCCTTTTCGATTGAATGGCTGGATCAATTACAGACCTTTGCTTGCGATGTAAGCAGCGAGGTCAACGACACGGTTGGAGTAACCCCACTCGTTGTCATACCAGGAAACGACTTTCACCATGTTGTCGCCAACTACCATAGTGGAGAGCGCATCAATAGTGGAAGAAGCCGGGTCGCCATTGTAGTCGCTGGATACGAGCGGCTCGTCGGAGTAGTTCAAGATGCCTTTCAGCGGGCCTTCAGCTGCAGCCTTCAGCGCGTTGTTCACTTCATCCAAAGTTACGTTTTGGGACAACTCAACCACCAGGTCCGTTACGGAAACGTTCTTCGTAGGCACACGCATGGACATGCCGTTCAGCTTGCCTTGCAGGTGTGGCAATACGAGGCCAACCGCTTTAGCAGCACCTGTAGTGGATGGAATGATGTTCTCGGCAGCTGCACGAGCACGACGCAGATCTTTGTGTGGAAGATCAAGTACTTGTTGGTCGTTCGTGTAAGAGTGAATAGTATTCATCATACCTTTCACGATGCCGAAGTTCTCGTCAAGCACCTTGCGAATGGCGCCAAGCAGTTCGTTGTACAAGAAGCGTTCGAGATGATGGTGTGGTTAGCAGCGTCGTATTTATCTTCGTTAACGCCCATAACAATTGTGATGTCTTCGTTGGTTGCAGGAGCGGAGATGATAACTTTCTTCGCGCCGCCTTTCAAGTGAGCGGAAGCTTTATCTTTCGCCGTGAAAATACCTGTGGATTCAACTACGATTTCAACGCCATACTCAGCCCAAGGCAATGCTTCCGGGTTACGCTCAGCGAATACTTTCACTTCGCGGCCGTTAACAACAAGTGCGCCTTCTTTAGCTTCGACTTTAGCGTCGAGTCTGCCGTGAGTCGTGTCATATTTCAAAAGGTGTGCCAGCGTGCTAACGTCCGTCAAATCGTTGATTGCCACGATTTCAACTTCGCTGTTGTTCAGCGCAGCGCGGAACACGTTACGTCCAATACGTCCAAAACCGTTAATACCTACTTTAACCATGAGTAGTTCCCTCCATATTGATAAAATTTATATATTCAAGACTGGCCCGAAAGCCAATCAAGACAACGAAAATCAATAGATGCTAGTTCACATCTTCGACAGCGATTTCCTTCTCCAACTCGCGTGCTGCGGCTTCATCCGTCACGAGTATATCCTCGTGGCCGAATTTCAATACGGCATGAATCGCCTTGCCCTTGCCGCAGCCACCTGCAATGCCTATAATCGTCTCGGTCTTCATGATGTCCTCCAGCCGCAGGCCAAGCGTCAGCATTCGATGAACGACGGTACCTTCATCGCTGAAGTAGTAACCGAAGGATTCCGAAATCGCGCCATCTTCCTGCAAGCTGCGAATGGATGCATCGTCCAGCTTACGTCTTCGCGCCATCTCCATCGCGTCGCCGATCCCGTGAACAATGATACGACTGCTGCGAATCACATCCACGATTTCTTGGATATGGTGATCCTGGACCAAGGACTGGTAAGCATCTTCACTCAATAGATCCGGTACATGCAGCAGACGATATTCAGCGCCGACGCGCTTCGCCATATTCGATGCAATCGTGTTCGCTTGAATCTCCACACTCTCGCCAAGCCCGCCGCGTGCAGGTACAAACCATGTACCTCTGAGGGGGCCTGCCGTCAAGGGAGACATCTGCTCTGCGACTTCGGCAAGCGTAGATCCGCCTGTCACAGCGATCGTGTCGCCATTCTCAATAAAACTTAACAGCGTCCTTGCTCCCGCTCGCCCGAGCTCGCGCTTCACTTCCGGCGATGATTCGCTGTCGCCCGGAATAATGACGACTTTGCGGAGTCCATATGCCTGACGAATCTTCTCTTCAAGTTCAACCAGTCCGTACAGTTCATTCATGACCGGCTCAAGCTCCTCCAGCAAGGCTAGGCCAGCATGGCTGATCCGCATCCCGAGTGTCTCGATGTCAATTAAACCTTGTGCTTTCAGGAGATCGGTTTCGGCCCGGAGGACCCGTTCTGTCATCGATAATGTCGATGCCAACGTTCTTCGACCAACCATTCCGGACAATTTGATCTGATGTAGTATTGTATATCTTCGCTTAAGGGTCTCCATCAGATCCGGCAGAAGCTGCTCTTGTATTTCTAATAGGTTACGCATGCATTCCACTCCTGCAAACTTCGTCTCGGCTCTCTCCTTATCCTGGTCACAAAATGTCCCAGCAGAACTTTTTAAGTCCCACCTTTATTCTAACCAATAATGATGTCGGTGGCAAGTGCCGTAACGCATATTTATCATGGTGTGCATCGTTATACATTATGACCAAATTCAGGCATCTCTATCTAGCCTCTATATAATAGGATCAAAGTTTTGTGCACTATTGTATTTTGAATATAGATGCGGTATAATCAACTCCGTTGCTGATTTTTTGGTTATGCGCCCGTGGTCCAATGGATATGACGTAGGCCTCCGGAGCCTGAGATCGAGGTTCGATTCCTCGCGGGCGCGCCATTTTAACTTGTCCCAAGTAACGTTCTATATACTGTTTACCCTAAAGCGCCCATGACGGCTCTTTTTTTTACTCGATAGTTTGACTTTCTTTGACTTTTTGATTTAAATTGTTTATCATGTGGGTAATACGGTAACAGTATTGATATATGAGGTACTTTAGAGGAGGTTTTCCACGTGAGTTTTATCCCTATGGTCGTTGAACAAAGCAACCGCGGTGAGCGGGCGTACGACATCTATTCCAGATTGCTGAAAGACCGCATTATCTTCCTCGGCTCCGACGTAAATGACGTGGTCGCCAATTCCATCATTGCCCAAATGCTGTTCTTGTCGGCTGAGGATCCGGAGAAGGATATTCATCTTTACATCAATAGCCCGGGCGGTTCCATTACCGCAGGATGGCAATTTTTGATACGATGCAGTTCATCAAGCCAGACGTTTCAACGATCTGCGTAGGTATGGCTGCTTCGATGGGTGCTTTCCTGCTGAACGCAGGTGCCAAGGGCAAACGTTACGGCCTGCCGAACAGTGAGATCATGATTCACCAGCCGCTTGGCGGCGCGCAAGGTCAAGCCACGGATATTGAGATCCGCGCTCGACGCATTCTCAAGATGCGCGATAAGCTGAACCGCATCCTGTCTGAACGTACTGGTCAGCCACTGGAGCGCATTGAGAAGGATACCGATCGTGACTACTTCATGACGCTGACGAAGCCAAGGAATACGGACTGATCGATCAAGTACTAGAGAATACTCCGCCGCAAGGCCTATAAGTGAGACCACAGTAAAGGGCAGGCGCCGTTATCCGGCACCTGCCCTTTCTTATTGATTGGGGCGGTTAATGCATAGGTGGATGAGAGTATCCCCTCCGGTCGCTGTTGAAATCGGGAATAGGAATGAATGATGAGCGAGATTTCCCGATTTCAAAGGCGAACGCGTTGCTCCTCAGGTGATACTCTCATCTTTTGGGGTTATCCTGCCGTACCAAAGAGGGGGTACACGTCTAAAAGCCCTGCCTTACCATGAGGAAAGGGGAAGAGGCGAAGGACCACTTGTTCGCGCAGCTTACTCACGATAAGCACAAAAAATCCCTTGACCGTAAAAAGCAGAAGCAAATCTCTCCCTGCCCCTACATCAAGGGATTTCTCGCGATTAGTTCCAGTACACCGTTACATATAGACAACAAATTTATCTCGAGAAGCAATAATATTGTTTTCCTCTTATCTGATTACCTGATGCCTTACTTCCAATCCTTCAGCTTGAGCTCAAACTCAGGGAAGCCGAACGCGTACGCCGTATATTCGTATAACTGGAAGTACAAGACCGCCGCGTTATCCTTCACATAGAACTCCGCATCGCTCGGTACACCTTCAAAACCTCCGAGATAGCCTCCATCTTTCTTCATGGTCGTCAGCACGTGATTGTTCAGCTTCTGTTTGTTCTCGCCCTGCATGTTGATAAAATCACCCAGCTTCATCTGCTTGCCGTCCTTCAAGGAGAACGTATAGCTATTGCGGAAAGTCATACCATGAGCTCCGCCCGTATACGAATAGTTGTATGTCATAATGCTTAGCGTATCATTTTGATTGTATTGAACGACGAAATCTCCACTGAATTCATACGGAATGATTGGATCTTCAGGAAATGCACCTGCGCCTTGTTCAATTATATCCATGGTGCCTTCAGCATTTTCCTTCAGTACTTTGTTGATTTCTGCCTGTGCCGCTGCATGATCAAGGCCGCTGATGACGGGATAATTCACAATGGATTCCACACCCTGAATCTTCTTCTCTAAGGGAACCGACTTGATTGTAATGTTGTTTAGCTTTTTCTCACTTAAGCTTAAGGTCTTGGCAGACCCACTCCATTGCCCCTGAATCCCCAAATATTGGCTAACCGCGGCGTACGGCAGATACAGACGCCCTTTGATGATCTGACCGCCCGGCTCCCCGACATAAGAACCGTTCACGAGAATACCGATTTCGCTAGCATCATAGACGACAGCGCTCAGTTTGTTATACCCGTTGCCGATGTTGTACGTCTTGTTCTTGGCATCATACTTGAGTGGCATGCCGAGATGATCCCGTAAAGCGGTAGCAGGAATATAAGTTATCCCGTGATGCACTAGTCCTTTCTGGGGTAAAGCTTTGCCTTTCCAGTACAATGTCACTTCATTCTTGTTCTTTGCTTGTTGGCTGGTGGAAACGCTAGGCTTGGTTGCACTGGCATCGATGGCCGGCCCGCTCATGCCGAGACTTCCCAGCAGGACCCCTGTCGCAATAACGGTTGCACATACGCGAAATTTAGTATTCATAAGGAATTCCACCTTTTTCATAATTAAGTATTGGTTGGTTCTTACTGACTCTCCATCATTATAAGAGCAGCCCCTTACACTTTGGTAACAATGTCGATGACAATTTTGATAACAGGATAAAGGACCTACTCACACAGCAGACATGACTCAGCAACATAAACGGTGACACAACATGTTCTAATCAATACATCCACATACAGCAAATGCGTGTCTTATATGAACCTTACCAACTTCCGCGCCATCCTAAACACCTTCTATTCCAGCCAAGCGGGCAAGCGTAACCCCCCTCATATCCATGAAAAAAAGCCTTGTTCCGTAGAACAAGACTTTCAAAAAAGGTACTTTAGTACCATTCATCCCTATCGACCGCTCTTCAGTTCGGTCCACAAACGATCATATATTTGCAGCGATTCGCCAACGTTGTCGAGCCACTCCGTACGGCCCAGTTCTTCGTCGGTCAGATTGATCATGGTGTTGTTGCGATATTCTTCTGCATGGAATTCCATTGCTTTCTCGTTCGGATTGCTGTATCCGATGTATTCATAGTTCTTCGCGCTGACTTCCGGCTCTAACATGAAGTTGATAAACTTCTCAGCCAATTCCTTATTCTTCGCGCCTTTCGGAATCGCATAATTGTCCGAGAAGATCGTCGCACCTTCATCAGGTACAACATAAGCCACATCCTCATTCTCTTCTGCAATGAATGCAGCATCGCCAGACCAGACGGTTGCAATCCAGCCTTCCTCCTGAATCATTTTCTGCTTAATGTTATCCGTATCAAAGGCCAATACGCTTGGCAGCAGTGTCTTCAGCTCGTCTACAGCGGCGTTGATCTCCGCTTCATCCGTAGTACTGTTCGACTTGCCTTGCTTCTTCAGCGCCATACCAATCATCTCGCGATTGTCATCAAGCAACAGTAACTTGCCTTGGTATTCTGGATTCCACAGATCATCCCAGCTATTGATTTCATCCTTAACATATTTCGTATTATATGCGATTCCAGTTACGCCCGTGGTGTACACGATAGAGTATTGGTTACCAGGGTCGTAAGACGGATTGGTAAACGTCTCTGTCATATTCGCGAAGTTCGGGATATTGTCCATTTGAAGCGGCTCCAACAAATCCGATTCGATCATCGTCTTCACCATATAGTCCGAAGGCTGAATCAGATCGTATCCACTGCCACCCGCTCTAATCTTAGCGAGCAAGTCTTCGTTGTTCGCATAATTATCATAAGTTACTTTCACATCGAATTTTTCCTCGAAATCCTTTAATACTTCAGGATCGAAGTTATCCGCCCAACTGTAAATGTGAAGTGCTTCTTTGCTGGAGCCGCAAGCCGCCAATAAGCCAGCCGATAGCACCGCAACCATACCCACCGCCAGCAGGCGTGTCCATCTTGATTGTTTCAATTCCATATCTCCTCTCTTAGATCGGCAAGGTTTTGTGTTTCTTCTGACCATTGCCGCGGTTAAGTATATACTGGGCTAACAGGATCAAGGTGATGCTCACCAGGATCAGCAGTGTACATAAAGCGTTGATCTCTGGTGAGATGCCTCGTTTCACCTGAGCGTAAATATATATCGGCAATGTTGTGGAGCTTGGTCCGGCGACGAAAAAGCTGACCATGAAGTCATCGAGCGACAAAGTAAAAGCAATTAATGCACCGGCAATGATGCCCGGGGCAATCTGCGGCAATGTCACATGCCGAAAGGTCTGCCAAGGCGTTGCGCCAAGATCCTGCGCCGCTTCATCCAATTGCTTACCCATCCCCGACAGCCTTGCCGTAACGACTACATACACGAACGACATGCTGAAGGTAATATGCGCAATGATAACGGTCGTCTTGCCGAGCGGCATATTCAGTTGGCTGAATAGCACAAGCAAGGACAATCCCATAATAATGTCTGGAATAATTACCGGCAGGTACAATAGTCCGTTCATACCACCACGTCCCTTGCGACTCAGACCTTTCAACGACAAGGCAGCCGCGGTTCCAAGCAGCGTCGACACGATGGTGGATATAAGAGCTATTGTTAAACTGTTCATCAGCGCTTCCATCACGTGACGGTTCTGGAACAGGGAGGTATACCAACTGAAGGTGAAGCCTTCCCAGTTACCACCAAGTCTCGTGTCATTAAAAGAATAGACGATAATGATGATGATCGGCACATAGATAAAAGCCATCATCAGGAATGAATGAATGCCAAGCAGGGGATGATTCTTCTTCATTTACCGTCCCTCCCCTACACGTTGATGTCGAGCTTGCATCGCCCGGTTGAACAACAGAATCAGCACCAACGAGGTTGCCACGAAGATGACCGAGAGTGCAGCACCAAAGGGCCAATTACGCGCTCCGAGAAACTGTGACTGAATGATGTTACTGATCATTGACGACTTCGCCCCGCCCAGGATATCGGTGACAACAAACATCCCGGAAGTAGAGACATAAACCAAAACCGCACCGGTCATGATGCCGGATTTGCTCTGCGGCAGCGTAATGTGACGGAACGCCTTCCATTTCGAAGCGCCCAGATCACTGGCCGCATCAAGCAGTCGCTTATCCATCTGCTCCAGCGCTACATAAATCGGCAGCACCATAAAAGGAATAAAGTTATAGACCATACCTAGCAGGACGGCTCCATACGTATAGAGCATTTGGATCGGCTCGTCAATCCATCCCATCCAGATCAGCAGACTGTTGACCACGCCTTGCGTCCGAAGCAGCAGCACCCAGGCATACGTCCGGATCAGGAAGTTGATCCAGAATGGCACCGTAATCAGAATTAGTCCCCAGGTCTGAATCCGCGGCGATGCCCCAGCAATATAATAAGCGAGCGGATAACTAACCAATAGACAGATCACGGTAGTTAGCAGGGACAACACCAGGGTATCCCAGTATATCCCGAGATAAAGCGGATCAAAGAACATCTTGTACCCTTCCAGGCTGAAGGAGAAGACAACATTCCCTAGCGCGTCGCGGGAAAGAAATGAGATCCCCACAACGATGAGCATCGGGATGATAAGAAACAGAGATAACCACAGCAGCACAGGCGTCAATAGGAACCGGGATTTTTTCATGACCCGATCATCACCTCATCCTTGCTGTTCCAATCCACCCCGACTCTCTCACCGACCTGCCAAGGCTGATCATCCGTAACGTCCAGTGCGATGGTTACTTTCATCGGTTCACCATCCAGCTGGACCAGTAATTTATGAACACTGCCAAGAAATTGCACATCTTCAATTATGCCGGTCTTCTTGCCACCAGCCTCGCGGAGCGGCACCAACTTCTCAGGCCTCACAGCATAAAGTCCTTCCGCCGAAGAGAATACATTATTCTCCCCAACAAAGGTTGCCGCGAACAACGTCTGAGGCTTCGCATAAATCTCCCGCGGCGTACCGATCTGTTCCACTCGGCCGTGGTTCATAATGACGATCCGGTCGGACATCATCATGGCCTCTTCCTGATCGTGCGTGACATATACAAACGTAATGCCGAGCGTACGCTGCAGATGCTTGAGCTCGGATTGCAGGTTCTTGCGCAGCTGCAAGTCCAGTGCACCGAGCGGCTCGTCCAGCAGCAGCACTTTCGGTTTATTGGCAATCGCTCGCGCTATCGCGACTCGCTGCTGTTGTCCGCCCGACAACTGATGCGGGAACCGTTCACGCAGTGCGGTCAACTGCGTCATTGCCACAGCTTCCTCTATGCGCTCCTGAATGAGCGCACGCGGCATTTTTTTCATTTTCAAGCCAAATGCAATATTATCTTCCACCGTCATATGCGGGAATAAAGCGTAGTGCTGAAATACCAAGTTCAGATCCCGCTGGTTAGCCGGTTTGTCGGTCACATTCTGCCCGGCCAGCCAAACCTGGCCTGCTGTCGGCTGCTCGAACCCTGCTATCATGCGGAGAATCGTCGTCTTGCCGCAGCCACTCGGGCCCAGCAAAGTCAGGAATTCCCCTTCTTTAATGGAGAGCGACAGCGGATGCACGACCGCTTGTCCTTGAAAGTGCTTCTCGATCTGGACAAGTTCAATCACATGCACCACTCCTTCATCAGAATATACGACCTGGTTCCAACTACCGGTATTCGTAGTATGCACCAAAAGCGTATCCGCTAAGAAGAAACGGTCATGTACCATCATTTCTCAGAAGGGGAAGATCCGTTTCTTCTTAGGGGGAAGGCTTCTGGTATTTAAGAGAAAAAAGCCATATCCATGGGTATGGCTTTACCATTTCAAGATTAAGTTCCTTTTTTCGCATATTCACTATACCGTGTTTTCCCCCTACACACAACACTTTTCTGTATTATGGCCCCTTCCAAACACAAGAAAAACAGCCCCTCCGTTCAAACAAGGAGGAGCTGCGAGGATAGAACCTTTAACGATTCTTCCTATTTCAATTCGTATTGAACGTAAAGTTGTGTCGATATTTTGATCTCACCTGGTTTGACGGATGTGCTGCCAGCATCATTCGCCATGGAAGACTCGACTTTCGCGGCCATCTCATTCAGACCATAGATACGATCTGTTCCCACGGCTCCCTCTACCACGCTCACCACAACCCCAAGTTGACGCTTGGACGCTTTGGCAATCGCCTTCGCTTTCAAGTCAGCATTCGCAATGGCTTTATCGATAACCTGCTCTTCGAAGGCATCGCGGTTCTCTACAGAGAAGCGTGCATTACCAATGGAGTTGGCGCCCTCCTCAGCTGCGGCATCCAGCAGATCGCCGACTTTGCTCAAATCACGCAGCGTCACTTCCAAAGAGTGATAAGCGGCATAATTCTGCACTTTGCGCCCTTCTTTGTCGTCATACGTGTAATTCGGCTGTACATAGAACTGCTCAGTCTTAATGTCCTTATCGTTGATCTTCCACGTGTCCTTCAACAACTTCATGACTTTTTCAATCTTCTGTGCATTGCTTTTCTGTGCAGATTTAGCCGTTGCTGCATACGACTCAGCCCCGATCGACAAGTATACGATGTCCGGCTTTACGGAAATCTCACCTTTACCTAATACAGTTATAAGATTTTGTTGCACTCCCTCAGCTGCGTACGCCTTGGACGTACCTCCAAACCCCGTAACTGCTGCCGTACCCGTCAACAATGCCCCTGCAATCATAATCGAACCCAATTGTTTGACCCATCTCTTCATCTTCATATCCTCCTTCGATTGGTGTTACTGTCAAGCCTGCTTTATCTCTCAGACGAGGGAATTTGGTAAATGTTGCATCCGTTTATCGTGTTTCAAAAATATTTTTTTGAACCTCTTCATTTAGGTGATAAAGCCTGAAACAATCTGTTTTTTGGGCAAGATAAGGTACCGGAATTACACACATGACTGTTTAATATGTAACGATTTACGGGTAACTAACTTGGGATGCTTTTTACGAACAAAAGGGAGGACATTATGAAATCGATACGGACCATATTATTTACCTTATCGCTACTGCTCATCACGACAGCTGGCATCCCTTACGGGCATGTCACTGCTTCATCTGCGCCGGCCTCCGGTAAAGTATATCAAATCGGGACGGACGTCACCTTTGCACCATTTGAGTTCCAGGATGCCAGCGGAGAGTTTGTGGGCATTGATATGGATCTGCTGGCAGCGATTGCCGAGGATCAGAACTTCCGCTATGAGATCAAGCCGATGGGCTTCAATGCGGCCGTACAGGCACTGGAAGCCAACCAAGTCGATGGTGTCATCGCAGGTATGAGTATTACGGAGGAACGGAAGCAAAAATTCGACTTTTCGGACCCATACTTTCAATCCGGGGTCGTCATGGCTATTCGTGAAAATGACGATTCGATCCAAGGCTATGAGGATTTGAGGGGAAAGCGGGTTGCCGTCAAGACAGGCACCGAGGGTTATAGCTTCGCTGAGTCCATTGCCGATGAGCATGGCTTTACGATCGTGCCCTTCGATGATTCGGACCAAATGTACAATGACGTCAGAACAGGAAATTCCGTTGCTTGCTTCGATGATTATCCCGTACTGGCATATGGAGTGCAACAGAACAACGGATTACAGATCGTAACGGATATGGAGGCAGGCGGTGAATACGGCTTTGCCGTTGGCAAGGATCGTAATCAGGAGCTACTTGAAATGTTCAACACGGGCCTGACCAACCTTAGAGCAAGTGGAAAATACCAAGAAATTATCGACGTTTATCTTGGCGAGAACGCTTCTGTCGGTCCGGCCAATCAGAGCCGCTGGGAACTCATTGTAGAATCCTCCCCTCGCTCCTGTCGGGACTTGGTAAGACCATTATGTATACACTCGTTTCCTTGGTCTTTGCCTTTATCCTCGGGCTGATCTTCGGTTTCATGAAGGTTGGGCGCAACAAGGTGCTGCGCGGTATTGCCACGGTATTCGTTGATATTTTCCGCGGTATCCCGCTGATCGTACTCGCTTTCTTCATCTATTGGGGCATTCCGCAAGCGTTCGGATTTACGATGCCGCTGTTCGTGGCCGCCGTGCTGACGCTGACGCTGAATGCAGGCGCTTATATCACCGAAATCATCCGCGGCGGGATTCAATCCATTGATCCGGGTCAGATGGAGGCGGCTAGGTCACTTGGTCTTCCTTATCGCAGGGCGATGATCAAGATCATTATTCCACAAGCGATCAAAGTCATGATTCCGTCGTTCATCAATCAGTTTGTTATCACGCTGAAGGATACTTCGATCTTGTCGGCCATCGGGCTGGTGGAACTCACGCAATCAGGAAAAATCATCATAGCAAGAACGTTTGCTTCATTCGATATTTGGCTCGTGGTAGCGATTATGTACCTGATCGTGATTACAGTCCTTACGAAGATCGCAAACCGTTTGGAAGGGAAGGTTCGTCATGGGTAAAATTCGGATAAAGGGCTTAAAGAAGAGCTTTGGCAGCAATCATGTGCTCAAAGGCATTGATGTGGAGGTGCAAGAAGGAGAAGTCGTCTGCGTCATTGGACCTTCCGGTTCAGGTAAAAGTACGTTTCTGCGCTGCATCAACCGACTGGAGGACATTACCGCAGGCAGTGTGATCGTGGCCGAACGCGACATCAACGACCCCAATACCGATATCAATAAAGCACGCGAAAATATCGGCATGGTCTTTCAGCATTTCAACCTGTTCCCGAACTTCAATGTGCTGAAGAACATCATGTTCGCTCCGATGGAGCTTGGCAAGCAGAACACGGAACAGGCGCGGGCTACCGCGCTCCAGTTGCTTGAGCGGGTTGGCCTGTCAGATAAAGCCGACGCGATACCCAGCCAATTATCCGGCGGCCAGAAGCAGCGTGTCGCTATCGCCCGCGCACTGGCCATGAATCCGGACATTATGCTCTTTGACGAGCCGACGTCAGCGCTCGATCCAGAGATGGTCGGCGAAGTGCTCGGCGTTATCAAGGACCTTGCACGCGAAGGCATGACCATGGTCATCGTCACGCATGAGATGGGCTTTGCGCGCGAGGTCGCGGATCGCGTCATCTTCATGGATGAGGGCTATATCGTGGAAGAAGGTCCGCCTGAAGAATTGTTCGGCAGACCGAAGCACGAGCGTACGATTAGCTTCCTGGAGAAGGTACTATAGCGAGGTGAATAACAACAAGCGGCGTCCGAACCATAATTGTTCGAGGCGCCGTTTAAACATTTCTGGTGTATGAATAAGCAGGTCCACAACGGAGAAATTTCGCATGAGATGATAAATTTAGATGCAAATATGCAGTTTTGGGGAGTGAATTCCGTATGCTTGAGCCAAAAGCCTGCAAAAATGCAGTTATTTAAGGAGCATGGCACTGAAATCGAACAACACGAACTAAAAAGATGCAAATATGCAGGTATCGAGAGGAAAGCGATGGTTTTACCTTCTAAAGCCTGCATTTTTGCAACCTTTTGCTGCAATCGCGACTCTACCACCACTCTATCACCTTGCCACCATCTCCAACTCAGCCCCTCAGACTGATGATCTTCACCATTTAATTCTTCTAATTCGCATTTCCTAGTTGCCAGCTTCCAACCTAAGCGCTATTCCCTGCTCGCGCATGGCTTTAGCGGCAAATGTACCGTAAACGTTGACCCCTGCCCTAGCTGCGACTGTACTGACACGCTTCCCTTGTGAATATCCAGAATTCGCTTGACGATCGATAAGCCTAGTCCGCTTCCACCGAGAGCACGGTTACGTGATTTATCGGCCTTATAGAAGCGTTCAAAGATCCGGAGCTGGTCCGTTTCGGATATCCCCACGCCTGTATCGGATATATTCACGGTAGCCTCCTGCTCCGCTGCGTTCAAGGTTATCGTAATAGCACCCGAATCCGGCGTGAATTTGATGCTGTTATGAAGCAAATTGGTCCATACCTGGCTGAGCAGATCCTCGGTTGCCACTATCTCCACAGCTGCCAGTTCCAGGCTGACTTGAATATTCTTCGCCAGCCACTGCGGCTCACATGCCGAGACAATCGTACGCAACTGCCGGTCCAGTCGATACCGATCCGTCACAAACCCTTGCTGCTCTCCTTCCAAGGAGGACAGCTTCAGCAGATTATCGCTGAGCTGAGACAGACGGCGGGCCTCTCCTTCGATGATCTCCAAGTAATGATCCCGCCGCACTTCAGGCAGGTTCGGCTTGCGAAGCGCCCTGGCGAATCCGCGTATCGAGGTCAGCGGCGATTGAATTTCATGAGACACATTGGAGATGAAATCCTGACGCATCGTCTCCATCCGCCCCAGCTCGCCCGCCATGTCGTTAATGCTGCTGGCAATCATCTTGAATTCGCCGCGCCACTCCCGATCGTCCATCTTCACATTGAAATCCCCTTGGGATATCCGGCGCATGGCATCCGTAATGGCAGTCAGCACGGCAATCTGTCTGTGCTTGAAGAGCAGTCCCACCAGCAGTATGCATATAAAGAATATTATAACGCCCGTAAACAGGTTGATCAGTTGGACAACATAATCCCAAGGCGGGGTTCCCGTCCAGGTATATACGAACCTCGTTACATAGGTGCCTGCCGTCCATGATGCACCCAGGACCGCGAAGATCAAGAGGGTCTGAAGGGTTTCCCGGACGATTTTCCACAAAATTTTGAGCGTTTTCCTCATCAGCCCTCACCTACCTCCAGCCGATAGCCAAGCCCGCGGACCGTACGAATCCTGAACCGGTATTTCTCCTCCGGAAACCGCTCCCGCAGCCGGTTCACGTGCACGTCCAGCGTCCGTTCGTTCCCTTCAAAGTCATAGCCCCATATCTCCTCAATCAGCCGGTCCCGCGTCAACGTGCTGCCGGGATAACTTGCCAGCTTGAAGAGCAGTTCGAACTCCTTCAGTGGCAGGGTGAACATGTCATCAGCCGCCTTGACCTCATAGGTTCTGCGGTTCATCTGCAGCTTCCCGATGGTTACCGTCTGGGAGGCTGCGACCTGATAACGCTTGAGCAACGCTCTAACACGTACGACCAGTTCGGCAGGTTCGAAGGGCTTCACCAGATAATCGTCTGTACCCAGCTCAAAGCCCTTCACGATCTGTGTCGTCTCCCCTTTTGCCGTTAACATCAGTACCGGGATTCCGGTACTCCTCCGGATCTCCCGACATAACTCCCATCCATCCATATTCGGCATCATGATATCCATCACGACCAGATCGACGGATGTCTGATCCATCACGGATAGTGCCTCAACACCATCAGAGGCTTCGAGCACCTCTTCCAGCCCCGCTTCCTCCAGAAACACCTTCACGAGCTCGCGGATGTTCGAATCATCATCGACTACCAATATTTTTGCCATGGCCACCCCTTCTTCCCAAGCACCGTCAAGCTAGCTTTAGGCCTCGATCGCATCATTCATCTGTAGCTGCTGAACGGCAAATTCTCTGTACATCGCATGCTCCCTGATCAATTCGTCATGTGTCCCCCGACCGGTGACCGTGCCTTTCTCTATAAAAACAATCTGGTCGGCACCCACAACCGTGGATAACCGGTGTGCAATAATAATCGTGGTTCGTCCAGCCATGAGGTTCTTGAGCGCCTTCTGCACTTCGATCTCCGAACGGCTATCCAGACTGGAGGTGGCTTCGTCCAGCATCAGAATCTTAGGATTCCGAAGCAGTGCTCTGGCAATCGCAATCCGCTGCCGTTGCCCGCCCGAGAGTTTCACGCCGCGTTCGCCCACATCCGTATCAAAGCCGCTCGGCAGCTCGTCGATAAACCTGTCCGCATAAGCCATTTCAGCCGCTCTTCGAATTTCCGCTTCGCTCACTTCCCTGTCCATCCCATAACATATGTTTTCGCGAACCGTGCCCGCGATCATGGGACTTTCCTGCGATACATATCCGATCAATCCGCGCCAGGAACGTAAGGAGAACGTATCAATGACCGCTTTGCCTAGTCGAATCTGACCTTTCTGCGGAAGATAGAAGCGCTCGAGCATGGAGAACAGCGTTGTTTTGCCACCACCACTCGGTCCAACCACGGCCGTGACCGTTCCCGGCTCCATCTGAAAGCTGACATCCTGCAATACCGGCTCATCCGGTTTGTAACCAAACGAAAGATTCTCGATCGACAACCGCTGATTCGCATTCACCACATCAGCACCGGACGAGATGAGTTCTTCCTCTGCATCCAGTGTTTCCAATATTCGCTCGGTTGCTCCTTTTGCCTTCTGAAACTGGGTAAAAACGTCGTTAACTGCGTCATTGGCATCACAATCTGAATCAGGTACAGAATAAACGCAACCAATTCACCCGCTGTAAGTGCTCCCGTTGACACCTGAAGCCCGCCATACCCGATCACAACCACCAGCAGCATCATCAGCACAAAGGACATCAGCGGAGCGATCCAAGCGGATACGAGCCCTTCCTTAATGCCGAAATTCAGCAGGTTGGTAATGCCTTTGTTGCCATTCTTATATTCTCTGCTCTCCGCGTTAGAGGCTTTAACCAAACGGATCTCCGACAGCACCTGACTGATATTTGCCGTAAACGAAGCCGTTTCGTCTTGCATGCCAAGCGATATTTTGTACATCTTCTTGCCCAGCGGCACAAGAATCAGCGCCGCCATCGGGATCACGATGAACATGGTCAGCGTCATCTTCCAGTTCAGATATAGCAGCACGCCGATGGAGCCGACAATCGACACGATCCCGCTGGCAAAACCGGCGGCATGGTCTGAAACCAACCCTTTTATCACGCCGGTATCGTTCGTCATCCGGCTCACCGTTTCCCCCGATCGGTTATGATCGAAATATTGGACCGGCAGCACCAGCAGCTTTTTCCACAACCGATTCCGCAGTGCGGCCACCATCTTCTGTCCTGTGTAACTCAACAAGTAGATCGAGATCCCCGCGGCGATCGTCTGCACCACAAACGCGATCCCAAGCCCGATGATATGCGTGCGGTTCATATCGGTTAAGGAGAAGCCATCCACCAGGCTCTTGGTAAACATCGGAATGACCAGTCCCACCAGGGTTGATACGACATTCAGAAGGATAGCTCCGACCAGCAATAGCATCGGTGGTTTGGTTTCCTTTAATAGGCGGAAGAAGGCATGGGCGCTTGCTTTCTTGTTCTCAGCAGGTTCTTCCTGCGGTATCGATTGTATAGAAGTATTATTCGTTACACTCATCGTTTTTTCTTCCCTTCCCTCCAATTTTATTGTCTGTAAGGAAAGAATAAATCAACAAGTTAAACTGAAGTTAAACGACGGCTTACTTTCATAAAACAATATAAAAAAGAGGCGGATTTCTCCACCCCTTCTCTCATTCTTATGTACGATAAATCCTTCGAGGTTCCAAGAGAAGTCATAGTAAAAAAAGCCTTGCAAATACAAGACTTTTCTTAACCTGAAATCACGGTCATGAATACAATTATTGGTTCTCCAGTTCCTCTTTGCTCACCAAATTAACGAGAGAAGTAACCGCTTGCTCAGCGTCCGCTCCCTCAGCGCTAATGTGAACTTCCGTCCCAGAACTGATGGCAAGGCTCATAATTCCCATGATACTCTTGGCATTCACTTTTTTATCATCTTTTTCAACAAAAATTTCGGATGAGTATTTATTCGCTTCCTGAACGAACAGCGCGGCCGGTCTAGCGTGAAGACCCGTCTTTAACCGAACGACTACCGGGTGCTTTGTCATGAAAATTACCCCCTATCTAATAAATCTGCTGCATTGAAAGCGCGGTGACATTTTATAATATTATACCATTTTACCATACAGGACACTAGAAGAAAAAAAACTTATGCATTGCGAATCTTTTCGGCCAATTCGTCAATTTTACGCAGTCGGTGGTTTACGCCGGATTTGCTGACGGTACCTTTCAGCATCTCTCCAACTTCCTTCAAATTCATATCCGGATGAGCTAGTCTGATTTCTGCGACTTCTCGCAGCTTATCCGGCAGATTGTCCAGCCCCATTTCCTTCTGCAATAGCTTGATGTTCTCAATCTGGCGAACGGCAGCACCGATCGTCTTGTTCAAATTCGCGGTCTCGCAATTCACGATGCGGTTAACCGAATTGCGCATGTCGCGCATAATGCGAACATCCTCGAACTTGAACAACGCCTGATGTGCACCGATCAGATTCAGAAACTCGATAATCTTCTCGCCTTCCTTGATGTAGAAGATGAAGCCTTTCTTCCGCTCAATGCAGCGGGCATTCAGGTGAAATTCATTAGCCAGCTCTACAAGCGATTGGCAATGCTCTTCATACATCGAGGCGATCTCAAGATGATAAGAAGAACTCCGGGTTATTCACGGAACCGCCGGCCATGAAGCTCCGCGCAGATAAGCACGTTTGCAGCAGTTTTTGCTGACGATTCGCTCATCGATCCGAGACTGAAACAAGAACCCTTCAGAGACGATGCACAGCTCTTTTAGAATCTCCTGCACCTGAGCGGGTATGCGAACGATATATACGTTATTCTTCTTCAAACGCATTTTTTTACGCACGAGAAGTTCGGTATGTGCCTGGAAATGCTTCTTAATTAAGGAATAAATACGTCTTGCAATCGCGGCATTTTCCGTCGAAATATCCAGGATCACCTTTTTGTTTGAGAGCGAAACGGAGCCATTCATGCGAATTAAAGCGGATAGTTCGGCTCTCTCACAGCAGCTCTGGCTCTCAACCATCGTCAGTTCTTTCTTCGTCTGTGCCGCAAAGGACAAGGTACTCACCCCTTTCGTGTAATCCAATCCTGCACCAGCTGAAAAATATGATTACTCAACTTATCGGCGTCATGCCGCAAGTATGTTCGAAATAGCACAAGCTTATCCGCAATGAGTTTATATCCTCTGCTGGTAACCTCTTCCCGGTCCAGATGCACGGGCTTCGCGCCCTTCTGCGCATATTTATCCTGAACCTGTGGTGGAATCTCTCCATCATTAACAATAACATAATCGAATAGATGAAGACCAATATGATCATAAACGGCTTGCAAATGGTCACTCACCGTATAATTATCGGTTTCACCCGGCTGGGTCATGACGTTGCACACAAACAGCTTGATCGCTTCGGAGGACACAATCGCTTCGGCAAGCTTGGGGACGAGCAAGTTAGGTAAAATGCTGGTGTACAGACTGCCCGGACCAATCAGGATCGCATCCGCTTCCTGAATAGCCGCCAGTGCTTCAGGCAATGGCTCCACATGCTCCGGCTCCAGGAAGATTCGCTTGATGCGCTGCCCGGCTTCCGGAATCTTGGATTCCCCGGTGACGATGCTGCCGTCTTCCATCTCTGCATGCAGAACTACTGCTTCGCCCGCTGCCGGCAATACTTGGCCGCGAACAACAAAAACTCGGCTCATCTCCTTGACCGCCGTGACAAAATCTCCATGCAGATCCGTCATAGCAGCCAGGATCAAGTTGCCGAGGCTGTGCCCGGCTAGTCCCGAGCCTGATTTGAAGCGGTATTTCAATATATCTGACAATAGCGGCTCGACATCCGCAAGTGCAGTAAGTACATTCCGGATATCTCCCGGAGGCGGCATCTGCAATTCACTGCGCAGAATACCTGAGCTTCCACCGTCATCCGCAACGGTTACGATGGCTGTAATATCGAGAGGCTTCTCCTTGAGGCCCCGCAGCATAACAGATAGCCCGGTTCCTCCACCCATCACCACAATGCGGGGGCGCTTCCTAACTTGCACAGCCACATTTATCACTTCCCTTAGTTAATGCCGATCCCGCTCCGAATCCCGGTGACTCACGGTCACTGCCTCGGTTTCGCTTACACCGAGCATTTTGCCGAGATATTCGGATATTGCGACCGAACGATGCTTGCCGCCGGTACAACCGATTCCGATGATGACTTGGCTCTTTCCTTCCTTGCGATACTGCGGGATCAAGAAATGCAGCATATCCAGCAGCTTAGTTAGGAACGCCTGCGTCTCCGGCCATTTCATCACGTATTCATACACATCGCTATCTTGACCCGTATTAGGCCGTAGATGCTCGATATAATGGGGATTTGGCAAAAAACGCACATCGAATACAAGATCCGCATCGATCGGTATGCCATATTTGAATCCGAACGACGTAATGTTCACCGATAAGGCACTGCTCTCCAGATGCGTAAAGCGAGAGATAATCTTCTCCTTCAAGATCACTGGCTTCATATTACTTGTATCAATTACCTGCGTGGCCGAATTTTTGAGTTCATCCAGCATTTTGCGTTCCAAGCGGATGCCGTCGAGCGGCATGCCTTCCGGAGCGAGCGGATGACGACGTCGGCTCTCCTTATAACGCTGAACGAGTACCGAGTCGGTTGCATCCAGGAATAAAATCTCACAACGAATGGTAAAATGATCTTTAATATAATTCAATGATTCCGATAAAGCAGTGAAAAATTCGCGGCCACGCAGGTCGATGACCAATGCAACCTTGCCGATCTTACCCTTCGACTGATCGATCAGCTCCGCAAATTTGGGGATGAGCACAGGGGGCAGGTTATCTACGCAGAAAAATCCTAGATCCTCCAGACTTTGTACGGCCAAAGTCTTACCCGCTCCCGACATCCCGGTAATGATGATCAGGGTGGCCATGGATGATGTGTTGCTGCCGCGGTCGGCTGCTTCCAGCATCAGCTTTCCCTCCCTATATAAGTTGTGTACGAAATGATTAGGATCGTAAATGAAGTCCAGCGGCCCCAACAACACCGGCATCGTTGCCAAGCTCAGCAGCTACGATGCGAACGCCGCGCTGCAGCGGCTCAGGCGCCAGCTTCGCGAACACGTCGCGAATCTCGTCAAACAGAATATCTCCGGCTTTGGATACGCCGCCGCCGATAATGAAAGATTCCGGATTCAATACGGCTGCTACAGCGGCCATCGATTTACCAAGATAGAACGCGGCACGCTTCACGATCCGAATGGAAACCTCGTCTCCGGCTTTCGCCGCATCGAATACTTCTTTCGCAGCAATATGCTCCACCTGCGCGAGCGAGGTGCGTTCGCCGCGCTCCACGGCATCCTTCGCCATGCGGATAATGCCGGTTGCCGAGGAGACCGATTCCAGGCAGCCCATTTTGCCACAACCGCATTGAATCGCTTCCAGATCAGGCACGACCGAGATATGACCAAGCTCCCCGGCCATACCGCCAAAGCCTTGATAAATTTTACCGTTTACAATAATACCTCCGCCAACGCCCGTTCCAAGCGTATAGCATACGCAATTCTCAACGCCGCGACCTGCGCCGCTCCACGCTTCGCCCAGAGCAGCAACATTGGCGTCATTGTCTATTTTGACGGGCTTGCCGAGACGCTCTTCAAGCAATGCGCGAATCGGTACATCCTTAAATCCTACATTCGGTGCCAGAATGATAATGCCTTCACGAATGTTCGTGAAGCCGGCAAATCCAGCGCCTACACCAGCAAGTTGATCCCAACTGTATGGCGATTCTTCTACAATATGACGCACATATTTCTCAATGTTGTCAATTACCGTGTCAACGCCCTTGGCGGTTTCCGTCGGCCCTTCATACTTCTGCAGAAGATGCCCTTCTTCATTGCATATTCCAACTTTAATCGCTGTTCCGCCCAGATCGACACCGACGTAGATGTTCTCAGACATGTTACAAGCCACCTTTTTCCTTCTATATTATAGATTGCTCCTACTGTACCAACTATAATTGAAGCCTCTGTTCTGGTCAAGAGAAGGGGCGGAGACAAAAAAGTCCTTACTACCGCCGTTTTTTCATCATTTTATTCCCATTAAGTCCGGTTACAACTTGCCTCATAACCTCGTTCCATAAAAAATAACACCGTCTACAGTCGGCTTCGGAAAATGTTGCATGCGTCACTTATTCATTTTGCCCCTCCTCCAACATGACAAAAGTCACCTCGAATCGATGACATCCTTTACTAACGAGCCTCCTCCCCTCCCAGTATGATGAATACATGAGAACAACACTACGGAGGTGCTTACCATGTCGAACGTATCGGGTGAACCGATTGTCGCACTCAAGCAAGTAACCAAGAGATTCGGAAATAAAATAGCCGTTAACCAAGTTTCCTTCACGATTGAAAAAGGTTCTATTACCGCCATTCTCGGACCTAACGGGGCCGGCAAATCAACGGCCATCTCCATGATGCTCGGACTGAAGGATGCGAACGAGGGAGTTGTGGAGCTATTCGGCCAGAACCCGAAGGACTTGAAGGTCCGGGAAAGAATCGGGGCGATGCTGCAGGAAGTGAGCGTCATGGACAGCCTGAAGACGCGGGAAATTATTAATCTGATCCGTGGCTATTATCCGAACCCGCTGACGCTGGATGAAATCGCGAACTTAAGCGGACTCAGCGCAGAAGAACTGAATAAGTGGGCGGTCAAAATGTCCGGTGGCCAGAAGCGCAAACTCAGCTTCGCACTTGCCATTGCGGGCAACCCGGAACTGCTCTTCTTCGACGAGCCCACGGTCGGGCTTGACACGACCGCCAGACGATTGTTCTGGCAGACGGTACGCCAGCTTGCGGATCAGGGCAAGACCATTCTATTCACCACCCACTACCTGCAGGAAGCCGATGACATGGCGGACCGCATCATTCTCTTCCACAACGGGCAAGTTGCCGCGGACGGCACGCCCTATGCCATCAAGTCGAAGCTTACTCGCAGATCCTTATCCTTTATCGTGGACGCGGATCACCATGAAGTACAGCAACTGCTGCTTGAAGTACCCGGCGTTTCCGATGTACACGAGCAAAGCGGACGTCTGTATGCCGTCACCGACGACACAGATACCGCGCTGGCTGCATTGTTCCGTGCGGGCCTGGCGGTTCGGGATATTCGTATCGAACAAGGAAGCCTGGATGAAGCGTTCGATCAGTTGACGATGAATCAAGAGGAGGCTGTCTAATATGTCTACATGGAAACTCATTACGCTGCAATGCCGGATGGAACTGCTTCGCATGGTGCGTAACCCATACTATATCTTCTGGTCGCTGGCCATGCCGATTATGTTCTATTTCATCTTCACTCGCGTTGTGGATACCGGCCAGGCGGATGCAGGACAATGGCAGGCTCACTACTTGATGTCGATGACCTCCTTTAGCGTGATGGGCACCGCCATCATGTCGCTCGGCATTCGCCTCGTTCAAGAACGGGTACAAGGATGGGCCATCTACATGCGGGTCACACCGCTTCCCGGCAGCATTTTTTTCTTCGGTAAAATGTTCGTACAGACCGTCATGCACTTGCTTTGCATCATCGTCATCTTTGTCGCCGGCTACCTGATTAACGGTGTATCTCTCACCTTCTGGCAATGGTTGTTTAGCGGATTATGGATTCTTATCGCTTCCGTTCCTTTCCTGGCGATTGGTACGCTCATTGGTTCCATGAAACGGGTGGACACCGCAAGCGGCGTTAGCAACGGGATATACCTGGCACTGGCCATCACAGGCGGAATGTGGTTCCCGCTCGAGATCATGCCTTCATTTATGCAAGCCATTGGGGAATGGATGCCATCGTACCATTTCGGCGGCGGCGCATGGGCCATCGTGCGCGGCGAAGCGCCGGGCCTGGACAATTTCGTCATTTTGACGACCTATTTGACCGTATTTATGTTAATATCCACCTATATCCGAAAAAAACAACAAGCTGATTAAAGGAATGGGTGATGGGATGAAGCGTCTTCGTGATTTTGAGATTTTCCCACGATATATGGGCTTCTTCCCATATATGTGGCTAATTTACATGTTGATGCCCATCTTCAATATGTTCCGCGCAGACGGCTGGATGCAGTGGGTGGGCTTTTCTTTGCTCGCGCTGTTTCTGGTCACTTATCGACAGCTCTACTTTCTGGAAGGCAAAAAAAATTTCATGTACTGGCTGATCGTGCAATTGGCCATTATCTTCATCCTGTCCGTCTGGTATCACCCGACCTATATGTACATGGGCTTCTTCTCGGCCAACTTTATTGGCTGGTACTCGGACAAACGCCGATTTAGGGCAGCCATGATCATATTCTTCTTCGTCGAGGCCATCCCGCTTGCCTATCATGCCCCATCCTTGGCCTCGATGGATCTCTTGATCATGCTTCCATTCTTCCTGATTATGCTGCTGTCTCCTGCCGGGTTCCGTTCTCTCAGCAGACGACAGCGGCTCGAGCAGGAACTTGCGCAAGCTAACGAGCAGATTCGCAACCTCATTAAAGGCGAGGAGCGAATGCGCATCGCGAGGGATCTGCACGACACACTCGGACATACGCTGTCCCTTATTACGCTCAAGAGCCAGTTGGTAGAGAAGCTGGCGGCCAAAGACCCGCAGAAAGCCCAGATGGAAGCTCGCGAGATCCAGAATACATCCCGTGCCGCGCTGCGTCAGGTACGTGAGCTCGTATCCGATATGCGGACCGCCACGCTACCCCAAGAATTACAGGAAGCCCGGTTAATCTTGGAGAATGCTGATATTGAGTTTCATGGTGACGTTCATGCGAAGCTGGTTGGCATATCGGATCTGGCCCACAACATTCTCAGTCTCTGCCTTCGTGAGGCGGTTACGAATGTGGTGAAGCACAGTCAGGCAACGAAATGCTGGATTTCGATCGAGACCATGGGCAATGAATGGCGGATCATGGTGGCCGACAACGGAATCGGTATCACCGGCAGCAATCCGTCCTGCGATGATGAGCAGGAGACGAACAGTAACGGTCTGCAAGGAATGATTGAGAGACTCTCCTTGATCGGAGGAACCGTGGAAGTGAAAGCAGACCAGGGGACCATCCTTACGATCCGGGTGCCGATCATCATCAAGAATCAGAAGGGGGACGATTCACATGAGCATCAAGGTGCTGATCGCAGAGGATCAGCGAATGCTTCGCGGAGCACTGGCTTCCTTGCTTGATTTCGAAGATGATATCGACGTCATCGGGCAAGCCGGTGATGGGGATGAAGCCCTGACCCTCATTGCACAGCATCAGCCGGACGTATGCCTGCTCGACATCGAAATGCCTGCACGCAGCGGCCTGGATGTCGCTGAGGAAATCAGACGTCGCGGATATCCTTGTCGAGTCATGATCCTCACCACCTTCGCCAGACCCGGATACTTCGAGCGTGCCGTGGAAGCTGGCGTTCAAGGTTACCTCCTGAAGGATGAGCCTAGCGAGCGTCTGGCCGAGGCGATCCGCCGAGTAATGGAGGGGCGGCGAGAGGTCTCGCCCGAGCTTGTCTTCGGTACGGTGCGCAATGCGAATCCACTGACCGAGCGCGAACGGGAAGTACTGCGGTTGGCCGCAGACGGGAACAGCTCTAATGATATTGCAGCGCAGTTGCACTTATCCTACGGCACTGTCCGTAACTACATGTCTGAGATTCTGGGCAAACTGCAGGCCAAGAACCGGATAGAGGCAATCTCCATGGCCGAAGAGAAAGGCTGGATCTAAAGGGAATTTCTCATCAAAATAAGAACTCAAGAATAGAACCCCTGCACTGTGAGAAGTGTCAGGGGTTCTATGCGCTCAATATATTTAATTCGGTTTCTTATGTGCGATGCGACGCTGAAGTACGGTAACGGTCTGTTGAAATCGTTGTGGGTCCACAGGCTTTAATAAATAGACATCACCTTCGTGAACGGATGCCAGGATATGGTCATTATACGCGGTTACATAGACGATATGGACGTCAGGGTCTAGCTGCTGTAGTCTTTTTCCGGCTTCCAGCCCGTTCATGCCAGGCATCTCGATGTCCAAAAACACAATATCTGCTTCACATGATGCCCATTGATCGAGAGCATCCTGTGCTTGCGTATAAGCTCCTGCGATCTCTAGCCGTCCATCCCGATGAATCAGTCGCTGCATCTGCATCAATGCCGGATTCTCATCGTCGATGACAATCGCCTTCATGATTCGTCCCCCTTCTCCTGTACCCTTGCGGCCTCATCACGCGAGATGAACGGTGCCCGAAAACAAACCCGAGTCCCTTGCTCAGGCTCACTCTCAATCCGCAATCCCTTGCCATAGAGCGTCAAGAGCCTGGAGTTAATATTTCTCAGACCGACACCGCTCTCCTGCTGCTTACCGGCAAGCAAGGATTGAATCCGCTCCGAACTCATACCGATCCCATTGTCCGAGATCATGACGCTGAGCTCGCGCTCATCTTCAAGCACATCAATCACCACTTGCACGGTACCGCCGGATATTCGCTTGGTAACGCCATGGCGTACCGCATTCTCCACGATCGGCTGAATGCTAAGGGGTGGCACCGCATAGTGCAAGGGTGCTCTCACATCATATTCTACCTTTAGACGATCCTCAAACCGGGCCTGCTCCAGGAAAATATAAGAGCGAACCAGAGCCAGCTCTTTATCCAATGTAACCAGTTGATCCCGATTCTGGAAGTCGAAGCTGCCACGCAGATAGTGACTGAGTTCGATCAGAAGCTGTGTGGCTTTATCGGGATCCGTGTACAACACCGCAATAATCGTGTTCAGAGCGTTGAACATAAAATGAGGCTTGATTTGCGCTTGCAGGAATGCCATCTCGGAGGATATCGCGAGCCGAACCGATCGGCGGAGCTCCAGTAAATTGCGGACCCTCGCTCGCAGTTCATCTGCTTCCACCGGTTTTCTCAAGAAATCATTCGCTCCAGCCTGCAGCCCCGTGCGTACATCTTCCGGCAAACTGCGGGCTGTCAGCATCAATACCGGCAGCTCAAAGAGCGTATACTGTTCTCTCACCGATCTGCACAATTGCAATCCGGTCATGCCAGGCATCATCCAATCCGTAATGACTAGATCAATCCCTTGTCCTGAACGGATATACTTCAACGCCTCTTGTCCGTTATCTACTGTGATTAAACGATAATTCTCTAGAGCGAGCAAGCTTCGCAGTACATGCAGGTTCACCGGATCATCATCTACCAACAGAACCGTCGCTCCCGTTCCCGTTGGTTCTGTTGCTTCGATCCCTTTCGCCGCTGGTCGCCAATCCTCAGCCGTCACGGCCACGAGGGTTGACCCTTCCTGCTCGTCGAAACCGGATTTCAGGGGAGGAACAGCGGCGCTCTGCGGTAAGGTAAAATGAAAGATGGAGCCTATGCCAAGCGTAGACTCTGCCCAGATTGTACCTCCGCCTAATTCCACCAGCTTCCGTGTAATGCTAAGACCGATACCCATACCACTGTATTCGCGATCTGAGGTATATCCAATCTGATCATACGATTGAAATATGTCCGTGAGTCGCTCCCGGGCTATCCCGATACCCGTATCCTTAACGGATACTTGGACGAACCCATCCGCCGTAGGGGCAGCCTGGACCTCAATGGTCCCTTGTTCGGTAAACTTCACTGAATTACCAAGCAGATTATATAGAATTTGCCTCAATCGATCCTCATCCGTATCCAGCCAAGGCAGACTCTCCGGCCAATTAAGCTTCAGATCAATGGGCTTGCCAACCGTTAGATGCGATACGACCTCCAGCACGGACGTCGTGACTGCCTGAAGATTAACCGGTTGCCTTCTAAGCTCAATCTCCCCGTTCTTCAGCTTGCCAAAATCGAGAATATCATTCACTAGTGTAGATAAGCGCCTGCCCGTTGATACCATGATCGACAATTCTTTTGCCTGCTTACCGTTAAGCTTGCCCGATGCTCCCTCAAGCAGCGATTGGGCCATATTAACGATGCCATGCAGCGGTGTCCGCAGTTCATGGGAGGTGTTCGCCATGAACTCATCCTTCAACCCGTCTAACGTCAGCAGCTTCCTGGATAGCTGATCCACCTCGTCGAACGCCCTGGAGAACCGCTGTGCCAAGAGCAGCGCCTGCGTTACAACGAACATTAACATTTCTAACGGCATGATAATCAGACCGTCATATACTCCCATCAAGCTCAATATCTGAACGACGATGATCATGACAATGCTTAATACGCTGACGAACATGAACGCTTTATCTTCAGACGGCTGCCAGATCGCTTTGACCATGACGGTAATCACGTAAATGACGATGAACAGGGAGAATAAATAGATGATCGGCTCTAATTGCGAGAAGACCACCGTGGGTAGTAATAACGTACATACAACCGCGATTATGGTTGCTGCCAGACTTAGGTTTAGCGCCCACCGATGTACCGCGCCATGTATGGCAGACGTGATGTAACGCAGAAGATAATAATACGTAAAGGCCGAGAAGATCATTTGAATCCGTATAAACCACTCATAAGGCAAATCGGGCCAGACGACGGCCAACAGCTTCTGTCCATGCGTCAGCACATAGACCATCGCAGCCAGACAGAAGAGCCCGAGATACCACAACGAACGCTCATGTCGCTGCATCCGGTACAGTAATAGGAAGTACATCGCCGGAATCAGGAATCCGGCCAATGTCATCGCATCCAAGAATAGAGCAGCCTCCCGGCTCTTCATGATAGCTTGCTTATCCCCGAACAGAATCGGGGTGAAGATCCCTCCGGAAGAGTAGACAAAATTGGATACCTGGACCATAATCTCCACATCGCCGCCCGGTAATTGAACAAAACCGAAATACGGTACGTTATCGGGACGACTGACTTCCGCAGAAACGCCTGGAGAACCGCTTGCCCCAACCTCTTGTCCTTGAATAAACAGTCGATGCGCCGTTCGGATATTCCCCGTATGAACACCATAAACCCCTTCGCCATCTCTTAGCGAGACGACGAGGCGATAGGTACCAATGCCTTGCGCTTTGGATTCACCATTAGCAGCAATATACGAGTTCCATTTGCCTGGAACAGCAACCATGCTCGCAGAGGGCCTCTCATTGGCATTAACATTTTCTTGAAGTTCCTCGCTCGTCAGTAACTGCCCTCGATAAAACTCCCATTCTCCGTTAAGTTCAACGGCACCGTCCTGCGAGAAATCCCATTCCTTCAGATCCAGCCTACCCTGAACAGCTTGCGGCTGTTCGCCGGAGAAGAGAATGGAGCGGAACATAAACCATAAAGGGAGAAGAATAACCAGTGTCAATCCGATGATGATAACACGACGTTTCTTTAACATGACTTACCTACTTATCTACTAGAAGTAATGAATATCTTTATCATCGGATTTTGGTGACCCGTGTTAAAGTTTCATTCTTTAACTATTCGGTTGTGTAGGATATATCCCCTTCTGCCATGACAAGCTAGTTGATTTTTTTATACCCCACGGTTGGTGTACAGATCAGAAGCGTAATGGATTGCATGCAGGAGCGTTTCATTCATACTGGGATGAGCAGCAGGAAAGGAATCAAAATCGACGAGCCGCGACTTCATCTTCACCATAATCGCCAGCGTGGTAATCAGTTCCTTCGCTTGAGCACCAACCACGGTTCCTCCAATAATTACACCCTCATCATTCCACACGATCTTCACAAAACCTGAAGAGTCCTCCCGCACCTCAGCTTTAAAATTGCGCTGGCTAAACTCCCTTACGATACAGTGAATGCCTGGTGCAGCGGCGGCATCCACTATTCCAACAGTGCCGACTTGCGGACTATCGTGAAAAGTAACCGGCAAACAGCTCATATCAAGTGGATCAGGAGTTCTGCCTACGGCATGAAGCGCGGCGACTCGCGCACAACCCGTAGCATAAACGCCGGCCATGGAGCGCTGTGCATCACCGGCAACGTAGATATGCTCCGCCGTCGTTTGACCGAAGGCATTTCCATCAAGCGAGCCATAACAATTAAACGTCAACCCCGCCGTGCCCAGGTTTAGCTGGTCCACATTCGAAGTAAATCCCGCGGTCACAAACGCCAGCGCGGCCTTGTATTCAGCTCCCCCGCCAGATACGATAACGGAGTTTTTCGTTCTATCCATATCACTCCAAACGCCAGGATGGATAGTAACACCATTACTGCGATATAACTCCACTAGATAACGATCAATGGCTGGATCGAACCAGCACTTCGGTCCTTCGGGCTGCACCAGCCATCGAACTTTGGAGCCAAGCCTTGAGAACAAATGGACCGCTTCGAACCCGATAGGACCCTCCCCTATGACCAGTATCGTCTCGGGTAATGTGTTCATCTGATCCAGTGTATGAAAAGAGAATACCGTGCTTCCATCAGGCCGAAGCCGCTCAGGAAACACAGGCCTGGAACCTACGGCGATGATAATCCGATCAGCTTGAATATCAATACCACCGGCTGCCTGATGCTGCTGAACATGTACGGAACAAGGCGAGGTGAAGAATGCTCTGCCCGTAATAACCGTTACATTGGCCGCTGCCAGCTGCTCCGCAGATGCTCTCATCCAGCGACGCTGTACACGTTCAGCACGCTTGATCATATCAAGCAGAGCCGATTGTCCGGGCGGTGGATCTCTAGGCCATTCGGATAGACAACTAAGCCAGGTCGCTGTCGTTGTATGCTTCCAATCCCCAACGGTACCCTCTGTTACCAATGTCACACGGTCATGATAAGAAGCTGCGGTAAGCGCGGCCTCAATCCCAGCCGGCCCGCCACCAAGAACCAGAATAGATGTATGCATGGCATCTTCTCCCAATCAAATTTATTTGTGAATATTATCACATTCATAGGCTGAATTGTAAAGACATACAAAAAAGTCAGGAAGCTCCCGCTCCCTGACTCGACTTATGTCGTATCTTGTCTTCCCATCAGTACTGCCACGACCAGCCCCACAAGGAATGTCACGGCACTGATTGCTGTCATGCCTGATTCCGATGGAAGTCCCGGGTAAACCACCGCTATCGACCCTAGAATTAACCCCGTACTGGCGGCATACGTAATCACAGGGAACCTGTCCAGCAAATAACGGATAAAGCGGCTGCTCACCACGAATCCGATCATGACGCCTGCCCCGATAACCGCAATAATGCCAATGTTCAGATTGGATAGAGCGGCAATCGCCGTCGTATACGCCCCTAGGATCAACAGTACAAACGAACCGCTAATCCCCGGCAATAGCATGGCCATACTCGCCAACCAGCCTGACAGGAATAAACGAATGCCGGAGGCAAGCGTTAGTTCGGTAATCGGCGCGGCCCCTGAGTCCGTTGCCAAAAATGCCGTAGAAGCCAGCAACCCCGCTGCCACGAGCAGCAGCACCACATGGCCCGCTTTGAAGGTCCTTCTTGCCTCAGCCTTACGCAGAATAAACGGCAGCACACCAAGAATCAATCCCGTAAAAAAGAACTGGGTCGGCGCGTAATAGTTCTCCAGCAAGAACTCAATCACACGACTTAACAGCAATAACGCCGATCCAATACCCACTGCAAGCGGTATGAGAAATCCGATATGCTTCTTCCACTCTCGGCTGAAGAAGCCGCTGATGGCTTCTAGCAATCGATCATATATGCCTAGTACAACGGCAATCGTGCCGCCACTAATTCCAGGAATCAAGTCACTGATCCCCATTAATACCCCTCGGTATAAATTTCTCCATTCCATTTTCAATAAAGTCCTCCTGATTTAGCGATGTGGTTTGTCGCAGCCTGCAGCGGCGTTATTTATTTTTTGAATGCAACACTAGATTGCCTACTCCGCCAATTGCGAACAACAGCGCTACGACACTAAATCCCCACTGCCAGGAGCTTCGGTCTGTAATAACGACAACAACCAAAAAGGCGACTGCAGCCAAAAAATTCAACAGTGCAACAATTAGAAATTCTTTTTTTCTCATGGTTTGTCCTCAATCCTCAACATTTCTACCATTATTTCTGTGCATGACTCTGTGAATGATCATACCATATTTCCACACAGCACGCAGATCCCACCCAGGGAACGACACTATGAAACAAAAATGACCGTTTGCTCGGTCCAAGGTGCTGCCGCAAACGCTTGAGCCAGTCCCTCTTGTTGTATCTCCTTCTTAAGCACCTGCTTCCATCTCACCGAAGCAGACCAGGACTGATCAAACAGAACCGGAGACAGGCGAATTTCATCCTCGCTTATCCATTGCGCAACGACCTTCTCACCTTCAATCGACATGGCGAATCCATTCCGAAACCACAGATGCTCCTGCTCTTTGGTCGCGCCTGGTTCATTCATACTAACATAGAGCGAAATGTCGTCGCACAGCTGCAGCAGCCCGAACTGTCTCTGAACGATATCATCCGCAGGGAACTCGTGGGCTCTTCGTAATCGCTCCTGTCGCTGTTGCTCCTCCTGATAAAATGCCACGAATGGCGCTCCCTTCGCATTTTTCATGAACGAGGCGAAGTGAAGGCTGCACAAATAGGCTGCATACGGACTCATCGCCTCGATCTCATCCACGCCCTTGCTGTACATTAGCAGTTTGGGCAGTACGGGATAGTCGATAAAAGTATACGGCGTGCCACTCCGATCATTCCAGATCGGTGTGTCGTCCATACGCAGCCATGCCCGGTCATGCTCGGCAATGGCTAATAGAACCTCATCCAATACCGATTCATCCATAAACAAGGACGGCCTGAATCCCCGAGCGATTTCGCCAGAGAAGCGGCCGTGATCATCTTGAGTAGTCATAATAAAGGCATCTGTCGTTTCTCGAATAATCATGTAACTATCCATCCCTTCTGTATGATACAAGCCCTGATCGGATTACCCAAGATAAGCTCTTCGCTTGAGAACGGCAATGATTTCGCGGGACTGACCTTGAACAGAATTGGTGTCAAAGCAGGAGACGAGCTCCCAACCCTCGATGCCGTAGCTATTTAGCAACTCTTCGAATGCGTGCTCATTTACTTTGCCGCCCAAAAATCCACCCGTTGCATATTTCAGCGTCTTGTATTCCCATTGATCCACGTATGTTCCTCCCCCAAGAATGGATATCTATTTAGACATCAGTTCGTATCTCCCACATAGCAAATCTTCTCTAAGGCATTGCCTTGAGATAGAGGTTTGACTAGTGAATGCGGATAGATCCGAATCTGGTCCAGATCAGATAATGCTATCCACTCCACGCCCGTCTGCATTTCATCGGGATTGTGGCCCTGAAACTGATCGCCCTCGTCCGCGAGGTGACATGCAAAATAAAACTCTACCTGATGTACATCGCCATCTGCTTGCGCAAACTCATGGTTAGCGCCGATATATTCACGGAGATGCAATAAATCGCCGACTTCCACAGCACGCCCGATCTCCTCCTGACATTCTCTGGCCACAGCCTGCGTCAAGGTCTCCCCCTTCTCCTGACCGCCACCAGGAAACAGATAGAACTCACCCAGATGATCGACGTTCTTAGTCAACAAGATCTGTTGATCTTGAATAATGACAGCCTTGGCCGAGTTGCGGATCGGTTTCATGATTGACCACTCCCTTATTCCAGAATAAAAGTTAATAATACTATTGTACCAAAAGGGTAGCGATCACGCTTGCTATGTGCTATCATATCGCTCACGCAATACGTATAACTTTCTAGGAGGTAAACGAATTATGAGATTATTCCGCTTTGACAAGGAAGTCGGCAAATCGATTGCTGCCTATGGCAGTCAACAGTTCATGATGTCCAAATTACTGATGAGCAAAGAGGGCATGAAGATCCACCATATCGGTTGTATGCATATCGGCCCTGACGGGTTGGTCGGGGAGCATCCTGCTACAATAGACCAATTGTTTATCGTGGTTAGTGGGGAAGGATGGGTGACGGCAAATCACGGACCTAGAAGAATCATCAAGACAGGGCAAGCTGCTTTTTGGACAAGCGGCGAGGTGCATGAATCCGGGTCGTCAGAGGGGATGACGGTCATCGTTGTTGAAGGTAATGGGCTGGAGCCGGAGATGCCTGAGGCTGAGGACTAAGATTACCTCTGCCTTTTCTGTCCCAGCCTGTTTATTCCCTTCTATACAATGACGAGTTTCGTTCCACTCTTCTCTTCGTGAAATAAAGGCATATGAAATGGGAAATAAATAGGCGTCCAACATCATTCCTTCGCTCCCTTTGAATCGGTATTGTAAGATCACATGTTTAAATGCCAGACTTCCTTGGTTTAATTGCTATAACGATTTCCGCAAGCGAATGGTTCTTTATTCGTCACGGGTATGCTCGATATTGGCCCCAATCCAGAGAAGCGCCTTTTATACGGAGACAACCAACCTCTCACTCGCCACGCGCAAATTTCGGCAAATGTAGTCCGGATGAATGTGATCAGGCACAGGCTTACCCAAACGATTAAGCCATATCGCATCAATCCCCAACCGCTGGGCTCCGCTCACATCGCTCGACAATGAATCTCCGATATGGATCACCTCATGCGGCTTCAACCCCTCCTCGAATTTCATAACCAATTTCCTGCTGCCTATTTATACATTAACGTACATCCGCAACCATCGTGATGGACGTTCCGAACATACCGACTTCTCGAAATCCAAAGCGCTTATATAATCGCACCGCGGCTGTATTTTCCGGAGCGACGCTTAGGCTAACCTGCTTAATCCCCTTCTCCTTCATCTCTGTAAACAGCGCTTGCATGAGCCGGGTCCCCCATCCCTGCCCGCGACATGCTGGGCGCAATGCCATACCTAGCTCGGGTATATCCTCATGGACGAAACCGAACCCTTTATTGGCCTCGTCAAAAAAACGGATCGTGATCGAACCCACAGGCACCCCTTCCGCATTCATCGCGATATAGCCAAGGTCGCCTGCTCTGCCCCAACCGGCTACATATTTCTGCATGAACGGTTCTTCCAGCACATCTCTACTGAACGGCTCATCCCCATCCTGCACATATAAAGATTCATATAACATATCCCATAAGAAATTCTCGTCCGCAGCTGTTGTCATTCGAATTGATTCCATATATAAACACAACCTTTCCTAACACATCTGCACCTTGTATGAATTAGCTATGGTAGAACCGCTCTCCTGCCACAACCTGCGGAATATTCCGTTATACATATTTATTCCGTGAAATTCAACTGCACAAAAAGCCCAACTGCACATTATCTTGCAGCCAGGCTTATCATTTTCTCACTTATTCTAAATGTTCTAGAAAGGCCCCCCTCAAAATACACGATCTCAGCAAAACGAATATGCAGTGCTTTATTCTCGCCAATCGTCAGTTGGCAGTGGTCCACAACGACGCCTGTCAGGATCCCCTCTAGCTTGCCTGCCGTTGTATCGATCATCACTTTCTGCCCCTTATGTCGCAGCAGATGATCCATAAATACAGGTTCAATTAATGATATACTGCGTCTTTCAAAGTTGAAATATATTATTGCAGCCGACATGTTACAATGAATTTCAGTTTACATGACGATACGAGGGGGCATTCCCGTGATCATTAGAAGATTACAGCCGAGCGAACCACAGCCAACAGAACTTCTGCTTCTGGCAGACCCATCAACTGCACTGGTAAAGGATTATGTAAGCCGAGGCCAATGTTACGTGGCTGAACTGGACGCGCAGATCATTGGAGTGTATGTGCTGTTGCCCACCCGCCCTGGAACCGTGGAACTGGTGAACGTGGCTGTAGCCGAGCATCTGCATGGACGCGGCTATGGCAAGCAGCTCGTGACCCATGCGATCTCTCAAGCCAGAGCATTCGGGTATGCGACGATTGAGATCGGAACCGGCAGCACAGGTGTTGCTCAATTGGCACTATATCAAAAATGTGGATTTCGCATGGTTGGTATCGACCGTGATTTTTTTGTGCGCCATTATGAGGAAGAAATCTATGAGAATGGCATGCGGCTGCGCGATATGGTGCGATTGTCTCTCGACTTATAGGCAACATATGGGAGCTGCTTGCTGTTCATTATGAGAACAGAACATAACAAAAAAACCTCTCGCAAAGCGGCTAACCGAAGGTTTCATGAAGAGGTTGCTTCATGAAACCTTCCGCAGCCGGGCATAGCGTAGAGGTTATTCTTTTTATTGGTCATATTCACATGGAATTACGGATTTAACGTTTCGCTCCAGTCATGAATCATATGACCCTCCAGGTACTTCTCGCAGTCCATAGCAGCCATGCAGCCAGTACCCGCCGCTGTAATCGCCTGACGGTAACGCGTATCCTGGACGTCGCCACAAGCGAATACGCCTGAAATGTTCGTCTCGGTTGTGCCTGGCTTCACCACGATGTACCCGGTTGGATCGGTCGTGATTTGACCGGCCAAGAAGCCGGTATTCGGTGTGTGGCCAATCGCGACGAACACGCCTTCCGCTTCGAGCAGCTCTTCCGCACCAGTCTCATTGTTGCGGACTTTCAAGCCTTTTACGCCGGTCTCGCTCGTAACCACCTCAATTGGTGTGCGGTCCAGAGCCCACTCAATCTTCTCGTTCTCACGGGCGCGATCCTGCATGATCTTCGATGCGCGCAGTTCCGTACGGCGGTTCACCACCGTAACACTGGATGCAAAACGTGTCAGGAAGCTGGCTTCCTCCATCGCGGAGTCGCCGCCGCCGATGACCACAATTTTCTTGCCGCGGAAGAAAAATCCGTCGCAGGTTGCACAAGTGCTGACCCCGCGACCCACATTCTCTTGCTCACCCGGGATGCCAAGGTATTTGGCCGATGCTCCCGTAGAGATAATGACCGACTCGGCAAGAAGCTCTCCCATTCCTTCGACATTCACCTTGAACGGATGCTGGGAGAAGTCAACCGATTCTACCCAAGCGCTCTTGAACTCGGCACCAAAGCGCTCTGCTTGCTGACGCATATTATCCATCAGCTCAGGTCCCATGATTCCCTGCGGGAACCCTGGAAAGTTCTCCACGTCGGTGGTCGTCGTCAGCTGTCCGCCCGGCTGCATCCCCTCGATCACGAGGGGGGTCAGATTCGCCCGTGCCAAGTAGATGGCCGCCGTCAATCCGGCAGGTCCTGTTCCGATTACAATTGATTTGTACATAGATACAGCCTCCTTTTTAGGGTCCATATGCCTTGTAGCATTCTATTCCGAATGTGTACCGAACTCTTCATACATAATGCCCTTACTTAAATGTTTTCCGTAAAGGGGCGAAAATTATCATCTTGCTGAACTTTAATCTCGCACACACTGTCAATCTGACGTGCATAACGACTTACCGTTGATGACGAAATGCCGTAACGAACGGCTACTTGCTCGTACGTCAGGTCCCGCCCGCGCTTCTTGGCTGTTAAGTATTCCAAGGCTGCCGCCCAGCCTTCTGCGTTCCGGATATTCGGTATATCGGGGTAGAGCTTGCTTAGGAAATCAGACCAGAGATTCTCCAGCTCCTTCTTCCAATAAGCGTCAACCCGCATGTCCATCACTTGCTCGGCCTTCTCTAGTACAGCTTTCCAGGATGGAAGCCAATCCGGGAGCACCTCTCTACCCAAACCCGCGTTGGAATCGCGTTCATCGCGCCGCTCTTGCAATCGGTTACTCGCTGCCTCCATCTGCTGCAGTACCAGCCTCGCTGCGTCCTTCAATTCGTCATTCTCGCCCGGTTCCTGCAGGAATGACTGCAAGGCGTGCTGAACCTCTTCATCGGCAATCAATTCCAGCGTTCGAATGACCTGCAATTTGGTCTGCGGGTCCCCATGACGCAGCGCCCAGAAAAAGGATGAGCGGATCAACGGATTCTGTTTCGCTTCCTCCGTTAATTTAGTTCCGTCATGCTCCCAGCGCTTAAATTGTTCTTCAAACGGAAGGTGGTAGTGATAGCTCACCTTCATCTGATTCATGCCAGCCTCTTTGCGCTTCGCCAGCTGTGCCAGATAGAAATCGGGAATGACGGTGTCACCGTCCAGCTTCAGAGCATGTCGCCAATACTTCTCTGCGATGTCATAATAACCACTATTGCAAGCCGCCACGGCCGTATAATGATACAGGCTCGGATCGGAACTGAATTCTTCGTACTTCAACAGCCGCTTGAAGTGGCTGTACGCTATCCCATGCTGCCCCAGAATTCCCATCGTTGTTGCGAGTTTAAACACATGCTCCAGATGAAAAGGTACTGTCACCTTGAGCATGTCCATCAATCGATCACGCGCAGCCTGATCACCTTCATGCTGAAAGAAAATAGCCAGGTTGCACAATCCGTGCAAATTCCCCGGCTCCTGATCCAGAACCTCTCCGATGGTACGTTTTGCCGTATCAAAGCGCCCCATATAATAATATGCCAACGCCAGATTGTTGCGCGCAGCCAGAAAATCCGGATGATTGTGCACAATCTCCTCAAGCAGTTTAACAGCCTGTCCGAACTTGCCTTCCTCCAGCAGAGCGCGAGCATTCTCATGCTCAACTACGCCTTCACGGCTCTTGATTCGATTCAGCTTCGCGGGGCGGTTAAGCTCATAATGGAGCAGCTCCATCATCTCTTCCGCCTCATCCAGAAATTGTCCGTTCGGATCTTCCTCCAGATAAGTAACCAGTGCCTCCTCGGCCTTCTCGAACTGCTCCATATTCGCGTAGTTATTCGCCATATAGAAGTAGCATTCCGTCATCAACGGGTCTACCTGTTCCAGGATATGCATCAAAACCTCGTTCGACGCTTTATAATCACCCGTCTCTGATAATATACCCGCCATATTGGCATGATTCACCGGATTTCCGGGCTCATATTCAACAGCTTTGCGAAAATATTTAAGTGCTCTGTCGTATTGGTAACGATCCAGCGCGCGAACCGCTCGATCGAAAAAGAAATTGGCATTCATTTCGATAGATATAACATTGTGAGGGTCAATCGACCCGTATGGATTACCATTCACGAAAAGCAAGACACCTCCTTTAACTTGCTCCTCTATCCAGAACAGTATAACATAACTTACACCTATCTTTGCAGAAAAAAGACACCAGTTTACACACCGGCGTCCTTGAACAAAGTGGCGATAGATCCGCCCTCCATAATAATCTGCGTTGCTTGTGCCAGCATAGGGGCGACCGACAGCACGTTCAGCTTGGTCTTGCTACCGTGCTCCGGAAGCACGATGGAATCTGTCACGACAATCTCTTCAATGTGAGCATGGTCTAGTCGATCCAGCGCTTCACCCGAGAACAAGCCGTGCGTCGCGCACACAATTGCGTTATTCGCCCCCCGCTCCTTGAGGCTCTCGACCACTTGGACAATCGTTGAGCCCGTATCGATCAAATCCTCGATAATGATCGGTGTACGGCCGGTTACGTCACCAATCACGTGCGTTATGACCGATTCGTTATGGGCGGGACGCTGCTTGATCATAATCGCAAAAGGGGAGTCAAGTCGACTTGCAAGCTTCTCCGCCGTCTTGGCGCGTCCCGCATCCGGGGATACAATGACGGGGCATACGATTCGCTTGCTTTTCAAGTAATCCGTGATCAGATCAAGCGCGGTCATATGATCGACCGGGATGTTGAAGAAGCCCTGTATCGCCGGAGCATGGAGATCAATCGTGATGACTCGGGAAGCGCCGGCCGTGGTCAAAACATCCGCTACCATTTTGGCAGAAATGGGCTCCCGCGGCGCAGCCTTGCGCTCCTGCCTCGCATAACCATAGTAGGGCACGATAATATTGATCGTTCGGGCTGAAGCCCGCTTGGCCGCATCAATCATGACCAGCAGTTCCACGAACATTTCGTTAATCGGATGAGAGAAGGATTGTACCAGAAACACATCGCAATTACGGATGCTTTCTTCATAGTGCACATAGATTTCGCCACTCTGAAAGCGCGAGATTTTGATTGCTCCCAGGTCTACCCCCAACTGCTGGCTAATATCGCTGGCCAGCTTCGGATTGGAAGTTCCCGCGAACAAACGAAGTTGACGATACATGAAAACCTCCTGTTAAAGACGTGGTTATCTTTCTGAAAGCGTTATCGTTAAATCAGGCCGCTTCCTCCCCGATTGCTCTGTAAGGAAGAACTCTCCGGAGTGGAAACAGCCGTCTTATCTGTAAATCTTATCAGTTGCTTTGCTTGTCTTCTCTATTATACCTCTTTGTCATTCAAAAGCACCATCGTACGCTTCCGCTTCTCAAACGTGGCAACTTCCTTTACCCCAATCTCAGTCAACAGCCTGCGCGCCTGATCCAGATGCTCACCCAGCTTGCCCGGCTGATGGGCATCGGACCCAAGGGTCAGCGGTATGCCAAGCCTTACGGCTTCCACCAGCATACGGCGACTCGGGAACATCTCCTCGCACGGCTTCGATAAGCCTGAGGCGTTCAGTTCCATCGCCTTCCCGCTGCGGGCTACCGCGGCAAGCGCTGCCTTTTCCAGCTCGATTACCTCTTGCTCCTGCTCGGGTCCAGGACCAAATTTAAATCGCTTAATCGCATCCAGATGGCCCATGAAATCATACAGCCCCGTAGCAGCAGCCTTCTGAACAGCATCATAATACTGCGTGTACACCGCAAGCGGGTCCTTGCCTTCCCAGCCGTGTATCTGGCGATGGTCCGTAATATCCCACTCCCCAAGGAAATGGACCGATCCAATAACATAGTCCCACGGATAATCCGTAATGATTCGCTCGATCTGCTCTTCATATCCCTCGATATAATCGCCTTCCAGGCCAACCCGGATATCCAATTGCCCCTTGTATCGCTCCTTTAGCATCAGACACTCTTCTACGTAGCGAGGTAGTTCCTCCATCGGCATTGCATCTCAGGATAATATTCCTCAGCCCTTACATGGATCAACGGCATATGGTCAGACAAACCGAGCTGATCCATGCCAAGTTCAATCGCTCGCTTAACGTATTCTTCCAGCCCGCCTACCGCATGCCCACAGCGTACATGATGTGTATGGTAATCAATCTGCATCAATTGACCTCCTAATCGCGACGGGGCCGCTCATGACGGCGGCCAAGCTCGTCCAAGATCTCATCTAACGGCAGTTTCCGTTCTTGAAGCAATACCATAAGGTGATAGATCAGATCGCTGACTTCCAACCTTAACTCAGCGTTATCTTTATTTTTGGCCGCGATAATCGTCTCCGACGCTTCCTCGCCAACCTTCTTCAGGATCTTGTCTACCCCTTTATCGAACAAGTAGGTCGTATAGGCACCTTCCGGCCGCTCTACCTCTCGCTGGGCAATAACCTCTTCAAGATCTGCCAGAACCGCGAATCGATCGGAAACCGTGGCACGGTCAGCTTGTTCTACCGGCGTATGATCCTTACTAGACATAGCAATAGGATTATGAAAGCACGTGGTTTGCCCCGTATGACATGCTGGTCCCTTCGGGTTCACCTGGACGAGCAGCGTATCTCCGTCGCAATCATAAGATATGGATACAACCGACTGGACGTTTCCTGATGTTCCACCCTTATGCCACAGCTCTTCGCGTGAGCGGCTCCAGAACCAAGTCTCTTTAGTCTCCAGCGTCAATCGCAAGGACTCGCGATTCATGTAAGCCATCATCAGCACCTGCTTGCTCGCGGCATCCTGGACGATGGCTGGCACCAAGCCCGATGCATCCCAGCGAATCGACTCGCTGATGTGCTCCAGGGATAGGTCATTCAACACCTCTTCACTCATCGAATCTCCACTCCTTTCTGACTTAGATGTAGCTTCAATTGAGGGATTGCAATCTCTTTATAATGAAATATGGTAGCAGCAAGACCCGCATCTGCTTGCCCTTCCGTGAATACGTCGTAGAAATGATCCTCTTTCCCAGCGCCGCCAGAAGCAATAACCGGGATGCGGACTGTTGAAGAGACTGCCGAGGTTAAAGCTAGGTCGAAGCCGTCCTTGGTCCCGTCGGCATCCATGCTTGTCAGCAGAAGCTCTCCTGCCCCCAAGCTTTCTGCTCGCTTCACCCATTCCAGTGCTTTGATCCCAGAGGCTGTGCGACCGCCATGGGTATATACTTCCCACTCACCCCATGCTTCATTGTATTTCGCGTCTACGGCAACCACGATACATTGGGATCCGAATCGGCGAGCCCCGGCCGAGATTAGCTCCGGCTGCTGGACTGCCGCCGTATTGATCCCAATCTTGTCTGCACCCGCTCGCAGAATTCGCTTCATATCATCGACGGAGGAGATCCCTCCTCCAACCGTAAACGGAATCGCGATCTCACCGGCTGTTCTTCGAACAACCTCTTCCATGGTTGCCCGTCCCTCTACCGATGCCGATATATCCAGAAAGACAAGCTCATCCGCGCCTTCCTGGTCATAGAGCGCCGCTAATTCCACAGGATCCCCCGCATCGCGGAGATTCACGAAATTCACACCTTTTACTACCCGGCCGTCCTTCACGTCCAGGCAAGGAATGATCCGTTTTGCCAGCATGTCTTCCCCTCATTTCTTATAAACTTGTCGTTGATTATGAACCGATTCTGGTCACGGCCTCCTGAAGATCGATATTTCCGGTATAAAGCGCCTTGCCTACGATAGCACCGCCTACCCCGTTGCCGCGATGAGCACTAAGTGCCAGCAAATCCTCCAGTTTAGTCACACCGCCTGAAGCAATAACCGATCGACGACTCGCTTTAGCAAGTGAAACAATGGCCTCAACGTTAGGCCCTTGCATCATGCCATCACGGGAAATATCCGTGAAGATGAAGGTCTCCGCACCTTTCGCTGCCAATTCTTGAGCCAGAATCTCCGCCTGGACTTCAGACGTCTCGAGCCAGCCCCGCGTAGCGACGTAGCCGTTGCGCGCATCAATGCCGATGGCAACCTTGTCTCCGTACTTGCCCAGCACCTCTTCCGTGAAGGCACGGTCTTCAATCGCTGCCGTTCCGATAATAACCCGGCTCACACCAAGTGTTAGCAGTCGCTCTACATCCGCCAGCGTCCGCAGACCGCCTCCGACCTGAACAGGCACGTTCGCGCTGGCAGCAATCCGCCCGATGAGTTCGTCATTCACGGGATGACCCGCCTTGGCACCGTCCAGATCCACCAAGTGGATGAACTGACCTCCTTGCTCTTCCCATGATTTAGCCACTTCTACCGGATTGTCATTATAGACCGTCTCTTGATTATAATCGCCTTGTATAAGCCGTACGCACTTACCGCCACGAATATCGATGGCCGGGTATATGATAAAAGAGGACATCCCCATTCCCACTTTCCTTCTTATAATATGATCGTTCCCTCATCAAACTCACGCACTTAAGTCAAAGATAGAAAATTGTTCAGCAGGCTCATGCCCATCTCCCCGCTCTTCTCCGGATGGAACTGCATCCCATATACCGAACCACGGCCGACGATAGCTGTTACTGGCTGGCCATAGTCCGTTACCGCCAGCAAGTCAGCCTTAGCCTCAGGAAGAACATGATACGAATGGACAAAATACACATGGCCTTCCTCAAGCCCCGCAAACAACGGATGCTCCCGCTTCGCAAACTGCAGCGAATTCCAGCCCATATGCGGCACCTTATAGTCACCTTCCTTGAACCGTACCACCGATCCTGGTAGGATATTCAGCCCCTCATGGTTGCCATGCTCCTCACTTCGGCTAAACAAGAGCTGCATACCAAGACAAATTCCCAGCAGGGGTTTGCCCGCATCCGCAGCTTCCTGCATGACCGAATCAAGAGAAGTCTCACGCAGTTGTTCCATGGCATCCCCAAATGCGCCCACACCAGGGAGAATGATTCCGTCTGCAGACAGAATCTCCTCCCGCTCCCCCGTGACAAGCGCTTCATGGCCAAGTCGTTGCACCGCCTTGGTTACGCTGTGCAGATTGCCCATACCGTAATCCACGATTGAAATCGCCATGAACTAGAGCACTCCCTTCGTGGACGGCACGCCGGTCACACGCGGATCGATGCTTGTTGCTTCATCCAATGCACGACCAAGCGCTTTGAATACCGCTTCGATCATATGGTGCGTATTGTGGCCATAATGAACAATGACGTGCAGTGTAATCCGTGCCTCCAAGGCAAGCTTCCATAGAAATTCATGAACGAGCTCTGTCTGAAAAGAACCCACTTGCTGTGAAGGATATTCAGCCCGGTATTCGAAGTGCGGCCGGTTGCTGATATCCACCACTACCTGAGCAAGCGCCTCATCCATCGGTATGAATACGCTGGCGTAACGCTTGATCCCCTTCTTGTCGCCAAGCGCCTCGCGAAACGTCTGACCGAGGCAAATCCCGATATCTTCGACCGTATGATGGTCGTCAATCTCGATATCGCCTTTGGCTTTTACGCTGAGATCGAAATGGCCATGCTTCGTGAACAAATCCAGCATATGATTAAGGAAAGGCACGTCGGTCTCCAGTTCGGAAACCCCTGTTCCATCCACATTGAAATTCAGCGTAATATCTGTCTCATTCGTTCTACGGCTTACACCCGCGGTGCGCCCTGTCAATTCCGTGCTACTCACAAAATTACCCCCTATACATGTTCTTTCCTTCCGAAGCGTAACATCGAGAACTCGTGTGACTTTAGCTCTCTTGCTCCAGTCGAATCGCGATTGCCCTGGCATGACCCTCCAGACCCTCGCGGCGGGCCAGCTCCATAATCTGCTCGCCGTCACGCATTAACGCCTCTTTACTATAATAAATCAGGCTCGATTTCTTAATGAAATCGTCCACATCCACAGGCGAACCAAATCTTGCCGTGCCGTTGGTCGGAATAATATGATTCGGACCTGCAAAATAATCACCAACCGGCTCTGAGCTGTAAGGACCCAGGAAGATCGCTCCAGCGTTCTCGATGCTGCCTACGATGGCCATCGGCTCTTCGGTCATAATCTCCAGATGTTCCGGCGCCAAGCGGTTAATGACATCGATCCCTTCACGGAGGGATTCTGTAATGATGACCGCACCATAACTGTCGATGGATGCACGTGCGATATCTCGGCGAGGAAGCTGCTCAAGCTGGCGCTCCACCTCGGCAGCTACCGCTTCTCCCAGCTTGCGCGAGGAGGTTACCAAAATCGCTGACGCTAATTCGTCATGCTCTGCTTGGGACAGCAAATCAGACGCAATGTAGGACGCCTCTGCGCTGTCATCGGCCAGCACGGCAATTTCGCTTGGCCCTGCCAGGCTGTCGATATTGACCGTCCCGTATACTTCCCGTTTGGCTAGTGCAACGTAGATATTACCCGGTCCGCAGATTTTATCGACAGGTGCGATCGTGTCCGTACCGTAGGCCAGTGCCGCGATCGCTTGAGCCCCGCCTACCCTATACATCTCCGTAACGCCAGCCTCGGCGGCAGCCACCAATATGTACGGGTTTATTCCTTGCTCTCCGCCCGTGGAAGGAGGCGTCACCATCACAATCTCTGGCACGCCTGCAACCTGAGCCGGGATCACATTCATCAAGACAGAGGAAGGATACGCCGCTTTGCCTCCTGGGACATAGACACCGACCCGCTTTAAAGGGCGGATGATTTGTCCCAAGATGCTGCCGTCCGGCTGAAGATCCATCCATGAATTCCGTACCTGCTTCAAGTGAAAGGAACGGACATTCTCCGCTGCAGCCCGAATCGCCTTCACGAAGGAAGGCTCGACATGATCGTAAGCCGCCTTAAGCTCAGCTTGCGTCACACGAAGCAGATCAGAAGTCAACGTCACACGATCAAGCTGCTCCGTATAATGAAGCAAGGCGACATCCCCTTCGGTTCGTACTCGATGCACGATGTCCTTGACCACTTGAATTTGCTCCTGCGTGCCGTAATCACTCTCCCGATTCAACTGAAAATCATTAGCCGATACTACCTTCACGGACAACTCCCCCTTATCCCTGTACTCTTATATGTGTATCTGGTCAGACGTAATGACCTTCTGCAGCCGATCGCATAGCGCCTGAATTTCATCATTCTTCATCCGGTAACTTACCCGATTAGCGATCAGCCGGCTCGTAATCTCGAAGATGCTGGTCATCTCAACCAAGCCATTCTCCCTCAATGTCTGCCCGGTCTCCACCATATCCACGATCCGATCCGCTAATCCAATCAACGGTGCTAACTCGATCGATCCATTCAGCTTCACCACTTCCACCTGCTGCCCCTGTTCACGGAAGTATTGCGAAGCTACATTCGGATATTTCGTAGCCACCCGCTGCCGAATACCCGGTTTCCAGTCCGGTAATCCGATCACGGACATACGACAACGCGCAATGCCAAGGTCGAGCAGCTCATAAACATCCTTGGTGTCCTCCATCAAGACATCCTTACCAACGATTCCAATGTCCGCGACACCGTATTCCACGTAAGTCGGCACATCCACCGGTTTGGCGAGTATGAATTCCATGCCTGCTTCTGGCAATGGAATCACCAACTTACGCGTCTCATCCACATCGAACGGAATGGGAAGCCCGGCTGAACGGAACAGTGCAGATGCTTTTTTATAGATACGTCCTTTGGGCATGGCAACTTTCAACGTTTCCGCCACTTGCATAACCTCCTGACTTAGCCCCTTCGGGAATTTATTTCAATGTAATAACCTCGCGATAGCCTTTGTTTAACAGACTGCCGGATACGGCTTCCCCATCCTGAACTGAATCAGTCGATGAATCGCGTAGAATGGACGTGATTACCTTATTTCCTTGAGCTCGCAATTCCGCAGCCTTCGCCAACCCAGCTTTTCGGAAGGAAGAAGTATATCGGATTAATATCGGCAAATCTTCCGCGATCTCTTCACCCTTCACACCATCCAAGATGCGATTCGTCTTGAGCGCAAATCCGGTGGCAGGTACAGCCCGCCCGAACTGTTGGAGCAGCTTATCATATCGTCCACCGCTTGCCACTGGCGAACCCAACTCCGCTGCATACCCTTCAAACGTCATCCCTGTGTAATAGGAGAAGTCGCCCAGCATCGTGAGATCGAGCAATACATGCTCCGATACATCGTATGCCTCCAGGACCTCCCATACTTTACGAAGATGCTCGATCGATGCTCGAGCTAACTCGTTGGAGGTGATCTCCAGCGCCTGCTCGGCGATCTCGCTCCCACCGCGCAGGCGCAATATGCCCTCTAATTGATCTTGTTGCTCCTGGTTCAGACTGAGGCTGGCTATCGTGTTACGATAACCAACATAGTCGCGATTCAGCAGATCCTGCTTGAGATTCTCCTGATCTAAGGTGCGGTCAGGCAATACCTCTTGGAGCAGACCATTAAGATATCCCATATGTCCCATGGCGATCTTGAATCGCTCCACGCCAGCCGCCTGCAAAGACTCGATCGCTAACGCAATGACCTCGGCATCTGCTTCCGTCGAGTCATCGCCAATGAGCTCCACGCCGGTCTGGAAGAACTCGGCCTCTCTGCCGGCCTCCTCCTCGATGGCCCGAAATACATTGGCATGATAAGATAAACGCACAGGCAGTGGTTCGTCCTTCAATAGAGAGGACATTACACGTGCGATCGGTGCAGTCAGATCGGAGCGCAATACCATCGTCGTACCGCGTTTATTGAGTAATTTAAACAACTTTTGGTCTGATGTTGAACTTGCTACGCCAACCGTATCATAATATTCCATTGTCGGTGTCATGATCTGTCGGTATCCCCATCGATCCATACATGCCAGCACTTCACGCTCGATTCGGCGCAGCTTGGTCACGGCATGCGGGAGATAATCACGTACACCTGCCGGTTTTTCAAAGCCCTTCGGTTTAGACATGACGTTACACCTCATATTTGTATAATAATACTTTACTAAGTTAAAGTGTTAACTTGCTAATAAATTAAAGGATATTGGCTATATTACCATGAAAATAACCTTATCGTCAATGGTCGCAACTGTGAATAAAAGCCGTCCTGTCGGACGGCTTTATCGATTTATATTAAATGGTAACAAGGTTATGACGGAGTTACAAGTCTACCGACTTTTTGCTGTCTCCCGCCACCGTATCCTTCTGATCGGATGATGTCTTCTTAGGCGCAGGCTTCAGAGAACGCGGAACACTGCCCAGCAGCATCCATGATCCTGGAATCCAGCGGAAGAGGAACTGAACCACCAACGCGCTGACGATTAAGGCTGATACCATGCCGCCGTAGATCCAGATCAAGTAATCATCCGTGACAGGATTCAATTTCGGATCTAGCTCCCGGTAGAGGAATAACCACAATGGGTGAACCAGGTATATCGCGAAAGACAGTTCACCGATACGGGTCAGCGGTTTTACAATGACCTTCCAGTTCTTCTGGTACAGCCAGCTAGCCAGCTGCATCAGTACGAGAGCCGAGAAGATCGTGTGCATATTCCACAGCAGCTCATACAACAAGGAATTATAACTTGTTCCGTGCAGTCGTTGATTGTACCAAATCTGAACATGGGAGAGGGCCATCGCAAGCCAGCCCACCCACAGGACGACTGTGCCCACTCTTTGACGCGACGTTTGCTTCTTCCAGTTATTGCTTAGCCAAGCTTTAAACTTATCGTAATGCATAGCCAAATAGGCGCCGAGGAAATAATAAGCGATATAGGAGATCGCCAAACTCCCCTTATATTGGTACTGCAACTCGAATTTGTTATATAAAATGAATCCCCACTGGAGCAGGAATCCAATCGGTACGGCCCACCGCACCAGAAATCGCGAGGATTTGAATAGCTTCAAGAAGATCGGAAACAGAATATAGAACTGTAAGCTGATGAATACAAAGTATAAGTGCGTATAATTCTGTCCCACCCATAAACGTTCAAAGAATATAGGAAGCTTCTCCCACAGATTAAACGAGCTGTTAAGCAGACCGTTCTGATACATGCGTACAAAGAAATAGATGATGGAGAACAGCAGATAAGGTAGCAAAATGTACAAAAGTCGGCGTTTGTAGAAGTTCTTGATCAGATCCTTAGTCAATGGCCGATCATAATAATTATAGAACAACACGAAACTGCTCAGAAAGATGAAAGACGGCGTTCCGTATTTAAAGAAAATATTCAAAAAGTTAATAATATAGTAGAATCTCGAATCAACGGCCGCTACGGTTGCGAATGAAGTGGCATGCACATGAAGCACACCGAGAATAGCCATCGCACGGAATATATCGAGATGCGGTAGCCGTTCCTTCTTGTTCAACGTTGTACTCATCGCGGGCGTCGCCTCCTTTGGTTACGTTACGATCTTTACAGTCGGTTTAAACCTAAACCCAAATGGGCAAAAAAAATCCCTCAAGGCGGATCAAACCCGGGGGACTGTTTTTCCTTGGTAACTGTCTGTACTACTCATTTTACATGAAATCATGTAGATTGAGAACCGATTATGTCATATTGCCTCAATTTGACTCACTTTCCGCCTTAGCCCTGCCGAGTTCTCTTAGTGGATTTCCGCCCACAAAGACGCCCGGCGCCACATCCTTATGTACAACAGACCCCGCAGCAACAACAGCCCCGTCTCCTATCGTTACACCTGGCAAAATGGTGGAATTTGCGCCAATCAGCACGTTCTCGCCAATGATGACCTCCCCAAGACGATATTCCTTGATCAGATATTCATGAGCGAGAATCGTGGTGTTATATCCGATCACGGAATTTTCCCCAACCGTAATCTTCTCCGGAAAAAAAACATCAACCATAACCATCAATCCAAACGCCGAATGGCGCCCCACCTTCATCCCAAGCATACGGCGATAGATCCAGTTCTTCATCGGCAGGATCGGACAATAACGCGCAAGCTGGATAAAGATGAAGTTCTTAACGCCTTTAAACGGACTTACCGTTTGATAGATTTGCCACAGTGCGTTGGGCCCTTCTACAGGGTAACGGTCTAACTTTCTGGCCATCCTGCCAAAACTCCTATTCCTCTGGAAGTCCTACGATTGCGTAGAGATCTCTCATATCGTGCAAAATATAGTCCGGTTCATACTCCCTGAGTTTCTGCTCGCCCTTCAGCGACCAAGCGACCGCAGCCGCTTGAACACCTGCTGCTTTAGCAGACTGGACATCGACCGGACTGTCGCCAATCATCAATGTCGTTTCAAGGTTGGCGCCGAGCCGCTCCACGGCCGAAAGTACAGGCTCGGGATGCGGTTTCGGATGCTCAACATCGCTCACTGTAATCACCGTAGACATATAACGCTCCAGATCGTACTTCTCGAGTGTCATCATCGTGGACGGGCGTATTTTCGTGGTTACAATCCCCATTACAAGTCCGTGATCATGCAGACGTTTCACTACCTCATGGACATGCGGAAATGTCCGAACCATCTCATCATGATGAGATGAATTGAAGGAGCGATACGCCCGAACGAAATCACTTACATCCTGCGCTCCTGAGAAAGCCTGCAATTGCTGCTCCAGCGTGGTTCCCATATGCGGATGATTTGCTCTCTCGTCAATGACCCTGATGTATGCTGCTCAAATACATGTAGGAATGAAGAAATAATCAGCTCATTCGTATCAATAATCGTTCCGTCCAAATCGAACAATACGGTTTCTATCATGCTGCACTACTCCTTTTTGTCCTCCGTATCCGCTGGGGTTCCTGTCGCTTGATCCGACTGGGAAGATACCGACTCTTGCTTATTATCCTTATTCGGAGTCTTGGTGCTTGGTTCTTCCACCTTGTCTGCTTGAGACTTTCGCTCCTTCTTAATCACGGGTGCCGCTTTTGTGTGCAAATCTGCCTCAGGCGTTGGCTCTGATCCGGTCTTGGTGGACACGATCGGATCCAGATAACGAACGTTTGCGCGGCCAGTTACTCTACGTACAATGATCAACACGATGCCCGCAATGACGAACAATACCGATAATAACTGCGATATTCGAATATTACCATAGGCCGGATCGAGATGACCCAATTCGAAGCCCATCCAGGACATTGGCGCCCATAACGTATTATTAATGAAATCGGCTAGACCGGCAGAGCCTTGGAATGCCAAACTATCTGTCCGTACGGCTTCGATGAAGAAACGGCCAATCGAGTACCAGATGAAATAGCCGATAAACAGTTCGCCTGCCCGCAAGAATTTCTGTCTGCGGATAACAAACAGCAGAATGATGCCGACTAAGTTCCATAGCGATTCATATAAGAACGTTGGGTGATGAAGCACACCCTGCACATTCATTTGATTAATAATGAAATCAGGTAAATGCATACCGCGTAAGAACGATTCTTCAACCGGACCACCGTATGCCTCCTGGTTGACGAAGTTGCCCCAGCGACCGATAATCTGTCCAGCCAACAAGGATGGTGCGCAAATATCGGCAATACGCCAGAAGTTGTACCCTTTTCTGCGTACATAGATTAATGCACAGATGATGGCACCAATCAGGGCACCAAAGATGGCGATGCCACCCTCCCATATTTTGAATACATCCCAGAAATTATCCTTGTAGTCTTCCCATTTAAAGGCTACATAATAAATACGCGCCCCGATGATGGCCGAAGGTACACCAAGCAGAAGCAAATCCATGAAGAACTCCTGTGGTATGCCGAAGCGTTTCCCCTCGCGAATAGCCAGCAGAAGACCTGCTAGGGCACCAAGACCCAGAATCAAGCCGTACCAATGAACACGCAGCGAGCCGATGGAGAATGCCACCGGATCGATGAGCAATGTCTGTATCACTTATAAGCCCCCCTCATTAATCCAGATCGTCCATATCTTCATTAATCGTTGCCGTTAATTTATTCGTGAATTGTAATGCAGCATTCAGCCCCATCTGCTTCAGCCGGTAATTCATCGCTGCGACCTCAATAATAACGGCAAGGTTACGTCCTGGGCGAACCGGAATCGTTACCAGAGGAATATCGGTCTCAATGATGCGTGTTCGTTCCTCATCCAATCCCAGACGATCATATTGTTTGTCCTGCTGCCAAGCTTCCAGTCGGACCACAAGCGTGATTCGTTTATTATTCCGCACGGCACCCGCGCCAAATAACGTCATGACATTGATAATGCCTACCCCGCGAATCTCAAGCAAGTGGCGGATCAGCTCTGGCGCTGTGCCATGAAGCTGAAAATCAGACGTTTGACGAATCTCAACCGCATCATCTGCAATCAGACGATGGCCACGCTTCACAAGTTCTAAAGCGGTCTCGCTCTTGCCTATACCACTTGTGCCCGTAATCAGCATACCTACACCATAAACGTCACACAGAACCCCATGTATGGTCGTTGTAGGCGCTAATTTACGTTCCAGATAACTCGTAAACCGGCTTGTAAGAATGGTCGTCGCCATGCTGCTGCGAAGCACGGGCAGCCCCTTCTCATTGCTGACTTCGATTAACTCTTCCGGCACTTCCAAAGAGCGTGTAACGACGATACACGGTGTCTCTTCCGTACATAAACTGTTCATTCGCTCTTTACGTTCTTCTGGCTTCAGCATTCCGAAAAAGGCAAGCTCCGTACGTCCCAGAAGCTGAACACGTTCACGGGGATGGTATTCAAAATAACCGGCCATTTCCAATCCCGGACGATTCAGATCATCCGTTGTAATCTGGCGCTTCAAGCCTTCCCCGCCCGAAATGACCTCCAATTGGAAGTGTTGGACCAGTTCGGACACTCTCACTTTCTTGGCCATGGTCTTACCTCTCTTCTTCTGTTGTATGTTGACATCACAACAGAGCCGCTTACGGCTCATCTTTGATGATTTATTGCTTGTCTGCTCATCGCGAGCCCTGAATTATGTATGCCTTGCTTTGTGCTTATCTTATCGAAAATCCCTAATGAATGCAATTCTGAACCACCAATTCTTTCCTTCCAACTTCAGCCGCGCCATGTCACAGCCATCCCTTCTCCTACAAAAAACCGCCCTTGACGGGGCGGTTTTCAAGAGAAAGCCGAGGCTTTATAGGTTTTAGTCTTCGATCAATACGTTCAACTCGGACTCTTTGTCAAAGATATGAACTTTGTTCATGTCGAGCGCCAACTTCACGTTGTCGCCTTCACGTGTAGTAGAACGTCCATCTACACGACCGATAACCGTATCTGTGCCAAGACCACTCAGGTACAAGAGCATTTCGTGACCGAGGTTCTCAGTTACGTCAACTTTAGCGTTGAAGATCGTGTTCGGGGAAGCTTCCAGGAATACTGGCTCTTCGTGAATGTCCTCTGGACGAACACCCATAATTACTTCCTTACCGATCAAGGACTTGTTCTTCAACAGTTGTGCTTTACCGCCTGGAACTTGAACGTTCAAGCCTTCGGAAGTGAAGTACACGCCGCCATTTTGCTCAGACAATGTGCCGTTGATGAAGTTCATGGTTGGGGAACCAATAAAACCAGCAACGAACAAGTTGTTTGGACTATTGTAGAGCTGTTCTGGGGAATCGGCTTGTTGAATGATACCGTCTTGCATAACAACGATACGGTCACCCATCGTCATTGCCTCTGTCTGGTCATGTGTTACGTAGATACAAGTGGTTTCAAGACGTTTAACCAGCTTGGTAATCTCAGCACGCATCTGACCGCGAAGTTTCGCATCCAAGTTGGAGAGCGGCTCATCCATCAAGAAGACTTGTGGATCACGGACAATCGCACGACCCAAGGCAACACGCTGACGCTGACCACCGGAAAGAGCTTTCGGCTTACGCTCAAGCAAATGCTCGATATCCAGAATTCTAGCTGCTTCACGTACACGTTTATCGATTTCGTCTTTTTTCACTTTACGGAGTTTCAAACCAAATGCCATGTTCTGATATACGTTCATATGTGGATACAAAGCGTAAGATTGGAATACCATCGCGATGTCACGGTCTTTAGGAGCTACATCGTTAACTACGCGGTCACCAATGTAAAGCTTACCTTCGGAAATTTCCTCAAGACCTGCGATCATACGAAGTGTTGTAGACTTACCGCAACCGGAAGGACCTACCAATACCAGAAACTCTTTATCTTTGATATCCAGATTAACGTCAATTACAGTTGCTTTATCCGCACCTGCATACTTCTTGTAAATATGCTCTAAGCGTACACCAGCCATGTGCATTTGCCCCCTCATAGGTATGTTATGAAATCGAATACAAATTATAGTCTTATCTTACCCTATGGGCATCTGACTTGCTATACACAATCTGCACAAAAAACCTACTTCCTTTTCGTCACTTTATACAATAGAAGTGTTATTTTCACTAATACCGCATCACTGAAGCTTCGAACATCAAGCCCCGTCTCTTGTTTGATCTTATCCAGACGGTATAGCAAAGTGTTGCGGTGAATATATAAATGTTTGGCCGTCTCACTCACATTACAATCTAGTTCAAAGAAGGACTCCAGTGTGGACAAGGTTTCACTATCCTCAAACAGATCGGTATGCCCTGCCGCATATTCTCTTAAAAATTGATTACGCTGATACTCAGGTATACTAAACACCAGTCGCTCCAGGTGCAGCCCGGTCGATAAATGAATATGCTCCTTCATCTGAAACGTACGGCCGATGGTCATCGTCTCTTGCAGCATACTTACCGTTTGGGGTAAGGTGTGTAACGCATTGACAGCCGGAATCGCTGATATATGGAAATCCCCTACCCACTCGGTAGAGATAAGCTCGTATAATCCCATACAGAACAGAGATAACAAATCTTGCTCTCCTTCTGCCGGAGTATCATCTTTATCATCCGTTGTAATACCATCCAGAAGCTCTTGCTTTGCAAGCACAAGCCATTCCTTCTCCATTAAAGGGACCAGAACGATCTCCCCGTCAAAGTAACTGTCCAATAATCGATGCAGCGCCTTATAACTCGGAGTGGGTGCATGCTCGCTCTCATTAATTAATAGAAACGGAATCATCGTCTCAGTCAGGCTAGATCTTAGCAACAGCTCTTCTGGCAGTTCAGCAAGCACTTCTCCAGCCTGCAGGCGCTCTTTGATCCAAGTGCCTAATGCTTGCGCTCTCCGTTCCTCATCGCCTTTACCGGTGCTTCTGAACATCGTACTTGGGGTAGAGCCTTGAATGCTCGACAACCATAAATCAATTAATTTGATTTCCGAATCGGTTAGCTGATTACGATCAGCGACAATCACCTTCTGGGGCCGATCACTACTAATCGGAATCCAAATTTCATCTAATGGCACTTCATTATAGGTCGCTCCAGGAGCTATCATGGGTAGCTGATGTCCTGACATCTCTAGGGCAGCTCGTTCCTGCTCATTCAATGTTTTTAACGCGAGTGTTATGCCAAGGGTGCTCTCCAACTTCTGAACGATCTGCTCCATTTCCACCATTGATGACTCCACCACTTTATCGTTTTTTCTTATTTTAGCATAACAATCCTTGTAATCGATAATTCATCACGAATGTAAAAAAACAAAAAAGCCGTCAACATCGTTGACGACTTTATCGGATGAGCCATGAAGGACTCGAACCTTCGACACCCTGATTAAAAGTCAGGTGCTCTACCAACTGAGCTAATGGCTCTTACAACTGGTGGAGGATGATGGATTCGAACCACCGAACTCGGACGAGAACAGATTTACAGTCTGCTGCGTTTGGCCACTTCGCTAATCCTCCAGAATATAAAGGTGGCTCGGGACGGAATCGAACCGCCGACACGAGGATTTTCAGTCCTCTGCTCTACCGACTGAGCTACCGAGCCTTATGTAATTAACATAAAAATAAAGTGCGGAGTGTAACACTTCCCACTTTAATCTGTGGAAAACCAATCACTTTTATTCCAATAAGAAATAATGGCGGAACTGACGGGATTCGAACCCGCGATCTCCTGCGTGACAGGCAGGCATGTTAGGCCTCTACACCACAGTTCCGCATTATTAAGTAAAAATGGTGCCGGCGAGAGGACTTGAACCCCCAACCTACTGATTACAAGTCAGTTGCTCTACCAGTTGAGCTACACCGGCGCGTGTAAGGTAAGAAAATGAATATGGTGGAGGCTGAGGGGTTCGAACCCCGACCCTCTGCTTGTAAGGCAGATGCTCTCCCAGCTGAGCTAAGCTCCAGGTATGTATGGTAGCGGCGGAGGGGATCGAACCCCCGACCTCACGGGTATGAACCGTACGCTCTAGCCAGCTGAGCTACACCGCCATATAAACCTATTGCATTCAAGTTAATATAAATGGCGGAGAGAGAGGGATTCGAACCCTCGCACCGCTTACGCAGTCTAACCCCTTAGCAGAGGGTCCCCTTATAGCCACTTGGGTATCTCTCCATCATAACTTGTATGCAGTTACAGAGATTGATTCCC
>NZ_BAZR01000024.1 GCF_001315105.1 Paenibacillus sp. JCM 10914 | reverse complement strand
GGATAGAAGGCCCCGGAGCGGTTTGTGCTGTACGACGGTGGCTGATAGCCCTGCGGCGTGATGGTGATCTGTTCACCGGGCAGTGCATAATTTCGCAGTACGCCTTGCTGGATGCGGTAGATTTCCAAGTTATCGATCACCCAATAGGAGTAAGGTCGCTGTACGGTGTAGCGCTCGGTGACGGTTTCTTCCTCGGTTTGGGGGTCCGGAATCGTGGTTGGATTCCCGTCCGGACCTTCCGGTCCTTCCTGCCCGGGATCCCAGCTGAGGGTCCAAGTCTTCTCGATGTTGACTTCGAACGTGCAGACCCCGCTCATGTTGACAAAGGTATGCTGAAAGAGGTAGTTCCGCGCAATAATGTTGCCGTACAAGCTCTCGGAGGTCGGGATGCCTTGCAGCACATCAAAGCGTTCGCTTCCGCGCTGATCCGCTAGGATGCGGGCCGTGACGACCGGGTCCATGTACCGCCCGTTGAGGGCTTGACCGGGTGTGGGTGCGGTGCATGAAGCGGTAGAAGGGTCTGGAGGCGGCGGGGTACTCCCATTCTCATCTACTATGATGGTGATGGACGCGGTCAGTTGATACCCATCCTTACTCCAGATGGCGCTTATCCGTGCCGTACCTTTGCGTTCCCCTGTGACACGTCCACTGTTATTGACGGATACGGTTGCCACGGAATTCGTTCTCCATTCCGTCTCACTCGCCCGTGTCGCAACGTTAACCGGATTGCCATAGTCGCTCGATCCGGGAGCCATCGTCGCTACGAGAGCCTGCAAGTTAGCTTCCTCTCCGATTCGAAGCGTGGCCTTGCCTTTCACCTCCATTTTCTTCTGCTCAATGGCCTCGCTCGCCAGTATATATTTAGTGGCGTATAGTAGGCCGTCATATACTTGGTATATGGAAGAAAACACCCGCAAGAAGGACTCCATCTCGGCAAACCGGTATCTTCGTGCCGGAACTGCTTGTAAAGATTTGAACTCATTGCTTTCCTGCCTGTTTTGGAAGTAATCAGAACAGCTGTTTTTTGATCAGTAATTTCTAGCGCAGTAATCTCAGATTCTTCATCTTGACGCAATTCTACGGTTTTTACTTGAGCAATGATCTCATTTACTACATTATTGGAATGCACAGAAGTCCCTATATGATCCACATACTGACTCGGCCTATAAATTGGGTTTCTCGCCATCTCAATTTTGTCATAAACCTCACCAACAGCTGGCCAAGGATTGGAATCCGTTCCGATATTGTTGACATGAACATACCCTCCTGGAGCTCGGTAACTATCTGCGCGGAACCTTCCGTCATCGATCTGATACCAATACACTCCAGGATTTGAATTGCTCTGACCTTCTAGTTTTGTGATCTTTTTCTGATAGGCAGTAGGTCCATTCGCGGCATCAGGAAGAAACGTGGGAGGCTTTAAGGGCGTAATATCCTCTGGATCGGGACTAACCACGGCGATTGGTGCAGCATACGTTGTATTCTGTATGACGAATAATACGGATAATAATAAGCTCACTACCAAAGGTAGAGTGAAAGAAGTGAATTTCTTCATCCCGTACTCTCCCTGCTACTACTCTGGATTCGGGATTCGAAATGAGGTTAATGTGTTTAATTTCCCCATTGACCCGCCATTTTGGTCTGATTTCCATTCCCTATTCAAGAATCTATGCATCCAAAAACGATTAGGTACATCCTTTTTAAAGAATCCTGTCTTTATAAAATTGTCGGATTCCGGAATAACGTTGAGGTTAAATTTTGTGATAGTGCCGCTTTTAAAACCTCTGCCTTGCGTGAAATTATAGAGAGTGGAGGACATGAAAGCCTCATTTGTAAGGGATGTACTATCGTTTGGAATAACAGTAGCTTCGAGAAATACATTATATGCATCTCCCCTAACAGACCAGTTAAACCCCTTATCAATAAACATCTTCCCATACAAATTCTTCACCTGCCTGGCGAACTTGCATCGGCCACGATCATGCGGTGCACCGTCATCGTCCCCCGGTTATACATCATCGTGTACGGTTGATTGGCAAATCGATCAAAGCTAGCTATCTTATCCGTGCCCGCAATGGCACTGTATACATGCGGCGTGGCCGATGTAAGGTTCGTGCCCGTCAAACCGACTTCTCTCATCTCATTCAGATCCCGGTACTGACTCGGGTTCTTGTCCTGCACGTTTGAATATCGCGCGAGAATCGCTGCTACCTCGGCGCGAGTCGTCATCTTATCCGGTCCGAACGTCCCATCGGGATAACCGGTCATCAAGCCCGTGCCCAGGACAACGGATAAGTAAGGATAATCGGATTTGGCTAGTCCGCCCTTATAAAATTCGGCGACGGGCACAAGGGTATCTTTTGTATCCAATAGCGCCTGTTTGAAATTATCGTTCTTGGCAGCAAGGCCCGATGACATCCATTTTGCCATCTCTTTGCGAGTCAACGGCTTGCTTGCCTGGAAGCCGTTCGGATAGTCTGATGTAGATAGGAATCCCATAGCCATCGCCTCTTGTACCGCCGACTGCGCCCAATGGCCTGCTAAGTCGTTAAAGACTCCCGTTCCCTCGGCCAGGGAATTATTCGAGACCCTTGTCATTAACGCCGCGAACTCGGCCCGCGTAATATTCGCGTTGGGTCTGAACGTTCCATCTGCATACCCCTTGAAATACCCCCGACTTACAGCCGAATCAATCGCCTTCACAGCCCAGTGGCTGGCAGGAACATCCTTGAATTTTGCTGCACCGCTCACCGGCTTCGTAATCGATAACGTTGCGGCCGCTATGGAAACAACGAACACGGCAAGCACAGCCTTAAACATTTTCCTTCTAGCATATCTCCTCATTCCAGTTCTCCTTCGTATTCATTTTATATACACCTATGTACTCCCGTATCGGATCTCCTTCCTACGCCCTTGCTTAGGGACATTGTGCCGCCTGTTCTCTCCACTTCCTCCACGAGTACTGGTTATCCGGGGAGAGAAATTGTAGATATTTTACCATATAATTCTTTTATATTGGGATTATATTCCTATATTAGTTCTTATTTACTACCTTTCTTCACAACTTTGCAACTCCTTTATCTTCAAGCAACACAAATAAGGCCTCCCCTGGTATGTACTTCACTTACCAGGGGAGAGCCTTATCGATTCCATATATTATTCAGTTACAATGTCATAGATGAGAATTGGTGCTTCTGCATGGTCAGCAATTCGGATGCTTTCATACAGCTTCTGTTTCACGTCATCGACGTTCTCACGATTAGCGTGAATTGTGACGAGTGAGTCGCCCTTCTTCACAGAGTCGCCAATCTTCTTGTTCAGCATGAGGCCCACTGCCAGGTCGATCTCTGACTCTTTCGTCGCACGTCCTGCACCGAGCAGCATCGCAGCGGTACCAATCTCATCGGCAATCAGTTCGGCTACTACGCCATCCTGTTGTGCCGGTAATTCGATCAGGTACTGTGCCTTCGGCAAACGATTCGGGTCATCGACAACAGACGGATCACCGCCTTGATTCTGGATGAATTCCTTGAACTTATCCAGCGCCTTGCCGTTTCGAATGACTTCCTTCAGCATTTTCTCCGCATCTTCTAGCGAGTCGGCCTTCTGCGCAAGGAAGACCATTTGTCTGCCAAGTGCAAGGCACAGCTCTTCCAGGTCCTTAGGTCCCTCGCCGCGAAGCGTATCAATCGCCTCGCGCACTTCGAGTGAATTGCCGATGGCTGCCCCCAGGGGCTGACTCATGTCGGAGATGACGGCCATCGTCTTCCGGCCGACGTTGTTGCCGATGCTAACCATGGCATGCGCCAATTCCTTGGCGTCCTCTACGGTTTTCATAAACGCGCCTGACCCAGTCTTCACGTCTAATACGATCGCATCGGATCCAGCGGCAATCTTCTTACTCATAATCGAGCTGGCGATGAGCGGAATCGAGTTCACCGTTGCCGTCACATCCCGCAGCGCATACAGTTTCTTATCCGCCGGTGTAAGATTTCCCGTCTGACCGATTACCGCGATCTTATGCTCATTCACCAGCTTCACGAACTCGTCCTTGGTGATCTCCACATGAAAGCCCGCAATGGACTCCAGCTTATCAATCGTCCCGCCTGTATGACCGAGTCCGCGTCCAGACATCTTCGCAACGGGAATATCGAGAGCGGCTACGAGTGGAGCCAAGGCAAGCGTCGTGGTATCTCCCACTCCGCCAGTGGAATGCTTATCCACCTTGACCCCTTCAATTGCGGACAGATCAATGGTTTCACCGGATTCCACCATCGCCATCGTTAGATCCGCCCGTTCCCGGTCCGTCATATCCTGAAAATAGATCGCCATATTCATGGCACTCGCTTGATAGTCAGGAATGTCGCCTTGGGTGTATCCCTGGATGAAAAAATGGATCTCTTCTGTTGTCAGTTCCTTGCCGTCGCGTTTCTTCGCAATGATGTCAACCATTCTCATCGTATATTCTCCTCACGTTTGCGATGATGTGTTGCTTCTAAATCTTGATTACAGCGAAATGGCCGTATCTAGCGCCACTTCCATCATGTCGTTAAACGTCGTTTGACGCTCCTCGGACGAGGTTTCTTCACCAGTCAGCAGATGATCGCTTACCGTCAATATCGTAAGAGCGTTCACACCGAATCGGGCTGCAATCGTGTACAGTGCCGTTGTCTCCATCTCCACGCCAAGAACGCCGTGCTGCATCAGTTTCTCTACGACGGATTTATCTTCGCGATAGAACACATCGGACGTAAACACATTGCCGACGTGCATCTTCAATCCCTTGTCCTTACCACGCTCGTAAGCACCAAGCAAGAGCGGAAAGCTTGCAATCGGAGAGAAGTCATAGCCATTGAAATGATGACGATTCATGCCGGAATCAGAACATGCCGCTTGCGCCAATATGACGTCACGCACATGTACGTCCTTCTGCATCGCGCCGCAAGTACCTACGCGGAACAAATTTTTCACGCCATAGTCCGAAATGAGTTCATTGACATAAATGGCAATCGAAGGAACGCCCATTCCTGATCCTTGTACGGATACACGCTTGCCTTTATAGGTTCCAGTAAATCCGAGCATGCCGCGCACTTCGTTATAGCAAGTCACGTCCTCCAGATAGGTCTCGGCGATAAACTTAGCCCGCAGCGGATCGCCCGGCAGCAGAATCGATTCCGCAATATCCCCTGGTTTCGCTCCAATATGTGTGCTCATATCCCATTCCTCCACTGAACTCGAATTATGATTTCAATTCATTCCAAAAGCTTGTGCCGTGAACCGGCAGCTTCACACCGAAATTCTCGGCAACGGTGGCGCCGATATCGGCGAACGTCTTCCGCAGCGGCAATTCTTTGCCTTCCGTAAATCGTGGCGAATAAACGAGCAGCGGTACATATTCGCGAGTATGGTCCGTGCCCTTATAGGTTGGATCGTTCCCGTGATCGGCCGTAATAATCAGCAGGTCGTCGCTCGTCATTTTCTCCAGCACTTCAGGAAGTCGTTGGTCATAATCCTCCAGTGCCTGCCCATAGCCCTTCGGATCGCGGCGATGTCCATACACCGCATCAAAATCGACCAGGTTCAGGAAGCTGAGACCTGTAAAAGATTCGTCCAGGGTCTGCAGCAGTTTATCCATGCCATCCATATTGGACACGGTTCGAACCGCTTTCGTGATGCCTTCTCCGTCATAAATGTCGGAGATTTTGCCAAGCGCAATGACATCAAGTCCAGCATCCTTCATCTCGTTCATGGTGGTGCGTCCAAACGGCTTCAAGGCATAATCATGGCGATTGGCCGTGCGTTTAAAGCTGCCGACTTGGCCAATGAACGGTCTGGCAATAATCCGGCCGAGCATATACGGATCTTCCAGGGTGATTTCGCGGCAGAACTCGCAGATATCATACAGCTCTTGCAGCGGAACGATATCCTCATGAGCGGCAATCTGGAGAACCGAGTCTGCAGAGGTGTAGATGATCAGGGCTCCTGTGTTCACATGTTCTTCCCCAAGCTCCTCAATGATCTCCGTACCACTCGCAGGTTTATTCCCGATAACCTTACGTCCCGTCTTCTCCTCGATACGCTGAATGAGTTCATCCGGAAAACCATCCGGAAACACTCGGAATGGCGTATCGATGTACAGCCCCATAATCTCCCAATGGCCTGTCATCGTGTCTTTGCCGTTCGAAGCTTCCTGCATCTTCGTATAATACGATCGAGGCTTGTCGGCAACCGGCACACCTTCGATCTCTCGTATGTTGGAGAGGCCGAGCGCTGCCATATTCGGCATATGCAGCCCTCCGGTTGCGCCAGCGATGTGCCCAAGCGTATCTGACCCTACGTCATCAAAATCAGCCGCATCCGGCGCTTCGCCGATTCCGACAGAGTCCAGTACAACGAGATGGATTCGGTTAAAACGTTCCATATACGTACTCCCCTCTTATACATGATTAAATCATCAACATATCAATACTCTCGCTTGTATGTTTCCTATAACACTTTACTCCTTAGAGGAACAAACCTGCAATCGTTGCAGACAATACGCTTACGAGTGTTGCGCCATAGAGCAGCTTCAAGCCGAAACGTGCCACGACATTCCCTTGTTTCTCATTCAATCCCTTCACGGCACCGGAGATGATACCGATGGACGAGAAGTTCGCAAACGAAACCAGGAATACCGAGACGATACCCATCGTACGTTCGGACATGTTTGTGAAATTGGCCAAATCCAGCATCGCCACAAATTCATTCGATACAAGCTTCGTCGCCATGATGCTGCCGGCATCGACAGCTTCGCTCCATGGGACCCCCATAACAAAAGCAAAAGGAGCAAAAATAAAGCCCAGCATCTCCTGAAACGTGAATCCGAAGGCCAAATCGAACAGGCCGTTGATCATGGCAATCAAAGCAACGAAACCGAGAAGCATCGCTGCGACCGTAATCGCCACCTTGAATCCATCCATGATGTACTCGCCGAGCATCTCGAAGAAGGACTGCTTCTCCTCTTCCTGAACTTCGAGTATATCCTCTTCCTTCGAAACCTTGTATGGGTTCACGATCGAAGCGATGATGAAACCACCGAACAGGTTCAGCACCAGTGCGGTAACGACGTATCGCGGTTCGATCATCGTCATGTACGCACCGACAATCGACATCGAGACGGTAGACATGGCGGATGCGCAGAGGGTATACATCCGGTGTTTCGGTATTAACGCAATCTGCTTTTTCACCGAGATGAACACCTCGGACTGACCCAGAATGGCCGAAGCCACCGCATTGTAAGACTCCAGCTTGCCCATGCCGTTAACCTTGCTCAAGACAAGCCCAATATATCGAACAATAATCGGCAGCACCTTAATATATTGAAGTATCCCGATCAATGCCGAGATAAAAACGATAGGCAGCAGCACGTTCAGGAAGAATGGGTTGGCCCCTTCGTTAACAACGCCACCGAATACGAATTCGATCCCTGCACCAGCGTAGTCGAGCAGTGCCTCAAACGTATTCGCGATCCCTAATACAAGATACTCACCAACACTCGTATTCAGCAGTATGAATCCGAGAATGAGCTGAAGCACAATCATAACAGCCAGCGGACGGTAACGGATATTGCGTTTATCGTTACTGATCAAGAATGCCAGTCCAAATACGACCAACAGACCTAGTATGGCGATTATAAATTTCATCGTCGCAGTTCCCCCATAGATGTGTCGTTATATTCACGAAGATAATTGTTCAACTCTAACTTTCAGTTCAGGTTCAGACCATCCATGAAATCTTTAATACGATGACGACGATTGGCCACCCTCCATAATTTTCACGCCGGAACTGGCTCCGATGCGAGTAGCTCCCGCTTCGACCATGCGTACCATATCTTCTTTGCTGCGCACCCCGCCAGAGGCTTTAACACCTGTGTGCTCGCCAACGGTTTGTCTCATCAAGGCCACGTCTTCGACAGTGGCTCCGCCTGTGGAGAATCCGGTCGAAGTCTTAACAAAGTCCGCTCCGGCTTTCACAGACAATTGCGATGCGCGCACCTTCTCTTCTTCATTAAGCAGACTTGTCTCGATGATCACCTTGACCAAGGCTTTTCCTTTAGCCGCTTCTACTACCGCCTGGACGTCTTTCAATACAAGCTCATCCTTACGATCCTTCAAAGCACCGATGTTAATGACCATATCCACTTCCGTGGCGCCGTTGCTTATCGCGTCCTTCGCTTCAAACGCCTTCACAGCCGAAGTCGAAGCTCCAAGTGGAAAGCCAATAACGGTACAAACCTTCACCGTGGTACCAGCCAATTGTTCCGCGCAATAAGATACCCACGTAGGGTTCACGCATACGGAAGCAAACTCGTATTGCTTGGCTTCCTCCGTAAGCTTCTTGATCTCAGCCTCCGTTGCATCCGCCTTCAATAATGTGTGATCAATCAATCCTGCTATATTCATTCTTTTTTACACTCCTCGACATGAGAATTGGGTTGTATTTTATCCAAAAATAGTTCTGACGAAACTCAGCATATCACAGGCTTGAACACATGTAAAACCAATGTTGAAATTATGTTCAGGCTAGTGACGCCCCAATTTTTTCATCTAAAGGCAGAATCTTATTTACTATGCTCTATACCCGTTTCGATTAAACATAAACAAGCAATTCCCTGGCTTTCAAACCTACACACAGCAAAAAAAAGACACCTTATCCATCAGAAAAAATCACATGGAGGTGCCTCACAACCATTATGGAAATGTAACTGATATCTAGAACTCTTGCAGCAATGCCTGCGCCGTATACTGATCCGTCACGAGAATATTGGCATATTTACCGATCAGCGCCGCCCGGATTGCATCCTGCTTCAACACGCCACCGGCTACAAGGATCGATTTCTCCTTCAATCTCAGCTCCTCGAGATTGATTCCGATCGTCCGATTGTTGATATCTTCGCTGCATACCTTGCCTGCCGCGTCAAAGAATCGGGAACAGATATCACCTGCGCCTTGTTCCTGCAGCAATCGCTGTTCTTGCTCACTAAGATAACCGAGTCTGAATAGCAATGCATCCTCATGAACGGTCCCCACCGTAAAAATAGCGATGTTCGCCTGCTTGCCAAGCTCAATAATCCGCTGGATGTGCCGATCTCGCTCCACCATCTCTTTCAATTCCACGGTATCAAAGATGACGGGCAGCGGTAAATACCTCGCCATCGTATGGTATGCTTCAGCGAACAGGTGGACCGTCTCTGCTGCATAGGTGTTAATATGGGATTGACTGACCCCGCCCTTGAGCTGCACAACCTCTACACCGCGAACAGGTTTAGGTTGCAGTTCCCGTGCGACGGCATGCATCGTCGTCCCCCAAGTCACTCCGATTATATCCGAATCCTGCACGGTCTCATGCAAGTAGCCTGCGGCCTTTTTGCTAATATGCTTCTGAATCTCACGATATTCATTGGCAGGCGAATAACTAACCAATACCTGCTCCAAGTTGTACTTCTTCTGCACTTGCTCGCCCAGCGCATCCAGATCCTCAAGCGGATCAACGATCTGAATCTGTACATACCCCTGCTCTTTGGCATGCTGCAACAGCCTTGAAACCGTCGGCCTTGAGACTCCTAATCTCGCCGCAATCTCTTGCTGGCTGAAATCCGACATATAATATAACCTTGCCGCCTCGATGCTGAGGCGCTGTTTCTCTTGATCCATGATTTAACCCACTTTGCATATTTTGAATTGGGTTCATTATACAGTGTTCCGAATTAAATTTCGAGAAGCGTGACCATGCGCAAAAAAAACGCATCCCCAAAAACAACCGCTCATGAGGATGCGTCTTATTCTTATCGATTATTGACTAATTCCAGAGGGGATACCCGACCGTAAGAAACTTTGGCACCTTGAACCGGTGCTGCCCAACGAACGGCATTGGTGATGACTTGTTGAATCTCCGGTTGATGATAGGTAGGGAAAGCTTCGTGGCCCGGTCTGAAATAAAACACCTTGCCGCGCCCCCGCTTGTAACAACAGCCGCTGCGGAACACCTCGCCGCCTTCGAACCACGAGATGAACACCAGTTCATCCGGTGCTGGTATCTCAAATCGCTCCCCGTACATCTCCTCTTGCGGAATCTCAATATATTCGCCGAGACCTTCCACGATCGGATGCGTAGCATCGATGACCCACAGACGCTCCTTCTCGCCGTCATCCCGCCATTTCAATGCGCCGGTATTCGTACCAAGCAGGCGCTGGAAGATCTTTGAGGCATGGCCGGAATGCAATACGATCAGGCCCATTCCGTCCAGCACGCGCTGACGTACTTTTTCCACGATATCGTCCCTGACTTCGCCGTGCGCGACGTGCCCCCACCAAAGCAGCACATCCGTCGACGCAAGCACATCATCCGTTAAGCCATGATCAGGATCGTCCAATACCGCCGTCCGTACATTAAATTCTTCCCCTGGTTCCAGAAAGCCGGCAATCGTCTGGTGAATCCCTTGCGGATATATTTGGGCAATAGCTTCGTTATGTCTCTCATGTCGATATTCATTCCATACGGTAACATTCAGTTTAGCCAATGGTCGTATCCTCCTTGTTTATCAACGATCTGGTATTTCCCAACCGCCTTCATGTCAATTCCTCACAAGTATAGGCTGTGTTACAATGAACGGGAATGTGTGAAAGTTACTCTTTTTGTACAAAAGCGACTTCATGTCAGTTTATCGAGAGGTGTATTTCATGCTATCCATGAACGCAGATTATGTCCCCCGAATCAAGTTAATGGGGTTTGTCTCCTACAAGAATCCCTGGATTCACTTTAAGCGCACCACCCACGAATGCGTTCTTTATTTCGTTAAGAGCGGTGAGCTCCACATGCGCGAGAACGGTGTCGACTATGTGCTGAGGAAGGGTGATATGCTCGTACTGGAACCTCATCTGGAGCACGAAGGTACTCGCAAGCATCCCTGCGACTATTACTATATTCACTTTGAGCACCCGGATGTCCACCCAGCTGCCGAGCGTTCCTCATCCTTACTTGCTAAACAGTGGATGATAGGCAGTAACAGCAGTCCTGCTTCAGGCTATGACAACAGACAACTTTATTTCCCCAAAGTCTATACGCTAAACCAGAAGAAAAGCCTGCATCATATGTACCGTGCCCTAAGCGAGATGCTGCAATTATACAGGCGCAAACACTTTAACCGCAGTCTCACAGCCCTTAAGTTCATGGAGATGCTGATCGAACTGTCTCGGGAAAGTCTGTTTGACGAACTTGAGCGGAATAATCCTCACACCAAATCCTACATGAAGGTACACGCGCTCCTAGATTACATCCATGAGCATTATGCTGAGAAGATCACCAGCTCGGATATCGAGCAGCGCTTCGAATGCAACTATGATTACATCAATCGGGTGTTCACCAAGCTGACGGGACACACGATCATGCGCTACGTGAACCAGGTTCGCATCAATCATGCCAAAGAGTTAATTGAAGCGACTCACCTCAGCTTCGGCGAGATTGGTTACTTAACCGGTCTTGACGATCCTTTCTATTTCAGTAAATTGTTCAAGAAATACGTAGGCTTGTCGCCCAATCAATACTATAAACAAGTACGAGATCAGGAATAGCAGAGATAACAACACATGCGTGGATAACTTAATGCTCGATCGAAGTTGTACGGTTATGTGGATGGGGATAACTCGCTTACATGTCAATTTATCCGCAGTATGGCCTTGTACTTCTCCACATTCATCCACAAACGCTGGATAACTTGCTTGTTCATCGGGGAGAAATCATATCAATTGGTTCAAGGTACCGGGATAATGTTCATAACTCTGTGTATATCAAGCATCAGGCGGATGTTATACACAGCTCTTATGCGAGCTTCGCTTTTAAGTTGGCATTTTGAACCCACAGCCTATTGTTTGCATTTTTTTATTTCACATTAAAAAGCCAAGGACGAAAGTTTTCTTCTTCGCCCTTGGCTCCTAATTAGATCAATCCCGCATATTCCAGTCCGTGACGAATGCCACCGTCATTCACGTGCTTGGTTACGAAGTTCGCCAGCGGCTTCACTTCCTCGTGAGCGTTGCCCATCGCGATTCCAAGTCCTACATACGATAACATTTCCTTATCATTCAGCCATCGCCGAACGCTACTGCCTCCTCCGGTTTGATCCCAAGATGCTTCAATACCGCTTCGATTCCCTTTGCCTTTGAACCATCTCCCGGGATCACATCGGTTGCGACACGATGCCAGCGTACAAAGCTCAGATCGGCAAACGGTGCTTCGGATGACGTATACAAGCTTTCCTCATGGGACTCGCAGTACAGCAGCGCTTGGTACACCTTCGCTTCCTTCCAGTAGCTGCTCCGATAACCCGGCACCTCCACATGAAGATCATTGAATGATTCGGCAACGTACGGATGCTCTTCATGGTTAGCATATCCCGCTTCTGCGCCTTGCATAACAATCGGATGGTTATGAGACAACGCTAAATTCTCCAATACTTCCAGCGTCTTCACGGATATAGGGTTCTCGTACACCATGTTTCCCTGATGAACCACGTAGGAACCATTAAAACTTACATATGAATCAATACCGAGTTGCTCGGCATAATGTCCAAAATAATAGGGTGCCCGCCCGGTTGCAATGAACAAAGCAATATCTTGCTGTTTCAACTGGTTGATCGCATCGATGGTATCCTGCGGGATCACCTTCTCCTCATTCACAAGCGTTCCGTCAATATCAAAAAATACGGCTTTGTAACTCATCGTATGACTTCCTCCTCTTATCGTAGATCTCTATATATTATTTACGTCCATAGTCGGCCTTAATCTCTCCCCAGACCTTCGTCTGCCACTTCAATACCTTATTCTCATACGTGTTCGTTCTGAGCCAATGCTCGGCCCTGTCTACCAAATCCCATATCTCCTTGGTTGAAGCATCGCGGGGCAAGGTGGATACGGCTTTCTTTTGCTTCAGCCATTTCATTGCATTCATGGAATCGGTATACACCGTCTTGTTGCTACCAAGCTTCTTCAAGTAAGCCAGCGCGTGAACGATGGCCAGGAACTCCCCTAGATTGTTCGTCCCCTTTGGTATGGGGCCGCAGGAGAACAGGACATCGCCTGTCTGCGTATCCACGCCTTTATATTCAACCGGTCCGGGATTTCCGCGTGTACCGACATCGACAGAGATGCTGTCATAATCGATCTCACCCGGATCTGCCACTACTGCTGCAGAACTATTGCGCTTATAGCTGCTTGACGTCTTCGTTCCCCCGCCGCTGCTAGACTGCTGCCCCCAGTAGTTCTTATAGCCTGCAGCGAAAGCCTTCTCCGCTTCGTCCCTGGATTCGAATGCCTTGAACTTGGCTCCCGTAAACTGGTTGACCTGCTGCTGACAATCCCCCCAGCTTGTATAAATACCGGGTACGTTGCCGACCCAGACGACATAGTACTTTTGCTTCGCCATTATGTACCTCCATCCTGAACGATCCTCTCTAGCGTACTATATCACATCCAGCAAAACCAATAAAAAAAAGCGCCATCGTCTCCGACCCGCTTTCTGTGTTTGACCTTATTCAACTGTTCGTGTTTGCTTGGCTTCACTCGCACATGTTGCGACATCGCCCCATAATCTGCATTGGTCTTCCTTAACAGCACATCAGTCCATGTTCCTGCACGTTCCGCCTTGCGGAGCGCTTTCTGTGTTCTTGTACGGGCCATATGCGGCTCACACTCCTTCATCATTCGCGATGATTCTATTGTATGTCATTTGGATTCGGATGGGAACCCGGAAGCCTGTCTCGAATACTTCATCTAGAGACAGGCTTCTACTTAATCATAAGGTTTTATCTAAGTTTGCGTCCTTCCGTCAATCGAACCCAGAAGCCGCCTTTGAAGTTCTTGGGCTCATGAGAAATAATAAAAGCTTGCGGCGACAGCTTACCAAGCGTCTCCATCAACCGCCGCTCATTCTTCCGCTTCACAAGTACCTGCAAGACGAGCCGTTGACCATCCTTGCCATCAGCAGCCCATGCGGTCACGCCATATCCCCGCTCGCGGAGCGTAACGGCAAGATCGGTCTCCAGAGAGTTCACGATCACCTGCACCACGATATAACCTAATGCCAAATACTCTTCGATTCGGCTTCCAATATATACGCCTAATCCAAAACCAATACAGTAAGCTGCCATATTCGCAGGATTGTCCAAATTCTGTAGCACCAAATTCAGTCCGAGCAAGTATACGAACACTTCCAACATAGACAGCGCTGAGGCAAGGCCTCTTCTACCTTTAATCATCAAGATCAATCGAAGCGTAAATATCGATACATACACAACATTAATGCCAATAATGGAGCCAACCAACGCCCATGAAATCATACCTCCACTCCTTTGCCACACACAACTTTCCCTACAATTACAACCAATAAACAAGGGCCACATTCTACTCTCAACACGTACTACCCTATGTTTACCCGAATGCCAATCCACTGAAGCCACCACTATCATTTACCCATACCTGCCATCGTAACCACCTTATTGTGAAAGTAATCCCTTCAGGGACAGATGAATCAGGGCTAGCGTACATTCTGATGATAATAGGTATTTATCTGCCGTTTAAGAGGGATTCACCCATACAGAGGTAGGAATAGTTGCGTAGTATAAATCAAATCTAAGGAGGTGCTAAAATTTGGGAAGTTCTTCTAGAAGAAAAAAATTGTATGCTCTTATAAAAATAGAGAGAGAAGTGCTGCACGCCAAGAAAAAGAGATGTCCATCTCACGGCGGCCATGTGAATCGTCGCTGTCAAAGAGGACCACGTGGACCTATTGGACCGCAAGGGCCAAAAGGAGCACTCGGACCTATCGGCCCCATTGGACCGCAAGGGGCTGTTGGACCCGCTGGTCCATCCACTGGAACTCCTGGACCGACTGGACCTGCCGGAGCGACTGGACCGACTGGACCTGCCGGAGCGACTGGACCTGCCGGAACTATCGGACCCGTTGGGCCAATCGGACCTACTGGAGCTGCTGGAGCAGCAGGCGCGGTGGGTCCTGCTGGCGCCACTGGAGCTACAGGAGCTACTGGCCTTCCCGGCGGTGGAGCTATCATCCCATTCGCATCCGGTCTGCCGCTGGCATTGACAACCGTATTAGGCGGATTAGTAGGAACGATTGGTTTGGTTGGCTTCGGTATCTCCGGACCTACCGTTACACTCGCAGGCGGAGAAGTTGACATCACAGGTGCCGCAGGAACTGCGCTTAACTTTGCATTCAATACACCACGCGCCGGTACTATTACAGGCATATCAGCAACATTCAGCAATACATTAGCGCTGGATTTGCTCGGAACTACAGTTACAGTCACTGCACAGCTGTATAGTGCACCAGCCACAAGTAACATATTTACCCCTATCCCTGGTGCTCTCGTAACGCTGGCTCCGCCGTATACAGGGACAATCATTCTTGGAACTGTGAGCAACGGATTCGTGGACGGTCTTGCTATCCCTGTTGCAGCCAATACCCGCTTGTTAATGGTCTTCTCCACAACCGCAACTGGCTTGACTCTTGTAACTGCCCTTGCCGGTTACGGTAGTGCAGGTGTAAGCATCATCTAAGCCGGGTTTCGAAGCAGACTTGACTTAATAGACCTATAGCAATAGGGCATCCACAGGTCTTTACGGACCTCGGATGCCCCATTCTTCATGTAGCTATGCTTTTTCCCATTTTTCCTTAAAGAATAATTGATATACTCGGGTGACAACAATCTTGAGGATCATATATACAGGTACCACGAGCAGAACCCCAATAATTCCGCCTATATCTTGTCCGACCAAGACCAGGATAATAATACTGATTGGATGTATGGCAAGCTGCTTGCCGAATATATACGGCCCAATCAGATTATCCTGGATCTGCTGAGCAGCGAGAATAACGATCAGGGACCAGATCGCCGTCGCAGGCGACTGGATAAATCCGATAATGACAATTGGAATCGAAGAAAGAATGGCCCCGATGAACGGAATGAAGTTGGCAATGACAGCCACAACCGTTAACAACAGCGCATAGGGTAAGCCAATGATTAAGAAGCCTATGTACATTAATACACCAAGGGCGAGATTGACAAGCACCCTGCCCACGATGAAGCCTTTCAGCGCATTATTGATTTCATCCAATACCGATGCGCCGTCTTCCTTAAACCGATTCGGCAGAAAGCTGACGGCCTTCTTCCCAAACTTGGCCCCCTCCTTCAGCATGTAATACAGAAGGATCGGGAACATGAACAATACGATGGCAAAGGTCGACACGAACGAGAACAGGTTCATAATATAATCTGTCAAGAAGACAAATCCCCGATTCAAGTATTCCGTCAGTTGTGTAAGAGGATTAACGTCCTCGGGAAACACCTGCTGAAAGAACGCGCTATTCTCCAATTCTTCCAGTTGTTTACCCAGTGCGTTAAACAGAGCCGGCGCATTGTCCACCAGCGCGACGATCTGATCTCGCAGCGATGGCCACACACCAATGCTGAAACCTGTAAGTATCCCTGCAAAGACAACATAGATGAGCAGAATGGCAAGCGAGCGGTTCATCTTTTTCTTCTCAAGGTAATCGACTAGCGGCCGCAGTAAATAGAAGAAAAAACCTGCCAACATCAGCGGGATCAGGATGATGGAGAAGAACGAAAGAACAGGCCTGAATATAAAGTCAACCATCGATCCCAGATAGATGATGATCAAAATCAGAATCACGGCGAGACAAAACTTGAAAAACTTGTTCATTTTCAACAAAACACGCCTCATCTCCAGTTGTTTCTTTCATCCTATCATGACAGCAAGTTAGGATTCAAATGAAAGCGGTCAGGTACCGTTATATACTTCTGTGCTAGGCTCACGTATAATATGGGCATTGCAGGCTCGACCTGACGTAGTACGTAAGTATCAATCGAATGGCACACCGGATTAAATCATTTGCATCAGGAGATTACTAAAGTATTAGGAGGGAATATTCTTCATGTATGGCGCAACGACATCCATTATTCTTAGCTTGATCATCATACTCAATATTATATTCGCCGTGTTTGTTGTATTTAAAGAACGGCGGGACGCTGGCTCTACCTGGGCTTGGCTGCTTGTACTATTCTTTATTCCCATCCTTGGATTCGCACTTTATCTCCTGTTTGCCCAAAACCTGAGAAGAATCCGCTTATTTCACTGGGACGACCTACAGAAGACAGGCATTGAGAACGTGCTGCTGTCTCAAATGAAAGGGATCGGCAAGGGAGATTTTCACTTCCGCAATCAGGCCGCTGAAGACAACAGCGATTTAATACATATGCAGATTAACGAGAACCAAGCGATACTTACGGATGATAATCATGTCGATATATTCACGGATGGACGGAAAAAATTTGATCGTCTGTTCCAAGACATTGAGGAAGCCGAAGATTACATCCATCTTCAATACTACATTATTCGCCGGGATGAACTAGGGAAGAAACTCATGTCCTTATTAACCAAAAAAGCTAAGCAAGGCGTTAAGGTCAGAGTATTGTACGATGAACTCGGTTCAAGGCAGCTAACCAAAGGATTCTTCAGAGCTTTCCGTGAAGCCGGCGGAGAGGCGGAGGCATTCTTCCCGTCCAAGCTGCGCTTCATAAATCTACGTCTCAATTATCGGAATCACCGCAAGCTCGTGATCATTGATGGCAACATCGGTTATGTTGGCGGCTTTAATGTAGGGGATGAATACTTAGGACTGAATTCCAAATTCGGGTATTGGCGTGACACCCACCTTCGCATTCAAGGAGAAGCTGTATACGCAATGCAAGTCCGATTTATTCTCGATTGGAATCAGGCTTCGCATCATCATGATATCTCCTACGAATCAAACCTGTTTCCCAAGATCAATTCTCCCGGCAACGTTGGCATCCAGATCGTGACCAGCGGACCGGACTCAAGGTATGAGCATATCAAGAACGGTTATATCAAGATGATTACATCGGCCAAGAAGTCCATCTATATTCAGACGCCTTATTTCATCCCGGATGCCAGCCTGCTCGATGCCCTTCGAATCGCAGCCCTATCAGGGGTAGAGGTACATCTGATGATTCCGGACAAGCCGGATCATCCTTTCGTTTATTGGGCGACCTTGTCCTACATTGGCGAGATGTTGCAAACTGGAGCTAACGTTTATCTGTACAACAACGGTTTTATTCATGCCAAGACCATCATCATTGATGAGAGCATTGCTTCGGTAGGTACAGCCAACATCGACGTTCGCAGCTTCAAGCTGAACTTTGAGGTGAATGCCTTCCTGTATGACGAACAAATATCCAGGGAATTAACGGAGATATTCCATGAAGATTTGCGAGTATCCCGCATCTTGACGATGAAACACTATCTGGAGCGGTCTCGCTGGGTAAAGTTTAAGGAATCGATCTCTCGGCTGCTGTCTCCGATCCTCTAGTTCGTTTTCCGGGTTACAGAACATAACAGTCCAGGAGAATTGGGAGCATATCTTCCTGGTTATAATGGATTGTGAGGACTGAATTCATGAATCTAGAGAGGATGTTAACTATGGCCAAACTTACACCGTATATTTTTTCGGAAGATTCCAAAGCACAAGCAGCGTTCTATATTGCCGCACTCGGAGGAGAGGTCATATCCGTGCAAACGCATGGTGAGATTCCCGGAACCAAAGAAGAAATGAAAGACAAGGTAATGCATTTAAGCCTTGTTGCAGGCGGTATTCCGATGTACATGGCTGATACGGTATTCCAGAAGCTCGATCGCGGCAATGGCATACATCTTTCCCTATCGTTTGAGAGTGATGACGAGGCACATGGAGCTTTTGATCGCTTGGCTGCTGGAGGCAAGGTGATCGATCCTCTGAAAATCCAATTTTGGGGGGCGCTATTCGGCGTGCTGGAAGATAAGTATGGGGTGTTATGGCAAGTCACGACTGAAGTTGAAGCTAACTAGACAATACGGCCCACCAAGAGATGACTTGGCGGGCCGTTCTCATTTATGTCAAGTTGTTGCTTCACTCCACTGTTTGGCGATCTCTGTCGCAGCCGATCGGCCCTGAGCCAATATATCGTTCTTGTCCAGAACCGCATGGCCTTGGGCGCGGATAATCGTGTAATCGGTAATGCCCATAAACGCGAACATCGACTTTAAATATTTATGCGAATATTCAACCTCGCTATACCAGTCGTTCTCAGTGTAGATACCGTCACTGCCCTGTATGACCACGATGCTTCTACCATCGGTGAGCAGTCCTTCGGAGCCATGCTCCGTATATCGGAACGTCTCCTTCGGAATGATGATATTATCCATATAATCCTTCAGCTTGGAAGGCACATTGAAATTATACAGTGGCATCGCAATTACGTAATGAGTCGCTTGCTTAAACTGCTGCAAGATTCCCATCATTCTCCCCAGCGCCCGCTCTTCATCCTCGGTAAGATGATCTCCGCTCTCCATCTTCCCCCACCCGTTCAGCAAGTTGACATCAATCGCAGGGATGTATTCACGGTACAAATCGATCTGCTCTATCCAGTTCTCCGGATTTCGCGCCTGATACTCGCTAATAAAGTGTTCCAATACTTGCAGACTTAAAGATTCCTCGCACTCGACTCTAGGATGGGCATTAATGATAAGGGTTCTGTCCATAGGTTTGCATTCTCCTTTAATATGTTTTATCACTCACTACAGTCTAAAAGTTGATCGTTATCACCTCCTTTCAAAGACATTTGTTTGCACATACAAATATTATTGAATGAAAAACAAAGACTTAATCTTTATTTTCCAGTTGATCGCTAACCGCATACAGCCGCTGAGATAACTCATCCCCTTCATCATGGCCCAAGATGGCGCCATATCGGCTGCGCAGATTGTTCCAACACTCATAAATTACGTTCTCAAGTGCCTTCCCTCTATCCGTTGTATAAATCAATGACATTCTTCCGTCCACCCGGTTATACACCAATCCTTTAACGATTAATTTCTCAACCAAGCGGGTGACGGTGGAGGGCTGAAGGTGCAGAATTTCGCCTAATTCCTTCTGCGAGATACCTTCTTTCTCATATACGCTCATCAATAAGTAGGCATACGTTGGCGACAATCCGCTTGCGGCAAACTCGTCTTCCGCCATCTTGGTAATTACCCGGCTAAGACGATTGGCCGTGAAGTAAAGACATTCCTTAATATACGTATTGAGCATACAGGTTACCTCTTTCCCTAAACTTATCATTCTGATTCGCCATTTATTGTTTGCACATACAAATATAACGGAGATGTTGGCAAAAGTAAAGTGGCAGGCTCCAGGACATCATGCCCGAAATACCTGCCACTCATGGGATTTATTCAATATAACTCTGATCCATATAGAGTACTTCCCACAGATGACCGTCTGGATCCTGAAAGCTCCAGCTGTACATAAACCCGTGATCTACCGGATCATTGGAAGGCGATCCCCCTGCACCTAAGGCCTTGTTCACAATCTCATCCACCTGTTCTCTGCTCTCAGCAGACAAGGCGATAATAACTTCTGTGGTGGTGTTTGCATTGGACAAATTCTTCTTGGTGAAGGTCTTGAAATAATCTTCCGTCAGCAGCATCGCATAAATGTTATCTCCAATAACCAGAGACGCTGCGTTCTTGTCCGTGAATTGCGGATTAAATTCAAAACCGATGGCGGAGAAAAATTCTTTCGTTTTATCCAAGTCACGGACAGGCAGGTTCACAAAAATATTCGAACATTTCAAAGCCATATTCAATCACCTCTTCTATTTGATGATTTCATTCTAACTCTTGTCCTGATCCTGCATTTCTTCTTAATTGCTATGTTCAAAACAAGTCTTATCGCTTACAATGTTAGTTCATGTCATAGATGTCAACATAAAGGAGCCTACCGCTATGATGGATCAATCGCTGGAAATATACATTGAAGCTGATATTGAGGAAGTTTTCCCTTATCTCATAGAAGACGAGAAACTTAGGTTATGGAACTCGTTTGTTATCGAAAATATATATGAATCCGAGGAAGAAAGAAAGTTGCCCGTCCCCGGTACAAGATATACCTCTGTGCAGCGCATTGATCAGAAAGTCAGGCACTTTCCAGCTGAATATGTAGAGTACGATCCTCCCTATCTTATTACCGTCACAACCACGTCCAAAGAAGGACTCAGTACAACCAGGTACAGCCTGTCCCGATCAGGAAGCGGTACGCTCGTTCGTATTTTGGCGTCTGCTGCACCAAGCAACTGGTATTACACAATCATCGGTAAGCTGATGGGGGGCTTGACCAAGCGGCTCGTCCTCAAGCCGCAATTCAATCAACTGAAGCGTGTAGTAGAACAATATCAACACCCGGCCATGAAGCGAGATCATCTGAACTAGACATTTCTCCTGCATGTACGCGAACAAAAGATGCCTCCAAGCAACAACACTGCCACTTGTGAGACATCTTTTGTACATAAACTACTCGTTAGATAAACCCAGCGTCCGCAGCATTCTCATTACGGTCACCACGGTCTGCGCTTTGGTAACGGTCGACTTCGGATCGAGTCGGGTAGCGGATACTCCCTTCAGAATGTTCTGATCTACCATAAAGGCAACAGATGCCTGCGCAAAGGAAGAAATGTCCGCGCGATCCGTAAACTTGCTTAACGATACGAGGCTGACATCGTTCTTCTTGCCCGCATAATCCAACACGTTGCTCAAGATGACTGCCAACTCTTCACGTGTAATTGGGCTGTTCGGATCAAAGATATTGCCTGTGCGCCCCTTTACCAAGCCGGCCGCTTTCGCAGCTGCTATGTCTCTGGCATAACTCGATTCGGCGTTTACATCTGCGAAATTGGAATAGCTGTCGTCCGGAAGGAGACCGAGCGCTCTAACGATGACCGCTATGATTTCAGCGCGTGTCATGGTGTTGCCTGGGCCGAATATACCTTCACGCTCACCGGCTGTAATCCACTGAGCAGTTGCCTGTGTAATATCCTCTTTCGCCCAATTCGGAATCGCATCGAGGAACCGTATATCCTGCTGCACGAGAGCGTATATCCCGTTGCCCGTTTTCTTAATCTCCACGGTCACGGTACCATCGGTATTGGTCTTGAACAAGGTCGGTACGGAACGCAGCTCATGGTTAGCTGATATATAAACTACGCCGGCTGCACGTTTGGTATTGATTTTGTTTGCATCCACGGTCACAAACTCACTGACGTAGGTTTTGCCGAAATGCTTAAGTTCGGTTGTGCTCTTGTCAGCATTCAATTGTTCGAGTTTGAACAGTAGCGGACTGTTCAGTGCTTCTTTGCCTTTGAGGAGCGATGCCACTCTTGCTGCTTCGGTTGCCGTTGGAGCTATGATCGATACTTTCACATGACCGGAAACCGAGATCAGCGAAGCCGGTATTCGGTATTCAATGCCGTTAACGATAACGGACAAGCTCGCTTGAGCTCCTTTTTTGGCAACGGCTGCAATAACCTCTTGCGGAATTTCTATCTCCGCCTGCTTCGCCCCTTCTCCAGCATGAATCTGAAAGTTGAAGGAATTCGATTGATTAATGCGGTTAATTGCTGCCGTTGTTGGTAAGGTAACTACAGCCTTATCTCCTGTTAGTACAACTTTCACTTCAAGCTGATTCTCGGCTTTAGGCGGTTGTGGAGGTGGTGTTGAACCTGATCCTCCGGATCCGCCAGAACCACCTGTTTCGCCGGAACCATCCGATCCACCCGCACTGTTTCCTGAAGTCGTGACGCTCAACTGATTCGAGGCACTGGAGACACGGTTAATCTCATCCTCCGTTCGATCCACCGCGAGCACATGGATCTTATAGTTCGTGGAAGCACGCAGACCGCTGATCGTAAAGTTGTTAGCCGAAGCCCTCCCATTCCACGCGTTGTTGACATATACCTCGTACTCCGTTGCTCCATTCACTTCATCCCATTTCACTTGAATGGAGCCAGCGCCAACACTTCCCAGCGATAGATTGGCAGGAGCCGGAAGCGCCGAAGGGTTCTGGGCTCCGTTGATCGGAAGGTCGTGAACAAGCTGCGTCGTTAATGTTCGATTCCTGTCACTGCTAATATCCCAGCTCATGACGCCAGCGAGATCCAGCGATTTTACGATAGAAGCCGTGTACTTCATAGTGTTCTCATCGTTGTAAGTGATAAACACTTTATTCTGGTCATTGTAGAGATAAGCGACTTTGGCCGATTCGTTCCAATAACGCTTGTAGCCGTTCTGTTCGATGTAGTTATCCTCAAGATCGCTGAAGTCGAAGATGGCCGCTTCCCATGATCCAAAACCCGTACCACCTTTATTGCAAGCCTGATACTGGCCGATTGGACCGCATCCATCCCAACCCTTGCCATAGTAAGGTACACCCACCACCAATTTGTGATTCGGTACCCCACCGTTCAAATGACCCATCAGGCCGCCAAGCACATGATTTCTCGGAGCTGATGGTCTTGGTAGATTCTTATCATAGAATAACGGAGCGTTATGATGACCCATTTCGTCACTCTTACCACTGTAATCATAGGCCATGATGTTGACAAAATCGAGATACTGCACCGAGTTCGTAAAATCCGCGTTTACCGTAAAGTTATCCCCCTGCCCGGAGGCAATGGTTAACAGATAATACTTCCCGTCTTCCGATCCGGCAGCATCAAGTGCCTCCCGTACCGTTTTCATTAACAAGGTGAAGTTCTCCTTATCTTCGGGTCCGCGCGAGTTAGTCTCTATCCCGCCTTCCACGGGGTATTCCCAATCAATATCGAGGCCGTCGAGATCGTAAGCTCTGAGGAAATTAACCGCCGAGTTGGCAAATGTCCGTCTGGTCTCTTCTGTCCGTGCCATGTTCGAGAAATTTTTGGACCAAGACCAACCTCCCACCGATATCATCAGCTTCAAGTGCGGTGAATCCGTCTCTCGCTTACTTACAAATTTACTCATATTCTCAAGATCCTTCTCCACATCGCCTACAACCATCTCACCATCATGGACATAGCGGTCTTGGAGAGGGATATTCTCGTTGCTGCATTCTTTTCCGGCTGTGCTGTACAGCTTCCAACATAAATCTGCAAAAGCATAGTTAATGTGGGTAATCTGTGAAACGTCCACTCGTTCAGGTTGGAAACCACGGGCGTATACCGACCATGCTGTATAATAAGTTATATTATTATAGTTGCTTCCAGGAGTGGCAGTAATAGAATCGCTTATTGATGAAGACCATAAACTGTTCTTTGCCTCAACCCGGTACTCATAAGCTTGGTCTTTCACTAGACCTGTGACGGTATATCGATTATTACTGGACGAGCCGATCCATTCCTCCCCCTGATAAATATCGTAAGATGTTGCGCCAGGAGTAGGTGCCCAGCCCAACGCCACGGTTGAAGCTGTGGCAGTAATAATCTGCAGCCCTTGCGGCCGCGCGAGTTCCCCCCATATCATCGTAACCGCATTACTATCAAGAGACGATGACGGATTTAGTGAAGGATTCTGGGCTCTGGCCATAAACGTATATGACTCTCCAACCTGGAGCGATCCGTAAGTTACCTGGGTTCCTTCCTCATAACGGTGGTAATTTCCATTCAGGTATGTATCATATCCTGTTGCTTCAGGGCTAGCCCCCCATTCCAGCGTTGCACTATCCGCCGTAACGGCGATGACTTTCATATAACTGGGTGGCGCTAGCGGTGCCTTTTCATAAACGATGCTGCCATCGTCTTCATCAGTCGTGACGACAAGGGGCTCACTCCCTTCGGCACCACCCACGTTTACTTTAACTGTAATCGTATAACGCGTAGCTGGTTGCAAGTTAGCTAACTTGAAAGGTTCCGCACCTGACGCCCATTTCCCTTCTGAACCTACTTCATTTTGAATCGTTACCCAATATCCAATGGCCCAAGGATCAACATCTTGTACGGGGTCCCACTTCACTGTAATTGAATTGAATGTCTTCTCGACTAATTCTAGATTTTGTGGCGCAGCATATGCAGCGCTTGTTAGCGATACTGGATCATTACTGATACTAACTGCAGAATCATCTGAGGGGGGTCTACCTTCGTCTGCATAGGATGCAGGCGCGCTGAACAACGGAGTCCATATGAGTATTAGTGCGAGGAACCAAACCATCCATCTCGGGTGCTTCGTCATCATTCGTGTCACCGATTTCACCTCTGTTCATAAATTTCATTGCATGGATCATTACAACATCATGACTTATCCATTGTGCAAGTTACTGAAATTCAGGTGTTCGAAAGCGGTTACTTGATTTGCTGGATTACGGAAATTACGCTTGATTGCCCTCCTTTCGTGCATTCACTTTTAATGCTATAAAAAATTGATATATGGATATCATGGAACCTGACCGCCTGATTGAGAAGGGATACATTTATATAATGAAAGGGATAAATATTTACAATTCTTACACTTTGCAAGGAAATGTGATACTTATCAAGGAAACCATGCTGAAGAGCGCCTTGGATCAACAAAAAAGAGCCTCCACGAAGAGACTCTACTCGATACATAATCCGATTTTCATCCAGCTGCTAAGATGCTCATGCTTTAATTTCCACAGCCCTTCGCCAGCTCTTGCTGCGGCACCGCTCCATATTTACGGAGAAAAGAAATCTGGCCGGAGTGGATCCCCGTATGGTACATTAAGCGCCCCACAGCCTCCAGCGGCGTTGAAGGTCCAATCGGACACTTCCTGATCTCATGCCATTTCTCTTCAGGAAGTGCTGACATTCCGGCCAACAGATGCTGATTGGAAGCTTCCAGCAATTGAATCAGCTCATCCAAGTCCGTGAATGCAGCAGAGCTTCCAGTCGCTCCCCGGCTCGTCTGAACCTGAAGCCTTCGGGCATTTGCAGATCGAAGAACCAGGCCGCGAACATATACTCTACCTCGGCGTTATGACGCAGCATGTAACCGATCGATGCCGACTCTCCGGCTAACTGCAATCCGAGTTCTTCCGCTTGTAAGCCTCTGACCGTTTCATGAAATCGGCTCTGGATGGCGTTCCATACAGGCAGCAGTGTTGCATACGTTGACATACGATTCCCTCCTTCATATGGTTAATGATTCATCCGGTTTATGACTTTTCTGCATTAGATACGGATTGACCGTGTCCTTCCCGTGCCACGTGCTCGAATCTATCGGCTGTCAAATCTATATCGTACGCCTGGCCGAACCCGGCCACATACCTTCCTGCCGACGGAGCAAGCTCGAATAAGGAGAAATCCAGGCCGCGCAGCATGGTCATCATCGGGGTTGAGAAGGTCTCTGCGAACAATTCAAATATTTCCTCATATCCTTCTTCCCCAATATTCCTGGCCACACAGGTGAATCGCGCACGCTCTCGGGCAAACAGGTTTGACGTAGATACCTCATCTGCGATCAGCATCACATCAACCAGCCCTTGTTCTTCAAGGTGGCGATAATGAGGCGCGATACGACTGATATAGATGTAGAACTTACCTTGTGTCTGCACGAAGGGAGCATAGGAAATAAAGGGCCTCCCTGTCTCATCAATCGTGCTGAGGATCAACGACTTCAGGCCGTTAGCAAATTCCATATACTGTTTCTTGCTTGCTTCCGTATCCATAACCTTCATCACAAGCCCTCCCTTAACTTTAAAAATAGTTTATATTTTGTGAAGCACATGAATCCGTGGGTGGTTTTCCTCTTTAAACTCGATCTCTGCCTCAACACCGTAAACTTCCCGGATCAATTCCGTAGTAAGAACATGCTTGGGAGGACCGTATGCTTTAATCGTTCCTTGATGAATGACACACACCTTGTCACTGTATGTACTAGCGTGATTAAGATCATGCAGCACCATGATGACTGTCAACTGCAGCTCCCGGTTAAGCGACTTTACCAGTTCCAGCACATCAAGCTGATGCGCGATATCGAGATAGGTCGTCGGCTCATCAAGCAGTAGTATCGCAGGACGCTGGGCAAGAGCCATGGCCAGCCATGCTTTTTGTGCTTCACCGCCAGATAGAGAATAGACCAGTCGATCGCGATACCGATCCATCCCAGTGAGCTGTAAAGCCCATTCCATGATGAGGGCATCTTGTTCATCCAGCGGTTTATACCACTTCTTATGGGGCATTCGCCCAAAGCTGACCAGTTCCTCGACCGTCATATCGGCCGGGCTTGCATTGGCTTGGGAGAGCATACTAAGTTTGCGCGATAACTGCCTGACACTAAGACTCTTCAAATCATCCTCCCCTATGAATACCTGACCCATGTCATAGGGGATGAGCCTTGATACGCCTTTCAGAATTGTCGACTTCCCCGAACCGTTCGGACCTATGATCGATATGACTTCGCCCGGCTGTACCTCTAATGAGAAGTCTTGGATAATGGATCGATCCTCATACCGGATATTCAAAGACTGCAGCTTCATCATGGTTATGCCCCCCCTTTACGCATGAGATACAAAAAATAGGGTCCTCCCGCCATGGCCATAATAATGCCTGCGGGAATCTCAAGCGGACTGAACAACGATCGACCGATCGTGTCGGCCACGATCAATACAATCGCGCCAAGCATCAGGCTGAACGGTATGCTGTATCGGTAATTGGAGCCGATTAGCATCCGTGACATATGCGGTACGATTAAGCCGACGAAGCCAACCAGCCCCACCTTCGAGACGGATACCGAAGCCAGGAACACAGCTACAAAGGACAACAGAATCCGCACTTGATTCACGTTCTGACCGAGATGATGGGCCGCTTGCTCCCCGAGTCGCAATATATTCGCTTGCCGGATACATACAATAGCCATCAGCCAGCCAATCGCGGAGTAGGGCAATATCGCATACACATCGCGCATCCCTTTCCCCGATAGACTTCCGTTCATCCATTGCAGGGCAGCCGGTAATTTATCGCTGTACAGAATCGACAGCAACCCAATCACACCGCCAAATACGGCATTGACCGCAACTCCTGACAAAATGATGCGTATGGGCGTCATCCCCCTCTGTTTACTCCACGCCCAGGTATATACCATAATAGCTGCCACACCACCGCCAACGATCGCGCCGAGAGGAATCAGCGACGAGAGTTCAGGCATCACCAGCATTATGAACAGTACCGTCACCGCAGCACCGCTAGATACGCCCGTTAATCCTGGATCAGCTAGCGGATTTTGCATGACGGCCTGCAATAAAGCACCGGAAGCCGCCAGGTTAGCACCGATGATGAATGCCAGCAGCACGCGCGGAATTCGAATGTCCCACAGAATCGTATTCCAGTATGCATCCCCCCGACCTATGAGTGTCATCCACGTCTGATATGGCGTTAACCTGACGCTGCCAATGCCCATGGATACGATAACTGCTACGACCAGCAGCACGAATACAAGGAATATGAGCAGCAGCTTCTTCCTATGCTTCTCCTTAACCAAGATCAAGCTCCTCTCTATTCACCGTACAGAATAGAGGCCAGCGATTTGTAAGCCTCTGGCGCTTTTGTCAGGGATGCGATGCCGAACAGGTTATAGTCCAGCGGCTGCATCTTGCCGTTCTGGAAGGCCTTCAGCTTCTCCCAGGCACCATTCTTCTTCACGTCTTCCTCGAATTTCTTCGCTACCGCGTTGGCATCACCGTGAGCGACTAGCAGAATCACATCAGGATTGGCTTGCACCACGCTCTCCATGTTGAACGGAACATACGTCTCGGACGACTTCAGCGTGTCTGCTACCACGTTGGAAGCACCCAGATTCTTGGCCAAGCTTCCCGCAAAAGTATCCTCGTTCATCAACATCAAATATTCCGTCGAACCGAACAAGAACATAACCGTCGGAGCGGCTTTACCTTCAACCGATTTCAGTATTTCCGCCTCCTCCTTCGCGAAGGACTGCAGGACGGATTGCGCTTGCTCCTCTTTCCCATACAATCGACCCAGAGCCACAGTGGACGCTTTCAGCTCATCAAGGGAATCCACGGGCAGGTAAGCTGCCGGGAGTTTGGCTGGTTCAACCATTTTGCCGATGCTGTCCTTGATCGATGCAGGCGCTAGAATCGTGTCCGGCTGCAAGGAAGCGATCTTCTCCAGATCAGGCTGATGTGAGCTTCCAACCCGCTCGACATCCGCATACGCTTCAGGCAGCTGACTCTGTGTAGTCGGAACACCTGCCAATGCAAGATCAAGCGCGCTATACAATTCCGTGATAGCTACGGAGAGTGTCACAGCCGTTTGCGGTGTCTTGTCACTGAACTGCGCTAGCAGCTCGCTTACTTTCTCTTCATCTACGGTGACTTCCGGTATATCAACTTGCTCGTTACGACTAGCATCCTCCGTTTCCTCGGTTCCTGCTTCATTCGTCTCTTGACCAGATTCACTTCCGGCTTCCGTACCGCTATCTGTATTGGCAGCTGCCACCTGCTGATTGGTCCCTTCATCAGAACCGCTGCTTGTCGTGTTTCCACATGCTGCAAGCAGCATCAAACTAAGTACGAGAATGGATAATTTCCATAAACGGTTGCGCATTCAAAAATACCCCCAATAGATATGTAATTGATAATGATAATCATTATACATAGAATGATTATCATTATCAATAATTATTTTTCTCAATTGAAACGACACTCAATAAAAAAGACCGGCTCGCTATGGAGCCGATCCGATTTTATTGATATCCACCCTGAACCGCAGGCAGCTGTTGATATTCTTCTCTCTGTCTAAGCAGTTCGATAATGAATTGAGCGAGCCGGGTCATCTCCATCCCATCCTCTCCCTTGTCGCATTGACTCCATGCAAACCGTTTGCTTTTATCCGATACAGTAACGGTAAGATCATAGCTGGCGTGAGGCTTCATATTGCATTCCGTGGTTAACTGTTTATCCTCCTCCATAGCATTCGTCTGCATAATCTCTTGATAGATCTGCCGGCGTTCCTCGTCTGAGAACTGAAAATGGTTCAATACAGCAACTTCCCCATTCTGTAGATCTTTGACAACCTGCTGCGCTGCTGTATTTATTGCATTTTTTTGATGTACGCCATATTTCAATTCAATATCAAACGCAGCCTCCTCATGCTCAAGAACCAACGGCTCTACTCGCTCTCCAACAACACAGCCCGTTAAAATCCCCATTCCCAGTAACATACCCATTACAGTAGCTCTAGCCCATTGCATTATTATCCTATCCCCCTCAACAACAGTAATGTCTTCTAGACGCACGCGACTCCCGAAAAGTTCCGCATTCTTCCATTTGGACAATCTCCAACCCTCCAGTAAGCCACCAACCTTGCCCTTGTCTGGTATAGTCTGAATCTACTCTTACGAAACGAGGTGTTTCCATGTTGTTATCCGTTCAAAATCTCTCGGTCGCCTATGGTGACAAACAAGCCGTTAAGAACCTATCCTTTACGGTAGCCAAGGGTGAGACGTTTGGTTTGTTGGGCGCCAATGGAGCAGGGAAATCTTCCAGCATCGCCGCTATTCTAGGTGTTGAGTCAAGCCGCTCCGATGAGCTCCTTCTCCTTGGAAAGTCACCGATTGCCGCACGAAGGGAAGTATTCGAGGAGGTGGGCGTACAATTTCAAGAAACCCATTTCCCTGACAAAATGACGGTTGAAGAAGCTTGCATACAGTGGCGTGCATTATACCGGCATCCGCAGGAGGTCGCGCCGTTACTGGCCGCCTTTGGACTGGAGGATAAAACGAAACAACTGATCAAGCAGCTTTCTGGCGGCGAGAGGCAACGGCTCGCGGTCCTGCTCGCACTGCTGCCGAATCCGAAGCTCGTCTTCCTGGATGAGTTAACGACGGGGCTCGATACGAAAGCACGAAAGATGCTGTGGAAACAATTGCTGCAGATGAAAGAACAGGGCCTTTCCATTGTATTGACTTCGCATTACATGGATGAGGTTGAGGCCTTATGTGACAGACTGCTCATTCTGAACCATGGGGAGACGGTCGTGGAAGGTACGGTTTCGGAAGTGATACAGCTGAGTGGACAGCCTGATCTGGAAACGGCCTATTTGCATTTTGCCGGTGAGGAGGAATGGATATGAATATGTTTTGGACGATACTGAGGATCGAAGGCAGGTTGGTGTGGAAGGGACTTGATATACTCATTTTCGGCATTCTCTTTCCCATTATTCTGGCCGGGCTTTTTGGCTATATTATGAGTAAAGACGCTACACTGGGTGGTGCCTCCATGTTTGAGGTCTCCTATCCGGCTGTCGTGACCATCGGCATACTCGCAACGGGGGTTATGGGCATTCCGCTGACGATTTCCGATTATCGGCACCGTGGGATCCTGAAGAGATTCCAGGTTACGCCTGCGAATCCGCTTCAGCTCTTGCTTGCGCAAGGCGTCATTCAGTTTACGTCAGCCCTGATATCTTTTGTTGGGGTAACCCTTATCTACATCTTGTTGTTTCAATATGAAATGAACGGCAGCTGGATGGCGTTCTTGACAGCATATGCCAACGTGCTAATCGCCATGTACGCGATCGGAATCTTCATCGGAAGCGTTGTACCGGATCAAAAAGCAGCCAATCTATGGAGCTCCCTCGCCTACTTCTCCATGCTGTTGTTCTCGGGAGCAACGATTCCATATGAGATTATGCCGTCCTTCGTCCAGCGAATCATGGATTTACTCCCGCTGGCACAAGGGATTCACCTCATGAAGCACGTCTCGCTTGGCGAGCCGCTGCAAGATGTCTACATCGCCATGATCGTGATCGGAGCATGTATTATGGTCGGCATATTCGGATCAGTCAAATTATTTAGGTGGAAGTAAGGAGATGGATATGACGTGGGATACCTGACAGCGCAAATCGCCGGCAGGGCACGATTACACCCGAACACCGTCCGCTTGTATGAGGAGTGGGGATATATTTCCCCCGTTCCTCGCGCGGATAACGGGTACCGCTTATATTCCGATCTGCATCTGTATCAGCTTCGGATTGCGCGCACGGCGTTTCGTTGTGAAATCGTGCAGGGTCATATCCGGGCTATGGCACGCGAAATCGTAGAAGCCAGTGGCCAAGAGAAGTTTACGTTGGCACTCGAGCTTGCTGTTCAGTACCTTGGCCGGCTGCAGCAGGAACATATGCGAGCTTTGGAGGTAATTGATCTGGTTGAACAATGGCTTAGCGGAACCGAAGAGGTATCCACGCAAACCTACAGCTTAAAAGAAGCGGCCAGCCAACTTGAGGTTTCAACCGAAATCCTTCGCAATTGGGAGCGGAACGGATTGCTGTCAGTCCCTCGCCACGATAACGGCTATCGCGCGTATACCGACCGTGAGATGAACCGCTTGAAAATGATCCGCACGCTACGATCCGCTCACTATTCCACGAGTGCCATTCTACGGTTATTTAATAAATACGAACAGACGAAAGAACTGGACGTCCGGCATATTCTGAATACACCGGATGAACATGAGGACATCATAGCGCTTACCGACCGTCTGACGAACTCGCTGGAGGAAGGGATTGAAGCTGCCCACGAATTAATTAACCTGCTGAATGATCATGGGAATTTAAAAAGGACAAACGCATGAGTGCGTCTGCCCTTTCTTGCTATTGCTTATTCCTCATCTTTATCCGTTGACTCATTAACCTCATCACCGTTCTGATTTTCGGACTCTCGTCCTGCAGAAAATGCACTTTCTTCTGACAGCTCATATGTCTCTTGATCTACCACAACCTTATCGATGGCAGTTGGATCAAGCAGTTGATCCAGCTTTAATACAACCTTATTCGGGTACGATTTTTCGTCCGGAGTGACACCGTCATGCTCTCCAGACGGCGTCTCTCCCCCCGTATTCGAGTCGGCTGGATCTTCTCCATCAGGAACCTCGGTATTCTGATCGGACTCATTGGCAGAAGTATCCGCATCATCTCCCGCATCACCCGCAGTCGTTTCCCCTGTTGCCTCATCCCCGCACAGCCGCTCTATTGCTGGACTCGCCGCTTCGAACATGGTACTGCCATCCTTGCTTACAATCTGAATCTCATCCACGCTGAATTCACTACAAGCAGCAGTTGGCTCAAAATGAAACACCAGCTCGGTCACAGCCTGCTCGCCTTCCCCCACCTCCGCCGCTGTCAACAGCGGCTTCTCGGATTCTAGCGTAGTAGGCGGTGGTGTAGCAACCGGACCTGGATCCGCTTGATCCGGCCCCTCATCACGGCCTTGGATCACCAGGAATATCCCTACGGCCAAAACGATCAGCACGAGGGTGGAACCTATCTTTACCAGCCTGCGATTCCTGCGGATAAACCTGACGAGCGGCGAAGCCAGCTCGGCCCTTGCCTTCATATAGACCGGTTTGAGAACGGCTGGCGGAGAACTGAAATACGTTTTCACGTATGCTTTATTTTTGAACGCTTCCCGGTCATGACTCTTAAAATATTGCACAATCGCAGACGCGTATGCGGGCACCAGTCCGCGGGGTCTCACAAATACCGGCTGTTTCGTAGACCATTGTAAGTACTGGTACACATTCTCCGGGCTAGGACTGTGCTTGTGCAAATATTGAAGCAATGCTCTGTAGTCGATGGCACCGGATTCAACGTCCGTGCAAAAAGCCAGGGTAATACTCTCATATCGGGCTGGGCCTACGTCATGCTGCAGCCACTTCCGCACGATCTGTTGTGCCCGTTCTCTCTCCTTCGCGGATAGCGGCGACAGTACCTCGGCCTTCACCTCGGGCCTGCTAAACCATTGGTGGAGTGCAAGCATGACCCTCACTTTCGATTGAATCCGGGAATCAAAGCGAGCTGCCCAGCCTTGAACATCCTTTGGCATCTGCAGGAAACCGATCTCCAGCAGCTGCGCTTGACTCAATTGCTCAGGCTCTACCTCGCGTAAGAGGAAGAGGTTTGCGCAATAGATGATGCGGTCTGCAAAGGCGGTACCGCCTGGATAACGGCCGATGCCCTGTTTGGCATCATGCTCCAGACGGTCCAATGAATCCAGTAGTGAATTAACGGTTCGTACCGGATCCGCCTCACGCTGCAGCTTGTCTGCAAGTTGAGATTCCACAAGTTTAATAAAGGGTTCATACTCCAACAGTATCGGATGATTTCGCACCCATAAGCTAGTAAGATCAATCTGATCCATTGGCGTCGCCGTCTGCTTCATTCTGGCCTTCATATACGGATCGAACAAGAGTTCAGGGAGTCCAGGACTGGACAGAACCCGGGCATAAAAGGCTCGACTCAAAGAGGGGCTTCCCTCCAGCAAGCTATACAGCGCCTCCGTCACATCCTGACGCTGCTTCGATAGCGCATTGTTCAATGAACGAATGTAATATTCCACGATGGCGTCGTTATGTTGACGCGGATTGATGTGGTGATAATCCTTGATATATCCCGCAACGGCTGCATTCGGCACGCTGCCGCCCTTCACCAGCTCGAATTCAAGGGCAAAGCGGGAATGGAACAGATCATCCAGTCGCTGCTTGATCCCATGCGCCCCAAGCGGGCTCAGGTAGAACAGAATGGCTCGCAGCACGGCACGCTGGTGGTCGGCATACAACTCTTCCCGTCCTTCTTCTATCTGGAATAAAATACACAGATCATGATAACTCCGCACATCGATCTTCTGTGCAGGCTCCATATCAGAAAGCATCAGCTGCGCAAACTCGAAGAAACGTTCTGCTCGTCCAGGGTCGCGTAAGGTCTCCCATGCAAAATCAAGAAACGGCTGTTCCGACCATTTCAGGTCCACGTTGATCACTCTGCCGGCAGCTAGCTCGAATAAGTAATCCTTCTCGATGCTGCGATCACTCAGGCGCAGACCGCCCTTCTCCACAAACATCAGATGAAGACCCTTTTTGCTATAGGGTTCCTTGGCATACGATATGAACCCCAATACTTGCCGCAGCGCATACGGAAGAGCGGCAAACAGCACGCCGAGCAACTGCTCAGCCTTCTCCGACAATTGTTCGACCGGCACATCGAGGACAATGTACACCTTTTTCTTGCCTGAAGCCGCAGATATGCACGCATAGATCAACTGTTTGAATACCTTCTCGTCGACGCCCAGTTCCTGCAGCAAACTCATGATCCTCGCAGGCGTTGTGATCAGGCTCATTCCAGCGTCAACGGGAAGCCCGTTAAGTTCGGGCAAATCGATTCCTTGCTCTACGTCGTAATGAGAAGCAAAATCAGCTTGAAGCCACGTTCGGTAAGCCCAGCGATCATCGGCCATGAATCCGGGCGGAATCACATAGTGATGCGTGAAAAAGGCGCTGCGAAGTCCCGTAAAATCCGCAGGCTGGAACACGCTCCGCCCGAGCACGGTCTCCCCCGCATCCGTATGGAACAGATGAAGGGCGGACGGATATACCGCCGCCTCCTTCTCACTCCGCGCAGCAAGCTCAGCCGGAGCTTCGTATTGGCAGAACGGGTGCAGCACCTTTTTGATGAAGGAGGATTCTAACCCAGGTGACCGAGCCACCGTGTCGAACCCTTCGGCGGCGCGGAATACGCCCCGGCGCTCCCGTGTGTACATCTGTTGCTGTATGTTTCGGGAAGGAACATCCGGCACTAGTCTTCCCTCCCCTCAATATACTTCAGCTTGTACAGCAGCCAGATGAAAGGTTCATCCACCCGAATCGGGCTGACTACGCTCTGCAGCTTCTGATCGACGGGATTGCTCCCAAGGGCAGAAACCGCAAAATACGCTGCATTCGAGAAATAGACGTCCATCGTTCCCTTGAACGGACGATCGACCTTCTCAATGAAACGTCGAATCTCGCCGTCAATATTTTCAAATTCCGTCAGATTCAAATGCTTGCGGTGGACCATATTGTTGAAGATGTTGCTGTTCAGCTTCACATATTCGCCATCCTCATCCTTCAGCGCATGCAGCATATCGCTCTTCGTCAGCACAACGGCAGTCGGAATATCCGTCTTGCCCTTGTCCTCATACGCAATGAAATCACCGAACATGGTCAGCACCACATCGCGCGGTTCATCGTACTGCGACACCCATTCACCCGGCTGATCGCCGAACTTCAAGCGAATTTTCTCGCGTATGGAGCGAATCTGAAGCGGATCGACCATAAACAGAATCCCCGCTGAGTTCTTGATATGTTGACCGTGAAGGCCCAAATAATCCTCGTCCACCATACCCTCTCCCGCTACGTCGAAGAACACAAGCGTTAACGGCGGCTTTGATTCATCCTTGAATACGAATTGAAAAATAAACGGCTCCTGCATCTTCTCCTTCTGAGTCGATGCGAGCAAATCCCCGCGCTCAAACAGCGGTTCCTCATACCCGGTACGAAACTTGCGGCTGATCTCTGCATTAAGCGGCATGCAAGCCGCATCAAAATGATCAGCTGTCGTATGCTGCAGCGTATGAATCAGTGATGTCATATACACCGATTTTCCTACCTGGGAGGCGCCAATGATGGAGATGATATTGCTGGGCACCTTACCTGCGGTTACAGGAAGCTCATTATGGCATTTCGGGCATAACCGTCTGCGCGTCATCACGCCGTAACGGTCATTCAGTCCGACCAGTACATGATCGGAATAGATATGATGCTCCTCGGGAATATCACCAGGCCGAATAATCGCCTCTATATCGTAGACGGAATCAAGACCAAAGCGCTCACGATAGCGGTTCAGCTCATCATCTTCACCAAGCGCATAATCTTCATCGTCCTCGCGGTCGTGGGCAGCCCGAAAGACAACCTCCTTCGGCTCAAATTTGCTGAAGCAGTACGGACACACAATATCGTAGAACAACGGTCTTGGCTCCGGCTCCGTTTTTTTCTTGAACATATCAAAAATGCCCATCATGTGTTCCTCCCTTTAAACCTGTAGCTTACTCCCGACCTTGACGAGTTCATCTCTCGTCATACGGCTTGTCCAGAATGTCTATTTATACACCAATTCATACAACGATCCGTACCTCTTCCCGTCCGTAAAAAACAACCGTACATAATCGTTCTTCGCCACCTCGATAGCAGGCAAGGTATTGCGCCCAGCCACAAAGTCCGTCACGAACGGGTACATGATCCCGTCCTCCTTATTGGCTGGATGAGCGCCTTGCTTCTTCACATAACACAGCGCCTCTTTCGGAACCGGTACTTCAGCTGTCACCTGAATCTCAATCAACTTGTAGGGCTGCAACCAGCGACTCTTCTCGCGAACGGAGTATACCAGCTTGGCTTTACCGGTACTAAAGTGAATACGGTTAGACTGATCCGACTGGATCAGTAACGTCTGCTCCCCATCTTCTGACGATAAGGCGTACACCGTGTAGGCCATCTGACCAATGCCGTCCACGCGATCCTTATAACCGTTATTGGCCTTAAATTCATCACGCGTGTACAACCGCAGTCGCTTGGGATCCGGGCTCCCGGACGATATGAAGCCTTCGTTATTCAATTCGCGATGTATATATACCGCTTGTAAACCCGGCGGCCAATGCCACCGAAGGGTGCAATTGCCCTCATCTACCTGATAACTAAGCCCCTGAATAATCAAATCTCCGGGCTCTGCCTGTCTAAACTGCATCATGTTACATGCCTCCCGATTAGAATCCTCGGCTTGAATCGTGCGGACGCTGTCTCGTACCGGATTGACCCGGTCGCTGCGCAAGATGCTGACTATATAGTTTGCTGTTCTCCTTCACAGGAATCACCGCCGTGAACAAAGCCAGTACACCCGCCAGAATCAGACATGCCAGCAGACGAACAAGTGCATCCCTGACTTCCCCCCCGGCCAAGCCGTACTCCAGCACAAGCCCGGCAAGCATGCCCGATACCGCCCCGCCGACGCTAAAGCTCAACGCGAGATGACGATTATCAAATACGAGACCCAGCGATAAGCCCATCGCAGTTCCGATCAAGAGCAATGCGATAATTCTGCCAATCTGGTAGTAAAGGCTATTTGCCGCTGCACCCGTTCGTTCCGTCAGCAATGAGCGCTCGCCTACATCCTTGTCGTAAATGCTCTGAAATACGAACGACAGGTCGGCAGCATTCTCCACATCGTAATATTGTCCGCCCGTCTCGGCCGCGATTGTCTTCAGCAGCGCCGAGCCGTCCTGATATATCAAGTTCAGCCCTATCGTATTCACCGCGATCTGTTGCTGCTTATACTCCACCAGCACTCGCTCATGATCCGTCTCACTGAAGCCGTCAGATAGCAAGATAACCATGGCGTTTCGGCCAGTGCCCGGCTGATCTTGGATATGCTGCATCGTCTCATTAAGCGCAAGGCCGATGTCCGTCCCACCTTGCGACGTAACCAGGCTGTCAATTTCGGTTATGATCTCATCTTTGGCCGCTTGATTATTAACACGCGTGAACGGCTGCAATAAATTCGCGGTATGATCAAACAGCATGACGGCAACCCGGTTGTCTTCGTCCATCCGCTGGATCAAGTTCTTGGCTGCCATGAAGCGGTCCTGATTCGGATCGGTATCCTCCATGCTGCTTGAATTATCGATTACCAGCACAATGTCCTTCACAGGCTTGGGCTGACTGCCCGGAGTCATCTGGTACACCCATTCGAACAACAGTCCCAGCGCGAACAATGCTACCAGCGTAGAAGGTACCAGGAGCTTCCATGACGTCCCTGTATAGCGCTGTCTCCACGAACTCCCGTTCAGTCTGGGCGAGATGATCTCAGCCAATAAACACGACAGGCCGATACAGAAAGCAAGGATTCCGAAATACACCCCTGTCACGAAAATAACGGGGAGCCCGATCCCCCACACGCGCAGCCAATATTCTCCGATGGCGAATCCGATGACCCCGCCTATCACGCTGAATAACAGCAAGAGCGGATTTATTTTTCGTTGCACCATACACGCCTACTCTCTTTATCTAATTCAGAACCTTAACGCAGTTCCGGCAATAATTCCGACTCTATTCCATGAAACTCGTAACCATTAGCCACATACGTCTCGTAATAGGTTCTGCCGTTGCGATAATACATCAGATCTTCCAGGTGGAAGCCTCCCATTAGGTTCAGCTTCTCCACTCCACTCGAGCGCTTCTCATGCACAACCCCAAGCTTATACACTCGCAGAGCTTCATCCACACGGATCGCATAGCGAACAAATTCACTATTCGCATCCCCGAAGAAATATTTCTCCTCATAACGATGCTCCTGCGTATAATCAAGGAGTCTGACCAGCGCAACCGAGTGCTCATCCAGCCTACGGTACAGCACCTTGAACAAATCTTCTTTGGCAAGCACCTGCTTATTATGATAGTCGATAGTTACGTTGGCCCGGCGCAGCAGTTCCTCTTCAAAGGTCTGCACGAACGGCTCCGCCTTTAATAAATCCCTCAAGCAGACCCGAATCATATTTCCCATGATCGACTCGGTCCCCTCGCCTGTAAGGAGAGACAGATTACCGACATACCGTTCCTCGAAGAATACCGTCGCACCGCGCTTGCTCTCCAGCTCCAACATCAGTTCCTCGGTCACCAGCCCGTAATATTCCATCATATTCTGACCGATATAATCATCCGCAGAACGGATACTGGCTTTCGCCGCATCCAACAGTTCTGCATCCAATTGATCCAGCAAATCCGCCTGCCGTTTATAGTGCTGGTGAAGCTCCTCGATGCCCGCTTCATACTTTCGGTACAAGGCAAGCTCGGTCTCCAGCCGAAGCAGATCATATTGGCGTTGATACACTTCACCAACAAAATAACGAATGAAATGACGCACATTCTGCTTATCTCTGAAGGGCAGCTTTTTGAACGGCTGGCTGTCCACCTGCTCCTCGTAATAGCGATTAAGCTCTTCCCGTTCCGTATTGAGTCGACTACCCAGATCGCGGATTCGTGATCGGATCGCTTTCATCACGATGCTTCCATCCGCTTGATCATCCGTCCATTCAACGATCTGAAAAAGGCCGATATGCGGATTCTTCAGCATGGACTGCTGAAGCGAATGCTCCAGGAGTTCCCTCGTGCTCAGCGACGTTAGACTCTTCTGCACTTCCAGTTCATAGTTGGTGTGGAAGAAATGCTGACTTCCCTCTCCGAACAAAGCCCGTTCCGCTTCTCGAATTGTCATTCGCTTCAACTGTGCATAGCTGACAGGATGCGACATCATCCCCTTTAGCCCATCGATAAGCTCCGCATCTGGCAGCATCCGGCTGACCGAAGCAGAGACAGCTCCGGATGAAGGCCGAAATACGCCATGCATTCATGTATATCCGGATCAGCACCTCGCTTCATCCGTTGCAGCAGCCCACGGCAGAAATGGTACAGCACCGTCAATGCGATCGGTTCGTTGGGCCTCTTGACTCGGGCAAAGCCGGCCGAGACGAACCCTTGACGACCGGACTCCGTCCTGATATTGCTTTTAAAGGACGTATTGTTATAGACCCCTCTGATGCCGTCGTACACATCGTCCTTCAGCTTGCGGTTCTTGAGTAATCCCAGATGACAGATGATCTCATAGATATCTTGGGCCCCAGCATCCGATATGCCGCGCTCATTCTTATCAGACAGTACATAGACCAGATCGAACAACGATGAGGCTGAATGTACGACCGGGATAGTTAAGCCGTCCTCCGTTACTTGCAACGGAGCTGAGAAGCTGTAATCCGGACTCTGCATCCGCTCAAGCTCCCTTAGGAAGGCGACACCGACAGAGCTGTCGTATCCATAGGATTCGATCTGTTCTCTTTCATTGATAAGTGTGTACAGGTCCATCTGCACCGACTTGAACGATTGCTTGAAGATTGAATCGGCCAGCAGCGATATTTCCGGAATGAACACATTCAGCGGATCATCAACGCGCGTAATGATCGACAGATGGATGCGATCGAATGAAGAATAGTTTCGTCCATAATCAGAGATCTGATGGCTGAGCTGCCGAATCGATTGGTTTAACTCGGACAAGTACCGTTTCTCTTCATAGAAGGCTTTGTACATCTCTCTTCGATAAGAACGAGCACCGCCTTCCGCTTCAGGCAGTCGCAGCTGATAGGTATGGATGCGCCCCGCGGTTTGGGCGTCTTCACGCTCCGCACCGTTTGCATGCAGCTTCGTCCCAACATGAAAATAGATGACACTCGCACTGTTGTCCCATTTGCGGTCATGAATGTCCATAATCGGCTCGATCGCAGTCGCGACTTTATCACCGATGAACAGGTATACTTCCGGATAGTGGATGCTGCTCTGGTCATCCTCCATCCAGGTAAGACGATCCTCCGACTTGGCATAACCGGAAGCATACTGGCGAAGAATTTCTCTCATCTTATTTCAACCTTCTGCGAATATCATTCAATTTGGCCGATACTTGCCGGTAGAACTGATACCTTTCTTCTCCGTCGGCAAGCTCCATCTTCTCATAATCAAGCCGGTCGCGCGTTTCCATAAAGCGTTCTGCCCATTCATCCAGTACGGCAAGCAGCGACGTAATGTCCTCTGACGCCGTAAGTTCCTGATCACGACGTGAAGCTTTGCGCAGCAGCGTACTGCGGCTCTTCTCATCCAATTGGCGGAAGTGTCTGAACACATCGTATTCAACGTGGCTTACGCTCTTGAGCAGATTGGCGAACGGCTCCCATGAGTCTTCCTCGGGATCGCGATCATAGACATAGAGTGCACCTTTCTTGGTGATCGTTCCGGTGTATAATGCTTCAATGAATTGATCAAGCCATTTCTCCTCGTTCTGATTGTCGCTGATCAGACGCTCCAACTCGGTGATCGTGGCGGCGATGGATGCATACTTCTTCAATTCTTCCCGCACGCTGCGGATCATCTCCGGCGAACGAATCAGATTCTCCTTGGCCATCTCCTCGTTAATGCTGCTGAAGATATCCTTGGACCCAACCGGCTCCAAGCCCTCGCTCATCAACCGCTTCAGCTCCGTCCATGCCCGCTTGACTTCCCCAAGATTAGGCTTGGCACTTTCAAGCTGCATGTCATACGCGCGGAGCAGCTCGCTGAGCTCGAATGGCTTCGTGAACACAACCGCATAACGGCTGCTTGTATTGTGGTCGATATCCTTCGGCGTAATGACTTTGTACTCAAGCGCCTGATCGAACTCGGCGCGGACTCGGGCATTATAATGCTGCACGCGCGGATTGAGATACGTCTCGCCCCATGATTTCTCCGGAATCGGCGACGGCAGGTACGTCCAATTGTTGCGATCCGTCTGGACCAAGTGGCGCCCAACGCCTTCCTTGTCAAGAATCGTGCGTTCATAACTCTCTTCATATACCTTAAGCGGCGTGTAGACAAACAGCGGTACACCGTTCTTCGTATTCAACCAGAAGATTCGATTCTTCACTTCACTTTCCTTGACGGTGAAATGGGATTTACCGACCGAATTGTTCTGATAATTGCGAATCCCCTTGAGGATGCTCGGCGCCTGAACGGGAACGGATACAAATCCCCAGGAAGGGAAGTATAGGTTGCCCGCGCTGTTGCTCAGATGGAAGACCGGTACCGCTTCTTCATCCAGTTTGCTGGCGATATTGCGCTCAACGAATTTCTCGATGGAATCCTCCTGCCCGAATTTCATAACCAGGAAATCCTCCATGGAACGGGTGATCAGATCACCGAATTTATCCGTCAGGAACTCGGAGATGGACCTTACCACATCAATCTCCTGCTCGCGCGTCCAGCGATTGGCATGGTTCAGCAGCTCTTGTGCGAAGTCGCGAATCAGATCGTCCACATCTTTTTGATCCATGATCTTGTTGATCACGTCAGAGATATCGGGAACGCTGACGAGATTCCAATAATACGTCTTATTGCCCTTGTGATCCTGCTGCTCTTCGCCGTTCACGAGAATATCCCCGTTCTTGGCGAAGATTGAATTCAGCGCGTTCAGAATCTCGGTATACACGCTATAAATGCGGTTGTTCTCCTGATTAAGCAGATCATATAAATCTTCGTAAAATTCAATTAGCTGCTCCGTGCGTTCTACATCCGCTTCCAGCCAGTATTCATTGATCTTGGCTTCAATATATACATTCTTCTTCTTATCCTTGGAGACAAAGGCGCTCTTCGCATCACCCAAGCGATCTTCCGCTTGTTCCCTGGCCGACTCGATGTCACGCGGTATCCGGGTCAGATTCTCCCGCAGCGCTTCGATGTATGACAGCAGCATCTTGAGCAGGCTGAACCCCTTCTCCGTATAGATCAAACGGGATACATAGAATGGCCCTTGTTCCGGATGCAGGAACATACGGCGGACTTGATCGCTGAATTGACTGACGATCTCGCCCGGGAGCTGCTTCTTTGCTTTGATATATTCCTCGCGGGCACGGGCCAGGAAGTTCTGTTCCAGCTCCGTATCCATGTTGATGACTTGATTCTTCACGACATTGGCGTAACTGAGTCGTTCGCTGTTCTGATAGCCAGGCAGCGGCTCCGGTACACGGGACTCGAAATTCTTGATCATTGAGTCCAGATCGATGCCGAGCTTGCTCGCGAACTTCTCCACGTCCTCTTGGCTTGGGGCCTTTTGGAACATCGTCTCCATTTTGCCAAAGACGCGGTATGCCAAATACGTGGTCATCTCTTCAATCGGCAGCACGGCCGAAGATGCCCCGATAATGTTGTAATCATAGTTAGCAGGATAAGCCTTGTTCATCTGGGCAATATTGGTGCGGATATTGCTAATGTAGTCGTGGATCGCGAACTCTTCGCCCGATTGCTTCTCTTCACTGGCCATGAAGTTCGTAATGTTCTCCGCTGTCACATTCATGCAATAATCATAGGCGTTCTCCAGCAGTTTGCCTTCGGTATTGGTTGCGGAGATGAGATGACACAGATTAAACGGGGGCAGCGGCGAATTCACGTTCAGAATACTACCGTACTGCTGCCTGAATCGTTCCCCCCTGGCATCCACGTTCATCCAATAATCGAGCTCCTTGAGCGCTGCGTAACCGTTCTTCTTGATGTACTCGCGTGTATGCTCGCTCAAGCTTTTGTTCGCGAGATTGATATCCGGTGTAAACAGGTAACCGAGCGTGTTTACGCGATCAATACCCGCCGATCCGTGATCGCGCTCAATAATGCCGCGAACAATATAAGCGATATCAAGAAAACAGCCACTGCCGGTACCGCCGGATAATCCAGTCAGCAGGAAGACCATCAGCTTTTTGTTTGTGCCGACCGACAGCGTTTTAATCTTCTTGTCGATCGCCTGAACCACTTGCGTAATCTTCGTGAATAACAGCAAGCGGCCGGCTTGGCGGACACCGGCTGCTCCGTTCATTCCGTCGGTAATGCTTAGCTCGGGCGAGAGCCAATCCGTAATGTACGGCTCCAGGATGCTGCGATTCTGAAGCAGTCCTCCGATCTCCGCATTCGATAGAAGCACGAATTCATTGATCGGATCGAGACCGATCCCTTTGTAACGTTTATTTTTGTCCTGTTCATTGGTCTCAAAGGCCAGGAACTCGACATTGTCTGGCTTGTCCATTCTTTTCTTAGACAACGGATCCTCGGGCAGCTTGAAGCGACGGTTAATCTGATACTTCAGCCGCAGCAGTGCATCGATTCCCGTTCCTCCTAGTCCAATGATAAGAATCGGATTATCGATCGTATCAACGCGGATCTTCTCGCTGACAATCCCGCCTCCGAGTGAAACATCAAGCTGCTGTATGTGCTCTCTAACTACCGGTTTCATAGCTTCCCCTCCAGTTAAGTGATGGCGCTTAGGCCAAGTATTCCAATAATATGGTCTTATCGGTTTGTTGCAGGGCCACGCGAATGCGATCCCCGTTCTTCAGCTCGGTACCCTTCGCAGCGTCCAGCGCTCGCCCGGACTTCTCCACAACAGCTGATGAATGATTCGTAAGTATGATGCGATCGTTCTTGCCCGGCCTGAATACCATCTTCTCGGTCTCCTTCAACTCCGGGGCAAGCTGCAGCAGTTGATGCAGATTAAACTTCCCTTTAAACGACGTCAGCTTCTTATATTGCGGGAAGGTCTTCTCACCTGTATTCTCGTCGCGAATCTCGATGACGATCTGGCCGACAAAGCCTGATTCAATTTCTTCACATAACCGACCAATAAGGCAAGGCCAGCCCCGAGGACCGCCAAGGCAACGATCCCTATAACCACGGGCCATATCGGAAATGCTTTTTCATCTGGTTTGCCAGGCGTTGTCGGTTGACTTCCTGCGCCTGCGGTAGAACCCGTCTTGGCACTGATCGTGACAGATGCGCTCTCCCGATAGAAGCTCTGTTCTTCTGCACGCACTCTTAGCTCATACTCATGTTCTTTCGGAAGCTGATACTTCCCTTCAAACCGATCGCCTTTGTTCTCCAGTTCCACCTCTGACTCATCACCAGTATCCACATCCTTAACCAGCAGTCTGGCCGTCATGTTGCTATACAACTCCGAGTCCTGCAGTTTCTGGCCGTTGCTGACGAGATAGGCCTGAATAGCGATGGAATCCCCTGCCTTTACCGAAGAAGGGGGAGGGTCCATCATCAGTTCCAGATCATAATTGAATACGAGGTTGATATCGATCTTGTCTTGGGACACGCCCTTCACATGCAGCTTCCAATCTCCTTGCTCCGGCTGCAATAACTTGAGCAAAGAGTACGAATTGGAAGTGGAGCGCAGCACATTGGCCGATGGAATCGTCTGCTCGACTCCGCTCGGATCGATGAGCTTCAAGTCCACGGGGCTGGAGGACATGATGGAGATATTCGCTTCCAGTACGTTTCCATTCGGCACATGAACCGTGACCTCTTGATAGTCGCCATTGCCGGTAATCGATTTCACCGGTACAATATTGAGCTGCTGATGGCTGGCAAATATCTCGCTTAATATTTGCGGAAGCTCGTCCGCAGAACTTGTCGTAAAAGATTTGCCCCCCGTTTGATCGGCCAGGTCGGCCAAAGCTTCTTTATTGAGCTTCCCATCGGCATTCAGCCCGATCGTATAGATCGGTATCCCGCTTCCCTTAGCCTCATCAACGGCTGCCTTCAACTGCTCCGACGCCTGCTGATTAGTCTTTCCGGTATTTGGGTCCAGTTCATTGTTGCCGTCGGCCAGCACGACGATCATCGGCGCATGCGCAGGATCCATGCCCTGTTTCAGCACTTTCACAGCCTCATCTAGACCTACCGAGATATCGGTGTACGGGCCACGATCCAACTGATCGATAAATTCCTTCAGCGATTTCTTATCTGCTTCCGACTGAATTTCCAGCAAAGCTTTCTCTCGCTGAATACGGTCGGTATATGAGACCACCCCTACTTTATCGCCTGTCGTAGACAGCATATCGATGAACATCTTCATCGCTTCGTTGCTGACCCGGTCGGGGTCGCTGTTTTTCATCGAGTTGCTGGCATCCATCACCAGTACGGCATCAATCTTGGAGCCTTGTGCTGCTGCCATTGCCTGAGGCAAGCCTCCCCCGCTCCAACTCACCATTAGCAGAATCGCTGCCATTAGGCATAGCAGGCATTTATGAATACGTCGCATTGAATTACTCCTTCGCCAATTAGTTCGGCATCTGCGGATGCTCTTATCTACCCTCATCGAAATTTAACTGTAAGCCATTATTCTTAAAATGATATGAAAATTAAATTAATGGACGACATTTCTTGCAAGCCTTTGGTATATTACTATAGAAAATACCATAGAGTTCACTAAAATCTGCCAGCACTATGACAATATGATATAATTATAGCTACCAAAGTTCAACATAATCAGTGTTATCATAGGCTTAAGCTTCACGACTCCACATGATTCCACATCAATTACGACACTGGAAAGGAAATATATTTATGATTACATACGGATGTCTCGGGATTTTGTTTCTTTTTGTCATCATCAAGATCACGGCTTATCACAAACGTAAGAAGAACGCCAAGGCACCGGAGCAGTTACACCAGACCTTGATGGATGTCGCTAACCCGAAGAGGGAACGACATGGTTAAGAAGAAACCCGTACAACTGCGCCCCTATTATAAGACGAGATATATCTATGAAAAGTTAAGAGTTTGCAAACATTGCCACCATTTTACGATCCTTTGGGAGGACACTTGCGCTTCCTGCAAGCGTCCTTCGCTTGTTCCCGTACTGGAGCTGGCGGAGCGCAATGCCAAGCGTTCTATGCAGAAAGACAGGCTTCTCTTCTACATCATAGGGCTCTCTGCCGTACTTCTTAGCCAGACCTTTCTGCAAATTGTGATATCCTTCGCCGTGATGTTGGTCCTGATCGTGTTGTTATGGCAGGTCCAGCGGCGCGTACTCGAGTCCGAAACCTTTCACGCACTGGACAAGCTGTTCTACGGCCATCGAGAGCAGATTCTGGAAGGACTGGAATTGAACAAGTCGACAGCTGCTGCCGCCATTAACGAAGACGCTCAACTCGGTTATGAAATCGTCCGGGAGATCGGCTCACTGGTTCAGAATGATCCCATCAGGGTGCAGCAGATCGTCCTGCTTCAAAGCTTCAGCCTGCGCAAAGACATGGAGCTTGAGCTTGAGTCCCTCCTGCTGGAAGACTTTGATCCGGATTTGGTTGACTACATCGGCGAAATCGCGAAGATCAAACGCGATTTAATTAAGAGCAGCGCGATCCGATATTTGCTCGCTCATGAGTCTAGCATTCTGAAGATGAAGCATGGCAGACAGGTTATGATCGACGCTGCCGGAGCTGCCGTCCGGAAGAAAAAATACATCGACATTTTCCCTGACTTCATACGCCGTTATGCGGACGGACTCCCGAGATCGCGCTTCCTCCGCTTGTACCAGATTGTGCGCCGCAATCCCGGCTTGACCTGGAATGGTCTGCGCGACCAAGTGTCGGCTATTTATAATGAGCATTACCGCTCGGACCCTGATTTTCAAAAATGGGATTAGAGGGACTGTAACCGTTATGACGATAAAAAACACGCTAACCCTGCGTAATCTGTACGTTTTGTTTTGCGTTGTCCTGCTACTGCTTATCGGATACAAAGGGTTTCATATCTATCAGAAGGTCCATACGATGACACAAGCAGAACAATATTACGCGGAGAAGAAGCTGATTGAGGCGGAGGAGTGGTTTCAGAAGGCGCGGAATAACCGCTCCCTCCGATACAAAGAGGAATTGCTTAGCCTAAGACTTCAGGAGTTATCACCGATTACGTCCATGAAGCAGAGCCTCGCCTCACTCGATTCTCGATTAAACAGACTGGGGGAGTCAGCGGATTTCTCCGGCTTTATGAACGTCTATGCTGAGTTGCTGGATACCGGACGACGTCTGGCCGGAGATCAGGATCCATATGCTTCCTATTACGGCGAGATCGCTGATTTCTATGGAATTCCCGATGATGTGAACCGAATTTTCCTACAATTTATCAGCATGTTCTATCGGCAGGCCGAAGATCAGCTTCATCAGGAACAGTACGTGGACAACAGCTTTAAATGGAACTTGCTGGCCGTGCCGGAATCCTTCTACGGCGGCGAAGTTCATAAGCAGGAGAAGCTGCTTGGTATGTTCCAGCGGCACGATGAGACCATTATGAAGCGACTGGCTGCCGGAGGAAAGTATACTGAGCTGCTGGACTGGTCATACACCATGAGTTCTGACTATGAAAGCCACTCGGTACCCGCTTCCTGGGTACATCGCAAAACGGACGAGCTTGTGCACACGATGCTGCAGCGTGATGTGCAGCTAGGACGGCCGTCAGACTTTGTATCCCATGCCAATAGCTACAAGAATTATCTGAGCCGCACCGGACAACAGGGTTCGGATAATATGGGCTATATTCAGAATCAGATCAACCGTTGGTTAACTGCGGCACAAGGGATGGTTAAAGTGCAGAATTACGAGGGGGCTGTTGCATTATACGAAGCACTGTCGGGATACCAGGATGTGACTGGACCCTTGCAAGCAGCCCAATTGGCTTGGACGATTCATGATCCCAGCCGTCTGCTCATCCTGTGGGGGGGCAACGGCAATTTCCAGCATGTTAGTGGAGGCGGGAAGCGTTTCGGAGGGCTGGCCTATGCCATTGGATCCGATGACAATAATGTCATTTATTTAGCAATCATGCAGGCCGATGAATCGATACAATTGTTCCAAAATCACGATTTCCCAGTCGAAGTTGCGATCCAACAGCTCTCCATAGAGGAATCGCTCAGTACGGAGGCAAGTCCGGTTATTCTGGTTGAAGGCAGTACAGGCTCTAATCTCATGATGTATTCTGCCTATGAAGCCCATAACGCGAATCTGAACCTGATGTTCCAGTTCACCGCAGATGGCTATCAAGTGCAGCCGGACAAGTCTTTGCTCGTTACCAGTTATGAAGGAGCAAGCACAGACGAAATCGCCATGCTCGAGCGCCAGGGAGACCAATATCAATTCACCGGCTTCCGGTTGAAATATACCGATATCGCTATTGCCGACATCGAGAATCATCTGCAAGAACGAGTGCGTTTTTCGATTAATATACTCAAAGGCGGCTACGGCGAAGCTCTTGCTGAGCAAAATGGCCATTATGTTATGCTGAGGGGAGAATGGGATTTCACTGCAGGGAAATCTACTATGATCGGGACGTTTAGCGAGTTCCAATCAATCGAGTTGCCGGGTAGTCAAGACCCTCCTGTCGTTGACCCGGCAGAGCCGGAGACCGGACAGGTTGACGAAGGCTCTATGGAGGAGCCGGGGAATCCGAGCGAGACAGAGGATACCGAGACTTCCGACCAACTTGGTAATAATCAACAGGAGATTCCCGGCGATAACGGTACAGAGCCTGCGAGGCTCATACAGGTTCCCGTGATTGTGGTAGAGTCCATAGAGTAAATGCTGAATAAGCAAACGCGTGCTGGGGCTGGACCCCAACACGCGTTTTTATTTCCTTATTAACATACATTATTACTGTTCCATTTTGAGTTCATCTAAACGTTCAATAAACTCCCCAAGTCTTCCTTTTTCATCTACAGTTAAATCGATGTTATCTGCTTCTAATAATGCACCGTCAGCCTTCTCCTGTTGTCCCAATAAAAGATAAATCTCTGTTTGCAGTATTCTTGCTTTAAATAGAAGTTCATTCGATATTTGCTCTTTGAATTTACTACATGCTACTTCCATCGTGTTTCTGGCAGCTAAGAAATCTTCTTTTGAAAATGCAAACCGGTAGGCCTGAGCATATGCTTTTTCAAATTTCGATTCAAGTGCCTTCACTCTTTCATCTTCTTCCTCCATTAACCTTGTTGAATCTCCAGTCGTTTCTCCAATGATCATGGTATTTCCACAGGAATCTGTGACATTAACTCTCCAGTCTTCGGCCGTTTGATTTAACCTTGAAATTCGAGGTGTACCTTGATAAGGGATTCTGCCATAGTACGCCTTTAAGTTGGCCTTTAACTCTTCAAAAATCTCTCGAACGTTAGGCACAACAACATAGCAGCCTCCTATGTTCCCCTCCTCCTTGTATCTTTTCACACCATAAAAGCTAAACTCGCCAATGCCGTTTTTCGCAACCGAAGCAAATCGGTATGGGGCCTTTTGATAATAGGTAATATCAAATCCCAGCGCGGTATAAAACTCCAAATGAGTATCAAACCGTTCGTAATCGCAGTCAAAAATCGGGATCGTTCGATTGCGGTTATCTACAGTCATTATTGATATTCCTCCTTTCAATATTGAAGTGAAGAAAATCAAGTTTATCATCATCCCAAAATAATTTCCTATTATTTTTTATGGAAGTATTCTACAGTGCGTACTCTTTTAAAATCGTGAGAACAGCATCAAACTCAAACTTTAGTCATTGAGTTCTAACCATTCGTCCGTCTCCTTAAATCCAAATTTTTTATAGACGGGTCTGCCTAATGCAGAAGCACCAAGCCATATCTTAGATATACCAGATTGCCTGGCCTCGTCCACTAATTTGGTCAGCACGCTTGTGGCGATGCCCCTGCCGCGGTACTCGTCTTTGGTATACATATTGGTGATATACCCTTTTCTCCCGCTCTTGTTCGTATAGGAAGGTGGAAAATCGTAAATCACGATAGCACCGCAGGCTACAATGTCCCCGTGTTCTTCTACTAACCACTGAACGAGTGAACCATCCGTCAGTTTATTTCGGAAGAAGACATACAGCTCCGCATCGATATCCATACTTGGCTCGATTCCCTCGTCCACCAATTGTGTTTTCCTTAACTCCATTAACTCTTTAATATCATCGATCGTGGCCTTGCGATATTCCAGCATTTTCTCACTCCTGTCCACAGCTTCCTTAGATATTACTAGTATATCAATAATGGACGGATTCAATGTCCTCGTTCACTTTGGAGAATTCCCCACGCACACTACGAAGTATGTTCTCAATAAGATTGAAATTCCTCACATTCACCTTATCAAACATCTCAGTATGAGCCCCATCTCCTTGATATTCGATGTAATGGTCTGAGACTTCAGACCAGCCCAAATCAAGTTGCTGGTTTTCCTCGGACTTGATTAAGAACACATTCGTTTGTGTAAGCTTACCGCCATTCACTAATCGATTTAGATATTTCATGTATTGAATGTTCTTCGCCAGAGCCTTCTCCATATCGAACACCGCTTCATTAGTAATTTGATGCTTCCTTTTCATTTCTTCGTAATAATCAAATGCTCGACTCATCAAAGTATCATCCGATTCAAATTCTTCAAATTCCTTTCTTTTTGAGTCCACTATTATCAAATTGATTTCCCTATGTGTTAGTTTTTCAATTTGTTTAACCACTTCGAAGGCCAGATTGCCCCCTGCAGAGTATCCTAGTATGTTAAGTTTGCCTTCCGGCTGTCTGTTTATGACGGCATGGGCATATTCCAGATACATATTAGCTGATTCTATGAAATTAAAAGCGTAAATAGAGCTCCCGCTAAATTTCAGATTATGATAAAAATAAGCATGGGCCTCGATAGGAGGAAAACAAAACAATATGGGTTGTGTTTCGTCATGATCCATAAATAGGCCTAGCTGTTCAGCCTCGTTGTTTAATGCCCTCGAACTACTGATCTCCTGAGCTAAATCCTCTAAAATTGGAAACCTGTATAAGTATTCCAGCGATATTTCTATGCTTAGTACGCGGTTTATTCTTTCGGCCACAGCGAATAACAACAGGGAATGACCACCGAGTTCAAAGAAATGGTCACGAACCCCGATAGGTCTCCCATTATTCAATATTTCATCCCATACCTCGACCAATGCTTTCTCCACAGCTGTAGTTGGAGCTATATATTCCCGACCGCTTTGCAGTTCTATAATGGTCGTAGGAAGTGCTTTTCGGTCCAATTTCCCGTTAGAAGTGACAGGCATTTGCTCTATTCTGATAAACTGAGCTGGTATCATATACTCGGGCAATTGCTTGGAGAGGCGATTTCGCAATTGCGTCACTGTCAGCTCGTTGTCTGAGACAATATACGCACTTAAATATGCTTGGCCATGTTGGTCTTCATGCGTCACAACCGCAGCCTCTTGTATACCCTGCTGCTGACCGAGCTCATGCTCGATCTCGCCTAACTCAATTCGATAACCGCGGATCTTCACTTGATGGTCTAATCGGCCAAGGTATTCAATATTTCCGTCTGATAACCAACGGGCACGATCTCCTGTTCGATATATACGTTCTCCAGCTACCAATGGATTCTCTATGAACTGCTTCTCTGTAAGCTCACGCTTATTCAAATATCCCCGTGCCAGAGCATCGCCTGCAACGCACAATTCGCCAGCCAATCCAATCCCTTGTCGCTGACCATGCTTTCCGATAATGTATAAACGAATATTGTCTTCCGCCCGACCGATAAGCACCTTTTGATTCGGATCCGAACATTCGTAATAGGTCACGTCGATTGTCGTTTCCGTAGGGCCGTACAGATTGATTAATCGGATCTGGTGATTGTCAAATATCCCAAAAAACTTGCGAAGGTGCTGCGCCTTCAGAGCTTCTCCCCCCAAAAATACATATCTCAAAGTTGAGAGCTGTTCCAAATGACCACTCTTCTCGATGAAATGCATAAATACTTGTAGCATAGATGGAATAAAATGAATTCGAGTAATTTTGTAATGTTGAATAGCTTTAGCAATCTCATCAGGTTTTTTCTCGGCACCAGGAGTAAGAAAAACTATCTTTCCTCCATTTAAAATCCCTAGCAATAATTCTCTTATCGAGATATCAAAACTAAAAGGCGTTTTTTGCAAAATGACATCCGTTGCATCAAGCGGGTACTCCCGTTGCATCCAATGCAAATAGTTAACCACGGAATAGTTCTCAATCATAACCCCCTTAGGCTTACCGGTAGAACCAGAGGTATACATGACATAGATCAGGTTATTCGCCTTACTCTCTGGCATGAGATTCTCTACTCCGCCTACATATAACTCATCTTGATCCAGCAGAATAGTCTGACCTTGAAATACTACGTGGCCCGCTAGTTGGGTATGCGTTAGTAACCAGCGTGTTCCGCTGTCAGAAAGCATGTATTTGATTCGGTCTTGGGGATAATTTGGATCAATCGGAACATAAGCGCCGCCCGCCTTCAATATACCCAATACTCCAATGATCATCTCCAGCGAACGCTCCACCATGATACCGACCAATTGTTCTGGACCCACACCTTCCGCTCTCAGCTTTCTAGCTAACTGGTTCGCCTTCTGATTTAGCTCCCGATACGATAGCCCCGCTTCCTCAAATACGACAGCCACAGCGTCGGGCGTTCGTTCCACCTGAGCTTCGAACAACTGATGAACCGTCTGGTCCCTCGGATAGACGGTTTCCGTTTGATTGAAACGGTCCAGTAGCTGCTCCTCATCCGCCGACAATATATTTATTCGTGCTAATGCCTGTGTCGGATCCCTAACGATTTCTACGAGCAGTTGTATCCAATGTTCCACCAATCGCTCTGCGGTTTCTCTGCGGTACAGGTCACTCGCGTATTCCAGCGTAAAATCCAGACCCTTCTCCGTCTCCCAACCGGTCAACGTTAGATCAAACTTGGCTACCTTTCCTTCTCCAGGTAACGACGTGACTTTAAGCCCATCCAATTCTAATGCTTGCCGCTCCATATTTTGCAGCGCAAACATCGTATCAAACAATGGATTACGGCTTAAATCTCGTGTAGGCGCGAGCTCTTCCACTAACACATCAAAGGGATAATCCTGGTGTTGATATGCTTGTATCGCATGATCCTTTACCTCCTGCAAGAAAGCTAGGAAAGATTTCTCCCCGGTCGGTCGATGGCGCAGGGCCAATGTGTTGACGAACATACCGACCACGGGTTCCAGATCAGCATGCGTTCTTCCCGCAATCGGTGAGCCGATTACGATATCCTCTTGCTCCGTATACTTATACAACAAAGTCGTATATGCCGCGAGCAACACCATGTACAGCGTGCTTTCCGTCTGCTGAGCCAACTGTTTCAATTGTGCCAGCCGCTCCGATTGGATCGTAAACGAAATACGATCTCCTTCAAAGGTTTGCAGCTTCGGACGTACATAATCCGTGGGCATTTCGAGTATTGGCAGTGGTCCGGCCAGAGTCTCCTGCCAATAGCTACGTTGTTTCTCCATCTGCTCCGACTGCAGCAGGGCATTTTGCCAGAGGGCAAATTCCTTGTACTGAATGCGCAGTGGCAAGAGCGTCTCTCCGGCATATAGATGGGCAAATTCGTTGATCAAGATCCCTGTTGAGATCCCATCGGAAATGATATGCGGCATATCCATCATCAACAGATGGCGCCCCTTCGCCAGCTTGACCAAAACAGCCCGAAATAACGGAGCTTTGCTAAGATCGAATGGGCGTACAAAATCCTGGATCAGCGTTTCAATCTCCATCGTCTCGGGTCGCTCTACATAATCCAGTTCAATGGAGACTTCGGGATGAACGGATTGCATAATCTCACCGTTAATTAAGGTAAACGAGGTTCGCAGCGACTCATGACGCTGGACCAGCCCTTTGATGACGGTCAACAACCGCTCGTGATCACATTCGCCTTCCAGCATAAACGCCCCTGGCATGTTATATGTAATTTGCTGCTCACTTAATCGCTGCAGTAGGTATTGACGCTTTTGAGCTGCCGATACCGGATAATGCTCCCGAGTTTCGATCTTGGGAATAATAGCACACTCTCCTTCAACTGCTTGCTCAACACAAATCGCTAACTCTGCAATGGTGGGGTATTGGAATATTTCACGAATCGTAAGTTCCACCCCAAGCTCCCTATTCACTTTATAGGCAACCATCATTGCATTTAGAGAATTTCCTCCGATATCAAAGAAATGGTCACGAATTCCTATAGTGTAATCAGTGCTTAAGACATCTCTCCATATTCCTGCCAAAGCTACTTCTGTTGCCGTACGAGGAGCCTCGTACTTCCATTTATCATGTAAAGAGTTGCTTGGTTCTGGCAGAGCTTTCCGATCCAATTTCCCGCTTGGTGTCAGTGGAAGTTCCTCTACCTCTAGTATTCGAGCCGGGATCATGAATTCTGGCAATTGATTTGCTAAACGTTGACGCAAATCCGCAACTACATCTCTGCTCTCTGTAACGACATAGGCACATAGATACTTCTGGCCTTGCTGACCCACACGAGCAACAACCACGGCTTCGCTGATACCTTTCTGCATATTAATTAGACTCTCGATCTCTCCGAGTTCAATCCGATAACCTCTAATCTTCACTTGGTTATCAATGCGACCTAAAAATTCAATGGTTCCGTCATGCAGCCAGCGAGCACGATCGCCTGTCCGGTACATGCGTTCCCCAGAAGCTGCATATGGATTGGGTATGAATCGCTCAGCCGAAAGTTGAGGAAGATTTAAGTATCCCCTTGCTATCCCATCTCCGGCCAAACATAATTCGCCTTCAACTCCGATGGGGACTTTCATCAATTTATCATCCAATATGTAGGCTTTCGAATTCGAAATAGGTATCCCGATGGGAATGCTTGATTCCACCTTTGTTCGTTGCCCGATTCGATAAAAAGTCGAAAGCGTTGTGTTCTCCGTCGGGCCATACCCATTGATGAGCTCTATCGCATACATCGATCGAATTTTTTTTACATGCTTCAACGATAATACGTCTCCACCGACAAGTATGCTCTTTAGTCCTTTAAACGTTTCAGGTCTGTTATCCACGATCAACGTAAATAATGCCGTAGTTATAAAGACAACCGTTACATCGTGAGCCGTTATACTTTCTTCTATATTCTCTAAGCTGAGTATTCCCTTATGTAATAACGCTAGTTTAGCCCCATTTAGTAGGCTTGCCCATATTTCAAGCGTTGCTGCATCAAAAGAATAAGAGGCGCTCTGCAAGATCGTATCTTCCGTTCCCACGTGCAGGTAATTTGTATCTTTCACTAATCGAACAACCCCTCGGTGTTCTATCATCACACCCTTGGGCTTACCAGTCGAACCAGAGGTATACATGACATAAATGAGATTACCCGCTGTACACTCTGGCTGGAGATTCTCCACTGCCCCTATGTACAAATCTTCTTGGTCCAGCAGAATAATCCGACCAGTAAAAACTACGCGGTTCGCTAGTCGGGTTTCCGTCAGCAACCAACGTGTCCCGCTGTCAGATAACATGTATTCGATTCGCTCTTGCGGATACGCCGGATCGATCGGAACATAAGCGCCTCCCGCCTTCAATATGCCCAATATTCCAATAATCATCTCCAGCGAACGCTCCACCATAATGCCGACCAATTGCTCTGGACCTACACCCTCCGTCCGCAACTCTCTAGCCAACTGATTCGCCTTCTGATTTAGCTCCCGATACGTGAGCTCTGCTTCCCCAAATACGATAGCCACAGCGTCTGGCGTTCGGTCCACCTGAGCTTCGAACAGTTGAATCACCGTCTGGTCCCTCGGATAGACGGTTTCCGTTTGATTGAAACGGTCCAGTAGCTGCTCCTCATCCGCCGACAATATATTTATTCGTGCTAATGCCTGTGTCGGATCCCTAACGATTTCTATGAGCAACTGTTTCCAATGTTCCACCAATCGCTCTGCGGTTTCTCTGCGGTACAGGCGACTCGCGTATTCCAGCGTAAAATCCAGACCCTTCTCCGTCTCGCAACCGGTCAACGTTAGATCAAACTTGGCTACCTTTCCTTCTCCAGGTAACGACGTGACTTTAAGCCCATCCAATTCTAATGCTTGCCGCTCCATATTTTGCAGCGCAAACATCGTATCAAACAATGGATTACGGCTTAAATCTCGTGTAGGTGCGAGCTCTTCCACCAACTTATCAAAGGGATAATCCTGGTGTTCATACGCTTGTAACGCATGGCTCTTCACCTCCTGCAAGAAGGTCAGGAAAGATTTCTCCCCGGTCGGTCGATGGCGCAGCTAATGTGTTGACGAACATACCGACCACGGGTTCCAGGTCAGCATGCGTCCTTCCCGCAATCGGTGAGCCGATTACGATATCCTCTTGTTCCGTATACTTATACAACAAAGTCGTATATGCCGCGAGCAACACCATGTACAGCGTGCTTTCCGTCTGTTGAGCCAACTGTTTCAATTGTGCCAGCCGCTCCGAATGAATCGTAAACGAAATACGATCTCCTTCAAAGGTTTGCAGCTTCGGACGTACATAATCGGTGGGCATCTCAAGTATTGGGAGTGGTCCGGCCAAAGTCTCCAGCCAATAGCTACGTTGTTTCTCCATCTGCCCCGATTGCAGCAGAGCATTTTGCCAAAGGGCAAATTCCTTGTACTGAATGCGCAGTGGCGAGAGCTTCTCTCCGGCATAAAGACGGGCAAATTCGTTGATCAAAATCTCTGTCGAGATCCCATCGGAAATGATATGCGGCATATCCATCATCAACAGATGACGCCTCTTCGACAGCTTGACCAAAGCAGCCCGAAATAACGGAGCTTTGCTAAGATCGAATGGGCGCACAAAATCCTGGATCAGCGTTTCAATCTCCATCGTCTCGGGTCGCTCTACATAATCCAGTTCAATGGAGACCTCCGGATGAACGGATTGCATAATCTCTCCCTTAATTAAAGCAAACGAGGTTCGCAGCGACTCATGACGCTGGACCAACCCTTTGATGACGGTCGACAACCGCTCGCGATCACATTCCCCTTCCAGCATAAAAGCCCCTGGCATATTGTAAGTAATTTGGCGCTCTCCCAATTGCTGCAGCAAATATTGACGCTTTTGAGCTGCTGATACTGGATAATGCTCCCTGGTTTCTGTCTCGGGAATAACAACCATCCGCTTTTCCCCTGCTTGCTCGATATAAGCTGCTAGCTCTGCAATCGTGGAATGGTGAAACACTGTATTCATTGAGTAATCAACACCAAATTCAGCATTCATTAACATGACGAGCTTAGCGGCTTTAAGAGAATGTCCGCCTAATTCGAAAAAGCGATCCTTCCGACTAAAGTTGCGATGTCCCAGAACGGTCGCCCATAACTCAAATAATTTATTCTCGGTTACTGACATCTCCTCATATACATGGTTCGCGGTTAATCGATCGATTTCCTCTACAATCGTTGCATATTCATTATTCTGAAACCTGGCTGAGAGTATATGTCGCTGCAGTTTTCCGCTAGTCGTCTTGGGTATGTGTCTAACAGGTATGATAAAGGCAGGTTGAAAACCGTATATTTTTACGAGAGTAGCTCTAATCTCGCGTGCCAACTTTATAAACGCTGAGTAATCTTTTTTCCTATAAAGCACGAAAATGGCTAAACCCTCTTCTAGCAGCTCTTCAGATACTGCTCTGGTTGCAACAACTTTATTCAGTTCTAAGCCCCTAATCACTTCGAGACTCTGCTCGATATCGTGTGCAAAATAATTTTGGCCTTGGATCACAATCGTATCCTTGTATCTTCCCGTAACCACCAGTCTACCATTTAGAATAAATCCAATATCTTCTGTATTTAACCACTTCGATTCCTGTATGTTCGTATCCACGCACCCATAATATCCTTGCGTGACATTTGCCCCTGATATTTCAACAAGGCCTAATGTACCCTCTTCTACAACCTCACCGTATAATCCGCAAATTCGTATGCTGCATCCATCCAGAGGAAATCCAAGATCAACAAAGGAAATCGTTGAGCGGCTTTTGCTTTCCATTATTCTTACCTTTGATCCAATGGACAGTGAATGCCGATCGACAAACCAAGTCTTATAGCGCTCGCCCGCTGGACTTGCAGTTACTCCTACTGAAGCCTCAGCTAGTCCGTATACAGGGATCATGACATGGTTCGCCAGAGCAAACGGGGATAATTCATTGATAAATCGTTGACATATCTCATCAGAAATAGGCTCAGCGCCGTTAACGATACTCCTTATACAGGACAGATCCAAATCTAACCGCTTATTTTGCAGCGCATCCAACGTATGCTTTAATCCGAAGTTAGGAGAATACAACTGATTAATGCGATACTTATCCGCAATTTCCAACCATTTAATTGGATTACGCACGAACAAGGAGGTAGGCATGATAAACTGGTTAATCCCGGAGCACAGCGCCACTAGATGAAAACCAATCAACCCCATATCATGAGTCAGAGGCATCCAACTCATAGAAGCATTCATGGTGGTCGTTCTGCCTGCAGTCATCAAATCTTTGATGTTCTCCAAAAGATTCTGATGAGTTAGCATGACTCCTTTGGGATCACCAGTTGAACCAGATGAGAACTGGATGAGCGCTATTTCTGCTGCTGAACCGTGAGATGTCTCCACGGACACATCCCGCACGACGCAACTATTCAGTATGCATAAACTATGTTCAAAGACATGTTCCAGGTTCTCAATCTCCTCTTTATTAGTAAATCTATGTATTTTATCGAATAAGTCTATATCGCTTACGATCCGTGGTTTATTTAATTTTTTGAGCACATTTATTATTTTTTTCTTATGATCAAGGTTATCCCCATTAGATAGAGGAACCGGGATGTACCCCCCCAGAATACAAGACCAGAAAGCGATTAAAAATGTCTTGTTATCTGTGATCTGAAAGACGATTTCATCGCCAGGTTCGAACCCAGCCAATCTCATTTCTGAGAGCAATCCTTTCGCGCTCTTCAACAAATCAGAATATGAGAAAAAGTTCTCCACGTTTGAGCCGCCCACAAAATAAATCCCTTTATCATGACATTGATCAAGAGAATACAAATTTTCCGCTAAAGAGTTTTCATGCATATAGCTATCCCCGCCTTAACTATTTGTAAGAATATAGGTTTATTACATTGCAAACTTTTGACTTCAACTTATTGTGAAAGTTCATTCTTGTTGGGAGAAATCCAAACTGGGTAGATATTCCATTGAGGTAGCACAGATCTAGAGGATGATAAAAATTGTAACAATTCACCAGGGGTATATCAATGTAATCAGATTCCATAAAATGACACAGTATCATGTGAAATACGCAAAAAAGACGAAAAGACCCTTAATTAGATAGGTCTTTTCGTCTTTTTATTATTTAAAATGTCCAGTTATTCCTTCCCCTTACTCCACCGTCACGCTCTTCGCCAAATTCCGCGGTTTATCCACGTCATTACCGCGTGCAAGTGAGGCATAGTAAGCGAGAAGCTGTAGCGGTACCACCGAGATCGCAGCGGTCAGGATCGGCAGCGTCTTCGGAATAGCGAAGGCTTGGTCTACGGACTTCAGCAGACCGGCCACATGCTCTTCGTGGGTAATGGCCATCACTTCGGCTCCGCGTGCCTTCACTTCCTTGATGTTACTTACCGTCTTCTCTAACACGGCATCCTGGGTTGCGAGCGCAATGACAGGAATACCATCCTCGATCAAAGCCAGCGTCCCGTGCTTCAATTCGCCGGCAGCATAAGCTTCGGAGTGAATGTAGGAGATCTCTTTCAACTTGAGCGAGCCTTCCTGTGCCACAGCATAGTCTTGACCGCGTCCAATGAAGAACAGGTTCTCGTGCTTCGCAATTTGTTCCGCATAATCCTTGATCGATTCCGCATTACTCAGCATCGATTCCACTTGCTCAGGCAAAGCTTCCATCGCGGCGATTACCTCAGCAACGGCATCCTCTGTCATAGCTCCGCGTACTTGTGCCAAATACAGACCAAACAGATAGAATGCGATCAGCTGCGAAGTGTACGCTTTTGTTGAGGCGACAGCAATCTCGGGACCTGCAAGCGTGCCAAGCACATCATTCGCTTCACGGGCAATGGAGCTGCCCACAACATTCGTAATCGCAAGTACATGAGCACCATGGCTCTGCGCTTCACGAAGCGCAGCCAATGTATCTGCTGTCTCTCCTGATTGGCTGACAACAATGACAAGCGTTTCAGGTGTTACGATTGGCGAACGATAACGATATTCGGAAGCTACATCATTTTCCACCGGAATACGAGCCATACCTTCGATAACGCTGCGACCAACCAGACCGGCATGATACGCCGTTCCACAAGCGACGATCTGAACGTTACGGATATTTTTGATTTGGTCATGGGTAAGCTTAAGTTCAGGCAGAACAACGCTGCGCTTGCTATCATCCACACGGCCTAGCATCGTGTCACGATAAGCCTTCGGCTGTTCGTGGATTTCCTTCAGCATGAAATGATCGAATCCGCCTTTTTCCGCCGTAACAGCATCCCAATCGACACGAATCATTTCCCGAGAAATAAAGTTCCCCTCAATCGTCATCAATTCGACAGCATCTGCTGTAAGCAGCGCCATCTCTCCGTCGTTCAGTATATAAACGTTCCGTGTATATTTAAGAATGGCTGGAATATCAGAGCCGATGAAGTTCTCCCCTTCGCCAAGACCGATGATCAATGGGCTAGCCTGACGTACAGCCACCAGTCGATCCGGCTCGTACTCTGTCAGAACGCCAAGTGCGAAGGCACCTCGCATGAACGAGATGGCTTTCTGTACCGCCTTCATGATATCTCCATCATACTCGCGGGCGATAAGATGAGAGATCACCTCGGTATCCGTCTCGGACACAAATTGATGCCCCTGACTAATCAGCTCTTCCTTCAATTCCAGATAGTTCTCTACAATTCCGTTGTGAACTACCGAGAATTTCTGACTTTCATCCGTGTGCGGATGAGAGTTGACATCAGATGGGCGACCATGCGTTGCCCAGCGCGTATGACCAATCCCTGCCGTTCCCACAAGCGGAGCTGATTCCAGTCGCTCTTCCAGATTAGCCAGGCGGCCCTGCGCCTTCGCAACGCGAAGTCCTTCATTCGTAAATACAGCGATTCCTGCAGAATCGTATCCACGATATTCCAGCTTCCTTAGTCCATCGATCAACACCGATTGCGTCTTCTGATTCCCAATATATCCGACAATACCACACATAGTATAATTCCTCCGTTTTCGCTCCATATAGTTAGCGATGTGGAATAGAACATGCAGCTGCTGTGCGGCATTAGCGGAATGAAGAATGGATATTCAATTATCAACGTTCAAATCTCCGGCACGGCAAGTACCGTTGAACCATCATGAATGCACTCTTCTTCCACCGCGCTGTCGCTGTTCTACGCACATCCATGCTTTATAATAATGAGAGCACCTTGCTGATTCGTTGTGGGAACGGTCGCCCATTCCTTTTCCGAGATTCAGCTTACGGTTATGGTGCAGTACCGGGAGGTCCCCGCCGAACAATCCGAACACCTCCACCTCGTCAGCTTGTATCTGCCGTTTGGGATCCCTGTCGAAGCAGATCACCATTCCCCGCGCAGTTCCAAGCTCTGGCGCTTATAAATCTTGAGATAACCTCACGGTCCTCACTTTCTATTTTTGAATAACATCCTTTATTATATTCATGCGTTTCGCCTTTGGCAACTCGCTAAACCTATGTCGAATTCGATCCAAAGCGAAATCCCTGCGTCTTAAACCCGCGTGATTACCATCGAACGACCTATACAGCAAGCACGGTCTGAAAACAACGCTTTTCCTGCTGCATCAGCAGTTGTTGCGCTTACACCTGTTTAGCTCCAGTTAATATAACAGGCCAGCGAAGCTCATTAGATAGGTCACTGGCCCTGACATAAATTACTTGCTATTCCTGGAAAAACAGCCCCTTAGCCTTACGCTAATTCCCGCTTCACCACATCAGCAATCTGGGTAACATAGCGCTCCAGGTCGTCTTTATCCGGGCCTTCAGCCATAACACGGATTAAGGATTCGGTACCTGAAGGACGGACCAACACGCGACCATTATCGCCAAGCACACCTTCAACTTCAGAAATAGCGGATTCGATTACCGTATTACCTTGATACTTGCTCTTGTCGCCAACTCGAACGTTCACGAGCACCTGCGGATATTTACGCATGCTGCTCTTCAACTCATGCAATGGCTTACCAGAAGCCACCACGGTGTCCACCAGTTGAATGCCTGTCAAAATGCCGTCGCCTGTCGTGTTATAATCCAGGAAAATAACATGTCCGGACTGCTCTCCCCCTAAGTTGAAACCGCCACGACGCATTTCTTCCATCACGTAACGGTCACCGACGGCCGTCTTCGCCGTCTTCAGCTTCAAGCTATCACACGCCTTATAGAATCCGATATTGCTCATAACGGTCGATACGATCGTACCTTCCTTCAGTTTACCGGCACGGTTCATGGCATCACCGCATATGCAGAGAATGAAATCCCCATCCACTTCCTCGCCTTTGCTATCAATGGCAATAAGACGATCAGCGTCCCCGTCAAAAGCAAGCCCCAGATCAGCGTTGTGCGCAAGAACGGCTTCAACCAGCTTCTCGGGGTGCGTAGAGCCACAATTATCGTTGATGTTTAATCCATTGGGCTCTGCACCGATGGTAATCACTTCTGCACCTAATTCACGGAACAGCTTCGGAGCCAGCTCATACGCAGCCCCGTGTGCACAATCCAGAACAATCTTAATACCATCGAATCGCTGGGAAATCGTCGTCTTCAAATACTCCAGATACTTATATTTCAGATCATTATCTACACGCAGTTCACCAAGATCGGCTCCGATCGGACGAGGAAGCGTATCGATCTGTGCATCCATCAATTCCTCAATCTTCAGCTCTGTTTCATCGGACAGCTTAAAGCCGTCTCCACCGAAAAATTTGATTCCATTATCCTCAACCGGATTATGTGAAGCCGAAATCATGACACCGGCATCGGCTTTCAGCAATCTTGTAATATAAGCCACCCCTGGCGTACTGACCACGCCTAATCGAATGACATGTGCACCGATGGACAGAAGTCCTGCCACCAAAGCTGATTCCAGCATAGCACCGGATACTCGTGTATCCATCCCGATAATAACGGTTGGTTTCTCCTTATCGCCTGTAAGAACATACCCGCCGCAGCGACCGATACTATATGCCATCTCAGCTGTTAGCTCCTGATTGGCAATCCCTCTAACTCCATCTGTACCAAAATATTTCCCCATAGGTTGCATACTCCTTTATCTACACTTCCATATTAGTTAAACCCTATTGATTCGGCGTTCCCGAACCTGTTCCTTCACCGTCTCCTGGTGGATCCGTTGCCCCGTCACCTGAGCCTCCAGGCTCCGTTGGATCTTCTCCTTCAGGAGGTGGTGTCTGAGACTCCCCTTGATCATTACCTGTTCCGGTTCCTGGTGAATCAGGCTTGTCTTTGTCGTTGTTTTTGTCAGTCTGTTTGTCCGGGTCCGTGATGGTCGGTGTTGATTTATCTTTCAGTTCAACCTTGACCATAATCCGCTCGCGATCTACGCGGTTAATGAAATTGGGCAGCGTAATTTGCAGTGGGATTTCATGTATGCCTGCCTTAAGACCAGCCGCACTAGCTTCTACTCCAATATCTGCTGGATCAAGGCTGTTCAGCAGATCCGGAGCTCCTGTAAGCGTAAGCGCTATGGATTGCTCCTTCGGATCGGTGATTGTACCTTCCAAGCCAGCGGGCACTCCGTTCAGCGTTATCGGTATTCCACTAACAACTCGTTCACCATGCGAAACGGCGGTAACTTCAATGCTTACCGAACTAGGCTCGATTTTCTCAAAACCTTCGGGCGGCGTCAAGTCGGTCGTTAGCACTGTTGTTCCCGAGCTCCCAACCTCTGCCAAATTAAACTCAGCTTCCATATAGGTCTCTGCTCCTGCCAGCGCTTCTGGGCTGCCAAATAGCTTTACCTCTTTAACTTTCTGGTCCACCTTGGATAACACAAGCCCTTCAGGCAGGCGACCGGAGTAACGAATCTCTAAGGGGAGCGTTACGAAAGCAGGCTCTATCGGTACTTCAACGGCTACAGCCGCGGGCTCGATCACCGCATCTTCCATCACTACACCTTCTTTATCATATGCGACAAGCTTGACTCGTTTCTCCGTTATATTCTCTTTTGCTCCGTTTAATTCGACATTCCCTTTGACCTGTCCTAATCTTTCCATCGAGGATTCCGGCAGTGTGACTGTCACTTGCCTTGGGTCGATCAGCACGGGTGTTCCAGCCCGATAATTCTCGGCAGGCTCGCCTTTCGTACCAATACTTACCGTCACGGATTCGGAGACTCGTTCTTCAACGGTTACGGTAACCGTCGAAGGTTCCATCGAGATGAGTTCAACCCCATTAGGTACGGAAGCCGCAAGCGGAAGTGTATGTGTCCCTGGTCCTTTGACACTACTGAGGTCTAGCCTGACTTTATATTCGTTTGTCAAAAACATAATATTTGATTTTTTTCCGCGAACCTCAATATTGGCACGATCATTATCAATACCAGTCAACGCATATTCGCTATCGTCAAATCCTTGTGGCTGTATCATAATCCCTTCAATGATCCTCGTATCATACACCGTCGTTGGCGGTGTCGGCACCCCGCTGTCCATATGGACAATGGCCCATAATAGAATACTGACAGCCAAGGCAATCAATTTACTCGCCGTGTTGTTCTTAATCCACTTATCCATTGTCTTTCCCCTTCCGTTTCCAGAAAAACGCGCGTTTTTCCTTGATGGATGCGGCAGGACGTAGCTCCTCATATAACTTGGAAATCAATGACTCCTCTTTAATATCACGGACGACTTGTCCATTAAGAGCCAGCGATACTTGTCCGGTCTCCTCGGATACAACGACAGATATGGCGTCTCCCACTTCACTGATCCCGATTGCAGCACGGTGTCTCGTTCCGAGCTCTTTGCTAATAAAAGGATTCTCCGATAGCGGCAAATAACATCCTGCAGCAGCAATCTGACCGTTCTGAATGATAACCGCTCCGTCATGGAGAGGCGTGTTGGGAATAAAAATATTGATCAACAGTTCCGAACTGATCATCGATCGCATTTGAATTCCGGATTCCACATATTCATTCAGTCCCGTAGTTCGCTCGAACACGATGAGCGCACCAATTTTGCGTTTTGATAAATAATTAACCGTTTTAATGGTTTCGCTAATTAATTTATTGGTTTCCTCGTCAATGTCTGAGAGGCGTCCAAATAATTTCCCACGACCGAGCTGTTCGAGCCCACGTCTTAGTTCAGGCTGGAATATAATGAATATCGCAAATACGCCGTACGTGAATATCTGATTCATCAGCCACTTAAGCGTATATAAGTCAAACCAGGTACTGAGCGCCCAGATCACGACGAGAACCAAGATACCTTTGAGTAATTGTACCGCTCGCGTTCCGCGAACGAGCAGAATCATTAGATATATAATATAGGAAACGATAAGGATATCGATGATATCTTTAATGGTTTCACCCCAGGTCATATTCGTGAAATACTCCATAAAGCAACCCCCGTCAATTCCTGTAATGAGAACTGTCCATATATATAGTATGTACTCTATACTATCTAGGTTATAACGTTAATCTTTCCGATGCAAGCGAGCGCCCTTGAAATAAGCAGCAAATCACTGCAGAATGAACAAAAGAAGCGCCGTCTTTTCACTGAAAAGAGGCGCTTTAGTTCAGTAAGGTGTGGATACACCTAGCGATAAGCGACATCCGATAATAAATTGGAAATCTTGTACCATATCCAATCCATGGCCTTATCGATATCTTTAACTTGACCGGCAATATGTGCTGTGGAAGCCTGGAACAGCTCTCCATCAATGACCGTTAAATTTCCGTTCACTTGGCCATATACTTTAGCTTTACCATTCTCGATGGTAATATCACCTGTGATAACTTGATCCGGAGGAATAATAACCGTATCTCCCTCAATCACCAGCTTCTCAAATTCATCGCTTTTAACAACCAGTTGATTCCCCTGGCTCCAGAAGCTTAGGGTGCTGAACAGCATAACCACCATGAACACAGCGGCAGCCGTAAGCGCAGGATGTTTCTTGATCCAGGTCACCCACACCTGTTGTTTCTTGGGCTGCGGAAGCAGGCCCATTATACGATCCGTTAAATCATCGGAGGGCTTGGTTGCATGATGAGTTAAGGAGAAAAGAAGCATATCGGTATGCTCCAGCTTTTCAAAATTATTCCGACAGTCAGCGCAATTCCGTAGATGCTCCTGTAATTCCAACTGCTGTGGTTCGGACAAGTCATTATCCAGATAATCATGCATCAAAGAGACGGCTAATTTGCATTCCATTTGTGAGCCAATCCTTTCATTAAATCTCTTTGCTGGGTCTATCCCCCGAAGGGGCATAAGACTTGCTTCTTCTTCATACGTCCCGGAATCAGGGATGTTTCATTTTTTTCGATAAATAAAAAAATAAAGTTTACAGCTTATATTCCAATTTCTTGCGCAAAAATTCACGCCCTCGGTGAACCCTTGTTTTAATGGTCGTGACAGGCAAGTCCATTATTTCACTAATTTCCTGAAGTGATAGGTCCTGAATATATCTTAGAATCATAATGGTTTTATACTTGGCAGGGAGTCCGTCAATGGCTTGATGAATAATACGTTGTGTTTCAGAGAGGAGCATTTCACTCTCCGGTGTGCGGTTGTCCCCAGGAATCAATGAATAGCCGTCCAATCCGTCGCTGTCATGAAGTTCTGCGTCCAGCGAGAAAGAAGGCTTGCGTTTACGCAGCCGATCAATGCTAAGATTGGTACCGATCCGATATATCCAAGTCGAGAATTTCTGATTCTCGTCATATCGATCAAGATTCTTATATACTCGCAAAAAAGTCTCTTGTACGACATCCTCGGCTTCATGGCGGTTATTCAGCATCCGGTAAGCCAGATGAAAAATCTTATCTTTATACAGTTCTACGATTTCGGCAAAAGCTCTTTGGTCCCCTCTTCGGGCCAGCTTCGCCAATCTTACATCCAAATTGTCCACCATAATTCCCCCAGAATGGTCTGATGGGTAACGTCAAAAATAAGCATCATTAAAATGTTAATTCAACTGTTTCTAAAAATCAACAATTATTACGTACAAACATCCCTTATAAGAACAAAAAGAGACTCCGCCCAGGGAGTCTCTTCATTTAATCCCTTTTGATACAATTACGGTGTTTGAGCCGGATATCAGCCTGTATTCCTCAGGCCTGCCGCAATGCCGTTGATCGTCAACAATACTTCTCGGAGCAGTTCCGGATTATCCTGCTCTTCGTCTCTTATCTCGCGAAGTTCAATCAACAATTGAACTTGGAGATAACTCAGCGGATCAACATATGGATTCCGCAGACGAATCGATTCTTGTAGAACCGGTTGGTTGTCAAGAATCTCCTGTTGGCCAGTGATTTTGAGAACCAATTCCTTGGTTAGATTAAACTCATTCTCGATTAATCCAAAGATTCGCTCCCGAACCGTTTCATCCTTCGTCATCAAGGAATACTCCTTGGCAATGATCAGATCCGCCTTCGCCAATGCCATCTGAAGCGTGTCAATCAGCGAAGTGAAGAATGGATAGCTCGTGTACATCTTCTGCAGAACCTTCAGATTCTCCTCATTGCCTTGGTAGAAGCTCTGTAAGCCCGTACCAGACGCATACCAAGCTGGCAGCAGATAACGGCTCTGAGTCCATGCAAACACCCACGGGATAGCTCTGAGATCCTCAAAACGATCACTATTCTTCCGTTTGGAAGGACGTGAACCGATATTTAGCTCTCCGACCTCCGGAAGAGGGGTTGATTCTTTGAAGAAGCTTAGGAAGTCCGGATCACGGAAGATAAGATCCTGATACTTCTTCTGTGACTCTGCCGAGATGTTAGAGGCGATATCCTCCCACTCCTTCCCGATGGACTCTTCTACGGGATAGCGAGCATTAATCTGAGCCGTAATGAGAGCGGATGTCGCTTGCTCCAAGCTGCGATAAGCGATTCCTTTTAACGAATAACGAGAGGAAATGACTTCGCCTTGTTCCGTTATTTTGATACCACCAGCAATAGTGGAGGCAGGTTGAGCCAGAATGCTGCGGTTGAGAGGCATTCCGCCTCGACCGAGCGAACCGCCTCGACCGTGGAAATATTTCAGTTTGATTTGATGTTCATTACCTGCTTCGGTAATATTCTTGAGTGCCACCTGAAGCTCCCAGTTAGCTGTAATCGCTCCGCCGTCCTTGTTGCTGTCCGAGTAACCAAGCATAATCTCTTGCAGATCATTCATCGCACTCACAGCCTCGCGATAGATCGGAAGACTGAATAGCTTGCGCATAATGTCCGGCGCGGCATGCAGATCCTCAATCGTCTCAAACAAAGGCGCTGCTTGAAGTGTAGAGATGACCGTACCGTCATTATCCTTGCGGAACAAGCCTGCTTCTTTGGCAAATACCATCACCTCAAGAATATCACTGGCACCTTCTGACATACTGATTAGATAGCTAGAGATACACTTTGCACCGAATTCCTGTTGTGCTCGGTATACCGTTCTGTATACATCCAGACATTCCTGCGTACTATCACTATACTCTTGATATGGTGTAGTCAAGGGACGTGGATCATTCAACAACCCGTGAAGCAGATCAATCTTCTCGTCCTCGCTTAAGCCTGCGTAGTCTTGAGTTACATTCATCTTGCTCAAGACCTCACTCATAGCGTTCTCATGTTCTTGGCTATGTTGTCTGATATCCAGTGTCGCTGTATGGAAGCCGAATAATTCTGCCTGACGAATAAGCTTCTGCACATATGTGTCAGCTACGTAGTCAGCATAGTGAAAACGCAGACTGCGATCGATGATGTTCAGATCCTCAATGAATTCATCCGGCGAAGCGTAACGCTCTCCACCTGTCATGTTCTCGTTAAGTATATGGCTCATTTTCGCCAGCATATAGACTAGCTTTATCCGGTAAGGTTCCTTCTCATTATGCCAAATGTCTGTCTTCTTCAACGTAACCTGACTGCGATCCGCCTCAATGGATTGAATCAATTCATCGGATACATTCACAATCGAAGAGCTGAAGCTCAGATACTTCATGAACTCTCTCAGAATCCGTTGATATTCGCGAATAGCCAACTTGCGCTGCATTTCTAACGTTCTCCATGTTACGTCCGCTGTTACCGATGGATTCCCGTCGCGGTCTCCACCAATCCATGATCCAAACCGTAGATAAGTAGGAACATGCCAATGGTGATCCGGATAATACTTACCCAAGCACCGCTCCAGTTCCTGATAAACCTCAGGCAGGATGTGAAAGAGTGTCTCATGGAAGTAATACATGCCATTTCTGACTTCATCGAGTACAGTTGGCTTGCGATCACGCAGCTCGTCCGTTTGCCACAATGTAATGACTTCATTTAGCAGCTTCTCTCGCAGCTGTTCTCGCTCACGGAACGTTAATGTGGGGTTGTCTAGCTGCATTACATCGTCTGCGATCCGTTTATGAATATCCAGTATCGCTCGACGCATAGCCTCTGTTGGGTGAGCTGTCATGACAAGCTCCAGAGACATACTCTCGAGAATATCTTGAACTTCTTCAAGCGGAATATTACGCTCTTTCAAATCCTGGATCGCGCTTTCAATGGAGCCGGGTTGAACACCGTCACCCGCGGAACGTTCATAATCACGTTTACGGCGAATTCGATGATTCTGTTCAGCGATATTAACCAATTGAAAGTAAATGGCAAATGCGCGAATCACCTGATGTCGAATGTCAGGATCCAAGGTGCTGATGATCCTCTTGAAATCTGCATATAACTCTGGCAAAAATACGGATCGTAACGACTTACTTGTCTCACGAATTTTCTCAACTATATCTAATAGCTCGTTGCCACTTTGATGGACAAGAACTTCTCCTAGAATATTGCCAAGGAACCGTACATCTCGCCGCAGCAGATTGTTAGAATTGCTCTTTGCGGTTGCTGTAAGTTCAGTCAATGCCTACTCCTCCCATCTCAAACCATTTCAACAGTTTATCTTTAGGACGTAACGCCTTCCTAACATCATACAATAAAAGCGGGCGGAATTGTGTAATTTCCCGATGAAAAAAATTAACCAGATGATTCATCCGTTTAATTACACAAACACCTCATAAAGACCAATACTTGCCCGGGATCGTTGCGCAAGCCGCCGATATAGACGATGCCGAGACCTAGCGATTCGGCGGCAACGGCAGCATTTTGCGCGGCCAGTGCGGTGTCGACCGTCGCGACGATGAAGTTTTCCGTCGTGCTGCGGTGCTCCTCGCCTTCCGAAAAGCGCCCTCGCCGCCGCCCGTTCATACCGGTGCAAATCAGCGCACCATACCAAAAACTCCGGGCATGGCGACACATACGCCTGATTGCCCGCCAGCGCAGCAAGCTGTTCCCTCAGCCCGGCATCGGTAATGCGAATAACGGTATAAGCCTGCATATTTCTGGACGTGGACGCATGCTGCGCCGCCTCTATGATGGCATCCAACTGCTCCCTAGAGACCGGTGACTACTTAAATTTACGGATGGAGCGATGCCCCAGCATCACTTGTTCGTTTCATTCACAGCTTGTCCCTCCTCTTCCTTACGTGTATTCCCATACTAGAATGTCTCGGGAAAAAGACTCCAGCCCCTGTGTCAAAACGCTGCTTCCATGTAAAATGAAGCGGTACGCCTTGCTTTGCGGCTAGCAGCTAAAAAAGTGCAACGATTCATGCGAAAAATATCCAATGCGATAAACGCGTCACTATAAAAATGTCCAATTGTCTGCAAGGATACGCCCTCCTATAGTGAGGGTATGCAGACGGAGAAAGGGATTCGATCGAATGAAAAATGGCAGGCCCCGAAACAACGTCAGCTTCTTCCACAAAAGCTTAATCATTACGCTGCTCATCTCAAGCATCCCATTAATTTCGCTCGCTATCCTAACCTATTACACGGGGATTCGCGAAATTGAACGGGAGGTCGGCCGCACCCAGGAGCTTCAGTATGCGCAAGTATCAGAGAGGATGGATGCTCAGCTCACTCAATTGAAAATGACGGTCAATCAATGGGCATACAATCCGCTCATTATGGAGCTTCCGGGCCACTCCATCGGGCAAGATGTGCGCTATACGCTTGATTTATTTAATCAGTTGGTCGTCATGAAGCAATCCGACCCGCTCATTAGCCAAGTCTCCTTGCTACTTGGAGGCGACAAGCCGCTTCTTATCGATGGAGAGGATGGGAGCCGCCCGCTTCCGCAAGAGCTGTTCGAAGCTCGCTTTCTTCCGCTGCTGGAACAGCAGCAGATGATTTTTTGGACAGACCGGCTGGATAATACAGAAAACCGCACCGATGACACGCTAAGCTTATCGCTGGTACAAAAAGTTACTGTATTAAGCGACCCCGCCTACGGTGCGATTATTGTCGGCCTTAACAAGGGGGAGCTTGCCTCCTTAGTGGAGCAGCTTAGTCCACCGGAAAAAGGAAGCGCATTCATTTTTAACCCGGATCAAGATTATCTGGTTACTAGCGCAGCGTACCCGGCTGGAGCCGATGATGAAAAGTCCAAGCTGAATGATGCCATTCTCGCTGCCGTACAGAACAGCGGGAAGAGCTCTGGTTCCTTCTCCTACTCTTCGGACCGGGAAGTGTACGTCGTAACCTATGGTCATCTGAAAAGCACAGGCTGGCTCTACGTATGCGCAACGCCGCTATCTCATCTGATCAAGCCGGTAGAGCGGATATTCAAGCTGCCTTTATTCGCCGGAATACTGGGACTGGTCATTGCCTTTATTTTGTCATGGCTTGCATCGAAGCAGCTTTACCGGCCTTTGCTCCATTTGACCAGAGTATTTGGACATGATCAGCCCGCATCCGCCGCCGATGCACCAAGAAGAAATGAGGTGCAGTTTATCGAGTCTAGATGGAACTATCTGCTCCGGGAAAGGACGGATATGAAATTCAAGCTGGAGAAGGCAATGCCCGCCCTGCGGGACGGATTCGTAATGCAACTCGTGCAGGGGCATCTGAATACTTTGCCCGACTACCGGATCCGCGAGCAATTCGAACAATATGAGCTGCCGACGGACAACGTCTGCTATTCCATGCTGCTGGTGGAGCTCAGCGGCTTTGCCAATCAATATGGCAATTTGATGAGCGGTGACGACCGGCTCCTTACGTTCGCGGCAGCCAACATTATGGAGGAGATGCTTCAGAAGCAGCAGCGCTCCGGACACTCTTCGCTGCCCCTGCATGCACATGTCATTAATTTTCAAGACCTGACGATCGGGGCGCTGTTCACCCATTCTGCCGAGCTGTCCAAGGAGCAGATCAAAGCATCCGTCTCGGCATTCGGCGGGACGCTGATCGCGCCTTTGCAGACATATCTGAAGCTCCAAACAACCGTTGGCGTCAGCCGGGTGACGAACTCCGTGAAGCTGTTATCCATTATGCTGGAGGATACCCGCCAAGCGATACGCCACCGGGGAAGCGAAGCCGGCAATTCGGTAATCGATACAGAGGCAGCAGCGCCGGCAGGCGAGCCCGCTTCAACCTATCCTTTCCTTCAAGGAAACATGCTTCTCCAGGCGCTCCAATCAGGTATGGAGGAGCAAGCCGCCCAGCATGCCGAGGCTTTCATGGACGCTTTGCGCGCCAAATCGTCCAATGCTTACGCCATTCAGCAGGGGATGCTGCAATTGCTGGGCAACGTTCTTTTTACGATAATTCAGATGGGCAGTAATCCTCAGCGCTTATACAAAGGGATTAATCTGTACGAGCAGTTGCTGCAGCTCCGCGAGCCCTCTGCCATGCTGAACTGGTTCAACGCCTCCGTATTGGCGCCATTTATGGAGGAAATGCAGTCGCATAAGGATATGGAGATCAAACGGACGGTTGAGAAAGTGATCGCTCTCATGCAGGAGCATTACATGCAGGATCTGTCGCTGGAGGACTGCGCCGAACGGTTCGGCACTTACCCGCAGAAGCTTAGCGTCAGCTTCAGGCAGTTTGCCGGCGTTAACTTCATTGATTATTTAACCCGTTTACGATTAAACAGGTCAAAGGAATTGCTTGTCGGCACGCATTTGAAAATTAGCGAAATCGCCGCACAGGTCGGCTATCAGCCCGCTTATTACAACCGCACGTTCAAAAAACACGAAGGCCTCACGCCTGGACAATACCGTGAGAAGCATACACATGAGTAACGGCTTTAGGAGGAACGAGGTTATGAAGGTTCTAACCGGCATACGGAAAGATCTGTTTTTATATTTGCTTATTTTACCGGGCGTCATCTATTTCCTGCTGTTCAAATATGTGCCGATGTGGGGTATCATCATTTCATTTCAAGATTACTCGCCTTATATGGGCATGTGGAAAAGTCCCTGGGTCGGGTTCGAGCATTTTGTCACCTTGTTCAAAAATCCCGATTTCTTTCTGATTTTCCGCAACACGATGGTGATCAGCCTGATGAACATCCTGTTCTATTTTCCAATGCCGATCATCATTGCCCTTATGCTGAACGAACTTCGATTGAAACGGTACAAACGCGTCATCCAGTCCGTCATTTATTTACCCCATTTCCTGTCCTGGGTCATTATTTCGGGCATTACGTTTCTGCTGCTGTCCGAAAGCGGAGGCATCATTAACAAGCTGCTCGTGAACTTCGGCTTCGAGCCTTACAATTTCCTGACAAATCCGTCCATATTCTGGCAGTTGCTCACTGTGCAGAGCATATGGAAGGAGACCGGCTGGGGAACGATCATCTTCCTTGCGGCAATGGCCGGCATCGATCCGCAGCTTCATGAAGCGGCCAAAATCGACGGCGCCAGCCGGCTCCGGCAAATCTGGCATGTCACGCTTCCCGGCATTCGCCATGTCGTCATTACGCTCTTGATCCTGCGTCTCGGCAGCATTATGGACGTCGGATTCGAGCAGGTATTCCTCATGATGAACAGCGCGGTTACCGATGTGGCGGACGTATTCGAAACCTATGTCTTCCGCAACGGCATTCAGCAAGGCCAATTCAGCTACAGCACCGCCGTCGGTTTGTTCAAGTCGGTCATCGGCCTGTTCATGGTCATTGGCGCCAATAAGCTGGCCAAACGATTCGGCGAGGAGGGATTGTACTAATGAAAGAAGGCAAGCTGTTCGATATGATCAATATTTTCATTCTGACGGTGGTCGGACTGGTAACGCTCTTCCCGTTCTACTATGTATTTGTCGTCTCGTTCACCGATCCCGCCGAATATATCGCCAAGCAAGGCTTTGTGCTGTTTCCGGAAAAATGGTCACTGCTGTCGTACAAATACATCCTGTCCACCGCTTCATACATTCGCGCAACGGGCGTCAGCACCTTTCTAGCAACGGTAGGCACGGTACTTAGTCTCATGGTTACCGCTACGCTTGCCTACGGGCTTTCCCGAAAGCGCTTAAAAATCCGTAAACCGCTCATGATGATGGTGCTCTTCACGATGCTGTTCAGCCCTGGCATCATTCCGCATTACATTCTCGTGCGCGATCTTCATCTGATCAATAACATCTGGTCGTTGATTCTGCCTGTGTTGAGCAGCGGCTGGTACGTGTTTCTGATGAAAAGCTTCTTCGACAGCATTCCGCCTGCGCTAGAGGAAGCCGCTATGGTAGACGGCTACAATGACATCGGCATCTTTTTCCGCATCATTTTGCCGCTGTCGCTGCCGGCTATGGCCGCATTTGGCCTCTTCTACGCCGTTGGCTACTGGAACACCTATTTCAATGCGGTCCTCTATATTAATGACTCTACGAAATGGCCGCTGCAAATTTTGCTGCAAAACATATTGATCGAATCTTCCACCTCATCACAAGGCTCAGGTGCCGCAGAGCTGATGAATGAACAGCAATTGCCCGCCCAAACGTTGAAAATGGCTGCCGTCGTCGTAGCGACAACGCCAATTCTCATGATCTACCCGCTGCTGCAAAAGCATTTTGCCAAAGGCGTTATGCTCGGCTCCATTAAAGAATAGCTGCTGCAGCCTATTCGGAAATCTCACGAAACGAAACAACTGAATCCACAAAAAAATAAAGGGAGGGTTTCTTACGATGAAAAAGCAAATCAATCACTGGGTAAAGCTGATGCTTACCGCCTGTCTCGCCGTTACACTGTTCTCGGCCTGCGCCTCCAATTCATCCAATCCGTCCGGCAAAGACGACAAGTCGTCCCCGGATACCTCCGGCGATAAGCCGGTATCGATCAGCATCATTACGGAATTCAATACGCCGGAGGCTCCTGGCCCCGACAATCCGGTGCTGAAGGAATTCGAGAAAAAGACGAACACGAAGCTCAACATCATGTGGACGTCTCCTAACAGCTACGGGGATAAAATCAACCTCATTCTGGCATCCGGTGAAATGCCTGATCTGGTCAAGGTGCTCGACTTCAACAATGCCCTCATGCGTCAAATGATTAAGCAAGGCGCATTCTGGGATTTGAGCCCGTACCTGAAAGACTATCCGCACCTGATGGAGTATCCGGAAGCAACATGGGAAAAGACGAAAATCGACGGCAAAAACTACGTCATTCCTTCCGTACGGCCTTCCCACGGCGGCCCATGGCTGCCGATCATCCGCCAAGATTGGCTGGAGAAGCTCAACCTCGAGATACCTCGCACGCTGGATGATTTGTTCAACGTCATGAAAGCCTTCGCCGAGCAGGATCCGGACGGCAACGGCGTTGCAGACACGATCCCGCTTCTCCCCCGCAACGATCTGGGCTGGGCAGAAGGCGTGCTCAATCATAGCAACGGCAAATGGAAAGAAACCGGCGGCAAGCTGATCGACACGACCTTCGAGCCCGGCACGCGTGAAGCGCTGGTCTGGCTGAACAAAGTATTCGCAGCCGGCTATATGCCAGCCGATTACGCCATTATGAAGGAAACGCAATCCGAAGATTTAGCCAAAGCGGGCAAAGTCGGCATTTACCCGAACACGATCGAAGCGATCTGGCGTGTCCAAGCGGAGCTGATTAAGACTGAGCCCCAAGCGAACTTCCTGCCGCTCAGCTATCTGGAATCGGACGCAGGCACGTATGCGCCATCCTCGCCGGGCTTCAGCGGCGTATTCCTCATCCCGAAATCGGTGCCGGAGGATAAAATGAAACGCATTCTGGCGCTGATGGATTACGGCGCTTCCGAGGAAGGCTTCACGCTCGCGTGCTTTGGTATCGAAGGCGTCCATTATACGGTAGGCGAAGATGGCTTCAAAACGGCCACTGAGCAAGCGTTCAAGGACAGCGTGTCCCAAAGCTCATTCGGCAAAGTGTTTGAACGGTCCGATCCTTACTTATGGGCTTACCGTACCGGCATGCCAAAAGAGCTGTTCGAGCGCAACAAGCAAATTGTAGACGAGCGGACTTCCCATTCCGTCGATGATCCAAGCGTTGGTCTGATATCCGATACCTGGCTCAAAATCGGTCCGGACTATACGAAAAAAATGAATGATCTCAAAACAAAGATCATTATGGGCCAAGAATCGATTGAAGCTTGGGACCGTTATATTGAAACATTGAAGGCAGATGCCAATTACATGAAGGTCATTGATGAAATGAACGCTGCTTACGCCGCAAGAAAAGGATAAGACAATGAAAGGCCCCTTGCTCGGGGCCTTTTATTTATTTCAAGAGAGGGCCAAAGTCGGCGATAAAAACGCGGCGACTGCCATCGACATAACCATTAAATACGACATGGCGCTGATCCGGTGCCCAAGCGGGATGTGGGTCGACCCGCAAAACCGGCGTGACGCTCGTTCCGGGGTTGCCGACCGGTATCCTGACCGCCAGCTGCTCTGTCCCGCTTTCCAGATCAATAAATCTTAACGGCACGGAACCATCATCGAGCGCGACTTTTTCTTGCTCGTACGCGTCGGTAAGCATATGCCTTCCGTTCGGATGCACAGTGGGATGACCGGAGCCGGGTACGGAATCCGTTATTTTGACAAGCTCCGTACCGTCCTCATTCACCTGAACTAAATACAACTGTTTATCTCCGTCCAGGCACAGATTCATAGATAGTCTGCGCCCGTCCGGGAACCAGTTGATATGATGGCCGCCCTTGTCCCATTGCTCCGGTCCGACAGCCACATGGATATCTCTTCCGTCCGGCTTCATCGTTAACACCCAGAACTTTAAAGCCTGCTTATGCAGCATATTCCATGGCTGCTCTTCATCTGACTTGAACCAGCGCATCGTAAAGATTAAGCGATCGCCCTGCGGATTGAATTTGCAATGGAAGCCATAGCATTCGCCATCAGCATAGCGCTCCCAATCAATAGCAGGCTTAGCCTCCCCCACGATTTGCCGCAACGACACGAGAAGCTTCCGCTTCCCCGTCTGCACATCAGTCGCGTAGAGGCCGTCATCATCGGGAAAACCGGTATTGCGAGGAACGAAGACATCCGGTACCATGACACCATAGCCGAATTGCGTCCGGCGCATCCGCTTCATACAAGCGGAGATGATCGTTCGGCCATCTGGCGATATTTTATAAATACCGCCTTCAAGGCGGCGCTGATGTTCCGTCAGCAAGTTAAGCTCGATACAGATCGGCTCCCATATCGCTGTATCAACGTCATTATAGTATAGTGTTTCATCGGTTGGGCCCCAGTTGATGTTCGCACCAAGCTGAGGCTCCCAGCCGCGAGTGTTCGCAGCGATCCGCTCTTCCCCGGTATGCAGATCGATGACGGCAATATTGGCCGTCTCGCCTGGCTCTGGCAGCCTGTCCTCCTGAGGCATTTGCAACACTGCAACATAGCGGCCGGACGGACTAACAGCCGAGGTATCGAAAAAACGGTGAAAGCTGCCTTTGCTGCCAGGCGTCAGGCACCATACGGGGACAAGCGGATTGAAGCTGGTATAACGCGGAAATTTCTCACTAATGATCAAGGGACATAACTCCTTTACACTGCAGAATGTGAAAATGGATGGTCCCCTTCATTGTAATACCGCCCGAGGAAGCGGGTTTATCCGGGATCGGCTTATTTTTGTCGCTAAGCGCGAATGAAATCAGGAGGCTGTTGGCATGAACCGTCATGGATTGCAAATTCAATGGGCCGCCCGTTATGAGTACAAGCGGGGCGACCGTCTGGAGCCCCATCAGCATCGTTTCTTCCAATTGATTTATTTCGTCGACGGGAGCGGCAGCTTTACGCTGGATCAACAATCCGTACCGGTCTCTCCCGGCGTATTCTTTCTTATTGCACCTGGTGTCACGCATGGCTTCGCCCCCCAAGGCAGCCGGGCCAGCCGAACGCTCGATCTGAAGTTCAATCTGTACGACGAGGAGCTGCTTGACGCGGCACTCGGTTGTGCCGGCTCCTTCACGGACGATGATGGACAAATAAAGCCGCTGCTGGAGAAGATCCGCAGCGAAGGCGACGGCAAGCAGCCCTATTATCAGGCCATATCTGCACTAATGCTGAGCCAGTTGATCTATCAGCTGGCAAGAAAACGGAGTTTGACTGAGCCGGAAGAAACGTCTGCGGCAGGACAAGACGCAGGGCTGACCTACGAGCCGCAAGAAGCGGCTCAAAGGCTGGCCGCCTATATCGAAGCTCATTTTGCCCAGGATATTTCCTTGATTGATGCAGCTTACGAGATCGGCTACAGCAACAGCTACTTAGGCCGTGTATTCCGTGCCAGCTACGGGATGACATTCTCGCAATATTTGCGCCAATTCCGAGTGGAGCAAGCGCAAAAGCTTATTCTCGGGACATCTGGTAGCTTGAAAACAATCGCCTGGCAGGTCGGATTCAAGACGATTTACCATTTTACCCGCGTGTTTAAAGAAGTGGAAGGCATGTCCCCAGGAGAGTGGCGCCAGCGGGAGCAGGCCAGTATCCGCAAAGATATCTATTTCGACTGAGAGCTGTGCTATGCTTAGAGAAAGATTGAGGCCCATGACGGAAAGTAAATTGCAGCCTTTTACAGAAAGAGTGCTTCGAATCATTAAGGAAATACCCGAAGGTTATGTAATGACGTACGGGCAAATTGCGGCTGCTGCCGGAAGTCCTATAGGAGCAAGACAGGGCGTGCGGATATTGCATTTGATGAGCAAAGCGCATAAACTGCCTTGACATCGGGTCGTTAACGCCAAAGGAGAGGTTGCAATGATGGACGATGAATCCGCTCGCTTCAAATGCTGTATCTTGAGGGCGAAGGAGTAGAGCTTTACTGAAACAGCCGTATCGATCTCGAGCAATACCGTTATGTACCTGAAGATCACGATCGCCTGTAAAATAAAAAAGGGAATCATATTCCCCTATTCTAGGGCAGATGACTCCTTACTGGTCTATGAAGAATATAAAGACAACAAAAAGCGGCCCGCACAGGTCACTTTTTACCGCTTCAGATATACCCGTCTAATCACTTGCAAATCTAGTAGACTTCATACAAGTTTCTTTATTACATTAACACTTTGCAGAACAGTCGTAAATGAATGCAAAAAAACATCACGCACGGTGATGTCTTGCTTAAGTATGGAGCGGGTGATGGGAATCGAACCCACGCTACCAGCTTGGAAGGCTGGAGTTCTACCATTGAACTACACCCGCAGATGTAACAATCGGGATGACACGATTTGAACATGCGACCCCCTGGTCCCAAACCAGGTGCTCTACCAAGCTGAGCTACATCCCGAAGTATGATCTTATAAAAAATGGCACGCCCTGAGAGATTCGAACTCCCGACCTTTTGATTCGTAGTCAAACGCTCTATCCAGCTGAGCTAAGGGCGCATAATGGAGCGGACGACGGGAATCGAACCCGCGACCCTCGCCTTGGCAAGGCGATGCTCTACCGCTGAGCCACGTCCGCAAAAACATGGTGCGCGTGGAGGGACTTGAACCCCCACGTCAAAGACGCTAGATCCTAAGTCTAGTGCGTCTGCCAATTCCGCCACACGCGCACAAGATGAAACAATGGTGAGCCATGAAGGACTCGAACCTTCGACACCCTGATTAAAAGTCAGGTGCTCTACCAACTGAGCTAATGGCTCTTAATAAAATGGCTGGGGATATAGGATTCGAACCTATGCATGACGGAGTCAAAGTCCGTTGCCTTACCGCTTGGCTAATCCCCAAAAGTGGTGGAGGCTGAGGGGTTCGAACCCCCGACCCTCTGCTTGTAAGGCAGATGCTCTCCCAGCTGAGCTAAGCCTCCGTATGTACCAGCCATAAGTGTTAATTTAGAAAAACAATTATAGATAATGGTGACCCGTAGGGGATACTCTCTCTTCGTTCGAGACTGCGTAGTCTAAGCTAACGATGATTATGCTCCGACGAACCGTGGTGGTTCTCATCCCCAGAAGCAATGAAATTAATGGTGACCCGTAGGGGATTCGAACCCCTGTTACCTCCGTGAAAGGGAGGTGTCTTAACCCCTTGACCAACGGGCCGTGCTAATCAACTTGTCCATACAAAGTAAATCTGGAGCTTCCAACCGGGATCGAACCGGTGACCTCATCCTTACCATGGATGCACTCTACCTACTGAGCTATGGAAGCAAAGTGGCTCCCCGAACAGGACTCGAACCTGTGACAACTCGATTAACAGTCGAGTGCTCTACCAACTGAGCTATCAGGGAATATGTATCC
>NZ_BAZR01000023.1 GCF_001315105.1 Paenibacillus sp. JCM 10914 | reverse complement strand
TTCTCCCATGAGGGAGTCACCTCGGTGGCTCCCGAACAAAATCCCTGTAATGGCGCTATATGTTACAGGGATTTTGTTCTTTTTTTATTACGAGGTGGCAATCAGGGGGGCACTACACCCATGGATGCAATCACACAAAAACAGACCACTCTTGGCAGTGGTCTGTTTTTTGTCTGTAGCATATCATGCTGTTGCTATACTGTTCATGGTGCTATTATTCACAGGTTAATGCCATATCGTGTTCACTCAAAAGAATGGATTAGATAAATGCGCGAGTAATGATCACCAACAAGATGAATAATACCAAAATCGCACCGACAGAAGAGCCATATCCGTAACCACCATAACCTTCTACTACTCCGCTCACATGAATCCCTCCTTCTTTAGAACATACAACATGTTATGTAGCTCACCCTGAGTTGAACTAGCTACCGCCTGATCAAGCAATTAATGGTGAAGTCGCCTACCAAGGAAGGACTGCGTCGCGCCGGCATGGCCAAACAAACAGGCGTGACACGAATATTTCGCTCATCACGCCCTCTAGGGATTCTACAGTTAAAGTCCTACACTTGGGACAACGGCTCTTCTTCCAAGTGTTCAGCTTGATTCGGATCCGAGTTGAGCCCGCCGGCCTTCCGACGGCGATCAACCAATCCTTCCTCCCCATTCTCCCGATATTTGCGCATCCACACTTTTAACCGTCCGATATCTGATATGTGTAAGGCGGATGCGACCTCTTTCTTGGTCATGCCCTCCAGCCGCATGGCGACTGCCTGTTTCTTCGTTTCAAGACTGTAGTGATGGAAAGTTTGTCCTTTTTTCGCCACGATATATATCACCTCTTACTACCTATATCGGTCGATTCCGTTTAGATTTCAATACCTAAGTCCTTTCCTCACATGCGCATATCTTCAAGGTCTATAGGACCTGAATCATCCGTATTCCAAATCATCCAGCTTATGGTATAATCAACGTTATATGTTGATCACAGAATTGGGGGATCAGGCTTGTTTAAGTTACTCATTCTCGGTCTTTTATTTTACATTATTGGCAATCCTTTGATCGCCATCGTGGTGCTGCTTCTCATTCTCTACTTCCTGGACCGCCGGTTTGTCGGCGTGTTTCCGAGCCTGAGCAAACCGATTAAGCGCGCTCGGAATATCTCCAAACTTAGAGCCCAGATTGCAGCTAGCCCGAGTGACGTTTCCTCCCGGCATGAACTTGCCAGGCTGTTGATTGAACGGCGTAAGTATACCGAGGCTTTGAAGATATTGGAGAGTATCTCCAATCACTACCAGGACTCCGCTGAATATTGGGATGATGTCGGAACTGCCCGGCTGCGAACAGGCAATCTGGTTCAGGGTGAAGCGGATATTCTTCATGCGCTTAAACTCAATTCACGGGTCAAATACGGTAGGCCGTACCTGAGATTGGCGGATGCGTTATCCGACTCGGATCGCGAGAAGGCGCTTCGTTATTTGGAGCAGTTCCACTCCAGCCACTCCTCTTCCAGCGAAGCGTATTACCTGCTCGGTTATACCTACCAACTCGTCGGCAAGCCGGAGAACGCCAAGACATCCTATAAGGAATCGATAGACGTATATCGCTCCCTTCCCAAGTATAAGAAGCGCCAGGAGCGCAAGTGGGCGGTCAGAAGCTTCTTCCGCAGCTTATTCATCTCTTAGAACAAACTGAAAGGGTGTCATGCGGTCCATGAGTCGACCGAATGACACCCTTTCCCGTTAACCACATCTTATGCCAGAGGCTTGTACCCAAGCCGGTTCAGCTGTTCTGCAATGATCCGATAGCCACGCCCGTTCGGGTGTATGCCATCCGCGGATAACAATTCTTTTTCTCTCCCGGAAAATAAGGGATATACATCCGCAATCCGAAAGTAGCCGTCACTCAAACTTACAAGATAGCGGTTGAACCTGATCACATACTCCGAAGCTTCCGTCCACGCTGGATACGGATTATAGATTCCGATGGCTCGAATGAAATAAGGTTTGCCGCCGCCGGATTTTACTTTTCGAATGTACGCAATGATGTTGGCTACATGGGTTTGACAACGATACAATGCCGCATCGAGAATCTCACGGCTCGGACGTCCACCTGACGACTTTACCGCTCGTATAAGATCATTGCCTCCAATCGATATCGTAATGATATGTGCTTGCTGCAGATGATACCGGTACGTAGGTAGCTGGACGATGCGATCATACAACTCCTCCGAGGTTAATCCATTGACCCCCAGATTCTCATGGGCCACGAACTGCTGAAGCTTCTCCTCCGCCATTCGGCGGTATAACGGAACAAAACCGCTGCCTGGCATCGCTCCAAACCCGAAGGTCAAGGAATCACCGACAGCGGTATAATGGTACACCAACATGTTCACCCCTGCCCCGCTCGGTAGAACATTATATGAACGAAGCTTTTCCAGCGAAACGGTGAATTGTCTCGAATATCAATTAATATTACCAGCTTACGGGAGCGCTCACGCTTGAACATCAGTCCTCGTGCTGCTCTACCTCATAAACACAACGGAATCGCTCCACACCGGGATACAGCTCACCTAAACTGTATACTTCAAAACCGATATTGCGATAAAACTGTACCGCTTCTTCATCGGTTTCCGCTATGACCCGCTCCGGTTGATGCGGCAATTCCAGCAGCATATCCAAAACCAGCCCTCGTCCATAACCTTTCCCGCGATTCTCGGGAACGACGGCGATGTGCTTGATGACAATCTCTCGGTCTTCGGCATGTTCTTCCACGCCGATCGCACCGACCAATATACCATCTTCTTCATACCCATAGAGTCGCGCTGCTCCCGATTCGTATATAGACGCCGCGGCCGCAAGGGCAACTTCATCATCCGCAAAAACGGCATATCCGAGCAATTCCTTCACTTCAGGCTGCTCTGTCTGTCTTGAAATGTCTCGAATCATACATATCTCCAATCTCTTGTGTAAACTAATATCCTGTTACGCCTCAGAGCATCTCCTCGGCACTGATTCCCAGCTTGCGAAGCAGAGCCGCGGCCTGCACCTTCTCTTCTTGCGACAACCCGCTGAGCGCCGCGAGCATGAGCTCTTGATGTTGTGGGAAGATCACTTCGAACAATTCCTGGCCCTCCGCAGTTAATTCGGCATAGATCACACGACGATCCTCTGCAGATGCACGACGAACCAGCAGGTTCTTCTTCTGCAGCTTATCTACTACATACGTAATATTACCGCTTGATATAAGAACTTTCTCCCCTATCTTCTGCAAAGGCTGCGGCCCCTTGTGATAGAGGACGTCCAGCACACCGAATTCTGTTGAATTCAGTCCATGGCTGTTAATACTGCGATTGGAGTGAGTCATCACTGCGTTATACGCTCTGGCGAGCACAACCAATAAGTGTAACGGATAATCCTCACGTTCTTGAATGTCCGACATACTTCACCCTCCGAAAAATATCATGTATTTAGGTTAATGAACGCCGGTTCAACTGTCAAATACAATCTTGCCTGACCGTTCCCTGGCTTGTACCATTCTCACAGTTCCGTCGTGACAGCCAATGATCGCTTGATCCGCCATCCCAACGAATAATCCATGCTCCACAACACCGGGAATACGGCTCAGCCGAGCAGCTATTTCCTCCGGCTCATCCATAAGTTCAAATTGACAGTCGGCTATCAAATTTCCATTATCCGTGAAATAGCTGCCTCCACCCTCAGCGCGCCGGATCCGTACAGAGCATCCAAGCTCTATTAATGCCTCCACGGTCCATTCATAAGCGAACGGTATGATCTCAACGGGCAGTGGGAAGGCGCCAAGCCGAGATACTGATTTGGACTCATCTGCGACAATGACGAGCCGTTCGCTGTGGAAGGCCGTAATCTTCTCCCGAAGCAGCGCACCGCCACCGCCTTTTATGAGTCGAAGCTGTCCATCCAGTTCGTCTGCCCCGTCTATCGTCATATCCAGCCGTCTGACCTGCTCTATTGGTGACAGGGGAATGCCTTGCTCAATAGCCAACCGCTCCGATGCCTTGGACGTGGCTACAGCTTGAATCCGCAGCCCGGATTGAACCAGCTCTCCAATCTTCATTATGGCGAAATAGGCGGTTGAGCCTGTCCCGAGTCCGATCTTCATTCCATCCTGAACATATTTGACTGCATGTTCAGCTGCGATTTGCTTCATATTGTTATCAACCATTACGGCAACCGCTCCTTCGCTATGTTCAGAATCAATGCTATAATGATGCCATTGTGGAACTACGGCACGTGAAATGCAAATGGAGGCCATTTTTATTATGAGAACAGAAAATCAGATCAAATCCAAACTCAATGAACTAATGATGCAAAAGAAATTGCTTGCAAGCAAGCTAAATCAGCCTGCTCAATCAACAATCTCGGCTCGAAGAAATGATCACGATGCTCGAATGGGTCCTATACGAACCCAACGGTTCGTATCATATGTAAACAACGAACCGTCTTTGAGTCACATGTATATAACAGGGGGGCGCATAATGAACCGCGCCCCCCTTATATTGTGCATAGATCCCATAGCTTCCTATACCATTTAGGCTATAGACTGTTAAACCGCCAACATGCGGTACAATGCAATACCTATACCTGCGCTTCCTTCTCCTGCGTAAACTTCTCCAGCCAGTGGATATACAACTCTTCGTTCTCAGGAGTGAAACAGACAAAATCGATGCGATCCAAACGGTTATTCGGTGGATCCTCCTCAAGTAATTGCACAACCGCCTTAAGTGCAACATCACTTGCCGGAGCCAACGGATATTCATAAATACCTGTGCTTATATTAGGGAAAGCGATGCTTCTGGCACCGACCTCCATTGCAAGCAGCAGACTGTTGCGGTAACATTCTGCTAACGTGTGCTCCTCACGCCGTCCACCGCCCTCCCAGATCGGGCCAACAGTGTGTATGATATACTGCGCCGGTAACTGACCAGCGCCGGTAATCACGGCATTACCTGGAGGACAGCCACCTTGCTGCTTGCGTATTTCCTTACACTGCTCCATTATTTCCGGCCCTCCGGCGCTGTGAATAGCACCATCTACACCCTTACCACCCAGCAGTCCTGAATTTGCAGCATTGACGATAACGTCGCCCGTCCAGGTCGTAATGTCGCCTATAAAGACGGAGACCGATGTCCTTCCGATTATAAATGTTTTCATTTCGGAAAATCTCCTTTCGGTCTTTTAACTGTTTATTACCCCAGCAGGGGGCGTGTTGACCCGTATTGACCTATTCCGGCCTTGCCTTTTTTTTCGAGGCAACCGTCAAGCGGTCGGTCAAAGCCTTCTCATCCGGTCCTTGTAGCGCCTCCTCCACGGTCCGGTAGAACATAAGCCTCTCGGAATCCCGCGCAGCAGTAAGATGTTGCAGAAACACACGACCCGCGTCCTCCAGCTTCAGATCCTCGCTCTCGTTCAAAACACGGCATAGGTAAATCTTCATGATCGCATCCGCATCACGATATTCCATAACACCGATCGGAACAAGTGCACGTTTATCGTCTTCGCTAAAGTGAGGCGTCATATAAACGGTATACTCGGATATCGGCGGGGGAATGTACGCTTCCTTTTTTTGTTCGGCAATCAATCGGGAATTCATAAATGCGATGTACCCTGCAACGGCAAACAGGATTACACACGCGGCAATTGCAAAATTCAACATGAATGTCTCTCCTTGTAGATAATCAGAACCATCTGCTGTACTACCCCTACAGGACTCGTAACAGTGCGATCACAACGAGATGCAGAGGATAGAACGTTCGCCAGATCCACGGGTTCACTCGCATCGCTTCTAGTCTCCGCCAAATTTGGGGACCGTACGCAAGGATGGCGGTCGGAATGACGCTCCACATCTGGATCTCCCAGTTATTCAGGAACCAGAACAACAAATTCAGAAAGAGATGTAGCGGAACTAACCAGTTCACGTGCGCATACCGGAAAATAAGGATCAACAGCAGCCCGTAAGCACCGTAATCAAACGGCAAGCTGTCCATGACCACACATGCCGCCAAGACAAGCATCCATGACAAGAGTTGGGATTCCGAACGCTCCAGCAGATACAACACAATGGCTCCAGCCAACAGGGTAACCACAACGTTCAATCCGCGAGGATCAAGCGCAAGTTGATACGGGATTTGGGATATTGCCGCGATCACGCCGAGGCGAAACATATACTTCGGTCTGGAGGACGTATAACGGTGTCCCTGAACCAAGGCATATGCATAGATGGGAAATGCGATTCGGCCAATGATTCTCCATACCTCTTGATCGGGAAAAAACACGAGCCCGACATGATCAATCAGCATGGTCAGCATAGCCAGCCACTGCATGGCATCCCTCCCCCTTTCTTCGTTGTTTGTTCGATCCGCATTTGATCATTATCCCTATTATGGGTTGCGGGAGCGGGACATGCAAGTCGAGGATGAATACGAACGGACGGAACTAGACTTGTTCCTCTTCGTATATATTAGAACAAACAATGGAATCCCGCTAAATGCTCAAGGTTGTTGGAGGTGAATACGCAGTGGACAAGAAAAAGAGCAACATGGGCTTAGGAATCAGCATCGGCCTCGGAGTAGGGATAGCGATCGGCGTCGCGATGGACAATATCGCAATCGGCATTGGAATAGGGGTGGCCATCGGAATATCGCTAGCAATGACTATAGGTAGCAAAAAACCACCGCAGGAATAATGTATGACGCATAATACAACCCCCACTCTAGTAGCGTGGGGGTTGTATTATGTCATATAGTATTTATTCAGCCCTGAACCGGCGCTGATTGAGGATGGTTCGGGCTCGATCTCTCCGGGTGTTTAATAAGCAGAACACAGACCAGTGCCAACAGCATGCTGCCTGCTGCGCAGAAGAACAAGATCGAATAGCCCATAATATCGATTAATTTGCCTAACAACGGCGGTGACGAGATGGCCGCAAGCGAAGAGACCAGATAATACATTCCTGTACGTGTTCCGATGCTGTCCTCCGAACCTGTAGACACAATGAACGGATACGAGTTGATGTTAATACAAGCCCAGCATATTCCCCCGAGCGTGAGTACAATACGCAAGAGAAACAGCGATTCCACCCAAGGAACCAGTGCAAATACGATTAGGAGACCCAGGACACCGACAAGGATCATACGTTTCTTGCCAAACTTGGCACCGATCAACCCACTCGGTATGGCAAAAATAACAAACGCGAGCGAGAAGAAAGTCAATGAGAAAGAGGCTTGATTTTCTGTCAGTCCCATTTGATTTTTTCCATACAAGGTAAACAGCGTCTCCACTCCTTGGTAAGCAACGAACCAGAAGAAAATCGCCGCGAGCAACAATACGGTTGTGCGGTTAAGCTGGCTGCGAAAGGTCATCCTCGGCTTAGAAGTCTGTTCAGGAATGTAACCTGGAGCATCGCGCCTCTCATGAATGAAGGTCTTCAGGATAAATAAAGCTGCAAGCGTCACGAACCCTGCAGTAATAAATGGCAACGAGGTGTGCGTATTATAGAGCATAGAACCGAGACTAAAGGCAAGTATGGAGCCAACGCCGCCATAAAGTTGATAATTCCGTTCGCCCGGGTTCGCTTCTTCTCTTCGGTTATATCCGGCATCAATGATACGGTAGGCGAACGATATAAGCTCATAGCCAAATTCATTAGGACCATGAACAGAATCAAGGTCACCATGCTGTTATGGAATGGAATGATGCTGTAAATAAGGCGCCCAGAGGCATTCCGATGAGTAGATACGGCATCCTTCTGCCGTATTTCGTGTGCGTGCGATCACTTCGATTGCCTATCCATGGCTGCAAAAACAAGGCGAAATAATTGTCGATCGTCATAAAAAAACCGATCAGGGCGACACTGGAAATATATTTTTCCAGAAAAAAAGGTACGAATGCGTTATAAAGCGCCCACGTAATACTGATACTAAAAAATCCAAAGCCCAGCAGCCATGTTTTTCTCACACGTCACACTCCCTTAGTCTGAAGCAAGCCGGCGAGTACATCCGGATAATCCGTTATGATTCCGGCAACTCCGGCATCAATCAAAGCCTTCATCTCTTCTTCTTGATTGACCGTAAACGGATGATAGACAACCCCGTGTTTCTGCGCTTCGGCAACCCATTCCGGCAGTACAGCACGCTTATATGCATGAAGGGCATCAGCTTTCGCGAGTTTGGCATATTCCCACGGCAGATATAGTCCTTCCATGTATAGTAGTCCGGTTCGAATGCCCGGATCGATCTCTTTGCAATGAACCAGAGAGTAGTGATTAAAGCTGGAGATGACGACTTGCTCGGCCATACCGTAGGCGTTCACCGCCTCGATTACACGTTCCTCCAACTCTGGATACTGAATCGCTCCGTTCTTCAATTCTATATTGACGATCGTCCCCTTGCTCCTCGTTAACTCAAGCAGTTCTTCCAGCAGCGGAATGCGCTCCCCTTGAAAAGAAGCGTGAAACCATGAACCTGCATCCAGGCGAGACAACTCGTGGTAGGTATAATCCTTCACATACCCTTCCGCGCCAGTAGTACGTGTGACGCTCTCATCATGAATCAAGACCAGCTTTCCATCTTTGGTCATCTGAACATCGGTTTCAATTCCGGTTGCGCCAAGCTCCAGACTCTTGGCGAAAGCGGCCATCGTGTTCTCCGGACATACGGCCGAAGCACCGCGATGGGCAAAATTAATGATTTGAGACATTTCAATCGTCCTCCTGGTTGTTTGATAAATGGATTACTTTAAATATAGCGCCCAATTGTCAAGGCTATGTTATCTAAAGTCATATTCCACATTTATCCACGAAACCCTGTCATGCTCGCGAAGATCTGCTTAAAAATTATCCCGCAGCCGCACGCGGATTGCGCACACAAAAAAAGAGCCTTCCGGATGGTCTAATCTGACCTCACGGAAGCGCTCCCTTCTTCTCCAAGACTTGCGGCTTCTTAAATTCAACCTGGTAAGAATTACCGCCGGAATCCCCTTCCTTCGCCTCCGGTTTGACCGCGAACAGCGTGAGCAGCCCACCAATGGCAGCCACCGCCGCTAACGCACCGAACATCACCCAGTGGTTTGCTCCAAGCAGGAGCGAGACAACAGGCGGTCCAAGGGATACCCCTATAAAGCGCATACTGCTATACAGCGAGGTAATCGTCCCTCGCTGCTCCTTCTCTATTCCTTCGGTTAAGAGAGTATCCATACACGGCAAGACCAAGCCGATTCCGATCCCGCCGAGGGTCATCATGCCCACAACGAAATATATCTGATCACTAAATCCAGTTACGATTAGAGAGACCGTTAATAAGGTCATTCCTGCGAAAGCTGTCCACTTCATCGCCGCTTTATTCTTACCCGTAAACTTACCGGCCAAATATGAAGCAAGACATAGCAAAGCTAACGGTATGGCCAGAACAAGCCCTTTCAGAACGCCATGGAGCTGATACGTGCTCTCCAGGGTCTCTGACAAATAAAAAAGTACACCGAATGTACCAAACATCGCAATACCGCCGATAATGAATATCGCATAGAGCCATCTGCCTTTATCGTGCAGCACCTGTTTTGTCGTTTTTAGAAATTCACGGAGCGATTGCTCGCTGTTGTTGTTCTTCTGTTCCGGAGTTTTCACAAGAAAAATAACGAGAACCAAAGAGATCAGACATAATATCGGAATAGCCACAAATGGCAAGAACCAGACAACGATTCCAAGCGCTGCTCCCAGTATCGGGCTGACGACTTTGCCGAAGGTGTTGGATGTCTCAATGATGCCAAGACTCTTGCTCACCTTCTCTTCTTCCTTAAACATATCGCCGACAAGGGGAATGACGATGGGAAAAGCACCTGCTGCTCCAATGCCCTGCAGAAATCGTCCTCCAAGGATGACGTAGTATGCTGCGTTGCCGCTAAGCATCCAAGCAGCCACGGCAGAAACCGCACCACCTGCTGCAGTGATGATCAGACTCGGTATGATGATCTTCTTGCGGCCAAACCGGTCAGACAAATAACCGGCGATCGGAATCAGCAGTATAGCGACAACCGCATAGACCGTAATTAACATGCTGACCTCGAACGAGCTAATACCCAGGACCTTGGAAATCTGCGGTAGAATGGGGATCAGCATGGAATTGCCTAGCGTCATTATGAGCGGTATTGACGCGAGTGCAACCAGGTCCCATTTCTTACTTTGCATGAGAAGACCACCTTTATGTTATCTGTCATCCATATTGTAGGTTGTTTTGCCTAGAATATGCATGACATCAAGGTGGTCGATTTTTCCCTTATGCAATTGTATGGCTGATCTAAACCTTAAACCCCGACATCAATTCGCGTAATTTACCGGACATCACATTCAGTTCCTCCACGGAGCTTGTGATTTCCTCCATCGAAGCAAGTTGCTCCTCCGTTGCGGCACTAACGCTCTGTGTCCCTCCTGCAGAGGTTTCGGTTATCTCCTGAATGCGTCGAATGGCGTGCACCAGTTCTTCTGCACCGTAATTCATCTGCTCAGTTGCTACGGTCACGCCCTGGATCTGTCCGTTCAATTCGCCTACAGACTGCTCAATGTCTTTAAACGCTCGCTCCGCTCCTTGAGCGACGTTCATGCCTTCGGTCACTTCGCGTGTCCCTTTCTCCATCACATCTGCCAGACGGTAGATGTCTTGTTGAAGGTCTTCCACGAACTGTCTGATCTCAACAGAGGAGTTCGACGCTTGGTCGGCCAACTTCCTTACCTCGGCCGCTACTACGGCAAATCCTCTGCCATGCTCCCCTGCACGGGCCGCTTCTATCGATGCATTCAAAGCAAGCAGCGATGTCTGCTCTGCGATCTCGATAATGATCTGTCCCATTGCCCCGATGTTCGAAGCTTTCTCACCGAGCGCACGCACCGTATGAGCGGATTGATCGACACTGCTGCGGATGCCTTCCATTTGTTGCAAAGTATGTATGATCGCTTGCTCTCCGTCGCCCGCCAGCCCATTGGCTCTTGCTGCAAGACCCGAAACATCTTGTGCTGCCAACGCAATATGCTTCATTCCTTCCGCCATATCCGTCACTGTAGCTGTGGTTTGTTCAGTATCTTGCAGCTGATTCTCTACCCCTGCGGCCAGCTCTTCCATAATACTCGACGTTTGATGAGATGCTTGACGAATCTCTTCTGTGCTAGAGTGTAGCAGTGATGCGGTTGAACTTACCTTCCCGGCCGTGTCCTGCACTTGAATGACTAGCGTACGGAACCCTTCCACCAATTTATTGTACGCATCGGCAACCGCACGGATCTCGTCCTTCGAGTTAATGTTCAATCGGGTGACAAGATCACCGCCTCCATCCGCTATCCTTAATAACTGTTCACTCATTTTGTCCAAAGGGCGAATGGAACGGGTAAGCAGGAATCCCTGAACGGCAAAATAAACGATAGCAGCGATCCCGATGATCATCACCACCATATTCTTAGCCATGCTAGCGTTCGCGATCTCTTTCGCATGCTGAGCCAGTGACGCATTCTTGCTCAAGGTGAACTCATCGACGACCTTAGCGAACTTATCCCGGATTTCACGTTCTTTGTTAAATGAGGTCTCATATACACGGAAGGGAACAGCCTTGTAAAATCCCGTATCGTAACCAAGCTTGTTCAACACTTCCGTTACGGCGGTGTTATAGTTCTCATAATCATCTCGAATCTGCTGGAATAGCTGTTGATCCTCCGGTGAAGTCATCAATCCTTCGGTTTCTGACAAAACATTCTCGATAGCGACCCTGTTTGCCTCCAATGATGTCGAGAAGGAAGAATCCCCCGTAAGCAAATAGCCTCTCTCATCACTGGATATTCCGCCTAGCAAGCTCTCGAGTTCTGACAAGTTGTATATCACCTTCTGATCCACTTCAATGATCCGACTGAAATTCCGCTCTGTCGATGTCGAAGTGAGAAATGCCATTGTGATGATAACGGCCGTAACCAAAATAAGAATGGTCGACGAGAGAATCAATTTGGTTTTAATCTTCATCAGCAGAACACCACACCTTTGATATAAGTTATACCCCATATTATTTTCGTCAAAAATATGTCGAAAATGAATAGATTCCCAGCTAATGAAAGCGGTTACAAGAAAATTATTTGACCAATTTTATTAATCATCGGTCAAATAATGTTTAAAATTGGATAACTCCCTCCTTACTGGTATAGCTTTATACGGTTTTTCACTTTATTTTCGCTTCCGTATTTTCCCTGTTGCTTCAAGAATCAGTTAGTGAGCAAAACATAAGCCATAGTGGCGCAGGAATAACATCCTGAGCACCGCTATGACTTGAGATCAAACAATATAACGCCTCATCTACTCATTCATTGCCAATACATTCAACGGGGTTCCCATTAAGAAGATGGCTGTAGATGCGGGATGAAATGACTCTTCTCGCCCACATGATAGACGTGGAGTCTGTGCATGGCACGGTACATGCCGTGTAGAACAGCTTACGGTCGCTCTCACGATGGTATACATCCTCTGAGCCGTTGTAGATGATGACGGCATCAAATTCAACGCCTTTGGCTAAATAAGCCGGAACAACAAGTGTTCCTTTCTCGAAAGAAGGTGTATTTTTGGTTATCAGACGTGCAGGCATTTCATCCGCCAACTGCTGCTGCACACGACGGCTCTCGGCTTCCGTTCGGCAAATCACTGCCACATATTCGTACCCCTGGGAATGAAGTTCGCGGATATCTGCGATGACAGCCTTGCGAAGCTCCGTTTCATCACGCGCCTTGGTTACGAGTGGCGCCTCGCCTGCACGGTTGAACGGTATGATCCGCTCACCCCCTGGAATCATTCGCTTGGTGAAGTCAACGATCTCATACGTGGAGCGATAACTTTGAGTCAGATTAATGATCTCCGTTTGTTCATTTCCGTACAGGCTTACGAGATTCTCGAGGCTGCCTAGCGCCTCCCCATGAGCATATATCGCTTGGTTAAGATCGCCCAGTACCGTCATCTTCGCGCGAGGAAACAAGCGTTTGAGAAATTCTAACTGGAAGGCGGAATAATCTTGCACCTCGTCCACAATAACGTGACGGATTGCAGTATTCGTACGAAACCCTTGCAACAGTTCTTTCAAATATAGAAACGGCGTCGCATCCTCATACAGCAACCTTTTTCCATCCAGTTCTTCTAACGTTAAGTTGCATATATCTTCCCACCGTTCGGGCAATTGTTCTTCTTGACCGGCAGCCCGTCGAAATAGTTCGAGGTCGGTGAACAATTTGCGGTACATACCTTTAACATCAACGTACCGAAACCGTTTGATCCAGCGGCGAAGCGGCTTCAGGCGGGTACTAATCACCATTTTGGCCAAGACGTCTCTCTCTTTATCATAATCGTCAAAAGTAGTCTCGTTACGGTTTTGCTTGCGGCGCATCGTCTGAAAAGCACGCTGGTAATCGTCGGCATCCAGCAGCTCGATCTGTTCCTCGACCCATGGCGCTTTTTTCTCCAGCTGTGCAAACTCTGACAAGCGTTTGAGCAACCATTCTCTCATCAGATCGATTCGACCGGCAAGCTTAACCGCCACATCATAACTGTAGAACTGCGCTCTCATCTCATCGCTGCTTACGATAATCTGTCCTTGAAATACGATGGGCCGAAACATCATTCCGTCTTTCTCCAACCATTCCTTATAACGGCGAATCGTTGTCAGGAAAGAGCCCGAGGACTTATATCGAATACTCCCAAGCCGCGCTTGATATTCCGGTGACTCGTCAGCATTCAGCAATGTTTCGGTCTGGGTAAATACATCTTCCAAATCAAATTCCTTGCCGAGCCGATGTTCCAGATACGACTGGAAGGTGGTCTGCTGCATATTATCTTCACCAAGCTCAGGCAGCACAGTCGAGACGTAGCTGTTAAAGAGCGGATTCGGCGAGAACAGTATCATTTGGTCCGCGCGGAGCGTCTCGCGATACTTGTAGAGCAAATAAGCAACCCGCTGCAGAGCCGCCGAGGTTTTGCCACTGCCGGCAGCCCCCTGAACGATTAACATTCTGGTCTTGTCATTGCGAATGACCGCATTCTGCTCCTTCTGAATCGTGGCTACGATGCTCTTCATCCGGTCGTCAGCGCTATGGCTTAGTACTTGTTGCAATAACTCATCGCCAATCGTTACTCCCGTGTCAAACAACACCTTGATTTTCCGGTCGTGAATAACAAACTGACGTTTGAGCCGCATCTCCCCTTGCACAGTTCCTGACGGGGTTTCATATAGAGCTGGACCCGGAGCTCCGTCATAATACAAACTTGATATAGGTGCGCGCCAATCGTAGACAAGAAAGCTGTCCGTATCCTCATCAAGGAATGAACCAGTGCCAAGGTAAATCTGCTCAACCTCTGAGGAACCTTCCTCGACAAAGTCAATTCGTCCAAAATAAGGGGAGCTCACGAGCTTCCGATATTTCTTCAACAACTTACTGGATTGCAAATGGGCATGCTCACGCTCAGCCAACACTTGGGATTGTTGACGCAGATTCGTTGAGGTTTCGCCCAGATCATCCGGATTACTGAAGTTAACGGTAACTTCATCCCAGAAATCCTTCCTCATGTCGATAACAACATCCCGGATATCTCCGACATTTGCTTCCAATTGCGAGATTTTATCTTGAATTTTTGAAGTTACTCCACTTACACGTGACTGTTCTTCTTGCCAATCCTGTTCGCTGATAGCCATTATTCATCCCCCCTAGTATATACTGGTTGACAGCGTCAATTAATTGTGATATTATAATATTGATTGTGTAAAAATGTATTAATATGTTGCGACAGACTGTTTCTTATTATAACAATGTCCTAAACACAATTCAACATATACTCTTTCATACCGGCTAATCTGTCGGTTTTTTTGTTTCCTATATTCAATAAATGTTATTAAGTAGCAACAGGTCACTGAATGCGTCGCAAGCATCGGTGACCTGTTTTCTTATTTACGCAGCCAGGAAAGCAATGTTTCTTCTGATTCTTGCTCTCCCGATATTCTGTTGATCTGCTCGGCAACCCGATTTAATCGGTCTAACTGGTATCCGTAGTCGTACATCGCCGCAGCAACCACCGATAATCGAAGTCCACCTGGAGCTGCACCTGGGCCAGACATGACCTGTTCCATAAATTCCTCATTACTCTCTGCCATGGTTTCAGCTTCTTCCTCATTCGGCTTCAGTTTGCCCTCAAACTTCCATAAGATATGCTCATGATATTTCATTAACCGCTCCAAATTATGGTCGAAATCAACATCCGTCTTTTCCGTTCGCTCGGTCTGAAAATAATGATTCTCCACGGCATCCAGTACATCATACCCCTTACGAAGCGATTGTAGCAGCTGTTTATATACAACCAGCTGCCTTGCTTGGCTGTATTTGGCCTTCTTCAGTTTCTTCTGCTCTTCTTCGAACAGATTGTACTTGTCCGACAGCGATTTGATGGAGGATTCCAGTTCCTTTTTCTCCGATCGATAAACCGTATCCTTCATCTCATGGGAGATCGCCGTACGGAGCAGCAGCGACATTTTGCCGAATACCATATGAATCCGGGTAATATACTGCTCTTTCGGCTTTGGCGGAAACACCAGGATGTTGATCAGAAAAGCAGATACGATTCCGATGATGGTAAGAATGAATCGATTAAGAGCAAAATCCCACTGTCCCGAAGCTTCCATTACCGAGATTACCGTGACGAGGGTCAGTCCGATAGTTTCTCCCATTTTAAGCTTCATGCATATCATAATGACAACGATACAGACGAGACCAACCGAAATCGGTTGGTTGGACAGGAAATATCCGCCGAGCATCGCCAATATCGCGCCAAGCGTACTCGTCTGCAACTGATCCAGAAAATATCTCCATGATCTGTAAATGGAAGGCTGCATCGCAAATATCGCGGCGATCGCGGCAACTACCGGCGATTTAAAGTCAAATAGCATCGCCATATAAAGAGCCAGCGTTACAGCCAAGCCCGTTTTGAACATCCGTGCACCGAATGCCACAGACAGCCCTCCTAACTTTTTCGAATGTATAAACCTAAGTAATGACAGCAGTGATCCCTGATACATACGCCTATGCAAGACTTACTATTACATGAATTACCCCTACCCGCTTCAAGTGATGCATGTGCGGCGTGGTGTAATTCAAGATCGTTCATGAACAGCACGTTTGCCCATTCGTCGTTCATAGCTTCCTACAAGCAAGGCTAACCATGTACAGGCTGCCAGATACCCCCCGAGAATGTCACTTGGATAATGTACGCCGAGATAGATGCGACTGATGCCGATACTTAGGATCATAACGGTCGCAATTATCACTAGCATCCACCTCCCTGTATTGGAAGGAATATGTCTCCATAGCAAGTAGGCTAGCACACCATAGAAAGAGAAAGCCGCCATGGAATGCCCGCTTGGAAAACTGTATCCTGTAATTTCAACCAGCCGGTGAAGATCAGGCCTGGCACGCTGAAAGCCAAGTTTCAACAACAGATTCAATATGGAAGAGCCTAATACCACCCCGATCAGCAGCACGATCTCCATCCGATGCTTAAGCAGCCGGTACGACAGCACGATAACGATGATCGTCAGCAGGATGACCGGGTCTCTCGAACCTATGAAGGATAATCCTACGGCGATTTGGGTAAGTATGGGATGTTCCATATTTTGAATCCACGCGATGATGGCCGAATCCATTTCGTTGACGTGTTCTCCCCGAACCAGTATCGCCATTAGGATAAAGCCGATCATGCTGATCAATGCTATGTAATAGGTCAGGCGTTGTCTATCGACCGAAACTTTCGATTGTGGTTGTTTTGTCAATTCGATATGCCCCTTCTTCGTTGTTTCAATCCCTTGTCGAATGGTGAAAATATGATAATATCACGTTACAAGTCCACAATCAAAGCTGGATTCCCGAAATTTACTAATATATTTCGTCGTAGTCTATGTAAATTACGCAGTATTTACTCGGATCATTCAGCAGAATCACCCACTACTAAATCAAGGGAGCGTTCACATATGAAAATCCTTGTCGTCGGTGCAAACGGTCAAATCGGCAAACAACTCGTGCATATGCTACATGATCATCCGAATTACGAAGTAAAGGCCATGATTCGGAAGCAAGAACAAGCATCCTATTTTCAGAAGGCCGGTATCGAAAGCGTGCTTGCTAATCTCGATGGTACGGTGTCGGAACTCGCTGATGCTGCCAGGGACTGTGGCGCTGTCGTCTTCACTGCAGGCTCTGGTGGAGGAACCGGTTTCGATCAGACGCTGCTTATTGATCTGGACGGTGCGGCAAAAGTAATCGAGGCCGCTGAGCTTGCCGGCATACAGCGTTTCATCATGATCAGCGCCCTCCAAGCCCACCGCCGAGAACATTGGAGTGAGCAAATCAAGCCTTACTATGCGGCCAAACACCATGCCGACCAGATTCTTCGCAACAGCGGCCTGAACTATACCATTATCCGCCCCGGCGGCCTGATGAATGAGGACGGAACCGGCAAAGTGGCCGCAGCAGAAGATATTCGGAGCGGTTCCATTCCGCGGGAGGATGTCGCCAGAACGGCATTGTTATCGCTGGATGAAGAGAGCACGTTTCGCCGTTCGTTCGACCTCGTGTCCGGAGATACACCGATTGCTGATGCCCTATCCGCGCTTGATGCACCGCTAAATTAATTTCACCAGAAAAAATCGCTCTTAACCACGCTCAGGACATACGCAGCATCCTGAGTGTAAGAGCGATTTTTATGTTTCCTGTACTAATTGAATAATGACCAAATCACGATAAAAGCGAGGACAGCGAGTATGTAAAGAATCAGCAGCTTCACAATATTCGATTTTGTCCTCCGCTCATACTCCGGATTGGCCTTGCGATTCTCTTGCGATAAACCGATTAACATCGTGGCGATACCGCCAATCAAGGCTAACGTGATAACAATCAAATACGGGATCAAGGTTGACCCTCCTTTCCATTCCGATCTATTATCTCTTTAATCGCATTCACCGCTGCCTCGACATGATCCACCGAAACAACGATCGGACTGCTATCCTCGTATTGAGAAAGGGTGTGTTTATATCTCGGATCATAATAATGCTCCAGCAGCATTCGGATTCCCGCCTCAAACCGGTCCGATTCCAAAGAATTTGCTATTTCAGCAGCGATAGGCGTGTGAATTCGATTCTTAATCAGATTGAACGCTTCTAGATATTGCTCCTTATATGATTCCGGAGCATATTCCTTCATGATCTGCCTTACGCGCTCTTCGAGCGGCAGCTCCAGCACGATGGCAACTCCATTTTCCTTCTTCTCCATTAGAAAATCCGGAACGACGATTTTACCGATGCGCTTGCTCTCGGCCTCGATCAATATGAACGCGGCATTCTCCACCTGCTTCAGGCGTTCTAACAACAACGCGTCGAACGTTTTCTGATTGCTGACCTCCACCCCGATATGACCAAAGATTGACCCCCGATGTCCTGCCAGCTTCTCCAAATCAACTACCGGATATCCGTCCTCATGCAACTGCTGTAATACTGCTGTCTTGCCCGTGCCGGTCAGTCCATGGAGTACAAACGCCTGCCGATGATCAAGTCTCATCGTATCCAGCGTGTCCAGCACATACTTCCGGTATGCTTTAATGCCGCCCGTAATGCGGTTAACATGGATGTCCATCAACGATAACACGGTGGCAGCAGTGCGGCTGCGCATTCCCCCGCGCCAACAATACACCGCTTTATCGCCTTCAATCTGCTTGAACGACTTTACGAAGGAGGGCAGCTTGGCTGCCATGATCTCCAACCGCGTTCCTTGGCAGCATCAACGCTTACCTGCTTATAGATCGTTCCGATCTCGGCGCGCTCCTCATCGTTGAACACAGGGATGTTAAGACTGCCAGGAATCGTCGATTCCTTGAATTCGGAGGGAGAACGAACATCAATCAGCGTGATCTTCTTGTGATTCTGAACTTCGAGTAATTCTTCAACGGTGATGTCTTGAAACATATCTGCTCGCTCCTTTAATAAATGAAGAACTGCATGAACGAATTACCACTCCACGGCAATACGCCCAGGGTGATCACGATGAACTTCACCCACCCGGCCTGCCTCCAAACCTGCGTTTAACAGTTCATGGAGCAATTGTTCCGCTTGCGAGCCTTCCACGGCGATAAGCAGGCCACCAGATGTGACAGCGTCACACAATATCCATTTGTCAATCTGATCCATCTCTTCAGGAAAATCAATCTCATCCTTGACGTGATCAAAGTTATTCTTCGTTCCACCGGGAATAACACCCGCTTCCGCCATCTCCCTTACCCGCTCAAGCATAGGGACAGACGACTTTTGGATGCGTATGCCGTTATTGCTCCCTTTAGCCATCTCAAGCGTATGGCCCAACAGACCAAACCCTGTCACATCGGTGCAAGCACGGACATCATACGATTCCATAATCTCGGCAGCTTGCTTGTTCAGCGCAGCCATGACTTTCGTTACACGAAGAATCTCTTCATCACGCAGGAGATCCTTCTTGATAGAGCTTGTCAGAATGCCTACGCCAATAGGCTTCGTCAAAATAAGAACATCCCCGGGCTGAGCCCCTGCATTCGTTCTAATCCGATCTGGGTGAACGGTTCCCGTAACCGCCAACCCGAATTTAGGTTCCTGATCGTCGATGGAGTGGCCGCCAACCAAGGTTACCCCCGCCTCCTTCAACTTATCACCGGCTCCCCGCAGGATGTCAGTCAACACCTGCTTGTCCAGCGTCGCAATCGGAAATGCAACAATGTTCAGCGCCGTCAGCGGCTTGCCGCCCATCGCATATATATCGCTAATGGCATTGGCTGCCGCCACTTGGCCGAAGTCATAAGGATTGTCCACGATCGGTGTAAAGAAATCCACAGTCTGAACCATCGCGATCTCGTCAGTAAGCCGATATACACCTGCGTCGTCGCTGGTGTCAAGACCAACCAAGAGGTTTGGATTCGGCTCGGCTTGCGGCAAGTTGCGTATCACTTGGGCCAGGTCCGCCGGTCCGATTTTGCAACCGCAACCTCCCTTAGAGGAATATGAAGTCAACTTTATTTTATCCGTTAGGCTCATCACGGCTCTTCCCTTCTATCATCAAATATGTTCCGAGTTACTTCCTTGAGGCACTTCTTTCATTATATGTAATCACACCTGGCAAGTCTAATGCATTTCCTATGATTTTCCATTATCGCAGATATCAACTACGAACTCCATGAAGTGTGGTATACTATTCAATTAGATATGTCAATACTTTCATTTCATTTAACGGAGGAATCTCATACATGACGCAGCACACCGGCAGCCGAATGTCCGTGCAGCACCCGAATCACAGAAGGAATATTTGGTTGTTCACGATTTTCATCATTATAGCGGCTACAGGTTTGACCTACGTCAAATGGTGGCCATACTACGACAAAGCACTGACAGCGATTGTTGAGCATAGCATCGGCTCCTCGATCATAGAGGTGCATGCAGACGGCACCATTCCTTCATGCAAATAGCCTGGAATTATACCCTCACCTACTTCAAAGCCGTGTGGAAGGCCGCCCTGCTGGGGATCTTGCTCGGAACGCTTGTTCAATCCCTTCTTCCTTCTCATTGGCTGCTCAAGCTACTCGGCAAAGCGAATTTCAAGAGCACGGCCATCGGCGGAATGGCTTCCATACCAGGTATGATGTGTTCCTGCTGTGCCGCTCCAATCGCAATCGGGCTGCGCAAGAAACATGTTTCTGTCGGCTCAGCCTTGGCTTTCTGGATCGGGAACCCAACGATAAATCCGGCGACGCTGATCTTCATGGCTTTTGTATTATCATGGGAGTTTACTTTATTACGATTGATCTTCGGGATTATACTTACCTTTGGGGTCAGCTATTTAGCCAATCGGTTCGCCAAAGAATCAGATCCAGTCGAAATCGACGATGTTCCCATCGAGGTCGACACACGCCCACTCTGGAAGCGCTGGCTAACAGGCATAAGAGATATGGTGATCCGGGTCATTCCAGCCTATTTCTTGGCCGTACTGCTGCTTGGCGCACTTCAAGTATGGATGTTCCCGCAATTGGGAACGGCTGCTGGCAACAGCCTGCTGGCGGTTATATTCTTCGCACTAATGGGAATGCTGTTCGTTATCCCGACTGCGGCCGAAATACCGATTATTCAAGCGTTCATGGCAGCTGGACTCGGGGCGGGACCGGCGTCTGCGCTGCTGTTAACCCTGCCCGCCATCAGCTTACCTTCACTGCTCATGGTTAGACGTTCGTTCCCAAGAAAGGTCATCTGGTTCGTTGCCGCCTCGGTCATCGTTCTAGGAATTGCATGTGGCATTACAGGAATGATCATAATGTAACTATAAAATAATGCATTTTTTATTTTTTCTTAAGGTAAAGCCATACTTTATCTGGTAAAGTGATTAAAGAATGAAGCAATGCATTATTACATGCAGTCGAAGGGAGTCAATTGTTGAATGAAAGATAACGATTTACAGCCAAATCACCCTGGACAACCAGAGGATGAACAAGGACAGGCTCAAGAGAGAGAGAATAACCTGCATGAACCGGATGTAACACCTGAAACTGAATCGAACCGAATCGACTCGTCATTACCCGAAGGCGATGAGCCTTCAAGTGAAGAAGACGGATCGGTTGATGATAGGCAGTCGGAGGTGAATGAACAGCCTGAGCAGGAACAGTACCTCCCTCCAACCATGGTCGCAGATCATGCAGTCGTTCAGAATGAACAGCATACTGCTAACGGAGGCGGCGGAGGTGGCAAAGGCTGGATGATCGCCTCACTCGTGCTTGCAGCAGCGCTGATCGTTGTTCTGATCGTACCTCCATTCGCTAAAGGTTCCGGTAACGAAGCCATAGCCAAGGTGAATGACGCTAAAATTACGAAGGACATGCTGTATGAAGAATTGGTCACGGTTGGCGGCAAACAGACTCTGGATGGAATGATCTCCCAAGAGTTGATCCGACAAGAAGTTAACAAGAAGTCCATCACAGTGACAGAGGAAGAAATCGATCAGGAGATCGAGGCGTTGAAAGGCTCCTTCCCTTCCGAAGACCAGTTCAACATGGCGCTCCAGCAATCCGGTATGACACTGGAAGAGCTCCGTACGGAATCCAAAAAACAAATCGAGCAAAAGAAATTGATGGCCGATAAAATCGAGGTTACGGACGAAGAGATATCCGCGTTCTATGATCAATACAAAAATAACTTCGCTACTCCTGAACAGGTGCGCGCTTCGCATATTCTCGTAGAGACCGAAGAGGAAGCCAAGGAAATCGTACAACAGTTGAAAGACGGGGCAGATTTCGCACAGATCGCCAGTGAGAAGAATCAGGATGCCACGAAGGACACCGGCGGCGATCTCGACTTCTTCGGTCGTGGCGAGATGGACCCTGCATTCGAAGAAGCCGCGTTCAGCATGAAGAAAGACGAAATCAGCGATCCGGTGAAGACCTCCTTCGGTTATCATGTTATTAAACTGACCGACCGCAAGGAAGCAATCAATCCGACGCTGGAAGAGAAAAAAGAAGAAATTCGCAACCAGATCGAGAGCCAGAAGGTTTATCAGGGGCTCCCTGCGTACATCCAGGAACTGAAAGAAGGCGCCAACGTAACGAATACGATCGAAGAGAAAGAAGCAGCGGCAGCAGAAACACCTGATGCGGAAGCAACGCCTTAATCCACTCATGTAGATGATGGCGTAACATAGTTTAGTTAAGCTCTGTACCCTGCGGTACAGAGCTTTTCGCTGCGATCATAAAAAAAGTGCTTTCAACTCAACGCAAAACATGATAAAATGTAAGCGTTATCACAAATGTTGATCTTGGAAAAAGGGGGAACCAGAATGATGAAGCACGTATCGGAATCCCGCAACATGTATGAGGACTTCGTGGTGGAGACAGACATTCTGTTCTTTAAAACCGGATCGCACGGTTTAGTCAGCTTTCACGGCAGGAATTATAATATTAAAAAGAGAATGTCTGCCGACAACATTACCTCCCTGCTCTCCGGTAAGCAATTCTACCACGTCGGTGGCAATTGCTATGTAAACGTCGACAAGGTTACCGAAGTGGAACAATGTACCGTTTACTTCGGTGAGAAGGCACCGTCTGCCAAACAGCTGCGGATTCCAAGATGGAAACAGGAATCGCTCAAGCGGCTTGTCGCCGAGATGCAGCAGCCCGTTTAAACCCGTCTTGCATTATTTTGGCTCAGAAGATCCCGAATCCCTTAATAAGGATGCGGGATCTTCTGTCGTTCACGAGCAGGTCCTGCTTCAACTTCTTGATATTTCTATGCAAACAGCATCAGCGTGATACAATATTGTATATTTCCACCAGCACTTACTGAAAGGAGGTTAACACCTATCGCATCCTTATTCGATCCGGATTACCCGTTCGCATTCACGGCCTACTCCACAGCGCACGGGATAGCCATACTAACCCTAATTATCGCGTCGCTGTTGCTATGCTCAGTCCGATCAACAATTCGCTCATCCACTTCCCTTCAAAGTTTGATCAAATACGGACTGCTAACCGCGCTTGTGTTACCAGAAGCTTCCCTTCATCTCTGGTATGTCGTTACCGGCATATGGAATCCCGCGACATCGTTGCCACTTGAACTGTGCAGCATTACGTTGTTCCTGTCCATCATTTTGCTAGTAACCAACAAGCCTGCACTGTACCCGTTGGTGTTCTTTGCCGGCATCGGTGGTGCCATGCAGGCGATTCTGACGCCTAATCTCGGCTATCCGTTCCCGCATTTCCGCTTCTTTCACTTCTTTATCGTACATATCGCCATTATTTTAACCGCACTATATATGACTTGGATTCGCGGATACCGGCCAACCTGGAGGTCGATCGCATGGACGATGGTGTTTCTGAATATCGCTGCGCTGCTGGTGGGACTTGTGAATCTCGCGCTCGGCTCCAACTACATGTTCTTGATGCGTAAACCCGACACCCCCTCCCTGTTGGACCTGTTAGGACCACACCCGGTATATATTATGGTAGAGGAATTGATTGCATTATCTCTGTTCGTCCTCATGCATACCTTCTTCTTTGTGATACCGCATCACATTCGTCGTAAGCGTGAATCCCGGACTTACAGTAGCAGTGGATAAGTTCGGATGCGGATAGCTTAAGCTTAATAAAAATAGCGTATGGACCAGGTTGTACCTGTCCATACGCTCCATCTTACTTCGTATTTGTATCGATCAGATACAAGCGGGAAGTCTCTTCCCATATCTCTCCGGGGGCGAGCCCGAACAGACCGATATCTTCTGCTGGCAGGTTCGTATTCGGAGCGTTCACCAGATTGATCTGCGGCTCCGGGCAGAAAAACTTCTTGCTCGCCTTATTGTTCCATACCATCCATTGCTTAAAGGAAGTACCGACGTCGTAAACTAAGGTTTTGCCTAAATGTTGATCCGTTAACTCCATGCGATTTCTGCCGTTCTGTGGGACGGCGGTGTAGTGATTATCCATCGCATCAAAGTACGGGTTAACGCCGCCACTGCACAACTTCTGTTCATCCGCGGTAAGCTCTTGGAACTTACCCGTTGGCAGCATCCGCTCACTCATTTCCCAGCGCTCACCAATCGTAATCATTACCTTGCAATCCTCCGGCGTACTCTCAGGCGAGAATGGAGCATTAATCGCTGTGTGGAAGGCCAGAAGACAAGGCATCTCGCTTGTTCCTTCGTTCCGGATGAACACATGCTGGGATAATCCATCCTTACTCAGTGAATATCGCAATCTAAACGTGAAACAGTGCGGCAGCATCGCATAGACGGGATGCAACTCATCAATGCGCACAGATACAATGACATAGCTTTCTGACTCGCTGCTGCCGTACTCCTCAATCGTCCACGGAATCGTATGTAAAAATCCATGGAGGTGATTACCTGTCTCTTCCTCGTTTACTGGAAACCGATACGTCTTTCCCTTCCATGGAAATCGTCCGTCCTCGTAACGATTCGGAGGGAAGAGGACGGGAATGCCATGGACTCCTGGATTGCCCTTGAATTCCTCCATCTCATGATCTTGCGGTTCGCGCAAGAAACGGTATCCGTTCGACAAATCCCGAAAAGCAATGAGATTGCCGCCGATTTCCGGCAGAACAACCGCTTCGTAAGAGCCGTGCTGAAGCCAAACGGCTTGTTCTCCCTGGTATAAATCTACATACGCTTTATGGTTCATTAAATGATCGCTCCTCTCCATATGACGTATATAGATTATCATACCACGGTATTTCATTCTATCCCTTATGAAGTAAGCTTCCCTTGATTCCTTACTGCTGGGGAAACTGACCACTCCTCTTCAGCGACCGGACGGGTGGCTGCATCCAGTTCCTCGTCGAGTTCACGCGAGTATTCGGCCTGTTGATCGTGATTCCATTCGAGCACAGCGGCCATATAGTCGATCACGGGCTTCTTCCATCTCCGCGTCCACGCAATGTTAAATAACAGCGAGCCGGTTCTACGAATGAAGAAATCCGCCGGCTTCACGGTTAACTCATGCAAAATAGCATATTGCAGCGGAACCAATACGGAGAGTGGGAGCGCCGATGAAACCTCTTCATTTTTCGTTTCTTCACTGGCCAGGCGGAATAGCTCCGCAACATTGGAGCCATACATCGCAGCCCATTTCTCTGCAAGCTTGCGATCGATTCCTTGAGCTGCGCCTTGATCCGCTTTCTTGCGGATAAACTCAGGGAAACGCTCCGATCCGCCTACATGACCTCCTGATATCGGCATCTCTTTCGTTATGCCTGAACCGTAGGCATGGCCTCCCCCTTCCTGAATCCGTTTGACCACGAGATTGACAACCATATCCGCCATTTTACGATATCCGGTCAATTTACCGCCAGCAATCGTGATCAGTCCGGATGGCGATTCCCATATCTCATCTTTACGAGAGATTTCCGAAGGACTTTTTCCCTCCTCCAAAATTAACGGACGCACCCCCGCCCATCCGGATTCTACATCAGACGCTGTAATCTTCACGCTCGGGAACATGTAATGGATCGCCTTCAGGATATAATCACGATCCTCCACCGTAATTAACGGTCGAACCGGGTCCGCTTTATAAACCGTATCGGTTGTGCCTACATAGGTTTTGCCATCCCTTGGAATCGCAAACACCATTCTTCCGTCAGGCGTATCAAAATATACTGCTTGTTGGAGCGGGAACTTCGATTGGTCGATCACGATATGCACGCCTTTGGTATGCTGGAGCATCTTGCCCTTCTTGGACTTATCCATTTCCCGAATCTGGTCAACCCACGGTCCGGCAGCATTGACAATCTTCGTTCCAATCGCCGATTGCGTCTCCCCATCAAGCATATCCTTGACCGTGATCCCCGTGATTCGACCGTTCGAGTCATAGTTCAGCGATTCAGCCTTTGCGTAATTGAAGACATGAGCGCCACGAGAAGCGGCTTCCTTCATGACCTCAAGCGTAAGTCTCGCATCATCCGTGCGGTATTCGACATAATAGCCGCCGCCCTTCAAGCCATCCTGCTTTAATAGCGGCTCCCGCTTCAGCGTCTCTGCGATGGTAAGCATGGAGCGGCGTTCCTGACGCTTGACACCAGCTAAGAAATCATAGACCATCAAGCCGATGGACGTGCTGAATTTGCCAAATGTACCGCCTTGGTGGATGGGCAGCAGCATCCATTCCGGCGTCGTGACATGCGGCCCATTCTCATAGACGACCGCCCGTTCCTTACCTACTTCCGCCACCATACCGACCTCAAACTGCTTCAGATAACGAAGACCACCGTGTACCAGTTTCGTCGAGCGACTGCTCGTTCCTGCGGCAAAGTCTTGCATCTCCACCACCAAGACCGACATGCCGCGAGTTACCGCATCAAGGGCGATCCCTACCCCTGTAATGCCGCCGCCAATGACGATTAAATCATACGTGCGGTCTTTAATCTTCTGAAACCGCTGCTTGCGGTCCAGGCTCGATAACGTCTGTGGTTGATTCATAACCGATCCCTCCCAGTATGATATACCCTCTTCTTTATTTAAACTTGCTTACATGGAATAAAGACATCAAAAAAGAGACCACGAAGCACGCAATAACCCCAAATAATGGGGCGATCTCGCGTCTAGTGGTCTCTCCAAGTCTCCAGACAAATATTCACTTAGTGATATTATAACATATAAATTGCTAATGAAAAGCCATTGCTGCATTTACTGCTTTTTTCCACCCCTCATACAGCCGCTCTCGATCCGTCTCCGACATGCTTGGGGTGTAGCTTCTCCCATTGCTCCACTTGCTGCAAATCTCTTCCTGATCTTTCCAGAAACCCACGGCAAGGCCAGCCAAATAAGCTGCGCCGAGTGCGGTCGTCTCGATAATCTCAGGCTGTTCGACCGCCACATTCAGAATATCGCTCTGGAACTCCATCAGGAAGGAGTTAGCCACGGCACCGCCATCCACTCGCAGAATGTTGATCTTATAACCTGAATCCTCTTCCATCACAGCGAGCACATCACGCGTCTGATAAGCAAGAGACTCTAAGGTAGCCCTGACGAAATGCTCCTTGGTCGTTCCTCGCGTCAACCCGAAGACCGCACCGCGAACATCACTGTTCCAATAGGGACTGCCGAGTCCGACAAAAGCAGGCACGACATAGACGCCCTCGGTGGAATCCACTCGGGAGGCGTAAGCTTCACTATCTTTCGCTTCTCGGAACATTCGAAGTCCGTCGCGTAACCATTGAATGGCCGACCCCGATACGAATACGCTGCCTTCCAGCGCATATTGTACTTTCCCATCGTATCCCCAGGCAATGGTCGTAATCAGACCATGCTCGGAAGATACCGGCTTATCGCCCGTATTCATCAACATGAAGCTGCCGGTACCGTACGTGGTCTTGACCATACCCTCAGCGAAGCACGTCTGCCCGAATAGAGCAGCCTGCTGATCCCCCGCGGCACCCGCGAGCGGCACCTCGTGCCCGAAAAAATGATACGGTATCGTCTGGGCGTAAACCTCGGAGGAAGGCCGCACCTCAGGAAGCATGCTTTTCGGAATATCGAGCAGTTCAAGCAACTCATCATCCCACACCAGTTCGTGAATATTATAGAGCAACGTTCGCGAGGCGTTGGAATAGTCCGTGACGTGAGCTCTCCCCCCCGACAGCTTCCAAATAAGCCAGGTATCAATCGTTCCGAAGATGAGGTCGCCGTTAACGGCGCGTTCGCGCGCACCATCCACATGGTCGAGAATCCACTTGATTTTGGTGCCCGAGAAATAGGGGTCAATCAACAGCCCGGTCTTCGCCCTGATCTTCTCATTGTGACCTGCTGCAATTAAATCCTCGCAAATTGTGGCTGTCTGGCGCGACTGCCACACAATCGCATGATAGATGGGTTCTCCACTGTTTCGGTCCCACACGACGGCTGTTTCGCGCTGGTTCGTGATTCCAATCCCCGCGATCTGATCGGCCTTGATTCCGGCTTCAGACAAGCAAGTGGCAATAACCGCCAGTATGGATGCCCAAATCTCATTGGCATTCTGCTCTACCCAGCCAGGCTGAGGAAAGTATTGCGGGAATTCCTTCTGAGCGGAATGAACAATAGTTCCGTCCTGATTAAACAAAATCGCCCTGGAACTCGTCGTCCCTTGATCCAATGATAAAATATACTTTTCCACCGACACTTCCCCTTCCGCAATGCAGTTGTGCGCTACCCAAAGATTACGATCTGATGGAAACGTTGTCAAACTCAAGCTTCGATCAGCGAGAATCCGAACAAGTCATGCAACAATACCGAAGCAGCTCCAATTAACTTGTCCTCTTCACCGAGTGAAGCCAACCCAAAAGCCATGCCGTCCCTCAAAATGGGCATCGCATGCCGATCAATATATTGACCTACCTTAGCCAGAAGTTCTGGGTTACCAAGCGCCATTTCCCCTCCTAGTATGAGTGCCTCCGGATTGAACATGTTAATCATGTTGACGATACCAGCTCCTAGATGCTCAGCGATTTCCTCGTTTAAGTCCCGGGCCAGCTTGTCACCGAGCGCGAGTGCTTCCTTATAGACGGAAGGTACAATCTTACTGATATCACCTTCACTTAGCTCATGAATGATCGTTGGGCGACCCGAGGTAATCGCGGTGATGATGCGTGAATACACCGCGATCCAGCTAATATAGCCATCCAAGCAGCCCACATTGCCACACTCACAGCGAATTCCGCTGCGGTTCACGCTCGTATGGCCAAATTCGCCAGCGCCCCCGTGCTTGCCGCGGAGTATGTGATCATGAATCAATATGCCAGAACCAAGGCCATCCCCAATGGATATATAGAGCAGATTGGGATAAGCATACGCTCCGAAGCGCCGTTCAGCCAGTACGATCGAATTCATATCATTCTCCAGCCAGGTCTTCATGCCATAGCGCTCTGATACGATCTGCTTCAACGGAACGTTGGACATCCGCAGCTTGGTATTGTAGTGCACTACCCCCTGTACATTACCCACAATGCCAGGGACTGTGATGGATATCCCTACACACCACGCCATGTCTTGCAATTGTCCGATCCATTCGTCCAACACAACAAGCAAGTAATCTGTCACCGCATCTCCCTGGAGTCCACTGATCGGATAACTTTTCTTCGCCAGAATGCCAGCCTCCAGGTTCATCCTCGCAACATTCATATATGAATTTGTAATAACTACTGAAATCAGATAGTGATTGTCGGGGTTAAACTTAAGCAAGATCGGCTTTCTGCCGCCACTGGAGGAACCGGTCCCCACTTCGGAGACGTATCCTTCTTTAATCAGTTCTTGGACCGCAGCCGCTACGGTAGAAGGACTTATGTTATTTTTCTTTGCGAGATCTATTCTGGAGATCGGACCATTCGTGCGAATTTCATTCAATATCTTGGACCGATTTAGGGCCTGAATTAATTTATGATCACCTTTTTTCATTTTGTTCAACAGCTAACATACCTCCTCGAACCCACTTCTTCAACTAGATCCACTATACTATATTACAGTACTTCGATTAAACTTATTCCAATAATTAAATTAACATGTTCTGTAATAAGTTGTGTAATCGCGATCTTGCAAAAAAAATAAGACGGATATATAATCTTTCGCAACAGAACTTCCTATTTCGCCCTCAAATCATTGTTCGTTTTTACACACTTATTTCGATGGATGGAATAACTAACGACTCAAATTAAACGTACTACCGACTCACCGTATGCAGATTGTTAACAAAAGGAGTGTCATTGTACATGTTGCACGTATTACTCGTGGGGGCAGGAACGATGGGGCGAACCCACGCTGCCGCTTATTCCTCTATGAAAGACGTCAAGCTTGCCGGTATTGTAGACGTCCAACAAGCAAAGGCGAATAAACTTGCCGACCGGCACGGAACCCGGTCCTTCTACTCATTCGAAGCTGCAGTGGAACGTCTCGGGTCGAAGATAGATGTGATTGACATCTGTCTGCCAACTCCATTGCATAAACCCTATGTCATCAAAGCAGCCGATACAGGTTCGCATGTGATATGCGAGAAACCGCTCGCCCGAACGGAAGAAGATGCACTCTTCATGATCGATTACTGCCGCGACAAGGACGTGCGTCTGTTCGTTGGTCATGTACTGCGATTTTTTCCCGAATATGTAAGAGCCAAGCAACTGCTGGAGCGCGGCATCATCGGCAAGCCGACGGTGGTCCGGGCGGGCCGCGGTGGAGGATACCCGGCCGGATGGAACGATTGGTACAGTGATTTTGCTGCCAGCGGCGGCATCACACTCGACGCGATGATCCATGATTTCGATTATCTGCGCTGGTGCTTCGGCGAGGTGGAGCGAGTCTACGCCAAAGGGCTTCACGGACATCATCAGGGGCATCTGGATTATGCTCTGGTTACGCTGCGATTCCGCAGTGGCGTCATCGCCCATGTAGAGGGGACTTGGGCACATGAAGCTTCTCCATGAATTTCGAGATAGCCGGCACGAGCGGCGTCATCGATTATGACAGTGCCAAGGACAGCCCTGTTATCTTCAAAAGCCGCAGCAGTGCTGCCGCAATCCCCGGGGTTGCGGTACCGGAAAGCCCACTTGAATTCAGCCCGTACTACCGGGAGTTGGATCATTTCATAACTTGTATTCGAGAAGAAACTCAGCCCATGGTAACCACGAAGGACGCTTATGAAGCCATGCGAATCGCGTTAGCAGCACTTTCATCCATGACCACGGGCCATCCTGTCGAATTAGCGAAAGAGATCCCCCACTAACCAACTAGCATGTAAGGAGAGAATAAGCATGAAATTCGGAGTTATCAGTTTTGCGCATATGCATGCTGTCAGCTATACGAAAGCGTTGCTGGCCATCGAAGGAATAGAACTGGTCGGTATATCAGATCCGATGGAAGAGCGCGGGCGCAAGTATGCTGATTGGTTTGGAACGACTTATTATGCTGACTACCATGACCTGCTCGCCACAGAGCTGGACGGCATCATCGTGACGTCGGAAAATGCACTGCACAAGGAACATGTTCTCGCGGCCGCTGCGGCCGGTGTACACGTCTTGTGCGAAAAGCCTTTATCCACCCATATTCAGAATGCCCAGGAGATGATTGATGCGTGCCGGAAGCAGGGCGTACTGCTGCAAACCGCTTTCCCGGTACGTTACAACGCCTCCGTAATTCGTGCGAAACAACTAATAGCAGAAGGAAAGCTTGGCAAAGTTCTGGCGATGAAGGGAACGAATCGCGGCCGCATTCCGGGAGGATGGTTCATTGAGCCATCCCTCTCTGGCGGTGGAGCGGTCATCGATCACACTGTTCATGTGGCGGATATTATGCGCTGGATTACTGGAGCCGAAATCCAGGAGGTCTATGCCGAGGTTGATCATATGATATCGGACCAACTCATTGATGATTGCGGCATGCTGACCATGGAGTTTGACAACGGGATTTTTGCCACGCTGGATTGCAGTTGGTCTCGCAACAAGGAATTCCCGACATGGGGAGACGTCACGCTTGAGATTATTGGAACAGCCGGTACGCTATCGGTGAATGCGACGAGTCAGAAGCTGCATGTGTATAACGACGAGGTTGGTTATCGCCACCACGCTTGGGGGGACAGCATGGATGCCCGTCTGATTCGTGATTTCGTTGCTTCCATACGCACAGGCGCGACGGAAGCATCGGTTACTGGGGAGGACGGACTTCATGCACTAGCCGTTGCCATTGCCGCTTATCGGTCATCCGAAGCCCATAAGCCGATAGCCATTCGCGATCTTTAAGTCGTCCATCCAAGCGAATAGATTGCCGGGATATTGCTTGAATAAATAGGTACCCGGGGCTATAATCACGGATGTATACATAGCTTTCCGACATCATAATGATTTCATCTTAAATACTCAGGAGTGATGCAACCGATGATAAGAGCAGGCGTGATCGGCGCTGGAGGCATGGGCGCCGTCCATATCAAGAACCTTTACGAGAATGAGTTTGTACAATTAAGCGCGATCTGCGATGTTAATGCCGAGCTTGCCAAACAGCAAGCCGAACTGTATGGTGCGGACTATTATACCGACAGCAGCAAAATGTTAGAGGAATCCACGCTCGACGTTCTATACGTCTGCATACCTCCATTCTGCCATGGAGACATCGAGGAGCAGGCTGCTGCCAAAGGCATTCATCTGATGGTGGAGAAACCGCTTGGACTTGATGCAGATTCCGTCCGTCATAAGGCTAAAGTTATCGCGGACAGCGGAATTATTGCAGCATCCGGTTACTGCTTGCGCTACTTGGATACGGTCGCCATCGCCAAAGAGTATCTCAAAGACAAGAAGATCGGCATGGTTCGTGCTCACTACGTTACGACCCCGGTTCCGACACCCTGGTGGCGTAAAAAAGAACTCTCCGGCGGACAATTGGTCGAGCAATCCACGCATACGCTCGACCTGGTTCGATATTTGTGCGGCGATATCACGCAATTATATGCCAATATGAGCCTACTGTTGATGAACGATATTCCGGATCTGGATATTCCAGACGTGGGGGCGATTCAATTCGTGCTTGATTCAGGCGCGGTAGGCCATATGCAGACGGGATTCATCCAGTTCGATCATCGGTCAGGCATCGAGATTATGGGGCGTGATTTCAGAGTGATTCTGGATGGAACGACGGTCTCCATCGTCGATAAGGACAAAGAGATCGTCTACCGCAGCAAGAGCAACTTCTATCGCAATCTGACCAATGCACTCATCGATGCGATCCGTACAGGCAATCGCGATCTGATTCTCGCCACGTATGAAGACGGCTATAAGACGCTCGAAGCAACGCTCGCCGCAAATACGTCCGCTGAAACGGGCCAGCCCGTTAAGTTGAGGTAAGATAGAATGAGTCAGGGGCATACTGCACGGTTCGTAAAGAACCGCAGTATGCCCCTGTTGCGTTGCTAATTTATAAGCTAAGCGAGATATATTTAACCTCAAGGAACTCATCGATACCATAGTGACCGCCCTCTCGGCCTAATCCACTCTCTTTGAAACCTCCAAACGGTGCTTGTGCCGTGGACGGTACGGGATCATTAATGCCAATGATGCCGTAATCGAGCACTTCGGACAGCTTAACCGCTTCTCCCAACAGCTCAGTATACACATAAGCAGCCAAACCGTACGGACTGTTGTTCGCTCGTTCGATCGCTTCATCCAACGTCTTGAACGTCGTAATTGGCGCGAGTGGACCAAACGTCTCTTCTTGCATGCATTCCATCTCGTCGGTGGCATGCATGATCACCGTAGGCTCTACATAATGACCACCAAGATCAGGCAACGCCCGCCCCCCTGCGAGAAGCACGCCGCCTTTATCCGTAGCATCCTTAATATGCCTAACCACCTTATCAACGGCCTCTTGATTAATCAGTGGTCCGATGTCCGTGCCTTCCTCAAGTCCGTTACCGACCTTCAGCTCCTTCGCAAGCTTGGTAAACTTCTCCGCGAATTCGTCGGCCACCGATTCATGCACATAGATACGGTTAGCACAGACACATGTCTGGCCGCCATTGCGGAACTTGGAGGATATCAAACCTGCAGCCGCATCGTCCAAATCCGCATGCTTCGTCACGATAAACGGTGCATGTCCACCAAGTTCCAGTGAGATCTTCTTCATCGTGGCTGCGGCACCTGCCATTAACTGCTTGCCGACCTCAGTTGAACCGGTAAAAGACAGCTTACGCACGCGGCTATCCTCCTGCCAGACGTCGGCAATATCGCTTGATGACCCGGTAACGATATTAATCACACCTGCAGGAATACCTGCTTTCTCTGCAAGTTCAACAAGCTTAATCGCAGAAAACGGCGTTTCTCCTGAGGGCTTAATGACAACCGTACAGCCGGCAGCCAGAGCAGGAGCAATCTTACGCGTAATCATTGACGAAGGAAAGTTCCATGGCGTGATGGCTGCTACAACGCCAACCGGCTGCTTCGTAACCATGATACGCTGCGAAGGCGAAGAGCCTGGTATCGTCTCCCCGTAGATTCGTTTGCCTTCCTCGGCGTACCAAGCGATAAAGTCATTGCCGTATTTGATTTCACCCGTCGCTTCCTTGAGCGGCTTGCCTTGCTCAATGGTCATGATCCGCGCCAGCTCATCCGTGTTCGACTGAATCAATTGATGCCAGCTGCGAAGCAGCTCGCTCCGTTCCACTGCCGTCTTTGTCGACCACTCTGCAAAAGCCTCAGCTGCCGCATCGACAGCTTGCTTCGCTTCCTTCTTCCCCGCTTTGGGCACCGTACCGATCACTTTGCCATCGGCTGGATTATATACATCAATCTGATCTTTAGTCTTGATCCATTGTCCACCAATATAGTTCTCACTTCGAAACATATACAAGCCCTCCTATGCTGACTTATGATCTTATTATTCGTTATTCACTTACCCTCATGCGCAGAAACAAAACGCCGAAGCTTCTGGTAAAAGCTCCGGCGTCTCTAAACTAATATTCTTCAATCGTAATAATCCGATTATTTAATGGCTCCGTCCACTTCTTTAATCATCTCGGATACGGAAGTCAAGCCACCGCCGGACAGATACCAGAAGTCAGGATTCAAGTAGACAATGTTGCCGTCTTTAAACGCATTCGTTGTCTTTACAAGCTCGTTCTCAACCACAGCTTTCGCGCCGGACTCACCATTGCCAGACGCTACGGCTGCTCCGCGGTCCACTACGAACAGATAGTCAGGGTTCATCTCTACGATGTACTCATTGGAGATGTCTTTACCGTGCGTGCTTACTTCAATGTTAGGGTCTACGGGATCGAAACCGAATACGTCATGCAGAATACCGAAACGGGATCCAGGGCCGTATGCGCTGATCTTACCTTCATTCGCAAGAATAATCAAGGCTTTCTTATCGGTAGCAGTTGCTTTTTCATTCAATGTCTTAATGTTCTCTTCGATGGCCGTGAGCTCTTGCTCAACTTCAGCATCTTTATCGAAGATTTGACCCAAGGTGTGCATGTTCTCTTCGAAAGATTCCATGTACCTGTTAGTGTCGACACCCAAGAAGATCGTCGGAGCAATCTTGGTCAATTCATCATAGGCATCTTGCTGTCTACCGGAAATGATGATCAGATCTGGTTTAATGCTGTTGATCTTCTCGAAATCAGGCTCCTTCAAGCTGCCTACGTTCTCATACTTCGCATCTTCAAACTTGGACAGGTACGCAGGGATATTCGCTTGCGGAACTCCTGTGACTTCAATGCCCAGCTTATCAACAGAATCAAGAATACCAAAATCAAAAACAACCACACTAGCAGGATTCTTAGGCACTACGGTTTCACCAAGCTGATGCTTGATCGTAAGCTCTTCTGTTGCTGCCGGTGGAGTGTCCCCAGCTCCTGTTGTATCTCCATCGGCACCTGCCGAATTATCGTCCTGACCACATGCTGCCAATACGATGGTGAACATTGCCACCATGAATAACGTTAACCACTTCTTCATTACCTACACCCCATCTTGTATATTTAGTTTAAACCTTCAATCATATATTTGAATTTATGGTTGAATTAGTAAGTTGTTGGAGACAGATAAAGCCGCGCCGTCCTTCATCGAGGCAGCCTGAGCCGTTTGCTGAGATAAGGTCTTATACCAGATAAGATATCCTTATCTCACCTTTCAAACGTTCTGTATGTGTTAAGCGTAATAGACACACACCCGGTTATCATTTATCTCTTCAATCTCAATGTTCATATCATAAATATCTCGCAGCACATTGCTCTGGATGATTTGCTCCGTCTTGCCTTCGCTCTCAATGGCGCCATCTTTCAACGCAACGATGTAATCCGAGTAGAAGGAGGCAAAGTTTATATCATGAATAACGATCACAATCGTTTTGTTCATATCTGCTACCAGCTTGCGAAGGATCTTCATAATCTGTACCGAATGTTTCATATCCAGATTATTAAGCGGTTCGTCAAGCAGAATATATTCCGTATTCTGGGCAATAACCATTGCGATATAGGCACGCTGCGTTTGACCGCCACTAAGCTGATGAAGGAATTTATGCTGCATATCCTCAAGCTCCATGTATGAAATTGCCTCATCGACGAACTTCTCGTCCTCTGCATTTAACCTGCCTTGTGAATAGGGAAAGCGTCCAAATGATACTAGCTCGCGTACCGTCAGCCTAAGACTGATATGGTTAGACTGCTTCAGGATCGACACCTTCTTGGCCAGATCGCCGCTCTTCCATTGGCTGACCTCTTTACCGTCTACCGTAATTTGACCGCTGTCCTTACCCGTTAAACGGCTGATCATGGACAGCAAGGTACTTTTCCCTGCACCGTTCGGCCCGATAAACGAAGTGATTTGCCCTTTCGGAATCGTAACCGATACGTTATCAACGACTTTTTTGCCGCCATATACTTTCGATACGTTCGTCACCTGAATCATGATTTACTCTCCTTTAGCAGCAGGTATATGAAATACACTCCGCCGATGAAGTTTATGATGACACTCAGTGTTGTGGAGAAGGTAAAGACCCGTTCCACAACCAATTGACCGCCAACCAAAGCGATAATGCTAATAAGTATGGAAGCTGTTATTAAGTAGGAGTGCCGGAACGTCTTCATAAATTCGTAAGCCACGTTCACCACCAGCAGACCAAGGAATGTAATCGGTCCTACCAAGCTGTAGCCACTGAGATTAACACGGCTACCACGATCAGCAGCCTTTTTACGACATGATCGTAATTAACGCCTAGATTGATCGCTTGTTCACGTCCGAGAGCCAGTACATTCAGATACTTGGCATACCTTGCAAAATACAACAGGGACAGTGCGATAAGGACAATCGATGTTACCAATAACTCGGTCTTCACATTATTGAAGCTGGCGAACATCTTATCCGCCACATATTGGAATTCATTGGGATCAATCAGTACCTCCATGAACGAAGACATACTGGAGAACAAGGTTCCGAAGATCATTCCGATCAGCAGGAGGAAATAGATATTGTTGCCTTCTCGCTTGAACAATATTTTGTACAGGACCCCGGCAAACAGGATCATGGCACCGACATTAATTAGAAAATTAAGGTTGCTCCCTAATTGATACAGCGTGAATGATCCGAAAACAAAGATGACCGTTGTCTGAATCAAAATATACAGGGAGTCCAAACCCATAACACTTGGCGTCAGAATCCGGTTATTCGTGACCGTTTGAAACACCGTGGTTGACAGAGCGATCGCCCCGCCGGTCAGAATAATAGCAAGCACTTTCTTGATTCGCCTTGGAAAGGCATAATCCCAACTGCCTCCGAGATCAATGAATAGAAAGACTGCTACCAGGATGATTGCCGCTGCGGCCAGTAGGCCGATCTTGGCTTTATAAGTCATAAGCCTTTCTCCTCATCAGTAAGAAAATGAATATACCGCTTCCGAGTACGCCCACGGTTAAGCTAATCGGAATCTCATAGGGATAAATAATAATCCGGCCAAGGATGTCACAGAATAATACGAACCCGGCCCCCAGCAATGCGGTATGCGAAAGGCTTTTTTTCAAGTGGTCTCCTAAGTACAAACTTACTATGTTAGGTATGATCAGACCCAGGAAAGGAATTACGCCAACAGTAAGTACGACCGATGCTGTCACCAGTGCTACGATGACCAATCCCAAATTCACAACACTTCGATATTTAAGCCCCAGATTCGTTGCGAATTCCTCACCCATACCGGCTACCGTAAACTTGTTAGCGAACAGATAAGCCAAAATGACAAGCGGTACGCTGATATACAGCATTTCGTATTGGCCCTTAATGATCATGGAGAAATCACCTTGGAGCCAAGCTGACATGTTCTGGATCAGATCATGCTTGTAAGCAAAAAAGGTTGCGATCGAACTGACGATGTTACCGAACATGAGCCCGACAAGCGGAATAAAGATCGCATCCTTGAACTTGATTCGATCGAGGATCTTCATGAAGATAAAAGTTCCTAGTAGAGCGAAAACAAAAGCGACCAACATCTTAACGAGCGGTCCGCTCGTCGTGAATACGAGCATAGCGACTAGAATACCAAGTCTTGCGGAATCCATGGTCCCCGCCGTCGTAGGTGATACGAACTTGTTCCGGCTTAGCTGCTGCATTATCAATCCGCAGATACTCATGCTGACACCTGCCAAGACGAGACTGACTAATCTTGGGATTCGACTAGCAAGCATAATATGCTGTTGTTCTTCTGTCATGGAGAACAGATCAAGTGGTGATATACCCTTTACCCCGATAAACAATGAGATTATGGAGAGCACCACTACGGCTGCAAATAAGTATCTTAATTTCATGGCTCTTCCTTCTATGCTTGTGTCTCAAACGATCCGTTCAGTCGCATGCTTAATCTCATTCTCAATGAGATTGATTATCATTTGCGTTCTGATATGCATTATATCATCCTCATTCTCAGTCGACAAGTATAATTGAGAATGAAAATCAATAAATGTTCATGAATATGTATGAGTTGTTCATCAGTTGTTCATAAGTATGAAGTTTACTTTATAAACCATAGTATAATGTTTTCATATGTTGTAAGCATGAGCGTTCGTTCTTTAGCAAATTAGTATGGGATCAATGAGAATCAGTATCTGTCCCGCTATCCGCGGGCGTTTGAATTCTCAATAAGAGGGTAAAGAAATGAAACACGTTCTCACAGTTGACATGAACTGAATAATGATTTAGTATACTAACATAATTATTATAAATAACTAAAAGTAAGTTAGTGATAAATAATAATTATAATCCATATGCATACTTTCGAGGGTATAGTGGAAATCTTGTATCCGAATTATGCACAACATGATAACCTAGGAGGCTTTACAACTATGTCCAAAGATTTCTCAACAGCTCTTAAGAATCGCCGTTCCTACTACGCCATCAGCAAGGAACCTGTCATATCGGACGAACGCATACAGGAACTTGTGAGTGAAGCTGTCAAGTACACACCTTCGTCCTTTAACTCTCAAAGTGCTCGCGTTGTCATCCTGCTCGGAGAACAACATGATAAACTGTGGAATATCACCGAGGGTATTCTGAAAGAAGTCGTAGGTGATGCAGATGCGTTCCAATCGACAGCGGACAAGATGTCCTCTTTCCGCGCTGGGTACGGTACGGTCTTGTTCTTCGAGGACAACGATATCGTAACCGGGTTACAGCAAAACTTCGCGCTCTATGCAGATAAATTCCCGGTGTGGTCTAATCAATCCAACGGCATGCTGCAGTTTGTTATATGGACTTCCCTAGAAGCTGAAGGCTTGGGAGCCTCCCTGCAGCATTACAACCCGTTGATCGACGAGAAAGTGAAATCCGAGTGGAACATCCCTGAGAGTTGGAACCTGATCGCTCAAATGCCTTTCGGTAAACCTGTAGCAGATCCTGGCGAGAAGGAATTTGCACCGCTTGAAGACCGCGTGAAAGTATATAACTAAGCCAAAAACAACTAAGACCGTTGACCAGGGTACGCTCCTGAGTCAACGGTCTTTCTTCATTATAATTGATAACAAGCCAGCTTCACGGTACAATGACTACAAGATAGAGATGTACACTAGTCTGTAATCTCTATAATGAAGCGAATCGAAATAGCTGTGCTAGGGGTGCCCTGTGCTGAGAGACGGCAAGCTGCTGTTAACCCTTATTACCCGATCTAGGTCATACTAGCGTGGGGAAGTGTAGCATTTATGCTGTATTTCTTGGCGTAGCATAACTGCACCTTCTTCGCGGGTGCAGTTTATTTTGTATGCGCTAAGAATAGGAGGATCATTATTAATGAAAGAACTAGTATGTGGAACGAGTCGAATCGTAGGCTGTCGGTTCTCCATATTGCCGATGTCGGACCGCTTTGTAGAGATCATTATGGGAGCCCTAGACTCTGTCCATAAAGACAAAGTATGGATGAGTACCGACGATGTAAGTACATGCATCCGTGGTCGTGCCGAGCATGTCTTTGATGTCACGCGAGCGATGTATGCCTTTGCCGCCTCCAGCGGCGTTCATACCGTGTTCAATGGCACGTATTCCATCGGTTGCCCGGGAGACACGGAGGCGGATGTTTACATGTCCGAGGATGCCAACCGCCTAAACAGCAGTATCGGAGAGCAAGCCCACATCCAAACCGCATGTCAATTCTCGCTCTACCCCCTCGGAACGGAGAACTATATGGACGTCATTTACCGGGAAGTTGATCGAGCCAAAGAGAGCGGCACATTCGCTGGCAGTGTCCATTATGCGAGCCGATTAGACGGTTCCCTCGTAGACGTCTTTGCTTCACTCGAAGCTGCATTTCTACACGCCATCCAGTCTGATCACAGTCATCTGGTCATGACCGCAACGGTGTCCGCACACAGCCCTTCGGTCAAACAGCGTTAAGTCTCGCGTATATATAGAACAAAAACCCGACATCTGCCGGGTTTTTGTTGCTTTTGATCAAGATCTGACCTCACCGTTTATACCCAAGCACTCGAGATGATTACGAGCAGGATAAAGAGAACCAAAATCATTCCTACTGAACTACCCCATTCGCCACCGTATACTCCGCTCATGAAGATCCCTCCTGGATAAAAGAATGACGTGATATCATCACACTATTAATGTATTGCTCCTCCGAGCCTGGGGTCACGGCTATTGTACCTTTCCAAAATGACGATAGCCTCGGTTATTCCTCGTAGCCGATCAGCAATCGTCCTCCGAATGGAGCAAGAGAACGTTCGACAAGCTCAAACAGCAGTGAAGCATCGTCAAGGCGATATAGCTTTGATAATGCTCGCTCCAACTGCGCCCCGCTCTCAGGGTTGAAACGGCTGAACAAACGGAATAACATCTTACCTTCGGCCACCCACATCGAATTGACCCTCAGTACGAATTCGCACAACAGCGTCATAATCTTCTGGACGGTAAACCACTTCTCACCTTCGTTTAGAACCGCTGTTAAATCCATCATATATTCCGTCAGCATATAACGGTATTCATCTATATCGGTTAACGTGAGCGGCATTGGGCCATAATCCAGATCATGCTTAGCTTCGAGCAGGATCTCTTCGCCCTCCGGCTGGGACAATAATACTTTACCTTCTGCCGTCATTCGCTGTAATGTCGGATTGGCCGCCATAACTCCCGAATCGAAATAGGCTCGATAGGAGGACAGTGATAACACGAATAGCTCAGTCGTCCATCCGTTCACTTCCACCGTATATCGACGCATGTCATCTCCATCGCGTTCATAAATGACGATGTCCAAGTCAGAATGATCATTATGTTCACCGCGACTTGCACTGCCGCCAAGAACAGCGAGCAGACACGCTGGATATTCGCTATGAATTAATTGTTGTGCAGTTTGAATTGGATCTGCTTTCATCCCGGTCTCCCCCAGCTACTCTTCTCATCCCCAAAAAAAGGGCTCTAAATATTTAATTCAGCGAAAACCCCAAACGTACCTTAATCATATGGTAAATAAACGATTATCCTGATGATCTGAAGGAAAGAAGGGATATATTCAATGAATTACATTAATATGCTCTCCAAACTTGGCATGGGAAGTGCGCATCCAGGTGGTTTTGAAGCAACGTTAAGAATGTTGAAGAATTACCCGATCCAATCAAACAGCCGCATCCTTGAGGTAGGCTGCGGTACGGGCAGAACATCATGTCACCTTGCCGGGCTGGGCTATGAGGTAACGGCTGTCGACCTGAATGAGAACATGATTAAGAAGGCACGCAAGCGGCTGAAGCTATGGGGATGAACGTAACTTTTGAACAGGCCGACGTATGCAGCCTGCCGTTTGATGATGGGCAATTTGATCTGATCCTTGCAGAATCGGTTACCGTATTTACGGACACCGCCAAGTCGCTCCCAGAATATTACCGTGTTCTGGATGATGGAGGCACACTGCTGGACAGAGAGCTTCTGCTCGACAAACCTATGCCGGAGCCACAGCTTCAAGAATTGCTTGCCTTCTTCGGCATACCGAATCTGATGCTGCGTGAGCAATGGAGCCATTCTCTGCTCTCATCCGGGTTCCAATCGGTCGATGCGCTGGAATACAATCACTTCACGGAACAATTGAAGGAAGAACAGACTCGTCACTTGGATACCTTCGAACAGCGGGACAAAGGCATTCTGTTCGACCAATCGCTCTGGGAAACGTTGTTTAAGCACGACCGGATGATACTCGATAACACGGATTACTTGGCATCCGCTCTATTCAAAGCTGTAAAATAAACGGGAAACTTCCGTACCGCAACTTTCAGGAGTTAGAGGGGCTATGCCGATCTTGTTGCTGCCCTGCCGGTCCCTCTCCCTCCTCCAGTTCTAACGACCTATTTCAGCAAAATTCATCAAAAGATCCTATCTACTTTTGTCGCCCAATGTTATAATCATGGTAAATATATCCTATAAAATTGAGGAGGACTCATTCTTATGGCATGGTTCAACAGACTCCCGCTCTCACGAAAAATCACAGCAGCCTGTTATCTTATCGCTGCCCTGTTCGCGGTTCCGATGTTGCTAGCTTTTATCCTCATGGGCAAATCGATTATAGGTATCATCCTGGTCCTGATCTTATCCGGGCTCACTTTCCCACTCTCCAAAGTCATTGAGAACACCTTGACCCACTCCTTTACCGAAATCTCCAGCGTCTCTGCCAAAATCGCCAAGGGCGACTTCACCTTCCAGGTCCAGGAGATCGGCGGCATGAACGATCTAAGCCGTACATTTAATAGTATGGTGGACAAGCTCCGACGTATATTGCAGGAAACTTCGGATATTTCTCGCAAAGTCATGAATTCAAGCCGCAACATCTCGAACAAGAATCAGGAACTCATACAAGTCATGAATCAAGTCTCCCTCTCTTCGAATGAGCTTGCCGTCGGAGCGAATGAAATTTCCGAGGATGTGTCCGAGATGACGCATTCCATCCGTGAGATTGAAGAGAAGGTAAGTAATTACACCCATTCAACCCAAGAGATGAACTCCCGTTCCGTGGAAACACTCGATCTCGTTGAACAAGGTCGCGAATCTGTAACGAGGCAATCCGCAGGCATGCAGCGCAATATTGAGGCAACTGCCAAAGTATCCGAATCCATAGATGCTTTAGCCAAGAGCGCCAAGGGCATCACCAAGATTACCGAAACGATATCTGAGCTCGCGGATCAGACGAACTTGCTCTCACTGAATGCATCGATTGAAGCAGCCAGAGCCGGAGAGCACGGTGCCGGATTTGCCGTCGTTGCGCAAGAAGTGCGTAAGCTGGCAGAAGAATCAACCTTATCTACACGCGAAGTTTTTAATCTCGTCCGCAGCATTGAATCTGATGTCAAACATGCTACGCAGAACATTAAGATTAACGAAGATGTAGTACAGCAGCAGACCGAAATGATTCGCGAAGCTGAGCAGATCTTTATGGAGATCGTGAACAGTGTACGATACATATCAGAGCAGATTGCAGCCTTTACGGAAGAAAGCCAGTCCATGCTCGACAGCGCACAAAACATATCTTCGGCCATTCAGAACATATCGGCGATCACGCAGCAGTCCGCGGCTGGAACTGAACAAGTATCTGCCTCGATGAATGAAGGGATATCCTCCATTCAGAAGATGGCAGACGAAGCAGAAGCGATGAACAATGCCGTATTCCAGCTCCAGAAGACGATAAACATATTCAAATTCTAGTAAGCTATATATACATAAAACCAAGTGCCATGAATCCAAAAATCGATTCATGCACTTGGTTTCTGCTGAGTTTCTTCATACTTTACTCTTCATTCCATAATCGCGCGATGTTAACCAGAGTTCCTTGTTCAAAGTCTGCTCGATAAATATCCGGCATACTGGTTCCCTGCCAAAACTCATAAGCAAAGCGGGCGTCGAAATGATTTAACATTAACGTCATAATATCACCATGTGTTCCAATGACCACCCGTTTGCCCGCATATTGATCCAATATATTGTTGATGACCTTGATTGCCCGACTCTGAGCATCCCTGCTGGACTCCCCGCCGGGCAAGGAGAAATTCCGGTCTGCGTACAACTTCCGCTTGGCATCGGCAAAAGATATTTCATGTAAATCACCGAGCTTGCGTTCCCTTAAGTCTTCCTCTTCCATGATCTCTAACCCGATCGCATCGGCCAAAGACTGGATGGTGTCCTTTGCGCGTTGATAAGGCTGGAGATCATCATATCTATTCCTTCACCTGCCAGCCAAACCCTTACTTTTTCCGTAGCAACGATTCCCCGTTCTGACAAGCCACGTTCCCGCTCCAACCCTTCAACATAAGGAGAATCGGCATGCCTTACAAAATATAACGTTGTCATTCTTCTTGCTTCACCTCACTGTTCATCACCGGTTCCATCATCATCTCTACAAAAGGAGTGAGCGGCAACGACATCAACTCCTCTAACTTGATCCACTTCGCTCCCATGGAATCATGGCCATCGCCTTCCTCCCGAATCGACTGGCGTTCTCCTATACCCTCAACATCATAAATAATCCCGATGTGATGCAGTTCCTCCATCTTGTGCTCGTTATATTGATAGACAAGCGTATAAGAGATCGCCGTGCGGATGTTGCCTTTGATGGAGGCAAGCCCCGTCTCCTCCACAAATTCACGCTGCAAGGTATGCTCCGGCTCTTCACCGAATTCCACTGAACCTCCAGGCAAGTCCCATTTGCCTTTATGAGGACCTCTGGCTTTTTGAATCAACAGGATATGGTCGTGTTGAATCAGCACACCGTACACGCCTAAATGCGTGTATTTTTCCACCACTAACCCACTCCCTTTAGTTATATTACAGTTTCTTCACGTAGCGGAGTCCGGATCGCACAAATCCGAGCCGTTCATAGAACTCGGAAATATGCTGCCATTCGGTCTTATCGCCACTCGTCAACACCAAGGCATTCGCTCCTCGCTCGATAGCCCACTTCTCCGTAAATTCGACAAGCGTCCGGCCAATCCCTTGGCCTTGCAATTCTTTCTTTGTTATCAATGCATGGATCTGCGTTGTATACCCATCCCGTTCATAACTCAGAATATCGCGGCACCCCACCATTCCGACTACACTTCCTTCCCGCTCTGCAACAAAAGTATGATAGAAGGGCGCAGCCTCCATATTATCCATCCGTATGTTCATCTGATCTTTCATTACCGGATAACCCAGGTCGCTGATCAACGCCGTCAGGGCCTCCAGATCTTCCCGCTGATATGGGCGAATTTGCATCGTATCTCCTCCTTCTTACGCTTTAAACCCCTTCAACTAATCTTCATAAATCGTAAGCTGTGGCCATTGGTTCTGCCAATTCTTCTTTCGGATCCGCTCCAGATAGTAATCTCGATCGTGAAATTTGGGAGATCTTCGGACGCGTAGTGCGAATAAATCCTCCAGTCCATGGGGACAACACAATTCAATCTGATCATCCAGCGTTAATCTGGCACCGATAGCTGTCGTAACCTCCGGCCAGTAAGATAAAGCGTCCCACGTTGAGTGATACGGCCCGTTTCCGTTATGAGTGTGCATTCTGGCTTGATTCTTCACCGACCATTTATCATTCCCGGTAGATGACCTCAGTTCGCTGTCTAAACGACGGTCTCGCGCCTCGGTCACGTCTTCCAGATCATAGTACACGACATCGATATCCGTGTGTCGATCGGTTCGCGTGTAACCGTGCAGCAGATCCCATACGTAATTCCGTATGTAACCCGCAGCGATATAACACTCCGGCAGATTCAATGCCCTGACGGTTATTAAATCTCGCATTAACCCCTCGTGCTGCCTTATGACATTCATTAACCGTTCTGCGAGTAAACCATTCAGCTTGTCCTCATTGCTATTTTTGCCATTGTAGTTGGTTCGCATAATTCCCAGTCCCTCCACTTCCATCAGATGAACATCGATTCCCCCGTGCAAAAAGCATAGACCGTCTCCTTCCGGATACGGTCTATGCTCGGTTCTTGTAGTCTATTATATTCAAGTCTTAAACAGCTCGCAAGAAAACATGTTACCTATACTGCTGCATCCACTCGCTCCTGGGAAGCGCCATCACAGCGTTTGCATACCTTTAGCTGTTTGCCGTCTGATCTCGTACGAGGGTACAGCAACTTAATTCGGGTGCTTTGACACACTGGACAGGTCCCACGAGCGCGCGTAGGTAAATGCCACAAAGATTTACCTCTTTTCTGTTTTGCCATTCATCCAAACCCCATTCCATAGATTCATTAGGATCATAATCATTGTATGAACGGGTCTGGCATTACATGTCGGGGAGATTAAAGATCCTCTTGGGGGACTTGCGCGCTCTTGCGCTGACCACGACCCAAAATATAAAAAAACGCGAATGAACCCCCCTCAGTCTCATTCGCGCTCATTCTGCTATCACTGCTGATCCATATAAGCCTCGATCTCATCCCGGGATGGAATCGAGGACTGCGCACCCGGACGTGTCACGGTTAGCGCCGCTGCGGCTGTAGCGAACTTCAAAGCCGCTTCCGTCTCCATCCCGTTCGTGCACGCTGCGGCATAAGCACCGATAAACGTGTCGCCTGCCGCTGTGGTATCGACCGGTTTTACACGGAATGCCGGGACGATAATCCGCTCCCCAGTGGCACTCGCATAGAAGCAGCCCTGCTCGCCTAGCGTGACGATCACACTCGCGGTTCCTGAAGCGATGATCAATTCCGCCGCCTCGGCGGCCGAGACGGCGTCATTCACCTTGATCCCGCTGACCACGGCTGCTTCGGTCTCATTCACAATGAGTGTATCCAACAGCGGCAAAATGTTGCTTGGCACCGAGCGGGCAGGCGCAGGATTTAACCAGACCCGTACGCCAGCAGCATTTGCTGATGAAATAACATGCTCCGTCGTTGACCACGGAATCTCGTTCTGCAGCAGAACCGCGTATACGCCATCCCAGTTCACCTCAGAGTCAACATCTGCTTCGGTCAACCTACCGTTGGCACCTTCCGAGAGAACAATATAATTCTCTCCTTCAACGTTAACGGTGATCAGCGCGATTCCTGACGTCCCCTCCTTGGTGAGCACTGACTTCACGTCAACCCCGCGATCCTCCAGCGAGGCAACCAGCGTATCACCGAAAGGATCTACTCCCACCGCACCAACCATAGCACAGTCCGCACCAGCCGAAGCCGCCGCCACCGCTTGATTAGCCCCTTTTCCACCAGGAAAGAAGGAGGTAGACTTGCTGTGAATCGTTGCCCCCGGCTCCGGAAATTGTTCGACTGAACTTACCACATCCATATTGATGCTTCCTATGACTAACAGCTTCTGCAATGATACCGCTCCTTTTTCAAGAAAGTCCCTTATACCGTGGTTCGAACGTGAATATCCTTAATTCGGTTCTCGCCGTCTTCCAGACTTCCAAAACCGAACATTCCGTAAGCAAACGTACTGTCTTTGCACTCCAGTACATCCTCTCCATTAATATACAACGTGAATCGATCCTGCTCGGCTACCAGTTTGAACTGATACGTCTTGCCAAGCTCCCAATCGTAACGGGCGGTAATCAGGCGCTTCACTCCGAATTCTTGCTTGATGAAAGAGACGGAGTTCGGTCCATCGAATCCAGCTAGGTAATAGCGCATTACGCCTTGCCCCCTAGTGATCATACCGTGGCTGTTGCCTGTGACTGGTGTAATCGTCGCCTCCACCACAGCATCGGTTGCGTAATAATTACCAGAGAAGGAAGCCGTATCGCCTTCCGTTGTGCAGTGCAAGCTGTCACCATCTAGCTCCCACTTGCCGCGGTGGTGCGCAAACGGCGTCACGGATGCAAATTCCTTGGCTTGCTTGGCAAAGTCAATCGTATAATCCGCCGTTCCATGAATATGGAAGCGCCCAATGAACAAACGGCCAATCGCGCGGTTCAGCAGCGGTGACGGGCTCTCCAGAATCCACCCGATCTCATCGATCATGGCGCCTTGCGTATCCGGGATGACGAATTGGATCTCATTCCATTGACCCGCAACAGGCGTAACCGGACTCAGAAGCACATCCTCACCAGTGTACGTGTTGCGCACATACGGAGTCAGGGTGATTGGTTCCCCTTCCCACTGGTCCACTTGGATTTGAGCGGTTACCGTCTGACCGCTGTATGCTAGCGGAGCAAAGGTCGGCTTATACTTCTCGTCATCAAACTCGGCTCTCCGGTAAAACGGTTTGTAGTAGATCTTGCTGCTGTCCCCTTGCACCAAGCGGTCAAACACAATCTCCAGCGAGCCGTTGCCCTCGTATGCTACCTTGGTTGAATGGCGTACAACAGGCGTCTTGAACGTATTACTAGTCCGAAATCCATGGGTAGAACCAGACAGTTCGAAGTCAAGTAACACCTCGCCCTGTCTTACGGATTCAACAAGCGCCTGGGGTGCTTCTTGGCCGTTCAATCGATATCCCAGCAATGACAGCTCCTTGGAGAAGGTCGGAAAATCAACCAGGTTCAAGTAGCCAGACACACTGGAGGCCACGATGAAATCGTTGATCGGCTGCCGGTAATGATCCGGAATGCCCGCCAAGCCACCGAATACGCCAAGAATACTGCCTACATTGCCTGCGTTGCAATCGGTGTCCCAGCCGCACATCGAAGCGATCTCCACCGTCCGGGCAAAATCCCCTTCGCCATACAGCAGCGCCAGTACGCATACGCCCGCGTTCGGGATAATATGGCACACCCCGGTATATTTATCGTATCCCCAATGATCCTCTAAATATTGACGGCACGCCTGCCAATCCGACGGATGCTCACGCTGGAAATCCATGACGGCATGCACGACTCGCGCATACGTAGAATCCTCGGGAATCATGCGCAGGCCTTCGGCGATGATCTCGTCTATCGAGGATGCATCAAAAGCCTTGGCGATACATGCCGCCATAAAGCGGGCGCCGTACAAGCCGTTGCCATCATGGGATACGCTGGCTGCTTTTTCCGCATAATCGGCTGCCTGCTCTACTTCTCCCGGGAACAGCAACCCCCATGAATCGATGAAGATCTGGCCACCGATCTGTTCAGCCATCTCGGTGCCGTTCACTTCGATCGAGCCGGAGCGCGGTGCGGAAATACCCTTGCGCAGATTGACGTATGCCCGATGCTCGGTACTGATATCCTCACCGCCCCACCAGAACATGCCAATGCCTTCACGGGCGTAATTCAGCCACGCTCTACCGACATCCTCCGGCGTCAGGTCCCGATCCACGGCATCGTCATAGAGCGCGCGGATGAAAAAAACGGGTCCATTGGCATCATCGTCTGCCGCAAACGTCCGGTATGGCTTAACATAGTCTCTGATATCTCCGTACACATCACGATTCGCTCATACGTCCAGGCGACCGGCTCGATTGGCGCACCGAGTCGAATCCCGATATTCATTCCGATAAACCCTGCGTATACAGTCTCTACATAGTTGTTAGGTATCATAGCTCTCCCTCCTAGCCAGTTACGCTAGTTAAATGAATTAGATCATCCCCGGATCGCTATGAAATCGTAGTTATCCGGGGATGTGGTTAGTTAAGGACGCTCTGTCTGGCAGCGTGCGACTGAAGGTCTTCCTTGATGATGCTGGCGGCAACCTCGCTGAACCGATCTGCGATATCAAGCAAGTCCAGACGATTGACCTTGTTCAACTGCTCGATGTCTTCTTGATGAACGATCTCCGCACCATACATGGCGCCCAAGATGACGCCGGCCATGACGCCGATGGAATCGGTATCCCGTCCGGAATTAACGCCGTCTTGAATGGTGCGGTAATACTCCCCATCATTTAGCACCATGAACGCCAGTGCCATAGGCAATTCCTCGATCGACCAGAGTCGGCTAGGCGTATAGTGGTTGCTCGGTACCCCGACTTTGTCGATATGGCGGCTTACGTCGTCGCCCATCGGCGAATACTTGAGCATGATCCGCTGGAATACCGCGATGACTTGATCCATATCGTCGCGCCGATCGCGCAGTTCGCGTGCGGCTTCAGTCATTTCCTCAATGGCCGCTTTTGTACCGTCCTTGGCAAGATGAATGGCTGTCTTGATGATATCATCAACTGTCACGCCCGGCTCGAACGCCTTGGCGACACAGGCGGCGAGTACTCCTGCCGCTTCGAGACCATAACTGTTTTGATGGCCCATCGCGAACAGAATCGCTTCATCGTAGGCCGCTTTCGGATGCCCTGCATTCACAATCCCGATCGGGGCGATATACATCGCCGCTCCGCAGTTCACCATATTACCGATCCCGCCTTCCCTTGGATCGCAGTTGGCGAGCACATGGCGCATGAAGATGTATTTTTCCGGATAGAACAACCGATCGATAATGTGCGTCTCTTGATCCAATTCAGGCACGAATGTCTTACGAAAAGCGATTTCCTTCACGAATTCATTGCCCAAATCATAAGCGTCCAGGTGTCGGCCTTCGATGTGATACACATTCATGAGCGCAATCGTCATCAGCGTATCGTCTGTAACAATCCCATCACCTCTTACCCGGCCAAGCCGGACATCATGAGGCAGGTCCATCTTATGCCATCTGGTCATAATGGATTCTACGCGTCCGTATTTCGATTTAATCTGATCGTAGGTCAGTTTCTCGATTGGAGCTCCCATGGCGTCTCCGAGCGCGGTAGAGATTACCACGCCCCTCACTCGGTCACGAAACGAAGTCATAATTTATAAGCTCCTTACTTGATGTTGTCGTTAGCGTATTGCGTAATCTCAGCTCCACCTGCGTTGTTCCAGGCTTCCACGAACTGATCGAACTGTGCCAGATCCTTCTTACCAGTGATGAAATCGGTTGAATATTCTTTATACAGGTTGTTCATCGCATCCCAGTTCGCGATAAACTGCTCTGGAATGATGAAATTATTATCCTCGGTGTAGTACTCGGAAGCCATCTGCAATGCTTCTGTTCCTGGTTCGCCAAGCAAAGGCGTCTTCAACGGCGTCTCCGACTCAATCTCCACGGGCTCCCAGAAACGTGCATACCATTCGGAATAATACTTCTCGTTCAGTTCAATTTCTCCATCGGCGACTTCATAGTGTTCACCTTCAAAGCCGAGACGATCCAGCATTTGGCCCTTCGGACTTGCAAGATAATCGAACACCTTGAATGCGACGTCTTTATGAGCGGACTGCGAGGAAATTGCAAGGCCTCTGGATTCTTTCGTTACGTCGGTTGCCCCAAATCCTTGGCCGCCTTCGCCCTTAGCCGGTGGCAGCACGACCAAGTTCGCCTCTTCTCCACCAAGTTCCTGCATTCTGCCATCATACAAATCGATGATTTTGCCCGCAGTACCCGTAATTACAGCTGCATCGCCTTTATAGAATGCATCTTCCTTGGTATCCCATTGCTTGGTGATGAACTGCGGATCTAGCAGACCTTCTTGATACAGCTGGTTGTAGAATGTCAGTTTCTCCTTCTCATTCTGAGATACTTTGGAGTATTCATACGTGCCGTCGTCTTTCTTCAACCAGGTTGCATCCAGACCGAAAGCGGTATCAAATATGAAATCGATCTCTGCAATATCGCCTGCAGCCGTAAGCGCGTAGCTCGGCTTGCCATCACCTGGCTTCTTCTCTACCAATTCTTTAAAGAACGCATGATAGTTATCAATCGTAGGATCTTCCATAAGTGCAGTCGAGCTGTCCATCGCATTAAACCAATCGGCACGTACAACCGGAGTCTTCGGTGCGAGCGGCTTCACCCATAACAAGTACGGATAGCTATTCATCCGGGTCTGGTTATGCGGTTCCATGATATTCTTCAGATGCGTTGAATTCTCGATATATGGAGTCAAGTCCTCCAAAAGGCCTTGATCCGAAATTTGCTGGTCTCCGCCCTGGAAATAGATGATATCCGGAATCGTACCGCCGAGCAGCAGCAGATTCAAGTTTTCTGCGTAGCTGCCTTGAGCCAGATCAACAAGCTCGAATTTTACATTAATCCCTTCATCTTCTGCTAGTGACTGCTCCAAGGTCTCGAAAAATTTCACGGACACCGGATTTGAGGTTCCCTCGTCCTTGTACACAATCTTCAAAGTAGCCGGATCCCCGCTTCCATCAGGCGTCGTCCCAGGATCAGGGTCGGCTCCGCCCGGCGAGTTCGATGTGCAAGCGGCCATGACCATAGCCATCATTGCGACGATTAACAACATGCTTAACTTTTTCATGTTCATTGTCTCCCCTTTTATAAATTTGAACATCTACATAGCTTGAACTAAAGAGATTTACCGGAAATGCTCGACAATGAGAACTTTAGTTCATTCTATCTAGCCGTTAATAAGCTGCCCTTCCCGGCCTAATCTTTGACTCCCCCTTCGAGCTCACCTTTGGCGTAATATTTCAGGATGAAAGGATATAGGAACAGCAGTGGCACAATCGCAATGATGATCGTACCTGCCTGTAGAGAAGCAAAGTCAAAATTAATCGAGCTGTCAAACATGTTCTGATTGCCGACCAGCGACGTGTTGTCCTTGCGGACAACGAACTGTCTCAGCACGACCTGTAGCGGCCATTTGCTTGGCTCGGAAATATACAGCGTTGCCCGGAAGTATTCATTCCAGTGATAAACCCCGTAGAACAGACCGAGCGTAGCCAACCCTGGCTTGGAGAGCGGCAGGATGATACGGCTATACAGCCTGAAGTGTCCAGCCCCGTCCATTCGGGAAGCCTCCAGAATTTCCTCCGGAATGTCCTGAATGAACCGCATCAGAATAAATAAGTAGTAAACATTAATCGCCTTGTACAAAATAAGCGAGGTAAGTGTGTTCATCAGACCGAGATCTTTGATCAGCAGGTACTCAGGAATCATGCCCGGTTCGAATACCATGATCACAATTAGGAAGAACAGCACGAACTTTTTCCCGATAAACTCGGTTCGGGCCAGTACGTAAGCCGCCATCGACGTTAACAGCAGATTGAGAAACGTACCAGCGATCGTAATCCACACCGAATTCAGAATACTGCCCGTTATGAGCGGATTTGATAATAGCAATTGGTAATTGATTGTCGAGAATCCCTTGGGGAAAATGTCCAGTCCGCCCATCAGATGGGCATTGCCCGGGTCCGTCAAGGACAGCGCCAGCAGATTCAGGAGAGGAACCAATACCATGAGCGTCAACAGAAACAACACTGCGTAAATGACGATTTTCGAAAACTCCAGCCGTCTCATCGTAAATCCCTCCTTTTTACCAAACGCCCTTGCCCGAGATACGTTTCGAAATAAAATGTGTACCCAGAATCAGCACGATTCCGATAACTCCCTTGAACAAGCTTGCCGCCGTAGCGTAAGCGAATTGGCCGTTCCCGATACCGATACGGTATACATAAGTATCCAGAATATCGACAACACTGATAACGGAGTCGTTCATGAAGTTAAATACCTGGTCGAAACCGGCGTTCATGAAAAATCCAAGGTTCAGGATGAAGACGGTTACAACTGTGCTGTATAAGTGGGGCAGCGTAATAAACCGCATCTGCTGCAGACGGGTTGCACCGTCGATCTTGGCAGCTTCATATAATCCCGGACTGATCTTCATAATAGCCGCCAGATAGATAATGGAGTCCCAGCCGGCACTTCTCCAGATTTCGGAGAATACCAATACCCAGCGAATGTGTTCCTTGCTCGTCATGTAATCAACCGATGGAATCTGAAAGAAATTAGCAATTAGGTTTACCCCGCCATCGGCCGGATTCAGCAAGCTAATCCAAATCCCTGCAATAACGACCCACGACAGGAAGTGAGGCAGATATACGACCGATTGCACATACTTCCGGTACTTGGAGCTGCGCACCTCATTAATGAGCAGCGAGAGCATGATCGGTATCGGGAATACAAAGATGATCTTCATCACGCTGATGATAATCGTATTTTGAAGCACGCTGGCAAAGGCTGGCGAACTAAAGAGGGTGTTAAAGTGCTTCATGCCCACCCAGATATGATCGCCTAAGATGCGGTAATCCTGAAACGCCAGCTTCATCCCGTACAACGGTATAATGTGAAAAATGAAAAAGTAGAGCAGAGGCAGTGACAGCATCGCGTACAATACCCAATCCTGTCGTAGACGCCGCAGAACTTTCATCGCTTACCCCTCCTCCGGTTGTTCAATGGAAAGCTTCATGAGGGGAGCATGCTGCTGGGCTCCGTACACATCCCGATCTCCGACATTGCCGGACGATATATCGCGTGAGATGGTAATCTTGAAGCCGAGCCCCTGGTCGAAAAAGACCAGGTGGTGAATCTGCTCCTCCTGTACTTGATACAAATCGCATATGGTCTGCTTGGTTATAATACCGGACCGTTTCACTCGGTCGTACTGCTCTTTGGAATCAAACAACACATCGAGTGTGATCTCGAAAGGCCCGGAGTTCTTGCTTCGCAGCACTTTCGCCAAGTCGCCCAGTTGAGTCATGTCGAATCCTCCTTATCGTTGCTCTATCCGAAAAGCATTATGCTTAATTTCCATGAGGTGGTACACAGAGAATTCGTAGACAGGGCCGAACTCGATATCGCTTGGGGCGAACGGAAAGGCCAGGTTGCCTGCCGTCGATTTGCGGCCATCGTAGCCGTAATGTAGAAATGTGGAACGAACCGTAGCACAGATGCTGTTCGCCAGTTCCTGTGTCTTGGCCACAACCTCAAACATTACGCCAATCTCATGTCCCTGGAACGTTTCGGGCTCCTTGCTGCCAAGCACGCCGTTCTTGCCGTAATTGTAGAATTGAATCTGATAATCCTCTTGCGGAATCTCGCGATAATACTCTCGCGCTTGATTCTGTACGTAGTCTTCTACTTCCTCCAGCTTGCTGATCAGGATCGGATCGCGGATGCCTGCAATGACAAATGTACGGTAGGCAACGCGTCTGGCACCTTCCAGCTTGATGAAATACTGTTCTGCCGGTATAAACTTGCTGCCGAATACACGTACGACGCCGGGCTCGGTCTCATGGAAGCGGCAATCCTCCAGATCAAGCGTGAACCCTGGTCCATGGAGAATATACGGATGCTCTTTCTCGTAAAACGTGTGGGCAGCAACGCTGGTCGGACTGCATCTGCGCACCGGATTCAGCGACTGTACGGTGAAGTAGTCCTCACCGATCGTGCCAAGAATGCTGTCTTTCGTCGTCCCCGGCTCTGCACAGAGCGCGCCGCACTCCAGGATCTTGCCCAGATGATAGGAAAGCCCAGGGTCCTTGCCGTGATAGATACCGATCGCAGCGAACGGCGATGGATCGTAGGCTCGTCCACAGACGATAATGTCGCCGCCTTGCTTAAGCGCTTCCACAATTGGCTCATGGCCCATCTGTGCCACGATGCTCTTCGTTTCATGAATCGCTTCCGCGGTTAATGCCGGAATATTCGGGCTTAGCGCCTGAATCCGTCCTTCTTCCCTAGCACGATGAATTTCTTCCTGGTTAAAATCCGCCCAGATGACGGTGATCTTCGCCTGCAAGTCATGATCTCGTAAAATTTCATCGATAATGTCCAGTGTCCAGTTCACGTGCGTGTCAGCGCCGGAGCCGCCAGCCGATCCGATAATGATTGGAACCTTGCGGGCGAGTCCGTTCGTGATCATGATCTCCAGGTCCTTCTTCACCGCCCGTTTGCTGACAATCGATACGCCGGCGCCCAGCTTGTGAGGTCCTCCGTCCGTCGATCCGGCATCGACCACGATGCCGTGCAACTCCTGCTCCATTCCATTCATGAAGGATTGCTCCGGGAATCCATAGCCCAACATTCCGCAGGGTGATAAAATTCGAATGTCTGTATTCATCTGCAGTCCCTCTTTACCAAAATATTCACTCATGCCCATTGGGTAATTGGATTATCCAATTTGTGCTAAAAAGGGTCACCCCTTTTTAGACATGAATGTAGTTTCTCTGTATATTCTCCCGAACCTTGCTCAAGTGGTTCAGCAGTGCCAGCTTCGCTTTAACCGGATCGCGCTCTTTAATCGCTTGGACGATCAGCAAATGCTCCTCGTAAACCTCGCTCTTGCGTCCGGGAATTTGAGCTGTCTTGCTTAACGTGCGCTGCAGCAAATCCATGTGCAGCTCAATCATGTTCACGAGCACCACATTATGCGTTGCCTTCGCGATCGAAAGATGGAACGCCTGATCCGGCTTCGAGCGATCTCCATCGAGATCAATCTCTCCCCATTTCTCGAAGGCAGCTTCGATCTCTGCGATATCCTCTTCGGTCGCTCGCTTCGCGGCCAGCTCCACAATGCCTGTCTCGAACAACTCACGTGCCTCGAGCAGTTCGATGATTGTGGCGCGTTCGATATTGTCCATAATCCGGGTGCGATCCTCCGCGACATCCAGCACCTTGCTCAAAAATCGGCCTCCGCCGGGTCTGGCCTCGATCAAGCCTTCTCTTTCCAGTATCCGGAACGCTTCACGCAGCGTGCCCCGCTGATGCCGAAGGACTGTGCGAGCTCGCGCTCTGTAGGCAATACATCGCCTGGTGCCAGGTTTCCTTCCAGTATGAGATTCTTGATCTGTTCAATGACATCTTCGTATACCCTATGATATTTAATCTTCTTAATGGTCATATGACTTTCCTTTCTATCCATCTTGCGCAAACGGTAATTGGATCATCCAATCGACCGCATGTTTAGAATAAACGCTTATGTAAGTGCTGTCAAGTGTAGAAATAGCGCTTTCAATCCGTATTTTGAGGTAATTATTGCCTTAATGCATTTAATTATCGGGTAATTGGGTGATCCAATTATTTGGCTATAAGATCATGAACGATGACCTTATAGCGGACGTGACATTGTACAAAGTCCTGCGTTTCCCACAATCAGCCGGCCTCTCTGCACAAATTATGTACGATTCATCCATTTTATAAGAAGCATTCTCGTGCCCGTATATAAAAAACACAATACAAAAAATCCTACAATAAATTTAATGTTGCTCCAATCACTGTTCCATTCAACATGAGCAATATGAGAGGATGAAGACTGGAGAGGAATCTCGATCACTTCACCAACATTTGAATTGGTATCTGATTCTTCGATATAGGCTTCTGGAAATCTATACCCGTGCCATATCATAAAGAGATAATATCCCCCATAAATCACCACAGCAAACAAAACTGATTCTAAAACAATGCGTCGTCGAGACAACATGATATTTATCCCTTCTTTATTCATGACATCCAGAGAAGCTATACACGCTTTAAGCATCTTACCATCAGATCCATCCTACGATCACACTGATCGCATAAGCAGCCGGGACAAGCAATACCTGAGCCAGCATCGTGCCGAAGAAACGTGACACCATGAGCATCGTATATATTTTGCCTAGTTGCTCTTTGGCTTCTTCATCTCGCGTTGCCTTATCCATAATCAAACCTAGCTGCGGGTCAATGAAAATCGTCAAGATAATCGTGGCAATTCCATTGATCAGGCCCGTAGCCTGAGATGCCATCGTGCTGTACTGGGGTACGAGATGGGCAGCGTACAATGCCGCCAAGACACCTACGGTATAAATAGCCGTGACCACCACGTTAAGCAGAATAAATCGTTTGGGTACGCCCAGGTAACGAAACTGGCTCCATCTCAGATTTGGCTTGCTAAGATAATGCCTCGTATTCTTGAGCTGGCCAACGGTTACGCTCGTGACAAGCTTCGGGATTGATCCAGCTACCTCCAGCTTGCGAATTAAGCGGCCGGCGAGGTTAACGAAGGTGGGGAACAACGCGATCGCCACAATCGTACCAACCGATGCGGCTAACAGAATAACGCGAAAATGCGAGAGTACATCAAAGGTAGCATCCTCTTTGGCATAGTCGACGAACTTGCCGGTAAGCGGTGCTTGTATTAAATTGGAGGTTCGCGATACCAGCACCACAATCCCTGTTAAGGATAAAGCCACAGCCAGCTTATTCAGTTTCACACCGGCATAGCGGATCGAATAAGACAAGGTCTCCGACGTATGAATGATCATCGTCATGACAAACACAACGATCAGGTTCTGGATCATCATCAACCTGTCACCACCGTCATATTGAAATCAACACCATACTGGCGAAGTCCTAATTTGGCAGCAACACGCTGCGAGTTTACATTATTCCAAGCTGTGCTATAGAGCGGGCGTTTCCCTCCTTGCTTCACCGCATAAGCCAGCTCCTTACCGTCTTGGCAGCTAAATCCCTGCCGCGATAATCACTTGTTGTAGCCAAGCTCGCTTCCACTGCTTTAGCAGAAGTGCGGGCCGAGCAGCAGACCGAGACGACAGCTCCATCCGATACGTAACCCACCACCGGCATCCGCAGCTGCAACTGCTCAATCAAGTCGGGAAAGTAACGTTCCAATAGCGTGTCTTGAGCCTTATCGATCAGGATAACGTCAGGTTCAGGCGGCGGAAGATGCTCAAGCTGTTCCGACGAAAAGGCATAAGCCGGTCCGGCCCAAATATCCTTCACAGCATAGTAGCGACCCAACAGGGTATATAAGTGAGAAATTTGGATACCTTCTCGTAAATGCAGATGCAGCTCCCGTTCGAACGATTCCGGCATCCACTCTGCCACGTAGACCTGCATTCCTTGGGTCGTTGAACCAATAAAAAATGCCGTGTCTGCTGCTGCATTGGCTTCATTAATACGAATAATCTGCAACTGTTCATTCAACACATATAGCGTCTCCGCTTGAATCTGCATTAACTGCTCATCGTTATAATCTACTGGGATCATACGATATCACTCCATTCGTTGGATGACCGTCTTCTTCATCATTGTATCGCTACAATCAACGGTTTAGCACAGGCCCTCCCCGCTCCTCAAGCAATGTGGCAGTCTGTTGGTACACTTGATACAATTCCTGCCTTGAGATTCGGTCGGCTTGATGTTCGAAGGTGAGATGAAACGCTTGGTTGCTAGTCGCGAGATAGCGTAAATAGGCTAGGGAATCTCCGAAGTTGTCGTCGTGTTCATGCAACGCAAGCACCGGAAGGTGATGAGTGAACGCATGCTCTTCATAGAACACATTACTGTAATGAACCAGATATACATGAGGCGCTATTTGATCCAGGAACGCATAGGGGTCAAACCCTGGGAACGCTCTTCGTGTTATATCTAATCTGGCAGTATCCAAGACAAACTGGATATCGGGAAATGCGTGGAACTGATCGATCAGAATATCCTCATATTCACCAAAGAAATCGTGCTCCAGCACGATTCGCTGACCGTAATGAAGCTGCAGCGTGCTTAGATGCTCAAATAGCTCTTGCGACCTCTCCTTGAAAAGCCCCCTGCTCAATTGGCTATTACTATAGCGCCGCTCGACATCAGGTAGGCGAGGATAGGGGCGAAATGGTGCTTGAAACGTCGGATAGAACGGATAGTGAAACAAAATATAATCTGCACCGTACAGCGACGCAAGCTGAACCTCACTGGTTATTTGCTGAAGCGCCTCGTGGAACACCTCGGCTCAGGCGCATTCAGCAATGGTAAGCTATAACCTGAATTGCCCAGCACAGGCCCATGAATCCCGTATTCAACCTGATGAAGTCGACAGAAGTCGCTTACCCGCTGCACGGCGGCCCTATTCGCGTAACAAGAAATCTCCATTCCGCTAATATGATCATCTGCAAGCTGCTCCCATCTCGCCTCCGAGAATTCATGCCACATGCCAATCTGTAAACGCCGCATCGTATTTCACGCTCCCTATCATGTAAAATCGACTTGTTTCCACTTTCTACTGACAGAAGATTGCTGAATCGCATCTAATTCAGCTTGGGCCCGATGACCATCCCGGAAGCTCGGCACGTGCGAGTCGATCTAGCAACAAGTAAGTAAAATATTACTGCGATTGCCTAGCTTTGAATTTGCATTAAATAAGTGCCCGTCTCTCCCAAGAAATCTTGACGTGTCACGTTGCGCTCGCCTAGATATTGACGATATGCGGTAATCGTCCCATCATGGGTCAGAATGTAGATGCGCGGTCTATCAAGCCCCTTACACCACGATAAGAACTCGGACGCCGTCTGTTCGAATAGTGATTCAGATATTGCATTTATGCCTTCTTCCCATGCACTATAACGGCTTGTTATAACGTCTAACCGATGCGCTTCTTTCACCACGTTCAACGAGAGCGGCGAGTCGCATCCATAGGACATAGAGGCGGCCAGCAGCGGGAACATCCGCGGTCCTACGGCCTGATGCACGATTTGCTTACAGGCAGCGCCCTCAGACCACAACTGTGCCGTCTCTATCGTTCTTCTTGTTGGACTTATGACGATTAGATCGTCTGAGGATAATGGCAACTTGTCCTGCAACTTCTTACTCTGCCGCTGGCCGAGCGGCGTCAGGCCGGGGTCTCTTAACTGCAAGCTACGCGGGGGATTCATCGTATGTTCTCCCTGTGCGTGGCGGACAAATAGAAGTTCCATTGGGATCATCTCCCCCTTGCGCAACATTCATTATCTATTCATCTCGTACAAATTCAAGTATATCTCTCCTATGACCCTAATTCCAGAAGCTTCCTCCGTTCTTGTAATAAGCTTTCAATTATAATGGGTGACGTTACGTTCTGCGCAAGTTTGCATGATTCATCAATATAAAAAGGAACCTCGCTGAGGCTCCTTATACCGTCGGCATCTCTTTACTAAACCTTCCCCGATACCGGATAAGCCATCACACTCATAAGTGCGTTCTCGGCTTGCGTGGAATCGAGCCGGCTATACTGCACAAAGACAGGTGCGCTGCTGATGACCTCCATCGCATAGGGAATGCCCGCAGGAATACCTTCGCCATTAACCTGGAGCGAGCTGGTCCGAATATGCTTCGTTCTCTGAGCAGGGACGATCGTCTCCATGCCTAACAACGGTTCACGGTCCTCAAAATAAGCATGGACGGTAACCACAGCTTCCTGATCGCTTACATTCAAGACGCAGACCGATTCATGGCTGGTCAGCTCACCACGGCTGGTGAGCGGAATATATCCATCCGGAATGATCCATTGCATTTCACCTTTTGACATGTTGCTGTATCTCCCCTTCCAATTATCCGTGGATCTTGTTCAATTAACCGACTCCTTCTCCCGAATGCACGCCTGAAGGCTCTCTTATAAGATACCATATTCTTATTGACAGCGTTTACAACCCAGTCCATAATGTGAGCACCATATGATCAGCAAGGAGCTGTTGCCGTGCAAAGATGGATTACCGTCTATCGAAATATGAAGATTCGGAACAAACTATCACTGCTTATCGCCTTAATCGTTGCCATGACCTTTACTTTCGCCGTCATCGTTCAGCAGTACGCCTTCTCCATCTACGATGAGCAGCTCTACCTCAAATCGTCTCAAGTGCTTCATCTGTCGTCTTCAGCCATTGAGTCAGAACTCGAACGGATCGAACAACTATCCTTTAATATCATAACCGATACGCAGATTCAAAATATACTCCGTTCCATCTCCAGCAGCGATTCCGATTATGATCGGCTTATCCTGCGCCAGCAGCTGGTGGACCGTCTCTTAAATTATGTCGGATCTGAGCCCATGCTCCATTCCATGCACTTGATAGATGCCTACGATAAGCAGCACGATGTCGGCAGCGTCATTCCGATTCAATCGGCGAGACGGGAACATATTCTTCAGCTTGCAGGAGAAGCCGATGGGGAAGCACGCTGGTTGTATCCGGACCAACAGGATTCTGCCCTCGTGCTGACCCGGGAAATTCGCTCCTATACCGGAACATTATTTGACCTGCAATATTTAGGGACAATCATCATTCGCATCAACATGGACAAAATCGTGCGCAAATCGGCGGCCGTGGAGGGAGATCTCATCGTAACCGCGGGATCTGACGTCATCTATCCAGAAACGCCGCATTTTGAGCCTGCTCTCATCCAGTCCTCCCTGTCATCAGGCAACGGCTATCTGACAAGAGAATTGAACGGCCAGACCTATTTCATAGCGCATAACCGCTCCATCGACACCGGCTGGACCTACATGAACGTCACTCCCTTCAATCAAACGTTCAAGCAGATCATTTTTATCAAGGAACTCGTCATTATCGTATTTACGGTCATTTTTGCCGTTGCGATTCTGCTCGGCATCCGTTTCAGTCGCGGACTTACGCGTCCGATCGACAGCCTGATTGCCAGGATGAAGCTGGCTGAGAAAGGAAACTTCGCCGAGGCCAACGTTCTGACCCAGGATACGGCAACCGTAGCCATGGATGAGCTGGGCCTGCTGCACCGTACGTTCCGCTTAATGGTAGAGCGGATAAACGCACTGATCACGGAGAATTATGCGAACCGGCTATTGGTGAAAGAGACGGAATTCAAAGCGCTGCAAGCGCAGATCAACCCTCATTTTCTGTACAACACCCTGGAATCCGTCAACTGGCTGGCCAAGATGAACAAGCAGAGGCAAATATCTGACATGGTGCAAGCACTAGCCTATCTGCTCCGTCATTCCGTCAGCCTGAAAGAGCCGATTCTGACTTTAGCGGAGGAGCTGGAACTGGTGAAACATTACGTCATTATTCAGAAGTTCCGCTTTGATGACCGGCTGCAGTTCCGCTTGGATGTACCGGAGGAGCATCTGCAGCGCAAGATTCCTAAACTAACGCTCCAGCCCTTACTGGAAAATGCCATCCATTATGCGCTGGAACCCTCGCTTGAACCATGCCATATCTGTCTGTACAGCCTTGAAACCGAGAACGAATTCCGTGTCATCATGGAAGATGACGGCCCCGGCATGGCTCCCGATACGATCGACTTGTTACGTAAGGGCAGCATCTCCACAGGCGGTAACGGCATTGGCCTCGTTAATATTGACGAACGAATCAAGCTGGCCTTCGGCGACCGTTACGGATTGATGATTGACAGCCAGCCGGGAGCTGGTACGCGCATTATCTTGTCACTACCCAAATAACGGAGGGATCATCCATGTACAAAGTTCTTCTCGTTGATGATGAACGGATCATTCTGGACGGAATCTCGCAATTAGTGGATTGGTCCGCGTATCAGACGGAACTGGTCGGAACCGCCCAGAACGGGGTGGCTGCATATGAGATCATTGCAGAATCTGCACCGGATATTGTAATATCCGATATTCGCATGCCCGGACTTGACGGACTGGAGCTTGTTGCCAAAACGAACGCTTCCCATCCGCATATTAAATTCGTGCTGTTGTCCGGCTTTGGTGAATTTGAATATGCCAACCGCGCGATGCAATATGGCGTCAAACATTATCTGTTAAAACCCACGGATGAGAGCAAGATCGGCGAAGCCTTGCAGGAGATCGTCGACGAATTGGAGCTGCATGAACACCAAGAGACGTTCATTCAGGAGATGAAACGACGTTTTCAGAGAGTACTTCCTCACGTGAAAGAACAAGTGCTTAAAGAGTTCGTGACCAACAAAACCTATGGGCAGCATGACCTCGAAGAATACCGACTTTGGTTTCACTATGACTTGGAACAACCGGTTCGACTGTTACTGTTCCAGTTGGAAGGCGATATGGACTTCGAGCTTCAATTCGCCGTGAAGAATATTGCGGAAGATCTGCTTGAACGAACGCTGCTCAGTACGACGATGGGTCAGCACGTCCTCGTCTTGATCGAGAACTGCTCGGAGGAGATGCTTCACAAGCAAATCCAGCAGATCCGTCACGCCTTCAAACAGTTCTACAAGATGGATGTCACGATTGCGTTAAGCGATCCGGGACATATGTCTACGGCCAGGAAGCTATACCGAGATACGCTGCAAGTCTTAAACTATCGTTTTTATTTGGATGAAGGTGGCATGATTACCATGAATGATACCCTGCACGGGCATAATCTCGGTGAAATATTCGTCTTCGACGAGGAACGGCTCTGCATGCCTGTCAGGTCGGGTCATCGCAAGGAAGCCGACCAGGCCTTGGCCGAATTCATCCATGAGCTCAAACGAGCGCAGCTCAGCATCGACTTAACCAAGTCGTACGCCATTCAGCAGTATGTTGCATTAATCCGCCTAACGGAACCGGCTCGGATGCACGAGAGATATCAGCGCATTTCGGAGATGGCGGAGATGAGTACCCTGCAAGCCATTCAGACATTTTTGGATGAGACGGTCAAGGAAATTTCGCAGTGCAACTACGAGCAGACGACGGTGAAATATAACGCGATTGTCCGCAAGGTGATTGAGATCATCGAAGAACAGCTTGGCAATTCGGAGCTCTCCCTGAATCTGGTCGCGCACGACATGCTCTATATGAATGCGGATTATCTAGGCAAGCTGTTCAAGAAAGAGACGGGTGAGAAGTTCTCCAATTACGTCATGAAACTGCGGATGAAGCGCGCAACGGAGTTGATGTGCAAGGACCCTGATGTCAAAATCTTTGAAATGGCGCAGCAGCTGGGATTCGGTGATAATCCGCAATATTTCAGCCAAGTATTCAAGAAACAGATCGGTTGTACGCCGTCGGAATATCTGCGTAAAGAATGATATCAGTTGTACGTACATATCTACTTTTTGAACAAATTACACGGTTTTCTTCCTTACCCTTTCCATCGTAAATCTACATAATTGGAAATGTAAGCATTCACATTTTGATATCTTGATTCATGAATACGGGGGAGGAAATCAAATGAAAAAAGTGATGACCACACTGCTCACGTTCACGTTAATCGGAAGTCTGATCGGATGTGCAGGCAATGGCGGTACCGCTGAGCCGCCGACCAGCAGCAATACCGGCACGGATGCGCCGCCCGTGGTGGCAAGCGAAACGAACGACCCGGTGAAATTACGAATCGCTTGGTGGGGAGGACAATCCAGACATGATTACACGCTCAAAGTCATCGAGATGTACGAAGAACAGAACCCGCATGTGACCATTGAACCTGAATATGCTCCGTTCGACGATTATTGGAAGAAACTCGCCCCGCAAGCGGTAGCCGGCGGACTGCCGGATATTATTCAGATGGATATTTCCTATCTCAATCAATATGCGGGCCGCAACCAACTGGCAGATCTCCAGCCTTTCGCAGATAGCGGTGCTTTGAATGTGGCAGATGTCAGTGATAATGCCCTCAGCGGCGGTGTCGTAAACGGCAAGCTGGTGGCGATGAACCTGGGAGTCAATGCACTGCAAACTACCTTTGACGTGGAGACGATGAAGAAGAACGGCATCCATATTCCGCCACAGGATTGGACTTGGGATGACATGGATCAGATGGGCGCCGAGGCGAAGGAAAAAGGATTGCAGATCGGCGGTTTCGCCTACCGACATGACGTCTTCTTCCCTTATTACCTGAGAACCATCGGACAGAAGATGTACAGTGCGGATGGAACAACGATCGGATACGCCGATGACCTGCCTTTTATCGATTACTTCACGCGCTACCAGAAGTGGTATGACAACGATTATATTCTCTCGCTGGATAAAGAGGCTCAGAAGAAGGGCGTTGCGGAGGAAGATGAGATGGTCCTTGGCAATGCCATCTCCGGCACTGGCTGGTCGAATCAGTTCCTGGCCGTGGCCAACCTGATCACAGACCGTTCGCTTGAACTCAATCCGATGCCGGGTCCTGGCACGAAGGAAGGCTTGTTCTTGAAGCCATCCATGTACTTCTCGGTAACCGAGTCCTCCAAGCATAAAGAAGAGGCGGCGAAGTTCATCAGCTTCTTCATTAATGACATCGAAGCCAACAAGCTGATCAAAGGCGAACGCGGCGTACCGGTCTCTTCCAAGGTCAAGGAAGAATTGAAAGCGCTGCTGTCCGAGAACGAAGCAAGATCTTCGATTATGTGACGTGGGCGGAATCCAACAGCACCCCGGGCGATCCGCCGAACCCCATTGGTGCGGTCGAGATCGAGAAGCTGTTGCGTGATCTCAGCGAACGCATCTTATTCAAGAAGATTTCGATTCAGGATGCCGCGGTAGAGTTCCGGAAGGAAGCCAATGCCATTCTGGCCCGCTCCCAGCAATAACAAGCTGCAGCCATTTTCGCATCGGTATGCTCATGCGTCAATGGCTGTTTTCATGAAACTCATCAGTGCTTCCGCACCATGGGACACTGCAAAATTGAAATGGTAGGGGTTGAACACTATGAAGAAGCTCCGTGAGAACGAGCACATCACCGGTTACGTCTTCTCTGCTCCGTTCGTGCTTGGCTTTCTCATTTTCACGCTGTATCCCATCCTGTCCTCCTTATATTATTCCTTCACGAACTACAATCTGATGGAAGCGCCGAGATGGCTCGGACTCGGCAATTACGAGCGGCTCTTTATGGAGGATGACAAGATTGCCAAATCGTTTCAGGTTACGTTCACCTACGTACTGGCGAGCGTCCCGCTTCGGCTCATCTTCGCCCTATTCGTCGCCATGATTCTGAACACCGCTACCAAAGCGGTCGGACTGTATCGTTCAGCCTTTTATCTGCCGTCTCTGATCGGCGGCAGCGTGGCTGTCGCAATCATGTGGCAGCAAATCTTCGGTGACCAAGGGCTTGTTAACTCGGCCTTATCGCTCATTGGCATCGAGTCGTCCACCTCCTGGATCGGGAATCCGAGCACGGCGCTCTGGACGCTGATTGCACTGTCGGTGTGGCAGTTCGGATCTTCCATGATTATTTTTCTCGCCGGTCTCAAAAACATCCCGAAAGATTATTATGAAGCGGCCAGCGTGGATGGGGCGAATGCGGTTCATCGCTTCATTAAGATTACGCTGCCCATGCTCAGTCCCATCATTCTGTTTAACCTGACGCTGCAGACGATATCGGCGTTCCTCACATTTACGCCTGCCTATATCATCTCACGGGGAGAAGGCGGACCTCTAGACCAGACGCTGCTCTATTCGTTGTATCTGTACCGCAAGGCATTCTCGCACTTTGAGATGGGATACGCCTCCGCGCTTGCTTGGATCATGCTGCTGATCGTGGGTGTCCTGACCATTGCCATCTTCAAATCCTCCACCCGCTGGGTGCACTATGAATCGAAGGGAGACTAAGCTTCATGACCAGAGGTAAACGCGTACTCTATCACACCTTGGTTGGCTTGTTTGCTCTCGGGATGACCTATCCGATTCTGTGGCTGGTAGCCAGCTCACTCAAACCCAACCATGAGATCTTTACCACCGCTTACAGCCTGATCCCCAGTCGGCTTGAGTTCGCCAACTATGCTTCAGGCTGGCGCGGCTTTGCCGGGACGACCTTCGGCACGTTCTTTAAGAACTCGTTCATCATCGTCATCATCTCTACCATTGGCGCGGTCGCGTCCTCTGCACTCGTTGCGTTCGGCCTGGCCCGTACCCGATTCTTCGGCCAGCAGTTCTGGTTCGCCTGCATGATGATCACCATGATGCTGCCGCACGACGTTGTCATCGTTCCGCAATACGTGATGTTTGCCAAGTTCGGATGGATCTCGACGTTCAAGCCCTTAATCGTTCCTCAATTCTTCGGCATCCCGTTCTTTATCTTCCTGATCATGCAATTCATACGCACGATTCCGAAGGAGCTTGATGAGGCGGCGAAGATCGACGGGTGCAGCAAGTACGGCATCTTCGTCCGAATCGTTGTCCCCTTAATCGTCCCAGCGCTAATTACGTGCTCCATCTTCTCCTTCTACTGGAGATGGGATGACTTTATCAACCCGCTAATTTACCTAAACAGACCTGATTCTTATCCGGTCTCCCTTGCCTTGAAGCTGTTCCTCGACGGCGAATCTCTCAACAACTGGGGCGGCATGTTTGCCATGGCGACCTTGTCCTTGCTGCCGGTTGTGATCGTGTTCTTCATATTCCAGAAGTACATCGTCGAGGGCATCAGTACGACCGGATTAAAAGGATAATGGAGGATGAAAGGAGATTTGATTATGCCAACACTTAAATATGATGAACAAGTTGTAGCGCAAGCGATAGACCGGGTGGTAGAGCGCACCTTCCGCATGGATTTCAGTTGGGATTGGCCAGGCGGCGTTGCTTTCTATGGCGTATGCGAAGCCTATGCCGCTACGGGGAAGCGCGAGTATCTGGAACCGCTGAAAGCCTGGGTCGATGAAAACATGGAGGACGGACTGCCGAAGTTGTCCGTGAACGGCGTATCCATCGGCCACTCCTTATTGACCTTGTACGAGGTCTATGAAGATGAACGCTATCTGGATACGGCGAAAGCGATGGCGGAATATCTAACGCTTGACGCCGCTCGGTTCGGCAGCGGGATTTTTCAGCATACGGTGAATTCCGAAGCCTATGTATTTCCTGAACAGGCTTGGGTCGATACGATGTTCATGGCCGGATATTTCCTGCTGCGCATCGGTGTGCTCCTGGAGCGAGAAGAATATTTCGAAGATGGATTAAGACAATATCACGGACACGAGGACTGCTTGCAGGATCCCGTCAGCCATCTGTATTATCACGGCTGGGATAACCTGGCCAAGAACCATATGTCCGGCGTATTCTGGTGCCGGGGCAACGCGTGGGCCGCGATCACGATGGCTCGTGCTCTGGAGCTTACCCCCGTCACGCATCCGTCCTTCATGACCATCGAAGGCTCGCTGCGTGACCAACTGAGCGCACTCGTCCGATTGCAGGACGACTCCGGCTTGTGGCATACGATCACAATCGACCCGGAATCTCCGCTGGAGACCTCAGGTTCAGCGGGTATCGCCGCAGCACTGTTAACAAAGGGACGTCTTTACAATAAATACAGCCAGAAGTCGCTGGATGGCATCCTGGCCCGGATAACGGAAGACGGTACGGTCACCGGCGTGTCTGCCGGAACGGCGGTCATGAAGGACACACATGGCTACTGCCATGTCCCGGATAAACGCATTCAAGGCTGGGGACAAGGGCTGGCCCTGACCTTCCTCGCCGAAGTGCTCAAGGTGAAACAGAATCCATATTGAAGCTGTCCGTGCATACAAGAAGCCTGGCTTAAGAGAGCATCTCTACATTAAGCCAGGCTTCTTAACGCTCGATTATGCTGTAAGTACGCTCTGTAATTTCAGCACCCCTACTTCGACGGATGTCTCCAAATAACCGATCATTTGGTTCATCGTGAACACGTTCAGTTGTGCGTTCGGTAATCAATGTGCGTCGAGAAATCTTGAACTTCACCTGCAAAGCAATGCGACAGCTCTTTCGGAGACACCGCATCGGGTGCGATACTCCCCAGCAGGAAGGCCGTTCGATCTTCCATCGACAGTTCTTCCGCTATCCGATTGGCAATGATCAGATGCATGATTCTTGAGCCCATCGTTTCCCTCACCCTTCAATTAACATAATCGAATGTAATACCTGGAATCAGCATAACTCACACATTCTATTCCTCTGCTTTGACCTCTTCTTCCTGATCATCGGTCTGCTCCTCAGGCAATTTCGGGTGCGGCGTTCCGTCCAGCCCGTATACTTCGTCATAAGCATCGAAGATCTTTCGGGCGATCGGCGCGGCGCTCTGCGAACCGAAACCGCCCTCCGGCACAACCACCGCAACCGCAAGCTTCGGATTGTCGCGCGGGGCGAAAGCAATAAAGACGCCGTTATCCTTGCGGCCGGCCGCGGAGTCCTGCTCGGACGTACCGGTCTTGCGTGCAAAATCGTAACGGAAATCCTCAAACCCTGCAATGCCTTGCGTGTTCATGCCCCGTCTCACCACGTTCCAGTATTCCTGCGGAAATTCCACTTCGCTAAGGACCTCCCGTTCGAACGTCTTCACAACATTGCCGTTCTGGTCGGTCAGTTTACTGACAAGCTGCGGTTTGATCCGCTTGCCTTCATTTGCCAGCATGACGGTGTACTGGGCAAGCTGGAGTGGCGTGTACCTCCCCATCTGTCCGAAAGATGCAAAAGCCAAGGCTGCTAAATTACTGCCAGCGGCATCTGTGTCGAGATAACTTTTTTGTCCTGACATCTCCCCAGGAAGACCGCTGCCGGTTGAGATACCAAGACCAAAGGATTCCATATATTGATCCCACACCTCAACCCCCTTCTCACCGCCATACTTGCTGACTAGCCCCTTGCCTATCATATCAATCATAAAAGCATTGGATGAGGACTGAATCGCTTGCTGTGGCTTGATTGGACCCATACTTTTGTTTCCCGAATTACCGATTCTCTGCTCGCTTCCAACTCTCCCGATCGTAGCAAATCCTTTGTCAATATACGTCTGATTCGGCCCGAACAAGCCCTCCTCCAGTCCGATCAATACGGTTAAAGGCTTGATGACCGAGCCGAGAAATACCAAAGAATCAAAATTGTTACCCGATCGGCCTGAACCATAGATACTTATCGTTCCGTTGCCCGCTGAATTCGTTCCGCCTCCGCTCTCCCAGATGTTAGCATCATAGTCGGGCATGCTCGCCATCGCAACCACGTTCCCCGTATCCACTTCCATAGCTACCGCATAGCCTGTCAGCGCGTCTTTGTGCAATTTTTTGGATATGACATTCGTTTGAAGGTATTGCAGGCGATCCATAATGGCTTGTTCCGTCGCAAGCTGTATATCCTTATGGATTGTCGTATGCACGTTTAGTCCTTTCTCCGGTGCTACTAATGTTGGTACTCCCTCCACCATGTTCTGTGGACTGATCGGAATGCTGATATAGCCGCTCTTGCCGCGCAGCTCCTGCTGAAACATTCGCTCCAGTCCACCATAACCGACCGATTCCTCTTCGATATAGATCAGGCCCGGATCATCCTGCGTCTTGTTGTTCAGATCGATCTCTTTATACTCACTAAAGTCTTTGGAGCCCTTGAATTTCCTCAAATAACCAATGGTTTGGACAGCCACCGTATCCGGATCATATTGTCTAACACTCTCCTCGACAATCTGGACGCCAGGGAACTTCTGACGATGTTCCAGGAAAAAGGCGATCTCTTGTTTCGACAATTGATCCTTAATCCTCCTTGGTTCATATCCATGCTGCCTCGTATATTGCAGATCCAGTGCTTTAATCACTTCTTCCTTACTCATCGGCTCCAGATCCGGATCGCCGTATTGGCGGAAGGCCTCGGCAATGCTCGCAGCTATCGCTTCGATTTCCGGGCGATTCGCTTTGCCGGAATCGGTATTTAAACTGTAATCCTTCGTTAATGTAATGTACAAAGCATTGGAAGCGGTAGAATAGGCCAGCTTGTTGCCGGACGCGTCAATGATGCTGCCGCGAATCGGCTTTAGCGTGAAGTTCTTCTGACTCCCTCCCTCTTTCTGATCCGCAAGCTCTGGTCCCTCTACGAACTGCAATACGGCCAATCGTACAATGATGATGCAAAATATCAAAAACGCGATAAAAAAGAATAGGTTTAACCGCCTATTAAAATTTCGCTTGAGCTGCACTTCATCCGGTACTTCCTGATACGGTCTGAAGGCTTTCACACTATCCCACTCCTCTCTTAAAAAAGATCCATCCAGGTCGGCAATTCAGGTTGGTGCTCATATTCAAATAGACGAACAAGCTGCTCTCTTGTATTTCGTTCCTCTGATAACGGCGGTAATGCATCCTTATGGAAGAAACCCACGTCCGACGTCTCAACTCCGACGCCAGCCGCACCGCCGATAATCTCGCACTGAATAAACATTTTATATACATGGAATGCCGAAGGCGGGTGCGCATGGAACTTCTTATCCAATACGGCCAGTAGCTTCGTCCCACGCACCTCGTAGCCCGCTTCTTCCTTCACTTCCTTCACGGTCACCTCAACCGGCGACAATCCAACGTCGGCCCATCCGCCGGGTAATGCCCAGGCTCCGTCAGCCTTCTCCTTCACCAACAATAGCTTGCCTTCCTGAAAGATCACGCCGCGCACATCCACCTTGGGAGTCTGATAGCCGCTCTCGCTTGCAAACAGCTCTCTAATCTTCTCACTGCCGGCATCCGTGTACTCCTGCATGATCGTAACGCTCAGCGCCCGCAACTGTTCAAACCGTTCTTCGTCATATATATCTTTCGTATAGGCAAGTCCCGCCTGGCTAATCGCCTGGATTTCTTTTGCCCACTCCAGCCATTTATGCAACATACTCTTCACCCTTCTTCCATTTGGTATATACTGGGGATGTAGTTTCAAGATTATAACATATTTTCTATCTTTGTTCGGAACAAAAGAATGACAAAATGGAGAGGTGTGACATGTTCGCAAAACGTATGCGACCGTTTCTATTTGGCGCTCTGTTCCTGATGGTGTTTGGTGCGGGATACTACTTGGGGTCCAGATCGGATCATATCATTCCAACATCGGAAGTTAGCGCAAGGCAAGCTGTGCAAACGTTATGGGTGCAAACCGCCGAACCGCCCGTGCCGGAGGTGTGGATCGAGGGAAATCAAATCGATGTAAGGCGCAGCGGGTACTCATGGTGTAACGGATATCAATGTGTTATGACGGACGCTGCCATCCCCACGCTGGATACGATCACCCACGTCATCGTAAGCGGTGGAGCTGATATCGAGACCAAACCGCCTATCGGAATTAAATCATTCCAAGTACGAAATTTGACACTGTCAGGCCATGAATATACCGTTCCTGCTGAACCCGGATCATATCTATATGAAATTTCATGTACCTGGTTCCTGGATCAAGGCAACGCGAACTTTTATTTTGCAGTGAAGGTGGAATAATCAAGAAAATATAAGGGCCAGTCCAAAGGGACTGGCTTTTTATTATGCTCAGACCAGTAACTCAAGGATGTGATAATAGCATAAGCAACCTAATAATCCCCATTTTTTTACTAGATTCACCATGTTTAATTATGGTAGAATCGTCACAGTAAAAAAGAACCATGACTTAAGTCCTTTTATTCGGAAGATAAACCGGGATATTTTTGTCATATGAAGTCTTTTTTACTTAACATCATTCGTAAATACGAATATATAGGAGGAGAAAATGACTAAGAAGACACGAAGCACGGTCGCAGGTCTGCTCGGATTTAGTTTGGTTTTCAGTTCATTCGCCGGTGTACAAGCGCAATCTGCCAGCGATATTGCTGGCCATTGGGCACAACCGCGTATTCAGCAATGGGTGGATAATGGATTACTGCACGGTTATCAAGATGGCTCGTTCAGACCGAACCAGACGATCACCCGAGCAGAATTCGTTACGATGATTAACCGACTGTTTGATTTGGAGAAAACCCCAAGCCCCGCTTCTTCATTTAAGGATGTATCTCCGGACAATTGGGCTTATGCCGAGATTACAACTGCCGTCCAACAAGGATATCTCCAAGGATATCAAGACCAAACTTTCCGCCCTAACGTGACGGTAACACGTCAAGAAGCGGCAGCGATGATCACGAGCTTGCTGGACCTTCAAAGCGAGAGTGCTCAATCATTGGATCACTACGCCGATGCTAACCAGATTGCTGGTTGGGCGAAATCCAGTATGGCTGCCGTCATTCACAACGGAATTCTGCAAGGCTATCCGAACCAAACCCTGGCTCCCAATAAATCGTTGTCACGAGCTGAAGCCATCGTCTTGATCGACTCGGCTCTTGCCAAACATGCAGAGTTAACGACCACGGTCTACGATCAGGCAGGAACCTATGGTCCGGCTACCGGCAAAGAGATCATTACCGGGAACGTGATCATTCAAAGTGCTGATGTTAAGCTGCAGAATATCGAGATTACAGGGAATCTTACTTTTGCCGAAGGAATCGGTGAAGGTGACGTTGTCGTTGATCATGTTACGGTGAAAGGTACCACTCACGTCAAAGGTGGTGGCAAGAATTCCATTCATCTTGTTGACACGACGACAGGCATCATCATCGTCAATAAAGCGAATGGCACGGTTCGGATCGTGGCCGAGGGTTCTACCGTGGCCGGTCAAGTATTCATTCTATCCTCTGCCCTGCTCGAGGAATCCGGATTAACCGGTGCAGGTTTTACGGATGTGGAGTTGTCCGAATCCTTACCTGCGAATGCTAAAGTTCAATTGATGGGCGTCTTCGACGACGTGAACGTGCTGGCATCAGCAATCACGTTAGAATTGCAGAAGGGCGCCATTGGTACGCTTAATATCCTCGAAGGTGCTAACCATGCGAAGATTGAATTAGGTAGTGGTGCGGAAGTACAATCCTTAATTCTGGATGCGATCATTCAGGTTCTCGGACTGGGTACGGTGAAGAAAGCCACGATTAATGAAGGTGCGCAAGGTTCCTCGTTCAACAAGCGACCGCAATCCATCGATGGTGTACATAAAGATCAAGTGCAGGCCCCTCCTCCAAGCACGGGCGGTGGCATCCCTGGTGGTGGAAACGGGGGAGGTAATAACGGAGGAAATGAGGGCAACCCTGGCGGAGGGCAACCGATCGAGACCGATGCACAGAAAGTGGCTCGTATTAAGGCTGCGATTCTCGCATTGGAATTGGTGTGGGTATATGACGGAGCGGAAGCGACGGTTAAATATATTGAAGACAAGCTTGGTAGCATCAACCTAAGTAATGTACGTGTTTTAGTCAGTGCTAATGAAACTCAAGGTGCTATTATCACGATCCAGAGTGGATCTGTGACGAATACAATCGAGATTGAGGCAGAAGCTGACATTGCGAATGTCATTGCGATAGAAGCTTTGAGGGGTGCCCTGATTGACGATAATATTGAGAATATCAACTTGCTTGAGAATATTTCAGGGGTAGATCGGCGAATTGATATCGCTAGAACAGTAAGCTTGAATGGTAATAATAAAACGATTAGCTTTGCAAATACCATCAAGCATGGCGTATTAGTTACCCATAATGATGTAACCGTGAACAATTTGAGTCTGAGTTTAAATAGTACTCATGGACAATGGGATGGCGTTTATGGTCTCCAGGTTTACAATGCAAAGAATGTGACACTTAGTAATTATAAAGCCGCTGGTGGAGACGCTGCACTACTTGTAAACAGTTCGACTGTTACTTTGGAAGGCAATATTGATGTTAGCCATAATGAATATGGCGGCATCGAAGTCTCCAAAAGCCAAGGTAACTCGAACTTGCCTGAGTCCACACTGTTCATTGAGGGGATGTTGTTGAATTCAACCGAGTCTCTGAACTCTCCTACTGTATGGGTTATTGATGGACAAGGTTCTATTAACTTAGATCGTGCAGGAACGCCGCTTACCTCAAAACAAATAGCTTCCAGATCTCAAACGTACTATTACTTGAACGCTGATCTGGCTGTGACTGCAGAAGTGTCCACTCATGCCCAATTACTCGCTGCAATCGAGAATGACGCAATTGAGATTATCAAGGTTACTGCGGATATTCCAAATGTAACTGACACGATTACCATCTCAAGAAAGGTCTCATTGAATGGCAACGGACATACGATCAATTTTACAGAAGGAATTAAAGATGGCCTGCTGGTAAATGCAAACGATGTGAACATTGAGGACTTAAAGCTAGCATTACGTTCACCGGATGGCTGGCAAGGATCTTATGGCATCCATGTTTACAATGCAACCGATGTAACCATCAAAGATTATACCGCTAACGGCGGTGACGCCGCGCTGCTCATAAATGGTTCGAATGTGGCTCTAGAAGGAACGATTGATGTGAGCGGTAATGAATATGGCGGGATTGAAGTATCCAAGGGTAAGACTCTATCGAAATCATCCGTTTTACATGTAGATAGAGCCTCATTCATTAACTCAACTGAACATATGGGTAATCCGACAATATGGCTTGAACAAGATGAGGGCAGTATTAGTTCTGATTCTAATTTCACTGTAGCACAGGTCGTGCATCCATCTGATCGACTCCAAACCCATTATTTCCTGCGGGAAAGTTCCAAGACAGCAGTACACGTATCTACTGCTCACAAATTAAAAGAAGGCATAGCTAATCCTAACGTAGAAACGATTAGACTGGCAGGAGATATCGATAATGTCTCTGAAACCTTAATCATCTCAAGACAAGTTAAATTAGATGGCAACGGCCATACGATCCATTTTACAGGCGGGATTAAAGATGGCCTGCTGGTGAATGCAAACGATGTTAAAGTTGAGAACTTAAAGCTAGCATTACGTTCACCGAATGGCTGGCAAGGATCTTATGGCATTCAGGTTTACAAGGCAACCGGTGTAACCATCCGTGATTTCAAAGCATCCGGCGCCGATGCTGCTCTGCTGGTGAATGGATCTTCCGTGACGCTGGATGGTCGGATTGACGTGACTGGCAACGAGTTCGGTGGCATCGAAGTTTCAATGGGTAAGGGACTAACTGACAAATCCGAATTAATCTTACAAGCGGGTATAGAACTTGTAAATGACTCTGAGAACAACGATAACCCCACCATCTGGGTTGAAGAAGTCCAAGGCATTGTCATTTTCAGCGGAGACATTCTATCACGTAAAGAAGTGACGACTCCTAAAACACAAACACACTATTTCATCAATCCCGTTTACGTAGTACCAGATAACCTCACTGTCGCAGAACCGGATCCATCAGTTAGTCCTGATCTCGATCTTTTTCCTGAGCCAGAACTTGAATTAATCCCGGAACCCGAATCCGAATCGATTCCAGACCCAGGCCAAGCTACCGAGCCTGAGCCACAACTTGCTCCCTAGCACTATAAAAAAGAGTACAGCGCATGCTGTACTCTTTTTAATGTTATTGTACCTGCTTAGTGGACTCAGATGACCTTATTTCCTCGATAATAGGTGCTTTTTCCAAGGTTAGCGGACACAGGATACGTTATCCATCTCGAAATCGGTGTCGGATACGCTTCATTCACCAAATAAGCGCAGCTGAGTCCGCTAGTCTTCACTAATCTCCTCATTTGAGGTAAATAAGGTATCTACGGTCCGTTCGTCATCTGAGCAACATGATGCCCACTCCCCTATGACTCTGCCTGCTTACGCTTCTCTTCTCGAATGGTGCCTTTGATCAAGGCATACGCCAGGTGGCCGACCATCCCCAGGAACAATCCTGTTCCGACGATGATGTATACCATGGTGAAGATTTTGCCCAGATCAGTTTGAGGGACGAAGTCCGGGTGCCCCACCGTACTTAGGGTCGCCACGCAGAAGTAGAGCGCATCAATGACCGACATGCCTCCTGCTTGGTGTAGAACATCGTACCGGAGAATAACATGATGATAATGAGTACAAACAAAGCCACGAAATTCCGCTGCTTGAATGCACGAAACAGACCGCTGACTAGACGCTTTAGCGTAAGTATAAAGGATACCATGCTCTTAACCTTCCATTCTAATGTCTGATAGTGTATGTAAAAAACTTCACATGAAGTCATTATATCAGCAATTGGATAGGTTGCCTACTTTTTCTGATTTAACGAAGAACGGAGAGTATATTCCCCTTCGCATAATACGTATCCACCAGAATGCTCTTGCCGCGGCTTCTTATAATGGCGTGCATAGCCAGTAACCACATCAATCTCCAGTCCTGTAACCGCAATCCGCTAACTGTGCAGACTTAATAATTCGCGGATGTCCTCTTCCGTCCAGCTTGACAGTCCATCTTCTCCAGGCTGAATGACTTCCTCGATCAAATTCTGCTTCTTCCGCTGCAAGGCATACATCTTATCCTCAACCGTATCTTGGGCGACGAGCCGGATGACCTGAACGACCTTCTTCTGCCCGATTCGATGTGCACGATCCATCGCTTGCTGCTCAACGGCGGGATTCCACCATAGATCATACAGAATGACCGTATCGGCTCCAGTCAGATTCAATCCGGTTCCTCCCGCCTTAAGTGAGATCAGGAACACTTCGCCTTCTCCGTTATTGAATCGTTCGCACAATTCCACTCGTTTAGCGCCCGGAGTTTGTCCATCCAGATAGAAGTAAGGGATACCGCGTTCCGCCAGTTCCTTGGCAATCAGATGAAGCATGCCGGTGAACTGGGAGAACACAAGCATGCGTCTTCCGGCATCCAGGCATTCCTGCACCGTTTCCAGCAGCTGCTCGAACTTGGCCGAACTCCCCTTATACCCTTCAACAAATAGCGCCGGGTGACAGCATATTTGGCGAAGACGCGTGAGTCCAGCCAATATCCGAATGCGGCTCTTATGAAATCCATCTTGGTCCAGATGCTTCAGCGATTCTTGACGCAGCTTCGCAAGATAGGCGGCATACAGCTTCTTCTGTTCATTGAACAGATTAGACGACATAATCGTCTCAATCTTCTCCGGCAATTCCTGAAGCACGTCCGATTTCAGACGACGCAGCAAGAACGGACGCACCCGCTTCGCTACCGTCTCTCTTGGCAGTTCCAGAAACGCCTTGCGATCTCCGAACAAGGAAGGAAATACCGCATCATATATCGACCACAGTTCCTCCATTCGGTTCTCGATAGGCGTTCCCGTGAGGGCAAAGCGATAGCGGGCATGCAAGGTTTTTACAGCCTGCGCCGTCTGCGTCGTATAGTTCTTGAAGAACTGAGCCTCATCCAGGATCAACGTGTGAAAAGAAGTCTTTGCATAGCCTTCAACGTCTCGCCGCAGCAGCGGGTATGAGGTAATCAAGACGTCGGCTTGATCCGTCGGCTTGATCAACTTCCTCCGATCTTGCTGCGAACCGTCTACAATGACAGCTCGGATATCCGGTGCAAACCGTTTCAACTCGTTATGCCAATTATATAATAGTGAGGCAGGAGCAATGATGAGCGCAGGCTCGCGAAGCTCCCGAATCTCAGGCAAGACGGATTGAATGAAGGCGATGCTTTGAATGGTTTTCCCCAGCCCCATATCGTCTGCCAGAATACCGCCAAAACGGTAATGGGCTAGCGTCTTCATCCATTGATAGCCATACTGCTGGTAATCTCGCAGAATGGATCCCAGACCATCCGGTATTGGAAATTCCAGATTATCCGGGTTCTTCACGTTCTGCAGCATTCGCCGGAGAGATCTGCCGAACTGAACCGCTGAACCGGATTGTTCCCAATCAAGCAGTTGAAGCCCTTGAACCGCAGGCAATCGGAACCTCGCTCCCATAGACTCTTCCTTCCAAGCACCTACCCGGTTCATCAGCTCAACCATCGATTGAAAAGCTTCCGTTTCCAGCGGCATCAGCGCCCCGTTCGGAAGACGGTGAAATTTGCGTTTCTCTTCCAGCGACTTGATGATCTCCCGAATCTCAGTCTCCACGAATCCTTCCATCTGGAACTTCAGCTCCAGCCAATCGGTTCGCTCGTCCACATCGACCTTCACCTTCGGATTCATCTCGCCGACATACAATCGCTCCTTCACCGCTGTTGTTGCATAAACCTCGAGCAACTTCTCAAGCTGCGGAATCGTATGGTGTAAAAAATCAAACTCATCATCTCGTTGGTCATGAAAAAACCACCTTCGGTCCTGGCGAACGAAGCCTGTTCCATTAACTCTAATATGCGCCGCTCTTCTTCACCCTTGCGTACCAATATGGATTCCCCGCTCCGACGGTCGCGATGATCATCGAGCGGGTTAATCGTGATATTGCCATACTGGAAGTCCAGCCCGGCCAGCAGCCTTCCGCGAATGCGATCGAGATACAGCTTGGCTTTCAGTGGAGTCTGTACGATACGGTCTGATATCGATTGCGACACTTGCACCTGCCCAAGCTTCATCAGTCCGGGAACCACCTTCTCCATGATGGACTCGATCACCTCAGGTTGAATGTGAATCACATCATGCGGGGATTGCTCAAGCAGTTGCTTCATCTCGGTAAGCCTGGCACATTCATTCGGCTCGACATTCATTAGCGCGCCGTCCACCATAACCAATCCGTATTCATCTAATACGGTCATTCGATTTAATCCTTGGATGTGCATAACATAATGATGATCGCCGGCAGACGCATCAAATTCGAATTCCAATGGGAGCGGGCCGTCCACGAAGCGAAGCGGCTCTGTCAGGATACCGTCAATAGATAAATGCGCATGCTCATTCACTGCAAGTTGTGCTCGTATCCGTGGCCAGAAGGCTGGAGGAATGATTAACATTCGGTCAGAAACCGCATTTTTGCCAGTGCCCGCATACATTCGGCTATGGTTAAACGTTCGCTCATGTTCATCAATAGCCATTAACTCTTGCAGCAGATCATGATCCGCCTGGCTAAAGCTATGCAGCTCCGGATTGTAGGTGAAATGCTTCGTGAAGGAGCATGAGGTGAATTTTCGCAAGGATGCCAGTAGCTCTCGAATGCGATGCACAATATATAATCGCTTCAGCCCGACACGCAGTTCCACACCGAGCATATAGCGTTCATAATCATAAGGGTATAACTTGAAGATGAACTGCACATCCATAGGTTCGCGCTGATCGAAGCGTGTGGCCGCCACCGACTTTCTTTTATAAGAACCCGCAAATAACCCCAGCAATTGATCCCCAAGGAAGCTCTCTTCTGTCAACGATCTTGGTGTAAGTTGACCCGTAGCGAGATTCTTTCCAGCCGGACTATGCAGAAGAGACGGGTATTCAAGCTCAGGCGCCGCCGCGAAGGATTCAAGTTCCTGAATCTTTAATAATAGAGCTGCGATATGTCCACAGCGTTTATGGGTAGCTTGGTAGTTGCTGCAAGTGCAGGTCGTCCGTGCATCTCCGTTATCATCGATATGAACAAGCACATGCAACTGCAGCTTCTCATCCTGCACTTCGGCTTCGTAAGTCCTATTGTCAATATCCTGACCGAGCAGGGATGTGAATCCTTTCGTATATAGCTGAAATCCGTGATCGAATGCCGGTTTGCCGCACAATTGCTTGATCATCCGCTCACTCAAATAATAACTCATGCTTATCATCACTTCCTTATTACTGCTAGTGAATAGTATACCATCTACCACAAAACAAAAAGAACCTGCCTAATCAGGCAAGCTCTTCCCCTGCTTCTCATAATCGTACTTCAAATTGTTGTAGCGATACATTTGGCCCTTCCAGGCGCCATATGAAGAGAATAAACCGTAAGCCAAGTATAAGATAAAGTAGTAATAATAACGTGCCACGAAATGATCCGCCCCAAACTTATCTCTGTCAAAAAACCAGGTGACAAGCGCCCATACACCGTAAATTAGCAAACATAGAATGGTTCCTCGAATCAAGATATATCTTGCTTTGCCTCTTGCCTGGATGCGCGTCCAGCGACGATAAAACTTCTCGTCTCGGTCCATTTGCGAACTCACCTCTTTCTTCTACCATAAGTTATGATTTCAGAACCAAGTCCAGAAATATCGGTGTACCACTGGAACATCATGTTCTTTCGCCCATTGCTTCAGATCTCGAATAGCGTGATCCTCCCGCTCCCTGCCGATGAATCGAAAGTATAAGCCCACGGGAACCATACGCCGGTTAGCCAGTTGGATTCCAATCATCGGATTGAAGTATCCGCGAATCAGCACAGCTCTTATCTTCGTACTGTCTACTTCTCTGTTCTTGACATAGATCTTGCCTGGATGAAGTCGTAAATCATAGGGTTTGGCAGCAAACCTGGCAATCGTAACGATGATCATAAAGAGTGCAACAATAGATAAAATCAAATAAATATAGTCTAGGGGAGGTGCGATTCTAAGACGCCACATATTAATAAAAGCTAATAACAATACACTATTGGCGATTAGCGTAATAATCAGCTTTGGTTTTTTAATCTTATACTCCAACGTAATGAACCCCTCATCCTTATCATTCATAACCTAGTCTTTACGATCTGTTCAAGCGCCTTGTCTAAGGTGTCGTAACGAAACATGAACCGGCCCGTTGCAGTCTATCCGGTATGACCCAGCGACTCTTCAGCACAAGTTCCGTCTCCGTTCTGATCATGACCGCCCCCAACTCCAGTAACCACTTCGGAGCAGGCAAGCCCCACTTCCGATTCAGCGCCTTGCGCAACTGCTCCATAAGATCACGGTTCGTAACCGGGTTCGGGGAGGAACAGTTCAACACCCCATCGAGTTCCGGATGCTCCTGCAGAAATTGAACGATGCGGTACAAATCCTCAATATGAATCCAGCTGAATCTTTGCGTCCCAGGGCCTTGGACACCGCCAAGGCCATATTGGACTAAGTTGAGATATGGCGTCATCACGCCTCCGTCCGGTCCAAGTACGATCGCAATTCGCAAGGCAATCTGTCGGGTCCTTGGAAGCTGCAACGCGAAAAAGGTTCGCTCCCATTCCTCTGCCACATGAACCGAAAAGCCCGCTCCTATCTCACCCTGCTCTTCGGTCATGGGCCGATCTTCGGCATGTCTATAAATCGTAGCCGTGCTGGAATTCATCCATGTCAGCGGCGGCTGTTCGCAAGCCAAGACGGCTTTGCCTAATATGTTCGTCGTCTCCACCCTTGAACTCAGAATTTGCTCTTTATTACGGTCATGATAGCGGCAATTCACCGATTTGCCAGCCAAATTAATGAGTAAATCAGCGCCCTCCAGTGCTTCAATCATGCCCGCTTCGTCCTCCCAGGCGATGTGGCCCGGCTGTCTGGAGATCATTTTCACCTGTATGTCGTCATTCGTGAATTTTTTCTCAAAATAGGTTCCGACAAAACCCGTTCCACCTGCCAACACCAGTTTCTTCAATATATCAGCTCATTTCATCATTTTTCCGTTTCTAACAATATAACATGATTCTATGACGTTTTTAAGCAAAAAAAGAACATTTTCCCTAAACGGAAATGTTCTTATCCTCACGGAATCAAACGCAATCCACATACACGCTGGGTAACAAGTCCTTGAATCATGAATGAAAAAGCGATATAGCGGTCACTTCGAAAACAGATACGTGGAAAAATCGCGTCCGATATAATCTTTAAAGTGCCGCTTCTCTTTCACAGGAAATTGATCCAATTCTTTCGTTGTCCACACGCTTAAGTGCGTCTCGAACACATTGCCATAGACTACTCCCTGCGGCCACTGATCTCCAATCGGAACGTTCAGCAGCACATGACCTGCCTTGAGAATACACGTATTCAACAGCGCGGTCGCCTGTTCTTTCCCAAAGTGCTCCAGCACATCTCCCAGAATGATCAAATCGAATTCGTCCGGCTGGACATAGGTATGAATGTGATGATAAGCATCCGCAAAGTGAATCTTATTATAGAAACTCGAATGATAAGTATCTATATTCGTCGGAAATATCTCAATTCCCTCAATCCGTGTCGTCCAATTCGGTCGAAACACCCGGCCTGCCCAGACATCCAGATACTCACGGCATAACATCCCCCACTTGCCATCACCCCACCCCGACATCCAGCACGGACTTAGGGGATACTTCCCGCAGCAGTTCTACGCAGTACGATAGATTTTGCCAATTCGATGTTCCCATGATCTCCACCTCATTCCCTGTCGCTAGCATATTCGAAATCATATTGATAATTCGGTAATCCGGAATGAAATATCCCTCAGGAAGTTTGCGTATCACAGCCTCCCACACGCTCCGATCAACCATAATAAATGGATGCCTCTCTTGGCATAGAAAAAGATCGATGTAATCATCCCCAGGCACTTCGGCTTCGGTATTCATCTTCCCTCACCTCGCTTCCGTCGTTTCGATCCGCCGGGTCATTTCGTTAATTCATCATGATATACACTCGTAACCTGTTGGACCATGTTATCTAACCCACGATGCTCCAGAGCCCATGTTCTAGCATGGCCTCCCAGTTCTTGCCGATACCGCTCATCCTCAAGCAGGATGTTTAGATGCGACAGCATCATGTCATCATTCCCAACTGTAAAAAGAAGACCGTTTACGCCATGCTGCACAGCTTCCTTCAGACCACCCGCATCTGACGAGACGACAGGCAACGCTGCAAGCTGCGCTTCCATAACGGAGTACGATAACGTCTCCATCAAGCTCGGCATAACAAATATGTCGGCAAGCCCGAGCAGTTGCGGAACATCATCCCTTGCTCCCCAGAACAAGACAACCTCTTCCATCCCAAGTTCATGTACACGTTGCTCATATAACGAACGCTGATCTCCATCTCCTACCAGCCAACACACCCAATCTTGACGAATCCGATGCAACTTGCCCAATCCCTCGATTAGCACGTGGATTCCCTTCTCATAACTTAGCCTCGACGTACAGATTATGACTTTTTTCCCCGAGGGAGGTGTTATGGAATGACCTAACTGCATGCGATATTCGAAGGCGGCAATATCCATGGCATATGGGATCAGCGATATATTCGATTCGGGGAGCGTGAACTGGGATATCATGACCTCCTTCAGCCACTGCGAAGCCAGCAATATCCTGTCACTGGATGTCCCGCCTACATACTCTATCGTCTTGTAATAATTCCACACGAGTGGAGCATGGGAGGGCTGAATTCCTTGGCCGGCATGCAACATATCCAGAATGGTAAGAGCCAACGAAGCGTGAATGCTGGTGATTAACGGCGTTCGCTGCGGTTTGATCCGACTTACAGCAGAAGCCGCAAGCACATCCTGCGCATGGATGATATCATACTGTTCCAATCCCATCGAAGCCAAAGACAGCTCCAGGCATAATCGTTCAGATTCGGCATACCGCACCCATTGATCAGTAAATATAACAGAGGATGCTGGCAGCTTATGCTCCAGCATGGGCTTGAAATGATGCTTATGCACCTCACGATTCGGTTCGCCATACATATAAAAACGATCAAGTCCATCGCCGATCATATCCACCTGGTGTCCGTGCGCTTCCAAACCTTGCTTGACTTGCAACATGTACTTCCACAGGCCGCCAACGTGTGGAATCATGAATATGGTCACGAGAAGAACTTTCAATGACGTCTCACCCTCTCGGAAGTAGATGTTCTGTAATAGGGTCGCCTAATGAACAGATACTGAACTCCATATTCGTTAAATGAATGATTTCATTAGACTTCCAGTGATAATAATAGAATATGGACGGGCTCAGAATACGGTGCAATCGATGCTGCTGACTATAATAAATCCGGCCATCAGGGGCACTGTACACTCTCCAATTGATCGGACCGTACGCTAGAATGGCTGTATTATAAATCGGTTCGCCCATGGGGAGCGAATTAAATACAACGTCATTCACAATGACCGTCTGTGCAAGATGAAACTGAAGTCTTTGGTACGTCTCCGCTGAGACGATAGGATGCAGCTTACCTCCCGACCATAAATATCGTTCCGAGTTATTCCGCTGCAACACAATCGTCGAAGGGCTGCTTCTCATGAAATCTCCATGAACACAAATAGACTCCCCCGTATCCAAGTTGTCCAATAAATCCTGATCTAACTTAACGATTCTCTCCGGATTAAATCGATAGAATTGAAAGGTCTCCAGATCAACGATGGGTCGCTTCATCGCATCTTCTACAAGATATAACGCGGGATGCTGCCCACAAACCATGACCCCATCCGGAATCGAGGTCTTCTGCCTTGAATGAAGTTTCATGTTGATCCCACCTTCAACTCCGCCTGCTTCATTGTATTCCAAGCTATCCGTACCCGACTCGTCAGTTAACCATGCCATTTGACACATTTACCCGAAGCCCAATCCGCAAAAAAATAGATCCCCGCAGGGATCTATGGACTTTGAAGCCATGTTGCCATCCGATTCTTCATGAATTGATAACTCGGCTCGTGTTCTTGTTTAGCATAAAATCGAAGTCCGTCCAAACCTTTAAACAGCTGATAACAGCGCAGTCTTTTATCAAAATCAGTGGTCTGTATCCCACTCTGATTCAGTGTCACTTGAATTTGCTTCGGGAGCTGCAGCATCGGATACCATATATCCATTACAGCTATATCGAACAAATAATCACCATACATCGCCATCTCCCAATCTACGATCCCGGTTACATTCTCATTATGCGCCAGCATATTCCCTAAATGATAGTCACCATGAACAAGATAACGCTCTTGCGGGATGAAGGGGAGAAGTTCCAGCATCCTTTGATACATGTCCTGAAAGAAGGCTTTCTCTAGAATCCCTTCATTGTATAGATCCGTCCATCCATAATAGAATCCTTCCTGCTCTTCATCGAAAGTCGTCAATAAGTAATCTTCCCACGTATGATGCGTTGCTTCACCCTTCTGGGAAATCCAGCCATAACCAGCAGGGGAATCCTCAAGAGGAATATGAATCATGCGAATGACTTGATCCAGAATCCTCGGAACGAGTCTCTTAATCTCCTGGGGTTCTAGCGTTGCAATGGGACTGCCAGACACCTTATCTTTGATGGCATAACACAGATTCTCATAACGCCCAACTTGATGTACCTGAGGGATTGGCAGCCCATACGGAGCGAAGCGATTATGCACGAATTGCTCCTTCTCTAAGCTGGACAGATCATTCTTAAAGTGAATAACATACGATTCGCCTTGAACATCATAATGAAAAACTTTGCTAAGTTCCCCCATCTCAATCGGAGTAATATTAACCGCCTGTCCCTGCTCGACATGGTTCAGAACATTCACGGCTTGTTCCATCGTCATCTCAGGTCTAAAGGACTTCATGTTTGATGTTCCTCCTCACGTTCTTCAAGTTCATCAGACTTATTCAGTTTCCACCTCCGGTACATAACCAGAAACAGTTCATTAAAATTTCCCGATAACCCCGTTTCCTGAATATGTATCGCCGAGTCCGTCATGCCTTTATTAAGCCTCATCAGTCTCTGTTTCCAGTGCGGGTGCCTTGACCAGATTTGTTCCGGATGATGAACTTCGATCCCGATAAACCGCTGATTCTGCACTTGATACATATCAATGCCCTTAATTTCGTCCCATGTAACAAATCCACTGCTTACCAATGAAGAGTGATCCTCGATGCCTGTCTGATTAATCAAGAGTGCCGGTTTTCTCTGCAGGAGCTTGCTAATCGCATAAACGAAGCCAAACCCAAAGAACAAAGTGCAAATAGCGCCAACCACAACAATAAAGACATTATTCTCTTCGTCGGAGCCTCCCGCATACATCATGACGATGCCAATCACCACAAATACGAGTGAACCGATGAATAGCTTGCCAACCTTAGGATATACTCTAATCTCGTCTTGTCCCAACAAACGCTCCCACTCCTCGTAGATATGAATGAACGAGCTAGTATTGAACTTCAAGTTCGTTAACATATACAGCTGTGCCCGTAACATATACATGCATGTCGTCTGATTGACGATTGACTTTGACGCGCACCCTTCCGTCTCTTCCCATCTCCTGGCCTTGTTCAACTGAGAACTCGGTTGACGGTGCATCCGTATCCATGTAGGTCAAATAATAAGCCCCCATCACACCGGAAGCCGTCCCCGTAACCGGGTCCTCAATCGTACCCGAATAGGGAGAAGAGAAGTGACGTGCGTGCATTAGACAAGCATCATCACTGGTTTCCATGCAGAAAGGATGAAGCGAGGCCCGGGGATTCTGTGTCAGTATTCCGGGGAATCGCTCATTGTAAGGCTGCATACGGGCGAAACTGCTCAACCGCTTCAGCGGTATTAGCAATGTCCAGATACCTGTACTGCCGTATACGATCGGCTTAGTCATATCAACATCCTCAAGCTGCAAACCGATGGATTCGGCTAAAGCGCCGACATCTCCCCTAAAAGGGATGAACTGAGGAAAATCCTGCTTCATTGTCATCATCAGCTGTTCTCCGTCGTTATCAAACTGAATAGGTAGAACCCCTACCCTCGTCTCAATCATGACCGTATGCTTATCGTCTAACATTCCGTGTGTCTTCAAGGCATACATGGAGGCCATGGTCGCGTGGCCGCACAAATTCATCTCGTGACCCGGTGTAAAATACCGCAGCCGGAGATCCGCTTCCTGCGAGTGCTGCACAAACGTCGTCTCATTGAATCCGACCTGTGTGGCAATACGCTGCATTTCCTCGTCGGTCAGCTTATCCGCTTCTAATACTACACCAGCCGGGTTCCCCTGGTGCGGCTGCAAAGTGAACGCATCATAATGCAATACCTTGATCGTCTTCATCAGCAATCTCTCCTTACTTCTCAATACTCTGATTGAAATATAAAGAAATCTTACCACCGTCAATATATAATAACTAGTATCAAATTCGGCTTGATATTAAGCAAAAACCGGCCAGAAATAGGCCGGTTTTTGACTTGCATTTAGAGGATACTTAGACTACTCTTCGATCAAACCTTTCTGCACAAGGAAATCACGAGCAACCGAATCTTCTCTTAATCCCTCCACATCAACCTGAGCGTTAAGCTCCTGCATATCGGCCTCGGTAAGTTGACCACCGAGGAGATTCAGCACTTCTTCCAGCTCGGGATATTGATCCAATGTGTCTTGACGAATAACTGGACCTCCATCATAAGGTGGGAAGAATTGCTTGTCATCCTCCAGTATGACCAGATTATGAACAGCGATTTGCGCATCTGTGGCATAAGCGTTAGTTACGTCGGTCTCGCCGTTATCAATGGCTTGGTACATGATGCCGTGGTCCATGCCTTTGCTATCCTTAAAGTTCATGCCATACAATTCTCTGATTCCCGGATAACCGTCATCGCGATCCAGGAATTCGAATTCAACCCCTAGTACCATATCGTCGGATACCTCAGCCAGGTCGCTGAACGTCTTCAAATTGTGCTTCTCCGCTGTTTCTTGTGTAACGGCTAAGGTATACGTATTATTGATACCGAACGGCTCAAGAAATGCAAGTCCGTCTTCCTTCATTAGCTCACGCGACCTTGTAAGAGACTCTTCGGAAGTACCGGTCTCCTCTTGATAGTAATTAGCTACAATTGTACCTGTATAGTCAGGGAATAATTGCACCTCGTTATTCTTCAACGCATTCCATACGACGTTGGATCCACCGAGGTTAACGGTTCTTGTCACTTTAATATCGGTTTTGGCTTCGATTAGATCAGCCATCATATGAGCGAGAATAATGTTCTCCGTAAAGTTCTTAGAACTTACCGTAATCTCCTTGCTTCCCTCCGCGCTGTTCCCTCCATCGCCAGAACCTCCACCGCAAGCGGAAAGCACCATGCCGATTGAAGCTACTAATCCAAAGACCACCATTAATTTTTTAATATTCATTTGTACCTCCTATATTCCTCAGTATTTCAGCTTTCAGGATTAAACCTTTAAGCCTTTTGGTGTGGTTGCCTTCTCAAGCAAACCGAGTAAATAATCAATAACAAGTGCGAGAATGGCTGCCGGAATGGCCCCCATTAAGATCAGTGCATCGATATTGCGCTGAATGCCAAGGAAAATAAACTCTCCGAGGCCGCCTGCGCCGATAAAAGCAGCAAGTGTCGCTGTACCCACGTTGATAACGGCCGCTGTCCGAATACCGGCCATGATGACGTTCATCGCCAACGGCAACTGAACCTTGAACAAAATTTGTCGGCTCTTCATTCCCATACCCCTAGCCGCTTCTACGACGGATTTGTCTACCTCGGTTATACCCGCATACGTATTGCGAATAATGGGTAACAAAGAATATAAGAACAAGGCAGCGATCGCTGTCTTCATTCCAATCCCGAATAAAGGAATCATGAACCCAAGCATCGCCAAGCTCGGAATGGTTTGCAGAATTCCCGCTGTGCCCAGCGTCACGCCTTTTAGCGACTTAACACGCGCAATCAATATACCAAAAGCAATGCCAATAATAACGGCCAACAGCATGGATATGAACACTAACTGAATATGGACGCCGAGTGACTTGATCAGGTCATCGCCGCGGCTATTTAATTGTTGTAACAACTGTTCCCAGAGTGAACGATCTCTCATTGTGCTTCCTCCTCTTCTCCCACCCATTTAGCGGCAAAAGCGGTCAGAAGACTGCTTCTTGTAACGATCCCGGCAATCTTGCCGTCTTCCGTAATAACGGGGATAACACCGTGAGGTGCTTGTGTTATCAGCGATAATGCATCCCGTGCGGTAGCAGTATCTTCCAGCAGCACTGTTGGCCAAGTCATAATCTCTTCGATCTTGCGGATTCCCTCCATTTTGGCGGCGACATCATATGCAGATACGATACCAAGCAGTTTACTCGACTCATCGCCAACGAGCAGGGTATCCGTTTTTCGTTGTCTCATAAAGGCAAGTGCTTTGCTTGGAGACCGATCTGGATACGTTGTAGAAGGATTATCCCTCATCACGTCAGTGACAGGAATATATTCTGGATTCTGATAAATGCGGTTCTTTCCAATGAAGCCTTCCACGAACTCGTTCGCCGGTTGGCTAAGGATTTGTTCGGGTGAATCGAATTGAATAAGTTCGCCATCCTTGAGAATCGCAATCTTATCCCCGAGCTTCAGCGCTTCTTCCATGTCGTGGGTAACGAATACAATCGTCTTCTTCACTTCTTTTTGCAAACGTAACAGCTCATCTTGCAACTGCTCTCTCGTAATCGGATCCAATGCGCCAAACGGTTCATCCATCAGCACGATTTCCGGATCCCCTGCAAGCGCTCTGGCCACACCAACCCGTTGCTGTTGGCCACCGGACAGTTGTTTAGGATAACGTTTCGCGAAGTCTGCAGGATCAAGCCCTACCAAACGCAACATTTCGAGCACACGTTCTTTTTTCTTAGCAGTCTCCCATCCCTTTAGTTCCGGAATAAGTCCCACATTATCTTCAATCGTATAATGCGGAAATAGACCGATCTGTTGGATGACATATCCGATATTCTTGCGCAAGGCATCGGGATTTTCTTGGGATATGTCCTTTCCATCGATATAAATTTTGCCTGATGTGTTCGGAATCAAGCGATTGATCATTTTCATGGTGGTTGTTTTGCCGCATCCGCTTGGACCGATCAACACCAGTATTTCGCCAGCGGCCACTTCAAAGTTGATGTCTTTCACAGCTTCAAAGCCGTTGGCGTACTTCTTACTGACATGCTCAAATTTCAGCATAAATACCCCCCTTTAATTTCGTAATAGTGACTTCTGTCGCATGAAGAGACCGCTATATACTCCTCTAGCCCCCTGAATATATTCACCCAACTTAGCTAGCAGTTAAACGCAATTAATACTATAACAGACAGTATACACACTGACAACCTAAATGACCATTATAAGTTGTTTGTATATATTTGTAAATCATAAAGTAGATATCACGCTTGTACTGTATTTTTCTAACCGCAGATACCGATGTATCCATGTTATTCGTGCGCGGATTCGCAACAAAAAAACCACTTCGACAAAAGTCAAAGTGGTTTTGGTTTCTTGCATTTTAATATTAGCGATCAAGCTTCTGTAAGGTTGTTAGCCTCGACTTGATCATGCGGGCGATTCAGAAATTCCTCAGTACGTTCATACATGCGTTCGTCCCCTACCGCAACAATGATGTCACCTTCCCTAAGAACTACGTGTGGACCAGGTGAAATCGATACCTCCGTCCCCCGACGCAGAGCAATAATGGTAGCTCCCGTGTTTTGCCAGAACTGTAGATTTCCGATGGTCCGACCTACAACATGAGCATGTTCATTTATTTTTATTTCTACCGGGTGATATGGCTTCAGGTTTTGAAGGCGGTCAGATGCTACAATAATCTGCGTGAGCAGCTCTTCAAATTTTCGGTCCATGTTCTTCTTTTCAAGTAAGAGTTGCTGTAATTCCTGCTTAAGTGAATAGGCTGATTTTAAGTAATTGTGGCGGGTAGTATACGCCAATGCATTCTGATCGGAAACGATGATGATCTCCTTACCTTGAGATACGGACACAATATTCTCTTCCTTCAACAGTCCGATTGCCTTACGAATGGTCTCCGGCGATACTTGATATTGACCAGCCAACAGAGAACGCCCGGATATTTTGCTCGCAACTGGCATTTCCCCGCTTACGATTCTTTGTGCAATATCAAGCGCTATCGATTTGTATCCGGCTTTGTCGTGTTTGTTGTCCTGCAAGGTAAATTCTCTCCTTCATGTTCGTTGGCCTATGTTAAGGTTTGGGAAATCACCCATACAGTATACATCAACGCTTAGTCAAAATAAATCAGATTCTCACTACGAGTGGATCGTTGTTGCCTCTTGTTACCCGTATTCATTGTGAAATGTAAACTTTACGCTATTCGGAATATGGACCAGACGATGCCAGACGACGTAGCCCCTCCCAAGTTAAGCGAGATGGTAAGACCGTTTGCATCATAAAATAAACCTACCACATCACCTGCATTAAGTTGAACATCACCCGCCAATGTTACTGCACCATTACCTAGTACTGCCCTTAATGTGAGGACTAGAGCCACGTTAACGTTAAGCAGCGGGAACAAACCGCTGACTAAATCAGTTGCCGTCGGCGTAGTTCTGCGCACCGTAAAGGCTGGGTTAATACCCGCCCCAAGCGAAATGGATACCGCGGCTGAAGTGGAATAGTTGACTGTTGCTTTTATACTATACCTGCCTGTCGCCGGTACCGTGAAGTTCCCAGTAGTCGCGTTAAAACTTGCGTCTGGGTAGTACGGAGCCGTTACGGTCCAATTCGTCAGTTGTGCCGAGGTACTCACCGAAAGTGCTGTCTGAAACGCTGAGAAGCCAGTCGTTGCAAAGTTTGGACCGGTGGCTCCGGTGGCTCCCGTTGGGCCTGTTACTCCGGTTGGACCCGTTAATCCAGTTGGACCCGTTACCCCTGTCACACCAGTGGCACCTGTTACTCCCGTTGCTCCGGTCACTCCTGTTGGGCCCGTTAATCCAGTCGGGCCGGTTACCCCCGTCACACCAGTAGCACCTGTTGCTCCCGTAGCTCCCGTGGCTCCAGTCAATCCGGTAACTCCTGTTGGACCCGTTACCCCTGTCGTTCCTGTTGCTCCAGTAACTCCTGTTGGGCCCGTTATTCCAGTTGGACCCGT
>NZ_BAZR01000022.1 GCF_001315105.1 Paenibacillus sp. JCM 10914 | reverse complement strand
TTTCGTTCACCAGACCGATGATAGGCTGGGTGTTCGGGCACCAGGATCCGCCGATCAGGATGTTGTGCGTGCCGTCCGTCTTCAGCAGCTCTTCCAGCTCATGGTATGTGATGTGCTCGAATACCACGTCTTTGCCGCGGAAAATCGCACGGTTTAGTTTGTCATCATAGACCGTCGTGAAATACTCCTCCGCTGTAAAGATGTCATGCTGCGCGATCTCCTTACCGTTCGTCTCCACAGCGATCGCTTTGAACACCTCGCTCCAATCAGATGAGGCGGAGGCGATGATCGGCGCTGCCTCATCCTCTTCCGTGCGCCCTTTCTCATAGGCAAACAGGAATGGCTCCGTGATTTTATGGGCGCTGACTCCTTGGCCATAGCTCACCTCTGCACCGGTTGCCGGCAGGTTCAGCAGATAGTTGTTCACCAAGTCGACGTACAGCTTCTTCTCGAGGTCGGCGGCGTTTTCGTCTGTAATATCCAGACTTGCGCCGTCCAGACGAGTGTCGAAATTGTAGATTTTCTCGACGCCGTAGGCTTTGGCCTGCGCGTTGATCTCGGCGATCTGCGCCTGCGTATCTTGGCTCCACGCGCCGCCGATCAGCACCAGATATGTGCCTTCGCTGTTAAGCAGCGTCGACAGCTCATGGGCGGTCACGGTCTCGAACACGTGGTCCGTCTGGCTCAGCGACGGATACACGCGCTTGAAGTAGTCGAAAGCATCCGCCTCGGCGGGAGCCTGCGGTTCGGCTGCTTGGGCCGAACCGGTATGGATAACGGGCAGCGTCAGGACGACTGCCAGGAGTAGGGCGAGTAGTTTACGTATAGATATCGATGATTGCATAGGCTCTCCTTTACTTAGCAGATTTCTTCTTCTTCAGGAGCCGGGGCCGGAGTAGGCGTCGGCTCAGGTGCTGGCGCGGGGGTTGGTGTTGGAGCAGGGGCCGGTGTCGGTTCGGATGCTGGCGTCGACGCAGGGGCCTTCGAATCGCTTTGCGACTTGGGTGATTCCTTCGGCTTGCTCTCTTCCTTGACAGGCGCAGGAACAGACTGCGGCTTGCTCGATTGCTGATTGACAAAGTTTACGGATTTAGACTTAGTGTCCGCCTGGCTGGAAGATGGTGCCGGTGTTGAATCAGGCGTGGCTGCCGGAGTTACAGGCGTAGATTGCGGCTTCGTCTCTTGCTTGGCTTGCGGCGTGGAAGCGGCAGGCTTATTCGCAGCAGGGCTGCTGACTGGGGTGCTGACCGGCGTCTGTTGGGCTTGCTGCTTTGCAGCAGGCGTGCTCACGCTGGCTGCAGCCGGGCCGGATGCGGCCGAGGGTGACTCGACGCTGCCGCCTTTCTGGGCAGCAGGCGTTGTATCTGCTACAACTTGTTCATTGCCGTTCTCGGATACCTGAGTTGATGCAGTCGAAGAAGCCGCTGCCGTCTCTTCCTGGGACGGTGCTTCGGCTGGAACCGTCGCAGCTGCAGACACTTCAACAGGAGCAGCTTCGGCTGTTTCAGACACCTCAGCGGGCTCAGACGTCTCATCAGTAGCAGCTGCAGCGTTCTCAGCTGCAGACTCCGCTTCTGCCAGAGGAGCGGACTCACCCTGTTTGTTGGCCGAGACGGCAGTGTAAGTGACGATGGATACGATAAATACAACTGCGGCAATCGATACCGTTAACTTGGAGAACAAACGATTTTTCATGATAGGTTCCCATCCTTTGGCTTGCAGCATTGGGATCTCCTCCGCTGCCAAGCAGAAATTTGGTCGATCGAACGTGTTTTAAATACATGTTGAAAAAGGCGGTTTTCCGTTTGAACAGCCTCTTTAAGCAGCTGGTCTCCCTCCAGCCTTCACCCCTCCATTCCTCTCTTGCTTTGGAGAAAAAAAAGAAGATCCGCCGAATATGCACGAGTTTGCGCATGTTCAACGAATCTCTGGTGGTCCAGTCGATTTCTTTCCGTGTTTCTCCACCATGATCAGTATCATGGTTGCTTAATTATCATCTTATTCTGCCAGACATTGCCTTGTCAACAGTTTTCCTATGTTTTTTGTCGGAATTAAACCGTGATGTCCTTTCCGGCACTTTTCAACACCTTACTAGAGCTGATCTGCCCACTTCTCCAAAATCCGTACACTCCCCCGCCATACCTCTCTTCCCATTGTTCTACCGTATACCCAGCACACAAGATCATTCATCGTCCCGCTCTCAACCTTTCGCTGAGCACGAACGCCGCATGCTTCTCCGCCGAGCGCAAATGGCGATAAAACGTTGCCCTGCTCATATGAAAGGAATCCGCGAGCTGATTTTTGTTCCGATCTTTCCGTATGTAACTGGCGATTAAAATCTCCTTCTCGAAGGCCGTTAAAGGCTCCGTAGGACCCTCATCGGTTAGAATCGCCTGAATCACTTCCCGTGCCTGCTGACCGCTCCAGTCCAAACGCCGCAGAACAGGAAGTCGTGCCAGTTGTTCCGGTTCGAACATCCGCTCAAGCAACTGCTTCATCTCGCCTCTTTCCATACCCGCGCCATATCCGTGCGCAAGTGATAACATCGACGCGCCCGCTGCCACTTCCGTTTGCCGGAGTATCCGGTGAATCCACTGGTCGAAGGTCGTTTGCCGAAAATCCAGCTCCCACGTCGTCAATTCGATGCCCGCGATCCCTGCAGCCTTACCGCGTTCCCGGAATCCCAGAATCGACAGCAAGGCATTTAACTGCGGATCCTCCGCCGCCAATATCCCGCGTAGCCCGCGGGTCATATAGATGAGCCATTGCTGCATCAGCAAGGCGCCCAGCTCTTCCGGACGATACAGGGATTGGCCGGTATTGACCGCGGATAGCAGCACGAAGATTGTATCGGCTTCCTCTATGGGAATATGGTGCAGCAAAAATCCTTCCTCCCCCAGAAGTTCCGCGCATCCTGGCGCATATCGTTCCAAGAGCGGCAAACTCAAGGCATGCAGCCAGACGCCGGCGCAAAAGGCCAACGGCGTTCCCTGTTCATCCCGGACAACAAAGATTCCTTCCGGAAAACGCACCGCGATTTCACCCAGTACGGCCGGGTAATCATCGCGCTCCACCAGTTCCGACTGCCAATCGGAATTACGGATCGATGCTGCCATGAACTCCTGCAAATGCGGCAGGTCCTCGGATTGAAACGGCTTCTGCTCGCCCGATTTCAGCGTGGAAGCGAAGTTCGCATAGGCATGCGCCGAGGGTAAAAATTCGCGGTACAGCTCCAGAATATGAGCACTCAAGGTCATCTGAATGGCTGGATCGACCCCGTGGAACCGCTCCGCCAATTGCGCAAACACCTGATGGCGAGTCCATTCATACTGTTCGGGGTTCCGACGTGCGAAGTCATCCCGCAAGATGCGGGCCACGATTTGATGCAGCGAGATGCCTTGCAGCGTGGTTCGCACGAACGAAAGCCCGGCCAACTGATAATAATCCGCTTCATCCAGCGGCGAGTCCAATAGACGATTCAACAGCCGTTCATCTGCGACCGGCAATAGCGACAAGATCGTCAATGCACGATATACGGCCGAGGAAGTCGCTTCCCGCAAAAACTCTGCGCTCAATACGGCCGGAACCTCACGCCATACGTTCCGCTCCTCCGCCTGCCCGGAGGACAGCATATCGACGATCAGCGCCAGCGATAACGGATGCCCGTCCGTCTTCTGGGCGATATCCCGTTGCAGTTCGGTGTCCAAACCGCTCCCGCCCAAATATTCATAGACCTCTGCTCGGGTAAACGGGCGCAGCGGGTAGGAATGGAGCCGGGACTTCCACTCCGGATTGCGCTGCCATTGGAGCGGCAGACCGTTCCTTGAAGCGCATACGATCAGCACGGAGGCGGACATCAACTCGGACAAAAAGCTGGACAATAACCACCCTCCCAGCCTGTCGAGCTGCTCGCAGTTATCCATCAACAGAACCGTTCGTTCTCTGGACAACTCGGATACGATGTACGGCAGCAGCGCCGTGTCCTTCGACCGGATACAACCATGCTCCGTTGCTAGCCCCATCTCCAGGCTGGCCAGAAACGCGCTTGACGTCGCCAAGCAGCCCTGTCCGTCCAACCATAAGGTTCGTACAGAGCTTTGCTTAGCCGTATGGGCCATTTGAAGCAGCAACGTCGTTTTGCCGATGCCGCCGATCCCCGATATCGAGAAAATAGAGGTTCGCGCTTGGGGGTCTTCCAGCCAGCCCGTAAAGCTCCCCAATTCTCCCTCAAACCCAATGATTTGTTGTCTTAACATCTTCTCCATCGGCTACGTCCCACTCCATTCGCTTCTTGCCGTTTGAATCTATTAAAATTCAACCATCTTGTTTTATACTAACCTATTTTGAAGGACTACGACCAGGCACGACCATGAACTCGGCGCGCAAAAACACGCACATCCTTCGAGAGAATGTGCGTGTGAACATGTAGAACTTTAGTTCAATCGATGAAATTCAAGTACAGCAGCATCCGGTTCAGCAAAACCGCGCTTTGGGCACGGGTGGCAAATGCCTGCGGCGCAAACGCCGCATTTCCCACCCCTTCCATCATGCCCGCGGCCAGCAGCTCGGCGGCCGCCCCCTTGGCCCAATCCGCAATCTTATCTTGGTCCACAAAACGTGCCAGCATAGATGCGTCTTGGCGAGGCAGCTCACCGGCATACTGTATAGCTCTGGCCAATATGACGGCGACTTGCTCTCGCGTGACCGCAGCATCCGGCCGGAACGAACCGTCGGCATAGCCTTCGACCAAGCCTGCTGCAGAAGCCGCCCCAATCGCACCGGCATACCATACTTCTTTTGGCCACACATCCGAGTAGGATAATGCCGAGGAAGACTTCCCATCGATGCCTAGCGCCCGTACGAGCATGGCGACGAACTCGGCGCGGGTCACCGTACGATTGGGCTCAAACGCATTGCCCGAAGATCCGTTCACGACCAGCTTGCTCGCCATCCGCTCGATTTCGTGCTGCGCCCAGTGTCCTCTCACGTCAACAAAGGTTCGGTCGGAGTGGACGACGGTATAGGCACCGGTGTGTGTGCTATAAAAAGTCGCCGTATCCCCTTTGAAGACAGACGGGACAAAGTGCAGCTTCCCGGCGTCATCCACCCAAACAACGGTGGAGCGGTCGGAATCGGTCTCAGCGTTCATCGAGAACGTGTGCTCCAAGTAGATGCCTTTCGTTTCAATCTTTTCATCGCCGTCATATAATTCGAAGCACGTCGGTTCCGCCAGTACGGCAAACCCTTGACCGGTCAATTCTTCTTCCAGCTCATGGCTAGCCGACTCCTTCCATTTCGCTATAACGACCGTTAGGCTGTCCTCGTCGTTCGAAACGCCGCCCAGCACGTGCAGCGGCACACGGAAGCTTGCGCCGTTCACGTTAATCCGAATGACGTCATTCGGCCTTGTGACCATGAGATCCTTGAGGGATTTCGCCGGAAAATCCACCTTTACCACCGGATCCTCGTTGTCGATGTCGAGGAGGATATCCCCCTCCCCAGCAGACCATGACCGTACCAAATCGCTGTCCATCATCAGTCGCAGCACGGTGCGGCCGTCAGGCTCCTGCTCTTTCTTGATGTTTACCCGTACCTGTTGGCCGTTAACCGTTACGATCATTCGTTGATCAGGTGCAGGCGTTGGAGCAGGTGCGGAAGGACTACCGCTATACGAGGGAGGTTCAGGCGATGGTTCCGGTTCGGGAGCAGGGACCGCCCTTAAAACAATTCTTCCGACATCCACTGTCTCTCCAATCAGCACATCCACGGTCACGGTGTAGTTGATGTATCCCGCTGCCGTCACCGTCAGCCTTTGGGGGCCTGCCGCTACACCAGTCAACGCAAAGCCGCCTGCAGCGTTGGAGATGCCGTCCATGCCGCCTACCGAAATCGCCGCACCTGCAAGAGGTGCATCTCGAGTGCCGTAGACCGCACCGGTCACCGTCCCCGTCGCTGCCGCCGGATGGACGGTCACCGCAGCAGAGGCCGTGTATCCTCCGTCGGCTGTTGTTACCGTAACGACCGCCGTGCCTTCAGCAATTCCTGTGACCTCGCCGCTCGGATCCACCACGGCAACGGCTGAATCGCTGGAAACCCAGGAGACCGCCTGGTTGGTCGCATCTCCTGGCGTCAGGACGGCGGTCAGCTTCTGCGAAGCACCGCCAGCCGTAAGCGATAATTCCGTCCGGTCCAGCGCTACGCCCGACACGGAAATGTCGTTCCGAATATGGGACGCAGTCAGCCGGATACTGTTCCATGCCAGAATACGCTGCTGGTCGTCCAATTCAAATACTTGAAGATAATGTCCCGGGGCGGGGAAAAAAATGTCCGTGCCAAGGGCATACCCCATCGCTTCATCAGGCAGCGCATCTCCCAATCCGGGTGTCGCGCCCTCGTCGGGGCCGAGCAGATAAGCAAATGTGTTCCCAGCATCACCCGGAATCGCCGTGACACTCGTCGAGCCGTTCTCGCTGCCCGGTCCAACGACAAACCCATCGATGTTCCGTGCAGCTTCATCCACGTACAAGGTCAAAGTAGCGCTGGCGGTGTTCGAGCCGATATCCGTCGCCGAAACCGTAACCGGGAACGCCCCGCTCACCGTAGGACTGCCCTCGATCTTGCCGTCGCCGGTCAGGGCTAGGCCATCGGGAAGTCCAGAGACGTTCCAAGTCAACCCTCCCCGTGCGCCATTGATGGTTCAATCGCCATTGAATAAGGTACGCCCTTGACCGCCCGCGGCAGATCGGTTGTTAAGATGCCAGGGCGCAAATATGGATATCCCCCATTGATTCTGGCATGAACGGCCCACGTATCCGCGAAATCCCAGCCGCCGTAAGTCGAGGCAAACTTCAGCTGCTCCGTCGTGCGGCCCATCAGATGGGGCGGATTTACGGCATCCCCAACGCCGATGCCGATGGTTTGGGTCGACGCCTCGATATCGAAATACGAGGCGTTGATCTGCCCACTCATCAAGATGCCAACAAAACCGCCTAATCCGATATATCTAACGTTTTCAGACTGAACGACCACAGTGGAAGCATAACTAATGTCGATCGTTCCGAATATCAATTGTCCGGTTAAGCCCCCTCCGAAAAAATAGTGATCGCCACCGGTATTCGTCACCGTTCCCGTTGCATATGAATAGCAATGCGGCCCGCGCCAAATGATCCTACCAGACCGCCAGCGTATTGATTGGGGGCTTCTCCGCTCTTCACCGAAGCAGATGAAGATGAGCGAAGGATGACGGAATCGCCAGTGGCAGCTCCCACCAATCCGCCAGCCACGCTCACATTACCAATCGCATCGCCGCTCGTAACCGTACCCTGCGAGTGCGAATCCAGAATGCTGCCGCCCGTCAGTTGACCGGCCAAGACGCCGGCATATTGGCCGCCGCTGACTTGCGCGGAAACGTCCAAGTTGCGGATGGTACCCGATACGTATCCGAACAATCCGGCATACTGCCGCGTCCCACCGTTGATGGAGAGACCCTCGATCCGGTGTCCCCTGCCGTCGAATATGCCGCTGTAGGCAGCGGAAGCATCGCCGATCGGAACCCAGTCGTATCCGGTCATGTCAATGCTGCCGGTCAATCGGATATTTCGATTCAGATAGTACGCTGGATTCTGATTAATATAAGCCAGTTCCTCCGCGGTCCCGACCCATACCCACCCGTCCGCTTCCAACGGCATCGGATCGTAAGCGGCCCGAACGGCGGGGATTGCGGGAACCAGCGAAGCAAGCACCAACGAGAACATCAGCAGCGCTGCCAGTAGCATGGAACTTTTTTTCATTTCGCGTTTCTCCTTTGCATCTGTAAATCATGGAGTCTTCAAGTGGACCTCGTGTGTGAAGGGCACTTTCATCTCTCCAAATCAGTGTAATATAGCAGGGGAACCGGCGATGTCTCATTTTTGTTTCATGTTCAGGGACTCTGTATGAACAAAAAAAACCGAGCGGATTCAGGAAGGGCCCTGAAGCTTTCGCTCGGCTGAATTTATGCTCTTCTGTTTTTAAGCTGATGATACGAAGCGATGAAGAAGATGATGAACAAAGCGGAGAAGAACATGATGCGAGTCTGAGAGAATCGAATGACGATCTCCTCGCCTCTCCACCAATCATATAGGCTCCCAATCCCGATATTCGCAGCGATCACGATCACGGACAATACGATACTCGACACAAACGCTTGAACAATCCTCAATCTGGATCCCTCTCTTTCCCTCGTTGGAATCCAGATTATCATGCTTCGCATGATCCGTATTTGATTGTTTTTGCTAAAATCGAATTTCCGTCAAACGGACGAGCCCTCTCCTTGAGCGGCAGGCGAGTGGTGCACCACGTTCCCGGAGATCGATTGCGGGTATTTCAGCAGATTGTAAATCGGGCATACGCGTTCGACCGCTTCGTGAAGTTCGGCGATGGTGTCCGCAGATTCTTCGGATACGATGTGGATGTTGTATTCGATATTGTGCGGATAGATGGGAATATCCTCGTACCCCGGCTTGCCGGCAAGCGGGTGCAATTGCCCCGTCACTTCCACCTCCAGCGATTCCAACGATACGCCGCGCTCCGCAGCCTGAATCAACGTAATGTGCGTCAAGCAGCTGCCCAACACGCCAAGCTGAATCTCCGGCGATGAAGGGCCGAGGCTGTAACCGGCATAATTCTCGGGACTGTCGCTGATGATCTGAAAATCGCGGATGCGGATTTCACGTACGCCGCTGCGACCCTTCGCCTGAACCTTGGCTGAATACGTATTCGGCTTGGGGTCTTGCTCTGCTTGAGTTCGAAGGGCCTGTGCCGCCGCTTTTTTCTGCACTAAATAATCGTTTAATGTCGTCATGGATATCGCTCCTCTAATTGAAATTGATCATGCATTATATATAAAAAAGACACAGCCCAGCAGATCTTACCTGCTTGAAACTGCGTCTCCGATGATTCGGTCAACACCTGTTCGATTGAGTATGTTCAAAATCATAAATTCTGCTCTATACCCAGGTATTCGAACAGTCCCTGCTCGATTTCTTGAATGCGCTCCACTCTTAAACTGTAGGTCGATACCGTCTCTCCGACGACATGCACGCTTAGCAGCCCCGCACTGCGCAGGTTGAAAATATGATCGTGCGTGATTCCTTTGGATATGCCCAGATGGCGAACCACCTCGATGAAGGTCCGGGGCTCGCTGCGCAGAAAATGCAGTATCCGCAAGCGACTCTTCTCGCTCAGGCTGCGGAGCAGCCGGTATAAATGAAGCGAAGGCTCATCCTCCTCATCCGAATGGGCCTCGATCCTGGAGGCATAATGGCAAAGGGTGAGGCTCCCGTACGAATAGAAAATATTGCCCGGTTGAAAATGATAATGGGGAATCAGCACCAGCTTCTCCAGTCCGTTGACCGGCTCGAAATAAAACCCGTTCGTCAGCGCTGCCACTTTCTCGTACGCTTCAAGTTCACCCGATGCCGCCTTCTCTGTCGCCTCGGCTTGCAACGCGGTGACGATCGCCGGGTCAATATGCCTGAAATAGACTTCGTTCCATTCGGACAGCATCCGGTGCTGCCGATCGCGTACCGCTCCAAAATGCTCAGGGAACGTCTGGACATACGGGGACAGTGCTGCGTACAGCTCGCCCACCGAAAGCTGTCCCAGCCAGATTAGAAAACCTTCGATACTATCCTTGCTCGGAGATACATAAGCCAGCAAGTGAAGCAATTTCCACTCCAGATCGATTCCGGTCTGTTCCAGTTGATCGGCGAACTCCGGGGACAAAGTGGCCTGGATATTCTGAGGCCATCCAGGTCCGAGATCAATCCGTTTATGCCAGCTTTTGCAAAGAAACGTGTGAAGGCTGTTGATCAGTTCGTTGACGGGACTGAACGATAATTCCAATTGATAAGACAAGAAGCCGCACTCCTTCTTTGACCTGTTAGGACGGATGAATTATCCGATAACACGGTAATCACTCGCCCATATTGTACAATATTCCGCGCCATACCACACGCCCCTTTGCAGCCCTTCCAGTCGTCAAGATTACACGAGATGGCAAGCAACGTAATGATCGCCCCCCATATTTCGCAATTCGGGCACAATCTCCTTGCACTTGGCCTCGGCATAGGGGCAGCGAGTATGGAACTTGCAACCGGAAGGCGGATTGGCAGGGCTCGGAATATCCCCTTTCAGCACGATCCGCTCCCGCTTCATCCTCGGCACCGGGACGGGGATCGCCGACAGCAGCGCTTTCGTATACGGATGCAGCGGACGGCTAAACAGTTCATCCCGCGAAGCCATCTCCATCATGGAGCCAAGATACATGACGCCAATACGATTGCAGAGATGCTCCACGACGCTGAGATCATGGGATATAAACAGATAAGTCAGCCCACGCGTATGTTGAAGCTTCTGAAACAAATTGATAATCTGAGCTTGAATCGACACATCCAGCGCGGACACCGGCTCATCCGCGATAATGAAATCGGGGTTCAGCACCAGGCACGCGCGATGCCGATCCGCTGCCGCTGCCCTCCAGAAAATTCGTGGGGAAACCGATTGTAATGATAAGCAGACAGTCCGCAAGCCTCCAGCACATCCAGCACCTGATCGCGCACCTCATCTCTAGCGGCCAAGCCGTGCTCCAGCAGCGCTTCGCCGATGGCATCTCCGATGCGGATCCGCGGGTTAAGCGAACTGTAGGGATCCTGGAAGATAAGCTGCATTTTGGGCCTCAGCTTGCGTACCTCCGAATGAGGCAGCTCGTGAAACGGGATTCCCTTGTAAAGGATATCCCCGCTGGTTTTCTCATGCAGCCGGAGGATCGTGCGCCCGACGGTGCTTTTGCCGCTGCCGGATTCGCCGACTAGGCCAAACGTCTCCCCCGCTCCGATCGTCAAGCTGATATCATCCACCGCTTTGACGTGACCAACGGTACGGTTGAGCAGCCCGGCGGTGATGGGAAAGTATTTCTTCAAATGGCGTACCTCAAGCAATGCTTCACTCATGCTCACGCGATGCCTCCTCTTCATACAACCAGCAAGCCGTACGGTGACCGGGCTCCACCTCTTTCAGTTGTGGCTGCCGAATGCGGCAGATGGACATGCAGTCCTCGCAGCGATCATGGAAGTAACAGGATTCGCTCAGCTCCAGGGGATTCGGAACCTGACCGGGAATCGAGTATAACTGCTCCGAGCGTTGACCGATGATCGGCTTCGACTTTAGCAGTCCCTTCGTGTAGGGATGCTTCGGATGATAAAAAATCTCCTCGACGTCTCCCTCCTCGACAATCTTCCCGGCGTACATGACGATTACGTAGTCCGCCATCTCGGCCACCACGCCGAGATCATGCGTGATCAGCAGGATCGACATCTTGGACTGCTCCTTGCTTTCCCGCAGCGTCTCCAGCACCTGCGCCTGAATCGTCACGTCCAGCGCGGTTGTCGGTTCGTCGGCGATCAACAACTTAGGCCCGCACGAGATCGCAATCGCGATCATAATCCGCTGCAGCATGCCTCCCGACAATTGATGGGGATAGGAAGCCGCAATTTGCTCCCCGCGGGAGATGCCGACCAGTTCGATCAGTTCAAGCGCCCGGGCGTAGGCTTGTTTTCGGTTCAAGCGTTGATGGAGCATGAGCGGTTCCATGATCTGCTTGCCGATCGTAATGACCGGGTTCAGGGAGGACATCGGCTCCTGGAAAATGATCGAGATGTCATTCCCGCGGATGCGGCGCATCTCCTCTCTACTGATCTTCAGCAGATCCTTGTCGCCGAATTGGATCCGGCCGTTCACGACTTTCCCGTGCGGCCCATCGACCAATCCCATGATCGACATGGCCGTGATGCTCTTGCCGCAGCCGGATTCGCCCACGACGCAGACCGTCTCGCCTTCACGGACACGGAAGCTGATATCGTCCACCGCTTTGACCGTTCCGGCACCGGATTCGAAATATGTGCTTAAATGGTTGATTTCGATTAATGAATTCATCATCCGTTCACCTGCTTGTATTCTGTTTAGGATCGAGAACGTCCCGCAGTCCGTCACCGAAAATATTGATGGCAATGACCGTCAAAAAGATCGCCAGGCCCGGCGGAATCCACAGCCAGGGCCGTTTCTCGAAATCGATTACGTTGTTGGCCGCATCGATCATGTTCCCCCAGGTCGGCGTCGGGGGCATGACGCCGAGCCCGAAGAAACTGAGCACGGATTCCGACAGGATCGCGCCGCCGATGCTTAACGTGGCGATGACGATGAGCAGCGGGAAGACGTTGGGCAGCAAATGACGGAACAGCTTCCGTTGATCGCTAAGACCCAGCACGTCGGCAGCCTGCATATACTCCCGTTCCCGTAAGGTCAACATCTGGCTGCGCACGAGCCGAGCCACGCCCGGCCAGCCAATCACGCTGAGCATCAGCATGACAAGATAGAGCCGATAGTCGGTTGGCACCTTCCAATCCGACATGAGCGCGCCCATGATGAAAAGGATCGGGAGACCCGGGATCGTAAATAGCAAATCGGCGGTTCGCATGATCAACTGGTCTACCACGCCCCGATAATAGCCCGAGATGACCCCGAGCACCGTCCCGATCGTCATGGACAGCGCCATGGATGCAAGCCCGACCGTGAGCGAAATCCGCCCCGCCTGCAAGAGCCGGGTCAGCACGTCGCGGCCGAGCAGGTCCGTTCCCAGCCAATGTTTGCTGCTTGGGGGCTGGTGCATCATGGCAGGGTTGATTTTACTATCTGCATAGGGAGAGAACATGGGGCCGATGAAGCAGGCTATAAACATAAACACGATGAAGGCAAAGCCGGCCAAGGCCAGTTTATTTTTACCGAGCTGTCGAATGGATTGCTTCCATAGCGAGTCTGAAGCACCCACCGCTCGGCTAACTTTTCCCGCCTGGCCTGCCGCCGTCGTTGGAATCGACAAGGGTAGCTCCTCCTTTCATTAAAGCCTGACCCGAGGATCGGAAGTGTGGTAGAGGATATCGGATATGAGCGTCCCGACGACCGTTAATATTGCCAAGAACATCGTAAAGCCCATCAAGAGCGGATAATCCCGCACGGTGAAGGATTGCATATACAGCTGCCCGATACCCGGCCAATTAAAAATCTTCTCAATGATGATGGAGCCGCCGAACAGGCCCGGCAATTCGAAGCCGATCAGTGTAATCGCGGGCAGCATCGCATTTTTCAGCGCGTGCCGATACAGTACCGTTCGTTCCTTCAGCCCTTTGGCACGGGCGGTACGGACGTAATCCTGCCGGATGACCTCCAACATGTTGCTGCGAAAATAACGGGTGAGCGATCCTACGCCCAGCAGTACCATGACCGCGACCGGAAGCAGCATGTGATGCAGCACTTCGACGATGTAATCCCAGCCCTCGGCCCGGCTGCCCGTCGTTATCATCCCTCCCGGCGGGAGGATTTTGAAATCGACGGCGAACACCTTGATCAGAAATAATCCGATGAAGAACGAGGGGATGGACATCGCGGCGAAAATACCCAGCATGACCAAGGTATCCAGGAGCGAGTATTGCTTATAGGCGGTAAGAACACCCACGACGACCGCGATGAACCAGGTGAAGAACGTCGAGACCACCGCCAGCAAGAAAGAGTTCCATATGTAGTCCTGAAACAGGTCGAGGACGGGGCGCTGCTGCGCCAAAGAATAACCGAAATCCCCCTTAAAAATGTTGGCCATCCAATTCACGTATCGCTCGATGACCGGCTTATTCAGCCCGTGGATCTCCCGTAGTTCCGCCTTGCGCTCTTCGCTCAGGCTCAAATTGTTGTCGACATAATCGCCGGGCGTTAAGGAATACAGGAAAAAGATCAACAGGGACGCGCCAACTAAGATCAAGAGCATATATAAGCATCTTCGGAGCAAATAGGTTCTCATGTTCTCTCCTTAATCAGGCGTCTCCGACCTGATGAACGCAGGCAGGAGACACCTTTGTTGATAGAGCAGATGGTTAATGCTTCCCTCCCACCGACTTACTCCAAGTTCCATGCCGGAAGACTGTACGCGATGCCCGCCAGCGGATTCAGTTCGAACCCGTCGATGCGGCCGTTGATCGCGATGACCGATTTCGTATAGTTGGTAAACATGATCGGCAATTCATCATTCAGGATTTTGAACATCTCGTGGTAAATCGCTTTACGCTCTTCAACGTCGCTCGTCGCCAGTCCTTGCGCATAAAGCTCCTCGATTCGAGGATTGTCGTACCCTTTCGTCTCTCCTTTGATGAACCTCTCTACCCCTTGCGATGGATCGCTGATAATCGTGGTAGAGAACGAAGCCAAATCATAATCACCACTATTGACCTTGGATACAAGCGTGTTGAAATCCGGGAACTGTTCCGGCACGAAATCGATCCCGATCTCCTGGTAGTTCTCCTTGGCGACGGCGATGAAAATGTCGGTATTCGGGCTCTTCGATCCGAGGTAGTTGATTCGCAGCTTAACCCCATCCTTCTCGCGGATGCCGTCGGCGCCGACCGTCCAGCCCGCTTCGTCCAGCAGTTGTTTCGCTTTTTCCGGATCGTACAGATACGGATTGATGTCCTCTTCCGTATAGGACCACAGAATCGGAGACGAAGGAATGTTGGCAATCGACGCGGCCCCTTGCCTGGAGTCCACATAAATCAGCTGCCGATTCAGACCGTAGGTCAAGGCTTGGCGAACACGCTTGTCCTTCAACTGTTCCCGCTCCAGATTGAATTGATTGTAGCCGTAGTTGCTTGCCGTGCTTGGAATCAGGTCCACGAACCCGAGGCTCTTCAGCTTCTCGATGTTATCCGTTGTGGCCGCGAAGCTGCCGTAGTCAACTTCACCGGTCTCGATGAACTGCCAAGCGTCGCCTTCGGTCGTCTTGTAAATGAAGTATTCCGTCTTCGGTTTGCCTAAGACATAGTGTTCATTGGCAATGAATCGCACCTCTTGGCCCGGAATGAATTTTTCCAGCTTGTAGGGACCGTTCGTGATCGGCGTCGCGTGCAGATTCTTGATGTAGTCCAGATTGCCAAATGTATAATCCTTGCCGTAGTAGGCCTTGGACAATATCGGTCCACCAAGCACTGTCAAAGCCGTCGCATTGGTTTCTTCCAGCGTTACGGAGATCGTCCGCTCATCGATAATCTGAATGCCCTCGATGGCATCCGCTGTTCCCTCCTTGTAAGCTTGACCACCCTTGATGTTCGCTTCCACCACGCTGTTGAGGCCGTCATAGTTCGGATCATGCAGCAAAGTCCACGTGAACGCGACATCCTCAGTCGTCATCGGGGAACCATCGCTATATTTGAGCCCTTCGCGAAGATAGTACGTATAGGTCAGTTTATCCTCGGAAATGTCCCATTTCTCGGCGAGGCCCGGAATCGGCAAACCTTCGGTATCCACCCGGACCAAGGGAGTGTACAGGACGGAGTTGACGTTGCCGTCGTATCCCACTTGCGTAAAATATGGGGTAAAGGCACCGCTTGGATTCACCAGCGTCACGATGATCGCGTCATTGCGCTGCTTCGCGCGATCCGGAAGTTTGTTCACATCCGTTGCGGCCAACGGCTCTTGGAGCAGATGCGCTTCCGTTGCCGGCTCCGGAGCCAGCTCATTGGAGTTACTCGATTTGGATGGCGACGATGGAGATGACTCTGATCCCGTGTTAGCCGAATCCGTTGAGCATGCCGATAAGACGATGAATAGTGCCAATAAGCCTAACCATAGCAATCCAGAATATCGTTGTTTTCTCATAAAAACCACCTTTGATTTTTTTATGGAACACCTTAAAACAAAATCGTTAATTCAAATAGGATAAGTAGGTTTTATTGCCGAACTGATGCATCAGTAAGCTCATTTTAGCCACCCTTATCGATTCTGTAAATAGCTAACTTTCGAGTGTTTCTGTCTAGACAGAAACATTTTGTCTGGTTTTGAGCCATTACAAACTGGCCCGTGGATAGATTGATTTTCATCCAGATGTTGGGTCGTTTCTTGTTCACCTGTTTCATTCGAAATGAGAAAATCATCTCATTCGCTTTTCAAATATAAAGTGCCAGCTCTTTACGCACCGCGGTACCCCACAGCTTAATAATCAGTCAACATTTATCCAAATGTTGTGTTTCCGTTATTGGCCAGATGTAAGATTCCAGGTTGATCTGGGTGTCTAATTGTCTTCAAAAATTTTTTTCGACGAAGTTCTTGATGGAGATTTCATGCGCTCCATCAATCCTTATGCGGATCAAAATCGTTGGCTCCCGCCAAACCCCGATCGGTCTAAGCCACGTGTATGACCTCGATCGTCTCGGCATGCGCATCCAGCACTTCCTGCAGCTTGCGGTACACCTGGAATCATGCAAAAGCGAAGATCAGCACATCGGGCGGAACCAGTATTTTCGGCATAAGCATCCTCTCCGGGGTTTGAAAGTCCCTTTTACAAACAAAAAACGCACCTCCCTATAGAGATGCGTTTTCCGCGGACCTGCCAGATTAGATTATTCGGGAATATTCCCGCCAGTTATACGGTCGCCGGAATCACCCGCCGGATCGGTTACGCCATCATCCTCCCCGGCGTGAATGATGAGCGAGCGTCCCAGCACTGAGTTAGGCTGCTCCTTCTCCAGCGTTCCATGCTGAATCAGCATCTCTGCTTCCACGGTCCCATCTGCTTCCACGACCAAGTTCGGCATATCGCCTACATGGCTGCCTTCCGGATGATCCAGGCCATGGTGCTTGTCGGTCGGATTGAAGTGTCCGCCGGCGGATTCAAAATCCGTTCCCTGGATCGCAAATTCATGCACATGGAATCCGTGCTTGCCTGGCGTGAGTCCAGATGCGGAAATCTTCACTTTCACTCCATCATCGACCTGTTCCAATGTGGCAAAACCCGCAGGCTCGCCCTCCGTATCATATAGCTTCACAACGGGCAGCCCTAACGATATCGTTCTGGAATCCTGCTCCCAATACACGGGCTGGCCGACCAGATCAGAAACCATGCGAACAGGCACATAAGTCGTGCCGTTATGAATGATGGAATCCGATGCCGCCGTTCCCTGGTTCATGTATTGGCCGTCCGCCGTGGAGTAATTCTCACCGTTCACGTAGTAACTTATTTTGGCGGTCGTATGTTTAATCGCGTCCAAAGTCTCTTCGGGATTCGCCGCTGCGAGCGAAACGCCCGAGAACAGCAGCGCACCTGCAAGAAATGCCCCTACCATATGTCTCGACTTGTACGTCTTCTTCTTCATTTCATCGCCTCCTGATCGTGGTATCACCTCCCAATACCCTGATTTCTTTTTACTCAATCGTATGGTTGGGGATTTGAGACTTTCGACGTTCATGATTGATTCCCAAGACATATGCTTGATTATCTCTATTGAATGGTATCAATTAATAGAATTGTGGACATAACCCCTAACTTATTCGATCGATTGATTACAGACGGGGTTCCCCGATATCACAGTTCAGTAACAAGTTCGGAATCCAACCCACAGCCGGAGACTCAGGTAAATGAGCGGCTTAAAGGTGTCGATGAAATCATTACAAAACACGGTAATTTTATTCGGGTCCATAGCCAATCCATATTCAACGAGTCTGAGATCGCGCGAAACCTCGAAGAAATCGGATATCCGACCAATCAGCTCATGTTGGATTACGGCATCTTTATTCGAGAGAGTCTGTTAGATGAATAACGAAAATAGAAAACAAGGACGCCACCTTCGAGCGGCGCCCCTGTTTTTAGTGTTTCCTTATTTCAAGTTGCCCAGCAATCTGGCAATGACTTGAACACTCTCGGCGCGGCTCGCCGCTCCTTGCGGATCGAACCTGTCGCTACCTTTGCCCTGGATCAAACCCAGCTCGGCTGCCGTCAGGACCGACGCCTTAGCCCAAGCACTGATCTGAGCCTCATCGACGAAAGCGGAGACGCCGCTGACCGCCGGAACGGTTCCTTGCCTTCTCTCATAGGCCTTGACCAGCATCATGGCCATTTCCTGCCGTGAAATGACCGCATCCGGAACAAAGCGGTTGCCATCGCGGCCGGAGACGATGCCGGCCGCATGCACGGCTTGGATCGCTTCCGCATACCATTTCGTTTCGTCGACATCGATGAATGCTACCGTTGCAACTGGACGCAGGTCCATCGCTCTGGCGATCAACGCCGCGAACTCCGCGCGGGTAATCTGCGCTTGCGGGGCGAATCTCGCATCGCTGATTCCGTTCACCAGCAGCCGTGCCGACAACTGCTGGATCGCCTCGTAAGCCCAGTGAGATCGGCCCACATCCGAATAGCGCTTGTCAAAGCTCAATAAGACGACATTTCCGTCCAGGCGATCGATTGGTACGGTAAAGATGTTCCCGTTCAAGACCCCGCCAGCATAAGTCAATTGTCCGGACGCAGATATAACATAGGCGCCGAGTATCCCTTCTGCAGGCTGGCGAACGCCCAGCCATTCAATCCGCACCGGCTCCGGCCATTCGGATAGCCGGTATTCCGTGCCTTCCTTGGAAATGGCCTTCATGCTCAGGGCAAGCATTTCACTGGCAACGGCAAGATTGGCTTTGACGCTGCCCGCGGCTTGATCGACCAGCTTCTTCGCCTGATCGGCCTCCGGTTTGCCCAATTCGAATACGAGTTGAGCCTGGCTTAGGTCTTGCCCAGGCAGCAGCGCCTTCAGCGCCTGGAGTACCTTCGCCGGAACGATAAGCGCCACCTGTTCTCCTTGCACCCGGAGCTGGTTGTCTCCGTCCAGAGCCGGGGCATTCGCCGGCAGCGCGATTTGGTGCTGGCCCGATCCCAGCTTGACCTCCACCACCCCGTCCTTAGCCGTCAGTTCAGGAGCAGTTGTCGGCGGGGATGGATGGCTGCCTCCATTGTTACTGCCCGGCGCCGTCTCCCCGTTTCCGGCGCCCGGAGGCGATTCGCTTCCGTTGTCATCATCCGGATTCGGTTCCTTCTTCATGACCGGGACGATCTGCACGTCGTCGAATGCCGACCAATTGCCGGCCTGGTTGTCCGAGAACAAGCCAAGCTCTACGTCGCCTGTCGTGACTTGGAACGGCTCACTGATGAACAAGGTGTATTCCGAGGAAGAAGCACTCTTCATATCCACTTGCACATCTTCTCCGCCATGCTTCTTGATCTCCATTCGCAGGACGTTCACGTCATCGCCGACTCTGGCCCAGACCGATGCCTGATACCAGCCGTTGTCGACCTTCACGGACTGATAGGTCGTCTGCTGGTAATCCTGATCGGCCCAGTGGGTCAGCTTGTACACACCGCTGCGTGGATCGCCGTCATCCACAAATTGGGCGTTGCCGATGTTCGACCAGCCCTGCCAGCCGTTCAGCTTGTCTTCATCTTCAAAACCGGGGTTCTTCAAATTCACGGGAACAACCGGCGTGATCGACTGAACCGTCGATGGGAAGGACTCGTTGTCATCCGTATCGACAGCGCTGACGGCAAAGCTATAGCTCTGCCCGTTGGTCAATCCCGTCACTTCCGCGCTGCGCTTGCCGCCGTCAGCCGGAACGGTGCTAACCTTCTGACCGTCCTGATAAATATGGTAAGCGGCCAAATCAAACTCCGTATTCGCGTTCCACTGCAGATAGGCTTTGCCGTCCCCGCCAATCCCGGCCAATCCGGCAGGCACGGCCGGCGCATAGCTGTAAATTTCAAAATCATCGATCCCAGCCCAGTTGCCGCCCTTAGCGTCCGAGAACACCGCAATTTCCATTTGACCGTTCGTTACCTGGATCTGATCGATCGAGAACGGCGTCCAGGTCCCCCCGCTTGCTGACTTCATATCTCGGGAGAGTGCGTCTCCGCCATAATTCTTCACTTCCAGTTGGAACATGTTCTGGCCGCCGCCGGTTCTGGCCCAGACTTGAACCTTGTAAGTACCATTCGGCAGCTCAAGGATGCGATAAGTCGACTGCTGATAGTCATCGCCTGACCAGTGGGTCAGCTTGTAACTACCGCGCGGATTGTCATTATCTACGAAATTCGCCGTTGTTTGATCTTCCGGATGCCATTCAGACCAGCCTTCAAGACTGCCCAATTCAAAATCCAGATTGGCGAAGGAAAGCGGGAGACCCGATGCGTTCGGCGATGCCGTGACAGTCTCGCTGTACGGCGATTCGTTGCCGGCCTTATCCACTGCTGTGACAGCAAATATGTACTTCTCACCCGGAGTCAGTCCGCGAGCCGTATATTGCGTCTGCAAGATCGTATTGATGGATCCGATCAGCACGTCATTCCTGTAAATATGGTACTTGGCAAAATCCCGCTCGACATTCGGCTCCCAGTACAGCTTGACCTGTTCAATGCCAGCCTCAGCCCGAAGCCCTTGCGGCGCTGCCGGCGGCACTTGATCCTGCCCCGCCTCGGTCGTTCCGCTTACGCTGCGGCTCACCGCCGACTCTCCGTTTTCATTAAACGCAGACACGGCATAATGATAGGTCGTGTCCCCCTGCAAGCCCGTGTCGGTAAACGTCGTGACAGCCCCGTCAAGCACGCTCACCTCGGCAAAATCGACATAAACATCGCCTGTAACCGTTGCATTTGCCAGATCTTTCAGTGAACGGTACACCTTGTAGCCCGCAGCTTCTTGTACCGGACTCCAATCCAGTTGAATGTTATGGCCGTCGTATACCGCCGATGTCACCGTCTGAGGCTCGGACGGCGGATTCGGGCCAACCGGCTTCGCTGGAGCCTTCGTTGTTACCCGGTACAGCTCGAAATCATCATAATTTGCCCATTCGGACCTCGATGTGCTCGAACTTACCCCGATCTCCAGTTGGCCATTCGTTACGCGAATGTTCTCCAACGTCACCTGTTTCCAATCAGAGTACATCTCCCCCATGTCAGCCGCCATGTCCGGTCCGCCATAGTTCTTCACTTCCAGCTTCGAGCGGATATTATCCGCTTTGTTCACCCATACGGATGCTCTATAGGTTCCGTTAGGCACTTTGACGGTACGGTATGTGTACTGCTCATAACCCTCGGAGAACCAATGGTTCAGCTTATACTCGCCGCTTCTTGCGCCGCCTGCTTCCACCTTGTGCGCGGTTCCCTTCGAGTTCCAATCCCTCCAACCAGTCAGATCACCCTGCTCAAACCCGCCGTTCATACCGATGTAATTCATCGTATCGAGATAGGAGGTCTGGGAGAACTGGAACCAGTTCAGATGCACAGGGCCGTTCATCACCAAATAGAGGGTGTGGACGCCGCTCGCCCCCTCTACGGCTGCCGCTTGGGTTGTCCAGTTCTGCAATCCACCGGTCGGTGACAGATCTGCGATCCCAACCAGTTGACCGTTCGGACTGCCCAGTCTGAACTCGATGCGCGCTTCCTGCTCAGCGGCCACGCGCAGCTTCACGCTAGCTGTTCCATCAACAAACTCCACATTCGGATAGGCCAGATAACCTTGATCGGCCAAGCTTACGCTTTTGCCGCCGCCCGTATCCGTCACGATGGTTGCGGTAACTCCGCCAGTACTGCCCTGCGGATCGTAATCCTCGGCTTCTACCCTGCTGTAGGGGGTCAGCATGTCCGGTCCGTTGCTGCCTGGCGTCCCGTTCCAGGTAAAGGTTGCCACGGCGCCAGCAGGCAGGGAATAGACAAAGCTCTCATTCCCCGAGCGAACCTTGAATTCACGTTCCGACTTCGCGGGATTCAACACGATTAAGGCTTTGGAGCCGTCCGGATTAAGGAATGCCACATTCTCGATGCCGCCCCCGTCGAACGAATTAGACTTGATGCGAACCGCTCCCGGCTTCACGAACTTGCTGGCATGACCGAAGGAATAATATTCTTCATTGTAGGTGACTTCCTTCGTCGCCTGATTGACCGTGACCACGCCGCGGCAGTCCCCGCAACCTCCGACAAATGGGCCATGATTCTCGTCCAGCGCGAGGTTCCATTTCAGCGAGGTTTTCGCCCAATGGCGCGTTGCGCCGATGATTAGATTCTGCAAGTCCCAGACCAGATTGTCGCTGAAGTTCGGTGCGAACTGACCGCCCGAACTTTCCGTGAAATAGATGCCTTTGTCCGGGAATGGGTCATGCACGAGCGACTGATTGTCTACAATGCCCGCATAGCCGTGAAAAGCCGTTCCATCGATGTAGGGATAGGCATCGACATCATTCAATACTTCGATCGGGTACGCCGGATCGTCCCAGTTATGGTCCCAGATGATGATTTTGGTCGACAGATTCGCCTCCTCCAGCGCAGGTCCCAGCTCCTTCACGAAGGCCGCCTGATCTTCCGGGTCCATCTTCATGCCCGAATACGTTGCCGGCTCGTATTGCGGCTCATTCTGCAGCGTCACGGCATCGATCTCAATGCCCTCCTGTTTGTATGCCTCGATGAATTTCACGAAATATTGGGCATACACCCCGTAGTATTCTTCCTTGAGTTTTCCCTTCATCAAGGAGCCCGTTGTCTTCATCCAAGCCGGCGCCGACCATGGCGATCCCATAAATTTCAGATCCGGGTTGATCTCGAGTGCCTGCTTCAGAACCGGAATGATGTAGTCCAGATCATACGCGATGGAGAAATGCTCCAAGTTCTCGTCGGTCTGCCCTTCAGGCAAGTCGTTATACGTATATTTATCAAGTGCAAAATCGCTTGCCCCCATAGGAATCCGAATGTAGCTGAGCCCCACGCCTTCTTCAGGGTCAAACAGCTTGCGCATCACTTCTTCCCGCTTGCCGGCATCCAGCTTCGTAAACAGCAGCCACGCGGATGAGTCCGTCAAGGAAGCGCCAAAACCGTCGATTGTCTGGTATTGTACCTCCTCGTCCACATTGATCGTATGCTCCATCGGATTCGTATCCGGCTGGAAAGCGGTATCATTTTGCGGCGTTAACAAATGGTTCTTGTCCCCCGTCGTCAACCATACCTTAACCGTCTCTCCCGTCGCAGCCGCCGCCGGTGACGCTGTCTGCGCGAAGATGGACGCGACCAGCGCCACGCTCAGCGCGCTGCTCAGCAATTTGCTCATCATGCTCTTAAGCTTCATGAAACTCCCTCCTCTTTCATAAATGTAATCGATTACAAAATAATGCGAGTAAATATGGGATAATCAGGCCCAACACAGCCTTCAAAGGGCTTTTATGATGGCTTCTCCCAGAATGCACCCCTCCTTCATCCGATCATCTATATAAGTTATCGTCAATATATCACCAATTGTAATCGATTACAATATGATGCAGAGGATTACCCTCGCCTTTATTTTGCAAATCGCGAGGACTCTCGGACCAGCAGCTCGGAATCCACTTTAAATACGCGCTGTTCCTTGAACTGGTTCTCGTTCATCTGGTCGATCAGCTTCTCCGTTATTAATGCCCCCATCGCATACTTCGGTTGGTCGACCGTGCTCAGGCGAGGCGTGATGTATCTGGATATTCGGTTATTGTCCACGCCGACAATTGCCAAGTCCTTCGGGATCGTTATTCCCATTTCCGCGCAGGCCCGGTACACACCCAGAGCCATTTCATCGTTGGCCGAATATACGGCGGTAAATGGCAGTCCCTTACCGATCAGCCGCAGGAAGGCATGATATCCGCCTTTTTCATTGAAATCGCCATTCTCAATCAACTCCTGCCGGAAGGGAAGCCGATGCTCCCTTAGCGCCTTCATATATCCCTCCAGCCGTTCATAGCTGTCCAGCGCATCCGGATATCCGCTCAGGAAGGCGATGCTCCGATGGCCCTGCTCGATGAAATGATGAACGACATTCATCGAGAACTTGACATTATCAGTAAAGATGCAAGGCACGCCGGCATGATCAATGCATTTGCCAACGACACCGATGTTATATCCCTTGTCTGCCAGCTCACCGATCAGTTCGTCGGAGATGGAGCCGGTCATCGAAACCAGAATCATTGCATCTACCGTTCGATTCAGCAACAGCTCCAGATAGCCAAGCTCTTCCTCCTTCTGATTATGCGCATCGCAAATAATGACCTTGTATTCCCTGGAATAGGCCATGTTCTCAATCCCCTTGACGATTTCGGCATAGTAGGACACATTGATGTCCGACACGATGACCCCGATCATCATCGTCTTCTTGGAACGCAGAAACTTGGCCGTCGCATTCGGGTGGTAATTCATTGACTCGATAGCCTCCTGAACCTTCAGGCGCGTCCGTTCGGTTACAACGCCACTGTTGTTCAGCACTCGCGATACGGTTGCTACCGATACATTGGCTGCCTTCGCCACATCTTTGATCTTGATATCCATTCCGGTTACCCTTCCTTTACCATGCCGATCTCATCCCTCTGATTGCCTATTATAGCATAAAAAAACATAAAACCGGCCCCTAATCGAAATCGATGAAGCAAACCGATACAGAAGAAGAAGCTTGTTAGAACATCACTAAATCAAAAACAAGGACGCCGTCACAGCGGGCGTCCTTGTTTGGTAGCGGGAGATACACGCTTTTTGTTCACCCTCATTACAGTGGGCATTCAAATTTATCCTACTTCTTGGCTTCCATCAATTGAGGCCTTAAATCCATGAAGCCTTCACCCGGCTTGCGCAAAGCTTCCAACACCACTTGCGCGTTATAGCGTCATAGAAATCATAGATGATACCGGGCTCTCCATTTAGCATTTGCACGATTTGCTTCAGAATCGGCAGCGGGCTGACAATATCGTCTGCCGGTACCACCTGCGGCTCGGCATCGTTGCTGCTGCGATACAAGTTGCGCCAGTTCTCCAATGCCAAAGTTCCATCATCACCATGAACCACCAGGGACACACGTTCTTCCCCCTCCCGCTGGTCGGTTCCCAACAGGTGAATCTCAGTGCCATTATGCAGCCTCATGATGGCACGCACGTGGCTTTCCGCTTGATTTGAATCCGGCGGAAACTCGATCTCGCTCTGCACTTGCGTAATCGGGCCGAATACCTGCTGGATCATTTGAATCCAGTGAATGCCAACCTCCAGTAAATATCCACCCTGCTGCCTTGAGGTAATCCAAGGATTCTGCTGCCAAGCCCGCGGCCACCGCGGGAACTCCAGGTACAGCTCCAGCTTGTGAATTCCACCAATCGCCTGCTCCTCCAACAATGCCTTCAGCTTCAGCACGGCCGGATCGAGCGGCAGCGAGAAATGAACCGCATGGAGCACGTCGGCCTGCTCGGCCTGCTCCACCAAACTCCGGGCTTCATCCAGGCTGTTGGCCAGCGGCTTCTCGCAGAAGACGTGAATGCCTTTCTCAAATGCGATCCGGGCCACCTCATAATGCAGGGACGGCGGAACCGCAATATATATCAGGTCCAGCGCAACCTCACTTAGCAGTTGGCGGTAATCGGTGAACAGCCGGGGAGTAATTCCTGCTGCTTCAACTTCCCTGTTCAAGCTGGATTCGTCACTGTCGCAAATGGCGACCAATTCGAGCTTCTCCGCATATTGGGGCAGCAAGCGGTGAATCATATGCCGGCCCATATGTCCTAAGCCGATGACGGCGATTTTTACTTTGTTCATCCTGTTCTCCTATTCCGTTCGCGATTCATTTTGTCCTAAATTGCACGCCATCTATTATAAATCAGGTGCTGCTGCTCGTACACTTAGATATCGCAAAAAAAGGCTCTGCCTGATAGCAGAGCCTTTATGTATAAAGGGATGGTTGCTTGCGTTAAACCCTGAAAAGCCTAATTTTCAGGGTTTTTATAACACCAATCCGGGTCATAAGGTAATGATTTTAACTTATTCATATCTCCCCAGCCATAAACCCAATCATTATCTGTAACCCAGAAGTAATCATCAGGATTTAATTTAAGATATTCATAAATAAATTTAAAAATTAAACTTTGGACACCATAGATATCTGATATCTTCTATATGACCAACTTGACATAATGATAGATTAGAATCCAAACCCAAATCCCCGTGGTAGTAAAAATCAATACTTGGATTATTCATAGCATGAACGGTAACAATAAAGGATTGCTCACTTTTCTCTGCAAATGAATTGTTGTTAATGTTCAGAGTAGTATTTAAAAACTCCCCCTTATCGGAGTAGTTCTTATTATTATGAAAATAAAGAGTTGCATCAGCATGAAATACGGAGACTATTGTATCTGCTAACAATTTTTCGGGTGAATATTTTATTTTTGGTGTCAAAATAACTGCTGAAGTGCCCATTTTATTCCAATACCTCCTTGAGTTCATCCAGAGAATTAACAATAGTAACCCCTTTAGATTTAATCTCCTGTAATTTTTTCAAATTATTTGGATGCAAGTTTGTTAATGGTTTGTCAATATACAAAATTACTTTCTTCTGATCGGGATTAAAATAGTTACTATATATTGGTGTTAATATATTTATCAAACTGATCTACCTCTGTCACTCGACCGGGTCGTACCTCCCCACAAGCGAACACCATCATCGTCATCTGACGGTCCAGTTGGTTCTTGGGGCAGGTCGGCACTTCATTAGCCCTCGACGCCTGATCCGATACTCGAAGCAGGATCTCGGGACCAATATCTTCACATTTGCATCCTCTCCGACTTATTGTAGATACTCTACTCCACCCATATCCTAGTATTACTAAAATATTCCAACATCCTTCATGTGAAAGATAAATTCCTGGTAAGATGCCATATCCCTATCCACTATTGCTTGAGTCTACTAAAATGTTTTACATTGATATTATGAATTATTCCCAGATGATGGAACATAGGAGGTTAAGACGGTGACTCTTGATGCGAATAAGACGATTATCGATCATATACTGCTCTATCTGAATCAGAATCAGATGAATATCTCTTCTTTTGCTGCTCAATCGGGAATTAACTCAGGCACACTAAGCCGATACCTCCAAGGTCAACAGGCTATATCCGTTTCTAATTTGGATAAGATTACGAACGCAATGGGATTAAAAGAGGGCAGCTTATTTCCTCTATATTTGAATGAGTTTCTGGTATTTTCTACTCCAAACTGGAGAAGATTTAGCCCGTTTATTACGCGATGCGCGGAATTAGGCAAGTTTCAACTCATCGCTGATACTGTAAATTTAATGATGGATCATCCTACATATCTGGTTAATCTCTTCGAACATGCCGAGCGTTTATACCAAGACAATTATAAAGAAGCCGCTTTAATTCTCTACAAGAGCATTGCCGAAAATGAAAAAAATCAACATGCGGAACGATTAGGTCTATGCCAATACAGAATATTTCAGTGCTCTCTGAACTCGGATCAAGAGCAGAACCTGGTTTGCTGCATCCAGTTTGAAGCCTTTATTGAGCGTGTTCCCGAATCCGTTCAGTTAGATGCTTTAAAAGATTTAGCCGATTCGTTCATTTCTTTACGGAAATGGAGCAAGGCTAAACAATATGCTACCGAAATGGGACGCATTGCAAGGATGAGATATGCTAATAAACACGCCAAAAATAGACCTAACAAAATACCACCCACCTATACGACCAGACCTTTATTCGGCTATATCCTGTACTCTGACTTACTGCTATCTTCTATTGCAGCGAATTGCGAAGAATATGATGAGGCACTAGTTTATCTAGCAAATTACGAGGATCATAGCTGGATTAAGGAAACGGACAGTGCTTCGGAACAAGTGAAAAAAAAGTTCTTGGACTGGGCTTTAGGTAATCGTTATCTCTATGAATTCATGAGTGGAAACCTAAATATTCTGGAGCAATACATGGTGTATATTACCTCCCGAAAAGGTGAAACGTTGAAAGCTTTATTCAAAATCATGCAATTTGCTAATAGACACCAATACGATTTGGATCAGTATCTTATAGAATTCGAGAGTTTAATTGAGAAACATATGAAACATGGAGGAATGGCCGGAACTTATAATAAAAATATCATCGATGATCAGTTTTGTGATTTTTTAGCAGACATGGGGAGATATTATCTTCGTAAAGAGCACTACAGTAAAGGCATAAAATATATTATAGATAGTTTGGAGCTCTCTTATTCTATTAATAACAAAGCTTATGTCGTTAAATGTACGACTATATTGGATCATTTCCGTTCAAAGTTAAACGCGACAGATTTATTAAGGTTTTCCGAGATTCAGGAAAGGTATAAGAATAACTTTTCTATGCTTTAAAGCCGCTGCTGCTGTTGATTTATCTTCAGAGAGGCTCAAATCTCAAGCCCCATTTGGGCTATCGGTTTGGTTCCATATTGCTTCTTCTGCTTCAAAGCTAATAACCCCTACATCATCGCCACCAGTAAGAACAATCTCTATAACTCTACTTGATACTGTTGATTTAACCTCAAAAATCTCATTACTATCAATTTGAAATGAGCTTGGTTCGATCTGAAAAGAAGTTACCCCTGTAAAGGATAGTACACCTTCTCTCATTTCTGGTTCAGTCTCAACATAAAAAGTTTGTTTCCACTGACACAATTCAAGACTAATAGATACTCTCAATTCACTGGGATTGTATTCAATATTTACTACAACGCTATCATGCAAATCATATGTTGAAAAAAACTCTGTTGGTTTCATTTTGATCCTCTCCTATGGAACGATATGAGAAGCTTTAGAGCCCTTAGCGGCGGCCTCGACATCCTGGGCGAATTTCTGTCACGTATCGGCGTGACCATTTTGCCTCCTCAGACCGCCGAATCGACGATCTCTTCCGCCGCTCTTATTGTAGACATTATATTTTAACCATATCCTAGGATTTGGAAAAGGTTCCAAGGTCCTTTATGCAGGTACTCATGAGAAGAATAAGAATAAACGCAAAATCCGGAGCACTGCATCCCGTTATTCATTGGAATTATACGGATAAAATCATTGTGCAGATGCACAATAAAAATCGTCTATTCATCAATATTTCTTTACGTCCATTCATTTTATACTGAAAGCGTAATCAACAAGAAAGCGAATTCATAAACAGCATAGGGAGGCATACAAAGATGGACGGATTAACCATCAGTTGGATCGGGGCACTCGTTGGACTTGCCATTGCGATCATCCTCATCTTAAGAAAACTAAATCCGGTGTATGCATTATTTCTAGGAGCCATCCTCGGAGCATTGATCGGCGGAGCCAATCTGCAACAAACCATCGATGTCCTGGTCGGTGGAACACAAAGCGTGATGGGTACGGTACTTCGGGTGCTCGCCGCAGGGGTTCTGGCCGGCGTCATGATGGAATCGGGCGCAGCCGAAACCATTGCACAGGCCATTGTCAAGAAATTCGGCGGGGGTAAAGCGATACTGGCGCTCGCCCTGGCAACGATGATTATTACGGCCGTAGGCGTATTTATTCCGGTAGCTGTCCTGATCGTAGCACCGATCGCCCTCTCCGTCGGCAACAAAATGGGCATCTCCAAGATCGCGCTTTTGCTTGCGCTTTCAGGCGGCGGTAAGGCGGGAAATATCATCTCGCCCAATCCGAATACGATTGCAGCAGCGAACGGATTTAGCTGGATTTGAGCCAAGTGATGATTGCAGGTTTCGTACCGGCTTTGTTCGGACTAGCTGTGACCGTGATCGTGGCATCCATGCTGAAGAAAAAAGGAACCATGGTATCCGCTGAAGAAGCAGTAAATGAGCAGGAAGTCGATACTTCCAAATATCCGCCGCTCAAAACAGCCATCGTGGCGCCGCTTGTCGCCGTCATCCTGCTCATGATTAACCCGATCGGTTCGATTCTCAATATCGATCTGCTGGCCAGCTTCAAAGTTGATGCGATGTTTATTCTCCCAATTGCCGGGGTGATTGGCATGCTCGCAATGGGGAAAGCGAACAAAATCTTGGATTATTCCGCGTCGGGACTTAACAAAATGACCGCAACGGTACTCATCCTGCTGGGTGCAGGCGGTATCGCGGGACTGATTTCGAATTCCGATCTCTCCACGCAGGTCGTCAGCATTATCGAAGCTTCCGGTATTTCCGGCACGTTCCTTGCACCGATTGCCGGTATTCTGATGGCGGCAGCAACCGCTTCAACTTCGACAGGCGTTATTCTGGCAACCGGCTCATTCGGCGAGGCGATCCTGAATATGGGTACGGCTCCAATTGCCGCCGCAGCGATGGTACACACGGGTGCGACCGTGATCGATTCCTTACCACAGGGCAATTACTTCCACGTGACGGCAGGCAGCATGAACATGTCGATCAAGCAGCGGATGGGACTTGTCCCTTACGAAGCCATCGTCGGGGGAACAATGACCCTTGTCGCTACATTGCTCTATGGATTTTTCCTATAAGCTATGATCCAATCCAATAATGAACTTATGAGGTGAGAGGGATGAAACAACCTACATTTTTGCTTGCGCCCGATTCTTTTAAAGAAAGCATGACGGCGAAGGAAGTCTGCATCGCGATGGAGGCAGGTCTGCGTAAAGCCTTTCCGGAGGCGAATTATGTGCATGTGCCCATGGCGGACGGCGGCGAAGGAACGGTTCAATCTCTTGTGGATGCAACAAGCGGCCAATTGGTTGAAAAAGAGGTCATCGGTCCATTAGGCCAGGTCGTTACGGCCAAATACGGCATGATGGGTGACGGCGTGACCGCTGCCATCGAAATGGCTTCTGCGAGCGGCATTCATCTGGTGACCAAGGAAACGAAGAATCCGCTGGTTACGACGACGTACGGCACGGGCCAGTTGATCAAGGAATGCCTGGATCAAGGCATCAAGAAGATCATCATCGGCATTGGCGGCAGCGCCACCAATGACGGCGGCGCCGGTATGGCGGAGGCGCTGGGCGCGAAGTTTCTGGATGCGAAGGGCAGCGCGCTTCCGCGCGGCGGTGGAAGCCTCGGCAGACTGGCTTCGATCGACATTAGCGGGCTCGATCCACGGCTGGCCGACGTACAAATCATCGTCGCTTGCGACGTGACCAACCCACTGTGCGGAGAGACCGGTGCATCGCATGTGTTCGGACCGCAAAAAGGGGCGACGCCGGAGATGGTGCTCGCGCTGGACGCCAATCTGGAGAACTATGCGGACGTGGTCAAGGAACAGTTGGGCAAAGACATTCGCGACATTCCCGGCGCCGGCGCGGCTGGCGGCCTGGGGGCGGGTCTGCTGATCTTCACCCAGGCCACGCTGCAGCGCGGGATCGACATTGTGATCGAGTATACCGGGCTTCGCAACAAGCTGGCCGATGCCGATTACTGTTTCACCGGTGAAGGCGGCATGGATTTTCAGACGAAATTCGGAAAGACGCCGTATGGCGTGGCTAAGGCAGCAAAGCTGGAGAGCAAGAAAGTGATCGCACTGGCAGGTTATATCGGCGAAGGCGCTGAGGTGTTGCACGAAGAAGGCATTGATGCCATCTTCGGGATCGTGCCTGGTGCAGCGGCCATCGAGCAGTTGCTAGCCGACGGCCCGACAAACGTGGCGAGAACCTGCGAGAACATCGGACGGCTCTTAAAGCTATAAGAAATGGCAAGCACGCACAGCGTTAAGCATATCGCTGTGCGTGCTTTTTTTACGGAGATATGGGCAGTGTAACGATGCTTATTTATATAGCTTTAACAATCCGTGAGTCAGCTCAAATAGGTCGAGCGTATTTCTCGGGTCCTTGCCCGTCAAGTCATGGATTCGCCTCAGTCGGTATTGGAGCGTGTTCCTGTGGATGTTCAGCTCTGCCGATGTGTCAGACATACTGCCGTTGTTGTGAATAAACACCCGCAGCGTCTCTAGCAGATCGACGGAATCTTTATCCTCCAATTTCATGATATGATGTTCGGTACCAAGCTCCGACTCGCTTAATTTCACCAAGAACTCCACCTGGTCGTACAGAATGATCTTCTCGGGAAGCTGCAGGGCCCGGCCAATTCTCATGGCGGATTTCGACTGATAATAGCCGTCTGCGATATGAGCTCCATGCCGTGAGACGCTGATCCTCAGCAGGGGCTGACTTTGCAGCAGTTGCTTGACGACCTTCTTGATCTCTTTCGCATCCTGGACGAGAATCATGCAGATATCCGCCTCAAGGATAAAAGAGGGGAACATCAGAAGCAGATTGGACATTTCGGTATTCATGCCTGCATGTTCGATGTACAGAATCGTGGTGGGAAGCAGCAAGTCGATGTTGTAGGCGATCGCTTTTTTCTGCAGCTTTTGCGTATAAATCCCTTGATGATGCAGTAGAACCTCCAGGAAAGCCTTCTTGCGGTTCGCTTCACTGTGCATCGACTCCAGCGCCATCCGCTGTTCAATCAGCAGCACAACGGTCGTTCTTACGATATTACAGAAAGGCCGAACCTCCTCCGGGTTACCCGAGATGCCGATGACCCCCACACGTACTTGATTAATGACGATCGGCTCATTCGTCCCTTTCTTCTCATAACGTTGATCTTCCCATACCTCCACCATCTCTCCACTCTCAAGGGCCTTGATCGCTCCGCGATGCTCCGTGCCGATTCGACCGGAGTTGCCGCTGCCGATAATTACGCCTTGATCGTTCATAATGTTGATATTATAGGGAATGTCATTCATCATGCGATCCACAATCTCTTGTGCTAATGCCTCGGATAACTGATACATGTCATGTCCTCTCCATCGGGCTTGTGTTATGCTGTCCGGCTAAAATCGTATTGTAACTTAATTTGTGCATATGAATGAAGAAGTATGATGAAAAATGGTTCAATGTTTAACCTTTTCTTTCGCCTATCATCCACTTGCCATCTTCTTTGAAAAACAAATAAATAACATTACCGAAATAATGCATATTGGTTTCAGGGTGATAAATTTCCTCCTCGACTCCTACTTCCATATCTGAAACATATTCAGATGGTCCATCGTAGAAGGTAGGATCCGCTAAATACGTTATTTTGAACAACTTGAGATATTCACTTGTATTCGTCTGTTGATCGTTATCTTTCGTTAATACACTTTGATATCCCTCAACATTTCCAGATAAGGTACTCCTCATCATTTTATTTAATGTTTGAACAATCTCTAGCTCTTCCCCTCGATATTGGCTTTCATCAATATATTGAGGGTTATGCAGATAAGTTGCGGATGCCTGCTCATGGTTCTCTTGTGTTGTTGTTTGCTCCTTTATTACAGTCATTTGCTGAGAAACCTCATTACGGTTTGAGAAACTTCCACATGCTGCCATGCTTATCACGATTCCAGTCAACACTAGGCAATAAAGAAAACCCTTCATACTCCACCTCCTGTGCTAAGCCCGAACTCATGACTTCATATCCGCGAAATAACCAAACAAACTAAACAAAACAACGATTAGAATAATCAAAGCTACCAAATAGCAGATAAGCATGATCCGAGCTGTAAACCAATTGAATCGCCCATACGCTTTACTCGCTACATACTGGGTTAGTCCAAGCAACGGAAAGGACAACACCATCAAGAACTCCAAATCATGTACAGCCCAGCGGTAAAATCTGTTGCCTGCCGATCTGCTAAGCAAGTATACGAGTCCAAATAACCAATTAAACGTAACAAACGTTCCTAGCATGCCAAATACAATGGCAATCAAACCGATCATCTGTATAACCCCTTTTAACGGACTTACCCCTATTGTATATTGTATTCTCTCTAACGACTTTTTTGCAAAATGAGTTCTCCCATCGCATCACGACATCCGGCCCTCTAACAAGTAATTCTTATCACTCACTCTCGTGAATTGGCAGTTATTGTCCAATTCTACTAAAGGCTGCATTTGTTCGCTTTTAAACTATAGACTTATCCTTTTTGACGGACTATAATAACAAAAGCATTCCTAAAAACGAACATTAAGGCGGTAAACATGAGTAAATATATGCAATTGTTTCAAGGTACATCCTTTTCAAGTAAATCTCCCACGGAAATTCAAATATTAAGAGACTATCTGTATTGTATCAATGCAGACGGCATGATTGAGCGGATCGTGGCGCCGGAAGACGCCGACTATCAATCCTTGCTCGATACGTATCAAGGCAGCGATAACTTTCATCGATTAGAAGAAGGACAGTTTTTCTTGCCTGGCTTTGTCGATTTGCATGTGCATGCCCCGCAGTGGGCACAATCCGGCACCGCGCTGGACATTCCGCTCTATGATTGGCTCAACACCTATACCTTTCCGCTCGAATCGAAATTCTCTGATCTCGATTTTGCGCAACAAGTGTACGAGGACGTGGTGAGCACCCTGCTCGCCAACGGAACGACGACCGCGCTCTATTTTGCCACGGTGCATAAAGAAGCCAGCTTGCGGTTAGCCGAAATCTGCGCAAGTAAAGGCCAGCGCGGGCTGGTGGGCAAAGTCGTCATGGACGATCCCGCACAGAATCCGGATTTCTACCGCGACGCGGATACCCCCACGGCCTTAGCCGACACGGAAGAGTTCATTATCGCTGTACAGGAATTGGCGAAGACCACGAAACAAGGCGTATATCCGGTCGTCACACCGAGATTCATTCCAAGTTGTACCGATGAAGGTCTGCGAGGCTTGGGCGAGCTGGCGGCCAAATATGACACGTACGTGCAATCCCACTGCAGCGAAAGCGACTGGGCGCACGGGCATGTTAAAGATCGATTCCAGAAAAACGATGCGTTTGCCCTGCATGATTTTGGCCTGCTGCGCGACAAATCGGTCATGGCGCACTGCAATTTCCTCGAAGATTCAGATGCGGAATTGTTTGCAGAGACCGGCACCGCGATCGCGCATTGCCCGATCTCCAACGCCTATTTTGCCAATAGCGTCCTCCCGGTTGCTCATCTCCATGCCAAAGATGTCGAGATTGGCCTCGGTTCCGATATATCCGGCGGCTTCTCGCCGAGTCTCTTCGATAACATCCGGCAAGCCGTCATCTCTTCCAGAATGCTGGAAGACGGCGTGAACACGGCCCTGTCTGCGGAAACCCGTGGCGTTAAGGACGCTCGCATTACAATCCATGAAGCGTTCTACCTGGCAACCGCCGGGGGTGGTGAAAGCCTAAGCCTGCCGATCGGACGCATTCAAGAACAATACGCGTGGGACGTGCAGGCGATTGATACTAGGGTGCCGTCCGCCAAGCTGCCGATTTTTGATGAGCATGAGGATTTGCAGGATGTTTTTCAGAAGATCATGTATCTGGCAAGACCGGAGCATATCCGCGAGGTATGGGTACAAGGGGAACAAGTGCATTCCCGTTAAGATATAGATCACAACCAATCCAATAATTCGAGGTGTCCATCCTAGTGAAAACAGAAAACATCCAGCAACATGACGCGCACACGCCATCACCGTCGCCACATTTAACGGTCCCGCCAGACGGCAAAATATCCATCGGAAAGTCTGCTATCTTAGGTTTACAGCATGTCGTAGCAATGGACGTCTACGTCGTTCCGTTCCTGATCGCGATGTTGATCGGCTTGTCGGCCGACCAGTCCAGCGCGCTCATTCAATCCACGTTCATTGCGGCCGGACTGGCCACGATCGTGCAGACGTATTTTTGCATGAAGCTGCCAATGGCCCAAGGTCCATCCTATGTTCCGCTCGGCGCGATCGTCGCGATTTATGCCGCCAGCGGCGGCGGAGAGATGGGCTGGAGCTCCGTACTCGGAGCGAGCGTCGTGGGCGCGGTCCTCGTCGTGATCTTGGGATATACGGGCGTGTTCAACAAAATCGTGAAGTCCTTCATCCCGCCGATTGTCGGGGGCACGATTATCTTCATCGTCGGTCTATCCTTGCTGCCTGTCGCCATCCGGGACAACGTTTACGGCGCCACGGACGCCACCATCAATCAGAACGTGTTGCTCGCCCTCATCTCGGCCGCTTCCTTGATTCTGTTCGTCATCCTGGGATCGGTGTTCGGCACAAAAGGCGCGATCTTCCGCATCACGTCCGTCATCATCGCGCTGATCATCGGATGCTTCTCGGCGAATGCCATGGGCGTGCTGGATTTTAGTGCCGTCGCAAGCGCCAACTGGTTCAGTATGCCGCAGATTCCGTTTAAGGATTTTGGCTTCTCGTTCGACTTGTCGGCGATCATCACCATGGTCATCATTTATCTCGTGCTGCTGGCTGAAACGACCGGTACCTGGTTTGCCATCAGCAACGTCATCGATAAACCGCTGACGGACAAGAACATTAATCGCGGCGTCATCGGCGAAGGCCTCAGCTGCTTGATCGCTTCGGGACTTGGCTCGACGCCCGTCACCGGCTATTCCACGAATGCAGGCATCATCTCCATTACCGGTGTGGCAAGTCGCAGAGTCTTCCTAGCAGTAGGCGGATGGTTCGTCCTCTTCGGATGTTCGGGCAAATTGGCCGCGCTGATCTCCTCGATCCCGACGGCCGTCATCGGCGGTGTGTTCGCCATCGTCTGCGGCATCATTGCGATCAACGGGATCCAGGTCATGAAGAACGAAAGTATCGGCGAAAAAGAAATGTACATTATCGCCATCCCGATGATTATAACGTTGGCACTGGTGCTCATCCCTAAAGATTTCCTGTACACCTTGCCTAACTTCGTGCAATACCTGTTCGGTTCTCCAATCCTGGCCGCTGCGCTGGCAGCGATTCTGCTGAACAAGCTGCTGCCTAGTGCGAAGTAGGTTGTAAGGCGAGGTAATTGGAGTTGTATGTAAGCTAAACGGGGCCACCCCCAAAGACTACGTTTGTCGTAGGCTTTGGGGGTGGCTTTTGTTGTATGTAGGGATTAACGATTAGCGAATATTTGATTTAACGATTCTCGAAATGATGTCTCATTAAGCGATCTATTATTCAGCATTTCTTGCAAAATGCCCCTTAAGTCCTCGGAGCTCCAGCATTCTCTGAGTCAGTAATCCGATCAGCAACTCCTGTTGACTATGAATGAAAAAGTGATCACCCGGTAACATGTGCAAGCTGAATTCACTTGCAGTCTGCTCTTTCCATGCCTGCAGTTGATGGATGCTCACTTCCGGATCCGCACTGCCTCCAAAAGCTGTAATTCCGCATGGAAGAGGCGGTCTTTCTTGATAAGTATAGGTATCACACAATTGAATATCGGACCTCAATATAGGCAGAATAAAGTTCATTACTTCATCGTTATTCATAATCTCTGCAGGTATTCCGTTCAGCTTACCAAAGAACTGCTTCAGTTCATGTGCTGGAAGTTCGTGCCGCAGCACCTTTCGATCACTGACTAATTGGGGTGCACGGAAGGCGGACACAAACAGATGCTGCAATGCTCCAGTCTCCAGCTTCACTAGCTGATGGGCGAGTTCATAACATAATAAGGCTCCCATACTATAACCAAATAACATGAGCGGTTTGTCAGTGAATGGGACAAGCTCTTTCAATAATGCGGGAATCAGCTTGTCTACCTCTGTATATCTGTCCTCAATAAATCGGCTCCCTCTCCCGGGCAGCTGTACCGCCAATACTTCTATTTCCTCTGGAAACAAATCCGCCCATTCATGATAAACGGAAGCATTGCCGCCTGCATAGGGTATACAAATCAAGCGCGCCGCTGCCTTATGATTCGGCTTCTTGCAAACGATCCATGGGCTGGAGTAATTGAGGGAATAAATATCGCTTCACTCCTCTGCCTAGATTGGCTTAACATTAGATTTGAAGCGCTCTATCCACCAGTCTACTGCTAATCCAGACGAGCATGATGGAATAAATAAGCTGCACAAACATGGTTCCCAGCGAGAAAATAGTCAGTTCAGATAATACATTTATCGTATGAACCATATCATGCTGATTCAATAAAATAGGGTGAATCCACTCTGTTACAGCCGATGTTAGCATTCCCCATGATACTAACTTGGAGTAACCTGCTGTTTCATGAAAAAGCGCTTGAAACAGACCTGGTATCAATAGAAAGCCTGCGACCAGAAGCAATCGGAATCGGGTGACACTCTTCCCGATAATGATCGCACACATGACTTGACTGCCTGAGAGAATAGCCATAATCATCGTGCCGAGAAGAATAACCCAAAATTCAGAGATAAACCAATGGACTGCTTGGATGACCACATCATTATTCGCTTCCAGAATGTAACTGTACAGCAAGGCCAATACTCCGTTACAGACTAATAGAGATATGATCATCATCGCAATTCCAGCGGCAAACTTAGATGTAACAAGCACTAAGCCTGAATGAGGCAGGTTCAGCCAGTGGGTTAACATCTTATTCTTCCATTCGACGAATATGGAATAGACTACCCAGACAGGTAGATAGATGACATGGAATAATATCATGACAAGCAGGCTATAGAGTAAGATTTGTGTCTCATTGAGAAAGAATAGGGATGATGCGCCAAGTAGGATGACGAGTACATTGAAATAGAACCATATTCTAGCTGCTCTGAATTCTTTAATAAACAACGTTATCCAAGATGTCATACACAATACTCCCTCATCACATTTAAAATACTTTGTTCCCGCTCTTCCCGAATCTCCTCAGCTGAAGCATAATGCATCATCTTTCCTTCCTTCATGAAGATGACATAGTCAAGATACGGCTCCAGCTCGGACACCTCGTGCGAAGATATAACGATGGTCTGCTGGTACACCCCGCCGAAGTGGACAAACATCTTCAGAAGTTCTTCCCTTACGAACGGGTCAAGTCCGGATAAAGGTTCATCCAACAGCAGCAGCGGTACCCTGCGTGCAAGTGCGATGGCTGTGTTCAATCGCATTTTATTCCCCTTAGACAGTTGACCCACCTTCTGATTCATATCAAAATTCAGGAAAGTAACGATCTCTTCTGCCGCCTCCCTTACGAAGTCCGGATATACCTTCTCGGCGTAATCTATCGTTTCCCGGATCGTATAGAAAGCATAAAAAGACTGATCATCGGCCACATAAGCAATGTGCTTGCCCGATTGCCGCGTAACTTTAGACCCATTTAAGGTAACACGACCTTCTGTGGGACGCATTAAGCCGGCAATCAAATTAAGAAGCGTGGTCTTGCCACTGCCATTCAGCCCGAGCAATCCAACAATACCTTGGTCTGGTAGACGAAGAGAAACATTATGAACAGCCGTGATACTCCCCAATCGCTTAGTGACATGATCTAGCTCAACCATTATGGAATTCTGCTGCAATTATGCCCCACCTTCTTTCTTTATTACTTCGGCAAGCTGTTTCTGGATGTCCTCATCATGAAACCCCATCTGCTTCATCGAGTTATAAAATGCTTTTACCTGGACTTCAGCCATCTGTGACTTTAGCTTGTTTATAAATTCAATATCATTCGTAATATAAGATCTTTGGCCCCGTTGTTTCTCAACTACACCATCCCGTTCCATATCCATATACGCTCGTTGAATGGTATTAAGGTTTACGCCTAATTCTACTGCCGTTTCTCTTACAGAAGGCAGCTTGTCACCGGGGCGGAGTGTTCCGTTACAGACCCGTTGATAAAAATCATTTTTAATTTGCAAATAGATCGGCTGATCATTGGAGAATTTCATTATTTGCCCTCACTCTACTAGAATCCAGCTAATTGTATTTTATTCTAAATTATGGTATGAGGCAAACATATTTAAAACAAAATGCCCTGCCTTCATATGAATGAAGAGCAGAGCATCACTTCATAATGCATATTGCTATCCTTGTTCCATAGCCTGCGGCCCCCTTCGAATCCCTTTGACACTGAGTACCACAATCAACAAAATGATAGCTGCGATGGAACCGCTAAGCATTAACAAGCTGGAAATCGTCATGCCATTCGTCAGGAGCAGCGGCACAATCCCAGCTGATATGGGATACAGGCCTGTGGATGCTAACGTAAATAAACTCATGCCTCTTCCAAGTTTATCTTGATCCAGGCTCAACTGATAAACCGTTACAAGCATCATATTCCCATATGCCGATAACAGTCCGGTAAATACACTTATTATGATGGCGTAGATAAGGATATTCACTGATCCTAGTCCTACAATTCCTAGACACAGCAATATGAATGCTGAGTATGCCCATATCGCCAGGCTTCCCTTCGGACGGAACAGACCGAGCAGCACTCCCCCCGCAATGCTTCCTAGAGCAAATGAGGTCTGAAGATAGGTGAGATCAAGTGCATCTCCTTTAAATACTTCCTTCACTAATGTCGGGAATGCTACACTCACAGGACCTGACACGAAGAAAGCGGCAATTCCTGCTGTAATGATGATGGAGAGCTTGAAGGAGTCCTTCTTAATATAAATCATGCCTTCCTTGATTTCATTAATCATGGACGGCCTTACTTGTTGTTTGGGACTAGCTGTAAACGGCTCACGTACGAAAAATAAACAGACCGCTCCTAAAAAAAGCAACACTCCTAATATAGCAAACGTTAACTGGAAGGATCCGAATGCAATAAGCAGACCTGCAAATGCCGGTCCGGCAAAACTCCCCAACTGCTGAATAATTACATTTACACTGTTGGCTATCCGTAGTTGGCCAGGCTTCACGATTGTGGGAATGATTGCACCTGCCGCCGGCCAATAAAAAGCCTCCATGATACCGAATAAAGCCGCACATGCAAGCAATACCCAAAAGTTTAACAACCCGAGAACCATAAGTACGGCCATCGAAACTAAGATGAGAAAGCGTATGAAATCGGACAAAAACATAATTTTCGATTTAGGGAAACGATCGGACATTACCCCACCAACCGACATTAACAACAGTCTTGGAATTGCCGTGGTCATCAAGACAAAACCGAGCATAGCCGGCTTGTTCAAATAGTCAACAACATACCAACCCTCCACCAGCATATACATTGGCGTTGTCAAGCTTGTAAATATGATCGAGAATAGAAAAAATAGAAACGTTCTGTTCTTGAAAACGCTCCGTTCTTCCGGGTTGTTTACAACCGTCTCTGCAAATGGCTGTGGCTTTTCTGTCTCCATAATACCTCCCCAATTTGGTATGAATACCATGAACTGACGCCCAAATATCGAATGATCAAATCAGGCTTTGAGCGTCAGTTCATGACTAAAGATACTTACTGAGCGACAACGGTGATCACATTTCTCATCAATTGCTCTCTAAATTGCTCACTTAGCAATTGAATCGTCTCTTTCCTGTACATGAGCCGGCTGTAACCGAATCTGACTTGTAACTCCCCATCCAAAACGATGGCGTTTATATACAGCGTGAATGGAACCGGGAACTTATCACTGAAAGAATTACCGATCATATGCACCGATTGCTTAAATTGTGTCCCCAAGCTTTGATTTACCCTTCCATGATAGTTGAAGCTGATCTCCGGCTGCAGCTTAAAACATGGGAGCTGGCTTGCTTTGGAAGGAGCTAAGTATTTTAGAATACTGTACCCGATTCCTTTATTCGGCACCTTGCGCAGTGTTTCAGTTACCTTGTGTATCGCCTCCTGCCAATCCGTTGTCGTCATGGGAAGAGGATGACTGGAGAATAGTATTCAGAGTGATGAGCTCTACCTCCATATCACCAAAAACCCAGTTGTAGATCATAGACCCATTTATTTCTTAATTTATCATTTTTATGTTGCTCTTGATTTTTGCATAGTGTACTATGATGGTAATACAAATGGACTGAATTTACAATTCGTATAACAATGTTAAACATCACTTTTTTAAGCATAATATGGAAATATTACGGGTGTATTAAGGAGGAGCGTTTTTTATGTCAACAAAGACCGTAATGAAATGGATATTTTTCTTTTGCTTGATTACCCTGGTCATGAATGGGTTTCTTTATCTAGGGCTTAGAAAGTCAGAGTTATTGATTAGTCTCGTCAGCGCAGCTGGTCTGGGACTGATCTCCGGATTTACCCTGTTGATGAGTAGAAAGAAGGAATAACACTTATCGGTTTTTCTCCGGTATCTCTGGATGACTTCCCTGGATTGTATGCTTCCTTGGACATCATTCATTTCAGGTCAACAAGCAAAGAGAGGAATCATAAATGAATAAAAATTCAACCTATCTGCCCAATGATGTAGAAAACATGCTGAGAATCTATTTCAAAAACAATTTAAAACAGCTCCTAAGTGAAGTATGGGAGGACATTCAGTTAGACCAGCAGTTTGCTCACCATGCAGCATCAAGCTCTTCCCTTCATGCCAAATTTATTCCGAATGCCGTACCTTCCAGGGATCAGCTTGGACACATACATGATTCCGCTTTACAAACGGCACCGTATGGCATTCACACAAGAGATATCGCTAGTGCTGTCACAAGTGCTGTCATGCATGTATTGCAGATGAATTATGCGAATAACGGCGCCGGTATGGAGCAAGAAATTGACTTGGACATATGGAAAAGACGTCCGATTAACGTCAATCTGTCGATCCTCTATGTTGACTTTATGAAGCTGCAAACCCGTGGCTCATCTTCAATCCATAAATTTATATATTTTATTGTTGGTGTAACAGACAAAGGATATCGAGAAATTATCGATATTTGTTTCGCTCCGAAATTGGATTATCCGGCTTGGAAAGAAATATTTATGAATCTACGCAATCGGGGACTACAAAAAATTCTTATTGGCGTTTTCCATGAAAACAACTGCATTAAAGAAGCCTTTTGTAGCGTATATCCCTATGCTGCCATCCAAAGATCATTTACCTTCATGCAAAAAGAAACACTCCGTAAAATTGAAAAACACCGGCAACCTGAATTCGTTGACGATGTAAAAAAGATCTATCAGGCTTCAACAAGAGAAGACTCGATTAAAAACTTCAAGCTTTTTCTGAATAAGTGGAAAAGTACTGCCCCTACCGAAATGAATCAATGGGAGAAACAACGATCCTTGCTGCTCACCTTCTATGAATTCCCTGATCCTATTCGCTGTAATTTGTATAACACCAACTGGATGAAACAGACCATTTCTGAGTTCCGAAGCCAGTTTAAGCTCATCCCACACCAGCCTGCATCCGAACCTATCGAGCATACGATACTAAGAAAAGTGAATGAGTTTAATGGTCGCTGGAGTACCCGGCGTTTAAAGGGATTTAAGGAAGCCAGTACAACGTTAAGAAAGATGCTGAATCATTACAAAGAATAGACGATTGAAGGGAGAAATCATGCAATCGGCACCCATACTGCAAATTCGCAATGTGAGTAAAACAATCCAGAATCGGAAAGTCATTGATCAATTGAGTCTGGATGTATTTCCGGGTGAAGTGTTTGGCCTGCTAGGTCCTAATGGGGCTGGCAAGACATCCGCCATCCGGTTAATTGTCGGCTTGTCCTTGCTACAGCAAGGAGATATCAAAATTCATGGTCATAGTATCAAATCGGATTTTACTAAAGCCATTTCACATGTGGGGGCTATTATCGAGCAGCCGGACCTATATTCGTATCTGACCGGGTACCAGAATTTACTTCATTTTGCGCGAATGCATGGGAATATCTCGCATGACCACATCATGGAAATGGCTGATATCGTTGGATTAACGAATAGAATTCACGATGTCGTAAGCAGTTACTCCCTCGGAATGCGTCAAAGATTAGGGATGGCTCAAGCGCTGCTTCACTCCCCGTCATTGCTTATTCTCGATGAACCAACCAATGGACTGGATCCTGCGGGAATTAGAGAAACACGCGATCATATACGGAAACTGGCTCTTGAAGACAATACGGCTGTCCTTGTTTCCTCTCATTTGCTTTCAGAGATCGAACTCATATGTGATCGGGTAGGCATTGTGCAGAACGGGAAACTTTTGCACACGCTGAATGTGTCGGAGCTATCCTCCTCTTCCGGATCGAAAACTCCTCTGGAGGATGCCTTCCTGCAAATCACTAAAGGGAATGTCATATGAAGCTGATGATGCTGGTCAAAAATGAAAACATGAAACTTTATCGCCAGCGAAGCGGTATGATCTCACTGATCACCGCTTATGCATTCACTATGTTGGTGGCCATAGGGCAGTATGTAATCAACTCATCGCCTGTTCTTAGTTATTGGGATAGTGCTTCATATGTATTGCAGATATTCATTCAGCTCTTCATGCTGGTCTCGATGATCATCGCCATTCATATTCTTGGCAGAGAGTATTCAACGGGGACGATGAAGCTGCTGCTGATCCGGCCTCATTCCCGATCAAGGATTCTGTTATCCAAGTACATTGCAATTCTGTCATATATACTCCTTGGAGTTCTGGGTAGTGTTCCTCTAGCTATGACAATTGCCGGAATTACATCAGGATTTGAGGGTTGGATTTACGTGGAAGATCTTCATGCAGCCATGAAGCTGTTTATCACGAAGCTGTTTATTTTTCCATTTTATATAGCATTGGCCTTTACGATAACTGTACTTACCCGCCATCAAGGCCTCTCTCTTATCATTACGATTCTTTTTTTTGCGATTACTGTCAATTTCGTTCCCGTAATCCCGGGCATGAACATTCTTATCTCTTTCTTGTTTTGGACCCTCCTCAATGCTGCATTTCTATTTATAGGCGTTAGAGCGTTCAAGCAGCAAGAGATATAAGAAGAGAAGAGTACCTTTGAAAGGATATCATGATGAAAAAACACATGGCATGGGTTAGTCTAGTGCTTCTGCTATTATTGAGTATTGCTACAATAGTGGGGGTTAACAGTCTCTTTACGGCTGATTTTAACGAATCGACAAGCATTGAAGCGCAGCATATCAAAGATATTACCATCAGCAGCGATATAACTGACATTTATTTATCCTTGAGTTCTGATCATCAGGTTCATGCGAGAATTACCGGCACGGCCTCCAAGCTGAGTGATTATGGTGTCTTCCTGCTCCCTGAAGACGATCATCTGCACATACGGGCAGTTGAGAAAAATGCTGCTGTTTCCTCACTTAGCCTGAACAAATCGGTCCGACTTCAAATTGATCTGCCGGCAGACAAGCTGCGAAATGTAACGGTCCAATCTAAGTTTGGAAGCGTGTATGCGGAGCAGCCACTGATGGCTGATACATTTAAATTTAAAAGCAATCTTGGCGGAATGTATCTGGATTCCTATACAGGACAAGAATTAACGGCTGATTCTACTCTTGGAAATATTCAAATTATGAGGCTGGAAGGAAATGCTTCGCTGACTACAGGCTCCGGACATGTAACTATAGCGAAATGGCAGCCGCTAACGGGCCATAATCGTATTCTAACGAATAAAGGGAATATCGAGGTTGGCTTGACCCCTCCATCACAAGCTCTATTCTTCCACATATACTCCAACGGTATAGTCCGTACCGATCTGGATGCATCCTTCACATCTGTCCCCGCTTCATTTAGCAGAATCGGTATGAATCAAATAGCAGGAAACCTTGGTGAAACAGCGGATCATGGAGCACGACTGGAAATTAGCAGCGATACTGGAAAGATCGTCGTAAACAACAAGTAAAATCCCGTTAGGACTTGCAGGAGGTTTATATTTTATATGAAACTGATCGGTTTAGTTCGCAACGAAAACATGAAGCTTTACAACATGCGATCCACTTGGGTCATGCTTTGTGTATCTTTTATTTCTATTATAGTGGTCTTACTGTTAACGACACTTCAGAGTCAGCCTCTAAGCGATTATTGGACCGTGACATTCAATTTATTTCAGACGGAAAACCAAATACTGTATGTGATTCTAATTCTGTTTGTCTCGCAAATCATTAACTACGAATTTTCATACGGTACAGCCAAGTTATTATTTATTCGGCCAACCTCCCGTTTGCAAATCATGATTGCGAAGTGGGTGTCTGCTGTACAGTTTTCATTGCTTGTGCTGATCTTTAATTTAGTCTCCTGTATGCTGCTGGCACTTCCAATGTCAGCTATTGCCCCTCTGACAACGGATGACTTACATCAGCTCTATTTCTTATTCGTCATCAAGCTCGCAGCCTTTATCTGCTATGCTACACTGTTCTTTGCACTCGCTGTAATGATTCGGAATACTGCTGTATTTATTATCATGAGCCTCGTTCTCATGGGTTCACTGCAAAGCCTGCCGAGTATGATTATTTTCCCGCAGACCGGATTTTTGTTCTCAGCAGGCTGCTGGGTCTTATTTTGTGGAAGCATTTTAATTATTGCTTTAACTCGTTTTCAGAAGTCGGATATCTAAATCGTTCAACACACACATTCAACACGACAGATTCCAAACAAAACTAAGCAGCCTTAGTCCTGTGGGGTACCGAACTAAGGCTGCTTTGTTTATTACTTATTACAATCGATGAACGGACCAGTATGCACCCCTGCCCGGTTCTAACGAGACATTACCCGTAAATCCATCGTTAACATATCGAAGTTGAAGCTGATCTCCGGCTTGCAGGTAAAAATCGCCTTGCATCGTTACGGTGCCGCTGGACAATACCGTCCGCATCGTCAGGATGAGTGCGATGTTGACATCGAAAATCGGCAGCTGGCCACGTAGGATTGAGCTGCTGTTGTTCGTCACTTCAAACATCGGATTAACACCTTGGCCCAAAGATACATTCGCTGTTGGCGTTTTGTAATTGATCGTAGCCTTAATTGAATATTTCCCAGCCTCCGTGACCGTGTAGGCGCCCGTCACCGGATTGAAATTTGCGGAATCGAATTGCGTGCTCGGTATGGCCCAATCTACAAGAGTAGAGTCGAAGGCGTAGGCTACGCCATCAAGATAAGCGGAAAACCCTTCTCCCGTCACGCTCGTGCCAGCTGGCCCCGTCGGTCCCACGGGACCCGCTGGGCCAATCGCCCCTGCTGGTCCTTGCGGGCCTGTTGCTCCTGTCGGTCCAACCGGACCCTGATCGCCTGGATCACCTTTGGGCCCTGGCGCACCGGTGTCGCCTTTCGGCCCTGCCGGGCCGGTCGCTCCTGCTGGTCCTGTCGCGCCTGAAGATCCTGGCGTACCCGCATCCCCCTTCGGTCCCTGAACGCCCGCGTCGCCTTTGGGCCCTTGCTCTCCTGTGTCACCCTTCGGGCCTTGCGTTCCACTGCCGCCGTTCCCTGCATGGTCCCCTGTCGTAAGCTTAACGGTTTGGGTTTGCTTGTCCCACGACATAGCCGCGCCAAGCGCGTCCGCGAATGGACGAAGCGGCACAATCAGGCGACCGTCCAACAATTGCACAGGCTGCGACAAGTTAATGACACGGTTGCCCGACGTGGTTGCCACAGTCGCCGTCTTCGCCCCAAGCTTCGCCGTTACGGTATGTCCATCCTTTTTCACCGTCATTGTCTGACCCTGCTTGTCCCACTGAAAGTTAGCCCCGAACCATGCGGGTAGATCGACGGCAGCCGCCATCGTTGTTCCGCCAATGATGATAGGATCAACCTTGGTCGCTACCGCTTGACCATTCACCTGCACCCCGATCGTCCCGGCCGCGAACGCAGCGGGTACTGCCGCTAGCGCCATCATCAGAGCCAAACTTAACGTGACCCGCAGAATACTTCTGAATTCGATGAATCTCATTATCGATTTTCCCCCTTTTGTGATCATAACCGGTTCATGCAACGGTTATTATGACCCAATAATTAGAGAGTTTAATTCAATGCCAAGAGATTGAAAACCAACTAAAGTCGTAGAGCGCGAAAAATAATAGAGATAGTTTCTTGATAGATACCTAAATGTATTTTACAGGAAAAAAACCGCTCCCATAAAACCCAAACTAAGGAGCGGCTCATATATCATAATGTACGGTTAGTGCATCAACAAATCGACCTTACTCAAAACCTCGTCCAAGATCTCCTTTGGAACTCTGCCTATAAACTTGGCTTGACGAGATTGCCAATCAAGACTCTTTATTTGATCAGAAAGAATAACCCCTTCGATCGGTAAATCCTGTGGAATAACCACCTCGAATGGGTAGCCTTTGGCTTTTGAAGTGACTGGGCAAAATAAGGCTAACCCGACCTTTCCATTATACTGTTCTGGTGAGAGCACCAGAGCTGGACGTTTCCCGGACTGTTCATGGCCAGATTGAGGATGAAACTGAAGCCATACCAAGTCGCCGCGATCAGGAATATATTGTTCTTTCACCATGTCTCCCGTCCTTGCGACTCTCCCGATTGAACCTCAGAATGGAGATTATCAGGCGTTATTTTCGAAAGTAGCTCATCCAGTTTATTGTTCCGTGGTTTGATGACGAGATGACCATCTTCAACGTCAAAATCGATTTCTAACCCCTCTTCAAGTCCTACCTCCATGGCTAATGCTTTGGGGATACGGACACCTAAACTGTTACCCCATTTTTGAATTTGCGACATACTACCACCTCAAAATAATGTTTATACAAGTATAAACATTTAATTTAATGAAGTCAATTAGCTTAGCCTAGACTCCATAGCTTTATGAACCCCCTGCCGAATCGTTCTAGAGGGCTACTTGTTTCAATCACTCGTCATAAGGTAAGACTAATCCTGAGGAAGCCATATGGATTTAATAGCGACCGCCACTTGCTCTGGTGCAAATCTTCAGCTTCATCGCTATATCAACGATTGAGCATCAGCAACTGGGTGCGTGAAAGCGTTTTGATTCTTATCTCAATTTGTTAACAAATCTGGAATTTTGTTTAGTTGATTAGGGCACCGATAATTATTATACTGGGTACTATGTGCATTCGGCATGGTTAAAGCCAACACCAAGTAAGCAGCATAAATGCCAGCTTCTCCATTGGAATGACATCATGTTCTCACGAGAAAAAAGTTCGACTCGGGTTTGGGACTTGATCATTCCAGGACAAAACACATTCATTTACATCTATAGGCAAAAGGAGACTGAACATGAAAGTAAAAGCAGCAGTTATTAATGAAGTGGATTCTCCATACGTACTCGAGGAATTAACATTAAGCGATATCCGTGAAGACGAGATTTTGGTCAAAATGGTCGCCTCCGGGATCTGCCATTCTGATGCAGTTGCACGTGCAGGTGGTTATCCGTGGTATCCCGTTGTCTTAGGACATGAAGGGTCTGGCATCGTGGAAAAGGTAGGTTCCGCTGTTCGCGGCTTTGAACCTGGTGACCATGTTGTTCTTTCCTATCTATACTGCGGTCACTGTAGTAATTGTCTCACCGGCCTTCCGGCTTCTTGTGAGGAATGGATGAACTTTAATTTGAGTGGTGCTCGAGAAGACGGTTCATTATATTTCCAACGAGAAGATGGCTCGCCAGTATATAACTTCGTTAGCCAATCCTCTTTTAGCACACATACGATTGTATATGAGCGTAATTTGACTAAAGTGGATAAATCCGTAGATTTGCGTCTCGTCGGTCCTTTGGGCTGCGGCTTTTTAACAGGCAGCGGTACCGTGTTGAATGGGTTGAAACCTAGTCCTGGCTCAACCATAGCAATTTTTGGTACTGGCGCGGTCGGTTTGGCCGCGATGATGGCTGCTAAGATTTCTGGCTGCTCCCAGATCATCGGAGTGGATATCCACGATAACCGTCTTGAAGTAGCTAAACAACTAGGTGCTACCCATACAATTAACAGTAAAGATGTCGATGTGCTTTCCGAAATCAAAAGACTCACGAACGATAAAGGCGTTAACTATTCGATTGATACAACCGGCGTTCCGTCTGTGGCGCGAACTTCCATCGAAATTTTGGCTGTCGGGGGCGTCGCAGCACCGATTGCTTCTTCCAAGCATGGAGTCGAAGTGAATTTCAACGCCGATTTAAATATGCTCAACCGTACAATCAAAGGTGTGCTGATGGGAAATGCGGTTCCACAATTGTCCATTCCACAGTTAATTCAATTTTACAAAGATGGGCAATTCTCGTTCGATCAACTGGTTAAGTTTTATAAATTTGATGAGATTAATGAAGCTTCGCACGATTCGTCGACCGGCAAAACGATTAAACCCATTCTGATCATCGACGAGGACTACGTACCGGGAACATAAAATGCTCTTTGGAGCCATCAATAAACGGAGACCTCTTAAAAGGAGGTCTCCGTTTTCTCATACAATGCTGAATCTTATACGATGAACGAGTTTATAATAGCGTCTCTGTACTAAGCGTAAACCCTTCGATGACGGCATCCTCATCAACCTCGATCAAGATACATCGTCTCCCTTGATAATTCACCTGCTTCACATACCTTAAATCCTGCGGGCTGACCGAAATCGTGGCTACCTTGGTATCAATCTTAATCGATTTGGACGAGAATTTCGCATCACGCTGCTCGCCTTCAGTTCATAATTCGTATCGTCGACAACGGTTTGAAACGCTTGTTCCACCTTTTCCGGCGTCACGTTCTCAACACCGCTTACGGTCAGCACCCGTTCCACATCTTTATAATCCAGCTTCGGAGGTTCCTCCTCCTGGTGGTTTTCAATGACATGGTGGATTTCCTCATACACATGCGCGAGGGTAGCTCCGTCAAGCTGTTCGCCCGCCACTTCCTTCACGATTTCTTCGAAGATGCCCCTCTCCTCCATCGCGGTCGTAGACCTGTCGGCATTCAAAACATGTTCGATGAAATGTGGATTCGGAAAATTGGATTTTCCCGTACAATACAGAATGCGATTCACATCGGAATAATTGTCCGTCACGCTCGGATAAAAGAACCCTTCCTCCGGCGAACTCAATTTGATGATTGGATCCACGATGACATTGTACTTAAATTCTCTCTCCACATAATCGAACAGGAGCGTTTTCCGCTGCTTCTCCGTGGAATTCACGCTGCACAGAATGAACGGATGACCGAACACTTCGTCCTTCCCGCTCTCTTCAGCTTCCTCATTCCGGGCCTTCGTCGGCCGATAGTACTGTCCGCGTACAAACGTGATGACCGTATCCCGTTCATACTTGGTATCTGCCATCATTTTGTCCACCAACAGCAGCATCAGGTCCTGCCATTCTTCCGGATCGCCTGTCGACAAGCCTTGGTGAAGCATCACCTGCGCCGGGTCCTCTGCATTCTCCTGAAACTTCAATTCGAACAGCTTATGATCCAGTTCACCGGTCAGCAGTTTTTTGAAATTGCCCATATACAGCTCCTGCTTCTCTCTGTCCACTAAGCCAAACGGCAGCCGCTCCCAGTGATAGATTTCATTCGTTTCCTTCATAATGTACACGTTGAGTATATCGTCAATGTTCAGCAAATCGTTATCCAGCTTAAATTGCTTGCGTATGTGTGCGACTTCTTTCTTGATCATGATCCGTTAGACAACTCCTAGGAAGTTATTTGGCCTACTCAGTATAAACGATATAAAGGCCCTTCGCTAGAAGGGCCTTTATACTACTTCTCTTTTACTTTGTCAGGTTCAATGCCCGGTACATCATGGCGACAAACTCTGCACGTGTCACAGGCTCATTTGGCTTAAATTTACCTTTATCACCTAGTACAATCTCTAGATCTGCCAGTGCAGCGATATAATGATAACTCCAATGCGCCATTGGTACGTCTTGGAAGGTACTTGTTCCACCTGGCTTTATCTTAAGGGCAAGTGCTACAGTTTTTGCCATCTGTGCACGTGTCACGGGTTCATTTGAATTAAATCTACCATTCGTTCCGTCTACAATTCCTGCTTGTTGCAGTGACGAAATGGCTTCATAGTACGGATGGCTTGACGATACATCAGAAAAAGTTACCGCTTCACGTGTAGGCTCTAACTCGAAAGCACGCACGAATATCAAGGCCATATGTTGGCGCTGGATGGATTCATTTGGATGAAAAGATCCGTCTGGATACCCCGTAATAATCCCTCGACTAGCTAATTCCTCAATCATTCCTTTTGCCCAATGTCCCGAAATGTCATCGAAACTCACAGCCGGAAGCTCTGGTTTCGGTCCATCTGGTTCTTGCCCCGGCTTCGGATCTGGGGAGGTGTTTGCAATCCATTTTGCATACAATTTTATATTTTTTGTCACACGGTCCGTTAGAAGATCCCACTTTTGGGTCAACGCAACATCTTGATACCAGCCTCCAAATGTAAATCCTTCTTTGGTAGGGGTCGGTAGCTCTGCTAGCCTTGAATCATTTGCTACAGATAGACTGACTATAACGTTCCCGCCATTGGTTTCAAAATATACCGTTGAATTCTGTGGTGGTGTTGGAATATAACCTCCTCCTCCACTACCACTACTTCCTGAAGAACTATTACCAATCCACTTCGCGTACAACGTCGTATTCCCTGTGACTATATCCTTTGTGAAGATCCATTGGTTTGTTAATGTTATCTCTTTATACCAACCACCAAATGTATAACCTGGTTTCGTTGGTGCACTCGGCTCGGTTGCCATTTCGTTATATGATTTATTCTGAGGTGCTACGACACTTCCTCTATTTGACTCAAAAGTCACTGTATAATGATTAACATCCCACATTGCATATAGTGTGACATTAGCTGCGATTATATTGAATGTCTCATTCGCTGCAAAGCTTGTCCCACTTCCATCTGCTTCGGTATTCCAACCATTAAATGTATATCCTGTTTTCACTAAACTTCCAGTATTATCAGCTACGGTTACATGATTCCCAGTCTCATAGGTTTGACTATCTATGGGTACAAGTCCTCCAGTAGCTCCATTTCCGTCGTAGCTTACTCTATATTTAAAGATGCTGAATGTAATTGTAGTCGAGTTACCTGCGGCATCCGTAACAACAAGTATATAGGAGCCTTCATCGTCCACAGGCGAGCCATTTATAAAGGATTTGCCGTTCAATGTTGCGGTACCTTCATTAAAGGTAATGGTTCGTGAGGAATTATAGCTCTCTCCATCTGCAACACCTGTGACAATCGGAGCTGTCATATCCAGAATAATACTATCTTGAGCTGATCCAATATTGTCCGCATGGTCGATAAATCTCACATAGACCGTCTTGCTGCCATCACCTGCTGGCAATGTATAGCTCATACTTGCGCTGTATACTTCTTCATCTGACCATGTCACATTGTCATTGGAGAACTGCACGCTAACGACATCCGTCACTCCTGATCCTAGCGTAATATCTAGTGTTACCTCTTGACTTGTTGCATAGACAGCTCCAGAGTTAATGACGACAGTGCCAGTCGGAGGAGTCTTATCTATTCGAAATTGAATCGTTTTTGATTGGTTACCGGCTGTAACCGTTAGCGTGTATGAACCTTCACCAGTAACCTGTGTTCCACTTGTAAATGGATTTCCATTTAAAGTGGCTGTTCCATTAAATTGTGGCGTTACATTCGTGTTATATAGACCGCCATCTTGAACTCCTGTTATCTGAATGTCGACAATTTCAGAGTATGTAATAATCAAATACGGACCCAGATAGCCGGGTTGCACATTCGTTTCGGTCATTTGTATATAATGATCAGCATTCAGTATTCCATTCTGAGCTGCTTCTTGAGCTGTCATCCCTGAAAGAATAAAGGTTGCTCTAGGATCAGCTTTAGCGAATTCCTCTGTTATGTAGCTAGTAAAATTAAAGGGAGCTAGTGTAGGTTTAAGTATGGGGACATGATTAGCTAATAATCTTGTTTGTGTAGACCCTGAAGTTGGAGCTGGTGGCGACGTTATTCCACTATCCTGTTTCCAGCTATGATCTGTACTAGTAGAAACTTTTAGCGAGAACTCAGTTGTTGGTTGAAAAGTGCCACCTGTTACAGGGAGATAAAGGTTTGCAGTTTCAACTTCGTACCCTGCAGGGATTGGTGGCAAATTAAACTTTAGTAATACTTGAACCTCTAAGGGCTTACCAGATGACCCTTGATAGCCTACATCAAGATACCCGAGGTTTCCCTTCTCATATACCAATCCAGCATTGAGACCCTCGTAAATTATTGTAGTGTCCTCAGATGCAAAGATTGGTGTTGGAACTATATTCGCAGAAGCCAAACTTTGATTATTAAAAATTATAATGAATGCCATACATACTATTACAGCTAGCAAACTTGTAATCGAGACAATTCTCTTCCTCACCACGCACTCTTCCTTCCAATACTAGGTAATTTTTATCAAGCAGTTCATCATTTACACTACCACAGTCATAATTTTAAATAAATAATTTTATATATTTCAATTTCTCGCATTGCTACTCATCCAGAATTGAATAATAATGCAAACATACCACTCCTATCTTTTTCCTTTCAAGCAACTAAAGTTGTTGTTTTTGGGCAATCAAAAAAACGAAACCCGCAATAAGCGAGTTTCGTTCAATTTAATAAGATTCCAGCAGATCCATATTCACCTTATAATCGTCCAGCCGCTTTCACCTTCACAAGCAAAGCATTACCCGGCAAGTATGCAATCGGAATATCCTCAGACAACACGATCTGTACAGTTTCACGATCTGCACCGGCAAGAACCGCTTGTTCTATCGCATGGTTACGAGCATCTTCTTTCGCTTGATCGTATGTCATTTCATCTAACGAATAGATCCGCTCTGTCTCTCCGCTAACCTCACCTAACGCTGCACCAATCGCATTCGCAGCATCGTAGTGATCCGGTCTGACGATCCGTGCTACACCTTCAAGCTGATCAGCGACAAGGATACTTCCGCCCCCAACCAAAATGACGTCAACCGCATCCGCGCTTGTCTTCATACGATCAATTGCATCTTCAATATCCCGCGTAATGATCTCATCTGCTCTACGGCAGATCGATTCATCAAGCTCTTCCATCTTCGCATCTTTCCACTCATATCGTCCAAGCTTAACAGCCACATCCGTAGCGGTGAGTGTATCCCCACCAAAGATCACACCACGCTTCAATAACTCATACCCAACACTATCGGGACCGACAGTTACCTGATTCTGCGCTGCATCCGAGCGAACGATCGTCCCCCCACCGATGCCGATTGATAAAATATCTGGCATTCGAAAGTTGGTCCGAATCCCACCAATCTCCACGGCAGCAGATGATTGACGAGGGAAGCCTTGCGAGAGAACACCGATATCTGTCGTCGTACCGCCAATATCTACAACGAGCGCATCATCAAGACCCGATAAGTGCGCTGCACCACGAATGGAGTTCGTTGGTCCGCAAGCAATCGTCAGAATAGGATAACGAAGAGCATATTCACTGTACATCAGCGTACCATCGTTCTGGCAGATATAGACACTTGCACTTATTCCAAAGCCTTGAAGCGCTTCTTCGAAACCTTTTACTACACCTGCGATGACGTTAAGTAACGCACCATTCAACATCGAAGCATTCTCACGCTCCAGCAGTCCAATACTTCCAATCTCATGCGACAGCGTTACAGGCATATCCTCACCAAGCACTTGCTTTGCAAGTTCTTCAGCGCGTTTCTCCTGCGATGTGTTCACGGGAGAGAATACGCCGCAAATCGTAACGGCTTCGACGTTACCCTTCATCTTCGTAAAGCAGTTGATCATTTCCGCTTCGTCTAGGTCAACAATCGTTCGGCCGTCAAACTCATAACCACCGCGAACGATATAGGCATGGGAACCAACAATGGACTTCAGTGTATCGTCCCAATCCGCCAGAGGTGGAACCGCGGTTGTCGCCGGCGCCCCGATACGAATCAAGCCAACTTTTCCCAAGTGCTTACGTTCCACAATGGCATTCGTACAATGCGTCGTCCCAAGCATAGCATAACGAATCTGCGCAGGATCAACAATACTCTCCGACAACAGCCGACGAATCGATTCGCTAATACCCTCATTGACATCACGCGTTGTGTGTACTTTTACAGTATGAATCGTATTTAACTTGGAATCGAGCAAGGCAGCATCCGTATTCGTTCCGCCGACATCAATCCCAATACGATAAATTTCTTCCATATTGTTAACATTCGTATCCACCATTATTGTGCTCCCCCTCTCTCAGCTGCCAACTTCTCAATCGGAACATAAGGTGCATCATAGCCAAAATATTGCGGGCCTACCGTCTCAAGTCCCTTCACTGTACGCCATCTTGGATCACAAGGAAATCCAACTGCGGTAACACGGGCTCCGTATTTCAAATTTTCAGTCGTAATCGGCATACCTGTATCTTGGTCGAGCAATGAGATCAGGTCAGGTGTCACAGCAAGTGACTGTCCATCTTCAGTTGCGAGCAGGAATTCATTCTGGAAGAATAACCGCATCGTGCGTCCCTTTTGGGCATCCGTACCTTCGAATATAGCTTCACCACGCGTAAATCCGCCTTCTGTACGGCGGCGAATATCTACAGCTTTACCATGGAACAATGCATATCCATTCAGTTGCTTCAGCATCGCCTCGATTGGATTTTGCTTCAGCTCCTTAGATTCGTATAAGGTTTTACCGATTTCATACGCAAGCGTGAGCGTGTTAGGAATCGCACTTTCCTTGACCTGTGCCCCTGACACCGGATAATCGCAAATCGAAGCCGATCCACCCATCTGAATCGTAACTGCGCGCGCCATCCGTTCCTCCCACACACCGTCGATCGCATGCATAAGTACAGCATTTCCACGTTCATCAGCCATCGTAATCGGGCTGCAATCAATGGCGTCCAAGTGGAACGTTACCATTTGAGATTCCGGAAAGGCCCGTCCCATCGCATCCGCATCTAGAATAGGAATGCCCCGTTCCGCCGCCGCAATAACAGGAACGAGTGAGTTACCACCACCAACCTCAATCGGCATAATAGCGGTCACCTTGCGTCCAAGCTCTTTTTCGATTAAATCCAAAGGTTTCGTCATTTGCTCAACCGATGGAATCTTCTCATTCATCACCGTTGGTGCACCGATCATGGAGAGAGGAATAACCAAAGCATCGTCCTCCAGCTCCTCCGGACTTATTAAGCGTACAGGACCATGTTTACGAATGGCTTCCTGCGCCATCAACTTACCGATATGCGGGTCACCACCTCCGCCTGTTCCAAGCACTGCCGCACCGACAGCAATGTACTTCACTACTTGTTCATTTAACTCTGTTATTCTGTATGTTGTCATGATGTTATCCTTTCTTGGTCATGATTCTGCCAACGATCCATTGCACGATAAAGGCAAACATAAACGCATCTAATGCCGGAACACGGGTAATCTGGAACCATCCAAATCCGTCTGGCGCTGCAGTTGTCATAAACGCGAACAACGTAGCTGCAACCCACACGACCAAGGAACGAGCGATCCAATTTTTATTGCGATCGATTCCTTCAAAGTTGAATTTCTTGCGGTCGACGAGCAAATATTCTGCTGTGTAGATCCCCCCGATTGGAGAGACAAACACCGTAATGATATTTAGGAAAGACAAAAAGTTATCATAGATACCGAATACGGCAAGCAACGTAGCAATAATACCCGCAATAACGGTAATCAGCTTTTTCGGTACTTTTTTAAACACAACAGAGAACCCTAGCGAAGCAGAATACAAGTTATTCGTATTTGTCGTCCATTGTGCCAGCGTTAAGACGATAATCGCAGGAAGCCCAAGCCCCAGCGCGATGAAAATATTCGTTAGGTCATCTGTGTTCATCACTCGAGATAAGAAAATCGCGATGATCGTCATGAAGCTGTTACCAACAGCGAAGCCAATAAAAGCTGCCGTTATGGCATGCTTCGGTGTACGCGCCCAACGTGCGATGTCAGGTGAAAGAACCGTACCCACAATAAAGATACCAATTACAAGTGAGATCGCTGTCCCCATCGGAATCGGTGAACCACTGATCGGTTCCCAAACAGCCGAAGTACCTTTCGTCTGGAAAGCTGTAAATACAGCAACCCCGATGAAAATAATCAGTAACGGTACGGACCAGATACTCAAACGTTCAATAGACCGATATCCCCAAATGGCCGTCGACATCATCAGTAATCCACCGATAAACGAAAATACACCCAAAGACAAATCAATATCCCATATTTGATGAAAAGCGGTCTGCATATTCGAAGCAAAGAAACCGACCTGCACCCCAAACCAACCAAGTGAAAAAATACCTAACACTACCGATACGATCAGGGCTCCCTTGTTTCCAAATAAGAAGCGCGTGATCATCGACGTCGATAATCCCGTTTTTGCGCCTACATACGCGCATAATGCTCCGATTACGCCTAGTATCAACGACCCGATAATCGTCGCAGTAAGCGATTCTGAAAGATTCATTCCATTACCAAGCTGAGCTCCCAAGAACATTGCCGATAGATCGATCCCAATGGCGATCCAGACGAGTGCCATGGACAGCCATTTCTTTCGCAATTGATCTGGAACGGGCTCTCTTTCATAATCTCCTGAACCCGTATTATCGCTCTTAACTTGAACTACTTCTGCCATTTCTCGCATCCCCTTGTTGTTCAATCTTGTCCTCTATCTCTAAGAGCACGCACCTCTCCAATACATTTCAAATGCATGATTCAATTTACGTTCATAAATTCCCTTTGACGTATAATAGAAATACTGCATGCTTAATCCGTCCATTAAGTTGAGAAAGGCGTCTATAAGAAGCTCCACAGATTGATTCCGAATAAATCCCTCTTCCACCCCTCTTACGATAAATTGTTCTATGACTTTGGTTAGCTTCTCATCTGAATGACAGAAGGCACCCTCAATCGTCTCCTTCAGGAATACGGGTGGAAACATCACATATCTGAGCACCAGCAAACTCGCTTCTGGGTTCTGCTGATAGAATTCATATTGTCTTAATAGAATTCCATGCAGACTATCCTTCACACCCAGCACCTTCTGTTCATCTGACAACTGCTGCACAAATGAATTGTAGGACTCCATCGCTTCCCGAAAGACCGTCATGAACAAATCCTCTTTATTTTCAAAAAAGGCATAGATCGCCGGGGTTTTCACGCCAACTTCCTTGGCAATTTCAGAAAGGGCTGTACCGTCATAACCCTTCTCACTGAACAGCTTCATCGCCACATTTTTCAACTTATTTTTAGTCAATGATACTTCCCACCCCAAAATTAATTAACGTTAATTAAGTGAAATTATACTTCTAGATGCATAAACATTCAACAGTTAATCTGAATAATAATTCTATTCTGAATGTATAAGGAAATATGTTCCTTCGTTAGCCTCTTAGTATTCAAAAAAAAAGAAAGATTGAGGGATTAAATACGCAGAAGAAATTAACAACAACCTTGATTTTAGTCCTCTCTTTCGTGCTCCTGATGTCTGGATGCGGCAGTGATAATCACAGCCAAAACGCGACTCAAGACAATGCATTAGAATTCCATTTCAATTATTTTTGTATAAGGTGACGTCAAGAAATATGTATAAAAAAAAGAGAGGTTCAGCACCCCTCTTCACTATTTCCGCCAATACACACCAACTATTAGTCTTTTCTAACAAACAGTGAGCAACACTCCACAAGGGATGAATGTACAGTGGAAACAACCCGACTCGATGTGCCCCCAACATATGATAAGCCAACGGCTTGAATCAAAAAGGGGCCTCGGTTTGCCGGGTGCCCTCAGTCCTTACTCAAACTTGGCAACTTAGTTCCCGCGTTCCTCCGCCCCTTCATGCTCCTTGTTTCCAAATTCGTCCAGCAACGCACGTACTTCGCTTGTTGACTTGGCGTTCATTAAGCTATTTCGGAGTTCACTTGCCCCCCGAAATCCACGAACATAGATTTTGAAGAAGCGGGCAAGGGGGCTGAACGAACGTGGTTCAAGTAGCGAGTATTGATCATGGAGATCCAGATGCTGCCGCAGCAGACCAAGCAATTCCTCACTGCTGTGTTTCTTCGGCTCCTTCTCAAAAGCAAATGGATTCTGAAAAATACCACGCCCAATCATAATACCATCCACACCGTATTGTTCAGCGAGCTTGAGGCCGGTCTGACGGTCCGGAATATCCCCGTTAATGGTTAGCAGTGTATCGGGCGCCACCTCATCACGAAGTTTCTTAATCTCCGGAATCAGTTCCCAATGAGCGTCGACTTTGCTCATTTCCTCTCTCGTCCGTAGATGAATGGACAGATTCACAATGTCTTGTTGCAAAATATGGGTTAACCAGTCGCGCCATTCGTCTACAGCGCTGAAACCGAGCCTTGTTTTTACACTGACGGGGAGTCCCCCAGCTTTGGCGGCCTGGATAATATCGGCTGCAATGTCGGGACGGCAGATCAGGCCGCTTCCCTTCCCATTCTCAGCGACATTCGCTACAGGACAGCCCATATTAATATCGATGCCTTTATCCTTCTTTCGCCATGCCGATACTCATCTGACGAAAGTATTCCGGTTTATCTCCCCAGATATGGGCTACCATGGGCTGCTCATCCTCTGTAAAAGTCAAACGTCCGCGCACACTATGGTTCCCCTCCGGGTGACAATAGCTCTCGGTATTCGCAAACTCCGTAAAAAACACATCCGGTCTGGCTGCTTCACTGACGACATGGCGAAACACAACATCCGTCACATCTTCCATAGGCGCCAGTACAAAAAATGGTCGCGGTAAATCACGCCAAAAATTATCCGTTATATCCAATACCCCTCTATACATACCAGGACAAATCGTTATCCCGAAATAGTAAATACAACCTGTTCATGCTGTTGCTTTTTCTTCACTTATATATCATACCCCAGAGAGGAGCATACTCCCAATAGATTCGTCAAAAAGGAGGGGCGATGTCCCTCCTTGCTTCCAATGATCTCCGGATTACTTGTAAATTCAAGTTCATGTTCACAACGTGCTGCGCCGTAGTTCATAAAAATACTGCACGATGGGATGCTTTGACTTCATCTTCTCGGCCATGTTTAATATTCGCTTTTTGCCAACTCGTCTGTCCACCAAAGCTAAAATATTCAATAAGATATCATGACTCTCCAAGCTTTCATCTATAGAACTCGATAAAAACCTAGTAGCTACAACGACAAAATTCGATTTACTTAATGCGGCCTGTGCCGACAAAAGCTCTTTTGCAAGTTCTGACATTTTTCGGCTTCTGGCAATGACTTTAAGACGATCCTCGGGAACGGTCCCCTTGGTATCCTTCCTGACCGCTTCAATGTCATCATGGTTGATCGGAATTTGGATATCCGGATCATTCTTAATTTCCTGCTCCGTTTGATACCACCTTATTGAGCTCGTTGTATCACTCATATTGAGTATGTTCTTTTTATCTACGGCAAGATAACAAATTCCGGATTTATCCGGTAGATAACGATAACTGGTTGCCCGGTATTCGACCCTTCCTTGTAACGCAGGAGAGAGAAAGCTCTCCAGTTGTTGCTTTAATTTGCTCCAGGACATGTAATCCCCCTATGATTTTAAGGCCTGACTACCAGTAATTCGCGGTAGGTTTATGGCAATGACACCTATAGTGCCAGGTTAGTTTGATTTAAAATAATATATAATCAAGAGTTATGGGGAAGACCGAGTGAGTTGAAGAATTCCATATCAATTAGTAATTTCAATTGTATACTGTATGCAAAAGGGAAAATTGAAATCCCAATTAGCTGAACTAGAGCATCAGAAACACTGGTTGTCGAACCGTACCAAAGGTTTACATTTGCAATTGATCTAGGCAGAGAACATAATAGCGCCGCGTTACTTACTTCCCGTCCCTCACCAACACCGCCACACTCTCCATATGTGTTGTCAACGGAAAAGGAACAGACATCACTTCTTCAGCTGCTTTTTTTGGAATAGTACACCCATCCTAGCTTGAATACTGCTTTTAAATCCTGTCTTGTATATAAATGTGAACCTGTTAGGATTGCATTCAGCATATCAGTACGCTCCTGCCCCAGCAATAAACCGATTAAAATATTACGTACAATCACTACTTCTTCCTCATTGAAAAAATATTTACTGATCAACAGGATCGTAATGTTGGGCCAACTTATATAGTGGTGGTCTTTTAGATATTTTAATACTAGAAATATATCTTTGCGAAGCGGCCTGTTTTTTGCTTTCAGGAACTTTAACTCAGGTATTTTCCCTTGTTTATGTGATGGATAGTTGAGAAATACTCGATCGAGTTTTCTCTCTTGGTCAGGTTTGGCCCAGGAAAAGGAAACTATTGGCTAATTCAGTCTACCTTTGATTGAAAATTTGTATTAATTCCATAAATTGAGATATATTAGTAGTAGTTAGAACTACTACTATTCGAAAGGGGATTGTGAATCTGTGGACTCTATTAAAAAAATAGTTATACCAAACAATGACGAAGATGAATTCGGTCGAATGTTTGAAATAGTTACCAATAAGTATCATATATCAACACAGTCGTTAGGTTTGATAACGGGAATTGATGAAGAGCTAATAAATAAGCAGGAGTATGGGCATGACTTAACCACATTAAAACAGCTATTGGTCATGTTATCTACCGGAATGGAACAAGTCGGGGAAGATGAACGAGTACGGGGAATTCTTGAGGTCTTAAATCAGGTTTTTAATATTACTTGCCAAACTATTGCCTTGTATTCTAAAGTAGATGAAAACGATGTTGAGCAAATGTTAAATGGTAACTACGACCAAATTTCATTTGAAAATCGCTACCGCATTGCGACTACATCAATTTTTCTTCACTACCTGTTTAATAAAACATCGTTACGGTAATTAAATGGGGCTGTCCCATAAGTCATCAAATGGCTTGGGGCAGCCCCTGTTTTTTAATTTTTCCATATAAAAAGAAGCCGTACCTTAGTAAAATGGAAGTGTCGAGCAACCATCTAAAAAGGAGGGCTTCTTTTGTACATTCAATATACCATGGACCAACTTTATCTGCCAATGGATTTGGAAGAAGATATTCCAGAGAATCACCTTGTTCGCGTTGTGAACGAGGCGGTCAATCGTTTGGACGACCAGATTTTCCGAGAAGCCTACTCGGGCGGTGGGCGAGACAGTTACCACCCCAAAATGCTCACCAAAGTCATCATTTACGCTTACACCCAGAGAATTTACTCCTCTCGCCAGATCGCCAAAGCGGTCCGCGAAAACATCATGTTCATGTGGATCGCGGGCAGGCAAAGACCGGACTTCCGTACCATCAACCGGTTTCGATCAGAACGAATGAAAAACGTACTGGAGACGGTGTTTACCACCGTTCTTCAGTTTCTGGCTGAGGAGAAGTACGTGCAACTGGATCATTACTTTGTGGACGGCACCAAGATCGAGGCGAACGCCAATCGATACACCTTCGTTTGGGGCAAGGCGGTCGTGAAACACAAAGCGAAGCTGCAAGATAAAATCCAGACCTTGTTCGCCAGCATCGAAGAAGCGGAGAAGCAGGAAGCGTACGAATGGGCGGACCAAGACCTCGCCGAACTTGGCGAGGCGTCTACAGTGACGAGCGAAAAACTGGAAGTCGCTGTCCAGCGTCTGGAATCGAAATTACAATCCCGGCCCCAGGACAAACCCCTGAAAAAAGCGGTACGTGTCCTTCGTAAAGATTTGCTGCCGCGACTCCGAAAATATGAGACACAGCAAGAGGTTCTCGGAGATCGGAATAGTTTCAGCAAGACCGATACAGATGCGACCTTCATGCGAATGAAAGAAGACCACATGCGCAATGGTCAGCTCAAACCCGGTTATAATGTGCAGATCGGAACGGAAAACCAGTTCATTATTGGGTATAGCTTACATCAGCGCCCAACCGACACACGCTGCCTGAAGCCGCATTTGGAGACAGTAAAAGCCGCGCTCGGCAAGCTGCCAAAAACGGTGATCGCGGATGCAGGATACGGTGGAGAAGAAAACTACGCGTATTTGGAGAGCGAACAGCTTGAAGCCTTGGTGAAGTACAGTACCTACCACAAGGAAAAATCGAAGAAGTGGCAGCAAGATATCAGTAAACTGGACCATTGGCAGTACGACGAGATAGAAGATACGTGGACGTGCGTGGCCGGGCGCAAGCTACGATTTCGTTATGAAGGGAAGGAAATAACGGAAAGTGGCTATGAAATACGGAAGCGACATTATCGAAGTGAAAGCTGTGACGGTTGCCCGTTCAAAGAAGCTTGTACAAAAGCCAAGGGCAACCGGGAAATCAGCGTGAGTATGAAATATCTCAGGTACAAACAGCAAGTCCGTGAAAAACTCCGAAGTGAAGAAGGACACGCGTTATCCGTTCGGAGAATGATCGAGCCCGAAAGCGTGTTTGGTCAGATGAAAAACAATCGAGGATTCCGACGTTTTCTGCTTCGAGGCCTGCGAAAAGTGAGCCTTGAGGTCGGGTGGCTTTCGCTCGCCCGCAATCTGCTCAAGAAAGCGGCGGTTGACCAAAAAGTAGAAATGGCAGTGCAGGGATAGTCTCTCCTGGCACTGCCATTCACTGTTTATTCCGCTTTTTCATCAAATGATCTGTCTAATCTCGCAAACAAATCTGCTTTTGGGACAGCCCCATTTAATTAAAGATTAATTCTCCAAGTAATCGTATTAGGAACAGTTTTGGCTACAGGAGTAAGTCCGAAGTATGCTGTACCATCTAAATGTGCGTTATACATGTGACCTTTATATGCTGTATAAGGAACTGAACCTGAGAACCCTGATACTGGAGTCGCGCCATGACTCATACCAGATGTTATATTCATTATACTTAATATTCCAGAGAAGTGTGTGACGGGAATAGTCATCGCAAGATTATATTCAACTGTTGTAGAAGTAGCGTATAAGGTAAGAAGTCCTCCGTTCCCAGGGAAAGTTTCCAAAGGACTAATTTCACCTTCAGGTCGGATCAATTGCATTGGAATAGAAACTGATTGACCTTGTACTAATTCAATTGTTTCATCACCAATTGTTAGGCTGATAACTTTGATTTCTTCTTGCTTTGGAGTAGTAGATTCTGCAAATGCTGCGACAGACATTGTAAACATTAATACGAGTGCAAACATCGAAGCAACGATTTTTTTCATTTAATCATCCCTCCTATTATTTGGTAGGTAGTATATCAACCACCTCCAGTTCCATATTATAGAAGTAAATGAATATTAGTACAATATATGTTTTTTAATTGCGTTTGATGATTTTAAAACCCTAATACGAATAAATGAATTGGGAATCAATACCTCTACTCAAGTCAGACTAGAGCTGTTTAACAAAAAAAAGTCAACTAAAAACCAACAGGATTTTCTCTATCGATGCTATCGGATTACACCACGGTGTTCCTTGTTATTAAGATAGGAAACAGATTCTCCATTATTACCAACTCTTTTGATACAACATGTTTCGACAGTCAACATAAAATCATCCTCTACAAAAATAATAAAGTCTACTCCAATAGGAATAGGCTGTTTGCTTTGTGAAATTAGAGCTCCTAGTCCTGGAGGATGGTTTATCTCCCATCCTCATCGTTTTCAATGAATACACTTAATTTATTTCACGCATTACGTTATATCAGCTTCTACAATTCGCTACACATATCAGCAACTCTAATGAACCAATGCTTACACGCTAATTTCATTTCATAGCGTGTGGGTCATGACAATATCGCAAACATAATGAATATTTATGGTCATGCTCTCCGTTCGATTAAGCTGTACAGTTCCGAAAAGATAAACATGAAAAAAACACTCGGCTAATTTGAAGTGTACCCTTTAGGTTATCCGATGAAAATTCTAGGGGTGCATTTTTTTATGGCGATTAAAGGACAAAAGTTTAAAACGTATTCTGAGAAACTCAAGATGGAGGCCATTCGTTTGCACATAGAAGAAAAATGGACGTATCGGCAAATCAACGATCATTTAGGAATCCAAGATCGGGGTGGGATGAATCGTTGGATGCGCAAATATCGTTAAAAGCGTGGATTTGGTCTACTCGATGAGCGAGGACGGCGGAAGGAATATTTAGATCAGGAGCAATATGTTCAGCAGTTGAAACGGGAGGATGCGATCCTAAAAAGTGTTTAAAAATCTGGATGCGGGAAAGAAATAACAGCGTTTCAAACTCATCGAAACAAGCGGCAAACATCGGCCAAGTAGCTGAACACTGCCAACTCCTTGGCGTCTCTAGAGGTGGCTACTACGCGTATTTAAAGCGGAAGAAGAATGACCGAGATGCCGAGGCTAAACGATTCATCCTCACCGTGTATAAACGCTACGAAGAAAAGTACGGTTATCGTCAGATCAAGCGTTTTTGTGGCAGGATGAAGTGTATGGATGAATCACACGCAGGTACTGCGTCTTATGCAAAAGCTCGGTCTTCAAGCCATTATTCGCCGGAAACGTCAATTTAATATGACATACTAGGCTGCCGAACGTGTGGCTGATAATCTGCTCAAGCGAAATTTCACAGCCGAAAACCAAACCAGAATTGGGTTTAGTTGTGACTCAATACCGGATAGGCGAGCGCTGACTGTATCTTTCGGCAGTGAAGGACCTATTCAATAACGAGATTGTGGCCTACCAACTTAGCGAACGTAACGACAATGAGCTGGTTCTGCAGACGTTCTCCAAAGCATTTGCCAAGCAAAAGACGTGACCGGATTGATCGTTCACAGCGACCAAGGGTTCCAGTACACGTCTCATGCTTACCACAACATGCTGCCAAAGGTTAGCGCCCAAATCAGCATGTCTCGCCGGGGCAATTGCCTAGACAACGCCTCCATGGAGAGCTTCTTCTCGCATCTGAAAACGGAAGGACTCTATCCTTATGATATCAGTACAGTACCGACGCCAGTTTGCAGCCTAGGGTGTTTTTTTATTGTCTACTAAATGGGGGCTTGACCACATCAGCAAGGAGGCGTGCTTTACTACTACGAAATGATTAAAGAATTCAATTAAAGGGCTATATGCGTAAACCTATCCATTACCTGAACCTTTACTGTCACTCCACCACAAATTCATCGAGCAACGCACGTACTTCACTTGTTGACTTGGCGTTCATTAAGCTATTTCTGAGTTCACTTGCCCCTCGAAATCCACGAACATATATTTTGAAGAAACGGGCAAGGGAGCTGAACGAACGTGGTTCAAGTAGCGAGTATTGATCGTGGAGATCCAGATGCAGCCGCAGCAGATCAAGCAATTCCTCACTGCTGTGTTCCTTCGGCTCCTTCTCAAACGCAAATGGATTCTGAAAAATACCACGCCCGATCATAATGCCATCCACACCGTATTGTTCAGCGAGCTTCAATCCGGTCTGACGGTCAGGAATATCCCCGTTAATGGTCAGCAGTGTATCGGCTGCCACCTCATCACGAAGTTTCTTAATCTCCGGAATCAGTTCCCAATGAGCGTCGACTTTGCTCATTTCCTCTCTCGTCCGCAGATGAATGGACAGATTCACAATGTCTTGTTGCAAAATATGGGTTAACCAGTCGCGCCATTCGTCTACGCTACTAAAACCAAGCCTTGTTTTTACACTGACGGGCAGTCCCCCAGCTTTCGCGGCCTGGATAAGTTCCGCTGCAATGTCGGGACGGCAGATCAGGCCGCTTCCCTTCCCATTCTCAGCGACATTCGCTACAGGACAACCCATATTAATATCGATGCCTTTAAACCCTTCTTGTGCCATACCGATACTCATCTGACGAAAGTATTCCGGTTTATCTCCCCAGATATGGGCTACCATCGGCTGTTCATCCTCTGTAAAAGTCAAACGTCCGCGCACACTATGGTTCCCCTCCGGGTGACAATAGCTCTCGGTATTCGCAAACTCCGTAAAAAACACATCCGGTCTGGCTGCTTCACTGACGACATGGCGAAACACAACATCCGTCACATCTTCCATAGGCGCCAGTACAAAAAAAGGTCGTGGTAAATCACGCCAAAAATTATCCTTCGTCATATCCAATACCCCTCTATACATACCAGGACAATCGTTATCCCGAAATAGTAAATACAATCTGTTCTTGGCCTTGCTTTTTCTTCACTTATATATCATACCCCAGAGAAGAGCATACTCCCAATAGATTCGTCAAAAAGGAGGGGCGATGCCCCTCCTTGCTATTCTCCAATGGATCTCCGGTTTACTTATAAATGCAAGTTCATGTTCATAACGTGCTGCGCCGTAGTTCATAAAAATACTGTACGATGGGATGCTTTAACTTCATCTTCTCGGCCATGTTTAATATTCGCTTTTTGCCAACTCGTCTATCCACCAAAGCTAAAATATTCAATAAGATATCATGACTCTCCAAGCTTTCATCTATAGAACTCGATAAAAACCTAGTAGCTACAACGACAAAATTGGATTTACTTAATGCGGCCTGTGCTGACAAAAGCTCTTTTGCAAGTTCTGACATTTTCCGGCTTCTGGCAATGACTTTAAGACGATCCTCGGGAACGGTCCCCTTGGTATCCTTCCTGACCGCTTCAATGTCATCATGGTTGATCGGAATTTGGATATCCGGATCATTCTTGATTTCCTGCTCCGTCTGATACCACCTTATTGAGCTCGTGGTATCACTCATATTGAGTACGTTCTTTTTATCTACGGCAAGATAACAAATTCCGGATTTATCAGGCAGATAACGATAACTGGTTGCCCGGTATTCGACCCTTCCTTGTAACACAGGAGAGAGAAAGCTCTCCAGTTGTTGCTTCAATTTGCTCCAGGACATGTCATCCCCCTATGTTCTCAAAGCCTGACTACCAATATTTCGCGGCAGATTTATGGCAATGACACCTATCGTGCCAGGTTAGTTTGAGTTTAAAAAAACAAATTTCTAAAGTTAAAATATTTCCCTTGGTGAAGGTCTATCATACCATTAAAAAATCGAGCGATACAACTCGGAAGGCTTGGATGCTACTCTAAGTGAATCAGTACATCGTCCACGCGGTTCAGGAGCTTCTGGAGCTGCGAGGCATCCATGTGTTGAACTCGTCTAACGTGACACTCGGATCAATTTCTTTATTGTAGTCAATAGCCTACAAAAACCTCCTTATAGAACCACATACTATGAATCTAACTACCATTAAGGAGTTATTATAATGAATCATGAGAAATCGATAGAACTGCAAGCCTTCGGCAGAGCCCCGAACCTATCCATTATATCGACCGGAGTAACTATCACCTTCACCTAAATCATCTTCTGATTCTGCAATCCAAGTTTTTTCTCACCGCCTTTTTTTAACGTAATGTTTTCTTAATTTAAGATAAATATTTGGATATACAGACTATACAGGCAAATCTCTTTCGTCCAGCGGTACCAGAATGATCGATGCTCAGGAACAGGTTCGAATCTTAAATGGAACACACCATCCTCGAAGGGGGCATGCTTTTCTTGGTCGCCCCCATTACATCATGGGCATCCGTTCAATGTTGTAGAGTAGCATGACTGCTTCATTGTGTATCCATAATGTAGTATGAAAGTATAGCCCATACGGCTTAAACTATAATAGAATAGAATAAAAGCTACTTACATTTACCAGGCTGCAAGACCGGAGGGGAAAATGATGAAAAAAAACATCCACGTCGTCGGAGCTGTCATTATCGAAAATGGAAAAATTCTCTGTGCGCAACGCGGGGCTACCAAAACCCTGGCGTATACATGGGAATTTCCCGGAGGCAAAATTGAGGAAGGCGAAACGCCTCAGACAGCATTAAAACGCGAAATCGACGAAGAAATGAACTGTGTCATTGAAATTGGTGATGCAATTGAGACGACCATCCATGAATACGACTTTGGCATTGTCCATTTATCTACTTTCTATTGCCATCTTCTGAGTGGAAAGCCTGAGCTAACGGAACATGTTGCCATCTCCTGGTTGTCACCCGATGAGCTCACGTCCTTGGACTGGGCCCCTGCAGACATTCCAGCAGTACATAAAATCCAACAGGACTTAATTAGATAGAATGAATACCTCTATTCAACAACTAAACCATTCCTTAAGCTGGGCGTTTATTAATCACCAGCAAGAGTCCTTGGACAAATTCAAGCCTAAGCTTCTGATAAACAATAAAGAAAATAAAGATTACGTACTGACACCACTCCTAGAAGAACTAGATAACTGCCAATTTTTTATTTTTTCTGTTGCCTTCATTACAGAAAGTGGACTAGCTACAATCAAATCTCACCTGCTTGATCTCAAAATGCGTGGCATTACCGGTAAGATCCTGACCTCTAACTATTTGAACTTTAACCAGCCAAAGATCTATAAAGAGCTGCTTAAAATCACAAACGTAGAGGTCCGATTATCCGATCTGAGTGGGTTTCATGCGAAGGGCTACCTTTTCCACCAAGAAGGTTATTCCACCATTATTACGGGGAGCTCTAACCTTACAGCTTCCGCTTTAAAAGCCAATTACGAATGGAACGTGAAGCTAACGTCGTTCAAGCAAGGTGGATTATTAGAACAGTTTCAAAGTGAATTCGATAAGGTCTGGAATGATTCTATTCCTCTATCCAAACAGTGGATTGAAGCGTATCAGATTCTATACGAAGAGGTTCTGAAAGCAAACACACAAGCTAACCAAGTACTCCCATTGGCTCCAGAAGCCATTCCACAGACGTTGTTCAGTCCAATCTCGCCGAATACCATGCAGAGGAATGCGCTCAGGAACCTTCAGGACTTGCGTGTTAGCGGAGCGCGGAAAGGGCTGGTCATCTCTGCAACTGGTACTGGTAAGACGTATCTCTCTGCATTTGATGTAAAGAGCTTTGCTCCGGGCCGGATGCTGTTTGTTGTACACCGAGAGCAGATTTTGAAGAAGGCTATGGTCGATTATCAGCGAATCCTTGGCGGTGTGGATCGAGATTACGGCATTTTATCCGGTACTAGTAGAGATACAGAGGCTAAATACTTATTTGCAACTGTCCAGACGGTTTCTAAAACCTCCAATCTAACCAGCTTTGATCCCGCAGCTTTTGACTATATTCTTATAGACGAAGTGCATAAAGCTGGAGCAAGCTCTTATCAAAGAATTATTGATTATTTTGAACCTACGTTTATGCTCGGCATGACCGCCACACCTGAGCGGACCGATGATTTTAACATCTATGAGCTGTTTGACTACAACATTGCCTATGAAATTCGCCTACAAGAAGCATTAGAAGAAGATATGCTGTGTCCCTTCCACTATTTTGGAGTCACTGATTTTGAGGTTAATGGCCAAATCATCGATGATACCACGATGCTCTCAAAATTGGTTTCGGATGAGCGGGTATCCTATTTATTAGAAAAGATCGAGTACTATGGATACTCTGGCGAGACCGTGAAAGGCCTAATCTTTTGCAGTCGTAAAGAAGAAGCGATGGAACTATCTAGTCTACTTAATTTGAGAGGCTACGACACGGTGGCCTTGACGGGAGACGACTCTCAAGAAAGACGTCTCCGTTCTGTAACTGATCTTGAAGATGGGCGGCTGGACTATATCCTGACGGTGGATATCTTTAACGAAGGAATTGATATTCCTTGTGTAAACCAGGTTGTCATGTTGCGTCAGACCCAGTCCAACATTGTATTCGTTCAACAACTTGGACGCGGTCTACGTAAACACGTAGATCATCGACTTTATCGGAAATTACAAAAATAACTATCTGATCCCCATCGCTCTCTCAGGAGATAAGTCTCAGAACAAGGATAATATCCGTCGCCATATGAAAGACACTAGCTATATTAATGGGGTTTCAACAATCAACTTCGAAGAAGTCGCCAAGCAGCAAATCTTTCGCTCGATTAGCAACAGTAACCTAACCGCTCTTAGAATACTGAGAGAAGAGTATGTCCAGCTCAAACATCGTTTGAATCGGATTCCGACGCTCATGGATTTCCTGGAGCACGGCTCCATTGATCCACTGATCTTCTCGGTTGAACATGGAAGCTATTATCACTTTTTGCAGAAGATTAAGGAGTCTGTTCCTTTTTTAAGCGAGCAAGAGAAAAAGTATCTGTTTATGTTGTCTGCCGAGGTACTGAATGGTAAACGCAGGCATGAGATCATCCTACTCAGCATGTTATTGACAGAGACGAGCGTTAGTTTTGAGGAATTTTTACATGTTGTCATGGAAGAGAGATGCTCTACAGATTCGGAGACGTTGGAATCCGTTAAACGTGTGCTCGACCTGTCCTTTTTCACCGAACCCACGAGAAAAAAATATGGCGATACCCCCATCGTAGTTTTTACAGATGAACAACAGTTTTTATTTCACTCGGCAATGTCCCATTCGATTCAAAGCAATGTGTATTTCAGGGAAATACTCACCGATATCGTTCAAGCCGCTTTTTATATTAATGAGCAATATGATTGTAATGAACAGCTTACCCTATATAAAAAGTATTCCAGGAAGGACTCCTGCAAACTATTGAATTGGTTTAGTGACGAAAGCTCCACCATGTATGGATACAAAACGAAGTATAAGACTTGTCCCATCTTCGTCACCTACCACAAGCATGAAGGCGTCGAAGCTAGCACCAACTATCAGGAGGAATTTATATCTCCTGATGTTCTGAAATGGTCAACCCGAAGCAGAAGAACGCTTGAATCAGATGAGGTCCGCACGATTATTCAGGCAGATGAGCTCGACATTAACCTGCATGTGTTCATCAAAAAAGACGATGCGGAGGGAAGCGAGTTCTATTATATCGGCAAAGCACATCCGGACCCTCAAAGCGCCATCCAAGGAACGATGCTTGATAAGAATGGCCAATCCATCTCTGTTGTGCACATGAATTTAATACTAGAGCATTTGGTGGAAGGTAAGCTTTATAAGTACTTGACTTGAGGTTGATATTGAAGAAGCTGACGTTGGGGAGAATGACGTCAGCTTTTTTGATGTAAATTAAAAAAAATGATGAGGGTATTGTCACTCAATGCAAAACAATCTTTAGCGATATGACAAAACTTTTTTTTCATCGTAGTTGTAGTCGCAATGTTGCTAAATGGCCGTTATTAAACTACTAACTGATTAATTGTATTTGTAAGTCCATTTAATTATTTGATATAAGACATAGTTGTAGTGAGCCCCTCTTATTCAGATCAATATGCAGCGTTGAGATAGGCGTATGCCGAAAGTCTGGTATAATAAGAAAAGAAAATACCCGTTAGCGAGGCGTTATGCTATGCAATGGCAAGAAGTTGTTCGTAATATTACCCCGATCAATATGTCCTTCTGGAAATTCTGAATTCTTATACCGAAGACATTACTCAATATGTTGACGAAGTAGCCTTAATCAAAGCGATTCAAGATCCAGATGAAGCAACCAAGGAACTGTTGAAATGTAGAGATAACCACATCGTCTATCATACGGGCCAAGCTAAAATAGCTATTGAGATTAGAAGAAATCCCTTCTACAGGAGCCGATGAGATGCAGTTGGATTATATCGATGGCTTGCTTCACGTATCATTGACGATCTGTTATAGAGCGCACTCGTTAACAATCGACAATTTGGTAATTGATACTGGCGCGGCGCATTCTCTTATCTTCTGATGTTGTATCAGAGATCGGTATCAAATTCGAAAATGGTGATAAACTTGTGCCAAGCTTTGGGATCGGTGCAGATGAATATTCGTTTCGAAAAGAAGTTGATCAAATCCAGTTAGGTAGCATGACCATGACTAACATCAGCTTAGATTTTAGCGTCTTTCATGAAAACATCAATTCCATTAATGGCCTTATCGGACTGGATATCCTGAAACATGGTGGTTTCGTTATAAGCCTTCACCAAATGTAAATGTATTCAGCCATACCTACATAGCACTAAAATGAGGACGCGAATTTGCTCACGTCCCCATTCCCCCAACTACTCACTCAAACCCCATATAAATCAACGAACAGACACTCTCCACATGACTTGAGTGTCAGTCACTGTAATTCTACACGTATTGTCCTCATCTGGCGGCAAGACCACCTGGGACTTATGCTTATGCCTTTCATTGGAGGGAATTCATTAACTCATAGAAATATTTGGATTCATGAGTCTTATTAAGACTATACCAGGCATCTAATGTTTTTGAATTAATCACGCCCAGAGCTTTCAAGACATGTACAGAAAATTCCAACGGAGCTATTCCAGATGCTGTAATTAGTTTTCCATCAGTTACAACAGACTCCTTTTTGTAATACTTTTCGCCCGTGTAAGTGGGACAGATCATTTTAAGGTATTCCAGATCATTGCTTGTATGCCAACGTGAATTCAGCAATCCTGTCTGGGCAAGTCCTATTGTTGCACCACAAATAGCTGCAACCAATATACCTTCCTTCAAACACCTTTCAACGATTTTTAAGATCGGCTGGTGAATGGTTTCTGTCCATGTATCTCCACCGGGTAAAATCAATGTATCTGTGCTTGCAATGCAGCACTCATCCAGTTTGATGTCAGGCAGTATTTTCAATCCGCCCATTGTAGTTACAGAAGTCTTTTCAATTCCCACGGTAACTATTTTTGATGCGGTCAGCCCCTTTTTATAATATCTTCCCGAGTTCAATTCGGCAGTTACATAACCTATTTCCCAGTCTGACATTGTGTCAAATACATAAAGATATACCGTATTATTCATGTGCAAGTTCTCCTTATTTTACAATTCATCAAGGATACCAATCGTCCATCGGCAATCCATGATTATAATCATTATAAAATAGCTTCACTGACATCTACTGTCAGTGAAGCTATTAAAGTTGGTAATATTCCAATAACTCCGACGCAACAGCAACAAGTTTTTCATTCAAACTCTCTGGTTCGATTACTTGAATGGATTTCCCGTAGGATAGGAGAAAATTAGGTACATATGTATGAATTAAATTTTCCTCAAGTAAAAAGATTGCTTGATTTGATGTCCGCTCTTTCAGATGATGCCCCAAAAACCAATGCAGGCATAAGTCATCCAATGCCTCTGACCTGCCACGGATAATTAAAGAAATTAACCCGTCCTTGTCCACTAAATCAGGTAACAAATTTTGCATAAAAAATTCACGGGCCGAAAAAGCTTCGGAACGCTTAAATATTTTTTGAGTACGCTTAATTTGTAGAATCCGTTCTGCCCGAAAGCTGCGGATCTCATTCCTTAGATGACAAAATGCAACAGTATACCATTTATTGTTCCAGTAAAGCATTCCATAGGGGTCTATCACTCTATTCTTGGGTTGTTCTTCATAGCGTGTGCGATAATCAATTTCTACAGAGAATTCGTTTGCTACAGCCTGCTCCAATTCCGCCAATACCAGCTGAACAGAATGGTCTCCTACACGGTTTATAACTTCAAATCCGGCTAAATGACGACTAAGTATACTTTCCTGCTCCTGATTCGAATACATTTTCAATTTTGATGTAGCATTGTCTAATGCCTCACTCAAAGGGTATCCAGCTCCTTTAGCAAAAATAGCAGCATGAAGGAGTGCCTTCTTTTCTTCAATATCAAATAGCAGAGGTGCTCTAATAAAATGATTCATCAAACTATACCCGCCGTTATGACCTGGGTCGGATATTATAGGCACTCCACTGGCACATAGTGCATCAATATACCGATAAACTGTCCTTATATTTATTTCTAACTTTTCGGATATTTGTTTTGCAGTCATTTTTACGCCCGTATTCAACATCCATAGAATGGCTAGCATATTATCGTTTTTTGGCATAACATAAACCTCATCTTTTATTAAACCTCTATATTTTATAAATATCTTTTTGATCTACTCAAGTATCGCACGAAATGACTAGCTTTGCGAATCGCCTGCCTATCTTTCAACTTCCTCACCAGCATTGTCACATCTCTTTTCGTACCATCAATATTAGGCGCTCCACATGTGTCGAGTACGGATGTTAGAGAATAAAAATTATACTGCGACTGGTATTCACCTCGAATTTGCTGTGTGTATGAATGACGTGCTTGATATTTTCAAAGCTCACGGCATTGATGAATCGTAGATAATAAGCAGCAGCAAAATGATTGTTTTCCTTCAGGAAAACAATCATTTTGCTGAATTAAAAATATGAAAATGGAGAAACCTTAGACTTGTTTCATATCGGATTCAAACTCATTAAATGTCGTTCGCTCTCCACTGCTCTTGCACGTAAATATAACGATTACCTTCTTTTTTGACATATCCGAAAACCGGAAAATCCAAATGCATGCCTGCCACTCTAATTCTCTCTTGAACGGCAAAATCAAGCAATTTTAGGCGTGAAATCAAAGCTTGCTCAGAATCGATATCCATCGCGATCTTCAATTCCGGTCTTGACAGCTGGATAACAGGACTTTGGATAATATCGCCCCAGATTAATAGCCGGTCGCCTTCCGATTCAATGAGATAGGCCGTATGACCGGGCGTATGCCCATGGGCTTCGATAGCCGTTATCCCAGGAAGGCCAACGGAATCTGTAAATCTCACAACCTTATCTTTATAGGGCTCCATTGCCGATTGAACCATTGTAACGATCATTTTCCATTCATCAGGCAACTGCTCTTCCGCGCTGCCATTCATCCAAAATTCATATTCTTTTTCATGAACGATGACCTCTGCGTTTGGAAAAGCTTTCGTTCCGTCCTCCAAGATCAATCCATTAATATGATCCGGATGCATGTGGGTTAAAAGAACGGTATCAACATCGCTGGCGGAGTAGCCTGCGGCTGACAGATTATCCAGCAAGCGGCCTCCGGTAGGCCCCATCTTTTGCCCCAGTCCCGTATCAATTAAAGTAATATGACCGTTGTTATTCACAATAAATGCATTCGTATTCATGTGTGCTGGAACCGTCTGGAGATGTTCTCGCAAGATTTTAACGGCCTCGTCCTTTTCCAGTTCATAGAAGACTTCCAAGCCTAATTCCGCATTTCCATCCGATATTACCGTAACGATAATATCTCCTATTTTTTTATGGAAAACACTTGGAACCTGAACCTCAGGCTTATAAGTTGTACTCATTGTAACGCCTCCTTAAACAACATCTGTTACTTATGATACAAGTGTTATCATACAGCCCGTCTCAAGGCACCTCAACCATCAATAATTTAAATTTGTCGCATAAAGCACAAATCCCTGTATATGTTGTTTTTTTACCGTATACGGCCAGTAAACAGAAGAAGGCAGCAGGCTATAACAGCCTGCTGCCTCTTCTCAGTTCGCTTCGGAAACGATCCAAAATGAAAAAAAAGGAGCGATATTATGGAATAACTCAATAGGTGTTTCGATTTTCCCCTTAATAAACCAGCGATAAGTAATCTCATAAATGGACCAGCTAATAATCGTTGCCGCTTGCTCCAAACTCCTGCCATCTTCTTGTGCATAGGTTTTAGATAATAGCTGCAGCACAAATTTCTCCAATTCGACAATAATATTCTTCTCCACTAACGGGGCAACGGACTCGTAGTTTCTTACACATTGCTTGCTCGATGATTCATGATAGTCACATAAGGAATGAATCAAATTTTTTACCGTTTCTTCCGTCAAAATCGCATTTTCAGGTACTCTTCTATGGACATAATCCATAAACGCATCAGACAATAACGCATCTAGAAGACCAAATTTATCTGGAAAATGGGAATAAAATGTAGCCCGGTTTATCGTCGCTACTTTCGTTAAATCACTGATTGTTATGGAGTTAAAATCCTTTTTATTAAGCATATACATAAAAGCGTCCAATATCAGCTGTCGCGTTCGGATAACACGAGGATCGTTCGGATTATGCGAAGGTGTGGTCGTCATTTTCATTTACCTCTTTTTCAAAACAAAAGTTAATCTTCCCTCCCATTATAGAGCTTCCGTTTCAATTCCAACAAGTATGCTTCACATAACTATATTCCCATATATTCCCTAATGTGTATGTTGTCTTATAGTAAAATGCCCAAGCTTGTGCTCAGCTTGGGCATTTTACTAGGTAAATATGGTTTATATCACTGCATTCTTACTAGCGACACACAGCACTCCACATGTGTGGAGTAGTCAGGGAGTACAGGCTTTTAATACTAATGGAATGGCATTTACCCACGACTCAATAGGCGCTCTTCTCCGGGGCGTCTTTTCTTTATCGGCAAACGTACCCTGCAAAACAATTGAAGGCGATACGTGGTGATTCTGAAAGACTGACGAAATATATAAGACTGGGGCGAATGTCCCGAACTAATCTAGATTTGAAACGCGATCTTTACGCTCTCGTTTCCGGTTACTTGTTCGACCGTGCTTAATATGGCGTTCCAGTACCGCGAATATAGCTATTCCTTCGCGAAAGCGGTCGGACAGTCTATAAACTAAAAACCTATCAACGATCTGAATGGCGTATAACCAGTTACAATAGTAACAATTGAACTGACAAAGCCTATTACGCCAATAAGGAATGATAGTAGCTTGACTAAAAAGTTATTTGAAAGCGTGTTGTACGTCCTATACCGTATTAGTCCCGACCAATACATTAAAGATACAGGACTTGTGACAACAAAGCGCACACCTTCTCGAAGCCATATTAACGGATTTTTCAATTCCTTTTGTGCTTCGTTTACCCAGTTATCCGCAGCGCCTATAAACGTAAGCAACATGTCATCTATCATGCGGATAGTTTCCTGCAGTATTTTACGATCCAAATTCAATCCGAAACCATTATCCATGTGTGAATAGGATTCCCTAATGCTGCTTATGCCGTTTATAATCATTTGATGGTTACTAAAGTAATAGTTTGCGCCTGGCGGTTTATACATTGACGCTATACCAAACGACCCCATAAGCGTTTGTATTTTTGACGAATTCATTTTTAACCACTGATATTTGTCGCTATTGAAAGTGTTTTGAAACAACGGTGAACAGAATTCTCTATAATTATTCATATATTCGATTGCGAAGTTGTGGTTTTTTATTGTTTTTCGGTAAGATGAGATGGTTTTGACGAAACCAATAATTATGATAAGTGTGACAATAATAAACGGTAGCCAGTTGCTCAACGACATACCCCCTTAAAGTTAATGTTACATACATGGGCATATTGTACATATTTTTACGTTAATTCGGTCAAGGTTTCACCAATGTTCGCAACGCAAATATTGCACAACACATTGTTTCCCCTCGCGTCAATGGTAATCCAGCAAGGATTAGACCCAAATGACGATTCCCTCTCCGCTGATTGTAACTTGCTGATATCGAATTTACGGAAAATGCGTGTGAATTTTGATTCCCTTTTTCATGGCAAAGTGATCCCGATTACCCCGATGGGGGCTTTGGTTAACATTGAAGTTCAAGTTTCAAATGAAAACAATAAAAAGACGCCGATTGAATCCTTTTCGATTCTTCGACGTCCATATATTAAGGGTAGGAACAACGATGTCGGACGTCGTTCCCATATATATATGTCGTTTACTTTGCGTACTTGTAACAGTCGATTCGTATTCTTTTACACGACGATAAAACGTATCTTTTCCCATTCCTGAACGTTTCATAGCTTCGACGGCGGTAATGTCCCCTACTTTCCATTCGTCGTATGATGGCCTGAAAGCCTCTGTAACGGCTTGTTTTGGGCGTCCGAACCGTTTCCCTTCCTTTTGAGCTGCGGCGATTCCTTCGACTTGTCGGTTGCTTATACCTTTTTCGAATGATATTAAGCGGAAGGCAATGTACGAGAAGAATGTCATCAAATCTGACGGTCATCGGCTTTTCATATGAATATTACTTTATTGCAAAAACGAAGTAATGTCCGATTATGCATACATTCGGATTGAATGGACGTGCTGGAAACCCAATAGTTGTGCAGGTTTCAATCTATTTTCCATTTGAAGCGATATTTTCAAAACAGGACATATTCGACATATCTAACGTATGTTTCCGATGTGTTTTCTCTAAAACTGTTGTTCTCGGAAATTCTTTATACCTGACCAAAGGAAAATATAGACTGTTAATTGTGCAATAAAATAAACACTCATCAATTAAGATTTTCTGTACTTCCTGGAGAGTGATTTGTCATCTATAAGAGTAGATTTATTTCGCCTTATTATTAATATATTTATCTTTTAATGATAACTCCCAAACAACTTTAATTGCTTCATCTAGGCATGATTTAAGTTTTACCTCATCTGGATTTTCTTCATATATTCCTTTAAATTGTGGTTGGGATTTAAACACCATATCATATAGTTTTTCTTTAGGTTGAATCCGTTTAAATTCATGCGCTGGAAAGTAATCCTCAACTATATTTTCCCCGTTATCATTAAGAAAGAGTATCTTATATGATTTATATCCATATTTTCTACTAGTCTTTTTTTCTGTTATTCTTCCTAGCTTACCATCTAAAGTGTATACATAGTCATCAATATCATAAATATCTTTAGTTAAAGGTGTATACCATCCAATAGAAGATTTTAATTTATCCATATACACATCTAGATTTTTGATCTCATCTAAGTCCGTTATTTCTAGGACTTCACCACATAGACAAATAATTCTATTTATCATTACCATCATAAACCTGATGGTATTAGCTAAGACTTCTGAATGCTGGTGGTCAATGTTTGAATTGAAATGAATTTTACTACTTGCATAAGAATATCTTTCATAAGTAAATCCTAACAGTAATTTGTCCAAGTTATCTGAACTTTTCAGAGCTTTTTTAAGTTTATATCTGTAAGATGATTCCTTCAAATACAAATTTGTGCCCTTAATATTAGTTCTACTTCTACTGTCACCAATAAAAATAAAGAAACATTTATTTTCATCTATATGTATGCTTTCTTGAAGTATTAAGTTTTCTATATTCGTCAATTGTCTTCCTTTTCGTTCAGATCGAATATTATAAAACTCATCTAAATCACTAATTTCATTTTTTAATGAATTATACACGTTTACTAAATAATAGTATTTAATATACCTTTCATCACTTAAATTCTTCCATAACAGAAGATTTACTAATGTCTCCATAAATTTTCTTAAATACATATTTATTTCATTATTCATTCCTTGAATAATAAGATTCCCCAGTAATGTTTTTACTTTATCGCTATCAAATCCATCTTTAAAGTCGTCTTCCCACCTAATAATCGACGTTAGTAATCTAATAATCTCATCTAAAACTGTTGCAATATAATATTCCGTTGGAGATGTTTGAAGATACCCTTCTTGTTCTAAATTTATTTTCAGTAGTTCTCTTAAATTATAAGAGTTTTTACAAAGCAGACCGTGCATAATCATATCTTTATCAGTTAAGAACATTATATTTCACCTCTCTGTATCTTAATTTATCTCAAACTATTTAAATCCGCGTGAGAACTCGCTCCCCTCGCAGATCCCTCTTACCGTTTTCCTTCCTAAGGATCACACCACCGTACCGTATAATCCAAAATAGGGATATTACCACTAAAGTAAACTGTCCGTTAACTTAACATGAAAATCCTTAGGAATAATATAACACATTTAGTATTAACGTTTTTACTTACAATTTGGTTCGATATAATACCGTAAGCAGGTTTCAGCGTATCAATACGAAGCGGGAACGTATATATCCAATGTGCTACAATAACCGCTATAATTAAGACTCTAAAATACGTATGCATAAACGTCCCTTCGCTTCGTGTCGTTGTCGACCGCTATCGTTCCCGCACTTACCTTTATACAATCCCTTTTGATTTTTTGTCCACGAAATAATGAAAGGATAGTAGGGGCGCGGAACGATAAGCACTTTGGAGGAACATGGTCTTAGATCATTTATCATTTATTTTGAAGTTCTAACGTTATTCTTGTATCAGTTTATAGATTGTTAGAAGAAATGGCTTGCGCTTACGATCGGCTTTAATAAGACAACATTCTATGTTGGATTATTGAAGTCGATTTTCTTTAGATTTAACGTAAATGTTCTTCCATTCATCATCGAGATTGACTTCGGTTGGTTCTTCTTTGTTTGGTTCTTCTTTAATGACTAGTTCTTCTTTATGTCCACTTACGTTGCATAGGGTAATGTCCGTTATCGTTTCGTTACTTGTCAATGAATCTTGACTACGTATTGGGTGCGACTGTCTACCATCTCTTACAATAGTAGGTTTGACATTAATCCGCGTCGTATCATCCCTTTCACGTCCCATAAGCACACCGCAAGCCTTGTTAACTCGATATACTGACCGTTTACTAAATCCGTGTCCCTTCCAAGAACGTTCCAGAAGTGGCGAACCATCTTCCATCGTAATCTTTAACAGTCTTCCAACGCGTACATTAGCGGCTTGTCTCGTCACTCCCATTAAATCTGCAAGCGTTTCCTGTGTCGGATAGCAAACGCCGTCTTCGTCCATGAATGCCGCAATAGCACACAAGGTCGCCCACCCGTTAGCACCTAGCGTTGATATTAGACCCGCTTCCCTAATTGCCAATACGTCAACCTTAAAAAAAATTCTTCTGTTCATTTTACATCGTCTCCCTTGGCTGAATCATCGCTGCTCTGTCACTATGACTGAATCACGTAAACATATGTCGTAAAGGGACTATCGTTTGTGACGCCGAATGTCTTCATTTCTTGACATTTGTTCAATTGCGTTTCAACACTCCGAGGTGCATTGTCGGCAATTCTTTACATTGGGATGATACGCAGCAGCATCGTCAGCTTTGGTAGACAGCGTGAAATTAATCGGAAGCGGACGTGTCACAAATCGAATTATTACCGCGACATAAGGCGCAACCAAAACAACAAGAGGTTGTGTAATATGAAAATCGAAAGAACGTTTATCGGAACCGTTAAGCTTGAAGATATGCTGATCGCTTTACTTAGGAATCAAATTGACAGCTTAATATCAACTATGTACGATGAAAAAAGGGTAAATGCCATTCCTTCTATTTCGGAAGGGGCGGCAAAACAATGAAGTGTGCCATATATGCTAGAGTCAGCACAAAGAGAGAAGAACAAAAAAGCAGCTTAATGAACCAAATTGCTTTAGCTGAGAATATTGCAAGAGAAAACGGCTTCGAGGTCGTAGAACGGTACCTTGACAACGGAATAAGTGGCGCAGGTGTAAAAAATCGTGCAGAAATTCAGCGACTAATTGAAGACGCTAAGAAAAAGAAATTTGACGTAATAATTACAAAGTCAGTTTCACGCTTCGGAAGAAATACGCTTAACAGTCTTCAAATGGCAGATCAATTAGAACGCATACCAGTACGCCTTATTTTGCCCGAGGACAATTACGATACGGCTACAAGTTCTAGTCGCTTTATGTTCAACCTTAAGGCAATCTTGGCAGAAGAAGAGAACGCTAAGTTATCCGCACGTATTAAGTACGGTTTACAGTCTAGCGCTTTGAAAGGTACACGTCGTGTTTCGGTTCCTGCATATGGGTACACAATTAACGAAGCAACGAATGCCTATGAAGTAGACGAGAAAACCGCACCGATAGTACGTGAGATTTATAGTCTGTACTTACAGAAAGGTCGGGGAATGTTCACGATAAGCAATTACTTGATGCGCAGAAACATTCCGACCCCGCGGGCTAGCGCTGGCATTTCAAATGCAGGAACCAAATGGAAACAAAGTACGATTAAAGATATTTTATCCAATCCTGTATACACGGGGAATCTTGTATATCGGCGTCAAGAAACGACGGGAACGCTTGCGGAATCGGAACTATATAAAATTCGTCGTAAGGTTGATGCAGATAAGCAAATTATTATCGAAAACGCACATCCTGCGCTAGTTTCAGAAGAGGATTTTGAATCGGTTCAAAAACTCATGCGAAAAAAGGGGAAGAGTAAAAGCAACGGTAAAGAAAGTCTGTTTTCCTATATCGTTGTTTGTCCTGATTGCGGTAGTGGTATGCACTTCAAGCCCGATAGACGAAAAGGCGCATATGTTTGCGGCGGATATGTAAAGTATACGTCTAGCTACTGTTCATCACACATAATCGCGGAAAAAGAATTGCTACAAACTGTTAGGGAAGACTTATCTGCGTTGGTTAAGGATAATGTCAATATGGAAAAGCTATACGATTTCGCCAATGAAAAAACGCATTCGGTTCAGGCTAATACTAAAAAGGAATTAGCGCTAATTGACAAAGAATTAGCCCAAACAGATAGACGCTTCGACGAACTGTTAACTCTAAAAGTTGATGGTACGGTTACGCCAGAGCAATTCAAGCGACAAAACGAACGAATCGTACAGCAACAACAAGAATTAGCGAATAAAAAAGCTGAACTAATCGTTTTACTTGAAGCACGGCAAGACCTATCTGAACAATTGCACGTATTCAAAAAAGAAGTAGAACGGTTCTCGACCCTTGATATTGGTGATGTGCAGGTCATGAAACACGTTCTACAAAGGTTAATACAAAAAATTGAAGTGTTCGAAGGTGGAAAAATTATGATTCACTATAACTTATCCAACCCTCTTTCACAGAACCAAGATATAGTCTAATCGGCTGTATCTTTTCTTTCAAGTCTTACTGTACACTCCACATGCACCGTATGGGGAAACATATCCACCGGTGTCACTTCCACCGTCCTATACCCACCATCCTCGAGAATCCTCAAATCCCTTGCCAGAGTGGAGGGATTACAACTCACATACACTACCCGCTCCGGCTTCATCTCCAGAATCGTCTCCAAGAGACGCGGATCGCAGCCTTTGCGCGGCGGATCAACCACAATCACATCCGCCTCAATCCCCTGCTCTTTCCACGCTGGTATAACATTCTCTGACGCTCCAACCTCAAACGTTACGTTATCCATCCCATTCAATTCCGCATTCGCCCGCGCATCCTCAATCGCTTCTTTCACGATCTCGACACCATACACCTTCTTGGCGTGCTGCGCCAAGAATAAGGATATCGTCCCGATGCCGCAATAAGCCATCAATCACCGTCTCATTACCAGTTAATCCCGCGTACTCCACCGTCTTACCATACAACACTTCCGTCTGTGCCGGGTTCACCTGATAAAAAGAACGCGCTGATATCGCAAACTTCACATCACCAATATAATCATGGATGACTTCACGTCCCCACAGGACACGGGTGACATCTCCGAAAATCACATTCGTGTTACGGGTATTCACGTTCTGACAGATGCTGACCACGGCAGGCAGCTCTTCACGGATCGCGGAGATCCATTCATCCACCCTAGGAATTCTGTCCCCGTTCGTAACAAGCACGATCATCATCTCACCAGTAGTGAATCCAATCTTCACCACCACATGACGCAGCAAACCCTTGCCTGTCTCTTCATCATAAGCAGTAATACCGAGACGTCGCCCGATCTCCTTCACCTGTCTGACAACAACGTCGTTCTGCTCGTGTTGGATGAGGCAAGCGTCCATATCGACGATGCGGTGACTGCCGCGGGCGTAGAAACCTCCTACGAGTCCCCCCTCAATAACACCGATTGGAACCTGCGACTTATTGCGGTAACGCCAAGGGTCGCTCATGCCGAGTGTCGGACGAACGAGAATTCCGTGCTCACCACCAGCGTTGGCTCCCTTCTCCCCATTACCTGCTTGAACACCCACATGCTGTTCGCCATCTACTCCATCTGCCATACCCTGACTCTCGCCACCTACATACCCCTCACCAGCCACCACCCGCAGCTTCCCAATCCGCTCCAGGTTGTCCACCACCAGCTGCCGCTTCCACGCCAACTGTGCCGCATAGTCCATATGCTGCAGCTGGCAGCCGCCGCATTGGTCGTAGATTGGGCACGGGGCAGCAATGCGGCTCGGGCTTGGCTCGACCAGTTCCAGCAGTTTGGCGTAGCCATACTGCTTCTTGGTCTTAAGCACCTTGACCCGGACCTTCTCGCCCGGCAGAGCCCCTTGCACGAACAGGGTATAGCCGTCGGCCCGGCCTACCCCTTCTCCGTCATGGTTCATGCCGATGATGTCGATCTGGACTTCATCGTTCTTCTCGACCGGCAGGCCGGCGATGGCCGCTGAGGTGGTCTTCGGCTTGCTCTGGCGGCGTCCGTCACGTCCGCTTCGGTTCTTCTTCATGATGTGCTGTTCACTTCTTTCCTTTAACACGGTTATTCATACCGTACAATTATATTGATCTAACTCTATATCCAGAGGAGCATTTCTTTGGAATCATTGTACTCCCTTGTCTGCTGCATCTCATTCTTTCGTTCAACTCATCTATATCCTTACCATCATTACCATCAGCTTGTCCTAACAACAACAAAAAGCTCCCCAAGGGAGCCTGTCGCTTCTGACATTCATCACCTGAAGCTCCGTCATCATTATACGGGAGCTTCAGGTCTTATTCAATCATAGGATCAACCAAAAATCCTTAAATGCTGCGGTAAAATCCGGAACGTGCCCGGCAATACGCCGCCGTACTCGCCATCCAGGTTCAACTGGACCTGGCCTGGGGAGGTGACCTCCATGTAATCGGTGCGGAAATGCAGCACCCGCTTATCATGGATATGCTCTCCCCGCAGGGCGAGCGTGGCGACGCGTACTAACTCCGCCAAGTTGCATTTGCGGAGCGCGATGACGTCGAACTGGCCGTCATCCATGCTTGCACCCGGCGCCAGCTTATCGAAGCCGCCGACCGAGTTGCTGTTGGCGATGAGGAACAGCATGAATTCATCATGGATGACATTCTTGCCATTCGCCCGAATGATCAGCTCCTGCGGCGCGAGGCTGACCATCTTCTCGATGCCCTTCAGATAATACGCGAGCTGTCCGATCATCGTCTTCAGCTTGCTTGGAACCTCATACGTCAGCTCCGTCAGCGTACCGCCGCCCGCGATATTAATGAAGTAACGGTCATTCGCCTTGCCCACGTCGATCGCGCGCGTCTCACCGCGGATGACAAGGTCGCAATACTCTTCCCAGTTCTTGGATATGCCAAGCGCACGTGCAAAATCATTCGTTGTACCTAGCGGGAAAATGCCGAGCGGCGGAAGATGATCTCTGCCCGCCATTCCGTTTATGACTTCATTGAGCGTACCATCCCCGCCAGCAGCAATGACAAGATCATACCCCCGCTCAACCGCATCTGCAGCCTCGCGGGTCGCATCCCCCTCCCGGTTGTTGCATGGCAGGAGGTTTCAATACCGGCACTGTCAAGCCGATGCAGTATATCAGCCAAACGACGCTTCATTTCCTCTCGCCCGGAGGTCGGGTTATAAATTAACCTTGCATTTCTCATTAACGATACGCCACCTACTTATGATTTCAAGGATTGAAGAAGACGCTTCGCCTGCGACTCCATCCACTGCGGCAGCAGCGGATGCGGCAACAGCGTTCTGCCCGAATAACGACAAGATAGCCCCGCCAGCCGATCCGGTATCACGTTCTCCGTAAAATACCCTTCACTCAAAAAAAGCGGAGCCACGATCACTTCGCGGCCACGCTCTAACCATGCTGTCACTTTGTCCCGCACATCGCCGGGACTCAGCAAGGCATAATCTGCGCTTGTACCGCTAACTTCGCTAACTCGCCTTGCCAATGACATTATACCCTTTTCCCAGCGATGGCGAAACAGATCATGCTTGCTTCCATGTCCGACGAGTAGAATAACCTCCCGCGCCGTCCGTAGATAATGCTCTTACTTTGTCCCACACCATGGCAGCAATCGTCGGATCATCGTCCATCGGGGAACCGAAATGAACCCGAGCCTGAACCTGAAACGGTCCAAGATCGGTCTCCATGTCCGGAACCGGCTTCGCTCCTATAGCATAAGCGATTTCATCCATATGTGTGCTGCCGGACGAGACAAATAACGGAATGACCACAATGTCAGTGACACCCTGGTCCTCCAATGTCGTGATCCCGTCCTGAATCAGACGGCCCTCTACCAATTCAAGATAGGAAGCCACAACAGGTATGTCCATGCGGGATGCCAGCTGCTGGACGGCCTCGTCCACCAGCGACACCCACCCCTTCTCTCGCGAGCCGTGGCTAATCACCAGTACGCCGGGCTTCATCTTAACGTCCCAGTCGCTCCAGCGTCAGCTTGTACCCATCATTGCCGTAGTTCAGGCAACGCTTCACACGCGATATCGTAGCGGTGCTTGCTCCCGTCTCTGCTTCAATCTGGTTGTATGTGGAGCCCTTGCCCAGCATGCGTGCAACTTCAAGCCGCTGCGACAAAGACTGAATTTCGTTCACGGTGCACAGGTCGTCGAAGAATACGTAGCATTCCTCCACATCCTTCAGCGTTAGAATCGCTTCGAATAACTGATCGATACTTTTATCATTTAACTTCTTTAACTGCACTGGATGATCATCCCCTATTGTTACTGTGTATAAAACACTCGCATTCCCATTGTACCCGAGCGGATATGGTCTTTTCAAGCATTAACGGTTTCACGCACTACAGGACGACCACGTCTTACCGGCGAGCATCCCTTATACAGCCTTCGATTCCAATCATTAAGCGCCGGTTTAAATCTTCCTGGCATTCGCCCGATTCCGCTCCTATCCCGAAAATCGGGTGAAACGCCTAAACCCATCGCCCGCCCGTATCATACAGTATAGTATCTTAACTTACAAAGGAAAGTGATATCATGTCTGGTCATTCTCACTATCATCATCGCCGACCCACCTCCCATCGTTCGCTAAGTGAGTCATTGCCGCAGGAGGCATCACCTTATCCGGGCATCACGCCATACAGCGAGGTGGATGCAGCCGCTTCATATCCATACACCGATACCCCAGATATCGAAGTTCTGTCTGGATCCGAACTCGAGGCTTCGGCTTCAGCTCTGGCACCAGCCAACAACTCGGGTGGCGGGGGGCTGGCAGGTCTCCTTGGCGGAGGCGGCAGCGGAGGTGGAATAGGTAAGCTTCTCGGTGGGCTCGGCGTCAATAACATCAGCGATCTCAAGGGCATCATAGACCGTATGGGTGGCATCGACGGGCTCGTGAACAACATCGGCAAGGTTCAGAAGGTCATGCAAGGCTTCCAGCAGTTAGCCCCGATGGTGTCTCTGCTCGCTGGCGCGTTCAGCAAGAAGAAGAAAAACGGTGGCTCCAGTACGGCTTACACCGACCAGAACGACGGCTATGAATATAGACCGCGCAGGCGGCGTGCAAGAGGCAAGCGACGCTCCGGCTCACGAAGACCGACAGGCTCGGCCAAGGGCAGACGCCGCCGCTGATCCTAAAGTGAAATACGGGCAGCCCATACATGACGCAACAAAAGGCTCCGGCTGCTCTTTGAGCGGCTGGGGCCTTATTTTTCTTACATTCTACTTAAACCATCCTCTGCGCATAAACCACATCACCATTCCGCCCCCAAGCAGAAACATCAACCCCAGCACCACGAAATACCCCAAGGGCCACTGCAGCTCCGGCATGTTCACGAAGTTCATCCCATAGATCCCGGCAATCAGCGTAAGCGGCATGAAGATCGTCGTAATCACCGTCAAGGTCTTCATGATCGTATTCATCCGATTCGAGTTGACCGAGATATAACTGTCCCGCAGATCCGCCGTCATCTCCCGATCCGCCTCAATCATATCCGCCAGCTTCAACAGATGATCATAGATATTGGAAAAATACGCCTGATGCGCGTGCTGCTCCATATGCTGCGAATGGACGATCCGGTAGAGCAGATCCCGCATAGGTACGACCGTCCGCCGCAGGCGAAGCAGTCTGGAACGCAAAGCGAAGACTTGATTCATCAGATCCTCGACCGAATCCTTCTCCCCGCGGCTCTCCAGCTCCGCCAGTTCGTCTTCAATCGCGAACAAGCTTGGGAAATACTGATCCACCAGCTTGTCGATAATCGTATATGCCGTGAAGCTGGGACCGTCTTCTCCAAGCGGTTCTTTGCGGACGACCGAAGTCACACGCTCCCAGGCATCGTCTAATTCAGGCAGATCATGTTGATGGAAGGAGACCACGAAGGAGGGCGAAAGGAACAGATTCACCTCGACCGCGTGCAGTGTGTCCGGCTGAAGCGCATGCAAGACAACGAATTTGATCTCCTCGTCGTAATAATCCAGCTTCGGCCGCTGCAGAACGTGCAGGCAGTCTTCCACCGCCAGCGGATGAAAATGAAAATAATGATCCAGATACGCCGCTTCTTCCGGCGTTGGCTCGCTGAAATCCGCCCAGATCCAAGCATATTCCTCCATCCGGATGTCCTGAAGCGGCAGCCCGATAACAGCTTCATGGTCATGTGTGATCGCGAGCGTGCGAATCATGTACGGACACCTCTCCTTCCCTTCATCTCCATCCTATTATCGGCAAAACCAATAAAAAAAGCCAATCAATAACAGATTGGCCCACAACTATCCATACTCTATGTGTAATTAGAACAGAATCATAAATATAATACCTGCCAGCACTGCCGTAATCGGAATGGTAATGAACCAGGTCACCACGATTCGTCCTGCCAGCGACCATTTCACGGCAGAGAAGCGTTTCGCTGAGCCTACACCGAGAATAGCCGAGGTAATGGCGTGCGTCGTACTAATCGGCAAGTGAAGCAACGTTGCCGAGAAAATAACCGATGCGGCCGAGAAGTCGGCGGCGAAGCCGTTGATCGGCTCGATTTTGAATATTTTCGTACCCATCGTCTTGATGATCTTCCATCCACCCACGGATGTTCCAAGCGCCATCGCCGTTGCGGCAGACAGCTTAACCCAGAAGGGAACTTCCATCTCCGATAGTTGACCGGAGGTCACGAGCGCGAACGTGATAATCCCCATCGCTTTCTGAGCATCGTTGGTACCGTGCGTGAAGGATTGCAACGCTGCCGTAAAAATCTGCATCGTACGGAAGCCTTTGTTCACCGTATGCGGACTGCGCTTCGCAAAGATGACTTTCAGCAACTGCATCACCAGATAACCGATCACAAACGCGATAATCGGTGAGAGAATGAGTGCAAGTACGATATCCTTAAATCCGCCGTAATTCAGCATCTCGCTGCCTGCACCGACAAATACCGCGCCCGCCAAAGCTCCGATCAGAGCATGCGACGAGGAAGACGGCAATCCGAACCACCAAGTCACCAGGTTCCAGATAATCGCGGCTAACAGCGTAGCGATAACAATAGGTATGCCGTTCTCCAGCTTCGCGGGGTCTGCTATGCTGCCGCCAATCGTCTTGGCTACGCCCGTGAACATCATCGCACCGATGAAGTTCATGCTGGCTGCCAGCAGAATCGCGACGCGCGGCTTTAACGCCCGGGTCGATACCGACGTTGCGATTGCATTCGCCGTGTCGTGAAACCCGTTGATAAAGTCAAACGCGAGCGCCAGAAATACAACAATAACCAACACTAACATCGTTGTTTCCATATGTCAGGACCCCTCTACGAATTACGCATGATGATGGATTCCAGCATATTCGCCACGTCTTCGCAGGTGTCCGTGGTCGTCTCGAGACGTTCGTATATTTCCTTCTTCTTGATCAGGAGAATCGGATCGCTTACCGATGCGAACAGCTCCTTGATACTGATGCGAAGCAGCTCGTCCCCTTGGTTCTCCAGATCGTTCAAGCGGATCGTGTACTCACGAATCGCCAGCAGTTTCTTCTGAGAGAGCAAATGAATGGCTTTCTGAATTTCATAAGCGGATTGACGCAAAATTTCTGCAAACTGCACCATATACTCGTCAGGTTTCCCTAATTGATACATGTAGAAACGGGATGCGGTGGCTTCCAGCCCGTCCATTACGTCATCCATACTGGTTATCAAAGCCATGATGTCATCGCGTTCGATCGGCGTGATAAACGTTTTGTTGAGTTCAATGATGACGGTATGGGTATACGTGTCACACTGAGACTCGAACTTCTTCATTTCATTGGCAAATTCAAGCACATCTTGAAGATTGGAAACGTGCTGCGAAAAATAATCTGCGGCTTGTACCACCGTGTCGGCCATATTCTCCAACGTTTGAAAGAATATATCCTTTTTCTTCTTCATTCTTAACCCCTTCTTTTCCGATAAAATTGCCACGAACGCTTTGCAATGACGGTGTGGTTTGACAACCTTGACTATCTTATCACATCCATCGCAGGGTGTGTATATATAAGTAACACTCAAATTTGTGAGAAAATAGCAAAGAAGGCGACCTTTGGACTTACAGCCTACGCCTCTTTGCCTATTAACATCTCCCTATCGTGGCGGATTATCCGGACTCTATCAACATTTACGGGTTCGTAATCGTAACGTGGCTTTCGAACGACGGGGCGTTCGGCACAATATTGAAGTACGTCTTGCCCGGCACGAGCTGCACTTCCTGACCATCCTTCACGAACCGAATCGCATCGCCCGCAGCCCGTACCCATTGCCCACGGATCACCTGCCCGCGCTGGAACAGCATCGCTTCTCCGCCTGCTTCCACGTTCACCGCAAGTCGCCCCACGTCATCCAGCACCTTATGGTCAGCCCCGAGCACGATCACATTCGCCGCTTCGAGCTGCACGTTGTCATTCGGATCGATATGAGGCGAGCCGTTCATGGAACGTTTATACGTATTAGTAGAAGCATCATAGACATACCCCACGACATAACTGTCTAGCAAAAATTTGATGTCTACGTTCGTTGCAGCTTCTCCAGCGGCATCGCCATCCGTGCCAGATCCACCGGCTTCCTCGCCGCTAACCTCCACGCTCTCCGGATAGAAGGTATACTGCGGAACCGTTACCTCCGTGTTATAGTTGTGCTTGGCCGCGGCTTCACGCAGCTTCTCGTCACTCGCATACAGATTATGCGGGGCCTTGCGGTCACTCGCCCTGAAGAAATAGGCGCCCGCATTTCCGATCTCATCCAGGTCGTGCTTGCGCTGGCTCTGAATGATCGAATACGCCTCCGGGCTGCCGCCTGCGTGTACAAGCACGCCGCCGTAGCTTTCGCCAAGGTTGATCAGGTACGGACGGATACTGCGTATCGGTCCGATCTTTTCAATTCCGCTCTGGCTCTGGTAAATCCCGATAAACCGCGTAATGCCTCCTTCCGCTAGCACCTCGTACACGATATCCGCTTGACCCAGACCCGACTGTGGCCGTGCGGCTGGTGCGTTATTGATCATGATCGCAAGCGGACGCTGCGTCACCGGCTCCTCTATCGGCAATCCCGTTAAAGGTGCTGTATATGGAAAAGAAGCGTTATCCTGCGGCTCTTCCGTTGGAGCCTCGATCGGAGCCTCCACCTCGCTTGGCGGAGATACTTCTGCCTGCTTGTCCCCATTGCAAGCCGACAGTGCGATTACGGCTGAGACCGCTAGCAGGCCCGTGCCCGTCCTCCAGATCGCTGTCTTCAATAGATCGTTGAATCCCATTCGTGTTTCCCCCTATAGACCACAATACTTATTACCCAAATTTTGCATTCAACCTGTCTGTAATTTCCAGACGCCGACAAGAGACATTTGTTTTACATTTAATCACAAATTTCGCGCTTTGTCTGTATAATTTAGCCATTCTATAGGAGATGCGATGCTAGATCATCGTCTTGAACATAGACTTCAGAATCGCCGGTCAATATGTTGCTGTTCACATATGCTGCTTTCCGAGGCCATCTCATTCGGCGAGTTCGGTTCGCGGTTATCCTTCACTTATATCGACCGCAGCGCCCAAAATTTCAATGTTCACAGATTTGTGATTTTTATCACATTTATTGTGAAATTTTTCACTTATAATAAAGACATAGGAAAGGTGATCACTTTCACAGCAATAACGCAACACATCAGGTCAGACATCAACGTAACGTTTACAACTTAACAAAATATAAAATTCACTAAGGAGTGGTTAATATGTTTAACAACTGGCTGAGAACGAACAAATGGGCAATGTGGTTTCTAACCTTCATTCGGGTCTACATCGGGTACGAGTGGATGGTCGCAGGCTGGGGCAAGTTAACGGGGGGCTTTGATGCTGGAGGGTACTTGCAAGGCGCCATCGCCAAGGCGAGTGGCGATCACCCGGCCGTACAGGGCTGGTGGGCTGTATTCCTTGAAAATGTAGCACTGCCAGGGGTCAACGTCTTCAACTTCATCGTCCCGCTCGGCGAATTCCTCGTCGGCGTCGGCTTGATCCTCGGTACCTTCACCACCTTCGCAGCCCTCATGGGCCTGGTGATGAACGCGGCGTTCCTCTTCTCGGGTACGGTGAGCACCAACGCTCAGATGCTGCTGCTGGAAGTGCTGATCATTGTCGCTGCTGCCAATGCCGGTAAGATCGGTCTGGACCGGTGGGTGCTTCCTTACCTGCGGGGCCTGTGGAACCAATGGACGAACAAGAGCACCAGAGGCGACGGTACGACGCCGAACAACACATGGAAGAAACAAACCACCTAATTTCTAGCACCAATAAAAAGGCGATGCAGAATCTTCTCTGCATCGCCTTTTTTCTATACTATTACCGTTTGGTCACCAGCTCGTTCAGCAGCAGGCGCTGCTCTTCCAGTTCCTTGAAGTTGCTGGCGATTTTGCTGATCCGATCGTTCTGGTCCTCTATCGAGGAGAACACTTCTTCGATCGATGCGCTGCTCTGCTGAGTGACGGCCGTCACGGAAGCGACCTCGTCCAGCACGGATTTGGAGGATAAGCGCAGCTCCTCGGATGACTTCTCTGCATCCGCGGTTCGGCCCAGGATCTCGTTCATGCTGACCATGATCTCCTTGAAGATCTCGTCTGCGCGTGTCGATACCTTGCGGCTGTTGTTCATCATCTCATGGCCTTTATAGATTTGCTCGGTCACGCTGACCGTCTTGCGCTGAATCTCGCCCAGGATATGGGCAATCTCCTGAGTGGAGGTATAGGAGTTCTCTGCCAGCTTCCTCACTTCACCGGCAACCACGGCAAAACCTCTGCCCTGCTCCCCTGCCCTCGCCGCCTCGATGGCTGCATTCAAGGCGAGGAGATTCGTCTGCGAGGAAATATCGGTAATCGCTTCGACAATGACGCTGATCTGTTGGTTCTGCTCATTCAATTCGTTCATCAGATTGACGGTGATGTCGATAATCTGCCGGATCTGATCGATCTCGCCGACAAGCGTCTCCATCTGTTCGTTCCCTTCGGTCGTGATGGTGGACGTATTGCTGGACAACTGATGCATGTCTTTGGCGATCGTGTCCACGGACTGCACGAGCTGATCGATATTCGATAACGATTGGTTCATCTCCACCATGCTGGAGGACTGCGCGTCCACGCCGTGCGACATATCCGAGAACGTGCGCGTCAGCTCGATGGATATCTGATTGGTTGAAGCGATATTGTCCTGCAAATTCTGGCCGAACCGGTTGAGTACCTGCAGCGATCCCTGCACTTGCTCCAGCAATTGCTCGGTGTGCTGTTTGGCCTCCACCGCCTCGGCCGTTCGCCGTTCATTCTCAGCAACCATCGCCCGTCCTAGTCTGGCCTGTACGCCAGAATCAAGGTCACAAGCCCGAGAAACAGATTGAAGGTCAGAAGGGCATCCAATTTGTAAACAGCGAACATCGTATCGGGGTAGATGGCATAGAACACATTCGTCAGAATAACCCCGATCAAGCCGGACAACAGGATCGCTCTGGCGTTGTTATACAACGTAATCAAGGCGAGACTATAATAAACCAGTAAATAAGTGGTAAGTGTATGGGTGGAATAAATAATGAGGAACGACAGGATTCCTAGCGCGAGCACCACCAAATATTGAATGTAGCGCGAGAATAGTCTTTTCCAGGACAGCACGGTGATCAGTCCAATGATGACGATTCCGGTGCTTAACAAAATCATAATTTTGTCGATCGATTGCCCTGTTGCGATCTCCACGATGAGTCCAAGCGCCAGCGAGAACCACAACAGCTTGGATAGCAGCTTATTGCGCTGCTGGAGCATTTCCATGTTCATGTTTCCTTTCAGCCTCCCGTCATTAATAAACAACACAAATATATATATCGGGTAAAGGAAAGCGTTTCACTAGAGGAAAATGATAATCCGGTGTCGAATTTTGGAATAATGCACCAATCAATTATGGTTATGGTCATTTAGCACAGATACCAACTAGGGGGACATCACATGGAAGTTATCAACAGAATGCCGCGGAGCAACCGCAGCAGGGGAAGACGAAAGAACAGATGGGTCAAGGTGGTCGGCTCCATCGCCATCCTCGTGCTTGTCATCTTGCTAGCGGGAATCGGATTCCTGAACGTATATATCAACGATCGGTCGATTGACGTCGGGTCCACGCTCATTGCCGATCAGGATGAACAGCGCTTGCTGGTCGTGTTCGCCCATCCCGACGATGAAGTCGTCGTGGCGGGTACGCTCAGTAAATTGAGCAAGCAGGGCGTCGATATTACGTTGGTCTATTTAACGCGGGGCGAAGCCGGCCCTACCGGCGATATCGTGGAACGGGGTCAGCTCGGAGCAAAGCGGACGCAGGAAGTCGAGCATATCGCGGACATCCTGGGAGTATCCGGTCTTGAAGTATTCGACTTCCCCGACGGTGGGTTGGTCGATACGGATGAAGAAGAGATCAAAGGGGTTATTCGTGATATGATCGCCAAGTATTCCCCTTCTACCATACTGACGACCGATGATAAAGTCGGCTTGTATGGACATATGGATCATCTGTTGGCGGGCAAATATGTACGAGAGGTCTTTAATGAGGATCGCGAGCAGGAAGATTTCACGGCGAACCGCTTGTTTTTTGCCACCTTGCCGCAGCCGATGATCGATACCGCCCTCAAAATATCGCAGACGTTCAAGGAGCGATACCCAACCGAACCGGGCGCGGGTCTGCCTAAGCCGACACTGGCGATCAAGATGCCGTCCGAAGCTGGCGTGAAGAACAAGGTCATCCTTGCCCACGAGACCCAGTGGCAGGTCATGAACGACGTGCAGCCACTGTACGACAAGCTGCCACCGTTCATCTATTATCGAATCTTCGATCGGGAGTATTACACACTGATTGAGAGTCGGTAAATCTCAGCGCCCCTGATGCCGGGGAATATGAACTGGAATGATAAAAAGGCAGCCCGGCTGGGCTGCCTTTTTTTATGCGTTATTTTGCGTAACCTAGCACTATACCGCGAATGCGGTCCTTCGTCATCGTTCCGAACAGCCGGGTGTCTGCACTGCGAAACCAATCGTCCCGCACGATGTAAACCAACAAGTCCCTCTCAGGGACTTGCTGCACTCCGGCGGCGCGAATTCGCTCCCACAAGTCCCTCTCAGGGACTTGCTGCGACTCCAGCGGCGCGATTTCGCTCGCACAAGTCCCTCTCAGGGACTTGTTGCGCTCCGGCGGCGCTTTTTCCCTCACACAAGTCCTTCTCAGGGACTTGCTGCG
>NZ_BAZR01000021.1 GCF_001315105.1 Paenibacillus sp. JCM 10914 | reverse complement strand
TTTCTATCTCAAAGTGCACATGAAACATGTTGGATACTGGAACCTCAGGCCTCGTATTGATTCCTGGACACTGATTGTACATCGCAGCTAACTCGACCGCCTCATTGTAATATCGCTCCATCTTGTCGATTCGTTGATTGTAATAATATTGGGAGCTAATAATGTAAGGATAGAGACTGATCAAATCCCCGCCATGCCGGCGCTTCCATACTTTAGACTTGGTAGTGAATTCTTTGCTACCAAGCAGCATGGCACCCGCAATGCCACCAATCCCTTTATAGAACGACACGTATACACTATCGAATAAGGAACAAATCTCGGCCGCTGATTTCTTGTAATACGGGGTGATTTCAAATAAGCGGGCACCGTCCAAATGAAGCTTGATCCCCTTCGCGCGGCAGTAAGCCGATATGGCAACAAGCTCCTCAAAAGCAGGCAACTGTCCCCCCATCTCTCGCTGAGGCAACTCCAGCAAAAGGCAGGCGATCTCTTGGTCGATGGATTGTATATCCTGCAACGTAATTAAACGGGATGAATTAGCAAGAAGAATGGGGTGAATATGGTGCAATTCCTTTAGGCCGTCTTCTTCGTGAATCTCCAAATGGCATAGTGGATGATATGCGACCTGATTGATCCCAATCTCATCACACCAGATGCGAAGCGCGATTTGCTGAGCCATTGTACCTGTAGGAAAAAATACAGCCGTCTCCATACCAAGCTCGTCCGCAATCTGACTTTGAAATTCCTCTATAACTGCACCATTGCCATACATATCGCTAAACTGTTCTCCATCGATGGAGTTGAACGACTCCAGTAATACATTTACATTCCTCCGGCTATGTCCGATTAATGGATAGGCTGTACTAGCGAAGCTTCGCCTAAAGATTGAACAGGCTTACTCATTGATATCTTCTCCTTATGTAAATGAATATTAGTTAAAAAATATTTTCGAAAGAATGGTGTACTTTAATAATCATACCCGAAGACGATCCGCTCAGAAAATATAAAATTCAATTATGAATGAGCATTTACATTGACAATTACCTATATCTGCATGTTAATATTATATATGAGCATGTGTTCATATATTAAGAAAGGTGGATCTTCCATGCATCATCACAATAAGGAAGTACGCAGTCACAATCACCAACATCACGATCATGCGCGATCCGGTAATAAAAAGGCACTGATTATCGCGTTCGTGATCACAACCGGTATTATGTTTCTTGAATTCGTTGGTGGTCTATTAACAGGCAGCCTCGCTCTGCTATCGGATGCAGGACATATGCTAAGCGATGCGAGTGCTTTGCTGCTGAGCTTGATTGCCATGTGGTTTGCAGCCAAGCCGGTCTCTGCTCGCAGAACCTTTGGATACTATCGACTGGAGATATTAGCAGCACTTATCAATGGCGTAGCTTATTCATTATTGCAGGATTTATTGTCTGGGAAGCCATTCGCCGCTTCGACGACCCTCCTACGGTCGCCAGCGGCAGCATGATGCTTATCGCAATCGTAGGATTACTTGCCAATCTAATCAGCGCCTGGTTCCTGATGCGGACAGGGGATGTTAAGGATAATATGAATATGCGCAGTGCGTACCTTCATGTCATAGGAGACGCCCTCGGTTCGGTAGGAGCTATTCTGGCAGGCATCATCATGATGCTCTTCGGATGGTACATCGCAGATCCGATCATCTCCATCCTTGTAGCGGTTCTTATTCTTCGAAGCGCTTGGAGAATTATCCAGAACACGGTACACATATTGATGGAAGGCGCGCCTGGGCACATGGATACCGATTCCGTTAAGCAATCGTTGCTTGCCATCGACGGTGTTAAGAGCATTCATGATGTGCATATTTGGACGATTACCTCAAGCTTTGAATCCTTTACCTGCCACCTCGTGGTGACTGACACTGCGAATAGCTATACCGTGCTGCAGCAAGCCATCCATAAGCTTGAAGAGGAGTTCGGTCTATCGCATGTGACGATACAGGTAGAGAATGAATCCATTATGCATAAGAAAATTCATGTATAACGTGAATAAAGGGGAAATCAAAGTACGCAGGTTTACACTTTTTACAAGTTCGGTGGGACCTCATAATGAAATGAGCAAGATATATCACATGAACTCAAGTGAAATCCGAGTATCTTGTTCAGGAGGTCCTCATGGACAGCAACAACATGTATATTATGGAGAAATTAATAGAATTTCAATTAGCTGAATGGAGGCGACTCGAAGATAGGAAATTACTAGCTCATACTTCATGGGAAAGATTCCAAGAGGTCCATAAAGCCGAGCGTGTCCCCTTAAAAGTTCGTATGAAAGATGTCTTTCACGCGTTATCGGGCAATCGGAGATCCAGAGGGGACTAATCAGGTTCATCAAAATACCAGAGCAGCCAGCGATATCATCGCGGCTGCTCTGCTGTGTTTAATCCCGCCATATTTGCCTAAAGTCCAGCCACCCCAAATCGTTGAGCATTACGCCCCGATAGGAGGTATGCGAATAGACGTAGGATTTCGAATGGGTCAAGAAATGGATTTCTACTTCCTGGAGCAGCTTTTTTTCTATGTTAGCCAAGATGTCAAGACGTTCCATACCAGTTGTGGATGCGAGTGTATCATCGATACATGTGATTATCCAATCATGGAGTTCTCGTTCTGTCAGTTCTTTGCCGAAACTTCCTTCTTGCTCATAATGTTCGATCAGACACACTTCTTCCCCTGGTAACACTAGCGCATACAAGATACAGTCCATCTCTCTCATCACGTCAAGACGAAGTATCTGCTCCATCTTCTCTTCGCGAAGAATGATCGGAATACCGATGCTGGCACACTGCTTCTGAATCCATTCTGCATCCTTCATATGGAAAGCGGTACACCCCATTACGATGGGCGCACCATCATAACCTGCCTCGGTTAATAACCTTTGGGCTTGTTCGGGATCAAACCTGGCTTGTTCATCGTATGCCTGATCATTCAAGAAGTATCCATGAGCTGGCGATAAACCGGGTAATTCCCATTCCTTGATCATCCCTTCTCGGTCCAGTATCAGATCAAAGGCCATTCTGAATTGAATCCATTGATGTGGCCCAGCCTTGTTCATATTCCACTTCATTATACTCGTACGGTTTGCATTGGCTGACTGAACGGTGCGAATATTATCTACTTCGCTGTTTGTGCTTGATCCATCAGGATATTGAAGCAATTGCTGCCAACTTACTTCGCAATGGGCCGCGTCCTCCGGCATAATCACGATATGAACACGATCCAGGTGCGGGCGACCTTGATAATAATGTGAATGAGCCTCTATGATCAGATGATCCCGCGTCCAATCTTTGATAAGAAAAGGTCCAGTCCCCACCGGCTTTCTCCAGTATGAATCCCCATGCCTCAAAACGAGATGCTTAGGCAATATCGACATGCTAATGGCACACAGATACCGGATGAAGATCCGGTTAGGTTTTTTTAACCTAAATTTGACGATCCGCGGGGTGACGGCTTCCACCTGTTGCAACTCACGTACGATCCACCGATTCCTCTTTCCGTGCTGGAGCCTTTCGATTGTAAACTTAACATCCTCGGCAGTTAATTCTGTACCATCGTGAAAAAAGATGCCTTTGCGTAGATAGAATACCCACTCTAAACCATCGCCACTGCTCTCCCAATGATGAGCTATGGCTGGAGTAAAACGATCGGCGGCACGGTCATAAGAAACGAGTCTATCGAAAATTTGCTGGATCATATGGGCAGAAAAGCTGTAGACGCATTCCGCAGGGTCTAAGGTATCCACGGCACGATAGATAGGGAGTCGCAAAGAATCTTCGGACTTGTTACCTCCCTCTTGGACCTCTTTGTAAAAGCCGAAATGCCCATTCATCCAACCCACAAATGAATCTTCGTTGATTATCCCATCGCCATAATCGCGCAGTAACGCAAATGCAGCTTGGTAGTCGCCTTTATCGGCCATCTGCTGAGCTGACGCATGAAGTAATATCGTTCGGTTGGCAAGAAACGACAGTCTGGAACGGTGTCCTCGGCCACGTCCTGGATTCCAGTTAATCCAGCCCTGCTCCTCCAGCTTGCGGAGTACGAGCTTGGCGTTGCGAACTGTACAGAACAAGACCCTTGCGATATCATTCAGCGTTACTTCTTGTGCTTGCTTGTCCGGGGTTTCTCCGGCAAGTGCATCATGCAATATTAAATATTGTTCGAAAAGCATCATGAGCTGCCCCTCCTTACCATTCCGCTCTGCCATATTCTACTCGATCATGAACGTCCTCGTTACGTACAGGTCGGCAAAATGCATATCTTTGACGTATGTTAAGAACGACGATCGCCGTATTTTGTATGGTTACCTCTTCACATTCGCCTCAAATGAATAATTTCCCTTGTGCTTGAGAGACTATTTGTAATTGGAATTCATGGAACAAGGAGGAACTACATTATGATCTTCAGACATCGAAGAAAACAGACGAAGCCTCCCTCTCCTCCCGTCGACCAATCACATGACAACCCAGCCAAACTTACAGGTAATCTGGAGACTGATTTGAGGATCGCTCGAACCTGGATTGGGGATAGTGACGACATCAACGTTCGCCATATACAGATCTTCGATCAATTTCACGCAGTCGTTATTTACTATACAACACTCGTAGATAACGCTTTTGTATATCAGGATGTACATAAACCGCTTATGTACCGTCCCCGTCATTTGGAACACAAGAGTATTCATATCCATAACCTTATGGATACATTAATGCATGAAACGTTATATATTAGCGAGGCTACGCACGTTACCGATGGATTGGAGGTTCTAAACGCCATTTCCGAAGGCAGCACGGTGCTTCTGATCGACGGTTTATCTGCTGGCCTCGTACTGGACACGAGGCGTATTGAACAGCGAGGCATTGAACAGCCTCAAACCGAACATTCGATCCGCGGTCCAAAAGACGGGTTTATCGAGGTCCTTGATTCGAATATCACCTTGCTGCGCACACGAATTAAAGCTGGGGATTTCCGTGTCAAAATTAAACGGATCGGCAAACGCACCAATACCCGGGTGGCCTTATGCTACATCGAAAGCATTGCAAACCCCGAACTGTTACATGAAGCCGAGAGACGCTTATCCTTAATCGATATTGACGGTATTCTGGATTCCGGTTACATCGAGCAGTTCATAGAAGATCATCCGTATTCACCCTTCCCGCAAATCCAGAACACAGAGCGTCCAGATAAAGCCACATCCGCTATATTGGATGGACGCGTTGTGATTATGGTCGACGGTTTCCCATTTACGCTGATCATTCCTGCCGTATTTAACCAGTTCTATCAGGTGACGGACGATTATTCCGAACGTTTCATCATGGGGAGTCTCGTTCGATTCATTCGACTGCTCGCCATCGTGTTCTCCTTGGTGTTCCCGGCACTCTATGTTTCCATCATATCGTTCAATCCCGAGATGATCCCCACAGACTTTGCCGTTGCCGTTGCGGGTGGACGAGCCGGCGTTCCTTTCCCCGCTGTTGTTGAGGTATTGCTGATTGAGATCTCTATGGAAGTCCTCCGAGAAGCGACACTTCGACTGCCGCAACAGATTGGCGGCGCCTTGTCCATTGTCGGAGTGCTGGTCGTGGGAGAAGCTGCAGTAGCTGCCGGCTTTGCCAGCCCTATCACCGTCGTTGTCATCGCATTGACGACCATCGGATCATTTGCGACTCCTGCATATAATGCCGCTATATCCATTCGAATGCTACGTTTCCCGATTCTCATTGCGAGCGGATTCTTCGGACTTTACGGCGTGATGCTTGGCCTGATTATCATCGTCAATCATCTGTTGTTCCTTGACTCGTTCGGCGTTCCCTATATGAATCCCATCACTCCGGTTAGCAAACAAGGGTTTAAAGATACCCTCATTCGGGGACCGATCTGGAAGTTCAAGAAACGACCGAGTTTTCTGTATACCCTAGATGACACTAGAATTGGAACGGGCGACAAGCCGACAAGTGAACCTGTTCTTCAACCATCCAAGCAAGGGGAGTGAGGTAATGCAGGGATTAGGTCATCTTTCAACACGACAAGTATCCTCCGTGATTATCAGTTCCACCATTGGTGTAGGTATACTGGCCCTACCGCGGCTTGCTTCACAACAAGCCAATACAGGGGCTCCACTCGTTACCTTCCTGGGAATCGTCATTGTGCTTTTTAGCTTGTTGCTATTAGCTCTGTTAGGCATTCGTTTTCCAGGTGAAAATATATTTGAATATGGTCAACGAATTGTTGGTCGGCCGATAGCTACCTGTTCAATATGCTCTTGATCCTATTCTTTATCGCATTAACCGCCCTCGCATTACGAGAATTCGGAGAGATCATCACTTCAGCCGTGCTTAGAAGAACACCCATTGAAATAACAATCATTCTAATGATGCTGCTGGTAGCTCAAGTCGCCAGGCAAAAGATCATGAAATTCACCTATATTCATATGTTCTACCTCCCGTTGATACTGATCCCGGGACTAACCATCGTTCTTGTATCTTTGCAAAATGCGGAACTGTTAAATCTACAGCCGATCATCGGAAATATTCCGGCACAATATAGCCGGGGGGCACTGACGATCGCTACATTATTCCAACCTGCCTTCGTCGTTACACTGCTGGTGCCACAGATGAAGACCCCTTCTAAATCCATGCTCTCCATTGTGGGAGGCATTACGATTTCAGGACTGCTCTACATCCTAATCGTAGTTGCGGCCGTGGGCGTATTTGGTCCTCGCGAATTAGACCATCTCATTTGGCCAACGCTGGAGCTAGCACGGGCAACGACAATACCAGGTGATACACTCGAACGCTTGGATGCCATCTTTATCATCGTGTGGGTGGTATCGGTGTTCACGTCACTGGCAGCCAGTTTTTATATATGCCTTCAAGGAACCCGCAAGCTGATGGGAACATCTGATCAACGGTTGATCAGCCACTTCTTTTTCCCATTCGTATTTATTCTGGCTATGATTCCGAGGAGTGTGTTTTCCATGTACACTCACGTGGAGATGATTGGCAAACTCGGATTGTTCCTCACGCTTGGATATCCGATTCTATTGTGGATTCTGGCATTAGTAAGGAAAGTAAGAGGTGAGCAACATGAACTACCTGTTTCTCAGGTACTTTAGAATCGCATTATGTATCATCCTCTTAACCCATTTAACCGGGTGTTGGGATCAGATTGAGCTAGAGGATCGAGCGCTTATTCTTGGCATCGGCATAGATGAAGCCGAACCCGATGCTGCGGAGAAAGAAGATCTGTCATCCCATCATGCTCAAGAAACCAAGGCACTGGATGATCGCATGATTCGTGTCACCGCACAAATTGCCGTCCCTGGTCGAATTCCACTAGGCCCCGGCGGCAATGATGGATCATCGGAGGGCAAAAATGAGCCTGTCTGGGTTGTAAGTGTCGTTGGACATACCCTCCACGATGCACTTAGTAATTTGCAGCAAGAGATTGCCGATCCCCGCTCATTAATTCACCTGCGTGTCATCGTAGTCAATGAGAAGATCGCCCGCAGGGGACTTGACGATCTCAACGATTATCTGCGCCGAAACCAGGAGGTACGCAGATCCACCTGGTTGTTGGTTACGGATAACATAGCAGCTGATTTAATGAATGTCGCACCACCATTGGAGCGGGTCCCCACCTTGTATTTACTGGCCATGCTGGAGAAAGCGCAAGGCATGGGCAAATTCCCGAAGAATTCCCTCTCTAATTTTTGGAACAGCGAGTCTAAGATGGGTCAGAACGCATTTCTCCCTTATGTATCGATCCGGCAACAGGACAACATTCTCATCGGTGGACTCGCCTATTTCAACTCCAGTAAGTTAGTTGGAACGACCACACCGTTTGAGATTGGAGCCTATATGGCGGCTAACGGAATTAACCCTGGAGGTTACAGTGCCCTGTATAACGTTCCTGGAATTGGCTTTGTTACGATACGTACAACCGCACGTGAATCCAACATCGAGGTTAAGATCCAGAATGGGCGGCCACATGCTACGATCAGTATTAATGTTCAAGCAGAGTTGGCGGAGAAATACAGCCCCGCGCGCGAGATGGATGACCAAGAAGAACTCGATCTGGCAGAACAGGAATTTAATCGTGTAGCCAAAAGTGTTTTGTCCGGATTGATTAAGAAGACGCAACAGGGAAAATCCGATATTTTCGGATTCGGCGAAATCGTTCGGGCACATCAACGCCAATTCTGGCACGAACATATCCATAAGAAGAGTGACTGGGAAAATCTTTACAGCGACATGACTTACACCATACACATGAACACAGATATCCGCAGAGTAGGAATGAAAATTGATTAGGGGGATGAATTCAAGTGGTGTCCATGTTCGACTCAGCAGGTTATGCCGGATTTGTATTGCTCGGTTCGGGTCTCATGTTATTGATCTTGGATCGACAACATTACAAAACGGTGAAGATGAAGAAAGAGCAAAGGCTGTCCATTGGATTAGGTATAACCTTGCTCGTGCTCTCGGTCGCGGCATTCTTGGCTGATTTCACTATATTTCGCGCATGACTTGGTTAGCTGTTACAGTGTCAGGAACGAACAGGATCCCACCCGCCGAATATAGGGTGGAATCCTGCGCACTATTCCTTTATTTTCAGTCTCCATATACAATCCTGCACAGTAACGATCTCCTCCCGATTGCGTTTCAAATCCTTTAGTCTGACCTGTCCAAGAGCAGCTTCTTCTTCACCGATCAGGACGAGGTAAGGTATGCCTTCTGCAGCCAGGGAAGCGATTGATTTTTTCAGTTTACGTCCTCTTGTATCCAGTCTTGTGCGAATGCCTTCGTTTCGCAGCAATGCCGAGACTTTTAAACTATCCGCGATGGCACCTCCAATAGGAATAACCACTACATCAGGTCTGCAGTTCTCTAATTCGCGTTCGCGAATCATCGCCATAATCGACTCCATTCCAAAAGACAATCCGACGGTCGGGTAGTTTATTTCTTCCCGGTCCACGAGTTGGCCGATGATCTTATCATACCTCCCGCCACCGCCCAGGCTCGAGCGAAATTGACCAGATGCATCAAATATCTCATATACCGTGCCAGTGTAGAAGGATAAGCCTCGAGACAAGAAAGGGTCGAACCGACATATATCTCCAATCTCTAAGGCTGAAACATATTGTTGCAGCGATAACACTTCTTTAGTTCCAGTGCCATTCCGCAGGATCGGGTTCTCCACCATCTGTTCAAAGGTCGGATTTTCCTCCACCCAGCGTAAGATGGACCGGCTAACGGCTGAATCCAATCCTTTGCTCAAGAGTTCTTTTGCAACTTCGTCTTTTCCGATCTTATCCATCTTATCGAGGGTTAGCATAACCGTTAGCTTTTTGTCTTCCGGAACCCCCATAGCCTCGAGGATTTCACCAAGAAACTGGCGGTTGTTCCATCGTATCACGATTGGAATATCGAGTCTGCGGAAGCCTTCAATGGCAAGCTGCATCAATTCAGCCTCTGCCTCTGGCCCTTGTATACCTACAACATCGACGTCGCATTGCAGAAATTCACGTAACCTGCCGCGCTTTACCGGTCCATCACGGAATACCTTTCCTATCTCATACCGCCTGAAAGGCAAGGTAATACCCGGATTCAGCGCCATAACTTTGGCGAACGGAATGGTAAGATCATACCTCAATCCGAGACTGCGTTTCCCTTGATCTGTGAGTTGGTACATTTCTTTCAGTATTTCCTCTCCGCCCGCATATTTGGAGGCTAGCAGCTCCAACTCATTCAGGGATGCCGATTCCATCTCATCATAATCATACGCCTCAAATACCTCGCGTAATGTACTTTGTACAAACCGTCTTACCCTTTGTTCTTTACCAAAATAATCATAGGTTCCTTTTACGTTCTGCATGGGTGATCATTCCTTTCCATTTCATATGAGTGATAACAAAAAAATGCGCCGGACCCCTTGGTCCCGCGCATTGGTATGCTGCAGGGAGGCTAGCGCAAACAGCGTTAGCCTCCCTGATATATATCAGGTGTGCTAACGCTGATCGTGATGATGAAGTTGAACGAATCGCATGCGGTTCATGTGGGTAATCCCCTTCATAATGAATATTGTAGGTGATTATACATGAACCTTTCTTAAAACTCAAGCTCCATTCATCATGATACGGTGCGCGTCCAATGGCGATGGGCAGCGATGGCATCAATGAACGAGTGTGCGAAAGTCTTCATATCTCCACCTTCCTTAACAACCACGATCCCCTCTCCATTAGCCGCCGGCAGTAGATTCGCTCCTTCGCCGATGGCTCCGATCGGTTTGAGGTGCTGATACGCCTCCTTGATGAAATCTACCGTTTTGGGTTCGGATTTCAATTCGGAGATACTGGATGAACCCCCAACAATCAGAACGGCATCGAACAAGACGGAATCGGCACCCAGCAAGGCATGTTTCACTTCCGATTCTCCACTTGATTCGCCACGAATCATGCCAAGTTTCACACTGACAATCTCAACGGTTAAGTCAGCTTGCTTTAACTGTTCGATTATTATCGGTAATTCATCCGTGTAGCCGTTTGCCGCGATGACAGCAACTTTACGTGTAGCTGTGCTTTTGATGGTGTTCATCATGCTGAGAGCTGGCGAGGATTCAGTTGAAGCAGAGCCTGCCGATTGCGGCGGGATCGTACCGATGCCATCGGAGATACGCTTAGCCAGTTCCGAGTTCACGTTGGCGAACATATCCACTACTTGCTGCCGGATTTCTTTTCGCTCCAGCTTGCCGAGCTCGAATTGAAATGCCGCTACGATATGCTGCTGCTCGACCTCCGACATGCTGTTCCAGAACATCGCAGCTTGACTGTAATGGTCCTTGAAGCTGTCACTGCGGGCACGCACCTTACGTCCTTCCACCTTCTCCGTATAATGCTCATATCCACCCTGTTCTCGCGGTACTGGCTTAGGCGTATTGCCAGCAATGCCGTTCTTGTGGTAACTCACCGGACCTTTATTAATCGTCATGCGGTGGATGCCATCACGCTGATTGTTATGCACGGGCGATACCGAACGATTAATCGGAATCTCATGAAAGTTCGGACCACCGAGTCGTGACAACTGCGTATCTGTGTAAGAGAACAGACGACCTTGCAGCAGCGGATCGTTCGTAAAATCAATTCCCGGTACGACATGTCCGGGATGAAAGGCAATCTGTTCGGTTTCCGCGAAGAAATTGTCCGTATTCCGATTCAGCGTCATTTTACCGATGATTTTGACCGGGATCATCTCTTCTGGCCACACCTTTGTCGGGTCGAGAATATCAAAGTCGAAGTTGAACTCCTCATCCTCTGCAATCATCTGCACGCCGAATTCATACTCCGGGTAATTTCCAGATTCGATTGCATCCCATAGATCCCGGCGATTAAAGTCCGGATCCTTACCTGCCAGCTTCTGCGTCTCATCCCATACGAGCGAATGCACCCCGAGGACCGGCTTCCAGTGAAACTTGATGAAGTGCGCCTTCCCTTCATCATTCACGAAGCGGAACGTATGAACACCGAACCCCTCCATCATGCGGAAGCTGCGCGGCAGCGAGCGATCCGACATCGCCCACATGACCATATGAGCCGTCTCGGTATTATTCACTACAAAATCCCAAAACGTATCATGAGCGGACTGGGCTTGCGGAATCTCGTTATGTGGCTCCGGCTTGACCGCATGAATGAAGTCCGGGAATTTCATCGCATCTTGGATGAAGAAGACTGGCATGTTGTTGCCCACCAGATCGTAATTTCCTTCTTCGGTATAAAATTTCGCAGCGAATCCACGCACGTCGCGTACGGTATCCGCCGATCCCCTGGATCCAGCCACCGTGGAGAATCGTACAAATACCGGTGTTTGTATCGAGGGGTCTTGCAGAAACGCTGCGCTTGTATATTCTTTCATCGATTCATAGACTTGAAAATATCCATGCGCTCCGAATCCACGAGCGTGCACGATCCGCTCCGGGATCCGTTCATGGTCGAAATGCGTCATTTTCTCGCGGAAATGAAAATCCTCCATCAATGTGGGTCCACGTTCACCCGCTTTAAGAGAGAACTCGTCCTCCGACACTTTCAATCCTTGATTCGTTGTCATATGTGTTCCGTCATTGTCTACTGTGAACTGTTCCAGCTGCTGGTCTTTGCTCGTCTTATTCTTCTTGTTGTTCGGATTTGCATTTGATTTGTCCATGGTTGGAACCTCCTGATATGTAGTAGTAGATGACATGGCTGGCTCGCGACAACAGAACTATCTGGCGAACCCGAGACATATTTACCCGACAGCTTGGAAAGCGAATCCAAATCCCTGTATCGTTCATCAAATACTCATAAAAATCGGAGTAAAAAAGAACAAAGATCCCAAAGTACGAGCTTTTTATGTGACAGAGTCATCATCTTTAGCACAAAAAAATAGCTGCACCCGTAACTTGGTTACGTAGCGCAGCTAAAAAAGTCTTACCTTATCAAGCGATAATCATATTCTCTTAATCCACCTTCGCCCGATAGGCATCCGCGGTAAGCAGCTTCCCGAGCGCTTCCTGCAGATCGCCTTCCACCTCAACCTCAATGATCCATCCGCCTTCATACGGTTCACCGTTCACAAGTTCCGGTTGATCTTCCAGTGACTGATTCACTTTGGTAATTGTACCAGAGACCGGGGAGTACAGCTCAGATACCGTTTTGACGGACTCAATCGTTCCGATGCTGTCTCCCGCGGATACGGTTGCACCGGTCTCAGGCAATTCAACGAATACGATATCGCCCAGCTGGCACTGTGCATGATCGGAAATACCGACGCGCACTACATTTCCTTCCACTTGCAAAGCCCATTCATGATCGTCGCTGTACACCAAATTCTCTCTGATTTCGCTCATTTACGGATACTCCTCTTTTCTGAAATGAAATGAATTGAAAGGTGACCATTATATAAAAAAGGACACGAAAAAAGGCCTTCGCCTTCTCTCTGTCCTCGGTACCTGAGAGTTTGTAAATGACCGTATCCGCATACAGTCGTTCATTTCCCCTTGGGTGGCTATGCGCACTCTCCAGAGTTGCGTCAAATGGCGGTACGTTTACCTGAGAGATTACTCGTTATCCCGGCAGGAAATAACGGCTTGCTCCTTCGGTGCCGCCCATTCCTAAATCTTAGTTACTGGCGGTCTCTCCCATCCATTGTCATCCGCATATACAGTTGAACTTATTCTCACAAAATATAAATCAGAGAAAGGTTAGTGTCAAGATATCTGACAAAAAAATTAGCATATCAGCGAAATCGTTGAAATAAAGGTTGACACTTTATGGAGAAACCCGTTTATAATGATCATAAGGAAGATCGTTACAATTGAATAATAAGACATAGCGGATGATGGTAGCGGGAGAGATTACCGCCGAGATTGACAGGTAACGCCGAAGGAGTAAGCCTTTCAAGGTGAATCTCTCAGGCAAAAGGACCTTTACCGGACGCACCTCTGGAGAGCATTCTACGATTAGAATCACCCACGGGGAAACTCACGCACATACTTAACGTATATCTTACATGATGTGTGAGGCAACTCTCAGGTACAAAGGACAGAGCAGAACGACCATGATGCGAGCACGTGCTTATTTGAGCACCGCTTGGCAGGTCTTCTGTCTGTCCTTTTTTGATGCTCTCCAAACAATACATCCCCTTAACGAGGTGAAGAGATGAGTTCATTACAACGTACACCGCTATACCCTCTGTATGCGGATTTTCCTTCCGCGCGCTGCATCAATTTTGGTGGTTGGGATTTGCCGGTACAATTCACTGGTATCGTACAAGAGCATTATGCCGTTCGTAAGCAAGCGGGACTGTTCGATGTGTCTCATATGGGTGAATTCATCGTTACAGGAACTGATGCCGAGTCGTTCATCCAGCGGATGACGACGAACGATGTCACCAAATTGCAGAGCGGTCAAGCGCAGTATACGCTGATGTGCTATGAGAATGGCGGAACGATAGACGACCTCCTCGTCTATAAGCTGGCTAACGAACAATACATGCTGGTCGTGAACGCCTCCAACATTGACAAGGACTTGGAGTGGCTCCAGCAGCACCTTGCCGGTGATGTCAGCATTCAGAACGTTTCGGCAGAAACTGCACTGATTGCACTTCAAGGACCCGCAGCAATGGCGATATTGTCCGCCGTCACACCCGAGAACCTTCACGAATTACCTTCCTTTCACTTCATTCAACAAGCCCAAGTATGCGGTTCTGCCGCCCTGTTATCCCGCACCGGTTACACCGGAGAAGATGGTTTTGAGATCTATTGCTCCGCCGAAGACGCGGCGGCCATATGGAAAGGCCTGCTTGCTGTTGGTGCACCCCATGGACTGGTGCCGACAGGTCTTGGCGCGCGCGATACGCTTCGCTTCGAAGCGAAACTGCCGCTTTACGGCCAAGAGCTGTCCAGCACGATTTCGCCGCTGGAAGCAAGTCTTGGATTTTTTGTGAAGCTGGATAAAGGTGACTTCATCGGACGTGACGCTTTGCAGAAGCAGAAAACGGATGGCGTTCCCCGCAAGCTCGTAGGAATCGAGTTGATAGACCGAGGAATTCCGCGTTCCCACTACACGGTTCACAACGAAGCAGGCGCGACTATCGGCGAAGTGACTAGCGGAACGCAGTCTCCGTCGCTTAAGCGGAATCTGGGGCTGGCCCTGATCGAAACCTCCTACGCTGCATTAGATACCGAAGTTTGGGTTGAAATTCGTGGCAAACAACTGAAAGCCATCGTTGTGAAGACCCCATTTTACAAAAGAGGAGCTGCCTTAACATGAAGCATCGCTACTTGCCGATGACCGAGCAAGATCAGGCCGAAATGCTGTCAGCAGTCGGTGCTGAAACTATCGAGGAATTATTCGATGACATTCCAGCAGCCGTTCGTTATGACGGCGTCCTTCCGATGTCTACACGTCTTGGAGAGCCGGAATTGCTGAAGCATATGCGCAGTTTGGCGGACCGTAACGCCGATTTCGAACGTTATGCTAGCTTTCTGGGCGCCGGTCTGTACGATCATCATATCCCGGTCGTCATTAATCATGTTATTTCCCGTTCTGAATTCTATACGGCCTACACGCCTTACCAGCCCGAAATTAGCCAAGGCGAACTTCAAGCGATCTTCGAATTCCAGTCGTATATATGCGAACTGACCGGGATGAAGGTAGCCAACGCCAGTATGTATGACGGATCGACAGCACTGGCCGAGGCCGCGGCGCTGGCAAGTGGCGCCACTAAGCGCAAGAAGATTGTAGTATCTCGCGCCGTGCATCCGGAAGCCAGAGAAATCGTTCTCACTTCGGCACATGGCCTCGGTCTTGAAGTCGTGGAGGTGGGCTGCATAGATGGTGTTACCGATCAGGAAGCGCTGTCAGCAGCGATCTCGGACGATACGGCGGCCGTCTTAATTCAATCGCCAAACTTTTTCGGTTGCATTGAGGACGTCAAATCGATCGAGCCACTCGTTCATGGACAAAAAGCATTACTCGTTATGAGTGTCAACCCGCTCTCGCTTGGCTTGTTGGAATCTCCGGGAGTGCTGGGGGCCGATATCGTTGTTGGGGATGCCCAGCCCCTCGGTATTCCTGCCTCACTGGGCGGGCCAACTTGCGGTTTCTTTGCGGTATCTGAGGCGCTTATGCGCCGAATTCCTGGTCGTATTGTTGGCCAGACCGTCGATCAGGACGGTAAACGCGGATTCGTTCTCACGCTGCAAGCGCGCGAGCAGCATATCCGCCGGGAGAAAGCAACTTCGAATATTTGTTCAAACCAGGCGCTGCTGGCCCTCTGCGCCTCTGTCTACATGTCGACCCTGGGTAAGGCAGGTATGCAGGAAGCCGGACTTCTGAATGTACGCAAGTCACATTATGCTGCTGAGCAGGTATCTCAAGGTGCCCTTTCCCTTCCATTCAGTGCCCCGTTCTTCAATGAATTTGTCGTGCAATTGCCGGAAGGAACCGATATGAAAGCCGTCAACCAGAAACTGCTCGCTGCCGGATACATTGGCGGATATGATCTTGGATCTGCCTATCCCGAGCTGCAAGGCTGCATGCTCATAGCCGTGACGGAACGGCGGACGAAGGAAGAAATCGATCAGTTTATCAACGAATTGGAGGCGATCGCGATATGAAACCGGAAAAAGCACTCATCTTTGAACTCAGTAAGCCCGGCCGTGTCGCCTACTCTTTGCCAGAATGTGACGTTCCTGAAGTGGACCTAGGGTCGCTCATTCCTGAAGGTCTGCTTCGCAGCAAACCGGCTGAACTGCCGGAAGTATATGAAGTCGACGTGATCCGTCACTACACGGAATTATCCAGACGCAACTTCGGCATCGATAACGGCTTCTATCCGCTCGGTTCCTGTACGATGAAGTACAATCCGAAGATTAATGAGGATGTTGCCCGTTTTGCCGGCTTTGCCAAGATTCATCCATACCAGCCCGAGGAGAGCATTCAAGGCGCGATGGAGATGCTCTATACCTTGCAGAACGATCTAGCAGCCCTCACCGGCATGGATCAAGTCACGCTTCAACCTGCAGCAGGCGCCCATGGGGAATGGACGGGACTGATGTTAATCCGCGCCTACCACGAGAGTCGTGGAGAGAAACGTACCAAGGTGATCGTCCCGGATTCCTCCCATGGTACCAACCCGGCGAGTGCTACAGTAGCTGGCTATGACACCATAACGATCAAATCCAACGAGCGCGGCATGGTCGATCTGGATGCCCTGCGCGCGGTTGTCGGTGACGATACCGCTGCCTTGATGTTAACGAATCCGAGCACGCTCGGTTTGTTCGAAGAGCAAATCGTTGAGATTGCTGAGATCGTCCACGAAGCGGGCGGATTGCTCTATTACGATGGAGCGAACTCCAATGCGATCATGGGGATCACCCGTCCGGGAGACATGGGCTTCGATGTTGTGCATCTTAATTTACACAAGACAATGAGCACACCGCATGGCGGCGGCGGTCCTGGTGCCGGTCCGGTTGGTGTCAAAAGCCTGCTCGTGCCTTTCCTGCCGAAGCCGATCGTCTCCAAGCGCGAAGACGGTACATTCTATTGGGATTATGACCGTCCGCAATCCATTGGTCGCGTGAAGGCGTTCTATGGCAACTTCGGTATTCTGGTTCGCGCTTATACGTACATCCGTACCTATGGTCCGGATGGCTTGCGCCGAGTATCTGAACTCGCTGTGCTGAACGCCAACTATATGATGCACCGCCTGGCGCCTTATTACGAAGTTGCTTATCCGGGTCTGTGCAAGCACGAATTCGTACTCTCTGGTCGCAAGCTGAAGGAATACGGGGTCCGCACGCTCGACGTCGCCAAACGCTTACTCGATTTCGGTTATCATCCGCCAACCATTTACTTCCCGCTGAACGTGGAAGAATGCATCATGATCGAGCCAACGGAAACCGAAAGCAAAGAAACCCTCGACGGCTTCATCGATACGATGATTCAAATCGCGAAGGAAGCTGAAACCGATCCGCAACTGGTTATCAACGCTCCCTACACCACCGTAGTGAAGCGTTTGGATGAGACTACCGCCGCCCGCAAGCCGGTACTGAACTGTACTTGCGGTTAACTGTTTCTAAAAAAAGGATGTCCCTACTGCCAGTTTAATTGGCTGCGGGGACACCTTTTTTTGTGCTGTGATGCTACAAGTCCTTATGAGGGACTTGTGGCGCTAAATCGCCACCATTCTCGACCTGCAAGTCCTTATGAGGGACTTGTGGCGATGAGATGAAGCGGTATCTACTATGTCCTGCACCAAATCAACTCTCCACTCTTCGCATCAATATACTCTAATGTCCTCTGAGTCTCATGCGCCACCTTTGTCTCTTTTGGCGTAAGGATCGGGTCAAAGATCAAGCGATAGCTTCGCGTACGATCGTCATAGAACCACTTTAAGTCAACCTCTAGCTGATCGACATACCTACTCAATGCTTCTTCAGAAGAAATCACTACTTCAAAGCGGCATGCCTTCAGTTCACGGATTAGCTCCATGGAAACTCCTCGGTAAAGAAGCACTTCACCCGTAATCTTGCATACAATGATCGATGCTCGCTCTAACTTCACGCGGTATTGATCAATAAAGAGCGGTAAGAAGAACCATTCCCGATCATTTAGCTCTGTCTCTTCCAGTTCCTCTTCGTGTGCATCCATTACTGTACGTTCAACTTCTAACTGTAGATACTCCGCATATTCCGGGAACACTCGCTGCAAAAACACTTCCGCTCGGTTCCAGCACTGCTCCCGAGTATATGTTACTTTACCTTCCTGATCCGTTCGGTTATTATGATAACTCTCCACTCTTCCTGTCAATTTATCGATTTGGATCATATAGGCAGCATTGAGATTCCGACGAGCATTGGCCATGTTCTGTCTATGTAACCATCAACGGATAAGGGATCAGCTTGGGGATGATCTTGAGTGTCCCCAACGTCCCATGTGTCGAAATACAGTAAAATCAGATACTCTTCGTCTTCCTTCGGCTCATCCATAACATAGCGCTCCGTATCAATACCCAGACACCCTTCCCAGAAGCCGATCAAATCGTTACCTACATCTGGACACTTATTAAGCATGTTGTTCCGATCAATCAACGCAACCTTTCGGTTGTCCTCTTGCATACGAATAATAGGATAACTTGGTGGAACTAAATCATGCTCCAAGCCGTAAAGAGGCTCACCTGTAATCGCATCAATCACCCGACGCCCCTGAACGGGCTCATAGACCAAGTGATGCTGTGGATTCGTCTCTCTCATTTCATATAGGGTTGGCTCAAGGGTCGTAATGATCAACTGCATGTGCAGATCTTTAACGATTCTTTGCCTAGAAGTCTGAGCATTAACGATCTGTGCAGGCCATGTAGGCAGCTTTAAACCACGAGATTCCTCCACACGATACCGCACCACACGCAACAAGCGGTCTAGCTTCACTTCACAACCTGTATGCGGGAGAGGAAGTCCGCCAACTTCGACTCTAAACTGTACATAATAGTATCCTCGCCTAACCTCCGCATAAACCGAGGTCAACGCACGATAATCAGGGTGATGTTCTACCATGTACCCTTTAGATACTTCTATTGCGCGCTCTATCTCAGGGTCACTGCTTACTATCAACATGTCTTGTTCTTGATGAATATCCAATTCCATCAATTGTCCCGTATCCAGGCATAATGAGATTTCAATTCCATGATATTCATCCTCGGGGTCTTCCCAGATGAACTTTCTTGTTGTTTCATCTAATCCAGTAGATGTATTGTCCTCCATCACCAATTGAAAGTGTTCGGGAATATGGGTGATTGCCTTAGCTGTAGCTCGAAGAACAGACTTATCCAGCGGCATGTATCCTCTTGCCTCCTCCTACGACTTCTCTATTGGAAAGCACTATTATATGATATAAAGTATATAATTAATATGGCTATCATCTAGTAAGCCGACTAATTCCGAAAGAAGCGGTGATTGAATGAGTAACCCGATCAACAATCTGGACGTTAACCCATATCTTGAACGGATTGGATACACAGGTCCAATTGTGAATAGTGCTTATATGCTTGCAAGACTACAGGAACAACATGTACATACCGTTCCTTATGAGAATCTGGATATCATCAACCATGTACCGCTTTCACTAGATATTCCCCACCTGTACAATAAGATTGTAACCCAGCACCGCGGAGGATACTGCTTCGAATTGAACGCCTTATTCGGATGGCTGCTTCAGGAGCTTGGTTTTAAAGTCACCCATTATTTCGGGCGTTTCTGGCGGGACGAGACCGATACCCCGGCCAAACGGCGGCATCACATTCTTTTAGTAGATATCGGAGATCAGCAGTACATCGCTGATGTTGGAGTTGGTGGAGCCGGTCCTCGTCAGCCGCTAGAGTTAGTCGATGGATTGGAGCAGGTACAAGGTAACGAAACGTTCCGGCTTATACAGACCGAAGCATATGGGTGGATGCTTGAAGAATGGAAGAAAGAAGCTTGGGAACCGGTTTTCTCTTTCACCCAAGAACCCAACCTGCCACAAGATTTCATCACCACTTCCTTCTGGTGTGAATTTGCTCCGGAATCTCCCTTTAACAAGACAGCCCGGGTATCGATTCGCACTGCAGACGGTCGCAACACCGTGGATGATGATGAGTTCCGGATTTACAAGAGCCACGGCGTCCATACCTTTAAGCCTGTCAATTCACAGGAGTATGCAAATGCACTTTACACATACTTCGGTATCAAAATGCCGAACTAACATGAGGCGGGTCCCGATCTGTGAAGTAGAATAGACATAGACATTTGGATACCCCCTTGATTATTCCGATGAATTCTAGAGGGCCGGTACTCATTAGATTCCATCTATTCTATTTTTTATTTATTTTGTTTACAAGTCAGAAACAAGTCAGAGATTCTATCGATATAACCCTCGTATATACTCAGAGAGTAGCTAACGAGGAGGGACTTCATATGCATCATAAATTCATCAAATCCATCATACCTGCTGTCATTATAGGTTCAATTGTCACAAGCGTAGCCTTTTCCGGTATCCTAAATGGATCCGGCATCGGACAGGTTGAAGCTGCCGCTGCATCTTCTTCCAGCTTATCGTTCACTAAGTTTTTGGAAAACAACGCTCCCAACCGGACGCTGAAGTATATTAATGGAGTTACTACGGTCACCAATCTATCAAGCACGGTTGTGCTCGTCAACAAACAGAGAAACCTGCCTTCCATTATGTGCCGCAAGATTTGGTCGTGCCCCGTATTCCATTCAGCTTCTCGGGACCCAGTCCCAAAAAACAAATGAAAAAAATTGCAGCAAATGCTCTTGAAAAACTGTTCGCAGCCGCCAAAAAAGACGGAATCGATCTCAAAGCCGTTTCGGGCTTTCGATCCTACGCGACGCAAAAAGCCATATTCGAACGCAACGCCAGTATCAAGGGTGCGGCTGTCGCTAACAAAACAAGCGCACGTCCGGGACAAAGCGAGCATCAGACCGGATTGAGCATGGATATCTCCAGTGCTTCCGTGGGTTATGCGCTGGAGCAAAGCTTCGGAAATACCAAGGAAGGCAAATGGCTGAAAGCCAACGCCCCGAAATACGGGTTTATTATCCGTTATGGAAAAGGTCAGGAGAAATTAACCGGCTATTCTTACGAACCTTGGCATGTCCGTTATGTAGGTGTCTACATTGCCGGAGAAATTACGAAACAAAATCTGACGCTGGAGCAATATCTGCAAAAAAACCAATAGTCGTAAATCAAGCAGCCAGTTTTTGACTAACAAGATGACATATGGCTCTGCTAAGCAAAAAAAGATGTGGTCTATTAGACTCACATCTTTCTTTTTTACCTTGTGGGTAGTCATACTTAGAGCGTTAGAATGTGCTCACCTTCGTTGTGTCCGGACACCATCTGGCGGATCGATAATATCGAATCAAGACATCAATTGCTTCGGGAGTCCGCAGATGAGTAAGCGTTTCGAAGGCATATGCCCTCACATAACGGTCCTCGCTATGGAGAGCCTGCTCCAAGGAACGGATAACGATGGGAACATCCTGGTCCCTTACGGTACGAAGTAATGACAATGTCGCAGTATATCCTAGCTTATTCAGGATATAGCCCTGCTGGCTCACGTCCACTCCATCTGATCCAATTGTTCCTTCTGACTCTTCACGTAACGAATCTTCCAATACCTGTGCCAAAGCCGGACATACATCGCCATCCTCATTCCCGATCATGCCCAGTGCTTCGATTGCATTTCGCCTTACCCATTCACTTTGATCCTGCAAGCAGGCAATCAATGCGGACACCACCTCAGGAGTCGAAGGAACGATTGAGCCCAGCACGAAAGCAGCCAATGCTCTACGCTTCTCGTTGGCGTGTTCCAGTAACGTAAGCAGCCCTGGGATGGCTCTTGCACCGGCACCTTGCAGTCCGTAAGCCGATCTTTCCGCGATTTGCGTTGTCCCCTCAGAGATGTGACGAAACAATTCATCGATTCCAGCAGAACCCAATTGACTGAGTGCATAGACGGCATTCAAGGCTACCGGTTCCTTATCATTCAACAATCGACTCAGCTCAGGTGCCAATATTGCAACTGATTCACCTAACACCCCGGCTTGGTCTGCTGCCGTGGCACGAATAGACTCGTCGTCGGATTTAAGATCTTGTACCAATTGCCCTATCTGGGATTCATCAACCGCTGTACCCGGCTCACCATGAGCCGATTCACCGCGCATCCAGTTCCATATGTCCCTCCACACATTCAAATGCGCATAAGGAGCTCCCGACGGAATCTTCATCTCTTGGACTTGATGATTCCAACTCGGATATTCGGGTGCACGTAATCTGACGAACTGAAACTTCAACATATAACGATCCAGGTCAGATACGTTGAGCGAGGCTTTATGCCATAGATCAAAATGCACCAGAACCATCGTTCCCGCTTTGCCCGTTGGCAGCAGCGTCTCACCCTGATTACCGATGAACTTCTCGTAATAGGAGGTGCCGGGCATAATGGCGGTCGGTCCCATTTCCTCGGTGATATCCTGCATGTAATAAAAAATCATCGCCCACCATGGACGGTGGCTCCGCATACTGGACCAGTAACCGTCTTTGTGCCATTGCCCGCCTCCCGGGAGTTGATCTCCCGGCTGATTATAATGGCAATGTCGATGCGGATGCATATAGTAATCCGCCCCGAGCACGCTGGTTAATGCACCCTTTACGACGGGGGTTTCGAAGAACTGCTGAATCTCGGGAACACGGGGAAGAATGTTGTTGCCGGGATTTCCTTCTTCGTGCAAGACACCATGGATTTTGTTCCTGACGCTACCATGAAGCTGATCTGGCAATTCGTTGTGAAGCACCACATATCCCTTGGTGATAAATTGCATGATTTGTTCATCTGTCAACAGATACTTGCTGTCTAACATATCAGTTCCCTCCTCTTGCCTGAAATGAATTCAGTGTTAGTATAGCAATCGTCTCTGTCACTGTATTTACATAAACGTCAGGGTTTTGTACAATCGTCATACGAATATGAAACAAAATCTTTACTGAAGGATGTGAAACCAGATACGTGGATTTTGCCATCTTCCATCCCTACGTACTTTATGCCACTCGATACCCATTTTCCAAAGGTCAAAGCAATATTAACCGCCACTGTTATTCGTCATCGTTATACTTAATAACAGAGGGTAAAGGCATGATCCGCACCTGCGGCCGTTCGTACCATACCGATCCAGGTTCCCTTGTATATATCCCGGCCGGTCAGCCTCACGATTGGTTAGCGGACAGTCAAGACCCCATGGTTCATGCTTGCTGTTATTTTGACTGGGCATATGTCGATCGACGGGCATTATCCGATCATCCCAGCGTCATTTGCTATGATGCATCTCAGTTGAGTCCTTCATTTATAGGTCCCACTTTTCCCTACACCATACCCGAAATGATGAGAGTAGAGAAGGTAAAGGTGTGGAGCGATCACTTTGAGAAGTTTTACACCGGGAACCAATTTGAGAATGAGCATACCTATATGCGCAGCGTAAAGATCCAAAGTCAATTCCTGCAATTCATTGAATATTTTCTTACATTCGCATTAAAAGATGAGTTTATTCCCGATCGCAGGATGAACAAGCTTCTAGAGCGATTGGATCAGGATCTCCTGCACGGCAAGCTGCGGCCATTAGAATCATATTACGAAGAACTTCGAATCAGCAGAGGTTATTTTTTCGAGTTGTTCAAAAAATCGACGGGCTTACCTCCCACACAATATATCAACCAGTTCAGACTCAACCGGGCCAAGGATGATCTGCGCAATACGGATATCAGCATCACGGAGATTGCCGAGAAGTACGGCTTCTCTTCGATCCATTATTTCTCGAAGTTGTTCCGTCAACTTAACGGCATGTCACCACTCGAGTATCGGAGAGATCGAGTGGATTGACATGTGGGTGTCGCGGCAACCTAATCATCCACTTTCATCCCATCGATACACAAAAAAACAAGCCTTAGAATCGCTTCTAAGGCTTGCTCGAATCGTCAATAATTCAAATCTTTACTTGTCGCTTCAATGCATCTAATCCGGAATTTCTTGCTGTATTGGTGTACCATATTCACGTTGCATTTCCACCGGATAACATCTTACGCACAACGAAGGTGCAGGGGCCCTGGTTTCAAATTTTTAATATTCTATTTTACGGTCCGCTGATTGCCATGCTTGAAATGGAAGCAAGGAATCCGCAATCTGGATTTGTATCATCGGAATGGAACGCTGCTCCATCGGCAGTTGTATCTCATCATATATAAAATGATCATCAAAGCCAATCTCGGCCGCATCCCTCTTCGTGCTCGCATAATAAACGGCGTCAGGTCTGGACCAATAAATCGCCCCGAGACACATGGGACAAGGTTCACAGCTCGTATAAATCACGCATCCTTTAAGCTGAAAGTCCCCGATATGCGCACATGCCTGCCGTATAGCTTGAACCTCAGCGTGTGCTGTGGGATCATTCAGCGCCGTAACCAGATTACGGCCCCGCCCAATCACTTTACCGTCTTTGACCACAATGGCTCCAAAAGGTCCACCCTCTACATGCTGTACATTCTGATAAGCTTCCTCAACCGCAATACGCATCCAATCATTATGTTGATTACTCATCGTGATCATCCCTCCCTTAATTTCAACACCAGATTATTACAATCATAGCATATCATTCTACTTCATTTCCTCCATCAAGTACATTAAGTTATCGTTACCCGTATTAGCTTAAAGGGGTGTCACGTAAGATCATATGATCTTGCGTGACACCCCCTTCTTGCTACCACTTGCCCATCCAACCCTGCTCATACGCATAACGGGTAAGCTGAACACGGTTCTCCAAATGAAGCTTCTGCAATATATTTTTCAGGTGATTCTTAACCGTGTTCTCTGAAATTCTTAATCGGAGAGAAATATCCCGGTTGGACAGGCCTTCAGCCACCAATCCGAGAATTTCCCGTTCTCTTGTCGTTAACGGGCTTTCAGTTGTATTCGTCTGCTCTCCCGTCGAGAACTCCTTCAAAATACGAAACGCTAACTCGCGGTTCATCGGAGCTTCGTCCACGGCAATGGCTCTCAAATACTCGTGCCAGGACTCCGGATTCAAATGCTTCAACAGATAGCCTTGAGCCCCCCTCTTCAGAGCATCAAATAGATGAGTAATGTCGTCAGACACCGTCACCATCACAATTTTGACATACGGGAAATTATCCTTCACCCGTTTCGTTGCTTCCAACCCTCCAATGCCAGGCATCTGAATATCCATCAGTATAATATCGGGCATCCAAGTCCCGGTCAGTTCAACCGCCTCTTCCCCACACTGTCCCTCTGCCACCACCTCGAAAGTCGGATCACTGGCGAGGATTGTTCGAATCCCTTCTCTGGCCAGATCACTATCATCAATAATGAGCACTCGAAAAGGCTGACTTCTCATCGACCATTCTCCTTCTGTATGCTAATAATCGTGTTCTCATTGAAACGTTCGATGTCAAAGTTCCATCCCATATGCTTCGCCCGGTCTCGCATAATCTTGATTCCATAATGATTCGTAGCCTTCAATAGCTTATCTTGAGAGAACCCTTTCCCGTCATCACGTACATGGCATTCCCAGCCTGTACGAGTCGCCCGAGCGAGAATATCAACCTTACTGGCCTCTGCGTGTTTGTGAATGTTCAACAACGACTCACGGATCGAAGCAAGTAGTTCGACCTTCTCTTTGTCCGACAGCATCGCATCAGGTATTTCCCACTCGATATTAAATTGCAAATCCGTTTCCTGTTTTAATTCCATGATTAAGCTGTTCATGCTGTGCATCCAAGGTATCGCTCCGGGATCAGCAGGCTGCCGCAGATTCGCGATCGCTCCCCTGACATACGAGTTCGTTCGATGGATGCTCTCTTTTATATCCTGGAATGCCGTATCATTCCGATCGATCTTCTCGATTCGGTCGATCTGCGCGCTGAGGAGGAACAAGGATTGAGCAATGCCGTCATGAAGCTCTCGTCCGATTCGTTCACGCTCCTGCATGGCAGCTTGCATCGCTCTTGCTTCATTCAATTCTTCCTGGTTGCGCTCAATCAGCGCGAATAATTGTGTCAAGAACAAGATGGATACGAGAAATACAATGACCGGGGCTAGTAAATTACCCAAATCCATCGATATATAAGACAACAGAAACTCATGACGAACATATTCCCAGATGCCTATCGTTAAAGTTGGAATGACAAGTATCAACCATTTCATTTGTTTATAGGACATAACCTGCCTCCAATTCCTGATTTTAAAATCAATCTCTCAATCATATGATAAACCAAAGCGTATCTCTATATTGTATCGATTATGGACAACTTTCGAAATGACTCGAAAGAGCTACTCGACTCCTTGATTTAACTACTTCAACTTCAACCTATTTACATTATAAGTAAATGACGCTTATATATAGATATGAAGTATCCGTTCATTCCATTTCCGATGAAGGGGGCTGCAGTGACATGGAGCAAAAAATTGCAGTAATTATTATACACGGATTGGGAAGACAGAAGAAGAATTATGCGGATAAGTTCATGAAAAAGTTATACGAGACGTTCTCGCAAATCTCCGGTATTCCACCATCGCAATTAGCCATCGAGGCCGTACACTGGGCAGACGTCTTTGCACCGCGTGAAGATGAGCTCATACGCAACACGATTGAACCTTATCAGCTTCGATATCGCCGGCTAAGACAATACGTCATTCAAAACCTGGCCGACGCCGTGGCCTATCAACCCGTTGAATCAGTTGAACAGAATTATGAAGCGGTTCATCTCACGATCAGTGCAGCGTTAAACAGGTTGACGCTCACAGCTGGACCTCAAGCCCCCTTATGTGTCATCTCACACAGTCTTGGAAGTGTCATCGCCAGCAACTACTTCTACGACCTGCAATTCTCATCTCGTGGTCATCGTCTCATTACGGATCCGACTTCCCCACTCGAGCGTGGTGAACTATTGACGCTATTCTATTCTTTGGGTACTACGTTACCCCTCTGGAGCTTACGATATCGCGATTTCGACAAACCAATTCAGGTGCCTTCCCCATATCTGCAAGACTACCATAACCAGCTTCTTGGCGAATGGGTTAACTTCTATGATCAAGACGATATTCTCGGTTATCCTCTCAAGGGTATCAATCATGCCTATGCGCAGGCGGTTCACAAAGACGTGGCTGTGAATGTCGGGAACTGGCTCAAGAGCTGGAACCCACTCTCCCATAGCGGCTATTTCTATAGTAAGCCTATTATAGAGCATATCTCCGCTAATCTCGATGCAACCTGGCGTAGTATCAATCACAAATAGAACGCAAAATCAAAGCCATGACCCTCAAATGGAATCATGGCTTTAATTCACGCTATTTATTTTTTACTGATAGACATTGAACTCCCGTACGGACCACCAATTCGAAACGGTGCCGGTCTGCACAACTTTGATGAACCGTGCTTGTTGTCCGTTGAAATTAACGGTGACAACGGGGGCATTACCCGTACCGCTCGTGATCGCATTCCCCCAACTCACACCGTCATTCGATACATAAACTTCATAACCGCGTGCGTAATCATCGTTACTGCCCGTAGAATCCATAACGATTTTGCTGAAGTTCTTTACGCTCTTCATATCAATGATCAAGTACTGACCTGGAGCCATGGGTGTACCGGTACTCCAGCGTGTCGCCATATCTCCATCCAACAAGTTGGCGGGCGCATCTCCGCTTGTAGGGTTAGAGGATGCGGTCCATGATGTCCGATCGAGTACAGCACCACCTCCACTGTTCTCCGTGCCATAAACATTCAATTCCGAAATAGACCACCAGCTTGAGGCTGTGCCGGTCTGAACGATCTTGATATACCTTGCATGTTGATTCCCTACGTTCGCGGTCACAACCGGTCCGCTGCCATTCCCGCTAGTGATTGCATTTCCCCAATTCGCTCCATCCTGAGATACGTAGACCTCATATCCACGAGCATAATCATTGTTACTCCCCGTAGAATCCATAACGATTCGATTAAAGCTCTTGGCAGCGTTCATATCAATGATTACATACTGTCCCGGGACCATCGCTGTCCCGGAACTCCAGCGTGTTGACAGATTGCCGTCCAACATCTGGGCAGGTGCATCTGCACTTGCGGGAGAGGATGTCGCAGTCCAACCCGTACGATCCAGTGCCGCACCTCCACCGCCGCTGCCGGGAGCCGTAATCGCAGTTGCTGCGTTACTGAATCCGGATACATTGCCCGCCGCATCTCTTGCTCTCACGGTATAGCTATACGTCGTTGCAGCCGTTAATCCGGTATCTGCATACGAGGTTTGGGTTGAACTGCCCGTTAACGTTCCATTACGATATATATCGTATCCGGTTACGCCCACATTATCCGTAGCTGCAGACCAACTGAGATTAATTTGACTGCTGCTGACGGCTGTAGCTGTGACATTGCCCGGGACCGTGGGGGCAACCGTATCCCCGGGACCGCTGCCATTCCCGCTGAATTCGACTACGGTTTGCCGCATCGCTTCCGCAGGTGAGTTGGCATACACTCTGCCACCTGTATTGTTGATCACATGCGTAATCTCACTGCCCGGTGTTCCGTTTAGCCAGATCGTGGTAGCATGATGAATCTTCACTCCTGTAGCATTCGGCACTTCGATTGCACTTTGGAGCTTTACTGGAGCATCTCTGAAAAATGAATACACACCCAGCCCCCAAGCCTCATGATTGGTCACATGATCCGCTACTTTATACGAAGCAAATCCGTTGACACTCCCATTATTGCTCATCCAGGACTGCTGATTCGGCACATCGTATGGAATTTCCGATTGGTAAAAATACAACCGACCGCCATTACCGTTCCATACCGTTTGGTATTCATTATGATGTTCATTAAACAAACCATATAACGTTACGTTATTACCGTTTACAACCAGACCGTTCTTGGAGACATTGCTGTTCCAGCCTGCACCTGCCCCGTGATCCGCACGCCAGATCCAGAAGTGATCCCCAATCACGTTGTGACTGTTAATCACGATCCCCTTATCATACTTGCCGTTGGTGGCTCCTCCGGTTCTAACGGTAATGTCATGCAACGATGTAGGATTGGCTGCATGAGAGCCGTTACTTCCAGACGGTCCGATCTCCAGCATTACCGGAGATTCCAACGGTCCTGCATCAAGTACTATACCGGCAATCTTCACCCCATCCACATCCGCTACGGACATGGCTACTTTTCCATTGTCCGGGATGATCGTCGGAAGACCGATTCCAAGCACGACGGTATTCGGATTGTTGACACGTATCGTATCATTCAGATGATAGTTGCCAGGTGTAAACAACAGGTGCTTGCCTTGACTTAGTGCATTGTTAATACTTGACGCCGTCGCCGTGCCCGGCTGTGCGATGTAGAATTGATCGATGGAAATCGACTGTCCAGGCGTAGAGCCGTTAGCCCAGCTCACGCCTTTGGTATTCGTTTGAAGCGATGGGACGAATACCTGATATTGTCCAGCCTGATTAACGTACAGGTACGGTTTCTCTCTAATCACAGGTGTCCGGTCTACTACGGTGTAAGGTGGATCCGGGAATTGACCTGTCGGTGTATTGTTGCTTCCTACAAACACCATATTCCATACCCCATTGTTCCAATTTGCCCACGAGCTGTTACGAGAGAACCACTGTTGCTGCGATGCCGGCACTACGATTCCATCAACAATGGAATCCGCCAGGAATCCCCCGCTGGCCCAGCCAGCATTCCAGTTGTTATCGAAATCGAACAAATCCAGTTCTCCTTTGACGTGAAGACGGCGAAGCGGAGCTGCTTGAGATACTGCAATTTGCGTTTTCCCGCTGGAAGGCGTAATGGTCAAGTTCTCGATGGTACGCCAGAAGTTACGGGTGGCATTCCCGTTATCCCAATCTGCATTGACATTCAACCCTCCGGTAATATTGACCGCTGATGGATTTTGACCGAGTCCTGCAACATGCGTATAAAAACCAACGTTAAAATTCACGTTATACGTCCCCGGCTTGAACAGAAATGCGTAGCGATTGCTGCTGAATTCATTTGACTCCATCTGATTGTAGACCGTGCTTGTAATGTTATTGATTTCGGCTGTCGGTGTGGTTGGATCAAATACGTATACGTTTGGTCCAAAAATGGTTGAATTCGCCGCTGTAATCTCGACATCTGCCGCTTCTGACGGTTTGGGGTTAGCCGAATATAGCCCGAGCACGATAGCCAGAATAGAAATGGATGAGACAACCTGTTTCAAGTTCAAGAATGTTACCTCCTTTTTTTACCAACAAGATTCAGTACAACCCTTCACATGCACGCTAGTCTTCAGAATCCGTAACTCCTTTCATAAGTAAGCGTTTGCAATTTAGTGCTGTAATCAATTCACCTTCTTTCTCTGGAAGGCTTCTGTCCATCATGCTTAAAGATGCCGCAATGCATGACATGAAGAGTAACATTCCAGTTATATTGCCACAATTATCGGTCCAATTAGAAATTTATGGTATGGGTTGAATTTTAGATGTCAGGTATGATTTTTACGAAAATGCCGGATGAAGACACCGATAAAAGGCCAGCCCGAATAACTCATGGACTGACCTTCAACTTAAATTTTTTACGTATCTTGGGATGAAACTTATGTTTCGGTTACAATCGATAGCAGTTGTTGAATCATCTCCGGTGTCAGTTGATGGGAAGCTTGTAAACCCTCGTAACCGGCTTGCAGCGATACACTTGACGTGCTAATGGCCTTGCTTGCTATATGACTAGCAGGTACATGTCCATTCTGCGTATCCTCGTGACTAGCCAGCATCATCATCATAAACGCGCTTCCGAGTCCAATAGACCACATACTCATTTTGTTCTTCTTATTCATGTGCGTTGCCCCTTCCATCACCTATTGTGACATCCTTAGTATAGGTCTCGAACCTTAAGGACAAATGAAGACAACCTAAAGATCATTTAAGGAATGGCTCTTATATCAAAAAAAATGAAAACCACCCGTGCGTCGAACATGATAGGATAAAAAATCACAGGTGGTTGGTCATATTTAAGGTCTCTTCCGTATATGAAATTTAAAGCTCGCTCTTTAAGCCAGACGTTGGTTTATCTTCAACAACCAGTAAAGGCTTGCCTGGCCAGAAAGCCCATTTGCCCAGCAAGGTTGTTATGGCCGGTACGAGAAAAGGTCTCACGATAAATGTATCTAGCATGACGCCGATTGCCGTTATAATACCGAACTGAACCAATACCTGAATGGGGAGCGTCGCGAGTACCGCGAACGTTCCTGCAAGTATGAGTCCCGCCGAGGTAATGACCGAACTGGTCTCTCCGACGCCTTCTTTAATTGCTTGCAAGAGCGGCATCTGCTTCCGCTTCTGCCATATGCTAGAGATCATGAAGATGTTGTATCTTCGCCTAATGCAACAAGGAATACGAAGGAGTACAACGGGATTGCCCCTTGAATCGCATCCGCGCCAAGACCATGATGAATGATAATCCAACCCAAGCCGAGCGCGGAGAAATAAGATAAGATGACGGTGGCGATCAGATAGACAGTAGCAACGATCGACCTTAAGTATACAAGCAGCAAGATCGTGATCAGACCGATAACAACCGGGATGATCAGTCTGGCATCATGCTCGCCAGCCAGTTCTGTATCGTATTGCATTGCCGTCTGGCCGCTAATCCACACGGCTTCATCCGGATTGGCGACCCCTGCGACTTCAAGCGATGCAGCAGCAACAGCTTTTAAGTCCGGAATGTGCTGCATCGCTTCCATGGAGTATGGATTCATAGCAAGCTCAATCTCGTAACTGATAATTCGATTGTTCACCGCACCGGTTTGCGGCTCGGATACAACATCTACGTACTCCAGAGAGGCGAGTCGATCTGCCAAATCCAATGACTTCCCATCGCTATCAACCATAACTCGGACAGGTGCCAGCTCTCCTTCGGAGAACTGTTCGCCAATAAGCTTAAATCCTTCGCGTGATGGCACATCCTCCGGGAAAGATGAGAGCAGGTCGTACGTGAATTTGATCTGTGATGAGAACGTTGCAAGGCCGCCTAACAAGACCAATGCAACCAGCACGACCGTCCACGGCTTGGTTATGACCAATCGACCAATCCAGCTCTCCTTCTCCTTGCGCGGCGCAGGTACCGGCTTTCCTTTTTTCTTCGCACGCGATGCTTCCATATCTTGCGTTCTTGGAATGAACGGGTAGAATGAGCCCCGTCCAATAATCGCCAGTATAGCTGGCACAAGTGTCAGGCTGGCAATGAACATAATCAGAATAGACAGACTGAATGGTACCGCGAATCGTTGATAGGCTCCATACTGAGCCAACAACAAGGCGAACAACGATAATACAACCGTGAAGCCACTCATGGCGATTGCACCAGAGGAAGTCGTTATCGCGCGGAACAGTGCTTTTCGCTTATCGGGCTCATGCCATAACAACTGACGGAATCTGGAGATGAGAAACAGACAATAATCCGTCCCCGCCCCGAATAACAAGACGGTCATGATCGCGATCGCTTGCGAATCCACCGTGATCCAGCCTTCTTTAGCCATCATACCCAGAATTGGGCTTGTCACCATATAAGCAAATCCAACTCCTACAAGCGGGATTAGTGCCAAAATCGGAGAACGATAGATCAACAGCAGTAAGATCAGGACAAGCAATACGGTGGCAATCATGAGCGACACATCCGCGTCAGCGAACAGTCCCGTGGCATCAATCGAGATTCCGACCGGTCCAGTAACGCGCGCACTTAACTGATCCTCACTATTTATAGCGGTTTGAAACGGATCAGCTCCCATTAAGGACTCCGTTCGCGTCTGAAGCTCACTCATTCCTTCTTCCAGCAATTCCGTATCCCGATCCTCTTCGAAGAACACAGGCATCACAAGCGTGCTCTGATCTTCAGACAGTTCGGCTCTCAAGGCTTGCAGCGGTAGTTGATGAAACGGTACAACAAACTGTTGATAGGGTATAGGGCTTGCTTCCAAGTCTGCCGATAGCGCTTGTAATTGACCAAGATCATCATCGGATAATCCGCTCTGTTTATGCCAGACAATTAAGGCTGGAACGCCTGCATTGCCGGGGAACTCCTTGTCTGCCAGCGCTTCGGCAACCACAGACGGAACATCCTCCCTCAGATTAGGCGCATTATTATTCTCATACTCGCCGACAGCTGGCCATGCCAGATTGAGCACGAGTGCTACCAGTACCCAAACCCCGAGCGTGACCCACTTCGTTCTTGTACCTGCCACCCATTTGCCAAAGTTCGGTCCTGATTCATGCATATGTACATTCACTCCATTCCATCTTGACGATATCGTTAATCAGCTATCTCTAAACCGAGAATATTTCAGAAGCAAATTTATTATATATACCGGAAGGTTAATTATCAATGTTTATTTTGAAAATCCATGATACATGTCTTACACTATAGACAGGAGGTCATCATGACAAAAATACGCAACCCCCGAAATCCTGGACGTCCCAAAGCAACAGCTGACCAGACGCCTGTCCAGGAAACCATACTTTGGACCGCCTCCATGTTGTTCATGGAGAATGGTTATGAATCTGTATCCTTACAACAGATCGCCAAAGCTTGCCAAGTAACGAAGGCATCCATCTACTATCATTTCACAAGCAAACCCGAGCTGTTTAAAATAGCGGTTACCACCATACTTCATAAGGCATATGACTCCACTCGCCGATTTCTCCACGAAGCTGATACGCTTGAAGCTGGATTAATCCGCGTTGCTGAAGCCAAAATCGCAAAGCCTCATGCAGAAATGGAGACTATGATGCGGGAAGCCGAGCCCTTCCTGTCCGAGGAACAGATGCAAGCCATCCGCGAGGCAGAGCAGCGCATTCATCAAGTTCTTGCTGAGCATATCCAAGCTTCGATGCAGTCTGGAGAACTTCGCGAGGGCAATGCGTTGTTAATGGCCCAGGCTTTTTCCGCCATGCTCATGCTTGGCAATCGCGAAGATACCCGCAGCGGCTATATCAGTCCACGTGATCTGGCAATCGAAATCGTAGATCTGTTCATGCATGGTGCGATGAAACAGCCGTAACCATCGCAAAAAAGGGGTTGTCCCAAAAGATCCTTGATCTTACCAGACAGCCCCTTTTTCTCGTGGTTAATCAGACTTTTCGCGTGTGAATCGTCGGGGGTGATCCCCGATAGTTCACGATTAAAAGAAATTCCTGCAAATATGCAGGAATTAGTGGGCTTAAGATGCGATATTTACTAAAAGCCTGCAAATATGCAGGCTTTTAGCTCAAGTCAGCGCAAATTGGACGAACGGGTGAATTAAAACCTGCATATACGCATCTTTTACCGCTGAAAGGATAGGTTCCGGTGAAAAAGCCTGCAAATACGCATCCTTTTACGAATCACAGACAGGTTTTTCGGAATGGTTCGGGTTGGAGAGCGGATTGGAAACCGAACATTACGTTGATTCCTGCTCCGAGCTGGAGCGAAGACTCAAAACAAGAGGGTGTCCCAAACTACCAGCCAATAGGCCATGGTATAGTTCAGGATACCCTCTCTTGACATTGAACGCTTATATTTCGTTCCAAAATGCTACATCTTCCAGGGGCAGCCTGACTGTTGGCCGACCTGGCGAAGCAGCTTTACCGATAGCAATCAACATCACGCTACGATAGTGTTCCGGTATCTTAAACTCTTCAACGAATTTCACTTTATTGTAACCACCCATTGGGACGGTATCGTACCCTCTGGCACGTGCGCTTAACATCAATTGCATCGAGATGAGACCGGCATCCACGTCAATAATGCTTTCTTTTACGGATTGATCCATATTCGCATAGATATTCTCAGCAGAGTTAATAAAATACTGTTTGATCTCTTCTGTCATATATCCTGCTTCTTCGGACATCGTATAAATCTGGCGCCCTTTTTCGTACCATTTCATATCGCCAAGCACCGCGATCACAGCAGATGCTTGAAGCACGTGTTCCTGGTTGTTAGCGATAGGATGCAGCTTCTTCAGTAATTCTGCATCATCAATGACTACAAACCGCCATGGCTGCAAATTACTTGAGGATGGGGCTAGAATGGCTTCGCTCAAAATCTCTTCCATCTCTTGTCTAGGTATTTTCACAGATGGATCGTAGTGGCGTACCGAATGGCGTTCTCGAATGACGGTTTGCAAATCTGGCTTTGTTAAAATGGACATGGTTTATCCCTCCACATTATATTGTGCTTAATTTTGCACAGTTAAACGCGATCGTTACTGCGATTGTCTAAACTAACGCGGTTGAGAAAACTAATTAAGTTTTGAACAATCATCGTACTTTGTCGTTTACTGTGCTTATTTCCGCACCGTTTATTTTATAGTTAACTGTGATGTATATCGCATAGTATATAGTGACATTTTTTGTCTGTCAACTGCCAATTTATATCGATTCCTTGACGATGTCGGCAATTGTGCGTGACTCCAGGATTTGCAGCGTGCTATCTTCAATCTCACTCAGTATGCTCGCAAATGAATCTCGAATTTGCTCCCCGAAACAGTGTTCTGCCGTTCCATCCATCATACTGTGGCTTATGGATTTATGAACCTCAAGTACAGAATAAATATCTGCCAGCGTAATGTCTCGAACATCCCTCTTAAGACGATACCCACCGTCTCTTCCCTCGCGGGATTCGATCATCCCTGCCAGCGCTAATGTCTTCAGAATCCGGCGTATCAGCGTTGACTCCGAATGGAGGTAGCTCGCGATATCAGCGCTGGAGCATTTCCCATCATGCTTCTCAAGCGCCACTAACGCTTGAACCGCCAATCCGAACGTTTTGTAATTCGATGCGCAGGTCATGGACGATTTCCTGGAAACGGCTTCCTTGTTGATACTCATGTTCATACCTCCTTATACAGAATACATACGTGATGTTGTACTGTGATCATATTGCTTCCTAATTGTAAACGAAACCACACCTGCCATCAAGTCAACAACGCAAACAGGGCGCCCAGTTAATGCCCTCGGATGCCCTGTATGATCAATCAAAATGTTGAATCCTTACAGTGCGCCCATACCACCATCGATTCGATATTGAGCCCCTGTAATAAATGTGCTTTCATCGGATGCAAGGAAGAGAACCAGATTAGCGATGTCTACCGTCTCTCCGTATCGTCCGAGCGGAATGGTCTTGGCAAGCGTGTGCTCATCCACTTTCATGCCACTCTCAAGTGAACGCATCATTCTCGTATTGACCGGCGATGGATGAATGGAATTGACACGAACGTTGGACCCGGCTACTTCGATCGCAGCTGTCTTGGTTAAACCAACTACAGCGTGCTTGGATGCGATATACGGCGATACGCCTGGACTCCCATCCAGTCCAGCAACGGAAGAGGTGTTAATGACGCTGCCGCTGCCTTGCTTAATCAAATGGGGCAGTACATACTTCATGCCCAGAAATACACCGCGAACGTTCACGCTTAAGACCTGGTCGAAATCTTTGACGTTCTGGTCCACGAGTGGAGCTACTTTGCCTTCGATACCGGCATTGTTGAAAAATATATCGATCTTGCCCAGATGATCACTCGCTTGCTTCACGTAACTCTCGACTTCAGATTCATTCGTAACGTCTGCTTGAATCGCGGTGATATCGCCGTGCGCCTCCAACTCGGACTTAGCCTGATCGAGCGCGTCTTGCATAAGGTCTACAATGACAACTTTGGCTCCCTCTTTCAGGAATCTCTCGGCTGTAATCTTACCGATTCCACCCGCTCCGCCCGTAATAACGGCTGCTTTTCCAGCTAATCTGCTCATGCAACATATCCTCCACAGGGTTCAGAAGTAGTTTTATCTTGAACTATTCTTATCCCCCGCGTGGAATATTATTCTTGTAAACTGGTCCAACAAACTCTTACGGCGAATCATCGTTTCCGAAAATATCGCTGAACGGTCTCATATGCTAGCTTGGGTCGCCGAAATTCATCCACGATGCCTTTGCTGTTACGTGTACATGAGCGAGCCAGCAGCCAGCCAAGTCCTTCCGTCACGCGGCAATCGCTAAATTGCCATATGAACATGCCGGAGATATAATCGCGTTCCATGTAAGCCCTTAAATTGCTGTCGATAATATCGGCTTGACGCTCCTCGGAACCCTTCTCCCGATTCGGACTGCGGAATCCGTAAAAGCCGTCGCCCCCGAATTCGCTCAAGATCATCGGTTTCCCCTTCCCGCCTAACGAATCTGCAAAGCCTTGCCTGATCCGCCAGTTCGCCCGGATTCTCATCGGTATACCAACCGGGGTAAAGATTGAAAGACACAATCTCTGCTAAATCAAAACACTTCTCTTGATCCCTGTGATGGGAAGCAAAGGAACGGGGCCTGCTCGGGTCAAGTTCTCCGATGATCGCCAGTTGTTTCTCATAGTGCGCCCTACCTTCTTCGGTATTGCTGGCACATTCGTTCAGAACAGCCATATGAGGATGGACGGATGGTTAAAATGCTGCTGCACCATTTCACGTGTCACCTGCTCGCTCTGCCAGCCGAAATTCGGATTCAGCATCTGCTCCAGACTCAAGCCTCTCGCGTGATTCTCTTCCCACACAGCAATACCGTGTTCATCACATAAATCGAGAAAACGCTCATCGTAGGGATAATGGCTCGTCCGAACGGCGTTACACCCCAGATCCGTGATCAGTTCCAAGTCTCTGACCATTAAATGAAGGGGAAGAGCCGATCCGGCCATGGGATGATCCTCATGCCGATTGACTCCTTGAAGAAAGACATCCTTGCCGTTCAGCTGAATTTTTCCGTGATCCGTCGTGATCGTCCGGAAGCCTACGCGATCTATCCAATCATCGCAATCGCAACCATCCTCTGTCGTAAGGACCGCTGTCAGTGTGTAGAGATTGGGATCTTGCAAAGACCATTCATTCACGCCCGGATATGCCACCAGTGCAGAAATCTCCACGGTTTCTCCCGGCTGCACCAAGGAGCTGCCCATCTTCGCATCCTCTCCGGCAAGCAACCCACGGAGCGATACGACCCTCTTGGTCAGACCCACATTTCGGATCACTACTTTCCATGAACCATGCCAATCGTTATCCTGCTTGACGGGAGTGAACATGACGTTCTGGATGTATAAATCGCCGATCTCCTCTACAACAACCGGTCGGATAATCCCGCCATAGGTGTAATAATCATTGGGGACATGGAGAGCGGAATCCGCATGAAATGAATTATCGACGTAGACCACCAGTTCATGGCTGCCGGCTTCTACCTGAGGGATCACGCACTCGAAAGCGGTATATGCATTATAATGACGCGCTATCAAAGCACCATCAAAATAAACGTGGGCCGTATGGCTGACACCTTTGAACTCCAAACGGAGATTGCTTCGTGTCTCAAGCGTTATCGCCTGTCGATAGGCACCGATCCCTCGATAGCTGCCAAAATCCGGATGCATCTCCCAACAGCCCGGAACCGGTAAACGATATCGATATGCTTCCACGTTCTCGCCCATTTGAGTTGCAGTCGTGAAATCCCAAAGTCCCTCAAGCTCCGTCCCCTTGCGTATCTGGTGTGTGCTGAATAATCGAATCATAGTGGGCCTCCTATCTTATGTGTCCTTTATAATAAACATAAGAGAAGCACTTCCCAAACACCATAGCCAAGAAGAGCATCAACATGTCAAAATCGCTCCTTCTACATGGAATTCGACAAGCTGTTAGGTTATGCTTAAGAAAGGACACTCCCTAATCACTCGCTCATAAAAAATCGACCTTGGAAGGTGAGCCACTATGTATCAGACGCAGGATTTGGTCGTGCGAATTAATTGGTGTTTTCGCAAGTTGACCTCCTCCAACTGGTCGGACATACGAAACAACACCACGCTGCACAGTTTTTATTGGATTCATGAAGGCAGCGGTGTTTTTCGCACGGATCAAACGTATCAAGTTGAACCGGGTATGCTGTTCTACATGGAGCCTGGATTGCATATGCGCATGACAAGTTCTGCTGAATCCCCACTGATCATCAGCATGGTGTTGTTTGAATGCTGTGCCGTGCAATTTTCCATGGGGCTATGGCAGATGCCGGTGGTTGTTCCTCGTCTGGATTTGCCCTTCGTCAAGAAACTCCAGGGGGACTTTGCTCTTGAACTGGATTCCGCTTTCAGGGACGTTACGCAGATGTGGGTGCCCTCTAACACCGACAGCGAGCTGGAGAGCAGCGCCCATCTTCTCCGGTTAATCGCAAGGCTGCATCAGCAGAAACAGGCTCCCTTGCAAACCGATCAGGCTTTTGAACGTTATGTTTGCATTAAACAGGAGATGGAGCATCATTTCGCGGAGCCTCTTCATATCGAGCAGTTGGCCCGAAAGCATGCCCTTTCGGTTTCTTATCTGCGAAAGCTATTCCTCAAGTACACCCACCTCCCGCCAAAAGAGTATCTAACCGCCATTCGTATGCAGCATGCCGAACGATATCTGATCTATACGGACCATACGTTACGCGTGATCGCCCAGGCTTGCGGCTACAGCGACGAATTTCATTTCAGCAAAGCCTTTCGTAGATGGAAAGGAGTCGCGCCAGCGGAATTTCGCAAACGTATTGGGTCGGCTTCTACATCATCTGTTGACACGGGATCAAAATTGTAAGCTGTGGCCTAATGAATGGCATCGACCGAAACGAAAAAAAGCCACCGCGCTTGCGCAATGGCTTATAACTTCATTTACAGAGCATGTTACTTGATACGCTCTTTCTCTAACCCTACGTCGTTCATCAACTCGGAAATCATCACTTTCCGCCCCAACTTGGCGCTCTCCAATGCGGCCAACACCATAGCCATGCTATACACGTTGTCGCTACAGTCGGTCTCCGGTTTGGTGCCCGCTTCCAGTGCATGAAACATATTTTCCAGGCAGCCGTGATGTCCGGTCTTCTCCATATGCGGCTGCGTCCCTTCGATCCGCTCATACTTGCGAATGAAATTACCCGATTGATCGCCGCTCGCTACAATCTCTGCATATATCTCATCATGGCCGTCCCAAATGGCTGTACCCTTCTCTCCGGTTACTCGCCAGGCCGACTCCCAGGAAGTCTGAGCGCCCTCGGCACACCAGGACCCTCGATAATTAAACACGGAGCCGTCCGACATTTCATAAATGCATATGGCCATCGCATTCCCGGCATACCAGGAGCCTGGTGGGTTAAACTCCTGACAGTTGACGGACACCGGATCGGCTCCGCTGATCATTCGCGCTTGATCGAAGGTATGAATCGCCATGTCGAGCAATAGTGGGCTGTCCATTAGATCCCGGAACCCGCCAAAATGGGCGCCAAGAAAAAAATCCGCTCCGATAAAACCCGGCTTCCCGATCGTTCCACTGTCAATCAAATCCTTATAGGCCCGTATCCTCGGATCGAAACGACGGTTCTGCATCACGGCATGCGTAAGCCCCGTTGTCTCGGCAAGCCTTACGATATCCTGACACTCTGTCATCGATTCCGCTAATGGTTTTTCGCTGAAGACGTGACATCCGTGCTGAAGCGCGGCCGTACTGATCTCGTAATGGCTGGCAGGAATCGTAACATCAAATACCACATTGGCTTCGCATGAAGCGAGGGCTTCCGTGATGTTCGTAAACGTGGGACAAGCAAGTCCATGCCGGTCCGCAAACGCCTTCGCAAACTCCTCCTGAATATCCACAAGCCCCACGATTTCGACGTCAGCTCGACTCTTTGCATAATCCGCCCATGTATTCGCCATGCCGCCGCATCCGGCAATAACAACTTTAAAGGCTGTAGTCATCACAACAACACTCCCCTGATTTATTTCGTTATATTAACCGCTTTCAAATATTGAACTCTCACGGTTGAAATCATTCCAATATTGGCTTAATGTAGATGAGGTGACTTCATTATAATCGCGAATCATAACAATATCTCTATATAACCTTGTGCATTACCACTCATATCTTGCGGTCTGAGGTGAATCCACGTGTCCAATCCCAAAGAGCTTCATGAGAATACGAGACTCGACTATAAATCCTATCCCTTGCAGGTATTCCATAACGTCTGTTCCAATGCGAATATGAAAAACTGTATCTTGTATCTTCACTGGCATGAGCATTTTGAGATCATATGCATGCGCCAAGGACATGCCGTCTTCCATATTGATACAACCCCTTATCACGTAAAGACCGGTGAAGTGCTCATTATCCCAGGCGGCAGCCTGCATGTGGGATATGCCCTTGAGGATGGCGACGTACGGTTTGATTGTTTAGTGGTGAATGCATCGCTATTCAACGAGTTCCTTCATGACCCGATTCATGCCCGGTATGTAGCGCCCTTCCTCGAAGGGCGGCTGCGGTTCCCGGCAAAGCCAGCCGAGAGCGAACCCGCATGTGTTGACCATTATCCGCTGCTGGAAGAAATCATCGCTGAATTGGACGCACGCCGCCCAGCCTATCAGCTCATCGCCAAAACCAAGCTGTACACCTTCTTCGTCCAACTCTCCCGCATATGCTTGCCTACATCGCACGCGGAGAAATCAACGGAGCCTTATTTCGTGAATCGGGATCGATATAAACAACTGATCCATCGGATCGAAACCCAGATTGGCGAGAAGCTTACCGTTGAGGAGGCTGCCGCGCAAATTGGTCTGAACCCTTTTCATTTTTGCAAAATGTTCAAGCGTTTAACCGGACGTACTTTCGTTGATTTCGTGAACTTGACCAGAATGAATGCGGCCGAAAAGCTTCTTGGCGAAATGGAATTAACCATCACGGAGATCGCCGGCAAAGTCGGCTGCAGTAACCCTAACTATTTTACGAAGCTGTATAAGCAGTATAAAGGCATGACGCCCTCCCAAGCCCGATCATGAAAATATAAAGAGCCCCAAACACAGCCGTAACGCTGCATTGGGGCTCTTTAATCAAGGACGGAATTTCCATATTGAATTAGTAAGCCTTCGGCACCTCTACCTTTCTCGTCTTCCCTTCTTCGTTCGTAAAATAAATATGAACACCGTGGTCCTGGTCATCCAGGAAATACGAAACATACTTGCTCTCATCTTTCTTCATCGGAACGAGCAGTGTCGCGATGCGATGACTCTTCGCTGCCTTTGTCTCTGCGTGAAGATGCCACTGCGGATCCAGCCCCTCGATTTCCTCCGGATCGACATCGGTGAATTGATTGTGTTGGCTCAGCGACATGTCGCCCGTTGAACTGTATACGAATCGGCCTTCCATCTCCGCCCGGCTTCCAGCCACACGAAAGGTCTGACCTGACAGCTTCATCCGGTTCAAGGTGTGAAACAGCCATTCAACGCTTGCAGCCTGCTTGAGATCAACCGTATCTACGACAACAAAATAAGACTCATCGAAGAAATAGATCTCCCTCACATATCGATCAATGTATGGAACATGCTCCCGGTAGGCCTCGGTCGCATTCATTCGAGTGTACCCGTACCCGGGTGCACTATCCACCTGCTCCACGGCACCGCTAGCTTCTTTGCACAGCACTTTGTCTTTGCCCGCATACTGACCGTGACCGCCAATCAGTATGTTGTTGGTAGACCTGGTCTGCCTTCTCCAGTTCAGATGCATCGTGCTTCCGAAAGCGATATAGTACCCGCTCTCAATTGCCAGCGGCTCGCCGTAGGCATGAAGCAGAAATCCATTCTGATCGCCATGGCTGTGACTCATGGAACCGTATCTGCTGCTCTTGGCCAGCAGCATGATATGCTCATTCGGGTCATCCATCCGATGATGCATGGCGACCCAATCGATATCACGAAACCATTTTACCGATTGTATGGTCCCCTCAGGCAAGCCGGAACGATCTGTCACGGAATAAGGATACGCATCGGAAGGCGCAACCGCCTCAACTTGCGGATAATCATGACGATAGAGCATATCATCGAAGCGGAAATCCCACCAGCCGTAATTATAAAATTTCGAATCCGCATCCGTATCGACTTGAGCGACTTGCTCGAAGTACCATTGATATAACCCGTTTCCAGTCAGTCCTGCGAAATGACGAATGTTGTAAGCCGTCTTCAGACTGACGGGCTCGCCTAAGTATGACTGGTCGCCGAAGCTGGCCCTTATTGTGTCCGGACTGCTGCAATACAGTGGGAAGTCCCCGGTCTTGGCGAAGAACGGACGCTTATAATAATCGATCGACACATAATTGCGAATCAGATTCAAAGCATCAATGACAAAGGCCATGCCTGTCGTCCAATACAACGGTCCTTCTGCCCAACCGCCGTCTTCGCCTCCCCATGGCGAATAGAGGCAAGCATAATACTCGAGCGTGTAATCCAGCCATTCGCGCGCCTTAGGTTCTTCATGCAGCATCGCGATGCAAGCAGGAACAAGCACCGAAGACAAGGAACGCACGGCATGGCTGTCATAGGGAACATGATGAATCTTCGAGCGTTCAATCACATGGTAAGCTACCTGTTCTGTTCGACGAAGCAAGGTGCTTCTGATCAACGTAATCTCTTCAGGAGAGAGAATGTCGTGCAACCAGTCGTAACCCCATGCGAGCGCGCCGACAATCCGGAAGGCCGCTTCATCGTTATAATCCCTTGATGTCGTCCCCTCGGTATCCCAGCCCGCTACGTGCAGCAGCCATTGCTTGGCTCTTGCCAGCATCTTCTCATCTTGCAGAATGACGCCCGCCACACTCAAATGTCGGATTATATACAACGTCTCTTGACAATCCATATACATCTGCCGCCACAGCTTAGCCACGCGCTTGTTACCCGGATAACGTTCCGGTTCTGGGATCAACGGTTTATCCAGCCAAGGAATGACCGACTTCTCATAGAAACTCTTCCAACCGCAATAATCTTCGTCTGCCTGCAGCCTCTTGCGAAAAGCCGCCACGCCTGCTTCATTCAGCCACAAACGAGGATGACTGGTAGCTGTCCCTTCATATCTCCGTTCACGACCTGGCAGCGGCGTCTCCGGCAGCCCGGCTGTGATCTGAAACATCCGGGATTGACTCCATGTCGACTTCAATTCACGGCTGAGATCAGAAGTCTCCCAGGTTTCGTCCTGCTCTACGACCAGTGCATAACGCCAATAGTATGTATCTGGTTGAAGTGGCTTATCTGGCGTATATAAGTTATAAGGAATCGGTCCAATAGTCGTAGTATCATCCGGTTCAAATGAAGGTGAAGTAGAAATTTGCAGTACGTAGCGATCGTTCTCAAGCTGTCCAGGCATCCATGTAAATCGCGGTGGATTCTCCAGCAGCTTGCTCGTGTCATTCGGTTGATAAGGAATCGATAGCAATCCGCTCTGCGGCTCAAACAATTTATTCACTAGAGTATCCTCTCCTTCAGTCCATTGTTTGTCATCGTCATCGCGCGCCGAGTACCCGCGCATGATATTATCAGCTCTTCACGATTACCATCGACGATCCAGTTCAATTCAACCGGCTCATCGCCGCTGCGATAGATAGCGATAAACCGAGCATAAGTTGCTGTTTGACGCAGCAGAATACCTTCCATCTCTCTGCTCGGATCATCTGCAAGACCAGGGGACTTCACCTTAACATAGTCCATCCCTTCGCATGATAGGAAGGAAGCAACGGCAACGGAATCTGATCCTTGATGAATCTGAAGATTAATTTGAGTCCCGGAATGCCGTGCTTTATACCAGTTCTTAACGGTCACATACTCGTACCCGTCCATCGTCCCAATGTCTTGAAGAGGTTGCTCTTCCATATACTCCGTATACAGTTCTCCGCGCCCGATATAGTGAAACCACCAGTCGATAACTGCTGGATCCTCTACTTGAACCTCAAACCAATCCAGCAGCCATTCTTCCGTTAGCATTAAATGTCGATCCAGTGTGCCTTGATTATATGCTTGTTCCGAACGAAGCCAAGTATAAGTTCTATGGGACGTTGCTTCGTAGTTTTTACATTCTCCCTCCGCTGGAAGCTGGGATCTTCCGGCGATGGATACGGTGTTGTGACATGCTGTGTGAGGATACCACTCCTTCTTCAGCACAGACCCGTAAGGAACGGTGCCACGATCCGGCGATAGCGGTCGTTGTCCTGCATGAAGCATCAGATTCAGTTTATCGAAGTGTCCGTGCGCGCCCCCATGCGGTCCATAGTCGACCATGGCACGTATAGAATCAGAACCTTCTTCACCCGTCCTCAATACAGCAAATCCGCTATGCGGCAGCAGCAGCGAGTGCTGCTCTGACGAATCTGCCATCTTCTCCAGACCTTTCAATCGTCCGTCCCACTCACCTTGACCATACAGCAACGCCTCAAGCATGCCGCATCTGCCCTCATCGTGATTCAGTTCGCGATATACATTCGCCAGGAGGGGCAGATACTTAGGGTCTTTATAGCGGGAGAAGCCGATTTCCAGAATCTCTGCGATTTCACGTGCATACGGCCCTCTGCGATAGGGACCGTCATGGAGTGCAGGCAGCATTCCATTGCAATCTGCAAGTGACACAAGAATCGATAGCATTCCTTCTATCGATTGGCCGTCATCTCCTTGCAGTGTATAAAGTTCTTGCCCTAATCTTGCTCCCATCTCTGCTGCGATCAAATAGGCGCGCAGAACAAAGATATGATAATAGACACTGCCTTCAAACTCCAACTGATCCGCGCGAATCGCTATCGAAAGATGATGACGAAGACCGCCGTCTGCTTCCAGCAGTGCCGTTAGCTTCGCTGTATCGCCACGCGCTGCATAAATGCAGAACAGAGCGGCGAGCAACCACGCGGTGTAATTATTCTCCGGATTGCCGCGTTCTTGTGTAAGAATCTGATGGTACTCCGTCATGCTGCCCTCCAGCATGCGCAGGAACTCGTCGATCGCCTGCGACTCATCGGCCGTGAACGCCACACCTTCATCACGTAATAATAAGTAGCCTCGAAGCAAGGTCGTAGCCCATATCGCCTCCGTCAATGCCTGATGAAACGCTCTTCCCTTCAGCATCCACGGCTGCGAATCGGGATGAACCGGATAGTGCGGGAACTGCAGCGCATAACCCATGATCCATTCTTTGGCGTAATCGGCATATGACTTCTCTCCTGTCGCTGCATACACAGCCGCCGACTGCAATATATACCGGGCCATGGCTTGATGCTTGAAGACAAGCCATGCCCCGCGATACGGCTCGCCTTTCCATGAGCATCCGTGAGGGCAAGAGTAAACGCTCACATCTTCGATTAATGGATCGAACAGCAATTCCGTATGATGCTGCGGACAAACGTACTGATGCCACCACCCGCCGGGTTCAACCGGAACAGCGAGCCCTGCAACCATCGCTTGATCCAGCTCAACCTTCAATTGATCAACTGTAGTGCCGCACCAAGCATACGCATTCGCTTTACTTCTTATTCCCATCGCGTCGCGCAGGAGCTCAGAATTCTTCATCGCATATACATGCCGCCATTGATCTCGATCGTCTCACCCGTTATATAGGAAGATAGATCCGAGACTAAGAACAGGATCGTACCCGCCACATCCTCCGGTGTACCTTCACGACCAAGCGGTATGCCTTGTATGGTTGCTCTCCTGGCGTCATCCGGTGTGAATGTTGCATGAAACGCTGTCTGCCCGATAAAGCCGGGGGAGACTGCATTCACATTAATCCCGCTACCCGCCAGCTCTTTAGCCAGCCCTTTGGTGTAGTTCAGGACAGCCGCTTTACTGGCTGCATAGATGCTCGCACCAGGTCCGCCGCCATTATGTGCGGCGATCGAGGTCATGTTCACGATGCGTCCACGCCCTTCTGCCTTCATCCCCGCCAGCACAGCCTTGCTCACAAAAACCGTGCTCTTCATATTGACGTCCATGACCTTCGTATAATGCTCCTCTGTCATGTCTACGTTCGGTACTCGCTGTACCAAATGACCCGCATTGTTGACGAGGATCGTAATATGCCCGCCAAAGTACTGTTCCACTTCTTGCACAAGCCCTTCTGCCTGTTCAACTTGAGTCACATCCGCTTGGAAAGCTTGTGCTTCGCCGCCGAATTCACGAATTTGCGCTACCGCCTCTTCCGCTGCTGCTTGACTGTTCAAATAGTTCAGCGCAACCTTCGCTCCGCTTCTGGCCAGCATCGTTGCCGCTGCACGGCCGATGCCTCCACTTGATCCTGTTACAAGAGCAATATTTCCTGATAATTGAATATGCATGATTGTACCTCCAGTTTTATGTTTGCAGTTGCTTCAGCCTGTCTTCCTGTGCATGTGACGTCTTACGCCGCGGCATCGTCATCACGATCTGGGTTCCTTGATTCACCTGGCTGTGGATGGATATACCATACTTCTCCCCGAACACCATTTGAATTCTCCTGTGAACATTAACGATACCGATTCCGCCTCTACGGCTGATCTCCGATCCTTCAACATCGTCCACTAACCGGTTTTTTTCTAGTCGCGCAATTAATTTCTCCAGCTTTGGTTCTTCAATTCCAACACCGTTGTCCTCTACAACCACCTGCAGATGATCATCCTCAATACGCGTATCAATTCGAATATAATGGCGTGATTCAATTCCCTCTGGAAAAGCGTGCTGGAATATATTCTCCACGATGGGCTGCAAGGTCAGCCGCACCATCTTCTCAAGCAGGAGCTCGGGCGGCGTAGCCACCTCGATCTCGAAATCCCGACCAATTCGATGCTTCAGAATGAGCATGTAATGGCGAACATGGTTCAGTTCGTTGGCGATCGTGATCTCCTCCAGGTTCGTCTGAATGGAATAACGCAGCATGAACGCCATCGACTCGACCATATCCGAAATTTCATCCGAGTCTTGCACGATCGCATAGCAATTGATCGTCTCGAGTGTGTTATATAAAAAATGAGGATTAATCTGCAGCTGCAAGGCCTGAAACTCCGCTCGCTGCCGCTCCAGTTGGATGTTCTGAAGCTCAAGCTGGGTCTTCTGATTATGCAGTTCGGTATCATATACTTGTTCGATCATATCCGATAAACGGCTTACCATCAGGTTGTAGCTATGAATCAACCCACCTATCTCATCTTCGCGCGGTTTGGCATCGATCAGATGCGTCCAGTTGCCTTTCTCGGTTTGACGCATGCCATTCTTCAAATTACGGATCGGATTGACGATCGATTTACCGAAGCGGTAGGCGAGTACAAGCGAAATAATCAACGTGATGGAACCAACCGTTATCGTGGTTGATCGTATACCGGAGATAGGAGCACGCAGTTCATCAAGTGGCATCATAATAACGAGACTCCAGCCGGAATAATCCGATTGCCTGGAAATGATCATCGTATTTTGACCTTGTACGGATTCAATGAAGCGACTATCTCCTTTGGCAACGATGCGATCCGACAAGCCATCTCCGCTCATAACATCAATCCCCACGTAATCAGGGGCGTATACGATCTCACCTTCGCGATCCAGAATGAAGAAGAAACCTTGCTCTCCCAGATCCACGCCATTCCATAGATTAGATAACTGTTCTTCATTGAACTCAACGGCAAGCACGCCTTTGACATCGTATGAACTCATGCCTCTGATCTTGCGTGCCACGGTAATGACGCGATCCCGGTCCTGTTCCAGCAGGCTCGTCTTGAGAATGACGATCTCTCCATTCTCCGGCGTCTTGCTAATTAACTCCTGCAGCCGCTGCGTAGGATCGATCGACATCGCCGAGAAGTTTTGATTCTGATCGAATATCGAGCGTCCATGATACCCAAGGATGTACATCATATGGGTCTGCGTCGGATATTGAATGAAGATCTTCTGAAACACTTCCTTGCGGATCTGATTCGTAAATCGGTAATTCTCATAGCTATCTTCTGGATCCATATCTAAGAATCTCTTGACGGAATCCTGCAATAGGATCGTGTTGCTGATCCGCTCGAACATCTTCAATTGATTATCCGTCTGCCGCGCTGCATTCGTAATAACCGTCGTTAAGTATTTCTCCACCTGTTCATCAATCGCTTCAGACGATTTAACGTAGATGAACACGCCGACGGTGGTGAGTGAGAATAAGACCACAATGAAGAAGTAGAAGAAGATTTGGCGAGATAGGCTTTTTTTCATTATTCGATCCCCAGCAGCTCCCGGTATTCCGAAGGCGTACGGCCTGTGACCTTTTTAAATGTCTTGGTAAAATGAGGATGATCTGCGTACCCCACTTCAAACGAAATATCCGTTATTTTATAGTGAGGGATCGCCAGCAGCTTCTTCGCTTTCTCCATCCGTTTCTTAATTCGATACTGAACGAACGTCTCGTCTGTCATCTGCTTAAATAACTGACTGAAGTAGGAAGGATTCAGCCCAGCATATCGGCGACTTCATCCAATGATAAATCCTTTGACAGATTACGCTCGATATACGCCTTGGCTTCTTCTACCGGCTCCTTCGTATTACCTTTGCGCTTTTCCCGTATGAGCTTGACCGTCTGCTCCACGAGCAACCTGAAGCCTTGGAAGTAGTCAGGCTGTCCACTTGGATACGGTTCTGGCAGATTGGCTATTCGATCAAACGTATATACATCTCTGCCATTGAGCTGTTTAATCAATTTCGTATACAACTCATCAAGCAGAACTTGCAGTTGTACCGATTCCAGGCGGTGAATCTGGCAGTAGTCCTCGATCTCCTGCAACTTGTCCTGAATATCATTCACCTGTAAATGCCAGATCGCCAGTTCCAACTGCTCTAGCCATGACTCCAGCTTGGATAATGGAAAATACGTTCGTTGTTTCTCTTGCATCGCTTTCCGGTCGATCATGAGTTTGTTCATCATGTGATGAACCACTGACTTGGTTACAGGCTTCAGTAAGTATTCCTTCACTCCGTATGACATGCATTTCTGGGCGTATTCAAAATCACCATACCCCGATATAACAACGACCGTGATATCACCATACTGTTCATACAAATGCTTGCTAAACTCAAGACCGTCCATCTTCGGCATCTTGATATCCGTGAAGACAAAATCAGGACGCAACGACTGAATCGCTTCCAACGCTTCCAGACCGTTACCGGCCGTCTTCGCTTCAATCATCGAAGGATCTGTCTGTGTAATCAACTTGGCAAGTCCTAGTCTTATCATAGGTTCGTCATCAACGACCAGAATGCGGTACATAACCCATTCCCCTTTCGACATTAGCGAGAGTATGCGATGTGTGAGCAAGATACTCCTCTGCCGTAACAAGCAGAGGAGTATTACTTCAACACTATACTAAATCAAGCTCCACTTATTCGAAAGCGTTTTCTTTATCGTTATATCGTTGGGTTGCTTCCTCGATTATGTCATTGCCGCCCTTGGACAAGTATTCGTCCAGTACCTTGCTGTAGTTCTCAATCGGCTCTCTGCCGTAAACCATGCGCAGTACATGTTCGAGGATCAACGGAGGCAGCTCATCGGACTTCGGATTCAGCTCCGGATATTTCACGAGTGATTCCAGTCGTGGATCAAACTCAATCCCGCGCCTTCCTTCCTTGGAGAGCATATTATCAAAGGCATCAATCAGTTCTTTACCGGTATCTGACAATTCTGAGACAAGCTTATTGTATGTTGTATCTTGTACAAGCCACAGCCAATAGTTCAGGTATCTCATCTTGTCATTACCAGCCGCATCCGTCGGAACTTCAAATACCGGCTTGCCGTCGACGACTTGATAATCTTCGCCTTCAATGCCGAAGCTGAAGAACAGTTCTGCTTCCTCGCTAACCATCCAGTTGAAGAATTTCACGATATCCGCGGCTTTGTCCTTCGCTTTGGCATTGATGAAGAATGAGCGTGTGACTTGGCTGTAATGCGCGTAACCTCCTGCTCCATCAGGACCAACTGGGGAAGGAATCAGTGCGATAGTAGCATCGGGCACGCTTTCTTTCAGTTGTGCGCCCCAGATCGGCAGCTCGTTGGCGTTCATCGACCACATACCGGCTTTGCCGCTGGTCACGATCGACTTGAAGTCCGCACTTTCGATCGTCGCGAACTCCTTGCTAATCAAGCCTTCTTCGTGCATCGTCTTGTAAATTTGAATCGCGGCTTTCATATTCTCCTCATCGAAGAAACTCGGCTTTACCTTGCCATCCGGGAACAGCTTAAACGAGTTCAGATAACCGAGTACATCGTAAGCACCGAAGAACGTATCTGCATATTTGAAGTTCTGGCGCCCGGCGTAAGGCTGCTCGACACCCGCTTCCTTGAATGCACGCAGCACATCCATCGTCTCTTCTACCGTGGTCGGAATCTCTTTGCCTACCTTCTCCAATAGATCTGTCCGAATCCACGTAGCACGTCTTGAAGGATTCGATAGGATTTCGGGGATGCCATAGATGTTCCCCGTCTTGGCATCCGTCATTCGCTTCCAAGCTGACTCCGGAATGAACTTGAGCAGATCTTGACCATGCTCCTCCAGCAGATCATTGAGCGGCAAGAATACGCCATTCTCGACAGCGCCTGCCAGCTCCTGTCCGCTTATGCCACCAGAACCTTGAACCACATCGGGAATATCATTGGTGGCGAACATTTGAACCATTTTGTCCTGGTATTCATTGTGCGGAATAAGACGGATATCCAGATCCGTATTGGTCTTCTTCTCCAGTTCCGTTACGTATTTATCCTTGTTAATATCAGAGTGCTTCTCTACGTACGAGACATTCAGCGTACGCATGGAGATTGAGAATTTCGTTGCTTCCGGCTCATTGCCTTCCTGAGCGTTGCCGCCCCCAGCATTCGTACCTGCAGAAGTTCCCCCACCATTGCCTGAGCAGCCGACAACCATAGCCAGCGCCAGCAACGCCGTGGTCATGCGAGTCCAGCTTTTTCTCATATTTACCCCTCTTTTCAAGCCATAATAGTCGCCGGTATAACAGCGCTTTCAAACTTATTATCAGTATAGTGAGCCTTCATACGCAGGGGCAAGGAATGTCTTTGGCTCGGTTTGTCGTTTTTTTAGGACCTATTCCTTGATCGAACCGATCATCATCCGTGAATGAAAAAACGCTGCAAGAACGGGTAGATCATAATGATCGGAATGGTGGCGACAAGAATAACCGCCATCTGAATGCCTTGCACGGACTGCGAACTGGCTTCGAACGCCATATTCCCTGTGTCCGTCAGTCCTTCGTTTACGAGCAGTTCTCTTAATTTGACTTGGAGCGGATACTTGGATCGATCATTGATGTAGTACAGGGCATCCATATATTTGTTCCAGTTCGTAACGGAATAGAATATGCCAACGGTAGCCAAGGCAGGTTTCGATAATGGAAGAACGATACTCCACAGCGTCCTGAGCTCCGTACAGCCGTCGATACGCGAAGAGTCGATCAATTCACTCGGAATCTGCGCGAAGAATGTCCGAAGCACGAACAGATTAAAGGCACTGATTGCCGTTGGCAACATTAACGACCACAGTGTGTTGACCAGGTTCAGCTCACGCATCAGAATGAACTGCGGGATTAAAGGCGCTGAGAATATCATCGTCAGCAGGATGATGATCATGATCGTCTTTCTGCCGACATACTCCGGTCGTGATAAGGGATACGCCAGCGAGGCGGTAGCCGCCAGGTTAATGAATGTCCCGAATAACGTAATGTAGACACTAATACCAAATGCTCTCCAGATGGAGACATCGTTAAACACATGCTCGTAGTAAGCAAAAGTAAACTCCACCGGCCAGAACATCACTTCTCCCCGGTCGATGGCGCCGGCGCTGCTGAAGGATTGGGCGATGACATTCAGGAAAGGGAGCAGCATCGTAAGGGCAAGGAAAGTCAGCAATACATAATTAAAGGCCAGAAATACTTTTCTGCTCACACTATCATATCTCATGTTCGTGGTCCCCCCTTCTAGTACAGCGACTCGCCGGTCGCTTTCTTACTGATGGTGTTCGCGATCGTAATTAAGAATAAGCCCACCACCGATTTGAAGACACCGATCGCCGTGGCGTAGCTGTACTGTAATTGCTGTAAGCCTGCCTTGTATATATACGTGTCCAGTATTTCACTATTCTGAATGTTAAGCGGGTTCTGAAACACAAATACGCGTTCGAAACCGTAATCCAGGAAATCACCGATTTTGAGCAGGAACAGGATAGTGATGACGGGCATCAAAGCTGGTAACGTGATGCTGAGCGTCTGACGCCATCTTCCAGCTCCGTCAATATTGGAGGCTTCATACAGGTCAGGATTGATGCCAGCCAATGCAGCCAGATAAATAATCGTCCCCCATCCTACATCTCTCCATAATCCGGAGCCCACCAGAACCGAGCGAATATAGGAATCTTCTCCGAGAAAATATATCGGATCTATGCCGAACCAACCTAGCATCACATTCACAATCCCTGAAGATGGTGACAGGATTCCGACAAAGATACCGCTTACAATAACCCAAGACAAGAAATGCGGTGCATAGAATATCGTCTGAACGATCTTCTTGTACAACACCTGCCGAACTTCATTCAGCAGCAAAGCAAGTACAATCGGTGCTGTAAAAGCAAAGATAATATCGTAAATACCGAGCAGCAGTGTGTTGCGCAATATTTTCAAGAAATCATAATGCTGGAACATGCGCTGGAAATGCTCGAGCCCCGCCCATGGACTCTTGGTTACACCAGCAAACAGATTATAATTCTGGAAGGCGATAACCGAACCCATGAGCGGAACGTACTTGAACAATGCGAAGAACAGCAGTCCTGGTAAAGAGATGAAATACAGCGCTTTGAACTTCCACATATAACCGAGAATATGTCTTCGCTTATCTGCCCTCGACTGGGGCTCCGTTATGGCTTTGGCTTGATCGGCCATATGTCTCACCTCTTGTTCTTCAGATTGGCCGGAGCGTTGTCATCTATCGGTATTTCGTCGAACTCGATGCTGATATACGCTGGTTCGCGGTCGATGATTCGCGATAACTCGCGTGTAAAAACCTTCACAATCTCTTGTTTTTGCTGATCAGAGCGACCTTCATACATTTTGATTGTAATTTGTGGCACTTGTCTTTCGCCTCCCCGTGAATTGGTAATCGAATAACCTTATCCTATTGGCTGGGGAGGACTTGCAGCAATGGAACATGATTGGCTAGTTTGTGTTTTTTTTAGGTGGCGGTTAATTTGTGTTTCTTTATGGTGGGCTTGTATTATCCTTAGAAGTTGGGGGATATGTATGGAAATTATCTGTTGCTTATGAAACAATGGAGCCAAGGTTCAGCAGCCATTTATTAGGCGAAGGTAATGATCTAATATGAGGAGGTAGCAGATGAACGGTATAGATCAGGGAGCCAGCAAGACCCATAATAACGATACATATGTTGCGTTCTGGGAGCGCTTGGAGACTAAAGTTACCCGAATGATGAAGCAAATCGGTGATAAGGTCCCTCATACGACCGTAAACGGCACTTACGATTCCACTCCGATTGACTGGTGGACGTCTGGCTTTTGGCCGGGACTGCTGTGGATTATGTACGATATGACAAAGGAACCGCGATATAAAGAGCTGGCATGGGAATGGGATATTAAGCTTGAAGAGGCTTTCCTACGGGAGAATCGCTTTCACCATGACGTCGGCTTTCAATTCCTGCCAACTGCGGTGATCAAGCACCGCTTATGCGATGATATCGATGCGAGACGAAGAGGTCTGGCAGCAGCAACCTTGCTGGCCGGAAGATACAATCCGGTTGGGCGTTTCATTCGTGCATGGAATCCCGTCAAACCGGATGCCTGGAATCATCGAAACGAGGGTTGGTCCATTATCGATTCAACCATGAATCTTTCCCTTCTCTTCTGGGCTTCGGAGGAGATCGGAGATCCGCGATTTGCCCATATCGCCAGAGAACAAGCCGATACGGTCATAACTCATTTCATCCGGACAGACGGCTCCGTCCGGCATATTTGCAGCTTTGATCCATTGACAGGTGCTTTTATCGAGGCAATCGCCGGACAAGGCCACGCTCCTGAATCTGCTTGGAGCCGCGGAGCTGCCTGGGCGCTGCATGGATTGGCCAATACGTATCGTTACACAAGAGAACGCAAGTACCTGGATGCGGCGAAGAAGGTCGCTCATTTCTTCATCGCATCACTAGAAGAAGATCATGTACCTTTATGGGATTTCCGTGCCAGAACCGCGCAGGATCAACCCCCGCGAGATACCTCCGCAGCTGCTTGTGCCGCTTCTGGCTTGTTGGAGATCGCCACGCTGGTGCCGAAGGAAGAGCATGATACGTATTATAACCATGCCATCCGAATGATAGAATCGCTAACAAATACATACGCGGAATGGGACGATCCTGACTATGAAGGGATTCTGAAGGAAGCAACCGGCCATCTGCCTGCCGGTCAGAACATTAACGTCTCCCTCATCTACGGCGATTACTTCTATGTAGAAGCTTTAGCTAAAATATTGGGATGGAATAACCGGATCTTCTGATCCGTTTGTTCCATCCCTCTTCATTCCTTAGGCAAGCGAATAAAGAAGGAGCTCCCATGCCCAGGCTGACCCTGATTCTGCGTCTCCGCCCAGACTTGACCGCCGTGAGCCTGAACGATCTGCCTTACGATCGCCAGCCCCATCCCGCTTCCGCCACTGTTCCGGCTTCGTGATTTGTCGCCTCTGTATAACCGCTCAAATATGTAGGGAAGATCCTCTGAGTGAATACCCTGACCGTTATCCTGAATCCGAATCATGATGTAATCTGCTTCTTCCTTTATTTGAACATGCACCCGGCCATGTTCAGACGTATAATGCAGCGCATTATTCAACAGATTCATCAGCACCTGCAGCAAGCGATCCGCGTCCACATGGATTAATACGGGTGTGGCTCCCTCAAACTGGAGATCGACCTTCTTCTCACTATACGCCGGATTCATCAATGCAATGGCCTGTTCGATGATACTATGAAGGTCGACTTCATTTCGATCCAATCGAAACTCGGGGGATTCCATATCGTGCAGATCCTCCAGCTCCGTAACGAGGTCAATCAGGCGATCAATTTCATGCAAACAGGTACGAAATCGTTCGGGTGCAGGCTCCCAAATGCCATCCTCCATCGCACGCGTATAACTCTTCAGCGTCGTTAGAGGAGTACGCAACTCGTGTGCGATGTCCTGTGTCATATTCCGTCTTAGTTGTTCCTGCTTCTGCAACTGCAAGGTAAGCTCATTCAGCGAAGCACCTAGTGCTGCGATTTCATCTTTCCCGCTGATGGTGACACGAACATCGCGATCTCCCTGCGTAATCGATTCAGCGGTCTCTTTCATATGCACAAGCGGTTTCGATATCCGTCTGGCTACATAGATGCCGATCATGGTTGCCAAAGCGATCGAGACAAGACATGTCAGAATAATCGACTGCAGCAAAGCTTGCTCCAAATGATGATTCAACTGCTCTGCCACATGCTGTTCTGCAGACTGTTGATAGTACATCTCAATGTGATAATGGTTCGTCATAATATTGATCATCGTAAACACGATTAATATGCCTGCCGTCATGCTGATCAGTACAACAGCCAGACGAATATCGAGTCGTGTTCTCATTCGGGCTCACCCCCGAAGCGATATCCAAACCCATACACCGTCACGATATACTTCGGTTCCTTCGGGTCCTCTTCTATTTTGTGCCTCAGATTTTTAATATGCTGATCTATAATGCGAACATCCCCCATGTAATCAAACCCGAGCACCCGTTCAACCAGCTCTTCGCGCGAGAAATTCCGCTGAGGATATTTGGCCAATAATAACAAGAGTTTGTATTCACTCGGGGTCAGATTAACAGGTTGTCCATGACAAGTCACCTCTCGCTTTAAAGAATTCACCGTAAATGCTCCGTTGTGATATACCATAACATCCGAGAGCAATTGCATATCATCAGACCTTCTCAGCACGGCATTGACCCTGGCCACCACCTCACGGGGATCGAACGGCTTAACAATATAATCATCAGCGCCCATGCCCAGGCCGGTAATTCGATGATGGTACGCCGATTTTGCCGTCAACATTAAGATCGGCACCGAACTGAATGCACGAATATCACGACAAATCTGCTCGCCCGTCATATCGGGCAGCATGAGGTCCAGCAGCATGAGATGCACGTTATGATCACGAAAAAGTTGGAAAGCTTGCGCCCCGTCTCCGGCTTCGAGCGTCCGAAAATTCTCCTGCTCCAGATAGGAAGCCAGTACTTCTCGAATATGGGGCTCATCATCCACGATTAGTATCGTCTTCATCAAGTTACTCTCCTTCGTCCTTTATAGGATAAGCTGTCAGGGCAGCATATGGTCTCTATCATCATTACATTGTAACGGAAACTTATGTAGAAGTAATGAGGGAGCTTTGGGGAGCGACTGGGCCAAATAGCAGATTTAGACGTAAAAAAACCGTTCTTGCGTGAAATGGCGTGATACCCACCATTTACGAAAGAACGGCTTCCTAGACGAGGTTCCCGTCAAGGCGTTGGTGAACCTCCGTTTGCATTCAGCGTCTCTCCACTGACATAGCTTGACTCCTGACTTGCCAGATACACGTAAGCCGATGCCATCTCGGCCGGCTGGCCCGATCTGCCCAGCGGCGTCTGCGAACCGAATGTTGCTAGAGCTTCCTCGGGTTGTCCTCCCGCCACTTGAAGCGGGGTCCATACAGGACCTGGTGCAACGACATTCACCCGGATTCCTTTGCTGCCTACTTGTTGGGCTAAGGCTTTGCTAAAGGTGTTGATGGCTGCTTTCGTTGTTGCGTAATCAAGCAAAATCGGGGACGGCTTGTACGCCTGGATCGAGGAGGTGTTGATAATGGAACCCCCCGGCTTCATATGCTTGACGGCAGCCTTGTTGAGCCAGAACATGGAATACACATTCGTTCGGAATGTCGCATCGAACTGCTCGGTTGTCAAATTCGCTATGTCTTCCACATACTGCTGCTTACCCGCCACGTTAGCCAGGATATCGATACCGCCCAGTTGCTCTACGGCGGCGGTGATCAGTTTCTCGCAGTAGGCTTCATCCTTCAGATCACCTGGAATGGCGATCGCCGTGCGACCAGCTTCTTTAATCAGCTTCACAACTTCCTGAGCATCCACTTCCTCCTCAGGTAAATAAGACAGTACCACATCTGCACCTTCGCGGGCAAAAGCAATCGCAGCCGCTCGTCCAATGCCGCTATCTGCACCCGTTACGACGGCTTTACGGCCGGATAATCGTCCTGTTCCCCGGTAACTCGTCTCGCCGCAATCCGGGATCGGCTTCATTTCCTTCTGAATGCCAGGCTCTGGTTGCTGCTGCTTCCATTCCGGACCGGCTTGCGGGTATTGTGTGGTTGGGTCTTGTTTCGTATATTGATCTTGATCAGACATGATTACTGCTCCTCCTCTTGTTCAGATCATAAATCTATTCATCGATTACAATGGAGAGTTGACTCTTTGTTAATGTAACCGTTAGATCCTTGATCTAAACGAGGACAAGCCGCAGGATCTACTCCGGCGGCTAAACGTTCAGTTATTTTTTCACCATATACTTTCGAATATCAAAGGCAACCGCAGCAACGATAATCAATCCTTTGATAATCAATTGCCAATAAGGACTAACGCCGATGAAGGTTAAGCCGTAATTGATGACGCCGAAGATAAGCACGCCAGCCATAACGCCTGGAACCGTCCCAATCCCTCCTGCGGTTGACACGCCGCCCACGACGCAAGCTGCAATCGCATCAAGCTCATACATATTACCATAGTTATTGGTCGCGCCACCGGTTCGGGCTGCCTCAAGCACCCCTGCAATCCCATACAGTGCACCCGAGATGGCATAAATCGCAATCAGATTGCGGGCCACGTTAATGCCCGATACGTGTGCGGCCTGCACGTTGCCGCCAATCGCGTACATATTCTTGCCGAGCCGGGTTTTATTAAATATCACCCAACAGATGAACGCCACAGCGACCGCGATCAGAACGATGTAAGGAAGTGAATACCCGCCACCGAAGTCAATATAACCACTGCCCCATATTGTGAAATCGTCTCGCAAGCCGCCAATAGGCTGAGATTGATTCGGCTCCATGTTGAAGTAAATCGAATTCACACCGTAAATACCGACCATGGTACCCAATGTGGCAATAAAAGGCGGTACGTGCAGTTTGGCTACAATAAACCCGTTAATCAGACCGACCAGAAGCCCGGCAAAGATCCCGATGAGAATTGGGACACCTACCCATATTTGCGGTAGATCGGGAAAGAAACGATTCGTATAGATATCAATCTGCAGCATGGAAGCCGACACGACCGCGGTCAGACCAACCACACGTCCAGCGGATAAATCCACCCCCCCGGTAATAAGAATGAAGGCCGCACCTAACGCAATGATTAATCGTAGATGATTGCTGTAATATGTCCCTTAAGGTAGAGAACGCCAGGAAGTTAGGGTCTGCTACAGCAATGCCAATCACGAGCAATATGAGCACTACAAAGATGGCTCGCTGGGCCAAATAGTCTTTCACTTTCACGATGACTTGCGGATTCATCTCATTTCCCCTCCTGTGTCAGCTACCCGCTGCTGTGCGGCAAGCCTCATGATCTCCTCTTCACTTGCTTCGTGTCCTTGCAGAATTCCGGTTAGACGTCCTTCGCTCATGACCATGATCCGATCGGACATTCCTATAAGCTCGGGCATCTCGGAGGAAATCATGATGATGCTCTTTCCCTGTAAAGCTAACTGCGTAATAATGGAATAGATTTCATACTTGGCACCCACGTCGATCCCGCGAGTCGGTTCATCCAGAAGCAGAATCTCGGGTTCAGTCAGCAGCCATCTCGCGAGCAGCACCTTTTGCTGGTTGCCCCCTGATAAATTTCTGATCTGGGTTGCAACGGATGGCGTTTTCGTGCGGAGCTTCTCCACGTTTGTCTTAGCATCTGCCATACCATTGCGTTCATTTAGCAGGAAAGCCCAGTTCTCATACCGTTTCAGATTCGCAATGACCGTATTGTCATAGACGGAGAGCACCGGGAATATCCCGGTAGCCCTTCGTTCTTCCGTTAATAAAGCCATATGATTGCGCTTGGCATCGGAGGGAGATTTGATCTTGACTTCCTTGCCGTCTATCCGGATTGAACCCGAAAAGATAGCTCTCAGCCCGAACATCGCCTCGATCAGTTCGGTCCGCTGGGCGCCAACCAATCCGCCGATCCCCAGAATCTCGCCTCTGCGCAATTCAAAAGTAATTTCCTGAAACGAATGGGGATCCACAGAACTTAACTGATTGACCTGCATTCGCGGCTCGCCTGGAACATGTGTCCGTTCCGGATAACGATTCGTCAGATCTCTTCCTACCATGCGCGTGATGATCAGATCGGTCGTTAATTCATCGGCCGACCACGTCCCGACATACTTTCCGTCCCGCATGATCGTCACATCGTCCGATATTCTCAAGATCTCTTCCATCTTGTGCGAGATATAGATAATCGAAACACCCTGTGACCTTAATCTATTAACAATGCTGAACAAGTGCTCGACTTCATGACCGGTCAAGGATGACGTCGGTTCGTCCATGACAATTACCTTGGCGTGATACGATACGGCTTTCACAATCTCAAGCGATTGAATCTTGGAGACGGATAGCGAGCCTGCTGTCGCCCTTGGATCGATATCGATGTCTAATTCTCGGAACAAACGCAGGGTATCTTCCTCCATCTGCCTTTCACTCACGAATTTGAGCGGCCAGAACCCGAACATGGGAAAGCGACCGAGCCATATATTCTCCATCACATTGCGGAAAGGAATCGGGTAAAGCTCCTGATGAATCATCGAGATGCCGTGATTCAACGCATCTCTGGAGTTCTGAATCACAACCGATTGGCCGTTCAGCACAATCTCGCCTTCATCTGGCTTATAGATTCCGAATAGACACTTCATCAATGTTGATTTGCCGGCTCCATTCTCACCCATCAACGCATGAACGGTGCCTGGTCGTAGTCTGAATGTAACGTCGTTTAACGCTTGAACGCCTGGAAATGCTTTGGATATATTGCGCATCTCCAGCACGTAAGGCTCCTCCATCTTTGATGCCCCCTTCGCTGCCGGATTCGAAATTTAGATTTATGCGATATACAAAGGGGCAACGGTACAAACGGCCGCTGCCCCTTCATTAGACTCCGTTATTATTTTGCGTCGGCGATATTGTCCTTCGTTATTTTTTTGTACGCGATCCAGACATATTTTCCGTCCGTAATATCAAACCCGGTGTTATCTTTATTCGGCGTTTCTCCCTTGGATAGTGCCGCGGCAATAGCTACAGAAGCCTTCCCTTGACTCTTGGCATCGTTCAGAACCGTTCCAAGCAGCGTGCCATCCTCCAGGGCTTGAATTGCTGGCGCTGTGGCGTCCACCCCAACCACTGGTATGAATTTATCGCCTGTGAAATAACCGGCTGCCTTCAAAGCTTCAATCGCGCCAAGAGCCATGTCATCATTATTAGCCAGCACAGCTTCAATCTTGTCGCCATGGGATGCAAGGAATGCCTGCATCTTCTCTTGGCCCTTCACTCGATCCCACATCGCTGTATCTACCGCAAGCGCTTCGACTTCAATGCCGGCGTCTTGAATCGCCTGCACCGAGAATTTCGTGCGCAGTTCCGCATCCTGATGTCCCGGTTCACCTTGCAGAAGCACATATTGCAGCTTGCCATCTCCATTCTTGTCTGCAGAAGGATTTGCTTTCCAATAGTCAACAATAAGCTGACCGGAAATCGTGCCGGATTCCTCTGCCTTTGCCCCGACATAATAGACTTTATCCCACTTGTTCATATCCTCCGCTATCGGCTCCCGATTCAAGAAGACAACCGGCGTGTTCGCTGCTTTCGCTTTGTCAATGAGTACTCCGGCAGCTGTTCGATCCACCGGGTTGATGATCATGGAGTTGTACTTCTTCGAGATGAACAGATCGATCTTCTCATTCTGGGTCGGCTGCGCATTCTGACTATCCACAATATCAAGCTTGGGCTACGCCGTTCGATGCATCGGTCATTGCGTTTCGTACACCCGTCATGAACGTATCGTCAAATTTATAGATAGCTACTCCAATTTGAGGCGTATCCCCATTCGCCGCTCCGTTTCCCTTATCCCCGCTTCCAGTTGCACTGCTGCCACCGTTATTACAAGCCGCCGTAGTCAGCAGGATGCCTGTCATAAGAACAAACAACCATTTCTTTTTCACTTGGGTTGACCTCCCTGATTCCTCGATAATCAATGATATGAACGGTACATCACTCTCCGTCATTCACTGTCTACCGCCATTATGACGTAATGATGGAACGTTTCGAATTCAAAATTCTCATCCTTTATAGCAAAATCCTCATCATTTTCATTTCACAAACGGGAAGAGCACCTTCTGATTGTCCATCCAGAACATGTTATCCGCATCGATAACCTTAGTCTCCAATACGACGGGCTTATCGTACCTCCATCCATCAAGCACCTTCACCGCCTGCTCTATTCCGAGATAGCCCGTGCTGAACCCGTTCTGAACGACCAAAGTATGGATGATGCCGTCTTGAAGCATCTGCAACTGCTTCAGATCGCTGCCAAAGGTCACGATCTTGGTCTCCCCTTGTTCTTTGCGTCTCACAACCTCTTGAGCCGCTCCTAATGATGCCTGGATATCCAGCGCCAACAGACCATCGATCCCGCCCTGGTCGAGCAGTTGCTTCGCAGCTTGCCAACACGCGTCCTCCCGTTTACCGCAAGCTGCTCCATCCACCAACGTAATACCGCTCATCTCGCCTAGTACACTCTTAGCGCCTTGTTCCCGAGCGATTAAATCCGGATCCGCTCGATCGGAACGCAGTATAGCAACAACACCGTCTTGATCAAGCAGCTCAGCCAGCTGTTGGCCAGCTTTACGCCCGGCATCATTGTTATTGATGGCTATGGCAGCCATAACACCCGGGAGCATCCGCTCATCATTCAATACGATGACCGGCGTATCCAATTGCTGAGCATGCTGACTAAGCTCTTGCAATACTTCCTCTGAGGCTGGATCGATCAGAATGGCTGCTGTGCCCTTGTCCAGTGCAACCATAGCCGCCGCCAACTGTTCAGCCGCATCGTCGCTCGATTCTAAAGAGATATAATCCAGTTGATAACCGTATTCTTTCGCAGCGGCTTCAGCGCCTAATCGAATCGCATCACCTTGTTCTTCGGCGTGCACAGGCGCAACCAGTGTCATATGCGGCAATGTACGCGTCACATCTTCGGCAGAATCCGCACGACAAGCAGAGAGAAGAATCGCTAACATAGCGATGCCTAGAAGTACTGCATATCCGGCTGTACCGATTGACTTGAGATGGCTGTGAATGATTCGTTCTGTGCATCGCATCATCATTCGTCTCCTCCCTTCTCGTGATCGTGAATGACAGGTATGCGGACTCGAACGGTGGTCCCCTCTTCGAGCTCGCTTTCAAATTCCAACCCGTAGGACATCCCGTAATAGATCTGGATTCGATCATGTACATTTCGAACAGCTACACCGGAACCCGCCGTATTGATGAACCTCTCCGGTGGACGCTTAGGCTCTTGATCCAGGATGGACTCGACCTGCTCCGCTGTCATGCCAACCCCATTATCCGTAACCGTCAATTCCAATACATCATCCATAACTGCTGCTCTGATCGTGATATGTCCCTGATCTACCAGATACTCAATACCATGCACGATGGCATTCTCGATTAGCGGCTGCAAGACGAGCTTAAGGGTGTAACATGCCCGGGAAGCGTCATCCGCATCAATCTGAAAATCAAACCTCTGTTTGAAGCGCATCTGCTGGATCGTTAAATAATGCCGTGCGTGTTCCAGTTCTTCCTCTACGCTGATCGTCGTTTTCCCTTTACTTAGACTCAAGCGGAACAACTTGGAAAGGGACGTGATCATCGTGATGACATCCTCCTTCTTGCTCTGACCTACCATTCGCACCACGGAATTAAGCGTATTATAGAGAAAATGCGGGTTAATCTGTGCTTGGAGCGCTTCGAATTCGTACTTTCGTTTGGACTCCTGCTCCTTCACAATTTGCAGCATAAGCTGGCGAATCTTATGAACCATCAGATTAAAGCGACTCGACAGTTGAATCACTTCAAGCGGTCCTTCAAGCGGAAGTTCGACGTTGAAATCCCCCCGTTCCACCGCTTTCATTGTCCTCCCCATACGACGTATAGGCCGGGTCAACATGGTGGACAGGATCATCGAAATCACAATCGCAAGCACAAGTACGATGACAACCACCTGAATCAAATAGCGGTTGACTTCTTCCCGCGTTGTCATCATCTCATCCAGGTAGGATACACCAACAATCTTCCAACCGATATTCACAACGGATTTGACCGTATTCAATCGCTTGACTCCCGCCGACTCGTCGATGTAGCTGTTGGAGGAAGTTAAGGCTTTCTCGACACTCTCATTGCGGAGTCCCATGTACAGCAACTGCTGCTGTGGATGGTATACGATATTACCTGCGCCTTCGTCGATAATATAGGCATAGCCCTTTTTACCAAGGCTGATGCGGCTGCTCAACTCATCGATCTTCTTGAAATTGATATCAACCAACAAGATGACGTACATCGGCTCACCGTTATGAATTACCGTAATGCCTTTGCTCATCGTCACGACCCATTTAAAGGTGTTATCGTACAGGTTCTGAACATGGGGCAAAGAAAAACTAAGATGGTTTGACACCCTCATCGCAGAATGAAACCAGCTCTGTTCGGTAATTCTGGCACTTGCTTTCAAGGGGAGCTCAGGGTGATTTCGCAGCATATCTCCTTCTTCATTGAAGAGAGCAATCGATACAATGTCGTCCCGACTTCTCATAATCGTATCCAGCTGTTTGGTAACTTCTTCGTCATCCCACTGCCCGTCTGCCAGCATATTTTCTTCAATCGCCCGATAAAGCTGTGCCATACCATCCACATAATCCTCCAGGTTATAACTAACCTGATCCACGATCTGTTGCGCATTCAGATATACGCTCTGCTCCGCTGAGCGAGAGAACTTGTTGAAGAGAAGCACGGCTACAACCACAACAATCAACAAGATAAACGCCGAGAAGGACCACATAATGATCGATTGAATGCTGTATGCACGAAATCTTCTTACGAAACGTTGGGACATTTTGGGGACACTTAGGAACCTCGTATAGGTGGTCTTCATCCTCGCTTACCCCCTCATCTGTGCCCGATATTCCTTCGGGGATATCCCGGCTTGTTTCTTAAAGCAGAAGCTGAAGTAATTAGGATCGGCATAACCGACGCGTTCAGCGATTTCGAAGGCCTTCAGATCAGATGAACGAAGCAGCTCTTTGGCCATCTCCATCCGTATCTGCATCACATATTGCCCGTAGGTCATCTTAGTCTCTCGTTTGAATACACCGCTGAAGTAGCCCGCGCTAATATGTAAATGTGCACACAGCTTCTGAAGCGTTAGCTCTGGTTGACCATAGTTCTCCCTCGTATAGGAAATGGCCTTTGCACGATATCCTTGTATGTGTGCTGACGCGTACTCACGATCTGTCTACGGATCATTAACCCGATATCAAGCAGCCCTGCCTTCGCCTCTGGAATCCCCGAGAATTTAAAAATCTCCGCATGCAATTGAAATCCTGGACCGAATAAATCCTCCAATTCAATTCCCGATTCTTTTGCTGTTCTCAGCACAGTTGTGACGACTTCAAGCAAATAGATCTGAACCTCATGTATTGTGCATGAAATACCAATCAGTTCATCAAAAATGCGTGATATCGAATTCGTTAATTCCTCCTCTGTTCCGAGCTTCAGGCTGCGAATCAGCGTCTGTTCCTTAAGTTCATCCAACCGGATGCCCTCCTGCCTGGGCTGTTCAACATCATCAATATAAATCACCTTCTCAGCTCCAAGCACCAGACGATAATCCAGTGCCAGCAATGCATCCTGGTACGATAATTTCAATTCGGACAAGTCCCTGACTCTGGAGCCAACCCCTATGGTGACGAACAATTTCAAGTAATGGTGAATGTTTTTTAATAATCGGTTCAATGTAACCTGAACGTGTTCTAGCCATGCGGCAGCAGCACCATCCTGATTCATAAACAAGAGCACGATGTTATCCTGGTATATGAATGCGCTTCCAAGCGATAAGGAACCAAGCGAATCCTTCGCAATATTCAAAATGGCATGCAGCATCAAATCTAGATCCCCTGAATCGCGAAGCGAGCTTCCGGAAGCCTCTTCATCGAGGAGAGCTGAAGGATAAACGGCTATCACCGCCGTCAAATAGCAACCCCCTCCTAGCGTTAGTCCGTACTTCCGCATCTTCTCTTCGATGATGGTGCGGGGAAGTTTTCTGGTTAGCAGCGAAGCTAGAAATGATTCGCGCAACAAGGGCAGACTTGTACGATAATGCTCCTTCAAATGACGAATATCCTCTCGTTCCACAAGTTCCGTATCCATTCGGTCTTTGATTCTTCGCAGAAGATCTGTGAAGCTGTCTGCCGAGAACGGCTTGAGCAGATATTCATCCACACTAAGCGTTATCGCCTGTCGGGCATAATCAAATTCATCATATCCGGTCAAAATGACAATCTTGCAAAGTGGCTGATGCTCTCTGATCCAGGCAGCCAGTTGAAGCCCATCAAGAAATGGCATACTGATATCCGTAATAACCACATCCGGTTCCAATCGTTCGGCAAGGTCGGAAGCTTCCCTTCCATTCTCTGCTGTACCTATCACTGCAAATCCACACGATTCCCAATCAATCTCCTGCACGAGGCCTTCTCGAACATCGGCTTCGTCATCAACCAACAGCACTTTATACAATGTAACCCCTCCTGCAATTCCCTTATTATGGGCGAACTGGATTTAATCTGATCTTACTCTGTTTCATTCGAATAAGGAATGTCTTACTTTTACGTTTTTTACTGCATAAAAAAAGAACGGATCACGTCCCTTGGTCATACAGATAAGTTTCTGTTATGACAAGATACGGATTCGTTCTTCGATTCATGTTTATGATTTTATGTTATGCTCGCTAATGCTACGCTTCGGCCGCTGTTGGTGCAGGCTTTGGCATGGCCGTCAGCTTCCGCATGCTCATGTAATACGCAATTCCGAGCGGGATGACCGCACCGACCCAGGCCAAGGGGTTCGCCAGACTTGCTCCAAGAAAGCCAATCTGTGCCGTCAGGAAGATAGCAGCCAGAACCCTCATAATGAGTTCCATGATCCCCGCAACGGTTGGAATGAAGCTCTGTCCAAGTCCTTGTAGCGTGAAACGGTAAATGAACAGCAAGGATAACAGCAAATACGTACTGCCGTTTGAGATAAAATAGAGACGACTATAGTTCAAAATGTCCTCATGACCTTGACCAACGAATAACGTAACGGCAGCCGGGCCGGCCAGAATCACTAACAGTCCCACCACGATACTGAATGAGCCGGAAAGCCAGATGCATTGTCTAACTCCGAGCCGGATGCGTTCGATCTGATTCGCTCCATAGTTCTGAGCCGCAAAAGTGGCCATCGTGATTCCGAACGAACTCATCGGCATCGTCGCCAGCATATCGATCTTCTGTGCTGCGGTGTATGCAGCAACCGCCGTTGCGCCGAGTCCATTAAGGGTAATCTGCAGAATAATAGCTCCGATAGCGATTATCGATGCCTGGAATCCCATTGGAAAGCCTACCCACATATGCTTGCCGATGAATTTCCAATCGATGGACCAATCGGCGTTCTTTAGTTGAAGGAGTGGTACCTTCTTATGGATGTAGATCATGCAGAGCAGGCAGGAGAACAGTTGAGACACAACCGTTGCCAACCCAACGCCACCCAGTCCCATTTTGAACACCAGAATAAATAACAGGTCTAGAATAATGTTAAGGATGCTCGCCAGCATCAGAAAGAATAACGGAGTCCTGCTGTCTCCCAATGCCCGCAACAGATTCGCAAGCAGGTTAAACAGTACCGCTGCCCCGACACCCCAGTTAATTACGATCAGGTAAGAATAAGCGTCGTCGATGATTTCTGCGGGCGTATTCATCATAACCAGCACCGGTCGCGTAAATATCACACTGACGATGGTCAGGAAGATGCTGAATACAAGACTGATCCATATACTCGTACCCACGCTTTTACGTACGCCGGCTATATCCTTGGCCCCGTAGCGTTGTGCCGTTATAATCGATAAGCCTGCCGTCAAGCCTTGCGCAAACCCGATAACAAAGAACAGAATACTTCCTGTCGAGCCTACTGCTGCAAGGGCGTCGACACCGATGGTACGCCCTACGATCAACGTATCCGCCATATTGTAAAATTGCTGAAACATGTTGCCGATTAATAACGGGATGGTGAACATCACGATCAACTTAATCGGGCTGCCTTGTGTCATGTCTTTCATGTAGATTCTCCTATGCCATGATGATCGCTTATATCTCTATATAAGTATGATTCCAGTGTATCTTATCATGAAAGAGCCCAGAATGGTTCAAAAATGTTCAGACAGCAATGTGGAACACCATTTTCATCTCAAACCTCTTCTACCTGCAGCATATCGAGTGCTTGCTTGGCACGTGAACGAGCTTCTTCCACATCACCTGCAGTGGATAGAGCTACGGCAACCCGCCGCCCGATCTTGGTTACAGGCTTACCGAAGATTCGAAGCTGTGTGTTCGAAACCGCTAGTGCCTGCGCAGCGCCTGATATCTTGTAATTCTCAAGTTCTCCCGGCGCTTTCAGAGGTCGACTTGCCCCCGGTGCGATAAGCTCAATCTCCGGGATTGGATATCCCAAAATCGCGCGTACGTGGAGAGCGAATTCGGACAGATTTTGTGTAACCAGCGTTACCAATCCAGTATCATGCGGCCGTGGGGATACTTCGCTAAAGTATACTTTATCTTCCGTCAGGAATAGCTCAACGCCGAACAATCCGTAACCGCCAAGCTCGTCGGTAACCGTCTTCGCAATGAACTTTGCCTCTTCGATTTGTTGCTCTGACATCGGATGCGGTTGCCAGGACTCGACATAGTCCCCACTCTCCTGAATATGACCGATGGGTGCGCAGTAACTGGTGCCGTCTACAGAGCGTACTGTTAGCAAGGTAATCTCGGACTGAAATGTGATGAACTCCTCAATAATCACTCGGCCATTTTGAACGCGCCCACCTTCCATAGCGATATTCCAGCATGTTTCAATCTCGCTCTCCGAGCGGCAAACGCTCTGACCTTTACCTGAAGAGCTCATCAAAGGCTTGATTACGCATGGATATCCCATGTCCTGCACCGCAGCCACGAATTCCTCGTACGTATTCGCAAACCGATAGCCCGCTGTAGGCAGTCCAAGTGTCTCGGAAGCAAGTCTCCGTATCCCTTCGCGATCCATGGTCAGCTTAGCCGCTCTTGCCGTCGGAATCACGCGAAACCCCTCTTCTTCCAGCTTCACCAGTTCTGAGGTCGCAAGCGCTTCGATTTCCGGTACGATGAGATCCGGCTGCTCCTGTTCAATAATCTCGCGCAGTTTCGCTCCCTCCAGCATATCGATCACGTAATGACGGTCCGCCACGTGCATGGCAGGCGCATCCGCGTAACGATCCACGGCTACCGTCTCCACCCCCAACCGCTGAGCCTCAATGATGACTTCTTTCCCAAGTTCTCCCGATCCAAGCAGCATTAATTTGGTCGTGTTCAACATTGTGCATGTCCCCTTCATTGTCATGTCTTGTTCACGAAAATAATAAAGAGGTAAGGGAAATAAACTTCCCTTACCTCTGCCCAGGCGTACGGCCGTTGTCATCTACGTGCTCCCTCATGGTTACCCATGCAGCGCCAGTCACACATAAATCTATACATTGTTAGCTAAATCATACTGAATCTCTCTATGAAATGCAATATCGCAATCGGCTTCATTCCGGCTCGGCCATCATCCTGTCCATCAATTCTTGCTGTGCATGAGAGACCCACTTCTTAGGATGAATAACCATCATAATGTCTAATTGAATTTCAGAGTGCGTAAAAGGCAGCACGGATAGTTCTCCACGCTTAATCTCTTGATCAACGACCATCTGCGGGAGCAAGGCGATTCCTGTGCCCGACATCACGTATCGTTTAATTGATTCGGGATTGCCTAATTCTATACCTATTCGAACGGGAATATGATGAGCACGAAGCAGCTTTTCCAACATGATACGGTAATTACAGCCGTCCTCAGGTAGAATCCACTCTGCCTCGCGTAAATGTTCAAGTTCTATGCTGGAATATCGCAATAAAGGGTGCTGGGGATTCCCGATCAGGAGCAGCGGCTCGTTACGAATCGTAATCCAGCGCAAGGATGAGTCTATATGATGTTGACCTAACATAAGCCCAATATGATAGTTCCCTCGACTGATTTTCTCCATTATATGATCTTCGCGATCTGGTTGCAGGCGTATGGAGAGATTGCCGTACTTCCTCTTCAACTCATGAATAATGGGTGGCAAATAATAGGCAGCCAGAGAATCGATGGTACCTATGCTTAGTGTACCTCCACCTTGTTTGGCCAGCGATTCCTTCGACTGCTGATATAAATCCAATATCTGATTGGCGTATTGTAATAGCTCTTCTCCAGCCATCGTTAGGCGCAACCCTCTGCCGTATCGCTCGAACAACTTCACGCCGTATTCCTTCTCAAGCTTCTGGATTTGAGTAGTTACACTCGATTGCGCATAATCCAATTCTTCCGCTGCCCTCGTGAAGCTCTGCCGGAGAGCCACTTCTCGAAATGTCTGTAGATAAGTAAGCTCCATACTGATCAGCACCTCTCATCAATATTATTGATATTAGAGATCGAATACTATAGATAATATCGATTCGTGATTTGTGATAAATTATAACCAAATTCATCAGATCGGAGGAAACAACATGTTAAATGAACATGATTTACAAGGGATTTATGTGCCCGTGGTTTCACCTTTTACAGATGAGGGGTTATTAGATTTGGCATCCTACCGCACCTATATAAGGAACATTGTCTCCCGTGACATCCAGGGGCTGGTTATTAACGGTACGACAGGGGAATCCCCAACGGTGACGTGGATGAAGTCGCCCAGATGGTCTTGGCCGCGCGAAAAGTCATGGATGAGTGTAAAGCAAGCCTCCCCATCGTCGTCGGTACAGGTACGAATGACACCATGTCCAGCGTGCAGCGTACCGAAGCCGCGGCAGCCTTAGGAGCCGATGCGGTTCTGGTGGTTACACCCTATTATAGCAGACCGTCTGATAGCGGTATTATCGAGCATTTTCGGCGAATTGCAGCTGTCGGAATTCCCGTCATCCTCTACGAGGTCCCGCTACGTACTGGAATCGCATTATCCGTTGATACGATACGCAGGGTATTAGATATTCCAGGGATCATTGGTATGAAGGATAGCACACTCACCATGCAGCTTATGGAACAACTTGCAGTTTATGATACGAAGCCGATTCTATGTGGCCATGATCTACATTTTCACGATATGCTCGTTCGAGGAGCTGCTGGAGGTATACTTGCCACCGCGAATTGGAATACCGACGCATTTTCCCGTGTATATCAATTCATCAAGCTTGGTCATTACCCACAAGCCGAGCAGCAATTCAGTTCCATTCGTCCTTTCCTTGAATTGCTAACTCAAGAATCGAATCCAGCCCCTATGAAATGGTTGTTAAAACACGGTGGAATGATCGCTACAGACACGCTTCGACTTCCCATGACTCCCATCTCCGAGGAACTAAAGTTAAAATTAACAAACATGATGCATAAATTTTAACCCACTTCCATCAAGATCCGACTGAAACTGGATATCGAATCCATGTACTGCTTTACGAGTTCGACAACCCTATCTGAGATGATATCTTGTTGCAGGTGAAATCGTATTCATTCTTCCAATTGATGAAATAGAATCCCGAGCATATAATATGGGTAAATTGCATCCTTAACGATATGTGAAGGGAGAGGCTTGAGTGCTGTCCAATTCAAATCCTGGTTTTGTTTTTGAACATGCTATGAATGGAATGGCGATTGTATCCTATGAAGGGACGATACTTAAAGTCAATGCTGCATTATGTAAACTCCTTGGTTATTCGCAAGCGGCTCTCATTTCAGGAGACGTGAACGATCAGAGCATCCATGATCTATGGGATCAAATATCGCATCGAATTCGTAACCTTACTGAGTCCGATCAGCATGAGTTGCAATCCTTCGAGACCACCTGTTCGCGCAAGTCCCTTTCACCCTTAAAATTAGCCGTTCACATGCAAGCGATACAACACGAACATGCCATGTCTTCCAGTTATCTGATTCAATTCACAGATCAAACACCACTTGATCTGATGCGGCATAAGTTAGAGCAGCAAAACAACACACTCATGGAATTAAACGACTCCTACCAACAATTACTAGATCAACTGCCCTTGGCCGTACTTATCACTAGGAAAGGCATTGTGCAATATACAAACCCCGCAGGGTTGCGATTAGTCAAGGCCGGGCAGCTCAGCGATGTGTTGGGAATGTCCACGAACACGATTGTCGATGCTTCCTCTCACCAAGATCTTTTTGATCGGCGACAGCGATACGCTGAAGTTTCTACGCTAGGTGAGATTACCTACGTCATTCGTTGCCTGGACGGCCAACAGAAAGTAGTGCACGGCTTCAGCTTCATCATTACTCATGAAGGAGAGAAAGCGGTCATTGGTGTCTTCAAAGACATAACGGAACAACGTATTGAAGAAGACCGGATCATGCAATCCGAGCGACTTACGACGGCAGGGCAGCTAGCGGCCGGCATTGCGCACGAGATTCGCAATCCGCTGACCTCCATTAATGGTTTTCTCAAATTGTTGCGCTCCGGGGAGCGCAGCAGTCCGCTCTATTTCGATATTATTGAATCGGAGCTGAAGCGAATCGAGCTGATCGTAAACGAACTTCTCGTGCTATCCAAGCCTCAAACTGCCCATATAAGTGGACCGATTGATGTATTCGCCATGCTGGAGCAGATTATTACCTTGATGAAGGTACAAGCGGCCCTGAAAGATATTGAGATCATCCCACACTATCCGATCACCCCTGTGACTATCCGAGGCGAAGTGAATCAGCTCAAGCAAGTATTCATAAATCTGTTGAAAAATGCGCTGGAAGCCATGACGCACGGTGGTATCATCACCATTGATATTCAGCAGATAGGCCAAGATGTACAGATTATCGTCAAAGACCAAGGGGTTGGCATGACTCCGGAACAGATGAAATCATTGGGAGAGCCGTTCTATACTACCAAAGATAGCGGGACTGGTCTAGGCTTGATGATCACGAAGAACATTATACATAACCATGGCGGTACACTTGACGTCTTCAGCATACCCGAACAAGGAACAACGTTCACCATCCATCTGCCATCTCTCTAACGGATAAAAAACCGCCTGCAACAGTAACGTTGCCGGCGGTTATGTTATGGCTTATCTATCAAAACAACTTGCCCTGTATATACAGATTGGTGGATAGCTTCATAACAGCGTGACTATAGCATATCTTTCGCAAAGGCTTGCCAGTGCCCAGATAAGAATGAAAGATTGAATTCATGGTCGATTTCATCTTATCGAACAACATCGTGTACACTTCTTCTTCCGTATAGAACAACGTTTCCCTTCCTTGCAGCCATTCAAAATAAGACACGATTACACCGCCAGCGTTAGCCAAGATATCCGGAATGACAATGACTCCTTGCTGTGCCAGGATCTGATCCGCTTCGCCGGTGATTGGTGCATTAGCGCCTTCAACAAGGATACGGGCCTTGACCTGTTCCACATTATCTTCCCTGATTTGATCTTCGAGTGCCGCGAGTACCAACACATCAACGCCCAAATACAATATCTCTTCCCTGTCCCTGATCTCAGCCTGAATCCCGGCCTCCATTAATTCGTCGCTGGTCCGTGGCAGCTCTCCATTATTAGACGAGCTGAATAACACGAGAGAGGATATGTCCAAGCCCTCCTGATTCAGGAGGGTCACATTTCGATCACTCACAGCGACTACCTTGTTATTTAGATAGGAACATCGATAAGCTTCCAATGCAGCAACTGAACCTACGTTGCCAAATCCCTGTACCGCAACCGATAAAGGCTGTTTCCATTTGGCCAGTGCCGTCTGGGCATAAGTACAAGTCGTATCGACTAGCCGTTCCTGATGTTCATTCAAGTAGTCATGCAATAAATATCGAAGTGTATAGTAGGCTCCTTTCCCCGTCGCCTCTCTTCTCCCCTGAGAACCACCGTTCATAACACTCTTCCCCGTAAAACTCCCCAGATACGGCTTGCCGGGATTGATGCTCTTATATTCGCTCATCATCCAATCCATCTCACGCTGACCGGTACCAACATCCGGAGCCGGAATATCCTTGTCTGGTCCCAAGACGTCGCTGAAGTACTGAACATATTTTTTACATATCATATACATTTCGCGCACGGTGTATTCTCTCGGATTAATTGCGACTCCACCCTTACCACCACCGAAAGGAACCTCATGCAGGGCATTCTTGAGTGTCATCAAAGCTGCGAGATTTATGACTTCTTCCTCGTTGACAGATTCATGAAAGCGGATGCCACCTTTATAAGGTCCAAGCGTATCATTATGTTGCATGCGAAAGGCAGGAATGCGAAACACCTCACCATTCTCACGAACAATCCGTAGAAAAGACTTATGAATATGATTCGGGGTAGATAGTATCGCCCCAAGGGAATGGAATGCCTTCGTGCGGTCAGCCCCTTGCAATTGCGGTAAAAAAGCGACCTCCTCCAGCAAATGCTCCAATGAACGCTCAATAATGTCTGTCGTTTGTTTAGCCAAACATAACCAGCTCCCCTCCTATGTATTACGTTAATTATACCCGATTTAGTGGACGTAAATCGCTTGTCGTCTTCAATTCAATTGGATCAGAACCCCGATCGGGTTTAGAATAATGAGCTTTTCTGGACTAGGACCGATAATTTTTCCATTGACATCGTTTTCATTAAGGATATATTATAAACTTATATTAACGGATACAATAACAAACAGTATCTAATCGATCAAGATATCAAGGATTTACAACCAATTAGGTTTATATTATATACTTAAATGGTAAACGATTAGCTGAATGTAGAAAGAAGTGATGAATGAATATGGAAGTACATCTGCCCAGCACGATCCGCAAAATGAACCAAGAGATTGTACTCAATTCCATTAAGGACACGGGTCCCATCTCCCGAACAGAAATTGCCAAGCAAACGGGTATCACGAAGGCAACGGTGTCGGACATCGTCAAAACCCTCATTGAGGAAGGATTAATCTACGATGAGAAAGAAGACGCCGATCTTAGTAAGCGCGGCACTCGACTTCACTTTGCGAAGTTCGCTGCGTATGGAATTGCCATTGATCTAGGTGGAACCACTCTGCATTTTGGCCAATTCAATCTCGCAGGTGAATGCATGGCAAGGCATACCGTTGCCACTTACCACTGTGATACAAGTCAACAATTCCTTGAATTAATGGCAGGGGATCTGGAGGAATTCATTCAACAGTCCAACCAGCCGCGTGAACGGCTTGCTTTTATTAGCATCGCCACACCCGGAATCGTCGATCCCACGAGCGGGATTGTGCTTGAAGGCTCGCCTAATTTACCGCAATGGGAGAACATCGGACTTGGTGAATTTTTCAACCGGCATTTTAACGTCCCTGTTACCGTAGAGAATGACGTACGCGCAGCCCTTATTGGCGAGATGTATGCAGGGGCCTTGCAGAAACTCAACTCTGCTGTCCTCATCGGCATTGGAACGGGGCTTGGATCAGCCATTCTGATCGATGGCAAGGTCATTCGCGGTGCACACAATGCTGCCGGCGAGATAGGTTATATGATGTTCCAGCCGCAACAGTTATATGCTCCGTCAGAGAAAGGTCACTATGAAATGATCTGTTCCGGCTCCGGTCTGGAAGCTGCAGCTTATGAGACTCTTGGACGAAAGGTTTCTGCAGCCGAAGTGTTTGAAATGGCGCGCAATCACGATATTCAAGCTACTCACCTCATCCAGCGGTTTGAGGATCACCTGGCAATGGGCATTCTCAATATCATATCCATCCTTAACCCGGAGAAAATTCTGCTTATGGGTGGCGTGACTTCATCGTTATCCCTGCCACAACTCAATGCTAAAGTCTCGCTGCATACAAGCCATGTGAAAGACGTATCTATTGAAATCTCCGAGCTTCAGCATCAATCGGCACTGCAAGGCATTGCGATTCTAGGCTTGAAGCAGGCCTATCCATCGCTGCACTACATGAATGATAAACAACTCTATTAAGGAGCGTGAGCAACATGTCAGGCATTCAAATCCATCCACATGACATCATTGATGAGGGTATGCCCCAGATTATGTCGTATATTCGAAAGCTGCAAGATGTACGTTATATCTTCCCAGAAGTCAACACGATCTTCGAGAGAAATCCCAACCCCATCGGCAATCTGCCGCGGAATCAGGTTCATGACGTTGTCTTCGGAAACGGAACGATGCACGCCATACTCCCTTCTTATGAAGATGCTGGTCTGGATCAGCGCAGAGAATCGACTCTGACCGACGAACATGACCCTTTAATGATCATTAAGGATGCGCTCGTAGAGGAAGAATACGAGATCATACCATGGCTCAACATACTGAATGGGCACTTCGAAGGCAAATTGCTGGAGAACAATCTGGTCACCGATGTGAATGGAAACGTGATTCCTCACTGGCTATGTCCTAATGCACCGGATGTCATTGATTTCTGGGAGAAGACGCTCATCGATTTGCGTAAACGTTACGGATTTACGACGTACATGATTGACCGTATTCGTTATCCCGATTGGGGTGGCGAGGAAGTGAACCCTTACGGATTGCTTACTTGCTTCTGCCCGCATTGTCAACGGATGATGAAGGAACAACACATCGATGTCGAGGACTTGAAACAGGAGGTGCGGAAGTGGATACAACTGTTTGCGGATAAGAACTTTCATGAAGCTGTTGAATTCGCTAAGAATCATTCTGTTATTCAAGCCTGGATTGCGTTCCGTCAGCAGAGCGTAACGGATTTCGTAGAACGTCTCATCCGCCGTGTCAGAAAGGTGAATGAGGAATTCACTTTATGGTTGGACCTCTGGCCACCCGCATACAGCTGGGTGCTTGGACAAGATTATAAGACGATCACCAAACATGCGCCGGCGCTGAAGCATTTTCCATATCACAAGCTTGGCGGGGGTGCGGATGTACAAGGTCTGATCACCTATCTTGCCAACACGCCGGAAGAACAAGAGCAGGCCTTCAAGGCGTTTAAGTCCTTCTTTGAGTTGCCGTACGACCTGTCCTACGAGACATTCAAGCAAGAAGGATTCCCGATCGAGTTTGTAGCGGATCAGAATAACATCGTACGCGAACTCTCGGATCCCGCCATTCGCATCTATAGCGGAATTCAGATGTGGAATGTTTCGCCGAATAATTTGATTGAAGCGATTAAGGCCGGCGAGCGCAGTGCTGCGGATGAATTACTCTACTATTGTTACGGCTGGGCAGGCGACGAGCTATTCGACGCCATCCAGTCTTACCGAGAGAAAGGAATGAACTAACATGCACAAACTTCAGCGTCCGATCATTTACTTTCTCATCTTCGCAACCATGTTCGTCCTCGGTGGTATTCAGAACACCAAGGGTCTGATTCTGGAGAAGGTGCAAACGGATATTAATCTGGACCTTAGTCAGGTTGGTATCATGGTATCCGTCTTTCAAATCGGATTTCTTATAGCCAGCCTCGTGGCCGGTATATTGGCTGACCGTAAAGGAATCAAGATCGTGATGACGGTCGGTACGCTTCTGATGATCCTGGGCTTAATTGGAACCGGCTCATCGTATACCGTTGCGTTCTTCCTCGGATTCTACATTATCGTCGGGGTTGGTATCGGATCGATGACCGTGTCGGTTGCGACGCTTATTCCTACTTTCTTCAAAGAAAAGTCAGGCTTTGTCTTCAATCTTGCGAACGCTTTGTTCGGTGTCGGCATGATTGCAACGCCGCTATTGCTTAACGTGATATTTGCTCAGAATATTAGCTGGAGATTTTTCTATATCGCGTTGCCGTTGTAATTGCTCTTATCCTCATCGCCTTGCTCATGTTCAAGCCCAATCAGAAAGCCGTTCTGGAAGGACAAGAGAAAGTCAGCTTACAATCAGTAGCCCGATTGTTCAAGGATCGTCAGATCCTGTTCGTGATCCTGTTCATTCTGTTCTATGTCGCAGCGGAAGCCGGATTCTTAAACTTCTTCCCGATTCTTTACACTTCGCTGGATATTGCAGGCATGGATCTCGCACAGAAACAATCAACCGCAGCTTACATCATTGCAAGCTTTGCGTTTCTCTTTACCATTGGCCGCTTCGTCGGCGGCTTCATTATCTTGAAGTTGGGTGAGCGACGGACGTTGATTGGCTTCTCGGTATTCGCCCTAATCGCTCTCGTAGTTGGCCGCATTTTCGTTGTCAACGCCAGTTATATGATGATGCTGTTCGGTCTGGCACTATCGGTGCTGTTCCCGACCGCGCAAGGCATTGCCTCGAAGCTTACCAAGCAAGCCGGATCGCTGCAGGGTCTCATCTATGTGGCCTCCGGGCTCGGCGGTGCTGTTGTTGGTTTATTGATCGGTGAAGTGTCCGATGCATTCGGAATTCAAACCGGATTCAATCTGATCTTCGTCTTTACAGCGATCATTACCATATTGGCACTCTTAATTCGAACGCCGAAATTGGTGGGTTCAAGTTCTTCAAGTTCGTAACACAAGTGACAGCAGGCCACCGGGCTCACGAGCTAGGTGGCCTTTGTCCTATTGAAAAGTGGATAGACTTACCGATTTTTTTGTGGGTTGCTGCAACATTTACATATCTCTCACGTCTATGATAACGAAGCAGCAAGTACATTTTACCATTTGAATGTGACTTCGACTGCGTCCTAACTCGAATAGGATAATTTATACATTGGAGGACTACAACGATGAACAAAATTTACAAAGTACTAGCAACTTCAGCCTTGATGGCGATGGTAGCGATGCCAATGGCAAGCGCCCAAGACGTCCCTCCTGCTTCTACTCATACGGGACAAGGAAACGTCCAGCACCAGGTCAAGTCGGTACCTGGTACCATGGGACAAATTAGCAATTATGTTAGCGATGAGCACGGCACTTGGCTTACTGTATCTGGCCGCGGGTTGGCTGCCTCGGATCAAAGCGAGATCCGATTGGCAATTCAAGAAGATACGAAGATCATTGATGCCAAGGGAAATAAGGTCGAACTGCAATCGATCGTGGATAACAACCAGTCAGTTAAGGCTTTCTATAGTCCTGCCATCACGAAGAGCCTGCCAGCCCAAGGTCAAGCATTGACCTGATTGCCATGGATTACAACATGACGGGAATTGAAGGCACAATCAGTGAAATCAATGAACGTGGTATTCTTGTTGAAGGAACCAGTATTTATGAAGGATATGATGAGAGCATCATTCTTCACCTTGATCCAAAAATCAAAATCGTGGACCAACAAGGCACTACTCTAGCATCCAGCGATCTGGAAGTAGGTATGTCGATTAAATCCTTCTATGGCCCTGCCGTTGCACTGAGTATGCCGCCACAGTCCACAACCAATTACATTCAAGTTCAGACCGAAGCTGGCGAGCCAGAGCATGAAGTACCTGCAGGCACGGAAGGAATCGTCACGAACGTGGAAGACGGCAAAGTCACCGTTATCGGCTCACCGCTAGAGACTGGCGGCGTGAACTATGTAATTCTCACCGTTGATAAAGACACGGAGATTGTAGATGGTGATGGTAAACCGTTGACAGCAGATGCCCTCAAGGAATCTGTGCGTGTAGAAGCGTTCTATGGCCAGGTGATGACGATGATCTATCCTGCCCAGACTCATGCGGATAAGATTGTTGTATCCGAGGTGTCCGCCCCTAAGATCGAAGGTACCATCACAGCAACTGAGCGCGCAACCAAAGATCAACTCTATATCAACGTAGGCTCGGATCAGAATACAAATAATGACGTCATCCTTAACATCTCCGAGGATACGCAGGTAATCACGCCACTCGGATTCGAAGCTGAACTGAAACCAGGTACCAAGATTGTTGCTTATCATTCACCGGTTATGACCAAATCTTTGCCGCCAATCACAGCAGCAGAAGTGATTCTTGTGCAGAGCGAAGAATAAGCCCCATATATAAAAATAAGGCATCCCATAAGATTGTATGGGATGCCTTATCTATGTTCTACTCTTCGAATTCTACGTTATGGTAGACTTGTTGTACGTCTTCCAGGTCTTCCAGCGCATCAATCAGCTTCTCGAATTGTGTTTGGCTGTCTGCCGGCAAAGAAACGAAATTCTGTGCCAGCATCGTCAACTCGGATACCGTAAACTCAGTAACGCCTGCCGCCTTGAATGCTTCCTGCACGGCATGGAACTGGTCCGGTTCTGCATAGACGATGACCGCGTCATCCTCTTCCAGGATATCGCGCACATCCAGATCAGCTTCAAGCAGCAAATCCATGACCTCTTCCGATGTCTTACCTTCAACTCCGAACACTGCCGTTGGATCGAACATATAAGATACCGAGCCACTTACGCCCATGTTACCGCCGTTCTTGTTAAAAGCAGAGCGTACTTCCGGGGCTGTACGGTTCACGTTGTTCGTCAAGGCGTCAACAATGATCATGGAACCATTCGGACCAAAGCCTTCATAACGAAGCTCCACGTAATTCTCGTCCCCGCTGCCCTTGGCTTTTTCCATAGCTCGATCGATAATGGCTTTGGGCACATTGTATGTTTTAGCGCGTTCAAGCACAACTTTCAGCGCACGGTTCGACTCTGGATCGGGTTCGCCCTTCTTGGCTGCCACATAAATCTCAACACCGAACTTCGCGTAGACGCGACTTGTATTCGCATCTTTGGATGCTTTTTTCTCTTTAATATTATTCCATTTACGGCCCATACATTTCCGCTCACTTTCATTATTGAATCTGTAGCCGGTATTCAATAAATACCCTTGTCCATTATATCTCTATTAAGTAGCACGAACAAGGTTTAGCGCTTAAATCGTAGGAAAATAGGTAAACTCGCCCCATGAAAAAGGCACTAAACGATGCGCTTTGAAGCGGGTAAACTTTGCATCTCTCTTTCATCTCGAATCCTTAGCCGCTCGAAAGTTCATGATTTTGTAATTTGGTATTTTTCGGTTGAAGTTTATTTTATCTGTAAAAGGCATATCCCGCTTATGAATACATGCGGGATGTGTCTTTTTTGGTGTGCATAAGTAGACAAAATTTATTTTTGTTGATTATTTATAGATATAATATTATTATGTCTATGTATAAACAGACTAATATACAATTAGTTTGTTTTTCATCTTTCCTTCAGTTCACACTGATTACGAAAGGAGAATCATTGTTTTGCTTAACAACCTGTATGTCCGAACAATCATCATGTCACGTGTTCTCTTGCACCTTGGCATTTGGGTCCGAAACTTTGCGATTCTGTTATATGTGACAGACTTAACAGATAACAATCCCATGTATGTCTCACTTATATCCGTCGCCGAATATGCTCCCATCTTCCTGTTCGCTTTTATAGGCGGTACATTCGCAGATCGCTGGCGTCCCAAACGAACCATGGTTCGTGCGGATGTATTGTCGGCCGTTTCCGTCTTTCTCGTACTGATTGCTATTCATAACGGCTCCTGGCAAGCGCTGCTGATCGTTACATTCTTTTCTGCCATAATGTCTCAGTTCTCACAGCCTTCTGCGATGAAGTTGTTCAAACAGCATGTACCGGAAGATCAGCTTCAATCCGTCATGGCCATGTTTCAATCCTTAGTCGCCTTCTTTATGGTGATCGGCCCCATTGCAGGAGCATATGTATACCAGACGTTCGGCATTGAAGCATCCCTTATCGTAACGGGCGTATTATTCCTAGGTTCCGCTCTGACCCTGTCCTTTCTGCCGAGAGATCAACATAATCAATCCAGATCCGAACAACGGAACCTCTTGCAAGAAGCGATGGAAGGTCTTCGCTATGTTTGGAATAACCGTACTTTGCGAACACTGGGCATGACCTTCGCCGCCGCCGGGCTTGCAGTCGGGCTAATTCAACCCATGATGCTGTTTGTCACCATTGAGAATCTCGGGCAAGATAAATCTTTTCTGCAATGGTTGTTAACAGCGAGCGGCACTGCGATGCTTGTTGGAGGCGCCGTTGCCATGGTGTTAGCCAAAAAAATATCGCCGCAATCCTTGCTGGCACTTGGCCTAATCGTCAGTGCATTGGGCAACCTGGGCATCGGCTGGTCAACGAGCATCTTTTTCACACTGCTGCTGCAAGTGATCAATGGTTTCTTCAATCCCACCATACACATCGGGATCAACACGCTGATTCTGACCAATACGGAAGGTCCTTACATCGGACGCGTAAGCGGCGCCCTGACGCCGATCTTCATGGGCATGATGGTCATCGGTATGTCGCTAGGCGGATTACTAAAAAATCAATATTCCTTGTTCGCTGTCTTCTCAACCAGCGCCCTCTTATTTCTGGTTGGCACAATCATGCTCATTCCTTTGTTTAAAAAGAGCATGAATGCCACTAGAAGCCTGGAGCGATGATGGAACGCATCCCAGGCACATCTGTCAACGTTGGCTGCTGAAACTAACAAAAAAACGTCTATCCGAGTTTCGGCTAGACGTTTATCTCTTATTTATTCATGCTAATTCTGTGTTTAAATCCCGTAAGCATCACTTCAAATGCTTCATCAAAAGTAGGGGAAAGTCGGTTCATAAGCTGTTCAACCGACTCCTCTGAACTCGTATAAGTAGCGACAATACCATTAAGGGAGAAGAATAAAATTCGGGAGTACATTAGCAGCTTTTGATCATCCGAACCCAACTTTAGACAAGCCTGTAAAGCCCCAGTAAATTTACCAAACATCAGATTACGCAATTGATTAAGCTCCATGTCAGTGTTTTTGTCGTCAACCTGCACCGACTTTACCGCGATGAAAAGATTGTACGTATTTCGATTGGTTAGACAAAAAACGATAAACTCCAGGCTGATAGCCTTCAGTATATCCTCAGGATCAAATTCTTCTCCAAGCAGGGCCTCGATCTTAACTAGGAGCGCTTGAAGCGGTGGCATGGAAAGATGCGTAAGCAGCGCTTCTTTGTCCTTGAAGTAAATATAAATCGTCGTGTGCGAGCAGCCTGCCTCTTTGGCAATTTCTCGCATCGTTACAGAATCGTACCCCTTACTTGCAAAAAGTATTTCCGATGCCGCAACGATTTTTTTTATCGTTTCCTCCGACTTTTGCTTCTGTTTGGTCGTCACAAGCAGCCCTCCTTGATACTATGGACATTGTAACTACCGTTGTTTCAAGTGTCAAATGCGGCGTTTAGTTCGAGCACCGGGCATCGAGCCACCCGCAAACGACAGTAAAGAGCAGCATAAACAAAATAAAGCTCATGTGCATAGCCCCCTCTGATTAACGACTTTGCCAATCTTTGAATATTCGATTTAAAAAAGTCCCATCACGTCAGTAATAAGTGAAAGTGCCAGCAGGAGCCCCATCACTCCCGAAGCAAGGTAAGCAGATTTTCTGTTCTTTCCTTCTGTCCTTTTAGCATAGAAAATAAGTACATCGAGAATCCAACAACCAGCAGTGCAACTTCTAGTCCGATCGAGAGGCTCTTGTACTCCCACGCCCCAAGGCCAAGTAAAGGCAAATCTCCTATATTGCCTGGTAAAAGCGGCATATCCGCACGGTGCATGATCAGATCAAGAATCCAATGGCTGAACACGACGGCTCCTATAGTAAAACCTGCCCGCTTGCCCCATAATCGTCTGGCTAAAAGCCCTGCCAGAAGAGCAATGATCATGGTACCGAACAGCGAATGCGTATAATCGGCATGGATGATCGCACCGCCATAACCGCCACCGTGCTTATCGTCTATCGTTTCTACTCCCGCAATCAATAAAGGAACAAACGCAACGTCAAGCAATTGCGTTCCAAGCATCAGTGCCCAAAGCGGCACCTCCGGCACCTTAGCCTTTACCCCTGCAGCCAATCCGAAATGTCCTGCAAACATATCGTCACCCTCTCCACTATATTTATAACCAACGGTTATTAACCAATGGTTATATTTTAGCAGTGGGTTACTCTTTCGTCAACAAAAAACCGGAGCTCTCCTCAAGGAGAGCTCCGGTTCGAAAGTGTATAGCATTATGCGTGAAATTGCTGTCCGTCCAATACTTCCTTTACATAACCTGCACGAATAACATAATCGCCAAAGTGCTCGCCTTGCTCACGCTCTGCTGCATACCGAGAGATCATCGGACGGAGCGAATCCAGAATTTCATGCTCACCAATGTTCTCCTTAAACAACTTGTTCAATCGGTTGCCAGAGAAACCACCGCCCAAGTACATGTTGTACTTGCCTGGAGCCTTGCCAATAAACGCGATTTCTGCGAGCATCGGTCGTGCGCATCCGTTCGGGCATCCCGTCATCCGGATGACGATATCCTCTTCACGCAGGCCGTTCTCTTCCAGCATCGGCTCGATCTTATCGAGCAAGCTTGGGAGATAACGCTCTGATTCAGCCATCGCAAGTCCGCAAGTAGGCAATGATACGCAGGCCATCGAGTTCCTACGAAGCGCAGAGTAATGGATACCGTCAGTAAGTCCGTATCGTTTTATGAGTTCCTCGACTTTTTTCTTCTTATGGCTGGTCACATTGGATATGATGAGATTCTGATTTGCTGTCAGTCGGAAATCGCCAGTGTGTATTTTGGCAATCTCGCGAAGACCTGTCATCAATAAGTAGTCGGCATCGTCTTTTACCCGGCCGCTCTGGATAAACATAGTAAAATGCCATTTACCATTCGTTCCCTTGACCCAGCCGTAACGGTCACCATTATCATCAAAATGGAACGAACGTGACTCTTCCAGATTCCATCCAAGACGGGCGTTCAGTTCATCGATAAACCAATCAACACCTCGATCATCGATTGTATATTTGAAACGAGCATGCTTCCTCACCGCCCGATCGCCATAATCACGTTGAATCATGACCGTTTTCTCAGCCACATCAATGATTTGCTCAGGTTTACAGAAACCGATTACCTTTGCAACCTGAGGATAGGTCAGCGGATCGCCGTGAGACATCCCCATACCACCGCCCACGCTAATATTAAACCCGACCAGCTTGCCTTCCTCAACAATAGCGATGTAACCCAAGTCTTGTGAGTAAACGTCGACATCATTGGATGGAGGAATCGCCATACCAATCTTGAATTTACGTGGTAAGTACACTGGACCATAAATCGGCTCTTGTTCTTCCGCTTCCTCACGACTGTCTACTACCTTCTCGCCATCGAGCCATATCTCATGATATGCGCGGGAACGCGGGTCCAGGTGATCACTGACCTTACGCGCCCACTCGTACACTTCCGAATGAATCTCAGATTGATACGGATTAGGGTTCAGCATCACGTTGCGGTTCACGTCGCCGCAAGCAGCCAGCGTGCTTAATAGCGATTCGTTAACCTCCTGAATCGTGCTCTTGAGGTTCCATTTCAAAACGCCATGGAGTTGGAAGGATTGACGCGTCGTCAAGCGGATCGTTCCATTCGCATATTGCTGTGCAACACGGTCCATCATCAACCACTGTTCCGGCGTGACAACGCCGCCTGCTGCCCGAACTCGAAGCATGAACTGAAAGGCAGGTTCCAGCTTTTGCTTATGCCGTTCATTACGCAGGTCTCGGTCATCCTGCATATAACTTCCGTGGAACTTCATCAACCGGTTATCATCTTCTGGAATCGAACCCGTGATTCGATCTTCCAGCGTCTCCGTCAGACTGCCACGCAGATAGTTACTTCGTCTCTTAATATCTTCAACATCGCTGTGCGGTGCACTATTCGGTGATAGCAAATTGTTATCCGACATATCCCTGTTCTCCTCTCGTAACCTTCGGGTAGTCCGATTGCAGCTTAATACACGTCCCGTTGGTAACGTTTCTGTTGCAGCATTAAAGTTAGATACTCTGCAGCTTCTTCTGGGCTTAAGCCGCCCTCCTGTTCAAGAATGGCTCCCAGAGCCGAATGCACATCATGTGCCATCTTCTTCTCATCGCCGCACACGTAGACGTGCGCCCCGTCCTGGAGCCATTGATACAGCTCCTTGCTCTTTTCCAGCATCCGATGCTGTACATATACTTTTTGATCGGTGTCACGGGAGAAAGCTACATCCATCTGCGTCAGCACGCCATCCTTGAGCCAGCGCTGCCACTCGATTTGATACAAGAAGTCCGTAGAGAAGTGCTGATCACCGTAGAATAGCCAGGATTGCCCCTCAGCTCCAGTCTCCTCTCGCTCCCCAAGGAAGGCCCTGAATGGAGCTACTCCCGTACCGGGACCGATCATGATGATAGCCGTGTTCGGATCCTCAGGCAACTTGAAGTTCGAATTGTGCTGGATATAGACTGGCAAAGTGTCTCCAGCTGCTATACGCTCTGCCAATTGTACCGTACATACACCATTACGGTTTCTTCCATGTGCATCATATCTGACCGTCCTTGCCGTAATATGAACTTCATCCGGAAATGCGCTCGGACTGCTGGATATCGAATACAGGCGACCCGGGATTTTGCGGAGTATCGAGACGAATTCAGCCGCACTTACGTTCTGCAATCCATAGTCACGAACCAAATCCAGCAGATCCCGCTCTGTTATATAATCTCTAAAATCCTGTTCGCGGCCTGGTGCCAACAATTCTTGAAGTCCTTGATTACCAGTAAGCTTCGCAATTTGTTCAACCAACGGCTTGGTCAGCACGGTAATCTCAAAATGTCGCAGCAAAGCGTCACGCAACGAACGAGCCTCTCCGCTCTTATTCACCAAAACGGTATCGTCCGAACTCCACGACATCTCCGATATGAACTCATCTACTAATCCCGGGTGGTTCTCCGGATAGATCCCAAGCTATCGCCTGGTTGATATTGCAGATTGGAACCCTCCAACGATATCTCGATATGACGCGTTTCCCGGTCTGATCCTCGACCGTTCAGATTGAGGTTCTCCAGAACCTCGGCTCGAAACGGATTGCTACGCGAATATTCCGATTCCGTACTACTGCTCAAGGCAACCGCGCTTACTTCTTCTACTGCGGATGATCCAGTTCCACTTCCGCTCAAGGATGTGAGAACTTCATTCATCCACTCGGCAGCCGCCTCATCAAAATCCACATCACAATCGACTCTAGGTGAAAGACGCGTACCACCTAATTCCTCAAGACGTTTGTCAAAATCCTTGCCGGTCTGACAAAAGAACTCATACGAGGTGTCCCCCAGCGCCAGTACGGAATATTGCAACGTTTCTACCTTCGGTGCCCGTTTGCTATGCAAAAACTCATAGAACGGAATCGCGTTATCCGGAGGCTCTCCCTCACCATGCGTACTTACAATAATCAGCAGATTCTGAAGTTTCTTCAGATTATTCGGCTTAAAGTCACTCATGGAGGATAAGGTGACGAGGGCCCCGGTTTCTTCTAATTTCTTAGATAATTTCTTGGCCAGACCGTGACCATTCCCTGTTTGCGATCCAAATAATATCGTGATTTCTTTCGGTGCGGAGCTCACGGGTGCTGGTGCAGCTACGCTCCCAGACCGTGACACATCGCCGATAGGAGCTGTAGCAATCGCAGAGGCTGCTGCCGTAGCTTGCATTGCTGTAATGAATCCACTGAGCCAAGTTCGCTGCGATTCCGTCAGTGTTGGCAACAGGCGGTTTAACAACTCCACCTGCTCTTGATTAAACGGACTGTTACTTACTTGAAGTTCCAACTATTATCCACCTCACCAAAGCATCCATGATAAATTCCTAGTATTACGATATACTTTAAAATCCTACTCTTACGAACCTATCATAGCTAAGGGGGGCGGTCAATTACATAGTTCTTATAACACCTATCAGTTTTACTGATAAGTGAAGTAATCTCTTAATTCATAACGTCTTTGCAAATCGCAGTAAACCCTATTTTAATACTCCGAACATAACAATAAAGGGCCGCACACTGTGCGGCCCTCGCCTATTCAAAGATTCCATTATGCAAATGTATATGTCCAGAAACGCTCCGTACCAAACCGCTGCTCAACTTCTTTGGCTTTCATCTGCTTCTCGCCAAGCAGCTCGGCCGCTTGAAACTGCGAGCGGTGCGCCTGAATCGAATTCATTTTCTGCACCATGAACATCGATACATCTTCCACTACGTCGGGGCTTCCAAGTTCCTGTTCGCAATTTCTGGAGAATGCGAGACAATGCACTTCAGGTCTTTCCTCGAGCGGCAGCTGTTGAATCGTGCGTACGACCGCAGTCCCTGTTGCATCATGATCCGGATGTACACTATAACCAGGGTAGAATGTATAGACGCGTGTCGGTTTGATCTCTTGTAGCAATGAGCCAATTACGCCATCCAGACGAGGCTGATCCTCGAACTCAATGGTTTTGTCGTGGAAGCCCAGCAATCTCAGATCCTGAATTCCAATCGCTTTGCACGACTCTTCCAGTTCCGCTTGGCGAATAACAGGCAGCGTGACCCGATTCGCGAACGGCGGTATTCCCATGTTACGTCCCATCTCACCTAATGTTAGGCAGGCATAAGTAACGTGTGCTCCGTCAACGATTAATTTAGCTAACGTCCCAGACAGACCAAAAGCTTCATCATCCGGATGCGGTAGTATCACCAGTATGTTGTTCCCCATTGTTCCTTGCTCCCCTCTCTCTATCTTTAAAATGGCTCCGGGCTCAGCTGTAGTGCCACAACCAATTTGCCTTGTGTATCATGACCAGCCATGATCAGTCTGCCTGTCTCGCTCTGTTCGAAATGAGTCAATCCTTCGGTGTAGATCCAGCCTTGTTCCATCTTTAATCCAACGCGATACGGTCCATTCCCGGAAATCGATCCGTTAGAATAACGAATGGTAGCATTCGTAATAAAATTCGCTGCCGGATGCTTCGAGCTATCGTGATGGGCAGCATAAGCGCCCGTCGTCATTTCTAAATGAATATATAAATCCTGGTTCTTCAACTGTTCGATTCGATCCTGAACTTCGGCCAGTGTAATGAGTTCCATAGTTCCCTCCAAGTATGAAAAGATGTGAGCACACATGTTATTCTTTATGATAATTCTATCATATTTTAACACGACTTACGTTATCGTCGATTAGCGTGTCACACAATGCGGCATCTCGACTCTTGTTTAAGTATCCTGAATCGCACTGATAATGTCAACTGAATCCATCAGAAAAGGATGAAATCCATGGTTGTACCCATGGATCCCACCCCTACACTTAAATTTATTTTGTAATTATCGTAATATTGGCTCGACTCGTTTAAGAAAATGATCCATTAACAATGGTAATGAAATGAGGATGGGCGGATCGTCCAATCGAGGTACGTGTAGGGTTACTTGTAAAGGCGGTGTCTTGCTGTTAGCGGTAACCGTTACAGGTTCCCTGGATCGCGTGCGCAGTGTTGTCGTCTGAGGCAGCAGGAAATCAACAGCCTGCATCCCCCATGGAACAGAGGTGGCCATCAGATAATAGGTGCCAGGTTTAACATTGCTGAATTGAAAAGAACCGAGCGAAGACAATAAAGTCCCATATAAAGGAAAGCCTTCTGGGATGGGCTTCGCGAATAAGCCGATTAAGATCACTCCTTGAAAAGGTGCTGCAGCTTCAGCTTCAATCGTTCCTTCAACCGTCAGATTCGGATTCTCGATCGGAACAGCTTCACGCCATTGATTCAATTGCTGCAGCGTCTTCAAGTACTTATCCGCATCCTCCATAGAATTGCGAAACTGCGATGGCGTCAAGCTACCCTTTCTGTGAAGCGCGTAGTGAATGTACCCAGACTCTGCTGTCCAACCTCAAGGGCAATCTCCCGGATGTTGAAGTGGGTGTTCAACAGTAAATCCTTAGCTTTCTCCAGGCGGAGAGAGGACACATAATAGAGCGGGGGAATCCCGACCCTATCCTTGAATATCCGCGAGAAGTGGTAAGGGCTGTAACCGATATAACTTGCTAAGGTGGATAATGGCAACGGATCATAAATGTTCTTATGAATATAGGCTATTACTTCGTCAATTTCTGGATATCGATCCGTCATCTCAGTTCCACCATCCCTACCATTGTTGTATATGATAATCCAAAGATTCAATAAACAAGAACAATAGTTCGCGTTTATCTTATCATAATGATGTTGTAATTGGAAGCGATTTATTCGATTTCGACTGCGTCCTATAAAATCATAATAAAAAAAACCGTACACAAGGTACGGCTAGGCTGCAACATTAATCCAGATCCGGTAAATGGATCTCTACTTCTTTTTTGCTCTGAGATGAGCGCAGAATGCCATCCAGTATCGCTTGATTGCGTAGCACCTGCTCACCAGGGATTGGAGCCGGTTTGCCTTCACGGACAGCGTCGACGAAATCTTTGATTTTTTCCTGGAAGACGTTGATTTGATGCTGGATCAATGGAATCGGACTCTCCGTATGGTGACCTTGAATATCATGAAACAAGGAAATCGAGCCTACCTTGCCGTCCCATACTCCGCTCCATGGACCAGATCCCGCCGGCGTAATCTTCATCCCCGCATCGGTACCAAGGAACATGGTTGCCCCAAGCGTATCCATATGCATGGCCCAAGAGGTCTTGAAGTTCAACACCAGATCGCCTTCAAAGCGAATCATCGCTACACCGAAATCCTCAACATTGAACGAACCCGACTCCGAATGATACTTCGGATTGGTTCCAAAGTGATTGGAGGTATACGACGATACGGTCAGCGGTTTCGGATAACCAAGAGCATTCAACGCCATATCCAGTGAATAACAACCGATATCGGCCATCGCTCCAGCTCCGGCTATTTCCTGACGAATGAAGGTTCCGCCTGGCATACCGCGACGGCGACCGCCGCCAGTCTCCACATAATAGACCTTGCCAAGCTCACCCTTCTGTATCAGACTCTTCATGAGACCCATGTTCGGGTCATAGCGAGGCTGAAACCCGACGTTCAACATATAACCCGTTTTCTTCGAGACTTGCACCATTTCAATCGCTTCGTCCAACGTGACGGACATCGGCTTTTCCAACATGACGTGCTTGCCGGCAGACAACGCATCCACCGTCGTTGCATAATGGGCCACGTTCGGCGTACAAATGCTCACACCGTCTAGCTCCAGTTCCAACATTCTACGATGATCATCAAATCCAATCGCACCTTGTAAACCATGACGTTCAATGAATTGATCCGCCCGACCTGGGAGGATGTCGGCTACAGCAACGATCTGTACATCATCAATTTGCTTGTAGTATTTAGCATGTTCTCCGGCAATTCCCCCGCTGCCTATAATTCCAATTCGTATTGCTCTGCTCATTGCTATTACTCCCCCTACTATTTCACATTCATCGTCCGATAAGCCGATGGCGTATAACCGTATCTTTTGCGAAATACCGTGTGCAGATAACTGCCACTGGAAAATCCTTCGCTCAGAGCGATCTTGTCTATCGGCCAATTCGTCTCCGTTAATCGTCGACAGACGGATTCCAGCCGAACATGCTCCAGAATCTCGCTAAATGATCGTCCTTTCGCTTGATCTTTAAAGATACGTTGCAATTGACGCGAACTGATATGCAGTTTATCTGCGACATCCTCCAGCACAACTTCACCAGACGCGTTCGCATTGATATACTCTAATGCCAACTGGTAGCGATATGCCTTCATATCCCTTGAGGGATAATCCGTCTCCAATGGTTCTGCTTCATATGCTCTCACAGCACGTAACAGAATCTGAATAATACATTGTTTGATCGTCGTATACAGACCCGGAAATTTGTCTTGCGAGGCCTGAAATGCCTCCAGAAAGTACGGCATGGCACGATGTAGGTCCGTTGTCGGCTTCAGCGGAAGTCGGCTAATCTTCTCCATGCAGTCCTCTGCCTCTGCCACTTCCCACGGATCGACCAGAGGAAGAGACTCTTCCTCTGGCCGGTCTGAAACAGGATATGGGTCACGCTTTATGATATCCACGTGCAAACAGAGTTCATCCATGGCTTCGTCCGAACTCGCCTCTTGATAATGCAGAACATTAGGACCCGTCAAATAGAATAATCCTTCTCGGAGTGCAAACGGTGTTTCTTCCATAATAACCGTACCCTTGCCGCGCGGGATGAAATGAAATTCATATTCAGCATGTTTGTGAAAGGACACTATCTTACCAGGCGGAAACGAGGTGAGGTGAAACCTCAACACTCTGATCTCGTAATGGCCCCAATGAATTCGCAGGTCAAGCCTCTCCAATGAATCCTTACGGTCCTTCATCGCTTCATATGGAAAATGATGGCTCATGTTGTTATATCATCCTTGTAAATTAAGCTTGTAATTCATCCAGTCGTACCGCGCGTCGTTCCTTAGCCGAGCGATTGGATGCTTCCATCAATTTTGTCAGCTCAATGGCATGAGCCACGTTCTCTTCAGCCACTGTATCTTCCTGAACATGAGAAACCCACTGATCAAATGCACTGGCACGATTCGCAGGCACTGGAACCTCAACCCACGCATCCTTATATTCTTCTTTATTAGAAGAACGAATCAGGAGCTTGCTATCCGGTGTTCCGTATAAAACGGTTCCTTCGGTGCCGTGAATTTCAATCGTAAACGGCGAGAAGTTATTAACAAACCCAGCTTCCACAATCCCTGCAGCTCCAGAGGCTGTTGACAGCGAGGCGACGGCATTGTCTTCCACTTCTTTGCCTGTTATGTATCCAAAATTAGCATGGACATCCACAACTTCTTCTCCCAGGAACAAACGTGTCAAATACATCGGATGGCAACCCAGATCGATTAGTGCGCCACCGCGGCATTCTTCAAGACTGTAGAAATGCTCTGGCAACCATCCGGCCGTTGCACCGTTATGAGACAGACGAACGCGAACCAGCGTTACCTTGCCCAGCAGTCCTTGCTTCAATATATCTTGAATGGCTAATGTGTATCCATCATTTAATCTTGGAAGCGACACGGTCAATTTTACATGGTTGTTCTGAACGGCTTCCACAATCTCGTTCACTTCTTGCAGAGTCGCTGCAATTACTTTCTCAGTGAAAATATGCTTGCCTGCTTTAGCAGCCTTCAACATTACTTCCTTATGCATGGAAGTCGGGGCATCTACAATGACGCCATCAATGTCTTCTTGAGCCAGCATGTCATCCAATGATTCGAAGAACGGTACGCCTTGTTTCTCTGCCGCCTCCTTACCGCGCTGAGGATTCTCATCCCATACTGCTACGATCTGAGCATCCGGGTGCTCCTGAGCTTGTTTTGTATAATCCCATGCGTGTACATGCCAATAACTTATTTTTCCGATTCTAATCATCGTCGTCACCTCAGTATTAAATATTAAGACATTATGCCATTAATCTATCACACAGAAAGCCCAATTCACAGTATAAAATTACGACAATCCATTTAGATATTACGACACACTACTCTAGGATTGAAGATATTCCCTACTGTGGAAACCGAACGTCACTAAATGCCAAGTCGTTCCCTTACCGATGTAATATGAGCAGTGTGATGTTTACCATGCCAAGCGTACATCCCTGTTGAAGCTGCCAGGCTTGTCTCACGTAAAAGTCCAGGGTGATAAAACGTACGCTTAAATTCATACTCCCCCATATTGCTTAATGTAGAAATCCACCGGGCGTGTGTTCCTTCTATTAATTGGAGCGATGGTTCAATATCCATTGTCATGGCATCGTGAAGAGTTGCCCATTTATTCTCATCATATGGTTTAATGGTAGGGTTATCTTCCGTCAAAGCCAGCTTAAATCGAATGTAACTGTTGATATGACTATCCGCTACATGATGCACCACTTGCCGAATCGTCCATCCTCCATCCCGATATGCGATGTCGAGCTGTTCGTTAGTCAAGCCCTTGACTGCCTGATGCAGTTTGTCCGGCAGTTCATCAATATCGCGGATCCACGTATGCAATTGCCCTCTCGTGGGAGGTTCTAGTGGAACGAAGGGACCGATTGGATACCTCAAATCCATAATAACACCTCACATTTTTGCTGAGATAATACCATGCACCGAACATATAGACAACTATTAGTTACAGGAAGTTACTGCATGAAAAAAAGGAAGGACATTTAGGGTGACAAATGTCCTTCCTCACCAAACAAAGAAAATCTCAACTTACCCAATCCGAATGACATTAAATACTTGACCGGAATAAGTTGCCGAGCTACCCGAGCCTGAAGTATTCATGATAATTCTCAGTACATCGCCACTGTTCAAGGTTGTTATATATGACTTATTGGCCTGACCGTTCGTGCCCAGAGTTGCTGCAACGCCTGAAAAGTTCTCTATGGAGAAACTTCCAATGCTCCTGGCATCTTGCGTCGTGCCGTTTAATTGTACATAAAAACTTACGAGACGGTTGGCAGACCCCAGCAGAGTTGACGTAGCAGATAAATGTACGGTGATTGCATAATCAATGTTATATGTGCCTGCCGCACTCACCGTAATGCTGCCACCTGCTACATTGGACACCGTATTTAAGGTTGGACCCGCACCGGTAAACGTCACTTGAGTATTATCCACGACGGTAATTAATGTCGTGGCTGAACCAAATAATGATCCGTAACCTAAAGCGACTGTACCGGTTGGACCGGTTGGACCCGTCGGACCACTGGCTCCCGTTGCTCCGGTAATACCGGTTGCTCCTGCAGGACCCGTGGCGCCCGTTGGACCCGTTACTCCGGTTGGCCCAGTGTTACCGGTGTGGCCAGTCGAACCGATCACTCCGGTATTTCCGGTTGCTCCCGTTATGCCTGTTGCCCCTGCCACACCCGTTGCACCCGTCGGGCCGGTTATTCCGCTCAGACCTGTTGCTCCCGTGTTGCCTGTGTTGCCTGTCGGGCCGGTTACTCCTGTTGGTCCTGTTGAACCGTAGCGCCTGTTGAGCCAGTAACTCCGATTGGTCCGGTTGCCCCTGTTGGACCAGTAACTCCTGTTGAGCCGGTCACACCCGTTGATCCTGTTGAACCTGTTACTCCTGTCGGGCCCGTCGACCCGGTGTTTCCGGTTGGCCCTGTTACTCCCGTTGCTCCGGTCGAGCCAGTCGAACCTACCGATCCGGTATTTCCGGTTGGCCCTGTTACTCCCGTTGCCCCCGTTAAACCAGTAACTCCGATTGATCCTGTCGGGCCGGTTACTCCTGTTACACCGGTGGCGCCGATGGGGCCAGTCGAGCCGACCGCCCCCGTTGATCCTGTTGGACCTGTGGCTCCGATCGGACCTGTCGGGCCGCTTGCTCCTGTTGGACCCGTAACTCCGATTGGTCCTGTCGGACCTGTTGGACCTGTTGAACCCGTTGAACCTGTTACCCCGATCGGGCCAGTTATTCCGATCGGACCGGTGGCTCCGGTTGGGCCTGTTGCTCCTGTGTTACCAGTGGCTCCTGTGTTACCAGTGGCTCCTGTTGGGCCAGTAACTCCGATTGCTCCGGTCGGGCCGGTTGAGCCGGTTATTCCTGTTGGACCTGTGGATCCTGTCGAACCGGTGACACCGATATTACCAGTTGGACCGGTGACTCCCGTTGAACCGGTAACCCCGATTGGGCCTGTGGCTCCGGTAGTCCCAGTTGCACCGGAAACACCCGTTGCTCCTGTTGAGCCAGTAACTCCAATCGCTCCTGTCGGGCCGGTTACTCCTGCTGGACCTGTGGCTCCTGTTGAGCCGGTAACTCCGACCGGACCTGCGACTCCCGTATTCCCGGTTGGACCTGTTGAGCCCGTGGCTCCGATTGCTCCGGTCGCTCCTGTTGCTCCTGTTAGGCCGGTGTTTCCAGTGGGGCCGGTCACACCCGTTGCTCCGATTGGACCTATTGAACCCGTTGCCCCTGTTGAGCCAGTAACTCCGATAACCCCTGTCGGACCGGTCACACCCGTTGCTCCGGTGTTTCCGGTTGGGCCTGTTGTTCCTGTTGCACCGGTAACTCCGATGGTCCCTGTCGGGCCGGTGGCTCCTGTTGGACCTGTGGATCCTGTCGAACCGATAACACCAGTGTTGCCGGTTGCCCCTGTTGGACCAGTTGCTCCGATTGCTCCGGTCGGGCCAGTCGAACCTACCGATCCGGTATTTCCGGTTGGACCTGTTACTCCCGTTACTCCTGTATTACCAGTGGCTCCCGTTGAACCGGTAACCCCGATTGGGCCAGTTGCTCCGGTTGCCCCTGTTGCGCCCGTCACACCGGTTGGACCTGTTACACCCGTTGCACCCGTCGGACCAGTTATTCCGATCGGACCTGTGGCTCCTGTAACTCCGGTTACACCTGTAGGGCCGACCGCTCCGGTGTTTCCGGTTGGACCTGTTGAACCCGTAGCGCCTGTTGGACCCGTTGGACCCGTCGACCCGGTGTTTCCGGTTGGACCTGTTGCTCCCGTTGAGCCGGTAATTCCGATCGCTCCTGTCGGGCCGGTCACACCAGTTGCTCCGATTGCTCCGGTTGGACCCGTTGAACCCGTTGCTCCTGTTACTCCGATTGGTCCTGTCGGGCCGGTTGAGCCGGTGACTCCCGTTGAACCGGTAACCCCGATTGGGCCTGTTGCTCCGGTAGCCCCAGTTGGACCGGTAACACCCGTTACTCCGATTGGTCCGGTTGGGCCTATTGAACCCGTAGCGCCTGTTGAGCCAGTAACTCCAATTGGTCCGGTTGCCCCTGTTGGACCTGTAACCCCGATTGGACCGGTGACTCCTGTTGCTCCTGTCACCCCCGTAGCGCCTGTTGAACCTGTCGGCCCGGTTACTCCTGCTGGGCCGGTTACTCCTGCTGAACCTGTTGC
>NZ_BAZR01000020.1 GCF_001315105.1 Paenibacillus sp. JCM 10914 | reverse complement strand
CTGTCGAACTTTGCAAGACTTAATTTTCAATTACTTTCGTTCATCTTGCTAGCTATTTGTCGAATGTTACCGGCGTTTTCTCGGCCGGAATTAGAATATATCACACATCTATTTGTTAATGCAAGCTTTTTTCAATAAAAAATATCGCACTATATCATATATATAGTAAAACAAAAAAACGGCCGTCCTCAAGGACAGCCGTTCTACTATTCTATAAGTTCGTCATTCCGCTCCCATGAAAGCGTACCGGATGACAACGATGATAAATATAATCCACATCAGCCAGTGAATCTTCGTATCGCGACCTACCAGTTTACCGAAGAGAGCCAGTATAACGAAGGAAATGATACCAGCCGAGATACCGTGAGCAATTCCGCCAGTGAAAGGCATAATTACAATAGTAAGGAACGCTGGGAACGCCTGCAGGAAATCATCCCATTCGATATCACGTACTTGGCTCATCATAAGCACCCCAACGATAATGAGTGCCGGAGCTGTTGCAGCAGAAGGAACAACCAGAGCCAGTGGTGCCAGGAACAATGCCAGAATAAACAGTACGCCAGTAGTTACAGCAGTCAAACCGGTACGTCCACCCTCAGCTACACCAGCAGTACTCTCAACATAAGCGGTAATCGTACTTGTTCCGAGGAATGCACCGGCACTAACGCCGCCCGCATCAACAAGCATCGCTTTACCAAGCTTCTTCTCGCCGTCCTTCTTCTTGAGAAGACCCGCGCGGCCAGCTGTACCTACCAGTGTTCCGAACGTATCAAACAATTCAACGAACGTGAAGATAAAGATAACTTCGAGCAGGCCGATACCGATTGCACCCTTCAGATCCAACTGGCCCACAGCCAGATTATCGAATGAAGGAATCCAGCTCGCGCCGCTCAGACCCGACAGATCCGTAACGCCCATCGGAATACCAATCAGGGTAGTCAGTACGATACCGATCAGCAACGCGCCTTTCAGTTTGAGCACCATTAGAATCGCGATGATGAACAGTCCGATCAGAGCGAGCAGTGCATCACGATGCTCTACGAAATTACCCATGCCCAGATTAAACGCTCCGCCTGCGACAGGCTGACTAACATCTACGCCTGGGTTAATCGATACGTTCACCAAATTACCCAGTTTAAAACCGATGATGGCAATAAACAAACCGATACCTACGGTAATTCCGATTTTTAAATTGTTAGGCACCGCAGTCAGCAACATTTGTCGAACCTTGGTAACCGTTAGAATGATAAATACGATACCGGAAAGGAATACTGCCCCGAGAGCAGCCTGCCATGTAATCGCACCATTCGAACTCAATACAACGGTCATGAAATACGCATTCAGACCCATACCAGGTGCTAATGCAACCGGAATGTTAACGAAGAATCCCATTGCCATTGTAACCAGACCCGCACCGACCGCTGTTGCGAAGAACACACCTTCTTGCGGAATGCCCGCGCCGTCCGGACCCAAGAACAGGTTGTTGACGAACAGGATGTACGCCATCGTCATAAAGGTCGTCAAACCTGCGATGATCTCGGTTCTTACGTTTGTTCCGTGTTCCTTTAGTTTAAAGAAACGCTCCATTGTAGAGATATCCCCCTTAAAATTAGTGACGCTGACAACAGACAAAAACCCTGAGGATAGATCCCCAGGGCCGATCGCTTGGAAAAAAGAGCCGCAAAACAATAAACCTCCGCAATAACACCCCGCAACAACGTTCAGACAAGAGAACGAAATATTCCCATGTATCCGAACGCTAAAGCTTGGCTTGTCTGCGTTATTATATTGCCGCTCTTCTCTTCGTAGCGAGATCATTAAGGTGACCTGTAGAGACTCCCGGGCCCATTCCCGGATTATACGAAAAAGCTCGTTATTTGTTGTTGTCATGTCAGTTTCTACACATATTCTAGGACGAGATGCCCAAGCTTGTCAATAACAAAAACGAATGTTAAATACAAATTTCCAAAAGAACGTTCGGAATTAATGCCAAACCTCAGCTTGTTAATAGTAACAAAGGCCTAGATAAGACAAGAACATCTCCGAAACGAGCGATAATGTGCGCAATGTCACGGAGGTCTTGCTGCTATTATATTCGAGGGGCAGGAATTCACTCAACCTCTATGTCATTTGAAAAAAGCTGCCGCCTGTAAAATACAGACAGCAACTTCAACTAGAGCTGTTATGATCTGTGCAAGCTGCAGGAAATGATTGGGGCAGGCTAATTTTATTGATATCTTCTTTTTTGGAATTTGGTATCTAATACACAGCGATCGGCCCATAAGGACCGTCGATAATTTCTATTTTTGTTTCAAAAATATCTGTCAAAACTTTCGGGTCCATCACCTCTTCTACTGTTCCAAAAGCGGCAATTTGTCCATCTTTCATTGCACAAATCCGATCAGAATATTTGGCTGCAAAATTGATATCGTGCAAAACAGTCAAAATCGTTCTGCCAAATTCATTAGCCGCGCGTCTCAAGTGCTCCATCATTTGGACAGAACGAGCCACATCCAGGTTGTTCAAAGGCTCGTCCAAAAGTACATATTCCGTCTCTTGGCATAATACCATCGCTACATAGGCCCTTTGTCTTTGACCACCAGAAAGTTCATCTAAATATCTATTTTCTAAATCAGTCAAATCTAAAAAATCGATATATTTAGAAATAATGACCTCATCCTCTTTCGTTAGCCGTCCCTTTGAATACGGAAAGCGTCCAAAGCCAACGAGTTGTCTAATCGTAAGCCTGGTTACAAAATGATTTTCTTGCCGCAATATCGTCAAGATTTTGGCTAAGTCCTTGGACTTGGATTTAGAAACATCCATATTGGCCACCTGAATTTGACCTTTCTCCATATCCAAAAGCCTTCCGATCATCAAGAGTGTCGTAGACTTGCCAGCGCCATTGGGTCCGATTAAAGAAGTAACACCTGCTTTGGGTATCTCAATATTCAATGGCCCTATTTTGACTTCTTCTGTATAGGACTTTTTAACATTATCAATTTTTATCATAAGGCCCTCTTCCTTAGAACTACAATTAAGAATATGATTCCACCAAATAATTCGATAATCACGGAAACGACACCTTGCGCATGAAATACATGATACATCAAAAAGTATGCACTCGTGATGATCAAAAATCCGATAGTAAGAGCCATTGGAAACATGTATCGGTGATCATAAGTTGACGCCGCCTGATAGCTCAAAGTGGCTACTAAAAATCCATAGAACGTAAGTGGTCCAATTAAAGCTGTTGAGATGGACATCAAAATAGCGACTAATATCAGCGTATAAATAACACTAAATTGATATTTCACGCCAACCGAAGTAGAAACATCCTTTCCAAGTGACAGTATATTCAGTTTCTTAGAATGAGCGAGAAGTAATAGTGCCACAATGATGACCATAGGAATTACAATAGGAAAATATGCCGGATCCGCATTATTAACAGAACCAAACAATCTGGCCTGTAAAATATCAAATTCAGATGGCGCAAGTAGTCTTCTCATGAAAGTGGACACAGAATTCAGCCCCGTGCCAATAATAATTCCAATCAACAGCATAAGCTGTAGATTCCCGTATTTACCGGAAAGTAACCATCCATAAAGGATCAGACTCATTAGAACCATAACGATAACTTGAAATAAAAATGATCCAACCCCACTGAAATTGATCAAGGCTCCGGCACCAAAGAAAAATATTGTACTGGTATGAATGGTGGAGTACAGTGATTCGAAACCTAACAGCGAAGGCGTGATAATTCTGTTATTCGTAATCGATTGGAAAGCAACCGTCGACAAGCTCTGACAAACTGCAGCAATAATCATGGCAACAAGCGCTACGATCCTTCTCATCACAACGGGGATAAAAGAAGGGGAATCTGGCGGAACCGGATTGTTATAAACTAAAAGTCCGTATGAAGCAAGGACGCCCAAAGCGATCAATGTTATCAGCAGAATCCAATAACGTCTTTCTTCCTTCGTAGAACGGAAAGCCCTGGCTGATCTATTCGCATGATGAAGGCCAGAATCGATTTTAACATTTTCTATATTTCTATATTCCAATGTGTTCATCGCAGCCTCCGTGGTTTTCGTTGTCTCAATAAAATAGTAATAAATATGACGGATCCTAAAGTTCCAAGGACTAAAGAAACAGGCACTTCAAAAGGCATGATTATGGTCCGAGAAATGATGTCACAGGCCGTTATAGTCCCCATTCCAATCACACAGACCCAAGGTAAATTGCTCCTAAGATCATCGCCTCTAAACATGGATACAATGTTCGGGACAATTAAACCCAAGAAAGGCAGGTTTCCAATAACAGCTGCGACAATTCCAACAGCAATAGAAATAAGAGCTGTCCCGAAAAGAACAATTCGATTGTAATTAACGCCGAGACTTGTTGCGACATCTTCTCCTAGTCCAGCTAAAGTCAATCTATTAGCATACAGAAAAATAAGCAAAGTAACGATAACGATGATCCATAAATATTCATATCTTCCCACCTGAACGGCCGCAAAAGAACCTACAAACCAACTTTCAATACTTTGCGTCATTTGAAACAGGAGTCCCGTAAAAGTGGACACTGCCGAAATGACGGCTCCAAGCATCAATCCAATAATCGGCACAATCAATGACGAACGAAGTTTAACTCTTCTTAAAAACAAAAAGAAAATCATAGTTCCTATAAAAGAAAAAATGATGGCACCACTCATTCTTAGCGCTAAAGTCGGGGCGGGAAATAATAAATAAACAAGAAGCAGCCCCAGACCTGACCATTCCATCGTCCCTGTTGTAGTAGGTTCGACAAAGCGATTCTGTGTTATGAGTTGCATGACGAGTCCAGCCATGGCCATCGCAGCTCCAGTAAGCATTAACGCAAAGGTTCTCGGAACGCGAGTGATGAAAAACATCTCCATTCCATCTGCTTGTCCACGTATATCATAGACTCCCGTAAACAGTGATATCATGCCTAAAGTAAAAACAGCTATAACCGCTAATATGAAAGATTTGGTCCATATTTTATTGTGTTTATAAAACTGGGGTTGAGAAAAATTCTCAACCCTAGAAATTGTATTTCTTGGCACTATTTCAAACCCCTTTACACTACTTAGCTAAAGTATTTGCAAGATTTTCAAATAACTCTATATAAGTCTGAATGGATTCATTGGTGTAAGTATCGGCTGGTGCATAAACGATCTGTCCTTTAGAAACAGAAGTTGTATTTTGAAGAGCAGGCGAATGATCAATCACATCCTGTGCAGGAACGGAATCAGTTGCAGAAGATGTTGCAGCATCACGATCTAGTACGAAAAGCCAATCAGGATTACTTTGTGCAATAGCTTCAACAGAAACTTCATCACCTTGATGATCTGAAGTAGCATCGGCAACTTCTAATGCCGGAACCCAACCGAAAATTTCATACATCGGTCCCCAAACACGTCCAGAATGAGGTGCAGAAAAACCAATATTCCCACCCGCAACGATAACGCTCATAATAGTATCTGTTCCGTTATAAGCAGATTTAGCATTTTCGATTACTTTATCAAAATCAGCTACCAGTTGGTTAGCTTCTTCATTTTTATCAAAAATTTGTCCTAGCGCAATGGTAGAATTCTTGAGTCCGTTGGTTAAGTTTTCCCCAGGCGTGGCAGCTTCCTCAGAAACATCAACATTAAGATCAATAACCGCTGCATTTGGCACTATTTTTTTGATATCTTCGTAATAGCCAGCAAATCTTTGACCGATAATGACAAGTTCAGGGTTGGCGGCAGCTATAATTTCAAGATTTGGTTCGCGGTGGTTTCCGACATTTTGAACTGAATCGTCCTTCACATAAGGTGAATCTGACGGCATGACATCCTTGGGAACAGCAACTAAGTCAATGTTCCAATCCGCTAAAGTTTCGAATGTTCGATTATCCAAAGCAACGACATTCTTCGGGTTTACCGGAACAGTAACCGTCCCATGGGCATCCGTGATTTCAACCGTAGTCTTAGCAGCCTCTTCACTAGCATTCGTTTCAGTAGACTTTGACTCCTGGCTAGCTTCATTGCTTTCCTTGACTTCATTATTTGGATCTGAACAAGCTACTAACATCAAAGTCAAAACTGCCAGAATACCAACTAACTTTAAAAACATGGATTTTTTCATACCTATACCCCTTACTATGTGATTTGTTTCGAAAATGATAATCATTTTCATTTGAGCGTTCTGTGGAACAGTATAGTCATTAATTATGTGAAAATCTTGTGAGGGATTGGGAATATAGAACAAAAAAAACACGAGCAAACCGGGTTGGACTGGTTTTACTCGTGTTTTTTTGCTTGTTTTTTTACCTATCTTTAATGGCTACTATTCAATCATTGAATAGCCCCTGCCATGGGTTGTTTGAATAAATCGGTCATTCTTCTCGCACTTTAGCTTTTTTCTTAAATACCCAATATATAAATCCACTACATTTGGATTGACTGCTACGTCATATCCCCAAACCTGATTCAGAAGCATTTCACGGCTCAATATTTTATTTTTATTCTTGATTAAAAATAAAAGTAAGTCATACTCGCGCTTCGTAAGCGGGAGATTCTCGCCACCTTTTGTCACCATGTTGCGAGATGCATCCACGAAGAGATCTTTAAACCGAAAAAAGCAAGTCTCGTTTGGCTGGATACCATCCGCTCTTCTTAGAATAACTTTTATCCTTGCTACTAATTCTTCCTTCACAAATGGTTTCCTTATATAATCATCTGCTCCAGCTTGTAATCCTGCTATGCAGTCCTTGCTGGACACATTGTCGGTCACTATGATGATCGGTGTCGTTTTAACAGCCCGTATTTGTCTGCAGATTTCCGGTCCCGATATACTTAAAGAATCCCAATCCAATACGATAATATCCCAATCTTGCTCGTATACTATATTTAAACCTTTGTTTTCATTGTGCAGTGTTAAGATGAAATAGCCTTCTTGCTTTAAACCGCTTACGATTTTCTTTGCAAAAGACCGTTCATTCTTAATTACCAACACCTGCTTCACCAATGATTCACCTCTACTTCACTACATAAAATGAATTAGTTCCTTGATCTTAGCCATAAAAAATACTCCCCTCTATTTGCTAAACAAAGCAGATAAAAGAGAGTAATTTTTTGCATTCTACAATTGCAGGTGAAATGGAAATGCCATTACCAGCGATACTTAAAAGCCCTTATACCAGAACTTTAAGCATCGGCCAGTAAAATTGATTTCCAACTTACTCCCACTCGATCGTTGCCGGCGGCTTAGACGTGACGTCGTAGACGATACGGTTCACGTTATCGACTTCGTTGACGATCCGGACAGAGATTTTCTCCAGCACATCCCATGGAATGCGCGCCCAATCCGCGGTCATGCCGTCGATGGAGGTTACGGCGCGGATCCCTACGGTGTAGGAATACGTGCGAGCATCGCCCATTACACCAACACTCTTCATGTTAGGCAGCGCTGTGAAATATTGCCAGATCTCGCGATCCAGACCTGCCTTTGCAATCTCTTCACGCAGAATGTAGTCAGAGTCGCGGACGATCTGCAGCTTGTCCTCTGTCACTTCGCCAAGCACACGAATTGCCAGGCCCGGTCCAGGGAAAGGTTGGCGGTGTACGATCTCATCCGGCAAGCCGAGCTCCTCGCCCACTTTGCGAACTTCATCCTTAAAGAGCGCCTTCAGCGGCTCAATAAGCGTGAATTTCATATCTTCGGGTAATCCGCCGACATTATGATGCGATTTAATCGTTTGTGCGGTTTCCGTTCCGCTTTCAACGATATCCGTGTAGAGCGTACCTTGGGCCAAGAAGGCGAAATCATCGAATTTGCTTGACTCTTCATCAAATACGTAGATAAATTCATTACCGATGATTTTCCGTTTTTTCTCCGGATCGTCCACACCCGCAAGCTTGGACATGAATCGTTCCTGAGCATCAATCTTAACCACTTTCATATCGAACTTGCCGACAAAGGTCTCCATTACGCTCTCAGCCTCGCCTTTACGCAGCAGACCGTGGTCGATGAACATACACGTGAGCTGATCGCCGATGGCTTTGTGAATCAGCATGGCGACTACGGAGGAATCAACGCCGCCGCTCAGTGCGCATAGCACTTTTTGCTCGCCGACCACTTCACGAATTTCGCGAATCTGATCCTCGATGAAAGTCTCCATGCTCCAGTTGCCTTCACAACCGCATACCTCGTACAAGAAATTCTTGATCATCTCATTCCCTTGCACGGAGTGACGTACTTCCGGGTGGAATTGAACGGCATACAGCTTCTTCTCTTCATGACTCATAGCGGCAATCGGGGCGGATTCCGTGCCTGCATCCAGCTTAAAGCCGGAAGGCAGCGTGACGACATGGTCCCCATGGCTCATCCAGACGGTCTGCTTCGCTTCCAGACCCTTGACGAGTGTCGTGCCAGGAGCAAATTCCAATTCAGCTTTACCATACTCGCGCTTGGAGGCGCGTTCTACCTTACCCTCGAGCTGTTGCGCCATCAACTGCATGCCGTAGCAAATACCGAAGATAGGCAATCCCAGATCATAGATGGCCGGATCCACATGCGGTGCATTCTCCGAATACACACTTGAAGGACCTCCTGAGAATACAATGCCGCGCGGGGAAAGAGCTTGAATCTTCTCGACAGGCGTGTTGTATGGCAGCAGCTCGCTATAAACACCAAGATCGCGAATGCGTCGTGCTATAAGTTGATTGTATTGTCCACCGAAGTCCAAGACGACGATGATTTCATTAGGCTTGTTCATTACCGGGCCTCCCTTGATTAATGAAATTAATTATACGCAACTCCAATTCATACCGTCAAGAAAGAGGCCCCCACGATTTCATGCCAGTTTTTTGACAATTGATATACATTGACGTAAAAAGAGGACTTTTTCCGTTCTCGACCACACTTGATTGTGATATGCTGCTCGCTCCCATTCCTGTGCAAACGATAGAATATCACGCCTCAATGCCTCATCGCTAATCGTCAAAGAGCCAATGTATTGCCGGACGGTCTGTCCCTCTTCCAGCCTGCCATACCTGCGCTCCAACTTATCCCAGACGATACTTGACGCAGATACCAGAGCCTCTCTCGGCCCCACAGCTATATTTCTTGCCATTCTACGAAAGTGCATACGCCTTAGGTAAGGAGGCATCAAATATAGGATAAAGGCAGTGATCGGAATGATGAGCAGTATGCCGCCCGTAAATAACATAGGTCCTATCGCCGCAATTAGCAGCAGCACCCTCACGATAAGATTGATCCAGGCAGACATCCAGTCGCTTAGATGAGATTGCGAAGCATTCGCCTGAGGGTTCTCCATGCTTACCGGAGGTACGGTTGACTCATCGAACACGCGGTAACCTGGAGTCGGGTCAAACCGCACCCATCCTTGCTCTGCAAAATAAACCTCCACCCAGGCATGAGCATCCTTCAGCGCAATCTCATACGTATCAATTTTGCCGACACTTCGCTCACCTGGTGCGAACCCCGTAACATATCTTGCAGGGATCCCTTCTGCTCTGAGCAATACCGTCATGGCCGTTGCAAAATGAACACAGTATCCTTCGCCCGTATCAAATAAGAAGTCATCGACAAAATCCTGGCCTTCCGGTGGCACTGCCGTTTGCAGCGAATACGTATAATTCTGCTTCAGAAAGTTCTCGATCGCCAACGCTGCATCATAGCGATTCGACGTCCCCTTCGTTATTTCCTGAGCCAGATCGCGCACTCTCTCTGGTAATGAGACGGGAAGCTGCAGGTAGCTCGTGCGCAAGTCGTGCGGATCCGTACCTATCGCTGTCCGAAGCAGCTCCACTTGAGGTGCGATGTATACCGATTCCACTGTATAACCGGCTATAGGAACATCCCCTTGAATCGAGACCGTCTCCGACAGACGATTCGCAGTCATCCTGGGCATGCCCCGCTCATCCGAGTAGCGAATATTTTGCACACGGGTAATCAAGCCTCCAGCGAGCAGAGAACGCGCCGGAGTATCTTGATAGAACGTCAGCGTCTGCACCAACGTCTCGCCCTCAGCGTGCTGCCAGTATGGAAGAACACCGCCAAGATCCTCATTCATACGGATCGGTCTGCTCGCGTTATGGTCTTCGTCCCATCTGCGGCCGTCATAATAACGATATGTGTCCCCGCGCCAATATGTGGGTACTGACGACTGCGCAGTGAAATACAACTCATCGCTTAACGTCAAGGGCCCACCCATGTCCTTATCCGGGGATGAATAACCGGTTATTTGAGCTGCCGGTATCGATGCTTCTGCTCCTTTATGCCCTGCCTGTATCCAATCCCCCAATTGCGCTGCCATCTCAGTCACCGTCATGCCCATTCCCTCTGACGGCTCACTGACCATCCCCCATATCCGCGTTGCGCCGGTAATCAGCAGTGAGAACAGCAGCACGATTAGACTCCAGCGCAGCATTGGCACACGTACGCTTCGACTCATGGGGGATGGAGCGGACCCCGACTGCCGGGATATGAATGGCAGATCTGAATCCGATATGGTTTCTTGCCTCAACGCCAGAATCAGCATCACGCCCTGAGCAAGAAGTATAAACGCAACCGCCCGGCTCATTCCCATGAGCACACTATCACCAAGTGCAGCTTCCAATGCAGCCAAATACACCAGCGTCGAGCCACCGAACAACCACACGGTACGGCGATACAAAGCCAGCATATGAACGGCAGACACCATGATTCCCCACCCGGCGAATAAGATTACCGTACGGGTCTCCTGCGTTAGTGCGGAGAATGACCATTCGGTCTGAAATGCGGCAACGTCCTCAGGCAAAATATGCAGCGCGTACTGGATAACCCATTCAACCGGATTCGAGTAATCAAACAACCGGGAGCATAACCATACCATCAGAATGACGTTAAGCGGAAACCAGACAAAGCCACGGATCGTAAACAATCCCTGCAGCACTAGAGACACTGCCCATATCGACAGCGCCGCCAGCACCGAGTCTGCGTTCGCATCCCCCGTGTTGCGTAGCGGCATGAGCCATTGGAAGAGCAATCCGGCGACCGGAAGTGTAACGATGAGTCGATGCAGTATGGAATCATGCGATATTCTCGTCAGTATCTTACGTTCATCATGTCCCCCGGGAATACGGCCCGAGATGGTGCTAGCTCTCGTATGCGATGGATTGAGCTTCATAACGCACCCCTTTCGCACGCACGGCCAACTCGCGACTCAGAGGTTCATGATGCACATAAACGAGTTGCCCGCCCCTGCGAATAAAATCACCCGCTGTATCATGCTGGCTTGGATGTTGATTGCGATACGGCGAGGTAAATGCCTCTTTCGCGACATGCTCTATTTCCTGAACCGGCTGTGTACAATAGATGGTTACATGGCGGCTGCCGGCGTTTAAACGTTGGAGGCCGATCATCGCAGCTCGTTCTTGATAATCACCCGAGACGATGGCCCATTCAAGCTCACCTTCCAGCATGTCAGCAGCGTCCTCCGCATGCAGCTCCTTATCGGAAATTGCGCTCAATTGAACCGAAGCCAGCGGCATGAACAGACGGTTGGCATATCTCGAATCAGAAGCGCCCGTGTATTCGATTAGCGGCTCTGTTATGCCAGTACCCACTACCCACAAGGTAAACGGTGTCCGCTGTCGGACCAAATCATGCACAAACCCTGTCACGGCTGACACAGCCGATTCGAAGGCGTCCTCAGGTTCTTTTCCTCGCTCCTTCCGATAACTCTCTACGTGAGTATCCAATATAATTCCCTGCCTGCGTCCATGATCTTCCCGAGACGTTAAGGTCTGCAGCCGACCGAGCTTGGCAGAGTTCTTCCAATGAATCCGATTCATTGGATCACCGGGTGTATAGTCACGAACGCCCGGCCCCCTCCATTCAGCCGCGGTTCTTTCATTTAAGCGTTCTGCTTCCACAGACTGACCCTGCAGAAGATCGCCTGAACCTAGCATTGATGGTGTGTAAAGCCATCGCACGGGTCTGGGAAGCACAGTTAATCCATTACCATGACTCCTAACGTTGCGCGATGCCCTGAACCAGCCAAACAGATCTCCCCACTCCACCTTACATTCAACCGCAGGCCAGATCCCCCGCGTCATTGAGTTGAATTCATAGCTGTATTCCAGCGTCCGTCGCCACCCAGGGAACAACAACTTGCGAGATTGTCGGTCGCCTATTTGATCGGTAATGAGCAGCCATGGCAACGGTAAGATCGAACGAAGCTTTACCTGAACCGTAATTTGGACAGCGTCACCAGCTTCTAGATATTCCGGGGATGTCAGATGAACGACAGAGAGCCGGGTAGGCGGTAACAAACGCTGCAGGCCCCCGGCAATGAGAAGGATCGTGCAGGCCACCCATACCAATTGCAGCGAACCCCCGCCCAGCCACTGATAGAGGCCAAAAGAAACAGCCCACACGGATCCGCCTCGCAGCCACTCGGTCAGTCCGCGACTCATCACGCGCCTCCCTTCCGGCTGCGCTGGCGTGGAAGCTCAAATCGTGTCAGTAAAGATTCTACCAGCTCTTGCTGCGTCAATCCCGCTGCCCGGGCCTCATGTCCAAGGTGGATTCGATGGGCAAGCACAGACACCGCCACACGCAGGCAATCATCAGGGATAACGTACATCCGACCCGACAGAAATGCCCCTGCTTGTGCAGCACGAAGCCACGCCAGCGTTCCCCTCGGGCTGATTCCGAGTGAGACCCCCTTCTGTCTTCTTGATGCGTCAACGACGTTGACCATATAACGTTTGATCGTATCATCCACAAAGACGCGAGAGACCATACGCTGCATGGAGATTAGCTCCGTCCCGAGCATAAGCGGCTTAAGCTCCTCCAGTGTTGCCGCTCCCGTTCCGCGTTCCAGCAGCTCAATTTCACCATCCATCGTGGGGTAACCGAGTGACATTCTCATCAAGAACCGATCAAGCTGTGCTTCGGGTAAGCGGCTTGTACCTTCATATTCATACGGATTTTGAGTCGCCATAAGAAAAAATGGGGCAGGTAGCGCATAGGTTTGCCCGTCCACCGTAACGCGCCCCTCCTCCATCGCCTCCAACAGCGCAGACTGCGCTCTTGGTGAGGCGCGATTGATCTCATCGGCCAGCACGATGTTCGCCATGACCGGTCCTGGGCGAAAGACGAATTCGCCCGTATGCGGATAATAGACCGATGCCCCTGTAATATCGCCCGGCATCAGGTCATAGGTGAACTGAATCCGGCTGAAATCACTGCCGATCAGCGAGGCTACGGATTTAACCAGCATCGTCTTGCCCACGCCAGGCACGTCCTCAAGCAATACGTGCCCGCCGGCTAGCAGCGCGATGATTGTGAGCTCTATCTGTTCAACGTGTCCAACGATGACACTGCCTATCTTCTTGATCACTCTTCCGAGAAGCTCCGGGGCCCACTCCGGCAGCTCCGATTCCTCTGCGTGAATTGATGAATGGAACATCGTGCACCAACCTCCAGCCTATTTATCATAGAATCCATAATTCAAGTAGAATCCCTTATTCGAATCTATGAATAGGTTCTCCATTTTGGAGTAGAAATAGACGTTAGTTTTGATAGAAAAATAGAGAGGGTGCACCGTAACCAGCAAAAGCCAGGCAGGAATCACCTCTGCCCGGCTTCTTCTATACACTTCACTTGATAGATTCAACGCTAGTAATGGATCTTTAGTTACTCCTTTACGCTACCTACATTCAATCCGACTACAAAATACTTTTGCAAGAATGGATAGACTACGAGAATTGGCACGGATGCCACCACCGTGATCGCAGCACGAATCGACAGCGGCGTTACCATTGCTTTGGCCGAATCCTGCGTCATCCCTGCACCGGCGGCCACATTCGGATTGCTGTTGGAATTCATGCTGGATGAAAGCAGCTTCATCAGTTCATACTGCAGCGTACTGAGCTTCTGGGTGGATGATGTGTAGAGAAAGGCATCAAACCACGTATTCCACGCACCTACTGCTACGAACAACGCGATGGTTGCCAATACCGGCTTACATAGCGGGAAAATAATCTGCATGAAAATTTTGAAATCGCCAGCACCATCAATTCTGGCCGATTCAACCAAACTTTCCGGCAGCGTGCCGATGTAGGTCCGAATCACGATCAGATTAAAGGCGCCTACCATCGATGGCAGGATGTACACCCAGAAGCTGTTCAGCAAATTCAGGTCCTTGATCAGGAAATAGTTCGGGATCAAGCCTGCGTTGAAATACATTGTCAATACAAATACAAGCGTAATCGGTTTACGAAATGCATACTCCCGCCGGCTAAGCGTATACGCCAGCATCGTGGTCAAGAAGATGTTCAGCACCGTCGAGATCACGGTTCGGGCTACAGTGATTCCGAAGGCATTATAGATCGTGCCCGAAGCAAATACCGCCTTATAGTTCTGCAGGGTCCATTCTCGCGGCAGCAGATAAATTCCGCCACGAATCGTGTCATTCCCCGCATTGAAGGAAACCGCGATCGTATTCAGAAACGGATACAGCGTAATCACAACCAGGAAAATCATAAAAGCGGTATTCAATGTATTAAATAAAACAGGCTCGACGCGAGTTCGCACGATGTCCTTCTTCACAGACGGTTTAGCCGTATTCTGCGGGCTGAGCTGTTGATTTGCCATCCTATAACAACCTCTCTTCCCCAAGCCGCTTCGCGGTCCAATTTGCAATCAGCAGCATCGTCACGCTGACCACGGTCTTGAATATGCCGCCTGCAGTTGCCAATGAATAGTTGCCTTGAGCGAGCCCATATTTGAGAACAAAAATATCGATGGTTTCTGCCCAGTCTACGATAAGTCCATTACCCAACAGGTACTGCACTTCAAATCCAGCCTCGAGGATATGACCGATGGACATAATGAGCAGGATCACAATCGTTGCTTTTATCCCCGGCAAGGTCACATGATACATCTTCCGATATCGGCTGGCGCCATCGATCTCGGCCGCTTCATAGAGTGCTGGATCGATGGAGGCAATGGCTGCGAGGTAGATGATCGTATTCCAACCGACCTCTTTCCAGACATGGGACGCACCGACGATGCCCCAGAAGTATTTTCCCTCACTAAGCCACAGTATCGGCTCTTTAATGATATGAAGCTTCATTAACATGTCGTTAATGATACCGTCAGAGGCAAGCGATGTGGCCACGATGCCGGTCACGATGATCCAGGACAAGAAATGCGGTAAATATGAGATCGTCTGAACGGTCCGCTTCCACAGTACCTTCTTGATTTCGTTCAGCAACAGCGCCAGCACAATTGCCGTGACAAAGCCCAGAATCAGATTAATGACGCTCATTGCTATCGTATTGCGCAAAACGCGCAGGAACGTGTCGTCAGTAAACAAGAACTTGAAATGCTTCAGCCCGACCCAAGCTTGGTCGGTAAACGCTTTGGCTGGCTTATAATCCTGAAAAGCCATCGTCCAGCCCCAGATCGGGACATAGGCGAACAGAATGATATACAACATCAACGGGACGGACATCATGATCAATTGCTTCTGATTCTTGATGAGAGTCCAGGTAATCGGCTGCTTCTTTCCCTGTTTGGGATGTCGGACGGCTCGCTTCTTTCTTAAGATCTCACCCATAACAAGTTGCTCTCCCCACATGCCTTAATTTTAGAAGGTGGAAGGCATCGTGAACGCCCCCCACCTTCTGTTACCAGCTTTTTATTTACTCCAATTGTCGATTCTCCACTGGATTTGCTCGTTGATGCGATCTTCGTAAGCCTTGACATCCACCTTATCGATCTCGGCTGTGTATTCGTTCCATGCCGCTTCAAAATCAGCCGGCTTCGCAAGAATGGCCTTCGGCAAGTATTTCGTGGACAGGTCATTCAATTTCGTATTGACTACCTTGCTTCTGATCCTTCCACCAGATCAATGGTCCAAGCCGGATAGGCCACTTCATTCTCAGGCGGCTCGCTGAAAAAGTCTACGTAGCTGTCAAAGCCATAGGCTTCGAGGAATTTCTTGTCGTATTCCTTCAGTCCTGCCTTGTATTCCTCTGGTTGAGCAGCGGCATCCGTCGCGTTACCGTCGCTGAAGCTTCCTTCGATCTTCGGAGCGAATTTGAAGTAAGCATCGGCCTTATTGGCTAATTTCCATGTACCATCGGTGAAAGCGTCACGTTGCTCTTGATTTTTCATGAATCGGCCTTGCTCGTTTACGATATAGTCCTCGCCTTCGATACCCCAGCTAAGCGTCTTCTGCCAATCCTCGGTAATCAAGGCATCAAGCAGCTTAAGGATCTTCTCAGGGTCCTTGGCGTTAACGCTGATACCAAAACCGTTATTCAGGTTGAGTGGCGCACGATCGCGGTAGTGATCCGTGATGCTCTCATCATAGACGAGCGGAACTCCCACATAGGTTCTTTCGTCTTTGCCTTGCGTGATCAGGGAGTCTTCCGCGCTTTGGAAGTTCCAATGCTGGTCGAACATGCCGAGCACTGTACCGCTGGACAGTTTCGCCAGATACTGGTCAAAGTTCTGTACGAAGGTCTCTTTGTCCACCAAGCCTTGCGCATTGGCTTCGTTCAGCTTCTGGTAGTATGTCTTGGCATAGTCTTTATTAGCGAATACTTCCGCCTTGCCATCCTTCACCACCACGCCACCATCATTCGGATGACCGATCAGATGCTGCGGCGCATTGAACAATCCCCAGTTTCTCCAGTCGTGGTTAAGAATCTCGAAGCCGATCGTCGGGCTGCCGTCAATCGTTGGATACTTCTCTTTGTACTTGCCGATCAGATCAAAATATTCATCGAGCGTCTTGACCTTCGGATATCCGAACTCTGCAAGCACAGCTTTCTGAATCCAGAAGGCAGGTCCGGAGTACCACGTGCTGCTGAGCTTGCCGTTAAATACGCCGTAGTTCGGCAAAATGTAAATATGTCCGTCATTCGGATCTTTCATCATGTTCCAGTAGTCTTCATAATGCTTCTTCAAGTTGGGCGCATGCTCTTCGATCAGATCTTCGAGCGGAATATAGGCGCCGGCTGCGGTAAGCTTCGTGTTGCCCGTCATCATGTCCGGATAATCAGACCCTGCGATCATGACGCCAAGCTTCTGGTTAATATCCCCGGCCAGGAATTCGAAGTTGAACGTCGCTCCGAGCTCATCCTTGATTTTTTTATAAATTTTGTTGTCCGGTGTCGGCTGCTGACCAGCTTCTCCGATGAATACGCTGATTTCGAATGGTTCCACCTTGGTGTTATCTGTTCCAGCTGGTTGTTGTACCGCATCCTTCTTCTCTGGGCTTGCGGCACCGTTACTATTCCCGCCTCCGCTATTACAGCCTGCAAGAACTATGCTAAATGACAATAGCAGAACCGAGCTTAGCCGCAGCCAGGATTTTGTTCTTCCCCCCATAAAAGCACCTCCGAAATAATGTCGCTACATCCAAGCAAACACTTACATGTAACATATCTTTATATTAAAAGCGCTTACAAAGGCGGGCTATACAACAATTAAAGCATTAACCCTGAAAAGTTTAGATCCTCCTGCTTTTGTACTCGTTCGGCGACATTTCCATCCGCTTCTCAAAATGTTTGAGGAACTGATTATAGTTACTGTAGCCCACCCTTTCCGCTATCTCTCCGTTCTTCAGCTTGTTCTGGGCGAGGAGCAGCACCGCTTCTTCAATTCTCAGATTGTGGACGAATTCATTAACGCTGATTCCATTCTTGCGCAGGAACAGTTGTCCCAGGTAGACCGGATGTATAAAGAACAGCTCCGCCAAACGTTTAATCGTTAAATTCTCGCGATAATGAGCTTGTATATACGCGTTAATATCCTGCACGACGCCTTGCGAACGATTCATTTGCTGTACAAGCAACAGATCGATGCATTCCTCTCCGGCTGCAATCAAATCTGTCATCATTGCTCCCAAACTCACCACGTGATCGTTTACGCCCGGTATCTCATACTTCTCCATCATGCGTCTGGATTGCTGCTCATCCAATTCCTCCACCATACCAAGCAGGCTGTAGAACACATGGACCATCATCTTCTTGACGATCTGGGGATCTACGAGCATTTCTCGGAAGGTGGACGATGCTGCCGTCACCGCTTCCCGAAACCCGGACTTATCCAGCAGCTCTGCAGTCCGGATCATGTTATCGAGCAAATAGGTCGGGTAATGATGCTGAAAGGGCCGCGTACGAAAATTCTCATACGATACGAGATGGGTATAATCTGCGTCATAAAACATAAGCTGCATCGCCGTTCTAGCCGTACGGTAGCCATGTGCAAGATCGAGCAAAGATGCCTGGCTCTTCCCTAAAGCCATCAGAACAGGAAGGCTGCTATACTCGCGGGAGAGCGCAAGAAGCTTGGCGAATTCCAATTCGCTATCATCTTGCGCTTCGCGGTACACAGCACCCAAACGACCCTGTCCCAAATCCACGACATACGTGCACACCTCCTGGGCTAAGAATTGTTCCATTCTTCTCCTGACATTCATCAAGAGGAGCGCCTCGCTCTGAATCATGAGCACATTCCATCTCGTATCGTGATTCGACATGGCCCGCAGCTTTGCTCTCCCTGCTTCGTCAATGGGAATGTCCAAGAGTACATTCCGGATCAAAGAAGCGGTTTCCTCCCGTTCCGCCTCGAGAGCCAACCGCCGCTGTTTCTGTGCCTGCTGGAGATCCGCATGAATCTTCTCCAATACTTCTTCCGCCTCTTCCTGCATAATCGGCTTCAGCATGTAATGCTCGATACCGAATCGCAGCGCCTTGCGCGCATACTCAAATTCGTTATATCCGCTCATAATGGCAAACTTTACGTCATTCAATCGTTCTTCGTAACACTGCTCTATCATTTGCAACCCATCCATCAATGGCATATTCACGTCCGTGATCACCAGATCCGGATGAAGCTCCCTGATCATCTGCAGGCCATCCACACCGTTGCTGCAAAGCCCGCATATTTCGTACCCGAGACGTTCCCAGTCCACCCATAACTGAAGTCCTTCCAACGCCCCGGGCTCATCGTCAATTAAGAGCACTTTATAAGTCATGAACTCAACTCCCTGCTCTCTCCGCCCTGAATCTCAAGGAGCTTGATCGGAATCTCAAACGACACGACCGTTCCTTGATTCGGGCTACTGCTGATATTGAATTTGACAAGGTCGTTATAATACAGCTCCAGTCTGCGGTAAACGTTGCGAATACCAAAGCTATTCCCTTCGAACTGCTCATTACGCACGGACAATATGATCTCTCTGAGTTTCTCCGGCTCGATCCCTTTGCCGTTATCCGTAACTACGATGCAAAGACACTCATCTTGATGGAGGCGTTAACGTGCACCAAACCCGCTCCATCCACGGCTTGCAGACCATATTTGCACGCATTCTCAACCAACGGCTGAATGCTCATCTTCGGAATTTTATAGTTAAGGGCCTCCGCATCAATCTCGAATTGATATTCGAATTTATCGCGGAAGCGAAACTTCTCGATCTTCAAATACATTTCGATAAAGCGAATTTCTTCCTCCAGGGAGACTAAATCTTCCCTCCAACTGAGCAATCTTCGCAAGAGCTTGGACAAGCTCTTGATAATATCGGTCACATCATTGTATTGATTCTTGGTGCACACCACGAGAATCGCGTTAAGCGTGTTAAACAGGAAATGGGGATTCATCTGGCTCTGCAGGAAATTGAGCTCGGCCCGAACCCGTTCCATCTCCAGGTCCTTCTTCTGGATCTCCAACTTATACACGTTGTTGATCAACGAGTTTATTCTGGACGTCATCTGGTTGAAATTTCGAATCAGGCCGCCGATTTCGTCACGTCCTTCATCCATTTCGATCAGCTCAAACTTCTCGTGCGTCACCTTCTGCATATGGCGGGATAAACGCTTTACCCGATGATTATAAGACCGGAGCATAACGGTGATAAAAACCGCCGTGATCAATGTAACGACTGCTGCCAGCAACACCGTAAATACCTGCATATCCCGCATCGCCTTCGTAATCCGGTTGCCTTGCGTTACCCCGATCAACTTCCACCCCTTCACATATCTGGCAGTGCCAATCGAGATGACGTGACGATCCTCCTCGTTGTATTGATCCAGATGGAACAAAGGATATGCGCTTTGATTGCCTCGTTCAAAACCGCTGTTAGCCGACATGATAATCTGATTGTGCTCATTGACTAAATACATATCCAGATAGTCCCGCTCGCGAACGATGACGTCATAAATCTTGCTCAGATCGATATCGATTCGCAGCAGCTTCTCATATGTATTGTAGGAATCATAATAATCCATCTTCTCAATCACGCTTAAATAAGGGGCCATGGAGGCCCAGTCATTGACCTCAGTTGCTCGATACGCGGCGACCAGGACCGAATGATTCGATTCGCTCCACAGTCGATACCAGTCACTCTCCTTCGTCTTGTCGTCGACAACATGGTAATTTCCGCCAGATACAATAGATGCGTTCTCGGTAAAAATATTGATCCGCTGAATCTGATTATTGACCGGAATGTAGCTCGTTAGTCGATTGCGCAGCTGCTCATCAAACGTGTCATAGAAATCAAGCTGCGATGCATACTCGCGATCTAGCATTTCGTAAAGCGTCTTATCCGTACTTAATGCATGGCTGACGGCAACACCGCCATCAATGAAATTGTGAATATCCTTCCGCGCCCGCTCCATCGAGATATCAAGGTTCTGTTCTTCCCGCTCCCGGATCAGGTCCGACATTCGATCCGAGAACAAGATGTTGATAACGAGTATCGGAAGCAGCACACCCACAACGAATATGAGAAAAAACTTGTACTTTAATGGAATATCGTTAACAAAATTACCCTGCTTCCAGATTCTCTTCATGAGAATCCCCTCCTTGACAGTGCTTGCCCTTACTCTGCTTGATTCTTGAACACCGAGGGCAGGACGCCGGTCGTTGTCTTGAATTTGTGAATGAAATAGTCCGAATTCGGGAATCCAACATGAAGGGCAATGTCCGATACCTTCATCCCGCTCCGCTTAAGGAGGAGCTTGGCTTCTTCAATACGCTTGTCATTAAGGTATTCCTTGAAGGGTTTGCCTGCATGTTTCTTAAAGAGCTGCCCCAAATACGTAGAGTTCATATGGAAGTGCTGAGCCAAATCCTGCAATTGCAGCTTGCTCCGGAATTCCCGGTCTACATACTGAGTCACTTGATAGATCGTGTTGAATTCATTCTGCTTCTCCATAGCCGCAAAGAAGGCCATCGCCTCCGCGGCGAGATGGCTCATATACTTATGGAGATAACCATAGTCCTGAATATCGCCAAGCTGTCCGAAGTCCTCTTGAAGTCCGTGCATAAAATCATCCGCATCGCCATCTATCTCCGTGATCTTCCTGCATAACATCAACTCCAGATCGGCTACATCACTTCGTATCAGCGACAGATCGATTAAAGCATCGGAAGCGGCAGAGAAGTACCACATCACGTTTGAATGTACATCCGCCGTATGACCTGACAGAATACCGGCATAAATCGCCGCAATCCGCCGGTGACGAAGCCCTCGACCAGGGATGGCGCCATCTCGGTCCGAAACCTGAAATACCCCACTCTTGCCTTGATTCATCTTATAGGCTGCGACAGCTCCGCATGTCTGTACCGTTCACCGAGCGCATGCATCCCCTGTGCCCCGACACTTATCGTAATAATGGCCGCCTCTTCGCCAGCGCGGCTTAACTCGTGCTGCAGCCGGTTAGCTGCTTCCAGCAGTTCTTCCTGGTTGCTCGGATCGTAACGAAGAACCGCAGCCATCTCTCCCCGGTTGTCCTGGAAGCAGCAGATGAATTCAGGGAACTGATATCGGAGCTGTTCCACAAGATGCTCTTGCATCAAAACTCCTCGTACCAGCACGCACTGGAGTTTCTCTTCCGGTTGTATATTCAGCGCTTTACAAGCCTGCTCTGTCACATCGGTCCTGTCTCCCCCCTGAAGAAGAAGATTCATCATATAATTAGCCGCAATCTGATGCCTCTTCCGCGACGTCAGTTCAGCGGCATGTTCATCTCGAATGACGCTGCTGAGCTTGGACAGCATATCTTCAATTTCCTCGTCATCAATCGGCTTAAGTAAATATTCAGTTACTCGCTGACGCATGGCTTCATGTGCATAGCCAAAATCATCGTATCCGCTCAGCACAACGAATTTAGGTGGCTTTCGAAGCATTCGATTGCTTCGCTCGATCAGTTCCAGTCCGTTCAAGACGGGCATATGAATATCAGTCATCACCAGTTCCGGCCGAAGTTCCTCAATTAACCGCAACGCCTCAGGAGCACTTAATGCCTCTCCGCATATTTGGAATCCGTAACGGTTCCAATTCACCATGGTCTTAAGTCCCTCGAGTACCCACGGTTCATCATCCACCAAAAGTACATTGAACATTCCCATCGTCTCCTTCAGTGAAGCGTCGTTATGAAAGCGCAATCATTTTACCTTATACTACCATACTAGTATACTTGTGAGAATAGAAAAAACTGCCGGTGGATGATTTAAATGTAGCATCCGCACAGCTGTCTTGAATAGGGCGATGACTATGAAAATTTCCAGTTTATCCCTTAATTCCGGAGAGTGTAACTCCCTCGATAATATATTTTTGCCCGATCATATATACGATAAGTACAGGAATCAATGCGATCGAAGCGCCTGCCATCATGAGCGTCCAGTCCGTCGAGTACATGCCCCGGTACAGGTTGAGCATCATCGGTACGGTAAACTTCTCCGTACTGCTGAGGAAGATCAGCGGATTGAAGAAGCTGTTCCACATCCCGAGAAACGTAAATATGCCAAGCGCCGATAAGGCAGGTTTAATGAGAGGCAGCATAATTCGAACATAGATCGTCCAACGGTTAGCGCCATCTACTATGGCCGCCTCCTCCATCTCCTTCGGGATACCCCTGAAGAATTGCCGGAGCAGAAACACGCCGAAGGCGTTAAGCAGCGCAGAAGGAACGATGATCGCCAGATGCGTATCCAGCCATCCGATGTTTTTCATAATCAGATATAACGGAATGATCGTGACTTGTCCGGGAACCATCATCGTTGCCAAGAAGAGAATGAACAGCGGCTCTCGAAATCGAAAGGTAATCTTGGCAAACGCATAGGCAGCCATGGAGCAGGTTACCAACTGTGCTATGACCACGATGATATTAATATAGAAGCTGTTGAAGTAGGCACGTCCAAACGGCAGCGCCGTCAAAGAATCCTTGTAATTGGACCACACGAACGGGTCCGGTATCCACTTGGGCGGCACGATAAAGACTTGAGACAAGTCTTTAAGCGAGCTTAGCACCATCCATATGAACGGCAACGCCATCACGCCCGCACCGATGATCAAGACCACGTGCAGCAAGACGGTAGATATCTTCAATCCCCGATGCACCATACGCATCCTCCTCCATTCAGTGTATGTCCATCAGTCCTCATAATGTACCCAGCGCTTGGACATCTTCATCTGGAACAAGGTAAGCGATAAGATCATCGCGAACAGGATCACCGCCGATGCCGTGCTCTTCCCGAAGGTGAAGTCCGCAAATGCCGTCTCATAGATATGGTAGACCAGCGTATAACTCGCCTTGGCCGGTCCGCCGGAGGTCATGACAAACGACTGATCGAACACTTGAAAGGAACCGATGATTGACATGATCGTAACAAAGAACGTCGTTGGCGAGAGCAGCGGGATCGTAATATGAAGAAGCTGCTGCCATTTGCCTGCGCCGTCGATCTCTGCGGCCTCATAATAACTTCGCGATATGCCCTGAAGTCCCGCCAGAAACAACACCATATTGCCACCAAGCCCCATCCATACGCTAAGCAGCGCAATCGAGGGCATGACGTACCTGGAATCCGTCAGCCAGGAAGGTCCGGTAATCCCGAACCATTCCTTCAAGTACATGTTGATCAGTCCGAAATCTGCGTTAAAGAGCCACATGAATACGACAGCGACAGCGACGGACATCGTGATGTTCGGCATGAAATAGATGAGCCTGTACAGGATTTTGCCTCTGACCCGGTTGAGTCCTACCGCCACCAGCATCGCCAGAACGATGCCTGTCGGTACGGATAGAATCGTATAGTAGACCGTGTTCACAAGGGCGATATGGAACTCCTCGTCCTGAAGCTGGGAGATAAAGTTCTGTAACCCGACGAACTCTTTGACCCCCATCCCGTCCCACTTCATCATGCTAATGACAAAAGCCGAGATGAGCGGGATCAAGGAGAACGTAATCAAGCCGATGAACTGAGGCAAGATAAACAATGCGCCCCATAATTCATCCGTGGTCTTGCTGCTCAGAGTGGACGCCGGTCCCTCCGGTCGCAGCTCCGGTTTAAGACTTTTGCCCGTACTGCCAGCAGGCTGTGTCAACATCTTCGTCTCACCATCCTCTCAAAAAGAGCGAGCCTAGTTCTTGCCACTCTTGTAGTCCTGGATTTTCTTGTTGGCCATACTCTGGATGTCCATCATCGAGCTCTCCAAATCCTGATCCTTCAGCCATAACGCCTCAAACTTCGATGTGATATCCTGGCTGAGTCCAGGAATGCCCGCTTCAAACGGCGTTAAAGAATAGCCAATCTCGCGCGCATCCAGAAACAGTTGCGCGTGCTCGGGCAGATTGCCTTCCAACACCACATCGTCGGTGCCTTGCACGGACGGTACGGCATTGCCGCCACCTTGCAGGCGGTAACGTTGACCTTCTTTATTCACATACTCGGAGAAGAAGGTATACGCTGCTTCCTTGTTCTTCGAGGCTTTATTCATCACCAGAAATGCCGTTGGAATACCCGCAGGCTCAATCTTGTTGCCCGTGTTAGTTGGCCAAGTGACCACATCATATTCAAGCCCCTGATTCTTCTTGAACAGCGGCAGGTACCACCGACCGGCAGCAACGAATCCAACCTGGTTGGACATAAACATCGCATCTCCACCTTGCCCTTTAGGCAAGGTGCCGGAGAACGTTATATTTTTGGACTTCACATTGTCATACAGGAATTGAAACGCTTCCATCGCTTTCGGGTCCGTAGCCGCTACGAAATTCCCCTCATCATCGTACACTTGTCCGCCGTTGGAGGTGACCCAGCTATGATAGCTGTTCCAGGAATTATCCAGCACATAACCGTATTTCTGGCTGTCCCGGATCTTGTCGGACATCTCCTTGAACGCATCCCACGTCCATTGCCCGTTCGCCTGCAGCTCGGCTGGCATCTCCGTTATTCCGGCTTCGCGCAGCACCTGCTTGTTGTACCAGAGCACCATCGGATTGCAATCGACCGTTACGCCATAGGTCTGGCCATCCCGCACGGCCGCTCCCCAGAGACCTTCGAAGTAATCCTCTTTCTTAATCAAGCTGTCCGGAGCCTCCATATAAGGAGTCAGATTCTCAATGCTTTGATTCTCAATCAATTTGACGATCAAACCATCGCCTGCATAAAAGATATCCGGTGCCGTCCCCCCCGTTAACTGGGTTAATATCTTCTGATCGTACTCACCCGGAATCGGAATGAATTCCGCTTCGATATCGGCATGCTTCTGATTGAAATCCTTCGTTAACTCCTGATATCGGCTCAACTCGCCGGGATTTCCCCAACTCGCCCATTTAATCTTGACCTTCTCGCCGCTTCCCGGATTGCCGCCTTCTGATGTTCCGCCTCCCCCGCACGCTTGAAGCAGTGCGGATAGCAGAAGAATGATGGCTAATAATGACCCCTTTACTTGTTTGCTTGTCATTTCCTTTCCTCCATTCAATCCAGATTTGAAGTAGCTGGCCAGCTATTTGTAAACGCTTTAATTATAAAATTTTGGTAAAACCCTTTGAACGGATTATGTTCCGAAAGGGTGGATTCTTTTCCGATTCTATTCGGGTTCATTCGGTAGCGGCTGCGATTTTTGTCCCTGAAACTCCGCTGGCGTCATTCCCACGACCCTCTTGAACAGTTTGCTGAAATATTTAACGTCATTAAATCCGCATTGATCCGCCACCTCGTAAATTCGGAGCGAGGTTGTAGCAAGCAGTTCTTTCGCCCGCTTCACACGAAGTTCGATCACATACTCGATGAAATTCTGTCCCGTTACCCGTTTGAACAACTCACTGAAATAATTGCGGCTCACCGACACTTGATCAGCCACCTCTTGTAAAGAGATAGATTCTGTGTAACGAGCATTAATGTATTGAATCGCCTGCAAAACAATCCGCTCATGCAAAGCGGAGCCTTCCATAGCGACCATGGCCTCCTCTTGTTCTATCGGCGCCTCAGCGGATGTGTTCCCTGCAGCTTCCGCTTATTCAGCGCTTGCAGCTGTCTATGTTCGTCCAAGATCTTCTGCGTCTCCCGCTCTTCCTCCAGACGCTGTCGCATCTGATCCAGAACGTGCCTCAGCGCATCCGAGTCCAGGGTAGGCTTGAGGATATAATCGGATGCACCCAGCCGTATACCTTCGCGAACGAATTCGAAATCACTGTGACAACTAAGCAGCAGCACCTTTACCCATGGGCATAACTCCTTTGTCCGTCTGGTCAGCTCCAAGCCATTCATCACCGGCATGGCGATGTCGGTAATCAGGATATCTACCTCACCGCTTATGATCCACTTCATCGCCTTGCTGCCATTAGATGCTTCCCCCACTAGCCGATATCCGTGCTTCTCCCAGTCGAACGTTTCGCGAAGTCCTGTCCGCGCCATCGATTCATCATCCACGAGCAGCACTCTGTACATAAATTTCTTCCCCCCTCTGCTTGGCAAACGATATACTCACTCTCGTCCCACCGTCTTCCGGACTTTCAACCGTGACTCCATACCTGCCTCCGTAATACAGTTGAATCGTCTGATGGACATGCCGTAGACCGATGTGCGTCATACCATGCTTGGACTGCTCCTGCCCATCGTTCAGCAGGCTCTGAATCCGATCTGCTACGATCCCCACTCCATTGTCCTCGATCTGCACGAGCACCTCTTGCTGTTGCGTACTAACCCGAAGGTAAATCAGACCTCGATCATCAAGCGGTGCGATACCGTGGAAGATGGCGTTCTCCACGATGGGTTGCAGCAGCATTCTTGGAATCAGTACGTCCTGCTGCTCTTCCGGACATTCGATTTGCAGCTCGATCTGCTGTTCGTACCGATAGTTCTGGATCACCATGTACTTGCGAAGCAGTTCCAGCTCCTCGCCAAGCGTAATGAACACACCGTTGCGTTCCAGACTGCCCTCCAGCAGTTGCACCAGCGCGGTTACCGATCGATCCACGTCATTCGTACGGTTCAATTTGGCCATCCAGCGGATTGAGTTCAGTGTGTTGTAGAGAAAATGGGGGTTAATCTGATAGCGCAGCGCTCGGATCTCCGCCTTCTTCTTCTCCGCTTCCTCGGCGGCAATCCGCTGGATCAGAAGATCGATCTGCCCGATCATCTTGTTGAAGCTTCGTCCCAACTGACCGATCTCGCTTGGACCGACATTCGCGCTGCGCACACTCAAATCCCCGGCCTCGCTTCGACGCATAAGGCGGCTTAGATGAACGAGGGGATTACCGATTCTTCTCGTCATGAAATACCCGATGCCGATGGCAGCAAGGATCGACCCGAATACAATCCATAAGGTAAAGCTGCGAATGCTGGCCGAATCAGCCGTCAACTCTTTCAGAGGTACTACACCCACCACATGCCAGCCGTTATTCAGTCGAGACGGAATCATCAGCGTCTTGTTATGATGGAGATTGTATTCGATTATCCCCTGAGGCAGCTCAAATTCCGATTCGCTGCCATACCTCGTCGGATCAGGATGATAGAAATAGCGATTCTCGTCGTTGGCCACGTACATGTAACCCGTATCACCGAACTGAACAACATTTAATTCGTCGATCAGAGCATCTCCTATGACCTCGATGAACATCACGCCTACAACCTCCCCGGTATCCCAGCTCCGAATCGCCCTTCCCAAACCGAAGACGGGAAACCCCATGCTCGTCTGCTTCAGATAGGAGGTATCCGATAAACCAAACCACACGGTCTGACCGTTGGCCTCCAGTATCTGTTGAAACCAGGCTGAATCCCACTGATCAGGAATGGACATCATCGAATCGGCGCTGAGCACGGAATTGTTGCGTTTGATATCAAATACGTACACATCCAGAATTTCCGGTGAATTGATCATGATCGAAGTCAGCAGGTCTTTGGCTTCCTTAACTTTCTGATTCAATTCATACTGTCTGATATGCTGTTCCTCCAGAATGCTGCGCACCATTTTACTGTTCAGCACCATCATCGACGAGTCATCTAGCTTTTTGAAAAACATATTCAGCTTGTCACTGACTTGGGTAATCGTCAGCGTAGCCACCTTACTTACCTGCTCTTCGACGATGGACGCAGATTTGTTGTACGACAAGAAACCCATAATTAAGACCGGCAGTGTCGTTCCAATGAAGAAGAACAGAAACAATTGACTCACGATAGAATGAAGACGACGGTATCCCCGCAATACATGAACCTCCATTTCGATATGATTTCCCCTCTCGGGTGCTCCTATCGTAATATGATTCAAATGGCTTGTCCCTAAGTCCATCACCTTATATTTCATGCAGTCCGTTACAATGGCAAAGACACCTCCGACACAAAACCATGGTAACCACGGGTGTTGTCGGAGGTGCTGAGTAATTCCATATTGGCACAATTTGAGCAAGCTATAAGAAAAATGCCCTAGCCCATTTTGCTACAATAAATGGTATACCTGAAAAAAGCGAGGAGGAGAGCAACATGAATATTGAACACTTGCAAACGGTAAAGGCTCCCATATCGGAAGTGTATAACACCCTCACCACAGAGAAGGGACTTGCGGCGATATGGACACGTGATCTGCGCGTCAGCGAGCAAGTCGGCGGCATCAGCGAATTCCGATTCGGCCCCGGTGATAAAGCCGACATGCATATCGTCCAATTGGAGTCGAACCGGAGAATTGTTTGGTCCTGTACCGATTCTCACCCAGAATGGATCGGCACCACGATATCTTTCGATCTGGAAGATAAGTCTGGAGTGACCGCTATTACCCTGCGGCAAATGGACTGGAGAGAGGTAACAGATTATTACCGAACCTGCAATTATCATTGGGCTATGTTTCTACTGCGTTTGAAACGGTACTGCGAAGAAGGCATTGCTTCGTTCTAGTCGTCTCTGTCCTTATTGCTTTCTGAGCAAACATAAAAAAGAGGCTGTTCCCCGTAGAAATTATCTACCTCGGGAACAGCCTCTATTGTTTAAATCACAGGGCACACTGCCTTCTTCACTTAGTAAGCCAGCGTGAACAAGCCATTGATGTGCGACAAGTAACGCATGTTACTCGCTTCTTTCATGAGCGTTGCAGGCATGCCTTTCAATTGCGTCTTGTTGGCACCAATCGTACCGATCGCATCCTTGCGGCCCAAGCTGCCCAGTGTTCCGGAGAAGACCGGTGCGAACGAAGCTGGTGCTCCGCCGTTCAGTTGAGCGAATATGTTGTAGCCAATCAGCTCACCCATCTGCCAAGCCAACTGTGCGTTGGTGGGAATGGACGACCTTCTGGTCCCATAACGACTGCACTGTCACCAGCGATATATACGTCAGGATGGGAAGCGGATTGCAGGAATTCGTTAACAACCGCACGTCCGCGGTTCACTTCGATGCCGCAATTGGCCACAACGGAGTTACCTTGAACCCCGCCTGTCCATACCAAAGTGCTAGTTTCGAATGTGCTTCCGTCTTTCAACTCAACTGTCGTGCCATCCATCTTGGTGATTGGCAATCCGGTCAAGAAGTTAACGCCGCGTTTTTGCAAGCTTGTTGTTGCACGATCAACCAGTTCCGCTGGGAAACCTGGCAGAATGGAAGGTGCTGCTTCAACACAATAGAGTGTGATTTCCTGTGGATCGATACCGTACTTGCGTGCAAGCTCGCTACGCATATCCGCATACTCACCAACCAGTTCAACACCTGTCAGACCGCCGCCGCCAACCACGATGGTTGCATCGGCTTTGTTCTTGGTCTTGCTGTACTCCGCAATGCGGGACTCAACATGAGCACGCAGACGATTCGCATCGTTAACGGACTTCAGAATGAAGCTGTTCTCTTGCAGTCCTGGAATACCGAAGAATGCTGTTTCGCTGCCGAGAGCGACCACAAGCACATCATAAGTAAAGTTTCCGCCATCGTCGAGGGAAACGGACTTCTCGTCTGGCTTGATTTCTTTCACATTACCGATACGCAGATCAACCTTGGCATTGCGCAGAAGTTTGTCCAGCGGCAAAGCCACAGCCTTCTCTGCGATGTTGCCTGCTGCCAGGCGATGCAATTCCGTAATGATCTGGTGAGTTGGGAAACGGTTGATCAGCGTGATCTTGGCATCATCTGCACCGAAATGCTCACGTGCCGAAAGTGCGCTCAGCAAACCACCGTAGCCTCCGCCCAAAATTAAGATATGTTTAGACATGACCATCCTCCGTTCTTCGTATGATTTATGAGATTAACGCTTGTTTTGTTGTTCGCGCTCGTTCAGAACGTCCAGATAAGCCTGTGCAAAGCGAAGACCCTTTTGAACCTGTGGATCCTTCAGCATTTTCATCAGACCAAATACGCCGATCTGGGCTTGCTCGCCTTGAGCGTGGATGCGATCACCAGCTTCGATAGCTGCAGACGCAACGCCTTTAGCTGTCTCGGTAACAGGCTTCGTGAATCCGCTCAGGGATGCGAGTGTATCTTCCGCAAGCACAGGATCGGTTGCAACCGACTTACCGAAGTCATAAGCTTTGGTCATGAATGCGAGCATTTCCGTAAGTTTAGGAAGGTTGTCCACAAGCGTAGTCAAAGACTCCTGAACCTCAGGCTTTAGCAGTTGTTCGAGCAGCACATCAGGACGGCTTGCCGCAGCAGCAGCTTCCTGGTTACCTGCCACGTGGTCTTGAGATGTTTCTGACATAAGAATTGCCTCCTTTTCTCTAAGTAAGCTCCCAAGATGAACTTGGCGACGATCGAACCGGCTAACTCTTAATTTTGGGATAACCAGGATCTATTATGCATCACGTACAAAAGTGCGAACACTAACGGTGAGTCACTCGCGCCAAAATAAAGCAGGGGGATCTCGCCCCCTCCTTTAAACATGGATTCTCAGGGATTGTGATTATTATCTCTAAGTACAGTCTATAACTTGTTCCGCATAATTACAAACACAAAATACAAAATTCGACTACAAAGTTTGAACACGATACTCGCTTGTATCATATGTCACTCTTGTTACAGGATGACCGGACAAACGCAGGGCGTCCCGCAGCGGAATCCAGGCCGTGCCGCCAATCAAATGGACATCGGAGGCCAGCGGTGCCTGGCCCGGCTGCGCGGACAGCAGCAGTCCGCGCAGCGGATCGGCTTCCCAGCGATTCCCACCCAAGCTCACCTGCACCGATTTGCGATCCTGATTCCAGGATACCTCTCCGCCCAATCGCTCGGTTAGCGCCCGCAACGGAACCAGCAGCCTCCCATCCTCCAACTTGTATTCGCCCGCAGCGAATGCCGTCTCCAGCCCGCCAAACTCGATCGCAAGCGTCCGGCCCGATTCGAACAAGGACGCATTCGCCAGCACATGGTCGTTAATCCATTGCTTTGAAGGCTGGGAAGCCTTGCGCGCAGATTGCTGGGATCGGAATTGGACAGGCTGAACCTCGGGGGACAGGACATCAAACACATACCCGTGTTTTTTATAATAAGCGATGATCTCCGGCAAGGCCGTTACGCTCTCCGCATGTCCTTTGCCGTCATGAAGCAGGACGATCGCCTCGTTGCCGTTGACCTTGGTCGTCGCTCCTCGAACAATATCCTTAACCGGAACCCCGCGGTACCTGGAATCCCCGCTATCCACGTTCCAATCGAATACATGATATCCGCCCTGCTTCATTAAGTCGAAATACGCCTGATCAAAGTGCCCGGCCGTCCCCCCCGGCGCCCGCACAAGCTGCGGACGCTCCCCTGTTATCAATCGAATAATCTCCTCCGTCTGTTTGATTTGGTTCCAGAAACCTTGGAATTGCCCGTAGAGCTGTTCATAACGATGGTTATATGTATGATTGCCGATCACATGGCCTTCTTCATAGATACGGTTGATGATTTCCGGTCGCGCTTGCGCCTCCTGGCCCAATACAAAGAATGTACCTTTAATCCCTTCCTTATTCAGAATATCCAGCACTTTGAGCGTCAGGTCGGACGGGCCATCATCGAAGGTAAGATAGACCGTTTTGTCGCTTGCCTTCTTATATGTTATCGGTGCGGGTGCAAATGTCGGTACGGACTGGTTAACAGGCTCCTTGCTTGCTGCTGCAGCTAATAACGGTTGCGCCTTCTGCTCTATTACAGGAGTATCTACCGTCTTGGTTACAGAAGCGACAACTGTCGCTGCTTGCTCTGCATATCTATTTAAATCGGCAGGATGCCCGGATTCAAACCCGAGCCATGCCGTTAACCATACCGCCAATACGCCGAAGAACAATGCAATTGAAGCAACCCGCACCATATTTTTCATTATCCATTCTACCTCCATCGTTTCTATGAATTCGGCTTTCTGATAGATTATATGGAGGTCCGTTCGAAAAAAGACTAGAATTCAGCGTGAATTCTAACATGATAAATTGCGCGGATTAGTTGTCGCACTTAGCTTGCCATTCATTGAATCCGAAGCCGGGTGGTGGAAACGCAAAAACAGCTCCAACCGCCCTTGTCCAGGCATGCTTCGGAGCTGATTTTCATATCATTAATGTTATGACTTGATCGCTTCCAGCACCGCTTCCACGTGGCCCTTCACTTTCACTTTGCGCCATTCGCGGACCAGTGTTCCTTCCTCGTCAATCAGGAAGGTTGAACGTACAATGCCCATGTATTCGCGGCCAAACATCTTCTTCATCTGCCAGACGCCGAATATTTCACTAAGCCGATGCTCCTCATCAGACAAAAGCAAATAGGGCAGGCTATACTTATCGGTGAATTTGGTGTGGGATTTCAGGGGATCCGGGCTAATTCCCAGCACCACCGCGCCGGCTTCCTGGAGCTCGCCATAATAATCGCGGAAACTGCAAGCTTCTTCGGTGCACGTAGGGGTCATGTTTTTGGGATAAAAGAACAGTACGACTTTACGGCCTTGATAATCGCTTAAAGATACGGGTTTACCATTGGATGCCGGCAAGGATATATCCGGTACTTGATCTCCAATGCTGATCTGTGGTGGATTCATGTTAGGGCTCAACTCCTGGTGTACGGGTCTGAAATCCCGTAAAATTGATTGTTTTTTCGAATAAAATTATAATAGAATGAATGTCGAATATTCAAATGTAATAGCGAAATTATTCATCTGCGTAATCCGAAAGGAAGAACACAATGACCAAGAAAACTAAGAAAACGATAATATGGAGTGTGAGTATCTTGTTAGCCGCCGTTTTAGGTTACGGCGTGTATTATGCAACATCTATTTATACAGGCCTGCAAGGTCTGCAAAAGTCGGGAGAAACCTCCCCCTTCCGTGAAGTTGAGAAGGTCGATGCTAAAGTGCCTGCACCACCTGAATGGGTTGGGACCGAGCCCGTGAACATCCTGATGATGGGTGTGGATGCCCGCGGTTTTGAAGAGGGTGAAATTCCACGCTCAGACAGCATGATGGTGGCCTCCATCGACCCTGCTCAGAAGAAGATGCACTTATTCTCTATTCTGCGCGATACTTACGTAGACATACCCGGATATGACCGAAATCGCATCAACACCGCAATCACACATGGCCCGAACACGGCGATGAAATCAGTCAGTGATCTGCTGGGTATACCGGTCCAATACTATGTCTACACGGACTTTCAGGGATTCATGAAGCTGGTGGATTCCGTTGGCGGTGTTGATTTTTATGTAGAAAAAGATATGAGCTATTCCAGTAAAGCCGACAAGAACGAGTATGACATCGACCTGAAGGAAGGCATGCAGCATCTGGACGGCGATGCCGCTCTGCAATATGTCCGGTTCCGTTATGATAAAATGGGCGACTTTACCCGTACCGAGCGGCAGAGAGAATTGATTAAGGCTGTAGCGAAGAAGATGCAAACGACGACCTCCATCATGAAGTTGCCGGATATTTTGAAATCGGTTAGCCCTTATATTGATACCAATCTTGAGATTGATGATATGTGGAAGCTCGCAAACGTCGCTTACAAGAGCAAAATGAACGGCAGCGAGCAGATCCCTCCAATGAAACTGCTCAAAGAAGAAACTATCGGCGGAGCGGCCGTTCTAACGGTCGGCAATCCGGATAGTCTGAAGGAATATATTCAAGAGGTCATGAATCCGCCCGTGCCTGATCCGGCCGAATCCCAGACGGAAGGCGACGGAACAGACGGCAAGCCGGCTGCAGGCCGTAACGAAAGTACAGATACATCGACCACGCCATCCCAAACTAACAGTCGCAATTAATATCCTATAACGTTATCAGGACAGGCAGCTCATGAGAAGGCTGCCTGTCCTGATTCATGAAGAAAGGAAGCTTACTTATGCCAACATCTAGAAATCGTTCTGAATCCTTATATCAAGAAGCTTTGCAGCATATTGTCGGAGGCGTTAACAGCCCTTCCCGTTCATTCAAGGCGGTGGGAGGCGGTGCGCCCGTCTTCATGAAGCGCGCAAGCGGTGCCTACTTTTGGGATGAGGACGACAATCGCTATATCGATTATTTGGCAGCATACGGCCCCATCATTACCGGACATGCCCATCCCCATATAACGGCGGCTATTACGAAGGCTGCTCAGAATGGCACATTGTATGGCACACCGACGGAGCTTGAAATTACGCTTGCCAAGATGCTGAAACAAGCCATCCCTTCGATGGACAAAGTACGCTTCGTTAACTCCGGTACAGAGGCTGTCATGACAACGATTCGGGTCGCCCGCGCGTATACGAAACGCAATAAGATCATCAAGTTCGCCGGCTGCTACCATGGCCACTCCGATCTTGTGCTCGTAGCCGCCGGCTCTGGTCCCTCTACCCTTGGCATCCCGGACAGTGCCGGAATACCAACCAGCATTGCCCAAGAAGTCATTACGGTGCCGTTCAATGATCTGGACAGCCTTCAAGCCGCTCTCGAAAAATGGGGGGATGACGTGGCCGCCGTGATGGTTGAACCGATCGTCGGCAACTTTGGCATGGTGATGCCCAAACCAGGATTTCTTGAGGGATTATGCCAATTGACACGCGATAACGGATCACTTGTGATCTACGATGAAGTAATCAGCGCCTTCCGCTTCCACTACGGATCAACCCAAACCTATGCGCGGCTTGCGAATCACGAGGCCATTCAACCGGATCTAACGGCGCTCGGCAAAATCATTGGCGGAGGCCTCCCGATCGGAGCCTATGGCGGGAGTAAGCACGTGATGGAACAAGTCGCCCCGCTCGGTCCTGCCTATCAAGCCGGTACCATGGCAGGCAATCCCGCCTCCATCGCGGCCGGAATCGCTTGTCTAGAGATTCTGCAAGGCGAAGGTGTCTACGAGGGGATGGAACGTCTGACGATCAAGTTGACCGAAGGCCTGCAGACGTTGGCAGACCTACATGGCGTTCCTCTGACCATCAACCGCATCCGCGGGTCCTTCTCCACCCATTTCTGCGATCATCCGGTTACGAATTACGATGAAGCACAAGATACGGATGGTGAAGCTTTCGCACGCTTCTTCCGACTCATGCTGGACCGCGGGATTAATCTGGCTCCATCTAAATACGAGGCCTGGTTTATGACGATTGCCCATACAGAAGCTGATATCGATGTTACATTAGAAGCAGCCGATGCTTCATTTAAGGATATGAAACATTAAGGTTACGATCTGAGAAAGGAGATACAGCCATGAAAAAACGATTGAACAAGTTATAACAGGGTCATGGTCAGACCCGTATTCACGCCAATCGAATCAGGGGACCACCGATTTCTAAGCGTTTCGGTAAACAAAACTGGATGATGAATACGGAGGTTAGTGATGATGAGAACCGAACAGGACATGATGGAACTGGTACTCCGGGTTGCGACTCAAGACGACCGAATTCGCGCAGTAACCTTGGAAGGTTCCAGAACGAATCCAAATGTACCGAGAGATCTATTTCAAGATTATGATATCAGCTATCATGTAACGGAGATGGACAGCTACAAGTCAGACCCTCACTGGATCGACGTCTTCGGTGAGCGGATGATTCTACAGACGCCTGAAGATATGGCGATGTTCCCGCCAGAGCTTGGGGACCGCTTCTCGTATCTGATGTTGTTTACAGACGGCAACCGGATCGACCTGACCTTAATCTCGATTCATGAGAAGGATCAATATTGTGCTGAGGACAAACTGATGCAGATTCTGCTCGACAAGGACGGCGTCTTCCCGCAAGTCCCTGCTTCTACGGACGAAGATTACTGGGTTAAGCAGCCTTCAGCGGATTTCTACGCGGATTGCTGCAACGAGTTCTGGTGGGTATGTACGTACGTTGCCAAAGGGTTATGGAGGGAGGAGATTCTCTATGCCCAGGATCATCTGCAGCAGATCGTACGACCGATGCTGATGAAGATACTGGAATGGCATGTAGGTACTCAGACCGACTTCTCGCTCAGTATCGGCAAGAACGGTAAATACTTGAAACGCTATATATCAGAAGAACGCTGGGAAGAACTGATGTCCACCTATCCGGGTGGAAGTTATGAAGAGGTGTGGGCTTCATTATTTGCCATGGGGAGACTGTTTCGCAGTACGGCACTTGATGTCGCAGAGAGTCTGCTGTTTGATTATGATATGGGTCAAGATCAGCGCGTAACTGCCTTCCTTACGCATATATACGAATTGCCCCGGGATGCAAAGCAAATATACTAAACGATACCGGTTGAGCGGGATCGTGATCATGAATACCAAGAACCACCCAAGCAGTCGCTGGGTGGTTCTTGGTAACCTTATGTTTAATCGACCATCTCTGGCCCCTCTCCTACTCCTGTACGATCTTGTCGAAGAAGTTCTCCTGCACATATTTAGCTGCATCATCTAGCTGCTTCTTGGAATCCGTGCCTTTCTTCGAGAACGATTCCTGCACGACATTGGACATTGCGGCGTAATAATCCTGCGTACCAAATTGAGCTTCCGTTTTACCCTCTAAAAGGCTAAAGAGCTGCGGGTCATACACATATACATTGTCATATTTCTCATAGATGGCCTTTACTTTCGCAGCATAATCGGACTCACCGCTGAAATATTCCAGTGGCGTCGGGATGTAATATTTGCCTTCCGCTTTACGTGCGTTAATCGTATCTTCCACAGACTTGAGTGCATCGTCCGTAAAGTAGTCAAATGTGATGTATCGGAAAGCGATCTCCTGTTCATCCTTGGTTGCATTCGGATTGATAACCAGATAATTTCCCCCGAGAATACCATGATGCTTGCCGCCTTTCTCCATGGCAGGCATCGGATAAGCGATTACATCTTCCGGCTTCATGCCTCCCTCATTAAGCGCAGGTTGAATGACATCGAATGCACCCGCGATTACCATCGCTGTACGTCCCTGCTGGAAGGAATTTATGGCATCACTCCAACCAAGCGCCCAGTCCTGCGGAATGGCCTCGCCTTCCCATCTCAGTTTCTTATAAAATCGAGGGCTTTAACTCCAGCTTCAGAGTTGAATACGGCTTTCACTTTGCCATCTTCATTCACTTCGATATCTCCACCAGCTTCAAACAGGAAGTTCGTCCAGTTCCATCCGGCTTCATTCCCTTTGCCCATCGGCGCAATACCGGCGATGCCTGCCTTCGGATCTGCTACCCCCTTCGCCGTGTTGTACATATCATCCCACGTCCAATCCATCGGAGGCAAAGCTACACCTTTTGAATCCAGCAGCTTCTTATTCACAACGGTTGACGTAATGTAACCATTCTGGGTTACCCCGTACACCTTGCCATTCACGATGAATTGTTCCTGCAATACCGGGTTCATGTCGTCCTTGTACTCCCAGTTGTTCCAGAACTCTGTAATGTCAGCCACCCAACCGCGCTCCACGAGCAGTTGCGCTTCGGTTGCCCACGTATTATAAAACGTCGGTGCTTCGTTGGAAGCCATCTTAACCCCAATTTCATTAACACTGTACTGCCAGTCATCCTTAACAATCGTTACATTCGGATACTTCTCCTGGAAGCGGGCAATCTTGTCATCCTCCTGCGCCCGCAGCGTTGTATCGTCAGGCAATGGATAGTGAATCTTGATAGTTACCTTCTTATCTGCAATATCTTCCTTCACGGGCGGATCTTCCTGCTTGTTATCCGTGCCTCCCGTATTCGTCGTGCCCCCATTATTCGGAGCCTCCGGTGTTGCCGTGCCTCCGCCGCTGCACGCTGCCAGCAATGAACCGAACAGCATCAAACAGATGAGTAGTGCCGAGAACTTGCGCATTGTTACTCCCCTTTTCATTTTGAAATAATATGTGCCGCTACTTCTCCATCATAAAAGCGAACGTTCAAAAGAACGATGTGCATTCATATGACGATCATGTGCAAGGCTACGATGATGATAACGCTTCCCTATCCCTTCACCGCCCCGAGACTGACACTGCGCATGATAAATTTCTGGAACACCAGGAATACAAAGATGGGCGGGATCATGACCATGAACAAGATCGTAAAGCGAGTGCTGCCATCCAGGTTCCTTGCATTGATCACATACTTGTAAATGGCGGTCGCGAGCGTGTATTTATCCTGTGTCTGCATGACCAACGAAGGCCAGAACCAGTCGTTCCACGCTGTTGAAAATATAAAGATAGCTAATGTCGCGAAGATCGGAATCGACAACGGAATCGCGATACGTGTATAGCTGCTCAATTCCGATGCACCGTCGATACGCGCTGCCTCGAAGATCTCAGGATGAATGCCGTCAAAAAAGTTCTTGATCAACAGGAAGAAGTAAGCGTTCGCGCCGGCCGGCAGCCAGAAAGCCCAGTAGGTATTCAATAACCCGAGTTCCTTCAGGTTAACGAAGCTCGGAATCATGTAACTGGAAGCCGGAATGAACAAAGTCATAAGAATAAAGAAATAGATGGCGCGGTGAAACGGTACCTTGATGCGCGAGATGCTGAAAGCGGCCAGGCCCAGCACCATAATGGTCACTACCAAATTACCGGCAAAAATCATCAGCGTATTTTTCAGAAACAACGGGAGATCGATATAATTCCAACCCTTCGGGAAGTTGTCCCAGTGCCATTCCGTAGGAAAAAATCGCGGCGGGAATGAATTAATCTCCTGCGTACTCTTCAAGCCGTTGAACATCGTCATCGCGATCGGATACAGCATGGTAAAAGCCATGACGGCAATGCATAATACCATGAAGGCATAGACGATCTTGTTCAGCGGCTTCTGCAAATCCGAAGCGGATAGGATCCCTCTGTCTCTCATATCAATATTCCTCCCTGTTCAACTTGAATTGCAGGACGCCGAGTATGCTCAGCACGAGGAACATAAGAACGCCAAGCGCGGTGCCCGCCCCGTAATCCAGCTGGTTGAAGGCATATTTCACCGTTAGCAAGGCATACGTCAGCGTTGCCTTGTTCGGTCCGCCGTCCAGCATCGCCAACTGGGATTGATAGGCTTGCGAGGTGCCGATCAATTGCAGGATCAGCATCAGCATGATCAGATTCCGCATCGAAGGGAGCGTAATATGCTTGATGCGTGCCCATACACCCGCCCCGTCAATCTCCGCCGCTTCGTACCAATCCTTCGGAATGCTAAGCACTCCCGCAAGATAGATCAGCATGGCAGATCCGAATTGCTGCCAGGTCTCCATGACGACCAGCGCGACCATGGAGAAGCGGCTATCCGAGATGAACGACACGGAATCCGCACCGAAGAAGCCGGTAATCGCATTGATGGGACCGACCGGATCGTACATCCAGCGCCACATTCCGTACAGCACGACCCCAGGCACAACAAACGGAAGGTAAGCCGAGATTCGTGCAAAGCCTTGGAACCATCTTAGCTCCGAGATGGCAATAGAAGCCGCAATCGGCACCCAGAAGCCAATCACGAAGGTTAACAGCATGAAATACAGCGTGTTTTTTATGGAGAGCAGCAGATCCGGGTTAGCCAGGACCTTTGCATAATTATCTAAACCGACAAAGGTGTTTCCTTGGACAAAGTCGATATAGAACAAGCTGTAATACATTCCCTTAAATATCGGCAGCCATAAAAAAACGATAAAAATCGCGATGGCCGGAACGAGGAATAAATATCCCCATAGATGTTTCTTCCAGCGCGGGGCGCGCTTCGGTTCCCTCCAAATCTGATAAGCCGGCTCCTTTAGAGCCTGGCCTTGTGACATGACCGTTTCTTCCATCAGACTCCCTCATTCCTTTTGTATAATGTCTAGCTTCTATATTAAAAAGTTGGGGAGCCTTCGAACATGTCTAAAACTATGTGAAGTATAACCGTTCTTACTTCTTTAACTCGCTGGGACTTACGCCAAAGTATTTTTTGAATATTTTGCTGAAATGCTCCGGGGATTCATATCCAACCTGCTCGGCAATCTCATATCGCCGCAGATCGGTGTTGAGGATTAAGGCTCTGCTCTCCTCCATCCGCAGCTTCACCACGTACTCCCATAGACTGCTGCCGGTATATTTCTTGAACAGATAACTCAAATAGTTCGGGCTGACATGGTTATTCCTGGCCACTTCATGAATCGTCAATCCCTTCTGGCGGTAATGATGCTCGATATATTGTCTGGTGTTCTCCACAATGCGGTTACTCTGGTTGGAGAGCACTTCCTGCGACGTCTCCTGGGCGTAGTTGTGCCAATTGAAATCGCCATAATAAAACACATGAAAATCATGAAGCTGCTCTCGCCACAGCATCGCCTTATCGGCCTGGCGGCTGAGCACACTCAGAAATTCCGGTCCACGCAAAATCTGACTGATCCCAACAGTGCAGTTGCGCTTCAGATGCTGTGCCACATGATGGTGCAGACTGCGTCCGATCATCTCCAGGTGATTGATCTTGCCGCCCACATTCTCCTCCATCTCCTGCTCGCTCCATTGCACAATAATGTTAATATTCCGTTCCGGTGAATAGAACGCCAATGTGTGAGGCTCCTGCTCCAGCAATTCCTTCGCTATATTAAGAGCCGCGTATTGGATTAGACGATTGTCATGTACTGTATACGATTGATCTCCATCATCCGTATATTCCAGCTTCATTTTGATCACGGCGAAATAGGGACCGATCAAGCCAAGTTCCTGTTCTCTCATCCCGGACCAACCGCTCTGCTCAGGTTCCGCGCACAATCGCTGGTTCAATTGCTCCGTTCGCCCGGAAGGCGGTTCTTCCATTCGAAAATGCTCATGATCGCCCTTCAGGAATTCCAGCGCCTGTGGCACAGGCTTATCCATCTTAAGCAGCACGCTGCGGACGGAATCGAGAAACTGCTCGCTGTTCAAGGGTTTGATCAAATAATCCCTGGCCCCGAGTTGGAGCGCACGTTGCGCGTACTGAAACGTCTCATGAGCTGAAATAATTATCGTCTGCACCCACGGCTTAACGATCTTGGCTTGCTGCATCAGTTCAATTCCGTTCATTTCTCCCATTTGGATATCGGTGACAAGCAGGTCGATATCCCCCATACGAATATAATCAAGCGCTTCTTGGCCGCTGTAGGCTGTAATAATACCTTCAATGGCGAGTCCAGACGTGGTCAGCAGTCCGGCTAACCCTTTGCAAATCAGGGGCTCATCATCTACTACCAATATGTTATACATTAAGAAACCTCCTGTTCCGTTGCGGCTCGCGCTGTAGGATGAACGTGCGGAATGGTGATGATCACACGGGTGCCTCCATCTTCTCCCGGTTCATATTGAAGCCCATATTCGCGCCCAAAATGCAGTTGCAACCGTTCGTGGATATTGCGAATACCGTACCCGAGGGAATGATCGGCAACCTCGTCATACAACAGCCTGCGAATGGATTCATAATTCACGGGACGAAAGCCGTTATCTTCAATAATGATCCGGCAAGTCTCTTCTTCATCCCGCCGACCAGTAACGCAGATGATACCGTCATCTCCCATATTCTTAATGCCGTGAATGATCGCGTTCTCCAGCAGCGGCTGCAGTGTGATTTTTGGAATCAGATGGGTGAACAGCACGTCCGGGATATCCCACTGCACCGAGAACTGATAATCATATCGGTTCAACTGCAAATTAATATAAGCGCGAGCATGCTCCATCTCCTCTTCCAGGGTGATCAGATCACGTCCTCTACTCAAACTGATCTTCATCAGCTTCGATAAGTCCTTGATCATCTCAGCCGATTCGGTGTTCCCTTCCATCGTGCTCTTCCAATAAATGCTCTCCAGGGTGTTATAGAGTAAATGGGGGTTAATCTGCTGATAGAGCAGTTGCAGCTGCGCTTCCTTCTGCTTCAAGTCCATATTGTACTTATAATGAATCATGTCGTTAAGTCGCCGGGCCATATCATAAATCGTGGAGATCAGCACGCTAACCTCGTCTTTTCGACGACGGTAAGGCGTCTGTGGCACAATATTGCCCGGCTCGTATCTCCGTACGAAAGTTACCAGCTTCTGCAGCGGCGTCATGAGCGACTGCCAGAAATAGAAGACCAGAATAAGGCCCACCACAAAATAAGCGATGGAGATGACTTGTATGACGCGCTTGATCTCATTTTGCTGAGCGAGAAGGGCTTTGATCGGAACCTTATAGATCAACTTCTGCTGAATCACATAGTTGTAATCGATAACGTAAATGAAATCAGACGCAATTACGTCCATCACACCGATGCTGGACGTGACGTTCTCAGCCTCTGGCGGCAGTTCCAAGATACCAGTCAGCTCTTTATTGGACGAGGTCAAGATATTGTTGTTCCAGTCCGTCAAATACAGTTCCCCGTCCGGAATCGATACGGTCGACAAGGATTCCCCGATTCTTGCATCCAGATTGGTCACCACAAGTACGCCGATGGTGCCGCCTTGGTATATATTGTTGATCGCGCGCACATAACTGAGGGTCTGTTGATCGCGCTGGCCTTTGACAGGAGGGGAAAGGTAATCCATCCGTTTCAGATAGCCATTGCCCTTCAAGGCGACGGCTTCGTCGAACCACACCGGCTTCTCGTCTTCATCGGAGAAGAAATAGACGCCTGCCTTTCTGCGATCAGGGTAATAAGGTGCGAAAAAATAACGATTATCCGGGTCATATACATACAGCGAGTAATACACCGGCTCGCGTTCATCCGTCTCCTGCGAGTAGGAGAACAGCATTTTCTCAAGCCGTTCGTAGTTCTTGACGCGTGAAAGTACACTCTCGTCCGCGATCGTGTTGAACTGCTGGATCAACGCGTTCTGTATGACCGTCGACGTTACCTTGTTAACGGTTTCAATATCACGATTAATAAGTTTGAAATTCTGCTTGTTGAGCTCGACATAAGCATTGGTGACGTGGCGCTTCAGAATCCGGTCGGCCATAGAATTACCATAGAAGTTCAATACGACGAGCGGAATCACGAGCACCAGAAACAGCAGAATCATCTGCTGTTTGATCGTCATGCGACTCAGCGGATTTTTGAAGCGGTTCTTCATCCTGTTCTTGCACCTCCGGCTTTTTCAAGCATAACAACAATCATGCGCTATCAGCGTAGTCATTCCTACGAAAATCATGCGCATATTTACGAATTGATGTTAGGAATCGTTATAATGAAATATTAGCCTTGCCCGCGGTGATTTCCTGCCGTGTAGGGATATGGAGCGGCAAATCTTTATTTATTGTATATGGGAATGACGAGAGGAATTGATCGTTTGCTCGAAAAGACTTAGGGAGCGCTTTGCTTGCCTACAAGTCCCTCTGAGGGATCTGTTGCCCCTTTTTCGGCGCTTTGCTTGCCTACAAGTCCTTCTAGGGGACTTGTTGCCTCTCTTTCGGAGCTTTGCTCGCTTACAAGTCCCTCTGAGGGACTTGTTGCTCCTTTTTCGGCGCTTTGCTTGCCTACAAGTCCTTCTGAGGGACTTGTTTCCCTTTTTTCGGCGCTTTTGCTCGCCTACAAATCCCTCTGAGGGATCTGCCGCCTCTTTTTCGGCGCTATAACTGCCTCTCTTACCTGAGTCCTTCAAACGTAAATAATCCCGACCACGTCCTGTCGGACATGATCGGGAGTGTACACCCTTGCTGCGTTCTTACCCTATCTGCTTAGAAAGGGAAAAACAACGGCAGCACCGCCATCATCACGATCCCGATGATCAACTGCAGCGGCAGCCCTACCTTGACGTAGTGACTAAACTTATACCGCCCGGCCGACATCACGAGTGCGTTCGGCGGGGTCGAGAATGGCGAAGCAAAGCACATGCTCGCTGCGATCGATACGGCAAACAGGAACGGATACGGGCTGGCTCCCATCTGCACAGCGGCAGACATCGCGATCGGAGCAAACAAAACCGCACAAGCGGTATTGCTGATGAACAAAGTCAACAGCGAGGTCGTGAAATAAACCCCTGCAAGCAGTGCAATGGATCCGTAGCTGCCTAAGGAATGGACCAGCATATCCGAGATCAGTGTGGCCGCGCCCGTCTTTTCTATCGCGATCGACATCGGGATCATACCGCCGATCAGCACGATGCTCTCCCAATTGATGGTCTTATACGCTTCTTCCATATTACGCACACAGCCCAGTACGACCATCAGCACCGCGGCGATCATTACGGAAGCGACAGCCGGAATCCATTCCGTAATAAGCAGGATAACCATGAGCAGCATAATTCCGGCAGCGATCGGTGCCTTCTGGTCCATCGTTACCTTGCGCGATTCCTCGGCTGGCTGACCGACCACGACGACATCGGTCTGTTCGGATGCGAGCAGCGCAATGTCCTTCCACGTCCCTTGCACGAGCAAGGCGTCGCCAAATCGCATTCGCTCCTCCTTCAGGTTATGGAGCAGATACTGCTCCTTGCGCTGAATTCCGAGAATATTCACTCTGTATTTTTCCCGAAAGCCGGAGTGCTTAACAAGCTGATCAATCAAGCGTGACGAGGGCGTGAGCATAACTTCGGCAATCCCTACGTCGCTTGTAGCGTATGGCTTAGACTCACTCGCGTTTGCGTGCTGCTCTTGCGCATGCTGATCCAGTATCTCCAGTCCGTACTCGTCTGCAAACCGCTGTGCATGCTCATACGAACCGTTCACATACAGAATATCGTCTGCCTCAATCACGGTCTGCGGCCCGGCAATTTCTTGATTGATCGTCTTGAAAAATTGATTCTTCGCTGACATCTTACGGCGAATCTCGATCACGTGAATACCGAATGTTGCCGGAATATCCAGCTCGCGCAGCGTCTTGGATCGGATCAAGGAATCCGTACCGACTTGGATTCTATACAGATTTTGCGTCAGCTGATATTGCTTGGCAAGCTCCTTAATTGAGCGTGCCGCCCGATTGCCCTCTACCGCTTCATCGGCCGGAAGGAACCGACGCAGAAACAGCAGGGCAATGATCCCCGTCGCCAGACAGACCAGTCCAATCGGCAGGAATGAGAAGAACGACAGACCCTCTTCCCCGGCATTGACCAGCGTCTCTTGAATAACGAGGTTGGGCGGTGTACCGATTAGCGTCAGCATCCCGCCAAGGCTGCTGGCGAACGCAAGCGGCATCAGCAGACGGCCCGGGTTAATCTGTGCGCTGTATGCCAAGCTGACCACGATCGGCAACATCACGGCCACGGTTCCCGTATTGCTCACGAAACCGCCAATGAGCGCGGTGACCAGCATGATCATGATCAGCAAGCGAGTTTCGCTTCCACCACCAAGCTGCAGCAGCTTTTTGCTAGCCATCTTGGCCAAGCCGGTCTGGAAGATCCCCCCGCCGACCACGAACAAGCCAATCATCATGATGACAACCGAATTCGAGAAGCCTGATAACGCTTCTGCAGGTGTCAAGATGTCAGCCAGCATTAATACCATTAATACACCAATTGCGACTAGATCTGAACGTACTCTGCCTGACATGAACAACACGGATGCCACTGCCAGGACAGACAACGTCATGATCATCGGTCCATTCATTGCTCGTCTCCCCCCACTATCTATATCTCTTCTTTGTTGTTACACAAGCTTCGACGCGATCAATGCCTGATCCTGCCCTGTCACATCTCTGCCACTTTCTTCCCATGGGAGTCATGAAACAAGCCGCAACGGCGAAATGCCGCTGCGGCTAATTCCTTTCCTATGCAGCTTACAGATTGATGAATGCGGTACGCTGTTTAGAGACATATTGAACATCAAAGCCTAAACCTGAAGCAATCACGGCCAATGGAACATAGGTTTTATCTTCTTTGCCTACCTTATGCAGGAATGCTGGTGTATCAATTGGTACAGCCGTTCCGTTCACCATCACGGTCTTGGCACCAATCGTCACGACCACAGTCTGATCTCCGAACGTGATGGTTGCACTGGACGTTTTATTCTCCCACTTGGTGGTGGCACCAACGGCGTTAACGATGTCCTGGATGGCAACATAATTCAGGTTATCGCGTAGAATTGGTTTGTACGGCGTGTTCAATTCCTTGCCCTTCACCACGATGCGCATCGGTTGACCCTGTGCAGGAACGACCGGTGCCTTGTAGCTGCCCCAGATGGTTTCGGCGAAGATGATGGCCATCGTCTCATACCCATACTGGTTCGGGTGAATATCCTTCTTCAGGATATGCGTCATCGTAATTTCCGAGCCGACGAATTTCTGAGCTACATGGGCAACCTTTATGTCCACTCCTTGACTCGCGAACTCTGCCGCTAAGCCATCCACCAGCTTGGTGAATTCGCCGGCAGCGGCCACCAACTTGGCGTAAGCGATTTCATCCGCGATCTTAGGCATCGGGTTATACTGATCCGCCAATACGATGGCCGCGCCAGGGTTCAGTAACTGCAGGTTCGTCATAACGGACGTGACATTATCAGTATACTGTTCAAACAATTGGGCGATATTGGCTTTTAACTGTTCATCGTTCATTTCACTAATCGTGTTCACCAAGCTCATCATATCGTTACCGCCGATGGTTACGGTAATCAAATCGGCGTTAGCCACAACCGACTTCGCCTTGGCCGCCGCTGCTCCGATCTGTTTCGTTCTTGGATCTATGCCGCTCAGACCCGGTTGCAGCTCATCTGCCGTGATCGCACGCTCGTCCACGATCGCCTGAATATAGTTCTTGAGGCCTTCTGTCTTCAGTCCGCCAATGCCGAGATTCGTAACTTCGGTACGACCATAGTGTAAAGCTTGCTCGTTCAAGCGCTCCACAAATCCGTAATATGGCTTAACCGCCGGGTCTATGTCCGGCTCGTATCCAACGGTCAACGAATCCCCCAGCGTCACGATACGGTATGTATGATCCTTCGCAGCTGTTTCGGCGGCATAAGCTGGTGCTATGCCGGGTCCCAGCAACGTCACTGCCAGCATCAAAGTACCGGTTATGGCAGCCAGACCCTTTTTCCAAAATTTGACCATGTCATCACTCCCCATTACTTGATCATCATTTTATGAGTACAGTCTTATTTTACCACCTTCGTCCCCGCCTGGGTACTCAAGACCTGAATGCTGCACATAATCTAAAAAAATGGACAGCGCCTTGATGTGCTGTCCATTCCCGTTGTCTTATTTGGGTTAAACCGTAAGCGCTACCGAAATTATGCGTCTTGATTGTCTGGCTTTGCTTTCTTATCAGCCTGTTCCATGTACTTATCATAGCGATCATCGAGTTCCTTCGCCATGCTGCGATATTGCTTGGTCTCCTCGACGATGGGATCGAGCTGGGTCTGAATGCGGATCTCGTATTTCGGATTAAGGAGCCGCCGCTGCTCCTGCTCCCGATCCTTCTGCTGCATCTCGCCTTCGGTCAGCATGTCGCTGAGCTGACGCTCCAAATCCTGATCGTGCTTCTCATTCATTGTACGCTGCCACTCCTTATGGTGAGGTGTTCGACGTGCTCTAGTCTAGCGAGCCGAATCGCTCGCTTCTTTCAACGTATCCAGCAATCCTTGATGAATCAAGCCATTCGTAGCCGCAATGTTCCGTACCGCCAAGTCATATGGACGCCCTTCCGTATCAGAAACTCTGCCTCCAGATTCCTGAACCAGCAATGCGCCGGCAGCTGCATCCCATGCGCTGAGCCCCCGCTCCCAGTAACCGCTTAAGCGACCAGTTGCCACATATGCGAGATGAAGCGCCGCCGAACCGCCGGCTCTGATATTGCGTACCTTGGGCAGCAGCATCTGCAGCTCGGCCATATTCTGAGGCAGGTTGACTGCGGCGTCGAGCGGAAAGCCCGAAGCGAACAAACTATCCGATAACTGCTCCTCACCGGACACATGCATCGGACTGCCATGTACGTAGGCGCCTTTGCCCTTCTCAGCAACAAACAATTCATCTCTGGAAGGATCGTATATGACACCTACAATGACTTGACCGCGATGAGCCAGTGCGATCGACACCGAATAGAACGGGAATCCGTGCACATAATTCGTTGTGCCATCAATCGGATCGATAATCCACAAGTATTCTTCGTCCTGTGCCGCTTGCAGCGCCCTTGCAGCCGCCTCTGCCCCTGGCTCCACCCCTTCTTCCCCAAGAATTGCGTGATCAGGGAAGTGCGTCAGGATCAGCTTGCGGATCATCTGCTCCGCTCCCTTATCAACCTCGGTCACGATATCCTGCGCAGATACCTTGGTGCTGAGCCTTTCTACTGTTCCCAGTCTGCTCTTGATCCATTCCCCCGCTTTGGAAGCGCAATTGATAGCCACGGCTGTATAACTCTTACTGCTAACAACATAAGGTACCTTATCATTTTCGTTCAAAGCACTCACACTACTTTCTATATCAATCTATTGATTTCTTTGCATACCCCTACATTCTATTCAAGTAATACGAGGTAAGAGAGGGCAACCTCTCATGAATTTCCGCCCTATTTCAACAAAAGTCCGTCCCTTAAAGCACGTCGGTATGCTTGGCGGAAACGAACTTTGACATAATACCTGTATGTTACTTCCAGTAATTCCAACGTACCTTAAATCTTGATAACTTGCAAGACCTATCCTCAGGGAGCATGAAGAATTTGCTAGGTACAATCCAGTTAAACATATTATGGAAAGCAAGCTTGTCCTATGGTTTAATCTCGATCGAGGCACCATCGCGTATGGTTACTCCCTCTTCTGTATACAAAGCCAGGTCCCGCATGAGGTCAAACAGGGCACCGTCTTTCATCTTCGCTTCGATCATCACGTCTACCTTCGGGGTCACCTTGGCAATGTTGCGTAAAAATGCGAGCAGCGGAACGACATCCACACCGTCAGCATGGCTGCGAATATCCGTTGGACTCTTCGGGCTGGAGACGTGAATCTTCGGCGGCAAGGGATTGGCAAGCTCCGACCCTGCCTGTGCAAGAGGAGACTCCCATGTTCTGAGGATATCCGGCCACAGCTCCCAAGGAGCTTCGCCGTCATTGTTGACCCATTGGTGATGAATATCGATCACCATTGGCAGTCCTGTAGATTGGCATACCGCCAGCGTTTCGGGAGCATTGAAGGTTTTGTCGTCGTTTTCCAGTGTCAGCCGCTCTTTAATGCTCTGATCGAGCAGATGAAAGTGCTCGATGAATCGGGATGAGGCGGACGGCTTGTCTCCGTAAGCCCCACCGATATGGATATTGTTTTTCATGGCGGACGACAATCCCATCGCCTCCAGCATCCGAACGTGGGCTTCCAAATCCCGAATCGAATTCGTCAACACTTCCGGTCTGGGTGTACTTAACACCGTAAAGTGGTCGGGATGAAAGGAAACTCTCATCTCATGTTTCTTCACGAACTCACCGATCGCTTGAAATCCTTCCCGTAACGCGGGAAACGGATTCCAATCCCGCATATCCTGGTGAGTAGCCAGGGGAATCAACTTTGAGGAGAAACGGTATACTTGAATATCGTGCGCAAGATTATGCCTAAGCAATCTCAGCGTGTTATGTAGATTCTCATTCGCTATTCGCTCCAATTTGTGTATGCCGGCCTCATGGTCCGCCAGTTTCAGAAAGCTCTTCATGGTCATGGTCTTGGATGGGGAAGCATTCTGCACGACCGTAGACATGGCTACATAACCGAAACGTACAATCATGCACGGTCTCCAAAAAACATTTCGTGGGCGAGAGCGTCTGCACTCTGGATTCCTCATCAGTCAATTTGCGGATCAATTGCAGCTCAACCGAAGTCACTTCACGGCTCTGAAAATTAATCTCCGAAACGCAGGCCGTAATCAGCACAATCGCTACCGCCTGGTTATCCGGCGAATAAGCAATGACCTTCTGTCCGGTCGGAAACACACGAAGACCATCTTTTAACATCTTGCCACGCCCGTATTCCAACAGCTCGTACAACTCCTGCTCGCTCTTGAACTTGCATACAGAATTAAATTCAGTTTGGAATCCCATAAAAGTAGACCATCCTTTCATTACAGATTGTTAGACTCAAGGGGAGCCGATTATTGATGCGGACTCCCCTTGGCATTCATATATATGGTGCTATATACAGTGTGCTACACTTGGTTCTCATAGAGTAGAGCATGTTTGCGGTTGTAACGCTCAAGGCCGAGTTCAATCATTCGGTCAAGCAGCTCTCGGTAGGAGACCCCAGTCTCTCTCCACAGAAGCGGGTACATACTGAACGGAGTAAAGCCCGGCATCGTGTTCACTTCGTTAATCAGGATCTTGCCGTCCGAACGACGGAAGAAAAAATCCGCGCGGGTAATTCCGTCGCCTTCAATAGCCCTGAAGGCCGTAATGGCAAGTTCACGCAACTGATCGGCCGTATCCGGGTCGATATCGGCCGGAATCTGCATTTGCGATTGACCGTCCGTGTATTTAGCGGCATAGTCGTAGTATTCACTAGAAGAAACGATTTCACCCGGAACCGATGCCATCGGTTCATCACTGCCAAGCACGCTCACTTCCACCTCGCGGGCGTCCACGAACTCCTCGACGATGATTTTATCATCGAAGCGAAGCGCGGTTTGGATCGCTTCCCGTAACTGTCCTCGGTTCTTGGCCTTGGATATCCCGACGCTGGAGCCCAGATTAGCCGGCTTGACGAAGCTCGGATATCCAAGCTTATGCTCAATCTGTTGGAGCAACTCATGTTCGCTCCGGTTCCACTGCGATCTGTTGAAATAACTATACTCGCACTGTGGCAGCCCCGCCTCCGCGAACAGCTTTTTCATGACGACTTTATCCATGCCTGCAGCTGAGGTTAATACTCCGGTGCCTACATAAGGTATATCGGCCATCTCGAACAGCCCTTGGATCGTTCCATCCTCACCATACGTACCGTGCAGCAACGGAAACATAATATCGACGGTCGGCTTCTCCTGCCCGTACAGTCGGCTGAATACGGCATTAAGCGCAGACTGTGTGTCCTCTCCATCAACCAGCTTTAGATCTTCTTGCTGCGTAAATGGAGCATTTAGCGTGCTGCCGATCCTCCAAGATCCCTGTTTCGAAATATAGAACGGGATTAATTCATATTTATCAAAATCAAATGCGTTCATGACCGCAAATGCCGTGGATAACGACACTTCATGCTCGCCTGACTTACCCCCGTATACCAAGCCAACCTTTAATTTGTCCTGTCCCATGTTAACCTCTCTTTTGTCCGTATTGCAGCATGACATGCTGTCATCCTAAAAATAATCGGGTATATGGTATAAACGGTACTTCGTGTTCTCATTCCAGGCGTATGAATCCCGGTAATCCCAGAAGCGGTGACGACTGGATACGGTGTGCGCATTCACCAGAGGCATGCCTTCCGCATCAAACGCCGTTACGACGGTGCTGTGCTGAAACGCCCCGTCACCATCCCAATCGTAAACGATGACATCGCCGAGCATCAGTTGTTCCGGCCGTTCCACCTGCTCTGCTCTCAGCCCTGACGAGCTGTTGTTTAAATAGTGCGCAAAGCTGTTGGAAACCGCCCAACTGAAGCTCCACCATTCCCGCTTGTTCACATAGCCCTTATACCACCATCCCGCTTCTCTCCTACCAGTATAGTGGATTGGAGCTTTACCTGCAAAGAGGCACTGGGAGATATAATTCGTGCAGTCTACGTCGAATTCTTCGAACTCCGGATTGGCCGTTTCCCAGTAGCGATCAGCATAAGCAGCAGCGGCTTCGCGCTCATAACGGCCCGAGCGCGGACTGCCTCCGCCGGAATACACCCGCCCATTCATGAATGGAAGAGACGGCTCTCGATTCACGCCATGATGGTCCGCAGGCAAGTGGATATTGTTCAGCTTCGGATGGCGCTCATCCTGGATTCGTTCAATCCCGACGATAACCCAAGCATCCCCGTCCCGGATCAGCGTCAATCGTTCCCATGAGATGGTGTCCTCGCGATGTGTCATGCCCCGCTTGTCATAGTAAAATACGCTATGCAGCCTTACATCTGCTACAACATCGTCCTCTGTCTCCCTTAATATCCGCTGTAACCGGGCACGGGTCTCACATTTCAGAGGTACAGCTTCCCGCTCCTTGTACCACGATTGCAATCTGAACTGTCTCTCGCCCCTGGCTACCAAGTAGTCCAGATCCGCTATGATTTGCTCTTTGAGGCCTGAAGAATAGTCCACACGATTTTGGTTATATTGATTGACGTAAATATATATTGCTTGCCTCCATGGTTTCTCTGCCTGCTTCAGACTGTGCATAACCTCTCTCCTCCTCTGGCCTGACCTTGCCACGCACTTCCCTAATTCAAATATATGAAGAGACCCGGCAGGCTATGAACTTTGGTCTAGAGATTACGCTTAACCCTGGACTTCAGTGCTTTTGTTACGAGTAAAAATCGGGCTTGTTTACGCTCTTTTCAATTTTTTTCTTCTATAAAAAATGCTTTACGTAGCTAACTGAAAACGTTATACTTAAAGTAAGTCAATTTATGAAATAAGGTTTCATCTAGCGAAACAACAAACTCGCATTGAAAAGACTCAAGGAGGTTCATGTATGTCAGTTAAAGATCAATTCTCCATCTCACGTAACCTTGAGGTGGCTGGAAAGAACTACCGTTACTTCAGCCTGCAGGCGCTCGAAGAGCAAGGTTACGGCGACGTATCCAAGCTCCCATTCTCGATTCGCGTGCTGCTTGAAGCTGCCGTTCGCCAGTTCGATGGACGTGCCATTACAGAAGATCACGTTAAATTGTTATCCAAGTGGAATGAAGCCCGTGACAACAACAAAGAGATTCCGTTCATTCCTGCTCGTATCGTCCTGCAGGATTTCACCGGCGTTCCAGTCGTTGTCGATCTCGCTGCTATGCGCGACACCGTTAAGAAGTCCGGCGGTGACCCGAAGCAGATCAATCCGCTCGTTCCGGTCGATCTTGTTATTGACCACTCCGTGATGGTTGATGCTTTCGGTACCGATCAAGCACTCGAATACAACATGAAAGTGGAATTCGAGCGTAACGAAGAGCGCTACCGCTTCCTTCGCTGGGCTCAGACAGCGTTCAACAACTTCCGTGCGGTTCCTCCTGGAACGGGTATCGTTCACCAAGTTAACCTCGAGTACCTTGCTTCCGTAGCGGCTACGAAGACGGTTGACGGTGAGACCGTTGTATTCCCTGACTCCCTCGTAGGTACGGACTCCCATACGACCATGATCAACGGTCTTGGCGTTGTAGGTTGGGGTGTTGGCGGTATCGAGGCGGAAGCAGGCATGCTTGGCCAACCACTGTACTTCGTAACACCTGAGGTTATCGGCTTCAAACTGACAGGCAGCCTCGCAGAAGGTTCAACTGCAACTGACCTTGCCTTGACGGTAACTGAACTTCTCCGTAAAAAAGGCGTAGTCGGCAAGTTCGTGGAATTCTATGGTCCCGGTCTTGCTAACATCAGTCTGGCTGACCGTGCAACGGTTGCCAACATGGCTCCAGAATACGGCGCGACCGTCGGCTTCTTCCCGGTTGACAGCGAGACGCTGGAATACCTTCGCAACACGGGTCGTACTGATGAGCAGGTTGAGCTCGTAGAAAGCTACTATAAAGCACAGAATATGTTCCGTACAGCGGATACACCAGATCCTGATTTCTCTGATGTCATCGAACTTGATCTTGCATCGGTTGTACCGAGCTTGGCTGGTCCGAAGCGTCCGCAAGACCGTATTGAACTTACTGATATGAAGCAGAACTTCAATGATATTATTCGCACACCGATCGACAAAGGCGGATATGGACTTAGCGACGAGAAGATCGCAGAGACCGTTAAGGTTGAGCATAAAGACGGCTCTACTAGCGAAATGGGCACCGGTGCCGTTGTTATCGCAGCCATCACAAGCTGTACCAACACTTCCAACCCAAGCGTTATGCTCGGCGCAGGACTTCTGGCTAAGAAGGCTGTGGAACGCGGCCTTACCAAACCAGGCTACGTGAAGAGCAGCTTGACACCAGGCTCCCTAGTCGTAACCGACTATCTGGAGAAAGCCGGTCTGCTCAACTATCTGGAATCCCTTGGATTCTACGTTGCTGGTTATGGCTGTGCAACTTGCATCGGTAACTCCGGTCCGTTGCCTGACGAAGTGAGTGAAGCGATTGCCGACAACGACATGACCGTTGCTGCCGTCCTCTCCGGTAACCGTAACTTCGAAGGCCGCGTGCATGCTCAGGTTAAAGCCAATTATCTGGCTTCACCGCCACTAGTTGTTGCATACGCTCTTGCAGGAACCGTGAATATCGACCTGCAGAACGATCCGATCGGTTACGATCCAAACAACGAGCCGGTATACCTGAAAGATATCTGGCCTTCCAGTACCGAGATTCGCGAAGCGATCAGCCAAGCGGTTAGCGCGGCATCGTTCCGTGAGAAATACGAGAATGTGTTTACCGCGAACGAGCGTTGGAACAAGATCCCTGTTCCAGAGGGCGAATTGTACGAGTGGGACGATCTGTCCACTTACATTCAGAATCCACCGTTCTTCGAAAGCCTCGGTAACGGCCTGAACGACATTCAAGACATTAAGGAATCTCGTGTATTGGCTCTCTTGGGCGATTCGGTCACAACCGACCATATTTCGCCAGCAGGTAATATTGCCACCAACAGCCCTGCAGGCAAATACTTGAGCGATCGCAACGTTGAGCGCAAAGATTTCAACTCCTACGGCTCCCGCCGTGGTAACCACGAAGTCATGATGCGCGGTACGTTCGCGAACATCCGTATCCGCAACCAAGTAGCACCAGGTACCGAAGGCGGTGTTACGACGTATCTGCCAACCGATGAAGTGATGTCCATCTACGATGCTTCGATGAACTATCAAGCAGGCGGACAGAACCTGGTCGTTATTGCAGGTAAAGAATACGGTACAGGAAGCTCCCGTGACTGGGCAGCCAAAGGTACGTATCTCCTCGGCGTCAAGGCTGTACTGGCTGAAAGCTTTGAACGTATCCACCGCTCCAACCTTGTGGGCATGGGCGTTCTCCCGCTCCAGTTCCAAGAAGGCCATGGCTGGAAGAGCCTTGGACTGAACGGCCGCGAGACATTTGATATCTTAGGTCTCAGCAACGATGTGAAACCAGGTCAAGAGTTGACGGTTATCGCTACACGCGAAGACGGAACGCAATTCGAGTTCCAAGCTACCGCTCGTCTGGACAGCATGGTGGACGTGGACTACTACCATAACGGAGGTATCCTCCAAACGGTACTGCGTCAAATGATCGCATCGAACCAATAAAGCAACACCGATAGGCGCTTTAGCCTTAGGAATAAATCCCCAACATCCACTTGTCGGATGTTGGGGATTTCTATTTTTCCGGTACTTTCCTCCTGAATATTGGAAATTCCGTTTCGAATGCGTCTGAGGCGGTTAAAGGGTACAAACCATGTTGAAAATCCATTGTTCAGGAGGATGGCCCCATGATTAAAATACATACGATGGCTCCCTTTCATCATCAGTACCAACGTCCACAACCGGTTGTGGCATCCCCTAAGAATGAGTCTAATAATAAGCCGGCCACCTTCCAGGAAATTCTGCATCAGAAAATGACGGAAAACATGAAGAAGCGGCCCTAGAAAAGTTTTACGAAGAACACCACATGACACCTTGATACTGAATATGATTAAAGAGCGCGAGTTAGCGGGCCTTGCTCCCCGTAACTCGCGCTCTTTAAGTACATGCTCGTTAACTCCGTACTTGCATGACACAATCTATATCATCATACCCATCTCTCGCGCTGCTTCCTTGAGTACAGGAGCGTATTCCCTTAATGTATCGGCTGAAAGCCGTGTAACCGGCCCCGACATCGATAATGCCGCTGCCGCCTTGCCGTAACGATCAAAGATCGGGACCGATACCGCCGCCGCTCCTGGCTCCCGCTCCTCCATACTAATCGCATAGCCGACCTTCAAAATCTCGGCGAGCTGTTGTCGGTATACCTCACGATCCACAGACTCCGGCCAGTCCTGAGAGTTCAGCAGTTCATCTTGATCCACCTGCGGTGCAAAGGCCACTAGCACCTTGCTGGAAGCCCCGACGTACAGCGGTAATCTTACGCCTACCTGGGCCACCCGCCGGATGGCTTGATTACTCTGAACGGCCTGAATACGCAGCCGCTCAGCCTCGTCTCGTAAATAAAGACTTACCGTCTCTCCAAGGCGATCCCTCAGTGCTTCCATTGCAGGTAATAACCGGATCGCGGGATCGTCGCTCTGCGATAGATGCATCGACAACTCCCATATTTTCAGACCGAGCCGGTATTTCTCCGTCTCTTTGTTCCGTACCACAAAACCTCTGTCTTCCAGCGTTGTTAGCAGTCGATGAACCGTACTCTTGTGAAGTCCGATAAGGGCGGAAATTTCCGTCAAGGCTAGTTCGCTGTTCTTCGTAAAACACATTAATATATCCAGTGCCCGTTCTACAGCACGTACGGTTAATTTACGGTCTTCCATTCCCGACCTGCTCCTCTCCTGTTTCATTACATGAAACCTGGTTACAAGAATTATATGAGAATTCTTATCAAAAGTAAACCATATGGGACGGAGTTTACATTTGTCTTACAATCTCCTTATATCCATTGACTTTATAGGCATGCCAGCATACGATTATGTTAACTTCTGAATTTTCATATTGACGAAAATATTACATGGTTAGGAGGGGCCAATCATGAGCACAACGACTGGTAGCAACGCCCCACTCTCCCAAACGAATGATACGCCAGCTGAGCTTTCCCCTGGACTGGTACGTTTTAAACATATTATATTAGCTCTCGTGTTATCCGTCGTATTCTTTCTGATCTTTTGTTTCATTGCTCTTCACGCCTATATCGCATGGGTCTTGTCGAATCCGACGGTAGCGCCGCTATATTCCAACCCGAAGTTGGCCAAGGACATGAATTATGAGAGCGTCACGTTTCACTCTATTGACGGTAAACGGGATATAAACGGGTGGTATATCCCTGCGGAACGATCTAACAAAACGATTGTGCTTAGCCACGGATATGGAGCAAACCGGGAAGAAACATGGGTGCCCATGTACGATATCGCTCATTACGCGCATAACATGAACTTTAATGTGCTTATGTTTGATTACGGCTTCGCCTCTCAGACAAGTAAAGAAGTGGCTACCGGCGGCAAGGAGGAGAAACGCCAATTGCTGGGTGCCATCGAGCATGTGAAACAGCGCGGTGCCAAACAGATTGTTGTATGGGGATTCTCCATGGGCGCAGGTACCGCCCTTCAAGCCGGACTTGAGACGAAAGATGTGGATGCTATGATTCTGGACAGCTCGTTCCTGCTCGAGCCGGATACGCTTTACCATAACATTCACAACCAAATCAATCTGCCGCGACATCCATCGCTAGAGATTCTGGAACTGCTCTTCCCAGTTCTTAACGGCACCAGCTTGGATCAGATTCCTTATAATGAAGTGAAGAAAAATGATTATCCGTTCCCAACGCTATTCATTCACGGGACGAGAGACGATAAAGCGCCATATCCGATTGCCGAGAAGATCGCATCGAATCAAACCCATCCCGATTCCGACTCCTGGATCGTCGAAAATGCGCATCATGAACTTATTTTCCGTGAGCATCCGCGAGAGTATTTACGCAGAGTCTCCACCTTCCTCGGCAAATTGCAATCCCCGGACAATGCCGGCATGTAATCATGTCCATAGAACTGCCCTACGATCATCATGAGATGAACTGTAGGGCAGTTCTTTTTTATTTCCCTCTTCATAATACAGGCTTCTGCATGAATATAGTGTGCATAGTGAACTTAATATGGGAGGGACGGACATGTTATTCATTTATGGGGCTAAACTCCCCGTACGGTTACTGGAAGAAATACGAGATTGGAAGCATCAGGAACGCAAGCATATCACATTGATCAAAGCCATCCTGCCTGACCTGGAGCCAACCTATATCAAGGTTCTGGATGAGTGGTCCACCGTATTTGCCGATACGGAACGGGCGGCGGACGAATTACTGCGTCATATTCTTCGCTACGATAATGCCGGTTCCCCACAAGTGCTCACACAGATTGAATTGCTGCTCACTGCAGCCTGCGATCAATCAAGAGAGTTCGTTCGCCAATTAAAAGGACTTAAGGATAACAGCACCGCTGTTCAGAAGGTTCCGCTTGCCAGCACGGTACTCCACCATCTCATCCGTGAATCCGAACATTTCCTCAACCAATTGGAAACCTTGAATTCCCCAGGCGCGCTGGAGCAGTTCATGCAGGAATCCAAGTCCAACCAGACGGTCGTGCTGGAACCTAATCCTACGCTTGCGGTTCAAGGGACTGGTTCTCCAGGTACGGCCGTGCCAATCGGCGGCCATCGTCTGCCTCCCCTCCCGTATAACTACAATGCACTTGAGCCTTATATCGATGAGAAGACGATGCGTATTCATCATGATATCCATCATCAAAGCTATGTCGACGGTTTGAACAAGGCGGAGAAGAAGCTTGAGGAAGCCCGAAAAAGCGGCGACTTCGACCTTGTGAAGCACTGGGAGCGGGAGCTGGCATTCAACGGAGCCGGCCATTATCTGCACACCCTATTCTGGACGATTATGAATCCGAAGGGTGGCGGAGACCCCAGCGGGGAACTTGCCAAACAAATCAAGCGGGATTTCGGGAGCTATGATCAATTCAAACAGCAATTTACCGAAGCAGCCGATAAGGTAGAAGGTGGAGGCTGGGCCATCCTCGTCTGGAGTCCACGCAGTCATCGACTTCAGATTCTGCAAGCCGAGAAGCATCAAAATCTATCTCAGTGGGATGTCGTCCCCCTGCTCGCTCTGGATGTATGGGAACATGCTTACTATCTCAAGCATCAGAATAAACGGAAAGCTTATATTCAAGACTGGTGGAACGTGGTTTACTGGCCGGAAGTTGCGGAACGCTTTCAACAAGCTAGCAAGCTGCAATGGCAGCCTTTTTGATCATCAAATTATATGTATCGCTTCAATATGGTTAATTTTGGTTAATAACTCTATAGGCCTCCTCCCTTGCTTACTTCGAGAGGATGAGGCTTTTTATATTTCGGGACAAGTGTAAGCTATAACCTCCGCTTCCTTGGGCCTTTATTACTACATATCTGGTTATTTGTTCGGTTGTTTCAGCCCCGAATTCCAGATTATGATATGACAATGAGACTGCATGTAACTTCGCGGCACCATGACTTTTGAAGGGAAGGATCAGCGTGAACAATCGATTCATCGTACGCGGCTTCATATCGGCTTGTATACTTACCATACTCATTATTGGAGGTTGTCAGGACATGAATGGCGATCAAACGACCAACACCCCGTCGGGTTCCGAAATCAAGATCACGGCCGCCAAACAGGCCGCAATCGACTATCTCAAGCAAAAATATGAGCTTGACGTGGAGATTACAAACGAAGAAATGATGCCTTCCATCGTAGCCAACAAAGTAAATTTCGAAGGACATGTTGTTGGCCATCCCGAGCAGACCTTCAAAATATCGGTTGACTACAATACGGAAGAAACCTCAAATGTAGTGATGAGTCCAGAGTTAAAGCAAGCCATCGAAGCGGACTAACTGGAAGCTTACCAGGGTAAACGTGGATCTTCTTGGATTGTGTAGGGGAGGGAGAATATTTTGAGTTCAAAACCGATCGATGATGAGACATACCGCCTCATGTCGGAGGCAGCTTATCTTAATCTGAAGAAGGGCGAGACCTTAGAGGACCTTCCCGGATGGGAGGTCCTGGAGAACACGAAGAGTAGTCCGTTCTCCGGCTTTGATGCCGTCACCTTCTACAACGAGGGCACCAACCAAGCGGTTATCGCTTATCGTGGTACCGAAGCTGATAAGGGCATGGCTCGCGCGGTTCCAGACTTTGTTGCTGATGCAGGCATCGGCATTGAAGAGATCAAGCGCAAGCTGGAACTGCCACAGCTTCCCTGGTCAGGACGTCTGGATACCGTTAAAGACATTACCGGGATCAGTAAAGTGGAAGATTGGTATGGCGAAGTCACGCGCAAGGTGGACAAGAGCAAGGATATTATCGGCACCAATCAATTATATCAGGCTGAAGACTACGCCCTGGAAATGCAGAAGAGATACACGGGTGTCGATTTCAGCTCAACGGGGCACTCCCTTGGGGGAGCTAACGCTCAGTACGCAGCCGCTTATACCGGAATGTCTGCCGTCACCTTCAGTGCACCCTCGATTATCGGTAGCTTATCACCCGAGGCAAGAAGAAAAGCAGAAAACGGCGAGTTTGACAGTCAGATCATCAATTTCGCCCATCCCGGCGATATCATCGCCAGTGGAGCGTTCGGAGGTTATGACGGTCATGTCGGTTCTACTTACTACATAGACTCCAGTTACAAGAACGCCAATGACGGTGTAAGCATATTAACCAAAATCAATAATTCGCTTGGCGGACCGAATTATCATCAGTTAGACCGTTATAAGTTCAAGGATGGCTATATTTCCAATCCGCTGTATGATGGCGCAACGGATAAGAGAGTCTCCTCACCCAGAGTACCCTCCAGTCCATCCCTGCTGTCCGGGCTTGGTGGCAACAAGATCGGTTTACACGGGAATGCCGGCATCATGACGGGTCTTGCAGGAGGTGCCTCCGCTAGTCGAGGCGCAGGCACGATTCAGGTGACACCAGCGGAGCTCCGTAGCGTCGCGGAAAAATGGAAAGCCCATGCCCATCAGAGCCATTCTCAAATCGAGGGAATACGACAACGACTGGGCAAGTATATGTACTCCAGCCACAGTCGTCGGTTGCAGCCGATCGTAGCACAACTGGACGCTTCCGTTATGTCCATGAGCCAATGGCACTTACAACATACAACCGATATCGTACAGTACATTAAATTCAAGGCTGACTTATTCGAACGGACAGACCACAGTATTTAATGGCACACCTTCACACGCAGGGAGGAAATGAACATGAGACAGGAGATTTTGCTGGAGCTGGATGATCTGCTGCTGGCAGAGCGGGAGCTATCCGGGCTGCTTGCAGCCATTCATGCTGATGAACAGGAAGCCAGGGTCATGTACGCCAGGCTGCAAGACTGGAAGGGACAGTCCGCCAACGTATTAAGGGATCAAATCGAGGTCTTCTTCATGGAGATCTCCCGCCGCATCCGAGAGATTGAAGAACAGAAGAGCTCCTTGTTAGCCTACGTTCAATATATGAAACAGGTGGATGGCGCATCTTGAGTGACGGTGTAGCTTCCATGTAGATGATATTTATACAAAATAAGAGGCTCTGCCATCAGATGGCGGAGCCTCTTGTATCTTAGCGGTTGCTTAGCCCTTGATCAAGGACAAGAATTCAGAACGCTGTGCAGCATCACTGCGGAAGCTGCCGCGCACGGCCGAAGTTACCGTCTTGCTGCCCGGCTTCTTCACCCCCCGTGCACACATGCACAGATGCTCTCCTTCCACTACAACCATAACACCGTTAGGCTGCAGTGCTTCAACCATAATATCCGCGATCTGCGAAGTGATGCGCTCTTGTACTTGAAGACGGCGGGTGACCGCCTCCACCAGGCGGGCTAACTTGCTAAGCCCTGCAATCTTCCCGCTTGGAACGTAACCGATATGAACTTTGCCAAAGAATGGAGCCATATGATGCTCGCATTGGCTGTAGTAAACAATGTCCTTCACGATAACGAGTTCCTCATGGTTCTCATCAAACGTGACGCCGAGCACATCCTTCGGGTCCACTTCATATCCGGCAAATATCTCCTCGTACATTCGTGTTACACGAGCTGGCGTCTCCAGCAACCCTTCACGCTTCGTGTCTTCACCAATCAGCTTCAATATTTCCGATACATGGTACTCTATTTGCTCACGGTTCTCGCCAACCTTTTGATTGACATAATCTTTCAAACCCGCCACAGTACATCCCCCTTCCACTTCTATCCATAGGTACGCGTCGCCATTGGCACGCACCGAACATTTTTTATCTGCGCTTGCGGCCGCCTTGACCTTTACCGGACATCGGCTGATTCTTCATCATTTGCTGCGCGCGCTGCATTTGCTTACCGTTCAGATTATAACCCATCTGTTTAGCCATTTTCTGCAAAGCTTCGGGATCGCTCTGCATCTTCTCAAGCTGCTTACGCAAATAGTATGCACCAATGAAGAAGCCGGCAACCAGACCCACAATCAAAGTAATAATCGGAATGACGATTTGCATCATGTCAAGTGACCACCTTTAACTATACTAATATTTACCATTTAATGGCGTTTATACGAACCTATCATAGCATGTCCACTTCATCACGGCAAATGAAAAAAACGGTACGCTATTAGCCTGCCAGCGGCCCTTATATCATCCGATTCGATGTGGTGTTGTTACTTACCCACCGCAGCATCCTCAAGCTTCAACAGCGCCCGCTTGAGCTCAGGACCGCCCGCATAACCGATAAGCGATCCATCCGTACCTACCACACGATGACAAGGCACCACAATCGGCACCGGGTTTTTGTTATTGGCTCCACCGACGGCTCGAACCGCCTTGGGACGTCCGATCATCTCGGCAACATCCTTATAGGAAGAGAGCTTACCGTAAGGGATTGACTTCAATGCATCCCATACTTGCATCTGGAAGGACGTTCCTCGCATATCGAGCTGAAGATCGAAGACTTTACGTTCGCCTGCAAAGTATTGCTTCAACTGTTCAGTCACCAAGGCCAGTCGCTCTTCATCACGTTGGTAACCGCCATTGCCTGCCCATGTCCGTGACCATTGCTGGATAACGGCTTCTTTCACTTGAAAGCTGCCGAACTCAATCAGACATAGCCCTTTATCGGTCGTGCATACCGTTAATGGGCCGATGGGCGATTGTACTTCATCATAATATAGAACCTCAGGTCCTCCTTCAGGAACAGCCATCGGTTCGGCGCCCTGGATCCCAGGGCTTGCTTGGGCTGCCGGTTTCTCCTGTTCAGGAGTAGCGGCGGTAGAACGATCATCTGGTTGATCTGATTCTGGTTTAAGTTTGTTTAAGGCTTGCTGCAGCATATTTCGTACTTGGGAATCCCCTTCCGACTTCATGCTTTTCTCTAAGTTGTTCAAAGCTTCTTCGCCTCCAATACGGCCCAGAGCCCATGCGGCTGTTCCCCGCAACTCTGGGCGCGGGTCTTTCAGCAATACCTCGCTAAGCTTCGGTACCGCCGAGATATCTTTAAAATTACCAAGCGCAATTACCGCATTGCGCTGTATCGGCTTTCTGCCGCGCCAAGCAGCGGAAGTGTCGCCGAATGCTTCTTTGAATTCACGGTTGCTCATGTCGAGAATCGGCAAGAGCAGCGGCTTGGCTTTTTCAGGGTCAGGTTTAAAGTCGGCTTGATGCGTCCAACTCTTGCCCTTATTCTTCGGACAGACGATCTGGCATGTATCACAGCCGTAAAGTCGGTTGCCGATCTTACGCATAACATCCTCTTCCAGAAACCCTTTAGTCTGGGTCAGAAATGAAATGCACTTCTGCGCATTAAGCTGTCCGGGACCGACTAACGCACCGGTCGGGCAGGCATCGATGCACTTCGTGCATTCCCCGCAGTCCTCCGTGACTGGCGAGTCCGGTGGAAAAGGAATATTCGTCACCAGTTCCCCTAAGAAAATCCAAGAACCGAATTTGGGCGAGATGATGGCACAGTTCTTCGCACTGAAACCAATGCCCGCACGCTGAGATACCGCTCGATCGACCAGCGCGCCTGTATCTACCATGCTCTCTAATATCGCATCCGGAACCCGCTCCTTAATGAACTCCGCAAGGCGGTCCATCGCCTTGCGCAAGACATGGTGATAATCCTTCCCCCAAGCCGAGCGCGCCATAATGCCACGGTATTTGCCAGGCTCTGATTTAGGCGGATTGTCCATCTTCGAGTGGTAGGTAATCGCAATCGCGATCAGCGATGCCGGCTCCGTCCCCGGGAGCATAGGCGTTACTCGTTTGTGCAAATCCGGCTCTTCGAAGCCTGATTCATGGCCTCGCTCACGATGGGTTTGCAGAATGCCTTTCAATGATTGGAACGGCTCCGCCGAAGCGAAGCCGATATCGTCAATGCCAAGCTCTGGCGCAGCGTCTTTAAGCTCTTGCTTCAATTGCTCCCAAACCGAAGGCGGCGGAGCGTAGGAACCAAGGGTGTAAGCCATTCTTCTCCAGCGCCTCCTTTCCTGGGATTATGATCATGAGCTATTATAGCTTTTTGATCTCGGACAATGGCCAGAAGATGAACTCGGCTCTGCCCACGATATCAGACTCTTTCACGCTGCCGAACATTCGGCTATCCTTACTCTTGCCAAGGTGGCGATTGTCGCCCATAACGAAGTATCGCCCTTCCTCCAGCTTGACAGGCTCGAATCCCGGATCTTCAATGGGAACGTTCGTGTAGTCTTCCTCGACAGCCGTACCGTTGACGTACAGCTTCTGATCCTTCACTTCAACCGTATCGCCCGGCAAGCCGACAATACGCTTCACAAGGAAGTCCTTTCTGTCCGGTCCGTCGCTTGGGTCCTTCAGCACGATAACGTCCCCATGCTTCGGCTCACCGAACCGATACACCACTTTATTAATAAACAGCCGCTCCGAAGCCACTAGTGTCGGCTGCATAGACTCTCCCTTTACCATCGAAAGATTGAACACAAACATATTAAGAAGCACCATGATAACAAATGCGATGGCAATCGTCTTGACCCAGTCCCACAACTCAGCTGCCCAGCCGTTCTTCCCTGAAGACTTTCGAGCCTCATTGTCCTCGCCGCTCTCGGTGGAATCCGGAGGAATTACTTGTCCCATACCACACCTACTTTACATCGATTTCACCTTCATAACGAAGGCGGTACCTTGGTAAGAAAGGTACATTAATAGAAAAGCATATCTACTCGCCATTTGCAACGGCTGAGAGATATGCCTCATATAGAAAAGATGTCAATTCTTGTCTCTGTCAAAACTCACGCATCTTTACCCGGCCTGTTTCGTTATGTACACAAGGCACTAGTTATTGACCCAAAATGCTGAGTTTCTGGAACGACCGCAGGATTTGGCTCGCGCCATAGCCCATGGCTTCGTAAAACGGCATGGACGCAGCGTTATGCTCGTCTCCGGCCACCATGATCCGGCTAACCTTTCGTGATTGAAAGCGTTGTTCCATCGCGGATACCAAAGCCTTGCCAATCCCTCTTCTTCGATAATCGGGATGAATGGCAATCCGGAAATAGCATCCATGATTACGCTCAATTGTGCCGATGAGGGCACCGACAATTTCACCGTTGTCTTCAGCCACCATAATCAGATCGGAGTCCCAAGCGAGCTGCCTGGAGAAGGGCTCCATCGTGTTTTCGTAGCATTCTTCCGATAAAGCAATCTGTAATAGCTCAGTTACGGGGTTACAGTCACTCAACTGAAAGGAACGAACATGCATCTCAAAATCTCCCTTTTCGTTAGCATGATGCGGTTTAACCGGTTTACAAAAATCCAGTATTCCGTTAACGCAAACCTGACATAAATGTTTACTACAAAAAACGCGAAAATCCTGTTTCCTTGTCCATTAAAACACATCTTTCTCGTAAATTCACGAGTTTTCTTGTGTAAGCGCTTTATATGAAGCGGTTACAATTTTATTGATGGATAAAATACCATATATTTGTATATTGTTGATCGTTTTTTGGCTTCGCCATTGTAAACCACCTGTTAAAATTCATCTGCCATTGTATAAAAAAACAGCATCCTCTTCGCCATATCGCTCGAAGGACGCTGTTATTATTTCCCTATGATCCTGATTTACTGAATCACCACGGTATCACCCGGCTTCAATCCCGATAGAACTTCAAGTTTATCCAGCGCCTGCATCCCGGTCTGAATATCCTGCCGTTCGATCTGTCCTCCTCCCTTATCCACCATGACATAAGAAGTACCACCTTCCGTGAGGACCGCCAACTTGGGAACACAACGGCCTTGGGCTTATGCTCGGTGACGATGTCACCGCTAAGTGTCAGCCCGCCGATCAAGCGCTCATCTTTCGGCAGCGAAATGATCACCTTGAATTGCGGCGTCTGGGTCGTTTGTTTCTCCTGTGCGGTGGTTTCGGCGAATTTAGCCACATCCACCACCTTTCCCTTTAACCGCAGGTCCTTGATCGACGGCAGCTTCACTTCAACTGCCATGTCCGGCTTGATACTGAATATTTCATTCTCCCCGACATAGGCCACAAAACGCAGAGAATCTAAATCAACGATTTTGCCGATGTATTGGTTCGCCGTCACCGTTTGCGGCAGTTGTTGCGAGTTATCGAGTAAAAAGATGCCCGCATCCGGAGACCGATAAGCTGATCCTTGTAATTTCTCATTCAATTCAGCTATAGTCGCACGTTCAATTTGATCGTTCACCTCTACCAGTTGGCTACTTAGTCTTGCATTCTCCTGATCAGCCAGCAGCTTCAGACGTTCGGCTTCGGTAGCTCCGATAGGTGCTTGATCCAGATCCTGATTCTGTGTAAACTCCTTCAATTCCTGCTCCAGCTTCCGCTTCTGGAGTTCCGCTTGCTTCTGTTGCAATTGTTGTCGAATCGCTTTTTGCTCTAGTTCAAAGAGAACGTCTCCTTGCTTGATCTGTTGACCGTTCTCCACATTCCAAGACTCCACCTTCGCCTCGAAGGGGGCGTAGACATTCGTTTCCCGCCCATATTCGGAGGTTCCCTTCACCTGAATAGACGACGCCATAGGTTCCTCCGTTACAGGGAATGTGATCATCTGCGGCTGTTCCATCATGGGGACTTCAGATTCCTGTGGCTTCACCTGATCGTACCCCCAATAACCCACAACGGCCAAGGCAGCTACGATAACCGTCCATTTAATAATCTTCTTCATACCGTTTAACTTCCTTTCCAAGGCTTGTCCTTGATCCTAGTCCCGCTTAATGGCAAGTAACGCATTCGTTCTGGCAGCGCTGATCGCCGGATAGATTCCGGAGAAGATTCCGGTCATCACAGCAAAGGCAATTCCGATAGGCAGCGTTCCGACCGTCACTGCGATATGTAGTCCCGACATCCCCGCCGAAGCTGTAATGAATGAATTCAATCCCTTAATGAGCAAATATGAAAATACGATACCGAGTAAACCCCCAAGCAAGCCGAGCAAGCTCGCTTCCATGATGAACATACTGCGGATTTGTGGCATATCTGCGCCAAGCACCTTCATAATGCCAATTTGCCTACGTCTCTGGTAGGTAGACATCGTCATCGCTACGATGATTGAGATTGAGGCCAATAACAGAATGAATATCCCCACGCCAAGCGCAATCGCCTTGAATGTATCCAATTGAGTCGAGATCTGATCACGCATCGCCAGATTGTCGCTGGCGTTCAGCGCAAGCTTAGCAATTAACGCTTCCAGTGGCTTGATATGTTGTAGATCATCTACTTTGATCGTTACATTATCGTAGGTTCGCTGCTGAGAAGCAGCGCCTTTATGCAGATTCAAGCTATCCATGAGCCATTCTGCCGTTTCGAAGGAAACGTATATTCTGCGGTCATACATCGCAAATTGAGCATCCTGTCCCGCAGGCACGTCCAACACGCCTCCGACATACAGCTGCGGACTAAGTATTTTTCCGTTATTATCCATCTGTTCGAGCTGAATGCTCTTGCCAATCATGTCCGTAACCATGCCCTCGTACATCTGATATTCTTCCCAAACCTTTGGGTTATTCGGATCAGAACTCATCATGTTCATCAATCGCTCACTTGTCTGTGCATCCTTCCAACCAGTTGTCGCTCCATAATTAAGAACCAGTGCGCCGATTTGCTCAAGCGTCCCCCCTTGCTTGAACCGGTTCCCCTGCTCTACAAGTTGTGACAGATCAACCGCCATTATACTAATGCCGTCATTCATCAGATTATCCGACGAGATCGATCTGAAATACCCAAGCTGCTTGGTTGCGATAACGGATTGGATATGATCAAACCCCTGTATCACGCGCACCTTATCATCCGTTAATAAGCCTCGCTCCTCTGCAGCAGTGCCGTTTCCCTCTCCAGGCCCATTTGAGACTTGAGGAGTTACAATAATTTCATCCAGTTTCATACCGCCAATGATTTCCGTTTCCAGATAATTTTGAGCGGCGTTTCCGATACTGATTGCAACGATAATCGCTGCACACCCGATGGAAATCCCGGTCATACACAGAGCCGTCACCACTTTACGGCGCTTAACCTGGCCCCATGCCAGCCGCATGCTGTCTATAAGCCTCAACTGACATCACCTGCCCCCAGTGATACGGAAGCTGATGTGGGCATATCAGGTACCGCTGCACGAGCTTCAGCTTCACCTGGTCGAACCAAATATCCATCTCGAAGCATGATCGTTTTTTTCATTTGGGCTGCAACTTCCATCTCATGCGTTACAATGACGAACGTGGTGTTCATCGACTGATTCAGGGCCATTAAGATTCGGATGATCTCTTCTTCCGTCTTTGTATCCAGGTTCCCCGTCGGCTCATCGGCAAAAATGACGGAAGGCTCGGTAATCAGAGAGCGTGCGATACTAACTCGCTGCTGTTGTCCACCGGACAATTGAGACGGATATAAGGCAGCTTTGTCGCCAATCGCGGTCATCTCCAGCAGTTCCATGGCTTTCTTGCGCCGCTTGGATGCTGCTACGGACTGAAAGACGAGCGGAAGCTCCACGTTCTCCCGTACAGTAAGTGTCGGGATAAGTTCATAGGCCTGAAAAATAAATCCGATATGCTTGCGCCGGAAGACAGCAAGCTTGTTCTCTCCATACTTAACGATATCTTGGTCAGCAATGAAAATCTGGCCTTCGGTCGGCTTCATCAGCCCGGCCATCAGATTGAGCAGGGTAGATTTACCTGAGCCGGAACTTCCCAGCAAAGCAATCATCTCCCCTTCCTTGACTTCGAACTGAATGTTATGAAGTACCTTCAGCACCTCGTTGCCGTTCTTAAAACTATGCGATACATTCTCCAGACGCAGCATGTCCGTTTGTCCTTTCTCATGCTTAGTTTTACCACTCTACATTCGGATCCTGAATCGACCGAAACGTCAGATTATAGCTTTGACTGCCGAGTGTGATCCGCTCACCCTGGAACTCATCCAACAGCGTCAGGTTAAACCATCCGCCGCGAAGCTTCTTGTATTGTTCATCCGTCAATTCAAACGAGACCGTCCGCGTGCCTGGTACCTGGATGTCCGTGCCTGGTACGAGCGTGCGCTCATGCGCCTGTCCAAGACTGTCTTTAACCACCATGACTAGCTTGTGGCCTGCGTCAGCGGCCGTAATGCTCTCCATCCACTTCACATCAATCGTAATATTCAGTAAAATCGACGGACTGCCTTCTTGAAGACTGCCTGAAGCTTTCGTGACAGAGATGCTGTAAGGATACCACTCCAACTGCGCTAACGAGGAACTGGCGCTTGGCCTTACTGGATTCACTCTCAGTTTCTTCACACCAAGAACACCGCTGACTTCCTGGCCTGGCTCCGCAAGCTTACCTCCGGACAAAGCCGTGCCTAGCGCAAGCCCCCATTCACCTGTAATCCCTTTCGGGACCCTTGCCCAAAATACAACCGACTGCTTGGCTCCCGGCTGAAGCAGGACCTCTGGCTGGATCGTGTCCGCCTCATAAATCTGTCCATCCGCGCTCTGGAAATATCCTTTAAGCAAAGCGGCTTGTACACGGCGCTGCTCATGGCTGGCGAGCGTCAGCTCGGAGTAGATGATATCAGAGTCGATTCCCTCATACATGATCGTTCGCCGTTCCAGGGCATCCGCACGTTTACCGACCGTTTGAACCGAATATGGCTGACCATTCTCTACAGTCTGGATCGAGTGCATCGTTCCCGACGTCGTAAATGTTAGGAAGGATGCTGCCGCCTTCTCCTCTTGTGCAAGCAATTCAAAGCGGAGCGAGCGAATAGGCTTCGTATATGGAATGCGTGCCATAACATACACCTCTGTCGTAGCTCCGGGTGCGATCAAAGCTCCCTGATCCTCCGCCATAACCTCAGGACTTGCCAATAACACGGATTCGTCCGCTGTAAGCTTCAATTTAAGTTCAGGCAGCGGCAGGGAATTGGCGTCCCCCGTATTACGCAGACGCAGCTTGGCAACAATGAGATCTGTATCCTGCCAAGGCAGACGCTGGATCGATTCGACCTGTAAGCAAACCCCTTGGACGTCTGTGGATCGTATTCAACGCCAATCGATGCTCTGCGTTCCGATTGATAAGGGATTCCGAAATAAGCGATCGGGTATGTTAATCGGTTCCGAAGTTCCACATCCGAACCACCGCCCTCGGCTGAACCGACAGGCGTCTTGGAAGGATCCAAGAAGACGGGCGCTTCGACCATCTGCAGCTTCAACTGATCCTGTTGGAGCTTGAGAGGCAGCGATATTTGCATCAATCTCGTCTTCTCTTCTCCGGGACGAAGGGATAGAAGCACCTGTTCTTCCGAATTGTAAGGGTAAACCGAACCGTCTGCGGCCTTAATCGCCAAGTCATAACCTGGGACGTTCACCAGCTTGTTCCCTTTGTTCTTAAAGGCCATTTCAATGCTCCAAATCGCTTGATCACCCGAAGCCCGGAGCGAGGCTTGCCGGATTCTTGCTTCCACCGGATTGCCCTGAATGGACAATTTCTTCACTGCTCCTACGGCGACATCCCAATTCGGGGTTGTAGCTTTAGGCATGTAGAAGGATGCGACAGGCAAGGTCAATTTCAATGCCTCATCCGCCTCCGTCCATAAGAAGCGTAGGTTGGTTGTTTGGAGAGATCCGGGAATTTCCGTTATGTAATAAATCAGTTTCTTCTCTCTCGGCTGGATCGGCACGCCTGCTGCTCCCGCTTCATGTTCAAGGGATATGAACTACCGCTCCCACTTGCCAAATACGGTGCGAAACCAAGATCCGTCCACGTCGTACTACTATGGTTCGTAATGTACATCCCTACCCTGGCTATGACCTTACCGTCATACTTAATCCTCTCAAGCGATGCCGTCTGAACTGTAACAGGGGTCCCGCTCAGATATAATTTGCTGTTCGTGCCAGCTGATACGCCTGCCGAATAATCGGCTGGCAACCGGTGGGATCCAACACGCTGCAGGTAACCTTTGACGTTCGGATTCCATACATCCATGGCAAGCTTCATGCCAGCCAGAGAGTTCTTATCGATCTGCACATAATAGGTAACATTCAAGCTTTGGCCGGGCTCAACCTTTTTCTTCCCAAGGTCTCTGGAGATCGGATTAGCTGCACGCACGGAACCGCCGGAGAGTACCACCTTGGGAAAATAGGACAGCAACCTGACTGCATCCTTGCCTGCATTCTTATAGTTCAAGGTAAATACAGCCGTGGATTGACCACCTTGCTGCCATACGTCGGCATACTCAAGCGTCGCAGTGACGTTGTTGCCAATATTCACCTTCCAAGCCGGGGTTGCTTTGGGCGAAGCGACATCCTTCTCAGATTTCGTTTTCCCATTGTTAGATGCATCCACATCTAAACCTGGTACGGCAACCAACATGGCAGCTAAAAGAATGGCGCTCGTTCTTAACTTTTTACTATACATGTTATGAAACTACTCCTTTCTACCTCGGTTTATCTGAAGTTATATGTATAACGATGGATTTCACCGGAAAGTTTCCATCATATTTTTCCGCGCTGTATCAGCATTCCTAGACTTTTCAAACATAAAAGTTGATTTAATCCCCCCGAACGGTTTAATATAAGTAATGTAGCCGGGATTACATATCGCATTATTCCGGGATGATCAGGATGAGAAACTTCTGATCATAACCAAAAAACTAAATTTACGGGAGGTTTTTATTATGGCATTTCAATTACCAGCACTTCCTTACGCTAACGACGCGCTCGAGCCTCACATCGACGCAAAAACGATGGAGATTCACCACGATCGCCACCATAATACCTATGTAACCAACTTGAACGCCGCGCTTGAGAACGCTCCTGAGCTTCAAGGCAAATCCCTTGAAGATCTGATTGCTAACCTTGACGCTGTTCCTGAGAGCATCCGTACAGCTGTTCGCAACAATGGCGGTGGACACGCGAACCACACACTGTTCTGGGAAGTTATTGGTCCCAACGGTGGCGGACAACCAACAGGTGCTTTGGCTGACGCAATCAACAATGAGCTTGGCGGATTTGATAAATTCAAGGAAGATTTCGCTAAAGCTGCAACTACTCGTTTCGGCAGCGGCTGGGCATGGCTCGTCGTTAAAGACGGCAAGCTGGCTGTAACAAGCACGCCTAACCAAGACAGCCCGATCATGGAAGGCCAGACACCAGTCCTTGGTCTTGACGTTTGGGAGCATGCTTACTACCTGAACTACCAGAACAAACGCCCTGACTACATCTCCGCATTCTGGAATGTTGTGAACTGGGAAGAAGTTGGCAAGCGTTACGATAACGCGAAGTAATATCGCGTAATCGCGGGCCAATCCTTATCATAAAGGCTGCCTCGACTGTAGATACAATCTGCAGACGAGGCAGCCTTTTTTGGGCTTTTATTTATGCGTTTGTCGCTTGTGCCGAATCATAATAACGGGATTTGGATGGCATGTAGATCGCTGCCATCAATGCGATGGAGACCAGTACGGCCACACCTGCCCCGATCAGACATACAACCTGAAGCGACCAGATGTCAGCAGCAAATCCAAGCAATAGCGTACATGCAATCTGTAACACTCCTTCCAGTAGACGCGTGACACTTGTGAAGCGCCCCATCAGTTGAAGCGGAACATGATTTTGAAAGAAGGTCATGTATCCCGCATTCGCATAGGAAGAGAAAAATCCAAATATAATGAACGATATTGCCGCTAGCAGGAAGCCATTCGAAGCATAGAACATCATATAGCCGACACTTGACAGCAGTACGCCCGCTCCAATAAACATCCGGAGGGATAACCACCTAACCGAAAGAGCCGCTGCCGCTGATCCAGCCAAATACCCCGCGCCGGCGACACTGATCAGCAGACCATAATCCTCATCACCGAGCAGCAATACTTGTTTAATGAAGGTGGCTTCCTGAGAATCGAGGGTAAAGCCGATCAAGATAGCGGTTTGAAACAGTATGTATACGAGCATAAAATATCTGGCTGCTTTCCCGAAATTAATCACGGCCTTCCAATCCTGAATGAGCATCTTGAGCGTAACAGGATTCCGCTGATTCCCTTCAAGCTCCCCACGATCAACATCCGGTAGGAAATAAATAACGAACGCACAGACGAGGAATGATATCGCATTGATGAAAATACTGATCCGAATGTCCGTATAAACAATTAATAGGCCTGATATGGCCGGTCCTAACAATACGGCCCCAGAGGTGGTGAAGCTGGACCACGCGTTGAATCGCTTTCGCTTTTGTGCCGGTACCAGCTTGGTTACGTACGTCACGGAAGTCGGGCCGAAGAAGGCTCCAACTACATTAATCAGGAACATGATTGCATAGATGCCCCATACCGAAGACATAAATGGAATGATGGCAATCAATACACCTCGGACCACGTCCGTTGTCATCATAAGTTTGCGCTTATTCGACCGGTCAATGATGCTGCCTGCCCAAGAGTTGGTAAGCAGCGTAGCAAGCGGACGGATAATGAATAACCCCGCTACGGCTGCGGGAGAACCCGTCATATGCAGTACGAGCAAATTGATGGCTACCAGATAGATCCAGTTCCCCAGATTGGATACCCCGACACCAAATATATAGAGTAGCGCAATCTTCCAGCTATACAATACCTATCTCCCCTTACGTACCCCATTCTCATTTAGCTGTGAGTTTTAGTTATAACGAGAAATAGGCGTTCAGAATCCGAATGAACACATTCGGAAACGCGTAGCGTTCCATGTCCTCCACTTCGATCCAGCGGAAATGCTCGATGCCGGTCTCATACGCTGCCGCACTCTCCGCCGCTTGCAGCCCAGTTATCGGCGCATCCTGCCATGTACATCGGTAAACCCCCATATGCCAGTGAATATGACTAAAGATATGCTCCGTATTCATGACGTAGCTGTTCGGTGTAACCGGAACGCCTTCTATTAACAGCGCTTCGGATAAATGGTTCATCGCTTCTGACTCTGATAGAGAGCCGGGCGGAACCTCCCCGGAATCGACCAGCACATGGGGCAGTTCCCACATTCCTGCCAGGAGTCCGGTGGATGGACGCTTACGAATGAGAATTTTCCCTGCATGCACACCAGTACCTTCCACTATCGCCGTAAGACGATCTTCTCGCCGAGGCGGCTTAGCCTTTGTCTTAATCGGCAGAGACTCCTCTTTCCCTTCCAGACGCGCCGAGCAATGCTCCATTACGGGGCACACGAGACATTTAGGCGACTTCGGCGTACAGATTAATGCCCCCAGCTCCATCAGCCCCTGCGTGAAATCCGAGGCTCGTCCCTCCGGAACCAAGGTTAGAACCAGATCTTCCATCTTGGTACGCGTCTTCACTTTCATGATATCTTCTTCTATTAGAAAGAAACGGGACAGCACCCGCATCACATTGCCGTCAACCGCCGCTGCCGGAATATTAAATGCAATACTGCGGATCGCGCCGGATGTATAAGGTCCTATCCCCTTCAGTCCGGATACTTCCTCCTTACCGCTGGGCATAACACCTTCGTACAACTCTGTCACTTGTCTTGCTGCAGCCTGAAGATTACGAGCACGGGAATAGTAGCCAAGTCCCTCCCAGCACTTCAGCACATCATCCTCCGGCGCATCGGCAAGCGCTTGAATCGTGGGGAAGTGCTCAATGAACCGATGAAAATACGGGATCACCGTATCCACACGGGTCTGCTGCAGCATAATCTCCGACACCCATATATAATAAGGATCGCGATGCCTGCGCCATGGCAGATCCCTTTTATTGATTTCATACCAACGGAGCAGCTCTTCACTGAAATACGGTTTGTGTTCTGTGTTGTACATCGATAAATCTCCTTCTTGAACCTTACTATAATTTCTCTACAACCGCGAAGGCCGAGGCCAACTCCGTCTGATGTGAGATCGTTAGATGAATCGTATAATGAGTGGAGTCCGGAATACCCAGACGAGCCCAGGCTTCCTTGGATAAAGTGGCGACCGGCCTGCCTAGGCTATCGGGCAGCACTTCCATGTCCCGGAATCCGATCAGACATCCGATTCCACAACCGAAAGCCTTGGAAATCGCCTCCTTGGCAGCAAAACGCCCTGCAACGAACTCCGTCCGTCTTGCTCCCTTACGGGCAGCGAGTACTCGTTCTCCCTCGGTCAACACACGTTCCAAGAATTTTTTTTCATGCGGGCCTGTCATCAACATATCCATTCGTTTCATTTCCAGCACATCATGTCCGATTCCATAAATCACGTCGTCCGCTCTCCTTCACTTGGACCTGGCATCCGTTACCTATCACTCACTTCTATATATTGTACCAGTCGATCCGTATCAACGCGAGACGACGGTGTTACAACAACATGAATTAATCCATTGCTACCGATGGAGCAAACACCAAAAAAAGGTCGAAGACCGTAGCTCGATAGAGCCTGCCTTCGACCTTCACCGGGTCATATCACGTGACCTCTATATTAGATGCCCGGGATGGTGTTGCGTTTGTGGGCCGTCTTCACATAATAAGCCTCCAGCTTCTCCTGAACCTCAGGCTTGATCGCCTTGCCCTCCAGGTAGTCGCTGTTATCCTCATAAGAGATGCCCAACTCCGTTTCATCCGTCTGCCCTTCCCAGAGACCGGCGGATGGTGCTTTATCCAGAATCGATTGCGGCACGCCCAAATACGAAGCCAGCATCCGAACTTGACGTTTGCTCAGTGAGGAGAGCGGCGTTACGTCAACAGCTCCATCCCCCCATTTCGTATAGAAGCCTGTTATGGCTTCAGAGGCATGATCAGTACCAACAACCAAAAGATTCTGCTCAAATGCGAGAGCATATTGAACCACCATGCGTACTCTCGCCTTCACATTCCCTTTGCCCGGGATGCTAATATGCTTGTGTACGTCAATATTCTTCAGGCCGTGCTCCACTTCGAGCGCAATCTCGTTCACAGCCTCCTCGATATTCGTCTCCACCGTATGCTGAAGGTCGAACGCCTTGGCTGTCGCATAGCTATCCGAAATGTCGGCTTGTTCGCCGAATGGCTGAAATACCCCGAGCGTCTTGTATTCCTTGCCCGTCTCCTTCGCCAATTCATCTGTCGCACGCTTGCATAGCCCTGCCGTTACAGCGGAATCAATACCGCCGCTGATGGCGATGAGAAGCCCGGAAGTACCCGAGTTCTTAACATAGGTTTTCAGGAATTCCACCCGCTTGCGTACCTCTTCTTCCACATTAATCGTCGCTTCACGCCCAATTCTGCAATGATCTGTTCTTGTAGACTCATGTATAAGGCTCCCTTCAGTATGGTTTATTTCTAAATGTAAGTACAAATATAATAAAGCCCCGCGGCTTCGGAATAGGCCGAATGCTTCGGGGCTTATGTAACTGCCAGATTACTGGCAGTAACGATTGAAGGCGTCGGTCAAATCAGCCGCAATTTCTTCCGCTGAACGATTCTCTACCTGATGACGCTCAATAAAGTGCACCAATTCCCCGTCCTTGAGCAGAGCAATCGATGGCGAGGATGGTGGGTATGGAGCAAAATATTCACGTGCTTTCGCCGTGGCTTCCTTATCCTGTCCTGCGAACACGGTAAACAGTTGATCTGGCTTCACCTGGTTCTCAAGCGCAATGGCTACGCCTGGACGAGCTTGCCCTGCAGCGCATCCGCATACCGAGTTCACCACAACCAGTGTTGTTCCTTGCGCTGTCGGCAGCACTTCCTCCACCTCTTCAGGTGTCGTAAGTTCCCGAATCCCCAGGCTAGTCAATTCATCCCGCATCGGTTGAACCATATCACGCATATATCGGTCAAAAGACATACCCATAATAGCTTTCACTCCTTATATAAACAAGATTGTTTGGAATATAACAGCTTATCGCTATCTTATATTATACAACCCTAAGGTGTGAAAGCAAGAACATACAAAGCGTTAAGCATTAAAAAATCAACTGCATTTCGCCTAGTCTCGCCGTTATGCTTATGTGGCAGGATAGTTCTCCCCATCCGTTTTTTTATCCAAGATGGGTTCCTTGCGCTGATCTTTATTTTGACGCTGCTGCTGTTGCTGCTGTTTGGAATCATTCTTACTCATTTGAAGTCCCTCCTTATCGCATCGGTTCTGCTATAGGATGGCTGTTGATCTCCGCATTTATTCGGACGTTGCAGCGCTCTGAGATTCAATGGTACCCTGCGCGAGCCCGCCCAATGGCAGAGAAACGATAAATACGGTTCCCTTACCTACCTTCGACTCTACACGGATACTGCCGTAATGGCGCTGTACAATACTCATACATAGTGCCAGCCCAAGCCCCGTCCCCTTCACCTTCGTCGTAAAAAATGGTTCAAACAACCGCTCAAGCTCGACTTCTGAGATCCCGCTGCCTGTATCGGCAACATACAGCTCAACGCTGTCATGATGAACCTGCGTCTCAATAATCAAAGTGCCCTTCTCATCCATAGCCTCCATGCCATTGCGACAGAGATTCAATATAAGCTGCTTCATTTCCTTGATATTGAGCATTAACCTCGGTACGTCATTCCCAAGTTTAAGCTCGATGCTCAGACCCCGCAGATTGGCATCAGCCATAACAGCGGGCTAAGCTCCTGAATAATATCATGCAGATGACATTCTTCTTTCTCTACGGAGCGGTTCTGAGCTAATGACAGAAAGTCATTGATAATGCCATTCGCCCGATCAAGCTCTTCCATCACAATTCGGTAATAGTGATCCAGCGTATCAGGACTCTTCTCCCGCATAAGTTGAAGAAATCCGCGCACAACCGCCATAGGATTGCGTATTTCATGCGTGATGCTGGCCGCCATCTGGCCGACCATGCTTAATCTCTCTGCATTAATAAACTCCGAGCGAAGCTTCTCGAGCTCCGTGATATCTTCCATCACACCGATGGCGCCTACAATCTCGCCGTTCTCGTTATGTACTAACGGGTAAATTCCAGTCGTGTATACCTGAGAAGGGCTGCGCATGATCTCGCCCCGGCTTTCGATGCCTTGCAGCGCCAGTTGAAATCGATTGCGCAAATGCTCCTTCTGAATCATATTCTCCAGCAGGTCGAACAGCGGTCTGCCGATAACATCCTTCGTACTCAAATTTGGAAACACGTTCTTGAAGCTTCGAAGAAGCGATTGGTTGAAGGCAATGATGTTCCCGCTATGATCCACGGCTACCATGCCTAAAGGGATCATCTCCATAATCCGGGACAAGTACTGGGAATTAACCTTCATCTTGTTACCCGACTCGTCTGCAAGCCGCTCATTCGTCAACTCGATCCAGTAGATAATGAATGCCGAATGGACAATACCGATCAACATATAGAGCATCATGATAAGCAACGTGTTCGGGTTCAGATGCAGATTATTCACCATCCCATCGATTGCATGGGAAGCCACTGTAATTAGCATGGAAGGAATCAGGCACTCCAGAGCCAGCCTATCTTCTCCATGATCGTGCCTTTGTTGAAATTCATTGAAATCCAAGGCAACAAAGAATAACAGATCCCTAAAGCAATGAAGATTAAACTCACCGTTGATCCGCCACTAACCAGTACGTGGCAAAGCATATAAAGTACAGCTAAGCCGAATCCTGCTCTCCGACTACCATACAGAATACCGATGAACAGTGGAATGACGCCCAAATTAATCGGAACATAGTGGTCGTTCCATGCTGAGATAAATACACACAACCCCATGGCCAGGCCACTGGAGATTACAATATGCTTGCGAAATCGCAGCAATTTATCCGGGGTTCTTCTGCTCAGGAATCCAAGATGCTTGTCAAGAAGAAGCGGCAGATGAAAGATAAGTGTACCAGACAGTAAAACTTGCAGAAGAATATCTTTCCATAGGTTTAGCACAATAACCCATCACCTCAATTGGACAACGCTTCTAATATTTCTGATTAAAGCACAGCAGACATCATATTACAATATCTTGTAACTTCATGTTGAAGCAACCGATAACTCCGTCTTATGTCCTATTCGAGAGGTTTGGGATATTTCGCGAAAATCCTATATAATAGGATTAGTCTATATTATGGATATACCCTCAAAGGAGTTATGAACAAACATGCAAGATTACGATATTATTATCGTTGGCGGCGGGCCTTCCGGATTAATGGCAAGCGTCGCGGCTGGAGAAGCCGGAGCCTCCGTGCTGCTCGTCGATAAAGGAGATAAACTCGGGCGCAAGCTTGGTATTTCCGGCGGCGGCAGATGCAACGTCACCAACGCCAAAGAACAGGACGAGCTTATCGCCAACATTCCTGGCAACGGCAAATTTTTATATAGTCCCTTTCAACATTGGAATAACAAGGACATCATGGCTTTCTTCGAAGGACTCGGTATTCGGCTGAAGGAAGAAGATAACGGCCGGATGTTTCCTGTCTCGGACAAAGCGGCTAGTGTCGTGAATGCGCTAATCGGCAAAATCAGAGATTTAGGTACCGCAATTCGGACGAACAGTCCGGTCAAGCAAGTACTCTACAAGAGTGACCAAATCGCCGGGATTGAACTTAAATCCGGAGAGATTATTACATCTAAGTGCGTCATCATTGCAACCGGAGGACAATCGGTGCCACAGACGGGATCGACCGGCGATGGTTATCCTTGGGCCGTAGCCGCGGGACATACGATCACAGAGCTTTATCCCACTGAAGTACCCATCGTGTCAACCGAAGCTTTTATAGCCTCTAAGGAGCTTCAAGGTTTATCCCTGCGCGATGTGGAACTTTCCGTCTGGAATCCGAAGGATAAGAAGGTTATCGCACATCAGGGCGACATGCTCTTTACCCATTTCGGTGTATCCGGACCGATCGCGTTACGCTGCAGCCAGTTCATCCGCCAGGTCCAACGCAAATTCGATATCGTCAACGTCGACATGGCGATCGATCTGTTCCCTGGTCGCTCGAATGCCGAGGTGGAATCAGAACTGCGAAGGCGCCTTGAGGACGAGCCGCGTAAGAGTATTAAAAATGTGCTCAAGGGTATGCTGCCCGAGCGTATGATCCCACTGCTTCTCTCCAAGGCAGGGATAGATAGTGAAGTGGTCGGTAGCGGAGTCTCCAACGCAGCCTTGACGACATTGACCGCTACCATCAAGAAATTCAGATTTCGTGCCTCCGGCACACGTTCCCTTAAGGAAGCCTTCGTAACCGGAGGTGGCGTTAGCCTCAAGGAAATCCAGCCGAAGAGCATGGAATCCAAGCTCATGTCCGGCCTCTTCTTCTGCGGCGAAGTGCTCGACATCCATGGATATACCGGCGGTTATAATATTACGGCCGCGTTCTCTACAGGATACACCGCTGGCAAGCATGCCGCTGAAGCAGCCAAACCGTATAGTCTCAAAAGATCCTAGTTGTTAGACGCAAAGAAACCGTTCTTTGATAAATGGAGGTTTGCCCCAAGCCATTTATGAAAAGAACGGTTTCTTTGTACATTCAATACGTTCTTACCGATCTCTGTTAAGATAATCTTCCTTGTACATGGGCCGGGCAGCGATCGAAGAAAAACCATAGACTGCAATAATGGTGCCTCCCACAGCAATCAGCCATCCTGTCGCACCTGCAAACAGTGTCAGCCCTGCTACCAGAGAGTACAGCAAGGCTGGCAGCACCATCAGGGTTCTGATGGTGAGCTTACCTGCGAGATGATATTGCTCGTTCGTAAAGGGAAGAACATTCATAAATTCCGCTCTGGCGAAGGCCGTCCAGCGGGTATTAAGCCAGTAGGATATCAGAATAATCATTGCAATATATACCATGATCTTAATGACGAGCGGCGGTATCCATATGGCCGGGATGCCGACCAACGTAATCTGGATGTAGAGCATTAGGCTCTCCGGATTGCGCAGGATAGCCTTGATGCCCGCATCCGCAAGTCGTTTCTCCGGGCTGCCCTTGTAAATACGACCAGACCTACGGAATATCCACGACTTGCTGCGAACGCTAGGTGGCTTACCAACAGCTTGTATCAGCATTTTCTCCGTAAGCTGCATACGGGTATTGGCATCTTCCCGTACATCCATCATGAAGGTACCCTGCATGGAGATACGATATTGGCTTAGCTGCACCAGCAGGAATAGCAATAAAACTACACTTAGCCATATAAGCCATTGGATCTCCAGCCATAACGTCACCATCACACTTAACAACGCAAAGGTTAGCACTCGAGAGAAAAAAGTTATGACATGCCTGCGCCAGCCTTTGCTCCTAGCTCGGATAATCCTGGCCAACATGTTCCCGCACCATGCCAGCGCAGCGGTGAGCGCCAGCATGGAGAGAAGTGTGCTCCCGGATATACCGTGCCCCCGGACAACAATGGGCAGCACCAAGATCAACGCTAGCAGTCCCTTAATCACCGAGACCACATAACTGTACAATATGCCGCGAATCATTAACGTCTTGACCCATCGCGGTTGCTGGCGCAGAAACAAGACATCCGCTTCCTCGAGAAACAACAGAACTCTTCCGGAGAACATAAACAACAGAAAAGCAGACACTAATGGCAATGGCAGAAGGTGCATCCATTCAGGGAGGGGTCTTGTCCAGAACTCCCTATATATTCCTCCCCCCAACAGCAATCCCGGAACAATGATATAGAGCATTACGGTCCAGTCCGCTACCGATGCAAGATTATCCCGCTGATATTTGAGATGGGCTCGCCATCTTCTCCAAAACAGAGACCTGGGGCTTTTAAAATGATTCGATCGATTCATAATCTCTCCCCCTTACGTCAACACATCGAAACAATCAAACAACGATGCACCGGGGAGATTTGCAGCTTCCTGAACATCCTGAAGCGTACCTCTTGAAGCGACCCGACCATGGGATATCAATACAAACGTATCGCAAATTTTCTCCGCTGTATCCAAGACGTGCGTGGACATCAGCACACCGGCCCCACGCCGCCTTTCCTCAAGCAGAAGATCAAGAAAGTCTCGGGTAGCTCTCGGATCAAGACCAATAAATGGCTCATCTACAATATAGATATCGGGCTTGGATAGAAAGCCAATCATCAGCATCATCTTCTGCTTCATTCCTTTGGAGAATCCTCCTGGCAGATCATTGCGCACGGACTCCATTCCGAATTGCTGAAGGAGCAGCTCGGCCTGTTCTTCAAACGAATGGTCATCCATTCCAAAAGCAGCCGCAGCCAAATCTAAGTGCTCCCATAACGTCAAATCCTCGTAGAATACGGGCTGTTCCGGCACATACGCGTATCTCGGAGGATCACCCGCTATCCGGACCTCCGCTTTACAATCTTTCAGCAGGCCCAGCACCGCCTTGATCGTAGTACTCTTCCCCGCACCGTTCGGACCAATAAGACCCATTAATTCACCGGGTACAACCTGAAACGATATATCGTGTATACGGGGCCGGCCCGGTTCATACCCAGCCTCCTGGATGTTCACTTCCAGTACAGGCTCCGTTGAATATACATGAACTGACATATCCGCCATTCGATCGTTAGCACTATTCATACCTGACATAATAAGCTCCCATCACTTTAACTTAAGTTCCCATTAATACGCAGCAGGATGGAAATCGTTGCATATACATTCGAACTTGGCTTACATCGCAGCGGTTTCCGAAGTCAACGCAATGGAAGCAGGCTTGGAATCAAGTTCGTCCTTCTTAACGATATTCTTCTTAAGACATAGCAGCACAGCTCCAACCGTGGCGGTTCCAAGCCCTGCAATGATATAGGTCGGTACTGCACCCATTCCGGTTATCATCAGTCCACCGATCGTAGGTCCAACAATAACAGCAGCGCTGGTCAGGCTGTTGACCGTACCGAATACGCGGCTTGTCATATGCTCCGGTGTTCTCTTCATCAGCAGCATCTGAAATGGAACCAATACGAAACCTACACCGATGCCTGCAAGGAAGAACGAGCCGAACAGGGCAACGCCCTGTACTAAATGCGGCAGCTTCGCAACGACAACAACAGCACATACGGCAAATACCAAGCCGGTTGCCACAGCACCCAATCCCATCTTGGTCAGTGTGCCCCATTTCAGTTTACGTACGAACATGGCTGCCAGTAAAGTACCCACACCGCTGGCCGAGATGCAATAACCCAATAAATCCTCGGATACGTCCGGGATCATTCGAAACAGCGTTACGATCTGGGAATCGGCCATTTGCAGTACCAGCAGCACCATGCATATCGTTACTACGCCGCCTAGCAAGAGCGGTATACTATAGATCATTTGTAACCCTTCGCCAATCTCCTTGAAAAAAGACTTCTTCACGGGTGTTTGACGCTCTGCCTCTATGTGAAGGGGGGATGCTTCTACATTCGGTTGCTTGCGTATTTTGCCGGGAACGCCAAGCAGAAGCAGGGCCGATACAACAAAGGCACCCGCATCGATAATAAAGCAAAGTTGAATACCGAATAGGGCCAACAACAAACCCCCTAGCGATGGCCGATGATCTTCGATGTCTGTTCAATCGTCGAACTGATTGTAACTGCTTGATCCATATATTTCGGATCCACAATTTCCTTTATTTTACCGCTTTTGGCGGGTGAGAAGAGTACGTCCATCAAACCTTTGGCAACCAGTAATATATAGATTTGAATTAGATTTCCTGCGAATATCATGCCGACAAGGAGCGCTGCCCTGACCACATCTGACACGATCATGATCTTCTTGCGTTCATACCGATCGCCGAGCATGCCGGCTATAGGTCCACCGATCATGATGGGGATCGCCATACATAACGTCATCGCCGTAATTTCCCATGGCGTGGCCTGCCATTTCAATCCAACCAGCGTTAATAAGGCTATAAAATAGAGCCATTCGCCCATGTTGGATACCAACTGCGCTGCTACAAGCAGTAAGTATTTGCGGTTGCGAAGAAGTGGCTTGAAGCCTCCTTCCGCTGCTGAAGCCGTTTGCACCTGATCCATAATCGCCCACCCTTTTCCATCGGATATAGAATAATCTCATTATAGGAGCAGTTATAACGAATCGTATCCGGCTGGAGATGGAGATCGTACTTGTGCTGAAGGAGGAAAATAATCGGAGCCTAATGAAAGAAGGAGGGCTGCCCATGCGGGACAGCCCTCCTCTTATTCAATCCTTGAAGCCTTCGAGTGCAATTGTTGGTTTGCCGTCCGCTTGCCAGGCCCCTTTATTGTAACCGCCGTTATACCCTGGCGTTGCCTCAGGCTCCCAATAGAAGACTCCGACTCCCTTGCCACCGGCCATGCTGCGGATCTTGGTCTTGATGCTCTGAATAAAGCTCTTGGAAGCTGCGGCTTGATTATAATCCATGCCGATTTCCGAAATCATAATGCTCTTGCCGTATCGGGCCACCATGTCATTGGCATTAGCAACGGTTTGATCCACCTTGGCTGACCAATCGCCAGCTTCGGGGTATAATGACATTCCGATCATGTCGAAATTAGCACCATTACTAATCAGTCCGCCGATATTCCACTTGAACAGCTCATTATCATAACCATTGGATAGATGAACGATTGTCTTGGTGGAACTGCTGATGGACTTAACGGCATTGTGACCCGTGTTAACGAGCCAGGCATAATTCTTCATATTGACGGATGCCTTCCCGTCCTCCCAGAGCATGCCATTGTTCGTTTCATTGCCGATCTGCACCCAGTCTGGCGTAACCCCTTTGTTCTTCATTGTGTTCATCACGTAAACCGTATGTGAATACACGGCGTCCATAAGTTGCTGAAATGTGAAATTCCTCCAGGCATAGGGTTTGTTCTGCTTGCCGGGATCGGCCCAGGAGTCGCTGTAATGCAGGGTCAACATGACACTCATGCCTTTATTCTTGGCTCTTAATGCCAACTCGGCCGCCTTCTCGGCGTTCATGTAGCCGTTCATGAAGTCGTTCATATTCGGATTGACCCACACCCGAATCCGCACCGAGTTCATCTGATAATCGGTTTTGAGAATATCCAGAATATCGCGCTGAACACCGTTCTTATCTTTCCATTTGTAGCCGCTGGCCTCCATTCCGCTTACCCAACTGATGTCAGCCCCTTTGGCAAAGGAAGGCGCAGCATATGCGGCTCCTCCCCCACCATTGTAGCCAAACGACAATGCAAGCAACGACAAACAGAGAAACATCTTAAACCATACTCCTTTCGCAACGCTCAATGACATAGGGTACCTCCTCGTGGATCTTTCGTTCACTGCGCAAGTGACACCCTAATTGTAAGCGCTATCCTATTCATGACACAGGGCATAATCCCAATATTTCAGTTCCTTTTCCAAGTGAAAGTTAGCGCACTGCTTCGAGCACATCGAGCTTCAATACCCTAGTTCCGTAAGGCTGTAACTCCATCGTAGCTGTAACTGGGTTCCCGGAGATCACATCCGTATAGGTTCTGCCATCGAGCTTCACTTGTCGATTTTCCTTGCTGAAATTCATAACAAATATATACTCGTGCTCCCCGTCGGTCCGGACCGATGCGTTGATGCCGTATGGCAGCTTCACGGGCAGCGCCCGTTTAACGCCAATATCCTCAACCAGACGTTGATAGAAGTCGGCATGGAAGGAATGCTGGTTGCGTGAAGCGATATAATAGGCTCTCCCGGAGCCCAGCTCATTCACCGTCAACGCCGGCCGTCCCGCATAGAAGTCGGAACGATAAACGGCCAGCGGCTTCGCCGTCTCCAGATGGACCAAATCACACAACTCCGTGGCTTCGTATTCACCCTGAAACTGCAAATCATTTCCCTCCTGCATGATCACCCCGTTCACGTCATGATCATGCAGTGCGTCGATTTCCTCCGACCAGATGCCAAGCGTCTTGCGTAGCGGTCCCGGGAACCCTCCCAGAAAGCATAGGTCATGCTCGTCCGCGATGCCTGACCAATACGTAGCAACAAAGACGCCGCCAGCCTCAACAAAGCGCTGGATCCGTTCGCCGACTCCTGATCGGACCATGTACAGCATGGGGGCAATGAGAAGCTTATATCGTGAGAAATCCTGTTCCATATCGATTACGTCCACCGCTACCCCTTGGTCCCACAGTGCACGATAATGCGCTTGTACCGTCTCCTCGTATTTAATGCCCATATTTCGCGGGCCTTGGGCATCGCGGATCGCCCATCGGTTCTCCCAGTCAAAAATAATAGCCGTTTCAGCCGGAACTCTCGTGCCGACGATCTCGTCCATACCCTTCAGCCAGTCTCCGACTTCGGTCACATCAGCAAATACACGGGTGAATTCATGACCTGCATGATCAATAACCGCACCGTGCAGCTTCTCGCTCGACCCTCTGCTCTTGCGCCACTGAAAGTATTGAACCGTGTCCGATCCATGGGCAACGGCCTGCATGGAAGAGAGCAGATGCATGCCTGGACGCTTCAACTTGCTCACCGGCTGCCAATTCGTTAAGCTCGGCGTGCTCTCCATCAGCATCCATGGCTGTCCACCTTTGATCGAGCGAACGATATCATGCATCATGGCTACCCGAGCGGCCTGGGCTGCTTCATCACCCTCGTGATCATGCCAGGTTGGATAGCTGTCCCACGAGACCACGTCCAGCAGGTCCGCAAACTTCCAATAATTCAACCCTTCGTAGTACTCCATAAGATTAGTCGTAATCGGAAGGGACACTCCCGTTTTTCGAAGCGGTCCGATCTCATGCGACATGAAATCCCCCGTCTGATCCGTTACGAATCGTCTCCAGTCCAGATTCATGCCATGAACCTGCGTCTCGCCATGCGGAGCGGGAGATTCAATCTGGCTCCAGCTTGTGATCGTATGGCTCCAGAAGGATGTCCACCAGGCGTGGTTTAACTGCTCCAGATTGCCGTATTTCCGTTGAAGCCACGTCCGAAACGCATCCTGACAGTAATCGCAATGGCAATCCCCGCCGAATTCGTTGGAGATATGCCACCCGATAACCGCCGGATGATGAGCGTAGCGCTCAGCCAGCTTCGTGTTGATGATACGAACTTTCTCGCGGTATACGGGCGAGGTGTAGCAATGATTATGGCGGAAGCCATGCAGATTTCGGACGCGATTATCGTTCACACGCAACACCTCCGGATACGTCTGCGACATCCACGCCGGCCTCGCGCCACTTGGTGTAGCCAGGAATGCATAGATCCCGTTCGCGGCGAATCGATCTAACACTCCATCGAGCCAATCGAACGTGAATACCCCCTCTTCCGGCTCCAAGGACACCCAAGAGAAAATGCCCACGGACATTACATTGCAGCTCGCCAGCCGCATCAGCCGGATGTCTTCCTCTAACGTTTCAGGGTAACGGAGCCATTGCTCCGGGTTATAATCGGCACCATGCAGCATGTGCGGAACGCGGGTGCTAATCGGATTAAATTTGTGCAACATATCGAAAGATCCTCCCATGATTGTATTTAGCAGTCCAAACTTATTCTTTTACAGAACCGAGTGTCATCCCTTTCACAAAAAACCGCTGCAAAAACGGGTATACAAGCAGAATCGGCGCAGCACCGATAAATATTTGCGCGGCATTAACCGTCGTCTGCGACAACAGTTCCATCTCCCTTGGGCTCATGCTCATCGAACTCATATCTTGCTGGATGATAACCGTCTGTAAGAAGGTGGCAAGCGGAAAGTCCTTGGCGTTATTCAAATACAACAATCCGTCAAACCACGAGTTCCAGTGAAACACCATACTGAACAGCGCAATGGTTGCGATCGAGGGCAAGGATATCGGCAGATATATGCGAAATAGGGTTTTAAAATGTCCTGCACCGTCGATTAACGCCGCCTCCTCCAGTTCTTTGGGAATCCCGCGAAAGAAATTAAGCATCAGAATAACCAGAAAGGTATTGACCGTACTTGGAAGCACCAGCACCCAAAACGAGTTGATGAGACCCAGCTTCTGAATCACGATATAGAACGGAACCAGACCGCCGTTAAAAATCATGCTGAACACGAACAGCCAGGAATAGAAGCTGCGGCTGCGGAACACGCGATTCTCTTTGGACAGCGGATAGGCCGCTAGAAAAGTCACCGCCAGCGTGATGGCCGTGCCAATTACGGTACGAGCGATTGAAATCCAAATCGAGTGCAGAAAGGTGGGATTGTTAATCGTCTTCTTGTACGCTTCCAGCGAGAATTCAACCGGCCACAGTCCTACCAGGCTGGCATCAGCCGCCGCTTTGGAGCTAAAGGAAATGGCGAGCACATGAATGAGCGGAATGATGCAGAGCACGGCGAGCACGGTGAGCACGCCAATATTAAATACATTAAATACCCGATAACCTATCGTTCTATGGTACATGGTGACTCCTCCTTCTTCTAAAATATGCGGTAGCCCGCCCATCGATAGGCCATCCGATAGGATACGAGAATCAGCACCATGCTGATGACCGATTTAAACAATCCAATGGCTGTACCGAATCCCATCTCTCCGTTCAAAATCGCGGTGCGATATACAAATGTATCGATAATGTCCCTTTCTCGTACACGAGCGGGTTGTACAGATTGAAGATTTGATCAAAACCAGCGTTGAGAATGTTACCCAGCGCAAGCGTGCCGACTACGACGGTGATCGGAAGCATGGACGGAATCGTTACGTACAGCGTCTGCTTGAAGCGGCTCGCCCCATCCATCTCTGCTGCTTCATACAGTGTCGGGCTTACTCCCGCTAGTGCCGCCAGAAATACAATCGTATTGTAGCCGAACTCCTTCCACACATCGGACACAATAACCGTGAACCGGAACCAGTCATTGTCCCCAAGGAAAAAAATCGGCTCCACGCCCATCGCGACCAAAATACGATTAACGAAACCATCCATGGCCAGCATCTCGATCAAAATGCCGCCGAGGATGACCCAGGACAGGAAATGGGGCAGGTACACCATCGTCTGGATCGTGCGCTGAAGCACGACTTTACGGACTTCATTCAGCAAAATCGCAAATATAAATGGAATCAACAGGTTAAACACGATCTTCAATACCGCAATGACGAACGTGTTCCATATCACCTGCACACTGTCCTGTCTTTCAAATAAATAGCGGAAGTTATCCAGTCCGACCCAAGCAGACCCACCAACACCCTGCCATGGCTTGAAATCCTGAAAGGCCATGATAATACCGCCCATAGGCAAATAACTGAACAAAAACAGACAGATCAGGGCTGGCAACAGCATAACGTGGAATGGCCATGTTTTCTTTATCCTCTTCATCCAAGATCCTCCCGTATAATCATCTACCTCTTGATTATAGAAGCTGGCGACGATACCAAAACAGCCCACAAAACCAACATAAATGGCACGATCCCAATCAATCTGGACCCTTCCTTGCAACATGCAAAAGAGAGCAGCCACATGGGCCGCTCTCCGCTACGTACACATACTTTATTTCACGCTTTGGTACCAGTCGTTAACCTCTTTCGTGATTTGGTCGCCGCCGCCTTCTTTCCACGTCTGCACGAACTTATCAAATGCTTCAACCGGTTGCTTGCCATAGATCACTTCGTTCAGAAGCTGATTCTCAATCTTGGTCAGATAATCCCACTTCGATTTCATCGTCGCGGTTACCGGTCCTGTAAACATATCCATCTTGGAGATCTCCTCCTGGCTCAACAGCACCTCGGCAGCCGCAGGCGTATCTTTGCCATAGTTCACAGCCACGTCTTTCTCCAGACGCGTCTGTGGTTTATCCCCTTTGGCCAGCCTCAGCAGCGCTTCATCTGCTCATCCGGAATTCGCGCACCATCGCGCACGAGCAGATAACGAACAACATTGACGTATCCACCCTCGATCTGATCGTTAGGTACCATCTCGCCACCGGCATCCAACTCGTAGTCGTAACCCTCGAACAGACCGTTCGCAAATTCGCCGCCTTCCTTCGATACGGCAAAGTTATCAAACAAATAATTCTGATAAGTGAAGAACGCTTCCGGATGCTCCATGTCCTTGTTGATCAGCGTAACGCCGTTCGTGTATTGCGTACCGTGCCGCATCGCGATTCCATCTGGACCCGCTGGGATCTGTACCGGCTTCCATACGGCCTCGGGCGCATTCTTTACCGTATCCAGCAGCGGCCAGCCGCTCATCCAGTAAGGACCCGGGATGATGCCGGCGGTTCCAGCCACGGCAGGTTCAGAGGTCTTGTTCTCATCCCAAAGCGCTGCTTCCTTCGGGATATATCCCTTGTCCATCCATTCGTTCAATTTCACCAAGCCTTGCTTCATGCTGGCATTCACCGAGCCATACTCCAGCGTGCCGTCTTCCGCTACGTTCCATTGCTGCGGCAAGGTCCCGTAAGCGCCAAACACCCATGACGGATCCCCCATCCACGTCCGCATCGAGGTTTTGAAGCCAATACTGAGCGGCGTTACCTTATCCGGGGCAAGCCCGGAGGGATTCCGGTTCTTGAAGGCATCCATGACGAGTTCGAGCTCATCCATCGTCTTCGGTGCGCTCATACCGAGTTTGTCGAGCCAATCCTGGCGAATCCATAATACATAATCATGATTATATGCAAAATCCAGTACTGGAATCCCCATGCGCTTGCCCTCACGGCTGTATTGATTCCACACGCCCGAATCCAGATCCATCGCTCGTTTCCATGTATCGGATGCATATTGGTCAAACAACGCTCCCGCGTCGGTGAACATGCCCGAATCAATCAGGTCTTGAGCCAGTTGATTATTCTCTGTTCCAAGGGTGACGATATCGGGCATTTCCTGGCCTGAGGACATTGCCAAGCGCAGCTTGGTTGCAAACGCACCGTTCGTATCGGTAATCGACCACAGCGACTTTATGTTAATTCCGAGCTGCTCCTTCGCCCATTTCGTGGCGACATTATTCTCAATGGTCTCTCCATTTTTAAATTGCAGCGTCGGATCGACGCCCCACACGGTCGTAATCGTTACTTCTGGATCATACTTTTCTTTGTAGACGTTTTCACTTTTGGGCTCAACAGGCTTCGCTGCTTCTTGCGGCTGACTATCTCCACCCGAGCATGCCGCCAAACTACCAACCAGCAAGAGTGATGCCGCAAGGGTCGACAGTAGCCGTCTTTGACTTCCTTTCATACCAAATCCCCCTTCAACCATATGGAATACATATATAATTATAGAGGGATGCCGTGCAGCATCCTATGTCACGAATCGAAGATTTCCGCACCTTTAGCAACATCCTTGATCACGATACTCGTTGGGCGTCATGCCATAATACTTCCTGAACATTTTGCTGAAGTACTGCGGGTTCTGGTATCCGAGTTCGGCTGTAATCTCATAAATCTTCTTGTTCGTGAATTTCAATAGATAAAGTGCGCGCTCCATTCTCTTCCGGATAATGTAATCCCCCAAGCCTTCTCCAGTTTCGTTCTTATATATCTTGGACAAATACACAGGATGTAAGAATACCCGATCCGCGATCGTCTTGACCGACAGATCATACCCCGAATCCGCTGTTACCATCTCCTGAACCTGCTTGATGATATGGCTCTTGCTTGTGGTCTCCTGGGTCGAGGCGATATCCGATAGTTTCTTCAACATTTCGAAGGACCAATTACTCAGTTTAGAGACGGACTGCACAACCTGCTGAATGTAGAGCGGATCAAAACCGGCTTGATCCAGTTGATGGATGTAATAGCCCTGTTTGTGAGCGATGTACATGAATGCGCTCGTGACCGACAAGAATGCCTCATGAATCGAGGCCTGGCCTATATGTTCAGCCTCCATTGCGGTGAAGGCTTTCTCCAATTTCTCGTGAGCGGTCTCCCATTGCCTTGTCTCCAACAGATGCAGCAGACTCGGCGGCCGATTCAGCAAATCGATGGCTTGCACGGAAGAATCCCGCTGCTGTACGCGATCATCATCAGCGAATCGCAGATTATGGCCAGGTTCCTGCTCCCATCTATAGAGATCACCTAGCCCGGAACGATACACTGCTGAGATCTCGGAAGGGAATCGGAATGAGGATGTGACGTATACGGCGATCTCCCCACGAAGGTAGTTTTTGACCTCTTGTTGGAACTGCAACACGAGGCCCTGCAGCAATTCCCGATCGATCGCTTGTGCCCGTCCCCCTTCATGTCCTGTCGTCTTCCTCTGTACTAGCAGCACCATGCAATGATGAGGTGTCTTGCCAGGCCATACATGGAACGATTCCATCAACACTTCTTCAGCGATGTTGCCGATGGCATATTCCATCAAGCCCAATGAATGATCATCCATGCCGCGGAAGCGCGGACCAAGCTGAATGAGCAGCATCAACGCAGATTTGTTAACCTCAAGCGGAATTTCGTATTCATTAAGCTTCGTCTGAATGTAGTGCTGCGCTACCTCTTGTCCGAGCACCAAGTCGCGCAGCAGAGTCGTTCTTAATATCCCAAAATCGGATTTACGGCTGTACAACAAATGGTAATAATGCCCCAACTCCTCGCGTTCGGCTTGAATGGATGTCACTGTCGCATGGACGCTCTGGATAAATTCACCGTCGTCTACCGGCTTTAATATATAATCCGAAGCCTGTAGACGGATCGCTTGCTTGGCATACTCAAAATCGGAATATCCGCTCAGCAATATGCAGCGCACCTGCGGCCAACGATCTGCCAGTGTCTCCATTAATTCCAGACCGGTCATTGCGGGCATCCGTACATCCGTCACCACGATATCGATCTCATGCGCCTCGAGCAGATCGATCGCCTCCAGCGCCGAAGCAGCTTGGTATACCTCACGAACGCTAAGCTCATTCCAAGGAATCGTCTGATATAAACTTTCGGTCACATAACTCTCATCATCCACCAATAGGATATTCATCCTTGCCCGCCTCCCTGATCCTGATCCAGCGCTTGCTGCATGTCTTCCGATATCGGCCAGTAAAGAACAGCACGAATACCACCCTGCGGAGATGGCGCATACCGCAGACCGGCTGTCTCCCCATATCGCAACCGCATCCGCTGATACACGTTCCATACACCGCAGCCCATCTCCTCATCCATCGGCTTGTTCATTCGATCTTCCAACTCCATCCGTTTATCCTCACTCATCCCGATCCCGTTATCATCGACCTGGATACACGCAACATCTCCGTTAATCCGAAAAGATATGAGGATCCCTCCCTCGCCTGATTTCGGCTCGATACCATGGATAACCGCGTTCTCTACCAGTGGCTGTATGACGAGCGGAGGCAGTTCAATCCGCTCAGCCCCCGGCGCCAGCTCCACCTGATAGTGAAGCCGCTTCATGCGCATCTGTTGAATCTCCAAATAATGCGTAACGAATTCGATCTCTTCGGATAAAGAGACAAGCTCTCGCTCCTGTCTTGTCGTATAGCGGAAATAACGGGACAAACTGTGGGACATCGCCACCACGGCTTCGTATTTCCTGAGCTTGGCCATGCTGGTTATGAAGGAAAAGCAATTATAGAAAAAATGCGGGTTAATCTGGGATTGAAGCTGTTTGAGCTTCGCTTCCCTGACATGAATCTTCTCCAGGTACACATGCTCAAACAGTTCCTGGATCTGCTCGACCATCGAGTTAAACCTCGTCGCAAGAAAGCTGAATTCTGTTCTGCCCGTGACCTTCATTCGCGCCGAGTAATCTCCCGCCTGAAGCCTCCTAAACACATGTACCAGTTGTTTGATCGGTACCTGGACGTGGGAGTAGAGCAAATATGCCGCCAGACAGCTCATTAATAACAATGCGCTCATCGAGATGTAAAAGAGGCGGTTGGACGTATGGATCGGCTCCATAATATCCGTCAGCGGAATATAGTCGATCAGATACCAGCCCGTTGTATCGGATAATACGATACTGACCGAGTAGGTTTTGCCTCCTACGTCCTTTACCCGGCTTTCCACCGCTTCGAGCGGTTCAAGCTCCAGCTTCGCGATCATCTCGTTAATCATGTCCTGATCAGCCGTTCGATTATAGATGACGCCCATGCCCGGTTTATAGTAGAACGGATCCCGCCTGCCGTCGCTCTTGAATCGATCCAGCATGTCCTGAAAGTTCGTACTGTCAAACTCCACCTTAATCACAGTGTTTGACTTACCCGTCTGATTCGCACTGGAATACGGCGCAACCGAATACCACACAAAAAGAAATCGCTGCTCATTTCCCTCATGGTATGGAACGACCTGCCATCCAGGCCGCACATTCCGCTCGAGTTCCTCTGGCGAATAGAAGCCCGCCTCACTCTCCGTAACCACTCGCCCGAGCGACGGAGAATAAATCGCCAGATGGCTGCGCCAATTCGAGGAACTCTCCTGAATGCTCAACTTGGTCTGAATCTGCTTCACCAAATTAATCGCGTCCAAATTCAAATATTCATCCCGGAGGTAGATGTCGCGAAAGCTGGCGATGTCCGGATCATGCAAGAGCAGGTTCGGCCAGGAAGCCAGGATGTCAATGTTAGTGTTCACCTGATTCTGAAAGAACACGAGCTGATTCGTATTGGATTGGCTGAGTTCCTGGCTTAGCACGTCCGTAGTCGTCTTGTTCGAATAGAAGTAGAGACCGACGATCGGGATGAGCATGAGAAAAATAAACAATACCATTTTGCGAAACAAGTTGAATTTGGTCATTGATGTTTCCCCTTTAGTGTGATGAGCGCTCCCACAAAAACAAATATGTTTATTATATCGGAGTTCGCCCATTCACCGATAGGGCATTTACCCAACAATCAGGGGATTATCGCAAGATCGGGACAAGCTTCGGATACGTTCGGATAATACAAAGAAGCGGTATCCAAGCTTGGGTCTGCATGACCTCTTGGATACCGCCTCGATCGTGGGCAGATGATGCGGCGCAAAGTCCCTCAGAGGGACTTGTTGCGATGGTTTACGCGCTTTCGCGCGGCGCAAGTCCCTCAGAGGGACTTGTTGCGACTGTTTACGCGCTTTCGCGGGGCGCAAGTCCCTCTGGAGGACTTATTGCGATGGTTTCCGCGCTTTCGCGGGGCGCAAGTCCCTCTCAGGGACTTGTTGCGACGGTTTACCCGCTTTCGCGCGGCGCAAGTCCCTCTCAGGGACTTGTTGCGGCGTTTCGCCGCGCTGGATCGCCGCAAAGTCAAAGTCCCTCTATTAGGACGTGCGTTCTTCTCCCGCTACTTCCTCCGGCTGTGGCGGCGCATTACGGAAGGCAGCAACGATGAGCATGGTGATGACCGCCATCGCCGCCATCACGATGAACAAGGAGTTTAAGCTGCCTTCTAAAATGCCGCTTAATAGATTGCCTGAGCCTTCCGGCAATTCCGTCATGCCGTGCGGGGAAAGCAGCTTGTTGATGTCATCGCTCGATATCCCCGGTGCTCCCGGCTCGGCAGCAATGCGCTTGGCAATACCAGCATTGACCCATAGTCCGAATACCGCGACACCCACGGTCTGACCGAAAGTTCGAATGAACGAATTCAGGGCAGTTGACGCTCCTCGTACTTGATAGCCGACAGAAGATTGCGAAATAATCTGAAATAAAGTCGAAATATAGCCGAAGCCCAGTCCGTAAATAAAAGTATACATGAGCAGCAAGCCCAGCGCGGTGTCCTTATGCATGAAGGCTAATCCGACCGCACCCACAATGAGAAAAACAGATCCAATTAATGCCGTTTTGCGAGACCCAGCCTTCACGATTAGCCGTCCGCTAATGACCGAGCCAATCAGCCAGCCGATCGACATCGGCGCGAGTGTCAGTCCCGAAAGCGTGGCATTGCCGCCGCGTACGCCTTGAATCCACAGCGGCAAGTACGTCGTCAGACCAATAATGAGCGCGCTGACCAAGATATTAGCTACGGTGGACACGGAGATATCCCGGATCCTGAACAGCTTGAGCGGGAGCATCGGCTCCTTCACCCGGCTCTCTACGATCAGAAAGGCGGCCAACAGCACAACGGAGCCAATGATCAGACTTAACATGAACGGCGAGCTCCAGGAATAAGCTTCGCCTCCACCAACCGCGAGCGCAAACAGCAAAGCCGTCATACCGATCGTAAACAGTGCCGCCCCGCCGTAATCGATCGAAACTTTACGAGTGACCCGCTCTTCCCGGAAATAACGATATATCAACCATATCGAGAAGATTGCAAACGGAACGTTGAAGACAAAGATCCAATGCCAAGACAGGTAGTCAACAAAATAACCGCCCAATAGCGGACCGATCAAGGAGGATATTCCCCAGACCGAGCTGATCATCCCCTGGATTTTACCCCGTTCCTCCAGATTATAAATATCCCCGACGATCGTGAAGGTGACGGGAATAACGGCACCTGCACCAATCCCCTGAATCGCTCTGAAAATAATGAGCTGGGTCATGGTCTGCGACAGCCCGCACAGTAAAGATCCGACCAGGAATACAATCGATCCAAACAGGAACACGGGCTTGCGTCCGTACAGATCACTGATCTTACCGAATATCGGAGTCGTAACGGCCATCGTCAGCAAATACGCGGTAAATATCCAGCTCATCAGGCTGACGCTGCCCAAGCTGCTGATGATCGCCGGTCCAGCCGGACCGACAACGGTTCCTTCAATGGCTGCCATAAACGTCGAGAGCAAGATGCCCAGCAGTATGTAACTTCGTTTATTATGTTTGATTGTGCTCACATTCTTCGTCCCCTTTACTCTATAAAGCCAACAACGCTGCACGTGTCAGTTCTTAAGCTCATGACTTAGAGCAAGCATAAAACACATAAGAAGCGCCTCCCTAGACAGGAGCGCTTCCACAGCGTGTAACATTACTATTATAAAGGTTTACTCGTAGGATGCACAGTCACTTTTTCCGTTACGCAGATGAATGAAGGCGTTCGCGTAAGGACTCATAAGCTCCGGATCATGCGTAATCATCAGCACGGCCGCGCCTTCCTTCATCACGATACGGCACAGATGAACGACTCGGTCGATGCCTGCATAGTCCATGCCGGAGGTCGGTTCGTCGAGAATATACAATGCACGAGGGAGTATTAGCTGGCAGATGATACTCAGCAGCCGCTTCTCACCATAACTGAGCAAATACGGGGACATCGAGCGCCGATCAGACAATCCGGCCACTTCCAGCAGCATTGCTGCCCGCTCTTGCTGCTCAGCTGTCAAGGCGGCACGCTGCCGTTCCGATATTCCGCCATGCAGGCAATAGATAAGTTCTTCCCACACGTTGGAGGAGGTGAACATGTACTCCGGCTGCTGAAACACATAGCCGATCTGTTCCGCTCGGCGGTAAACCGGCAGTCGCTGCACGTCCTCTCCCTGGAAGTAGATTCGTGCAGCGGGTGCTGGCAGCAAGCCCACAATCAAACGGCTCAGCGTGGTCTTGCCGGAGCCGTTCTCGCCGGTCAGCAGCGTAAGTTGCCCAGGGTACAACGCGGCATCTATGTCGCGAAGCACCTCGCGCCCCCCTGGGTAACGATAGCTGAGCGAGCGCACTTCAAGCAGCGCCGGCGCAGCGGGCGGCTTCGGTGCTGCTGCC
>NZ_BAZR01000019.1 GCF_001315105.1 Paenibacillus sp. JCM 10914 | reverse complement strand
GGCCATCATGTGGATTTCTTATTCCGCGATGTTCAGCAGGTGTCGCGGATCATTGATGATTGTTCATCCGGAAAGGTGTCAGCGCATTACCAAACCGGGCATCCGCATGCTTATTTGAATGTCATGTATATGGGTGAGGTCTCCATCGCTGCTATTTTGGCCGACCCCGATCAACGGATTCAGACTCTGAAAACGAAAACAAAGCCTTACCCGAACGCATTGAAGGAAGCGATCATCCGATCCTTCGGCTTCGAAGCCTCTTTCTCCTTCATGTTGGCCGACAAGACGGCAGGAAGTGACGACATTACGTACGTTGCCGGACACTGCTTTCGCACGATCGCTTGCTTGAATCAAGTACTCTTCGCTAAGAATGAGTCATACTGCATCAATGAGAAGCGGGCAGTAGCCATGATCGAGAGCTTTCCCATTCGACCGGCGAATTACAAGGAACGACTCGACCAAGTAATTACACAGCTCTCATCGGATGCAGCAACAACGAAACAAGCCTTGGCGCTTCTTCACGATATCGTGCTGGAGACGGAAGCTTTGTAACAAACGGCTTACTTCTTATTCATCCATTTATGCGACACACGATCCGCGAATCTTGGAAACAGCTGATACAGGCGAATGGCGAATGAAGCCAGCCGCGGAAGATTAAGCTCTTCCCTCCGTTTTCTCACCAGTCTGACGACTTGATCAGCGACATAGTCGGCCTGCATCATGAACCAACTTACGTTCTTCACGTAACCGCCGGATGGATCGGCCAGCGAGAAGAATGGCGTATCGATCGGTCCAGGATTGACGGTGGACACCGTTATTCCTGTATGTCTCAGCTCCTGCCGTAAGGAGTTGCTGAATCCGAGCACGGCATGCTTGGTTGCGCTATAGGACGTAGACTTGGCGGTTCCAATCTTCCCGGCCATGGAGGCGATATTGACGATTTGTCCGTCTCCTCGTTCCAGCATGCCCGGCAGTACAGCTTGGGTGCATCGCACAATGCCCATATAGTTTACGTCCATCATATCTTGGAACTCGTCTTGAGACATATCCATGATGGACTCGAATTTTCCATAACCAGCATTGTTAATCAATACATCGATCCGGCCGTGTTGATCAAGAATCCCCTTGATTACAGATGTTGTCTGCTGGGGGTCCTGAACATCCAATGTCGCTATTTCATGAGGCGAAGAGAGCCGTTCCGCTACCTCTTGCAGACGTTCAAGAGAACGTGCACATAACACAACATAAGCACCTTCGCTTGATAACTTCTCTGCCATAATAGCTCCGATGCCGCTGGATGCTCCTGTAATAACGATAATCTTGTCCTTCAGCATGATTTCATGGCCCCTTTCTTCGCCGGTACGTATTACGTACTGGCGTGGGATTGCTTACTCTTATTTTATGAAATCATGACTTGAATATCCAGTTCGCCGATCCCTTCCATCCGCAGCGGTATGCAGAGCGCCTTCTTCTGAATAAAGCTGGTCGTGCGTTCCGATTTAATAATTCGCGGCGGTGTAATGTCGACAGCCACGCCTTGGCCAGCCAGAATCGTGCTGGCGTTGCCGCTAATCATGTTACCCAGCTCGGATATCGCGCTTTGACCCATCTCGTCCATCTCCGTAATCACATAACCGCCCATCATGACGGATACCATATGTAATGCAACCTGTTCCTGGATTCCGAATATAATGTCACCATTCATCTGTCCCGTCATGCCGATCTGAATCCAGATATGATTCTCAATATATACAATCTCTTTGACCCCAAGATTCCCCGTGGAAGGTGAAACCTGTATGACTTGTTCGATCACGTGTCGTGCGGACTCTAAAAAAGGATTGATGACTTCCGCTTTCATTCCTAAATACTCCCCTTTCACTGGGTTGATGGTCAGGGTCCCAAAGTCCTGTCTATTTATTTAAACATTATAATGGATACCTTGTAATAAATCATCACAAAATAGCGGCAGCCCTTGTAACAATACAGACTGATGCCTGCTTTGCTCTGAACGAGAACGCGGCTGCACGCAATATTCCATTACGATATTCAGGTCTTTGGTCGCACCCGATACATATGTCTACTTTACTATTATCGGAAGCTTTTCGTATCTTTTAATAACAAATATGGCGAAAGTCAAATCTTTTATTCGTCAACGCGGTTATCTGCTTCCATGCTGACTGAATTGCTCCACCCGGCAGAATAGCTATAATTTAGATCAAACAAGAAAGCGATGCGATCCCTAACGCGGAAGAAACCAATCAAGTAAGGAGGAAGGCTATGAACATCAGCCAATTGGAAACGCTTATTACCATCTCCAAAACGATGAGCTTTCGTAAAGCGGGAGAGCTGCTCAATCTGACTCAACCGGCCGTATCTGCCCAGATCAAGAGTCTGGAGGAAGAGTTCAAGACCGTGCTTGTGGACCGAAGCCAGCCGGTGACGCTTACCGACCGGGGGCAAGTGTTCGTCGAGCATGCCGAACAAATCCTCAGTATCGTGGATGAACTGAAGCAGCGTCTAAATGACCTGGATCAAACCCCGCAGGGTCATATTCAACTGGGTACGACCACTTCGATCGCGATTCAGATCCTTCCACGGGTACTTTCCTATTTTCAGGATCAATTCCCGCATATCAAGACCACCATCCAATCCATGGCGTCATCCCAAATCTACCATAGCGTGGAGAATGGACTGATCGACATCGGACTCGGGTATTTAATTGAACGCAATCCGAATCTCAGCACGTCCGTCCTATATTATGATTCCTTCGAACTGGTCGTATCACCTCAGCATCCTTTAGCTAAACTCTCTACAGCAAGTATCGATGTGCTGGGCGGCATTCCGCTCATTCTACTATCCCGCGATACGGTAGGCAGGCGTTTCGCCGATGAAGTGATGAAGAAGCATGGCATTCAGCCCCATGTTGTGATGGAATTGTCCAGCAGTGAGGAAATTAAGCGAATGGTCGAAATCAATCTCGGGGCGGCCATCATTTCCAAGCAATCCATTTCCACCGAATTGCGCAACGGCTCACTTCAGATCGTTCCGCTGCGAGAACTCGAGGTCAGCCATCCCGTCGGCGTGATCTACAAGAGCGGACGATACGTAAGCTCGGCCATGCGCCAATTTCTAAGCGATCTTAAGGGCATGCCGGAAACACAATTTATAAGCAGTGAATAATGAGGAGGAACGATTCATGAAATTTGATTTGCACACGCATCATTTTCGTTGTGGTCATGCAGACGGAAACATTCGTGACTATGTCGAAGCGGCGATTGCGGCTGATTTCCAAGTGATTGGCATCTCCGATCATACCCCTTATTTCGGGAGTGATGAGGAACAACCCTTCCCTTCGATTTCGATGGCCAAGCGCGAATTCGATCACTATGTTCGCGAAGTACTGGACATCAAGAAAGAGTACGAAGGGAAAATCAAGGTACTGCTCGGCATTGAAGCCGACTATTTCCCTCAACATGCTCACGTGTATCAACAAGCGTTGTCCGCACACCCTTTCGATTACATTATTGGCTCCATTCATCATGTCCGTGATGTCAGTATCTTCAATAAAAATCGCTGGAATCACTTAACGACCGACGAGCAAAAAGCTGACAAAGAGGAGTATTTCAACCTCATTCGCCAATCCGCTCGAAGCGGGATGTTCCAGATTATCGCGCACATGGATGCCATGAAGGGCAATTATCCGCCATTCTCCGATATTGTTACGGATGAAGCGATCGATGAGACATTGCGGGTCATCGCCGAGTGCGGCCTGGCCATCGAAGTCAACACTTCCGGCAAAACCAAACTCTCCGGCGGCTGGTATCCTTCCCACGCAATTCTCGAAGTCGCCCATCATCATGGAGTAGACATCACCTTTGGCTCCGATGCTCACAAGCCCTCCCGAGTCGGCGACGAATTCGATGAGGTTGCCAAAGTACTCAAAGATATCGGTTATAACGAATGGGTCTATTTCGAACAAAAGCAGAAGGTAACGGTTCCTCTTCTTTAAGAGGCAGCGTTACCTTCTGCTTTTTGTATATCCGTTTATTCGGGCAAAAAAAAGTGGACCCATCAATGGGTCCAAAACCATATATATATTCTCAAAAGGGGGTCATGTGATAAGTGTACCCTGCCGCTGTTAGAGTTTGATAACAGGTATATTTCATTTGTGTAACAAAATTGGACTTCCATACTTTACGTTGATTAATGGATGGATGAATGCAGCGTGATAATGGTAAGCTCCGGCTGACAGAGAAACCTCATCGGCAATTGCGTCGTACCGATTCCTCGGTTAACGTATACCTGCGTCCCTTCAGAGAGCGTGTACAGTCCTTGTACGTATCGTTTCGCTCCTGGAGGCGTTATGACCTCCCCAATCCAAGGGAGCCGAATCTGCCCCCCGTGGCTGTGCCCTGACAGCTGGAGTTGTACCGAGTAGACGGCCGCCGTATCCGCAAAATCGGGTTCATGCATAAGCAGCAGCTTGAACGTCTCCGAAGACACCCCTTGCAGAGCAGCTTCAAGGTCAGGCTGGCCCCAGATGCCATCATCCAAACCTGCAATGGCGATGACTGCCCCTTCCCGCTTGAGCTTGACGTGCGTGTTGCGGAGCACTTGAAATCCGGCTTCCTCCTCCAGGGAGATCAATCGGTTCACATGGCCATAATCATGATTGCCCAAGATCGAGAATACGCCAAGCTGTGCCCGAAGCATGGATAACGGCTGAACGGCGGCTAGCATCTCTTCTGCTTCGCCATCCACCATATCGCCCGTGAAGCAGACGATGTCGACTTGTTCATCATGAATGGCTTCCACAAGGCGCGTGACATCCTTTACGCTGGTCTGGAACCCCAGATGCAAATCACTGAAATGTGCGATCTTAAGCCCATGAAACGGCCGCGGAAGCGACGAGTAGGCGAGCGTTAACCTCGTGATGTCCAACTGTTTGGGTTCCCATAATGATGCATATGTTGCCCCAATCAGCCCAGTACCTGCAATCGCTGACGCGCCCAGTTTCAGGAACTGGCGGCGGGACATGGCTTTGCCTTTTCCTGAAGCCCCGGTCGGGCTTGTGTTCTCAACATCAGAGGCAGCATTTTTCATATATCCGCATCCTCCTATATAATAATGACAACATACATAATTCAATCATAGGGGTATACATATCTAATGGAGTTGAAATGAAAGGAGTTTATCTATGAATGTTAACGACTCGATTGCGGCTATAGTTTCGGAACAGGAGCGTTTTTTTCACAAGGGCATTACGCGTGAAGTCGGATTTCGACTACAACAGCTGCGTAAGTTAAGACAGGTCATCATTGCGCGCGAGAGTGACATCATTCGCGCTCTGCGCAAGGACTTGAACAAGGGTGAGCAAGAAGCGTATACGACCGAGATTGGCATCGTGTATAAGGAACTTTCTTTCATCATAAAGAATTTGAAAGGCTGGGCCAAGCCGCGTCGTGTAAAAACCGCGCTTACCCATGTCGGTAGTCGCGGCATGATCTATCCCGAGCCGTATGGCAAGGCTTTAATTATCGCCCCTTGGAACTATCCTTGGCAGTTAGCGATCTCTCCGCTGATCGGAGCCTTAGCCGCCGGCAATACAGCGATTGTGAAACCGTCTGAACTAACGCCTGCCGTTTCGGGACTCATTACCTCCATTATCCAAGAAACCTTCCCACCGGAGTACGTGGCGTCTGTAGAGGGTGGGCCTGATGTGAGTACGAGCCTGCTGGAGCAGCCGATGGATTATATTTTCTTCACAGGCAGCACCCATGTCGGTCGCATTGTCATGGAGGCGGCAGCCAAGCGACTAACTCCCGTTACGCTCGAGCTTGGGGGCAAGAGTCCGTGCATTGTTCATGAGGATGCTCCGCTAGAGCTCGCCGCCCAGCGCGTGGCTTTCGGTAAATTCACGAATGCCGGACAGACATGTGTCGCTCCGGATTACCTTCTCGTGCACAGCCGAGTGAAAGAGAAGTTTATCTCCCATCTGAAAGGTTCAATTACATCGTTTTATGGTCAAGATCCACTAACCAACATAGACTATGGCCGTATCGTTTCCAAGAAGCATTATGACCGGTTGTCTAGCTTTCTAGATAACGGGAATCAACGGCATGGAGGAAGAACAGACAAGGATCAATTACGGATTGAGCCTACCATACTCGATGATATTACGTGGGATATGCCTGTGATGGAGGAAGAAATATTCGGCCCGTTATGCCCAATTCTGACCTATGATGATCTGAATGATGCCATTCGAGCAATTAATGACCGCCCTAAACCACTGGCATTATATTTATTCACCGACAATGAAGATGTTCAGGACCATGTCCTGTCCTCCATTTCATTTGGCGGCGGATGTGTAAATGATACCTTAATGCATCTGGCAACGCCTTATCTTCCGTTTGGAGGTGTTGGTGAGAGTGGTATGGGAGCCTATCATGGGGAATACAGCTTCCACACGTTCTCGCACAGTAAAAGCGTGCTGAAGCAGACGAATCGCTTTGATTTCAAATTCCGTTATCCATCCAAGAATGGCCTTGCTATTCTAAAGAAATTGTTGAAGCCCTGACCATAATGGGGGTATCCCCAAAGTTCTAGCGGGAAAAGCCCCCCTTCTTCTGTTAGGAGACGCTCCGCGTACGAATCGTTCCGAAAAAAATCCTTAAAGATATGTGTTTAACATCGTTCGATTCTTTCATAATCCCACTCGAGTATTTTCATAGTCCTTCTAATACACAGATAAAAGGAAACACAAAAAGACACACGTTTACGTGTCCCATGTGTTCCTTTGATCACCAATCTTCAGCTTTGCTCTGTGTTCAACCTACACTCTCTCTTTTCTTAAACATGAGAGTTAGCACAGAATGTGATTCGATGTTACATATTAGTGTAGGGTATATAATGCTTTTATGGATGCTAATATGGGAAGCGTTCGAACAATCATGGATACATGAGACCAATAATATTATAGTACTTCTTCAAGTATCACTTTACCATTCTTATCTTTTGCTAGGATAGAGATACGACTTGATGAATCATCTGCGAAGTAGTACCACAAATCAAAATCCTTTGCTCTTATTATATCGCAATCAGAGCCGTTTACTTCGATTTTTGTTATCTCAGGATTGGTTATTGTTCCGTATATAATAAATTCGTTGATTTCTTTAGATTCTCCTGTGCCATATGTAAACCCAGTATTCGAATAAATAGGGATGCCCCCTAATATATGAGTAATCATCTTCCTATCTTCTTCTATTATCCCCATCCCAAGGCCATCTAGATTGTCATATATACGATTTTTATAAAAAGAGTAAATTTTATCATTCCTTATATCAAAATGAACTAATTCTTTAAAGGTATTATCTTTTTTTAGAATCTGTTCCTCAATTTTGGCTTCGATTGTCTTACTTTCGTTAATTACGAATTGAGCAATGATACCAAGCATTAATAATAGTCCCAACAATGCAATATATCTTTTTAGCTTCAATAGAATCACCTTTTTCTTTTCGTATATTTATTTATCAACTCCCTGCATTATATTGTAGTTTAATTAACAGGAATGAAAAACCCCCCTCATAAAAAATATGGGGGGGGACTATTACCTAGTGCGTATAAATCCATTGACCCGCATCGGTCCATTGTTTGCCTTCATTAGTCCATCCGAATGATGCAGAGTATGGACCAATTCCGATGCTATTCACAGAAGTTTGATCCCAAGTATGTGCATAGGTACCGTAATGCTGAGTCTTTGCACCACTACCTGGCGGTGTAACAAATTCAAAATAGAAGTTAAAGTTGCCGTAGTGTGAGTTGTAGTTTCTAACTGATCCAGCAAATATTCTATCTTGCCATCGCCATGCCCTTCCATAGTTACTGTAATTTTGGTAAAATTGTACATCGTTTTGTATTTTACCTTCCCAGTAATCATATACATAGGCACTTGTTGAATGGGTAAGAGCTTGCCTGTTTAGGCCGATTGAAAATCCTTCATAACCCCCTACATTCCCATAGCCTGAACGCTGATTTAGATATTCACGATCTACCCACTCATAATCAACTGTCGCTATCCAACTGTCTGTCCAGATAGAGTCATAGTAAAGCGAACCAGAGAAAGAAACTTGACCGTCTGCTGCGGGCAGCAATATTCCATGTTCTTCTGTATTATCTACCTTTACGAGGCCTGTCAGACTCTCGAGATTTGCTTCCGTATACGCAACGTCTTTTTTCAAATTTTCTAGTTCGCTTGTTATACTGGAAATATCATTTTGAGTCATAATAATACCATCAGTGCCATTTAATTGGTTGTTTAATGCCTTTATTCTAATTTTTTTGCTGTGAAGTTCATTCATAAAATCACTGAGTTCATCACCTCTTTGTTTTTTTGCGTCTGCGATCTGTTGTTCAGACAGCGCATTACTAGAAGCAGAAGCTTCGACAGAAGGTACAAACAAACCCAAAGTAATTATTGTGGAAAAGAATAGCATCAGAAGTTTGTTATTCTTCAGAACCATTAAAATACCTCCATTTCTATTATTTGGATTATATCTGACTTGAATTCTAACATAGGTAGTATTTCTTCCAAGTGACCAGGGTCATATATTTTTGTGGGACAATGAATCTAATTCGACAAAAAAAGATAAGTATAGTCAAAAAAAGCACTCTCAATTGCTACTTTTTTCATATAAACCCTCTATTTTTCGAGCTTTATATGTAGCAATCATCTCCGTCATTTTTACAGACTGGTCACCAAATAACCTAGTATGAGTTTGCAATGTGGCATAACATAATGCTGTAAAGTAATGAGATAAATAGACCGTGGTCTAGTTTCATTCCAGTGGAATATCTAACATCAGAATAGCAGGCATGTATTCTTAATATATTTGTGTGACAATGAGGTTCCAGCAAATTTTACAACGATATATATTAAAACTCCTTAGCTAGACCACGGGCAATACGACGAAGTCGAATGTAGTGGCTCCGCGAACAGAAATAACAGAAAGCGATCATGAAATATGGAAACGACACTACCGGAGTGAATGCCGTAAAGGTTGTTCACGGGCTAAGTAAAAAGAGCCTAGAGGACGAATGGCTTTCGCTCCCCATAATCTGCTCAAAAAGGCGGCAATGGACCGCAAAACAAGCAATGACGGGGCAAGGATCACATCCTGAGCACCGCCATTGTTTGTTTTGATTAATTTCAGGAACCCTCAAGTGAATAAACTTTCTTATGGGTCAACTCCCATCTACTTATAATCGAATCTTATTATCTAACGATTACTCTTTAGCCATTGTACCGCATAATCGACCATCAATCGCTGATCGGCCAACACGCAATCGGCTTGCTCTACCTTGCCTCGCTTGTAAGCCTCTGGACAGTCCGCCTCGAACGCTGCGCCCAACGCCTCAAAGTCATCGGAATGATAATTTATATCTTCGAACGACTCCCACAAGGTCCTGCCTGCTGCCCTGCGTACCGGCGCCTGCGGCGTTGTCTTCTCTTTGCCCTTCCATTCTGCCTGATACTCTGCCAGATGAAACGATGTATTCGTGTCATGTCCTGTTCCCAGCAATAGTACGTAGGCCCCTGCATCATACAACCTTCCTAGAGGTGAGCCATGGCTAAGGCTATGGGAGAGCGGGTGGCTCATCATATATTCCTTGGCTCTTCTTCCTCGCGCAGCAAAGGACACCTGCGGATGATGACTGCGGATGACTCCCTCCTGCTTGCGGTACACTTCGGGGATTATGCCCATTCCCGAAGTAACTGAACGGTAAGGATGGTACGGTGGCGTCTCGTCTCGGATCAGATCCCACCATTTCGGATCTGCTGGCGGGTTTCTCCACGTCTTCGGATCGGTTAAATTGCCCGATTGCGTTGGCATAACGATCGTGCCTTCCTCCCCTACAGCCTCCTCAAGCGCCATAATGATAGCCTCCGCCCCGCCAACAACCCAGCCTCCCAGGCTCTTTAAAGAAGAATGTACAAGCAGCGTCATCCCCTTCTGAATGCCTAACATCTGAAGCTGTTCTGTCATATCGCTCATCGTAATCGGTCTCTCGGTTATCATGTCAGTCACTCCCTGAATTTTTAATGCTGTTCATATTTTACCCTATGAAAAAAGCGTCTGCACACGCAGAGCTACCCTGCGGTTCAGACGCTTTTCATCAATATTGCGGATTAAACACCCAACCAGCGCTTGAACAGATGCTTGGTCGTGTCTTTGTTCATTTCTGCGATCGATGTTGTCAATGGAATTCCTTTCGGACAGGAACGAACACAGTTTTGCGAGTTACCGCAGCCTTCAATACCGCCATCTTGCATCAACGCTTCGAGACGGTCTTCCTTGTTCATCTCACCCGTTGGATGAGCATTGAACAGACGCACTTGGGAGATGGCCGCAGGACCGATAAAGTCCGTCTTCTCATTGACGTTCGGGCATGCTTCAAGGCACACTCCGCATGTCATGCATTTGGACAGCTCGTAAGCCCACTGACGCTTCTTCTCAGCCATCTTGGTCCAGGACCCAGGTCATAGGTTCCATCGATCGGAATCCACGCCTTCACGCGCTTCAGAGCCGAGAACATACGACTGCGGTCAATAACCAAATCTCGCACAACCGGGAACGTCTTCATCGGCTGAATACGGATCGGTTGCTCCAGCTTATCGATGAGCGCAGCACACGCCTGGCGAGGTTTGCCGTTGATCACCATCGAGCAGGCTCCGCAGACTTCTTCCAGACAGTTGGAATCCCAACATACCGGTGCTGTAGTCTTTCCATCAGCGTTCGTCGGGTTACGCTGAATTTCCATTAATGCACTAATAACGTTCATACCAGGGCGGTAAGGGAGTTCGAATTCCTCATCATAGGATTTCGTCTCCGGATTGTCCTGGCGTGTAATGATAAATTTAACACTCTTTGAAGCGGTTGCCGTTTGAGACATATTAATTCCCCCTTCCTTCTTACTTGTCTTTCGAATAGTCGCGAATACGCGGCGGGATTAAGGAAACATCCACTTCATCATAAGAAATCTGTGGTCCGTCCGGTGTCCACGCTGCTTTAGTCGTCTTCAGGAATTTCTCATCATTACGTTCCGGGAAGTCCGGCTTGTAATGTGCTCCACGGCTCTCGTCGCGCAGGAGCGCTCCGAGTGTCATGGCTTCGGAGAGCTCCAGCATGTTCCACAATTGACGGGTAAATGCTACTCCCTGGTTGTTCCAGCGGGAAGTATCCGTCATATTGATATTGCGGTAACGCTGTTTCAATTCCTTAATCTTAGCGATAGTTGCTTCCAGTTTATCGTTATAACGAACGACGGTCATATTGTTCGTCATCCACTCGCCAAGCTCTTTATGGATAACGTAAGCATTCTCCGTACCTTCCATCTTGAGCAGGCCTTCATACTTGTCGGTTTGCTCTTTGGCTGCACGATCAAATACCGTTGAAGAAATATCCTCTGAGGACTTCTTCAAGCCCTTCACATACTCGATTGCTTTCGGTCCCGCAACCATACCGCCATAAATGGCCGATACGAGGGAGTTCGCTCCCAGACGGTTGGCACCGTGATATTGATACTCACATTCGCCGGCTGCGAACAGTCCTGGAATGTTCGTCATTTGATTGTAGTCTACCCACATTCCACCCATCGAATAGTGCACGGCAGGGAAGATTTTCATTGGGATCTTACGCGGATCATCGCCCATGAACTTCTCATAGATCTCGATAATACCACCGAGCTTAACGTCCAGCTCCTTCGGATCTTTATGCGAGAGGTCAAGGTACACCATGTTCTCGCCGTTAATGCCCAGGCCCATATCTACGCAGACGGAGAAGATTTCACGCGTCGCAATATCACGCGGCACAAGGTTTCCGTACGCTGGATATTTCTCTTCGAGGAAGTACCATGGCTTACCGTCTTTATATGTCCAGATTCGTCCGCCTTCACCGCGAGCTGACTCCGACATCAAGCGGAGCTTGTCATCGCCTGGAATAGCCGTTGGGTGAATCTGAATGAATTCGCCGTTAGCGTAATGAACGCCTTGCTGGTACACTGCACTTGCTGCGGTACCGGTGTTAATGACCGAGTTCGTTGTTTTACCGAAAATAATACCAGGACCACCACTTGCCAAGATGACCGCTTCTGCCTTGAACGACTTGATCTCCATCGTCCGTAGGTCTTGAGCAGAAATACCGCGGCATACGCCTTCATCATCAATAATAGCGTTGAGGAATTCCCAGTTCTCGTATTTCGTTACGAGACCCGCAGTCTCCCAGCGACGAACCTGCTCGTCAAGCGCATACAGCAGTTGTTGACCTGTTGTTGCACCTGCAAAAGCCGTACGGTGGCGCTTCGTACCACCGAAGCGACGGAAATCCAAGAGACCTTCCGGCGTGCGGTTAAACATTACGCCCATGCGGTCCATCAAATGGATGATGCCGGGTGCAGCTTCGCACATCGCTTTAACCGGAGGTTGGTTCGCGAGGAAGTCGCCCCCGTATACAGTATCGTCAAAGTGCTCCCAAGGAGAGTCACCCTCACCTTTGGTATTTACAGCTCCATTGATTCCGCCTTGCGCACACACGGAGTGAGAGCGTTTAACGGGTACAAGTGAGAACAGATGAACGTGAGCTCCCGCTTCGGCCGCTTTGATGGTTGCCATCAATCCGGCAAGGCCGCCACCCACTACAATTATATTAGATGCCATTGATCGTTCACTCCCCTTTAACTTAAGACTGTCTTAACTACATCGATCGCTGTTGCGAACTCAGAACTGCGGAACGCAGTCATGGCCAGAACGAACAGCACGCTCATCAGCACGAACAAGCCCATACAGATGTAACTCGATACTTTCTGCGCGCGAGGGCCGACGGTGATGCCCCAGCTAACGAGGAACGCCCACAGGCCGTTAGCAAAGTGGAAGGCTGCAGAAACAACACCGATTACATACAGAATAAAGAGCACGGGATTGTTCATGATGCTGTGCATCGTAGCGCCCAAATCGTCATGGGTGATATTGCCGATGATAATCTGGAAACGCGTATCGTACATATGCCAGATAACGAATACAAACGTAATGACCCCGGTTATACGTTGAATGGTAAAACGAATATTGCGCTCATAGTTATAATTACCTACGTTGTTGTTCGCTTGATAAGCAATGTACAAACCATAAACACCATGATAAAGCAATGGCAGCCAGATCAGGAACAACTCGAGGAAAAATACGAGCGGCATGCTGTTCAGAAAATGTACAGCTCCCTCAAAGCCTTTCTTTCCACCCTCGAAAGCCTTAAAGTTGGAGATCATATGGCTGATTAGAAAAGCTCCCAGCGGTATGACACCAAGTAAGGAATGTAGCTTTCTGGAATAATACCCTTTCATTAGTTGACGTTCCCCTTTCCAATGTGCAGCGTTTTCAATTTTCAATCTTTCCTATTTTCAGAACAATTACACATCACATGTCCCAAAACGATGATACGACAAAAAGCTGCCGGTTTCCACAATACTGTGAACAACTTGTGTCATGTTTCATGTTACTCCTTTTTTTCTTATAATGGAATTGCAATATAATTATTAATCGTTATAAGCTATACGCATAAGTAAATATCAAAGAACACGTTTATATATATAGTTACCTATATAATAGGAGGAAATATCATGTTTGAAGAATTGGACATGTTTGCGGTTGTCGTTGAACAATCGAGCATTAATCAAGCTTCGAAGCTATTAAATTTATCACAACCGGCCCTATCTCGTAAAATCGCCAAGCTTGAGGTAGAGCTCGGCTTGCAATTATTTAATCGGCGCGGCAAACGCCTGGAATTAACCTCAATCGGCCAGATCGTATACACCTACGCCCTCGAACAACGTCAACAGCAATTGAAGCTGATGCAGACGCTCGCCCATTATCGGGAAGGCGACCAAATATCGATTAATCTCGGTGCCAGCTTAACGACACTGCAGACAACGCTGCCGCCCCTCGTAAACGCTTTTATGGAGCGTCACCCGGCGGCCGAGATCAAGCTTATTACCGGCAAGACACATGAAATTGTATCGTATGTACGAGACAAACGGGTAGATGTCGGCATCGTCGCCTCATCCATCAATCAACCGGGACTCAACTGCATCCCTTTGTTTGATGATCATCTGGAGCTTGTTATTCCCTCCAGCCATCCGCTTGCAGAGCTCGAGGCGGTCGGGATTGAACAGCTTCAGGGCTTGCCGATGATCATCTTCTCAACCGGTACCTGGTACCGCAAGTTGACCGATGGTCTCTTTCATCGCTGGGGCATCATGCCCGATATTCGGATGGAAATCGACTCCTTCGAGGCAATCGTCCGGCTCATCCCAACGTGTAAGGCAGCCGCCCTGCTGCCTAAATCGTATCTTCGGCCACAGCTGCTCTCCGATAATGGGCTGCTGGACATTCATATACCGGCACTGATCGAAACTCGTCGCACGACCTCGCTCATCTATGGCCAGGCTTCTGAGCTAAGCAAAGCTGCCAGCCGCTGGATCGAGGAGACCGAAGTGTTGTTCCGCAGACAAGCCGAAGACAAAGCCTAAAGCCCTGCATCTGTCGGACTCTACATGTATCATCGTTTATCGTTCGTTCATGTTCACCACTTCGGATTCAAACCGTTCCACATTCTCATTCGTCCCGATAACCACCATAACATCTCCGGCATTCACCGCGTCCATTGCCGTTGGTGCGACAATAATGCCGGACTGCTTATTAAGAGCAACCACGGATACACCGTAATGCACCCTCGTGTTCAATTCGCTAAGCGTCTTCCCGTCCATGCACGCTGTAACCGCCATCTCAACAATGATATAATCCTTAGACAACTCGATATAGTCGAGCAGGTTCGGGGTTACTAACTGGTGCGCGACACGGATTCCCATATCCCGCTCCGGGAAAATCACCCGGTCAACGCCAAGCTTCTCTAGCGCTCTGCCATGAAGTACGGAGATCGCTTTGGCCACGACGGTAGCTACGCCGAGCTCTTTTAACAATATCGCGGATAGGATGCTCATCTGGATGTCATTACCGATGGCCACGATGCCGCAATCGAAATTACGAATGCCCAGCGACTTGAGTACCTCTTCATCCGTTGCGTCGGCCACAACCGTATGTGTCAGTTGATCGCTCAAATCATCTACGATCTCTTCGTTACGGTCAATGCCAAGCACCTCATATCCCAACTCCATTAATTCAAGCGCCAGAGCCGAGCCGAATCGCCCTAAACCGATAATTACAAATTGTTTTGGTTTCATGTCTCTTCTGTACCCCTTATCCAATCATCAGTTTGCCTTCTGGGTGACGATATAATTCTTTACCCTTTTTTGGTCCAAGTGCATACGCGAGCGTGAGCGGGCCGAGGCGCCCGATGAACATCGTCAGACTAAGCAAAATTTTTCCGAACGCCGTCAGTTCAGGGGTCAGTCCCATCGATAACCCGGCCGTAGCAAAAGCTGAGGTCGCCTCAAACAAAATCTCCAGAAAACTCCCCTCTTCCGTAGTCGAGAGAATCATCGCTACCGTCAAGACGAGCAGCACGGCCAATACAGTGATGGTCAGTGCCTTCAGGACGCGTTCTTGGGCGAAACGATAGCGGAACATGACAATATCCTCCCGCCCGCGGATCATCGCAATCACGGCTCCAACCATAATCGTGAAGGTTGTCGTCTTAATCCCGCCACCGGTAGAGCCGGGGGACGCACCGATAAACATAAGAATAATGATGAAAAATTGCGTAGCCTGTCTCAGACCGGTAATATTTATAGTATTAGCACCCGCCGTACGCGGTGTGACGGATTGGAACATGGCCCCAAGCAGCTTCCCGCCCCAGTTCAGAGAACCGAGTGTTCGTGGATTCGTGAATTCAAAAATAAAGATGACGATAAACCCGACCAGCAGCAACGTAGCTGTCATCGACAACACCACTTTGGAGTGCAGAGAGAGTTTCTGCTTCTGCTTGAGATCAATCAAATCGGATAGTACAACAAATCCGATACCGCCGGATACGATCAGGAACATCATGATCATGTTAATAAGCGGATCATATACATAGCCGGTCAAACTGCGAAAGCCGCCGAACAGATCAAAGCCTGCATTGTTAAACATCGATATCGCATGGAACACACCATAATAAACGGCTCTGCCAAGTGGCATATCAAAAGCCCAGCGTATACTTAACAAAGCTGCGCAAGTTGCTTCGATGATAAGCGTATAGATCATGACCCTGCGAATCAAGCGTACGATTCCTTCCATTGAGCTTTGATTCATGCTTCTTGCAGAATCAGCCGATCCTTTAACAGAATACGACGCTTGAACACGAGGGCGAACAATGTCGCCATCGTCATGAAGCCCAATCCACTGATTTGAATGAGCAGCATGATCACAACTTGCCCAAAGATGCTGAACGTTGTGCCCGTATCCACCACAACAAGACCGGTAAGGCATACGGCCGAGGTGGCGGTAAAAAAGCTGTCCACCCACGCTAAGGGTTCCCCGTTAGCGCTGGATATAGGCATCTTCAATAATAGTGTCCCTATTAAAATAATGGCCGCGAAGCCCAGAACGAGTATTTGCGGCGGGGACAATTTGAACCAGCTGAACTTGGTGTTCACTCCGTCACCTTCTTAAAAAAGTCATAGAAAAAAGACACTGGAAAACGCAGTGTCCCTCACGGTTCTGGTTCCTGTGCACAGCCTACGAGGTTAGCTGACGGATTCGGGCCTTGTCACAGGTCGCCCTATCCACGATCCTTACAGAATCATGAAATTCACCCCAATTACATGGTTCCCCCATTTTCAAATCGAAATTCGGCTGGAATATTCGGTTCCTGATGAAGCATGATGTGATTATACAGCATTCGCTGGCGTTACCCAATGCCGTTTTTCATCCAAAAAGTCTTTAAAAGGGCGGGAAATGGGCATATTCAAGAATACGAGCATAGGGTTATCGAACGTTTTCGAAACTTTTCATTCATTTTCATCATTTTTAACGGATCATGGTCATGAGTGGGATAAGCTGCAGCTACCCTTCATATCTATGTTATATTGACATTACGCGTTCTCAGTTGTACTAACTTTCGTACCACATTAGAAACAAGACCATTTTCTTCAAGGAGGAATGACATGAATCGTGTAAGAGAGCCACTGAAGCTGGAAGCCAATCTCAAGAAGCTTATCGTACCCGCGACAGTCGGCCTGATCCTGTTCCTAATATTCCAGGTGTTTCCCTCTACCAGCAGCGAATTGACGCAAACCAGCTCGGCCGATCTGATCTCCAAAGAACAAGCGCGGACTGCCGCAACCAGCTTCGCACAGGAGAATCTGCAATTCCAAGCTGCCGAAGCGGATGAAACGTTAGTTACATATCAATCCAAATCGGAGCTATATGGTTATTTGTCTAAGGAGAAAAAACTTTCTGATTATAACAAGAACTATGAAGCCAAGTATCCCTACGATGTGTACCGCGTTCGTTTCAGCCAGCCTGGGGGCGATGCGCTGAACGTGGACGTGCATATGCAGAATTCGGGTGTTGTGGGCTTTCAATATGATTTCGCACGGTCCAACTACGACCGCATTGAGCTGAATAAAGGTCGCGTCCAGCGGCAAATGCTCTTGGCGGCAGAAGATGGCATGACACTAGCCGACAAACAAATCCTGGCTGAGCCATGGCTGAAGCGTGCCGGATATGACTTGTCTCATCTGGAATTGGCTACCCAAGAGGGTGCGCCCAGACTGAAATACGTAGATCCGGAAGCCGCTGTCGGCAACGCCAGACTGGAACTCCAATTTACTTTTGAGCATGGGAAATTACGTTCCTTTGAACCTACATTCTCAGTACCTGCTGCCCATTCCAGTTATGTTGCACAGCAGACGCAGAATGCGATGGTGCTGACGCTGGTCGGTTACGGTCTGTTTACGTTAATTCTCGGGATTCTCGCTATCGTGTACAGCGTGAAGACTCAGGCACATACGTCGTTCAAGCGCGGCTTGTTCCTCTCTTCGCTCTTGTTCGTCATCCAGATGGCGAACACCTACAATCTGATTCCGGTCTTTAAATCGGAGGGGATGACATCTGCGGGAGTCGTGGGGATGATGATATTCTACGGGGTGTATTCCCTCATCTTCTCAGCGCTGCTCTACTTCGCCCTTGTCGGCGGGAATGGGCTCTGGCGCAAGGAAGATGGCCTGAACCCCTGGCCAAGAGCGAAAGAGCCGGGTTATGGACGATATGTACTGGACAGTATGAAGATTGGTTATATGTGGGCGCTGATCTTGCTCGGCGTGCAGACCATCATCTTCGTCATCCTTGGCTTGACGCTCAATACGTGGTCTACCACCGATGCGACCCAATCGCCTTACAATATGCTGTATCCGTGGCTCTTCCCACTGATGGCCTGGCTGGCGGGAATATCAGAAGAGGCGGTATATCGTCTGTTCGGTATTAAAATGCTGAAGAAGATCGTCCGCAGCACCTTTGCTGCGAGTCTGATCACGTCCCTGATCTGGGCGCTGGGCCATACGCTGTATCCAATCTATCCGATTATCTCGCGCCCCATCGAACTCGTGATTATCGGTCTGCTGTTCAGTTACATTTTCCTGAAATACGGATATTTATCAGCCATGTTCGCGCACGTGATCTTTAACAGCATTCTAATGGGCATTAGCCTGGTCATGATGAAGGATACCGCGAACCTGCTAATCGGCTTGTTCTATATCGTGCTTCCGGCGATCGTAGCCTATGTCATCTACCGATTTAATCCCGTAAAAAAAGAGAAGCCGTATGTTACGACTCCTCCTCACGAAGCGCTTTAAGAATATCTGTTGCTAATTTTTCACCAATGGAAAGGGGCTTGAAGTCTTCGACTGAAGCCTCTTTTATTTTTTTCACGGAGCCAAAATGCTTCAGCAGCAGCTTCCGGCGTTTCTCGCCGATACCCGGAATCGCATCCAACTTGGAGGATACCATCGACTTGCCGCGCTGTTCCCGATGGAACGATATCGCGAAGCGATGGACCTCGTCTTGAATGCGCTGTAATAAGTAGAACTCCTGGCTATCCCTTGGCAAGGACACCGGCTCAGGCGGATCCCCGATCATCAACTGCGCTGTCTTATGCTTCGCATCCTTCACCAGTCCGCAGACCGGGATAAACAGCCCGAGTTCGTTCTCCAGCACATCAATCGCCGCCGAGATTTGGCCCTTGCTCCATCAACAACGATCAAATCCGGAAACGGAAGATTCTCCTTCAACACCCGTTCATATCGACGGCGGATGACTTCGCGCATCGTCTCGTAATCATCGGGTCCCACAACGGAACGAACCTTGTACTTACGATACTCCTTCTTATCAGGCTTCCCATTCGTAAATACAACCATAGCCGACACCGGGTTGGCGCCTTGGATGTTGGAGTTGTCAAACGCCTCGATCCGATTTAGTGATTCCAAACCGATCACTTCGCCCAAGTTCGCAGCGGCCACCGAGGTCCGCTCTTCATCCCGCTCGATCAGGCGGAATTTCTCGTCGAGCGATACCCTCGCGTTATCACACGCCATACCGACCATCTGCCGCTTCAGTCCACGCTGTGGTACGTGTACCTTCACGCCAAGCCACTCCTGCAGCGCTTCCGCACCACCAGCGGCATCCACTGCGCCAATCGCCACTTCCTGTTCCTCAAGCACAGCTTCCTCCGTGACGGATTTGCGCTCAGTTTCTGATGCTGTACCCGCAGAAGCAGTGGCCTCCGCGGCCATAATCGGTCCAGGCAGCAGGATTTCCTGCGGCAAGGCTGGATTATCGCTGTAATATTGTGCGATGAAGGACATGAAATCACTATGCGCATCGCCATAGAACGGGAACACGGACTTATTGCGCTGTACCATTTTCCCCTGACGCATGTATAGAATCTGCACACACATCCAGCCTTTGTCCACCGAATATCCAAACACGTCGCGGTCTCTCGTATCCGTTGTTGTAATCTTCTGCTTCTCCATCAGCGTGTCGATGTGGATAATCTGGTCCCGCAGCTCCTTGGCACGCTCGAAGTACAGATCCTCTGCCGCCTCCTGCATCTTGCGCTGCAATTCCTTCTTGATCTCCTCATGTCCGCCGCTCAGGAAAGACTGGATTTCCTTCGTGATGTCTTCATAGGCTGAGTCGGGAACTTCCTTGACGCATGGAGCCATGCATTGTCCCATATGATAATACAGGCACACTTCCTTGGGCATGACGCCGCATTTACGAAGAGGATACATCCGGTCAAGCAGCTTCTTCGTTTGCTGAGCCGCATATGCGTTCGGGTATGGGCCAAAATATTTGGCTTTATCTTTAAGCACCCTTCTGGTTACTTCCAGGCGAGGATGCTCTTCATTCGTGATTTTGAGGTATGGATAGGTTTTGTCATCTTTAAGCAACACGTTGAATCTCGGTTGATGGGTCTTAATAAGATTGCATTCGAGAATAAGTGCTTCCATATTGCTGCCGGTCACGATGTATTCGAAATCACGAATTTCGGATACCAGCATTTGTGTCTTGCCGTTATGACTGCCGGTAAAATAGGAGCGCACCCGATTCTTGAGTACCTTGGCCTTACCGACATAGATGATGGTTCCCGCATCGTTCTTCATCAGATAACACCCGGGCAGATCCGGCAACAAAGCCAGCTTATGCCGAATGCTCTCGAGCGCCTTCTCCTGCTCTGCCAGCAGCTTGGCAAAATCGTCCATGCTCATCCTCCTCTCCAGGGAGACGATTTACAATAATAACGGATCATAAACCACACAAAGCGCCTTTCGGGTATACCGAAGGCGCTGTATGAATAGCCGTAATGCGCTTTGAGCCCATTATAGCTTATTGATGTTTAGCAATAATACCCTTCAAGGCTTCTTTGGAGTTCAAACCGACAACTTTATCGACAGGTTGGCCGTCTTTAAAGAAGATCATCGTTGGAATACTCATTACGCCGAAGCGTGCAGCGGATTCCGGATTCTCATCCACGTTCACCTTTGCAATTTTAACATCATCGCCGAGTTCTGAAGACAATTCGTCCAGAATCGGAGCAAGCATTTTACAAGGACCGCACCAAGGCGCCCAGAAATCAACTACAACCGTTCCTTGTCCTTCTACTTCATTCACGAAGGATTGATCGGTAACATTGACGATAGCCATTGTATTCTCCTCCTCACAGGATAAATTCTGCGTATGGTACAAATCATAATGTCGAATGGGTCGACGAATTTAGTATACCACATTCGGCCGGAAAAAGTGAAATATACTCACCTAAAGAAAGAGGTTTTCACGGGATATTTAAGCAATCTTTACAAATGATTTGCGCATTGGGTATACTACTAATAACAAGTCGGGTGACGGTCAAGCATTGAGCTTTCATTGTAACACGGCATGTTCACCTTTTGAGGAGGTAAGCACCATGGATGTAAACATACACGTCAACGATCCACGGGAGCACATCAATGAAGAACCACGTAACGATTTTTGGGATTTAGTGTTCGGCTTCGTCGGGATGTTCGGTTTCATGACCGTCATTTTCTTTGGATTCGTTATCATCAAATTTCTCGTCGGCTAAATTGATTGGTGCAATCACAAAAAGTCTGATCGTGTCCACGTTCGCGTGTGGCACGATCAGACTTTTTTATTAATATGGCTATATCTAGAATTTCCCGCGCTGATTCTCACCATACAGATGGATGACGTCAACAAAAGGACCGATCCTGTTCATGAGCCGCTGCCCTTTGTGCAGCTCCTCGCCGTCCTTGCTTGTAAAGCTGAGATGCTGTTCCAAACCATCCAAGGGATAATTGGATGTGTAGAACGTCGGCTTACGATTCATGCGGAAGTTAAGGATGGAGCCAAGCACATGATCGCGCACCCAGGGGTTTAGATTCTCGGCACCGATATCGTCAAAGATCAAGAGATCGCAATGCTTCATCGTCTCGATCATATCCTTCAGCTTCTGTCCGTCCTGCATCATCGTCTTCAGATCCTCCACGAAATCAGGCATGTACACAATGACGCCGGAGTGCCCGGCCTTAGCCAGTTCATGCATCAGGTAGCCCATCAGATAGGTTTTGCCTGTTCCGAAAGAGCCGGTTAGATAGAGTCCCCGCGGAGAAAGTCCATTCTCTTTTGTCTCCTTAATGTATCGAAACACTTGATGAACAGCCGGGGAGCGCAGCCGATCTTTGGCCATGATCTCCATATGATCGTAACCTTCGCTGAGTGCATGTTCATCCACGTAAAAACTGCGAATCCGCTTCTTGATCTGTTCCTCATTCGCTTTGGCTGTATGCAGTGAACAAGGCGTCTTACGCTCATATACCTCTACCGTCCCGTTCATGCGCTGAATATCCAGACTGCTGTAATGGCCCTGGAAATCGTTCGGACATCGTTCCAGTCCAGGACAGGCGCTGCAATGAGCCTGATCGCCCGCATATTGATAGAACTTGCTAAGATTCAGTCGCAAGACCCGTTCATCAATCTCAGGATATTCGCTGCGCAGCGCCTGGATGAGAGGATTGCTCAGCAAATCCTCTGTAATTTGCTCTGTCCTGCGCCGGAGCGCGGGACTTCTCATGCTGTTCAGCAGTTCACCGAGAGATTCCATCGCTTCCCCTCCTTTTGTTCATCTGACGTTATCCGCCCTGCTTGTTGCCGGCCTGCATCTCGGCCGCAAATCTCATCATTTCTTCGAATTCTTCATCCGATACGGACTCCCCTTGATCGGTATTCAGCGCCACCGGTATGTCTGGCTTGGCCTTACCCTTGGCGTATGTACGCGTTCGTGTCGAAGATGACTTCTGCTTGCCCTTCATCTTGGCCTGGTCCCTGATATACTGCACAGCCTTCTCATAGCTGTTGACTTGCTTAAGCAGCATATTGGAAGCAATCGCTTCAACAAAATTGCGGTTGATCCGCTGCTCTCCGCCGAGCGCAATCAGATTCATTAAATAATGAATGAGCACGTTAATGACTTCACCAGGAAGCTTGTAGCTCAAATCAATCTTCTCGAAGATATCCAGGAATTGCACCGGCACCGAGCCTGGGAAGAACGTCTGCAGCAGCCGGGTATACGGCTCATTGCGCAGCATCATATTATATTGATGAATATCGCATTTGGACTGGAACTGAGCAGGGACATCCACGTAATATTCCATCTGTACCGCATGTTCCTGTGCCGGTTCATCCGATGCGTCCTCCAGTTCTTGATGTAAAGCCACCACTTTACCCGCCGTGATCTGACGCTTCTCTTGGCGCTTCATTCCTTGACGGAAGTGCAGGCTTGCCTTATGCTGCAGATCGTCCAGCATCACTTCGCCATGTTCAGTAAAGATGCCATCCTCATCGAGCAAGCGGCACAAGTCCTGTATACCCAAATCATACTTGCGCACCACGTAGTTGACGATGCCCATCTGCTCATGATCATATCGAAGACGTTCCACGAATACCCGATTGCGAGACTCTCGCGGGAAACGCAGAATGATATCCGCGTAATTCAAACCTTCCCCTTGCGGGATCGGGGACTGAACCGCCTTGCGGGAGACGGCGACTTCTTCCAGCGCCTGTTCAAGTTCATGGTCAATTACATGGGTGTTCAGTTCAAAAATATCATAAAAAGGAACGGAAATGTTCTCTTTGTTCAGCGAAATGCCGGACCATTCATGCGGCTCTTTGCTCCACAACTGCTCACGGAGTGCAAGCACGGCGAATTTACCAATTTTATCACGGAGCAGCAGTGTCAAATGTTGCGTATTGAAGAATTCAGCAGGACTAAGGGGCACCTGCAATTCATATTCATACACATAGTCGTCCGTCTCCGGAACGAACATTCTACTCGTCTGCAGCAGGCCAACGGCCTCTAGCTTCGAGGTCTGCTCAATGAGATAGCGACGCCCCTTCTCACTCGGTTCCAGCCCTAAAGTAAGAAACAGCCTGCGCTGCTGCTCAATGGCTGAATAACCGACTTTCTCCAGTGGCACATGGGACGATAGAAGCCGATAGAGACTTACTGCGAACGCTCCAACCATCGGTTGTAGATAGACCCCAGCATTCTGTCATCAAGGCCGCTTACACAGAAGTCACGGTATACGCAGTAACGGTGATGCTCGGTAAAATGCAAAAAATTAGTCATGCGCATCGATGTCATTCCCCCTGTCGCCCAAAAGTAGACTTCCTCTATTCTATCATAAATCGAGTGGCCTAGAGCCGGTTCTTTTACATCAAAATTTCACCAAATCATAAAGAGCGGCCCTCCTAGTAGGAAGAGCCGCTGCTAAACGCCGAAAAGCATGGATTGATTATCCTGGTAAATAGGTTAGAACATTCTGAAGCCTCTAATCCGCAGTTGTTTGATTGTCCATCCACTCATATAAGCGCCGATCAGACCTGCTACGCCCGTCAAATAATCGACCAATTGGAACGAAGATACATGCGTCCAGAAAGGCATATGATTCTTGTCCCACAAGGTATAGACAACGATTGGCAAAATAACGAGAACGAACAGAAAACACGGAAACCAGGTTGTCTTCATCAACATATTCAGAATAAAGCCGATACCGAACATCATAACGAAGAACAAAATCATCAGCACGAGTACAGGAATAAATTGAAGCATGGTCGCTGTTTCACCTCTTCTTTAGCTAATTGCTAGTTTACTAAAAAAAATGTCACGAATCAACGAACAATCCGTGAATAGATTGTGTCAGCGTTTGCCGAGCAGGCCGCGCTTACAGTACAATGAAGGAAGTTAATTCTAGCGGATACCCGCTACCCAAATAACGAACATACTGTTTAGGAGTGATCTCATGAACGAAGCTGCAATGACGCTGGAAGGCTGGTATGCCCTGCATGATTTCCGCACGATCAACTGGCCGGCCTGGAAAGCTGCAGATGAAGAAGTCCGTGCCTTTGCCATGGACGAGTTGAATGCCTTCCTGGATGAATGGACTGCCGTCGATACGGATAAACAAGGCAGCACCGCTGTATACACCATCGTCGGCCAGAAAGCCGACTTTGTATTTATGCATCTGCGGGAGACGCTGGAAGAGCTGAATGCCATCGAGAACGCCTTCAACAAGACGACCTTCGCCCAGTTCACGTCCAAAGCGTATTCTTATGTAAGTATCGTTGAGCTCAGCAACTATCTTGCCGGTTCTTCGGATGAAGACCCGATGCAAAACCCGCACGTGATCGCTCGCCTGAAACCGGCCCTGCCGAAATCCAAGCATATCTGCTTCTATCCGATGAACAAGAAGCGGGAACTGTCCGATAACTGGTATATGCTGAGCATGGAAGAGCGCCGCTCGATGATGAAGAGTCACGGCATGATTGGCCGCGGTTATGCCGGCAAGGTGAAGCAGATTATTACCGGTTCCGTTGGCTTTGATGATTGGGAATGGGGCGTGACGCTCTTCGCTGACGATGCGCTTCAATTCAAGAAGCTCGTATATGAGATGCGCTTCGACGAAGTCAGCGCGCGCTTCGGGGAATTTGGCTCATTCTACGTCGGTAACCTGCTTGAAGCCAATTCATTCACGGAATTAATGAAAGTATAATGGAAGAGGTATGCCTTCGTAACGAAGGCATACCTCTTTTTTTATATCTATTCTTTCTCTTCGAAATCCCCATCCTGCTGACGCAAAGACTCCAAATATTCGGCTGTTGCTTTGTCACGGGCACGTCCCTTATCCTTGAGACGCTCAATCGCTGGCAGAATCAAGATATCGACTTCTTGCTGAATGGTATACGCAAGGTCATAACGTTCCTGTGATTCCAGATACGAGCCGACTTCCATCAACGCATTATAACGGTCCAGTTCAGCTCTCGTAAGCAATCCCCGCACTTGGACACTGCAATGTCTCATTTACAGAAACCTTCCTTTTTTCAGGACGAGCGGAATGCCTCCAATAATGAAGAGATATCGGAGATCGACCAGCTTCTTCAACTGAGCCGCTTTCCAGCCCTGATATTTCTTATCGCCGACAATGGCAATTCCTTCGCCCTTCCCGAGAGAAGCTACCGTTCCCTTGTGCTGGAACTGGAATTTGCGCATCGACTTGCCGCGAATCGCTGCCACGATATTTTGAGCACAGCAAACTCCTTGCTGCATGGCCATTTGCGCCGTTGGCGGATATGGACGACCTTCTTCTGTAAAGTTTAAGGAGTTATCGCCGATAATATAGATATTCTCATAGCCAGGGGCACGCAAATATTCGTCAACCTTCACCCGGCCGCGCATCGTTTCAAATCCGGCGGCTTCTACCAGACGATTCCCGCGGATTCCCCCGGTCCAGACGACGGTTGATGAGCGAATCTCTTCCCCGTTGTTGAGAATGACGCCGCCCGGCAGGCATTCCTTAATCGCGATGCCTAATTTGAAGGTGACACCTTTCTTCTCCAGCACGTTCATGGCGTATTCCACCAACTCCGGTGCAAAACCAGGCAGCGCAGCTGGCGCAGCTTCAACATTGTAGATATTGACGAGAGCCGGGTCAACGTCGTATTCCTTACATAACCGCGGAATGCGATCAGCCAGCTCAGCAACAAACTCAATACCGCTGAAGCCCGCTCCTCCGACAACGAAGTTGATACGCTCCTGTGGTCTGCGTTCATTCTTATATAGCGCAAACTGATATTCAATATGCTCTCGAATCAATCGAACGGAGTTAATGCTCCTGATTGTCATCGCGTGTTCGGCCAGACCCGGGATTCCGAAGGTTTCAGGCTCTCCGCCAAGTCCGATAACTAGATAATCGTAGGATAACGTGCCGTCCTCCAGTATTACCTTTTTGTCATGCAGCCGAATCTCTTGCACCGATGATTTTACCAAATCGATTTTGAATTCGTCTATTAATTTGGAAATGGATACTCTTGTGTTCTCTATGCTGTCTGTTCCTGCTGCCGGCATATGCAAATGCGTTGTAATATAATGATAGTCGTGGCGGTTCACCAGTGTAACATCGGCCTCATTATAATTCAGCTCTTTTTGCAGCCGCTGCGCTGTCAAAATGCCCCCGTAACCCGCACCAAGGATTACGATCTTCGGTATGCTGCTCATTCTCCTACTCCTTCCGCCTTACTCTCTATATACAGTATGGTACACTTGTTAACATTCTGTGAAAAACTCGTTTAAAAAAGAGAAGAGCCCCTCATCAGAGCCCCTTGTACACTTTGACCTGACCGTTCATCTTTATACGCATGAATCGCGCATAAATCAGCTGTGCTGCTAGGGTTCCAGCACGATTGCGAAGGCTTCTTCACATACGGGTTCCTCATGATGAACACAAGTTATCACGTTAATCATATGCATAAACCAAGCAAAGATCAAGATTTTTTTTGCCATTTAATATGTAAATAATCCCACCTGATATCACCATGAATAACAAGTAAGCGTAATCAATCCAATGTTAGGTATTTTAACTCATTTCTCGTCTTTTCATGCTGGTTCAGGACGATTATAATAGTTAAGGAATTGTTGAATCAGCTTAATCCAGACATGAGCGTCTGTCTGATTCCAATATAATCTGAAATTATGGAGGTGCTTACCGCATGACAACGATGCCAGAAGACAACAACAACATGACGGATCTATTGATTATCGGTGGCGGACCTGCTGGTATGTTTGCTGCTTTTTACGGCGGAATGCGCCAAGCCTCGGTGAAACTGATCGAGAGCATGCCTCAGCTCGGAGGACAACTCGCTGCGCTGTATCCGGAGAAATATATTTATGACGTCGCGGGCTTTCCGAAAGTAACAGCTCAGGAGCTCGTGAACAATCTGTCCGCACAGATGGACCTGTTCAATACGGATATTCGTCTGGAGGAGAAGGTTCAAGCCGTAGAGAAGTTGGATGAGCGACATTTCGTGGTGAAGACCAACCTCGGGGAGCATCACACGAAAGCCGTGATTATCACCGCTGGAGTCGGAGCATTCCAACCACGCCGCCTCGAAATTGAAGGCGCCGAGAAATATGAGAAGAATAATCTCCACTATTTCGTCAATGACTTGAGTCGTTTCCAAGGCAAGAAGGTGCTGATCAGCGGCGGCGGTGATTCGGCTGTAGACTGGGCACTGATGATTGAGCCGATCGCCGAGCAGGTTACACTGGTTCACCGCCGCGACAAGTTCCGTGCCCATGAGCATAGTGTGGAACAATTGTTGGCTTCCAAGGTTAATATCGTCACCCCAACCGAAATCACGGAACTCTATGGAGAAGACGCGATTACTAAGGTAACGCTTACCCATATGAAGACCAAAGAGACGCAAGAGATTGAAGTTGACGATGTCATCGTGAATTTCGGTTTCGTCTCCTCTCTCGGACCGATTTCCGAATGGGGCATTGCAATTGAGAGCAATTCCATTGTTGTCGATTCCCGTATGGAGACCAGCATTCCCGGGATATTCGCAGCAGGTGACATCACGACGTATCCGGGCAAAGTTAAGCTGATCGCTGTTGGATTCGGTGAAGCTCCTACTGCTGTAAATAACGCAAAAGTATACTATGATCCTGAGGCCAGACTAGCACCGGGCCACAGCAGTAATATGAAATTATAGAATAAACAAAAAAAGGTGTCTTGTGCATTCTGAAGAGATCATCATCCTTCATCAGAATCCAAGATACCTTTTCTATTAGGTGCTTGTATGGTATGTAGAACCCGGTAGCCTCCTAGATTATGGCTTAACGGTGTCACATGAGTGGCGGATAATCGGATTAATGCAGGATGCTTTCGGAATCGGTCTCCAAGTTCCGTTTATGAATTTCGGCTAGCAAAAGAGTAATGAACTCTCGCTCCAACTTTAATTCAACAGCCATATGATAGGAATCGAGCAGCATCTCATCCGTCAACATAGCCATTCCTCTCACACCCCTTCCTCAAATTTCCTGAATCTATCATATCAGACATCACAAAACGGAACAACTGTTCGCTTATCCACAGCCGCTTGTGGAAATCCTGTGTATAATTTGTTGGTAAGTGTAAAAAACAAGGTCATATCAAAGTGGATTATGGGGATAAATGTTATACACAGGATATTAACAATATCGGCGATCCAAAAAATAATTTAATAAATATATCGGAAATAATGGTTTCATTTTTAATTACCCTATTAAAATTTCATATAAACGATTCAAAATACGGAGAAACTACCGAAAATTCAGCTCGGTCTTGTATTAACTTCCAATATCCAAATCTTGCCGTCCTGATCAAGCCCATAATCAAATCCCAGCTCGCCGATTCCAGGAAAGGATGACTCGAGGATCGCTATGCACTGTCTGGTCAGTTGCCGCATCTCGTTGCGTTTCTGTCTTCGCTTTATGTGCGGAAGGGATAATCGCAGCGCATGACGTAATTGCAGCAGCGATCCCCCTTTGCATATGTTCGTGACGAACAGTCCTGGACCTGCAAGCCGTCCAACCATCGCACGAAACTCCCACCTGCCTCTGCCCTTAACCACCTTTACCCGGTAATCGAGTGGACGCCCGTGAATCCTTGCCAGACGAATACCCTGTTGAATCAAGTACCGCCGCTTTAACTTCATTCGATCCAATACGTTCTGTAAGGAATTCAATGTATCTGCATGAACCGTGCGCTTTTTATAAGTTACCAAATATCCCGTCCCGACCTTCTCTATTCGGATGACTCCGTTACCGCCAGTGCCTACAATCGGCTTAATGACCACCATCTCGTGTTCAGCCAGCATTGAGACCAGGGTATCCCCTCCATACGACTCGGTCGCCGGAATGTAGGGAGCAACTTGCGGATCGGTCAGCAGCGCCTCTGTCTTGAGCCACTTGCTGGCCAGCTGTCTTCCCGCCATGCTGCTTCGCCTCCTTTTTATTCATGACATACGTTATCCTATTCCCCTCTCCGCTCTTTTTCTTGGATGATTGTCTGTGATGTTATGCCTAATAATTTGGCATTCTCGTGTCATTCACCTAGGTTCCCTTTCCAAATGATGTGATCTGTCGTATAGTTAGAGCAGAAGTTTGTCCCTAAACCGAACAATGAACATGGATAACTATAAAGGAGGCTTTGTCACCTTGGCAGATTTGTTTGAAGTATTGTACTGGGTTGCCATCGTCGGCATGTCTTTAGCACTTGCAGCTGTTACCGTTATGATATTCATCAGCGGCTTCAGGTTCATCAAAGACAAACGCAAAGGACTGGGCATCGGCTGTATCGCGTTTTCGATACTTGCGGCCGGTATGATTGTTGTGATGCTTAATGATACGTTTTTCTTTCCGGTTTAAGCCGGATCACGGACGCCAATGAACAAAAGAAACAGCAGGTTACCCACAGTGGATAACCTGCTGTTTCTTTTATAAATAAAAAACGACCTTCACAACGGGGTTTACCGTCATGCAGGTCGTCACCGTTAACGCGGCATTCCCGTCATTAACAAGGCTCTTCGTTTGGTTTGCCAGCATCTGCCGCTGTGCGGAACGATGATCCGCAGCCGCACGTTACCGTTGCGTTCGGATTATGGATCGTAAATCGACGTTATGCTTGCGGAAGGCTATAAACGGCGTCACTACGCTATTCTTACGTTAGTAACGGGATTGATAATGCGCGATAGGGTTAATATTCACGTCGCTAAATGACGGTGTATTACGATAATCCAATTGTACCCAAGTGATCGCGCGATTGCAAGACGGTTAGCTCCCAGAGTTTAAAATTATGTTCGGATTTTAAATACGTCTGTTGTAAATAAGTTTTGGACTGGGAATGCGTAGCCCTACCGAAACAATTATAGTAAGATTAATGTGATTTGGAATATATGGTAAGGGAGTTAAATGGATGAATCTCACAGAAGTTTCAGACAGATTAGCAAAGTTAATCGGTCAGGGGAATTTAATAATAAGTTCTTCTTACGTAGAAACAGAATTCGGCTCGTATATTTCTGGACAAACCTATAATCAATGGATTTCTTCGTGTATAATTTTCTTGGACAGGCACGTTGGAAGTGACAAAGAACTTGTCAAAGAATTTAAAGAAGCTGCAAAAGATGCGCCTGGGTATGGTCTAAATTACTATAATCAAATGATGGGAATCCTCAAAGCAGTACATGACTCAATTGAAGACGTGGTTACTACTCCTAATTCAAATACCTCATTTTCAGGAAAAACGTTTGATAAAATATTTATAAGTCACTCCTCAAGAGACGCTGATTATGTAGAGCATATAATACAACTTCTTAATGACATTGGTATTCCTAAGAATAACGATAATATTTTTTGTAGCTCCTTTGAAGGGTACAGTATACCGCTCGGGGAAAAAATCTATGATTATTTGAAAAACCAGTTCAATCAGAATATTTTAGTCTTATTCATCCTTTCAGATAATTATTATGAAAGTGCTCCTTGTTTAAACGAAATGGGCGCAACCTGGGTTACTGCCAGGGATTACTACTCAATACTATTGCCTGGCTTTGAATACCAAAGTTTAAAAGGGGCGATTGATCCGACTAGAATATGCTTGAGAATTGAAGACGACCAGAAATTAAACTCTCTCAAAAATAAAATCATTGAAAGTTTTAGCTTAGAAAACACTGATGATAGTATATGGGGAAGGGATAAAGCTAAGTTCATATCTAATATTCAAAAAATTACCCTTAAACAAAAACCAACAATCCAGCAAGCAAGCGTAGATTTGATTAAGGTAAAGAAAAAGGAAAACGGTTATATAGAGCTTGAAACACGATTTAAAAATAATAGTAATATCCCTATTGAGATTGTTGAGCTGTCCTTTGACGTGGTTGACAGTCTTGGAGGAACTTGTAAGATTGAGATACCTGAGGAAGTGCTTAACGGTAGAATTATTTACGGGTATGAGAATCGAAGAGAGTTATTACATCTTCAATTTTATAATGAAAACATCAACATTAAGAAAATAGAAAGTCATACAACTCACTTCCATTTTTCAAACGCATATTAAACGAAGAAAAGCGCCCATCTACGGATATCATTCCACAAGTGGGCGCTATTTTTATTCATCTTATTAGTCGGACTCTACTTTGACCCCCACATTAAATTTTGCTGTGCGAATTGTGTGTGGACTTGCCGGAGCCCCTTCGAGAGGGGGCGTTGGGGTATCGCTTTAACGAAATAAATCATATTCATCGGTATACATTTTTGCAGGTTGTGAATTAGCAATCCGCAATCCACTTCGCTGTCGATGAGTCCGCACCACTGCGCCATTCCTCCGTACATGCGCCAATAATCCGTTATGCAACGTTTATGCATCCGTAACAAACCGCACCGTTACGCGGTCCACTTTATCGCGATAAATCATCGTAATCGGTACGATATACATACAATTATGCAGTGGTGACCCCCGGTTTCCAGCGTGCCTGTCCACCGGGAGCGTGCTGTAGGTGAAACGCAGGTTTAGTCCGAAATAGTCGCCATTCATCGTAGTTACCCCCGATTACTACCGCTAACCATATCGTCAAGCTCGGCGATCTCCTTACGGATTTCTTCGTCGGTTTTTCTCTTCGTTTCGATTGATTCTCGCGAATCTTCAACAACAGTTCGATCAGTTAACAATCCGTATCTGCGCATGTAAAGGTCGAGCGCCTTGACGCTAGGTATGCCGTTCGCGCCACCACGGATCGCCCGCATGAGTTGGACGTAAACTTCCGATCTCATTACGTCGAGTTGACGCTCAGTTAAATAGTTCACGTAAGCTGCGAATGATTCCTGAGCTTTCCATTCGAACAGAGTTGAGCGCGCGATTCCAATCTCTTCGCTGAGTTCTTTCATCGTTCTTTTTTTTCCGTCTTCATTCAATAGCTCGGCCCATTCGTTATTAACGATGAGCTGCGCCGCCCGTTGTTGTTGCGGTGTCAATTGCGCTTCAAGTACCCTCCGTTGTCTTGCGTTACTCATACGAACCGTCCTCCTCTTTCATGGGTAATTGCGCCATAGCATCGTGGATCGCGGCCTGAAATGCCTCATCATCCGCAATAAGGCGTTTCATTTCCGCTTCTGCTGCGCGCAATCCCTCCGTGTAGCCTCCGTAAGCATCGAACATGTCCCAGCCGATCTTATAATCGTTATCTAAAAACGTGCTTAGCGCGAAATGTAGAATTCGCATCGCTCTGTTAAAGTCAAAGTAGTCGGTCTGATCCTCTTCAATCGCTTTGTTAATCGTATTAATCTCAGAAAGCACCAGACGGATTCCTGTCGCGTAAAACGCCCCCCATTTGCCATGAGAGTAATAAAGCAGCCGCTCATATTCGCGGTATCGTTCCAACTTGTTAACATCGATCCCGGTTAATTGATCCTGTGCCACAATAGACGCGAGCTTGATTGCGATAGCTTTAAACGGTCCCAACCGCCTAGCAATCGCGGCTGTAAGTGGAAACTCAACGATTTGAGGACGCGGTAAAGGGACCGGCGGCAATCCCTTTTCAATACGGATCTGGCGCAATCGTTCCGTTAATTCGTCGATACGTGTGCGAATTTGGTCGTTCGTTTCGTATTTCATTCATGCCCTCCTCAGAAAATAAAGCCGCCCCGAAGGACTGCCGTAAGTCTTGCGCTAATATCAATCTTTCGCCGGTAACTCGTTTACCTCTGCATCTACATGGTCGCTGTTATCGCATCTCCCAGTTGACGCAGTATCTCCACCCGAATTATCGCGGACCTCCCGACGTAAATGTTCCACCCCAGTTTTGATTAGCGCTATTTCCGTGATTATGTGTCGGCAACGTTACGGAGTGCGTATGTGAGTTATATGAACTCCGCAGAGAGTCAATTTGCGATTGCAATGACGAAAGTATTGCAGACAATCCCGATACTTCCGACATGCTCAAGTTAATTCCGCTTACGGAACTGTTAAACCGAACCGGACCCGCGAATGTGGCAGCGCCTTGTATGCTTATTGGATTCCCCGTATTGTTCGATCCGATAATGAGGTTATCGCTATACAGCGTCAACCCGTTATTCTGGTACGCGTTTATCTCGCCGGCATATCCGCCACCTGATCCGTTGAATACGATCGAAGCAACTCCGGAATCAGATCCCGTATTGATCCGAATACGGTTTCGGCCGTTACCGTCGTATGTGCGGAGTCCTTGCGTATCCACCTCAATTCTTCGGCCACTCGCACCAGTCCGAAGTAGCGCGCCGGTCACAGTACCGCCGGTAAGGCAGACGCTCATACGGCTATCCTCATCGGGCGTGATTGTTTTGAAACGGACATTCTCGTGTAATGGCTTACGACCTAAATACTCAGTGCCTCTGTAACTCACCTCGAAAAGATCCAGTTCGCCGCCAATCTCACCGCCCGAGAAGTGTTCGAATACGTCGCGGATATAGGTTTCGATATCGTTATCGTCATGCCAAGTTTTTTGCGCATGTACTAAGACCTCATCAGCCTAAAGCCGCCGGTTATAATATAAACGGCCTCAGATACGCCGCGTCGTGTTACCGGATTAAACTGATTGGTTGGCGAGAAGCTGTGCGATACAGTACGGCCATTTCCGTCCATCTTGAACATTACCGCATTAAGTTTATTTGGATCTGCCTTACCTTGCGTGCCAGATAGTAGACGATAGTGCTTTTTCAAAATACGCTTAAACGACGATATGCTTTTGTTCTTTTCCGCATCATACTCGTGTGCAATAGCAGAGCACGCAGCCCTATCACCAGCCAAAAATACCGCCCACTTATCAATAAGATAAGTTTTTTGCGCAGGTAAACTCCCTCGCTGCTTTTCCCCTGATACTAAATTGTACGTAACCGCAGTATCTGACCCAATAATCATGCGGTCTTGAAACTGTACACATATGCATAGACTCAATTCAATTTCCCCCTCTTTATACTGCACACTCTATCGAAGTTCCGCGCCTAACCGCATCATGCGCCAGATCGACCGTATCTGAAAAGTGACGTGGAACTCGCATATCGTGGTTAACCTTCACCGTAACGCCTTGTGTCGCAGAGAACACATTAATAAGTCGCTCATAATAGCGCCACTGCCGGAAATTCGGCACGTTCGACCGCATGACAAGTAGCTTTGTTTCACCGTCAAGACATCGCAGAATATCCGAAGCAATAACCGGTATCGTTTGTCGAAATGATCGCGGCGCTCTCTCGTCATAGCAGAGCGAGAGGACGTGGTATGGCTCGTAATACGTCCGACCATTATCCGCAATCTTACGTTTTGACAATTCGACGCCTGCTGCAATATGTCCGATTTCACTTTTCATCGTCCAAAGATGCGCGAATGAAATCTCGTCCAGTCCGTAGTCCACTCCGTCACCTCCTGGAAATAAAACAGAAGAGACCCCTTTCGGGATCTCAATCGGTTTTATCAACGCACATATCTTCTAACTAACCCTTTGTATGGCCCATTCCCTGTAATCATCAGTGTCTCGAACGAATCGACTCGCTCGTCGAAAATTTCACCAGGCAACATTGTGTACTCAAACCAGGGTGATAACCTAAAGGTTAAATCGTTAGCGCCAATGTTGATAATGCGGAGCGATTGGTACCTGTCCCTAAACTTAATAGTCGTGCTTTCGTTACCTTTGAACGGTTCACGCGCAATAAATGCTGCCACTTAATTCCCCTCCCCATGTTTTCGTTTTAATTGCGAGTATAGACTCATCAATTCGACGCTAGGAGTATGTTTTGCCAACCTGTACGCCTCCTGAACGTCAGCGCCCGTTACTTTCCCGCCTTCGACGAGTAATTTACGGAACCGTTCGCGGCTAATCCGCCAATCGAAATGCTTAGTCTTCTCGGCGTCATAGTAATCAAGTCTATCGCGCAGAATGGCGGCGCGTGCTTTATCGGTTGGGTCTCCGCTTTCCGCCGCCTTGGTTTCTAAATCGGTAACGTACGATTCTGACGGGTGTTCGTGAAACTCGACGCCAGCATCCTCGTGGAATAGTTCCGCTATGGTGTCTTTATACCGGCGCTCTGCCATCGTATAGGCAGCGATCTTTTCCGGATTGCCGGTGGACATAACTTTCATTTCCTGTAGATTTGCGAAGGTTGTTTCGAGTTTCAATTTACTTCACTCCTTTCTCGGTTGGTTTACGTTCAATCCCGTTAGGCAGTGCCCGGCTCCTCTTAATCTGAGTTAGGTCCGCGGATGTTACGAGTGGAAGATTATATTCTTGCTCGATTGAATGGACTGCGTAAGACATTCTTCGACATTGGTCTGAGTCTCTTTGTTCAAGTTCCACAACCTCCCGGCGTTGGGAATCATACTTATCTACGAGGACATAGTAATCCAGCAGAGCGTTATACATAGCGGCCCGGGCGGCTTCCATCCGTTCAACAATCGGCTTAAGCTCTTTCTCGCGGATCTCCGGAATGACTTTGTTGTTCCAGTCCATCGTCAGGTCCAATGCGGTGATACGACCCTCTCGCGATTTCTCTGTCGAGTATGTGAACGCTGCATCTCGGACACTTTTCGCTTCCTGTACGGCTTTTTCTGCAGTTTCAATTTCTTTTGTAATCGTGGCCCGTTCCGCAGTTACGTCTCCACCGTCAAACTCCCGGATAAGAATCTGCTGTTTCTCCGCGACGAGTTCCGCGACCTTTTGCTCGGCTTCCCTAACTAATCCGTCATGTTTGCTTCGTAGCTCGGTAAAACGTGCATCTTGCTTATCAAACTTCTCTTTCAATTCCCACTTAATCATTCAAAAACACTCCTTTAATGTATTGGATTATCCGGATATACCACGGCTTTCGCAGCTCCGGTACTTCTTCAAATTCTTCGGCTTCTTCTTCCGGTTCATCTTCCGCACATATTTCCGCAAGGATCGGATAAATCGGCGATCCTTGCGACAAATGCTGGTGCAAGCCACTTAGCGCACTTGATGGGACCAACGATGTATGTACGCCTGGCACGGGAAGAAACAACTTAAACAAGATGTCGTTATCTGTCTCGACGTCCACTGTATCAACCTTGTGCAAGCGCATAGTTTCGAGTACCACGTCAATAATTGCGAGTTCCTCTACTCCATCCAATCCGCGAATTATCTGGTCTGCATGAGCGCCGCTTTCATCGAAATAGTTGATTGCGATAAGTTTCGTCGAGCCAATTTCCGTAATGACTGCTTGAAATAACGGCCTCACGCTAACTTCACCTTGACCGCAATCGGACGCCCTTGCTTGTCTTCACCGATTTCAAACGTTACAAGTTCACCAGGCAGTACATAAGAAAGTCCTGGATCTTCCGCTGATGATATATGAAAGAAAAAATCATCTTTCCTACTGCGAACGAAGCCGTAGTTCTTTTCCGAGTTGAACATACGCACTTTACCTTGCCGGCGACTGGATTTCTCTTTCTCTCGCTTTGGCTTCGGTTGCGTGACCGGTGATTTGCTCAGGCTAGGGCCGATGCGCGAGTATACCTCTGACATATCCTCGTCTTTAATTCCCGTCCAAACTTCTCTTCTCATTTCGCATTCCTCCGTTTAAATGACGCCAACATCAACGCCCGAAATATCATTGATTTTTCCGTGATAGAATCGCCAAACAAAATCGAGGTGGTGTCCCCGTTTTTATTGCGCAATATCACTCTTCGTTGGTAATTTCCGACTGGCTCGATCCACGCCTCGACAACAACGTCATTAACCATTCCGTACCGCCTCCCCCGAAAATGTCCAGTGCTTCAATAATGCCGCCGCGCACCATAGCCTGTCCGACTCCGTACGTCTTCTTAGGCGATGTTTCTTTACAGAACTCGATCGTGATTTTTTCGATTAGCCGGCATTTCTTAACGTCGTCCATTCCGCGCCATGTCTCGATACCTATCCGGCTGCCGACAAACTCGATAAGACCTTCATAAAGCTCCGGAACCTCGTCCGCAGGAAATGATTCGAACTTAATCGGCCACCGTGCACCATATTCAACGCTAATCATTTCGCTCAACTCCTCCTCGCAACTTGAGTATCTAAATAGCGGCATTTTACTGAATTCTCACCGCGCCAGACTTTACAACGCACATCCGTCATCGCTTGCAGCAAAGCACACCCGCAATCGCTGCGAAAATAAGGGCAGTAATGTTTTGCATCGGCTTGTTTGTCATTCAATTTCTTGCCTCCCCTCCGTTAAAAATCGTGCATATTCGGTACGATTTACGCTGATTTCGCTTGATTTCCGGCACGACAAACAGCCCGGCAAGGTGTTTATACCTCCGGACTTCTAAGCGTCTATTTCGCCGTGACTTTTACGTTTTCTGTACATTAACTTTGAGGAGATGACGTGCCGATCTCTTGCGTTTCGAATCAATCCGGTACTGCCGCGCATAGGGTACTCCGTCCTTTTCGTACGTGGCCATCTGGATATAATCAGGATAGCTACGACGGATCTTGCGCATGACTTCGCGGTCTTCTGTGTAGATTGCGTGTTCGTAATCGTTCAGCTTCCATATCGCGTTGTTCATTCGTACGCTCCTTTTTGGGCATAAAAATAGCGCTCGGCGTGTGTGCCTGCGCTTTTCAATCTTCGTAATATTTTCGTAGTTTATCGGCCATCCGTTGTTTGATTCGCGATGCCTGTTTTCGGTCACGAACCCCGAGTGCGTCCGCCATTTCTTGTAACGTCGCGTCCGGATCAGCTTTAAGGAATTCGAATAACAGACGTTCTTGTTTGGTTAATGACGTATCTACCTCCATTTCCGCGATAATAAGCCTCGGCACGACGATATCTTCGGTGGTATGCGATGCCGCAATCTTTGCGACCTTCTTAGACGCTGACTCATCGTCAATGGATAGGGCCAGGTGATTAATTCGATTCTTCTTTGTCAGTGCATTCCGCACCAGATCCCGGCCGGCGTTATTAATCGCTGTACCAAGCAAATCAAAGAATGTGCCTCTTTGGCCGTCATACTTTAGAGCGGCTTTTACCACGGTATAACGGAAGTGGCTTTCGAAGTCATCCTCATATAGACGGTACTTCCTACAGGAACGCGCCCACCTTTCAGCCTCGCGTCTAACGAATGCGTCGGTTTGTTCTGATAGTGCACCAAATCCGTAATGGTATGGCTTTTCGTCTTTCCTATCGACTCTATCGTAAACCTCTGAAATATACTCGGCCCAAGCTGCGTCTACTTGTTTACGTCTCCTGGTAAAAAAGTGTTGTCTTTCTAAGTGCACGACTGCTCCTCGGCCTTTTCTTTGAATAGTGGACATTTAAACGTCCTTTCGAAAATTATTTTATTTTTTTTTGATCTACCTGCCACAAACACATACAAAATTACGTTATTAATACGTAAACATTTCCGAGGGTCCCTACCCTCCGTACTATACCGTATTCCTCGGTTGATACCGTTCCATGTCAGTACGTAATGAAGAGGTTTCAGCGAAGATAAATATGTTGAAGCCTGGCTGCCGCTTGTTATCGCATATCTTGATTAATTTGTGGCCGTTATAAATTAGCCAGCCGGCCATACGTTGCGAGTGAATCGCCTTTTCGTTTGTCATTATGACGCCCCTTTCGTTTTCATCGTCGTCTCTTCATATATAGCGAGAACCCGCGTCAGCTTTTCCGGTGTCAATTCAAACTCACGAATAAGCCCGCGCCTAATTCTGTCGGATAGGCTGCGTTTACCGCGCTCGATCTGATTAATGAACGCATCCGACACGCCACACATTGCGCCTATTTCCGCCTGAGACAACCGATAAACCTTGCGTAGCTTGAACATCGTATCCGCTGTGATCGTCATAGTATTGCGCCTCCTCCTCTTCCGTTAGATTTTCCTAACTTAGATTCAAAATAAAAACTCCGCCTTCACTGTCGTCAGGCATGCGACGCGGTGGCAGACTGGATTAAAAGCAATGTTCTTCTCGTCACATTAAATTAATACGTCAATGTTTAACACTTTTTATCTTTTTCAGAGAACGGCTTAAACTCACCTCATGCATGCCGAGCTGCTCCGCAATGTGTCTGTTAACGATCCGATATCCCCCGTTCATATCGACCGTGTAGTCTTCGATTCGACCTTCCGCGTAATCAGTTTCGACTGCAGCGATGATCCGTTCGATTAACTGCCGCTGCCGTCCGCTAAAGTTAGTGAAATCTACGGATATCTTTCCAAATATCGCATAGTGCGGTCCGAAATATTTCGGCTTCACATACTTAACCTCGCCACCTCTCCGTACCCTGCGCATGCCTTCGAATTGGTGACGATAATAGGCCGTTCTAGTTACGTAGTTTATGTAACGGATTATCTCGCGTTCGGATCGGTTAGTATCAACGCGATCGAGGGCGTCCTTGAGCGCCTTTTCAAGCGTAGACCAATGCTTGTCTATTATCTCGGACGTAATCTGTTGCCATAGTGTTTCCCTTTCGCCCATAAGTTGCATGTATACGTCCTCTAGTTCTAGATATCCTGGGACTAAATATTCGCGAAGGAATGTCTCATGCTCTTTAAAGTTTTGAAGAGAAACTTTAACCCCTGTGTTTGCGTGTACGAACGCGGTTAACTCCGCAAAGACGTACTCCGGCGAGTCCTCACGCGCACTAAGGCCGTAGTCACTTAACGTGTACTTAATCGTCGCCAGGCGCCCGCGTAGAAGACGGAGACAACGGAAAGCGACGTACATTTCCGGTTTATCGAACGTCATACCGGTTGGGGAATGCAAATAATCGTAATTCATGGCCTTGCGGATCATCTTTAACGTGTCTGCATCTCCTGACTCCTGGTAACGTTTAATTGCATCTATAAATGACACTATATACCCCCCTCAAGTTGTTATATCTAACATAAACTACCCACCATGATTTGTTAACTAAAGAAACTAAAGTAGAAACGGAGGATGTGTTCCTTCGTGCGCTATCACACCCTCGCAGTTACCCTTCCAGTCACAATGAGTATTACGCAAGGTATTCCGCCAGGTCTCCGTCTATTTCTACGTTATAGTACCGACGTAAACGGCGGAGTGACCTGAGTGCAGTGTTATGGTGAAGGCCTGCTCGTCCACTTATAGAGGTAATCGACTCTTTCGCGTTACTTCTTAACGCCATATCCGCGATCAGTGCTGCAGTTTTTTCTCCGCTACGATCAATAAGCGCCCGTATTAATTCGGTCCGGTCAGGTTCGATCCGGTCGACTGTTCCTCCGAACTCTGCATCCGATTCCGGGTAGTATATACGCTCCTGCCATTTGGTATTTTTGCGGTACAACTTGAGTCTAGTAAATCGCATACTTACATAGAGTAAGCGCCGGATATCGGTAATACCCTCTCTACTAGCAAGGCCAAACAATACATCGTCAAAAGAAGATTCAGCATCATATACGTCACCTGCACCACTCGAAGAAACTTTAGATTTATGCCACGACTTCACATCCGCCAGCGCTATATATAATTCCGTAAAACTCTCGTTATCGAGAGTCTGCCTATAACGCAAATAACATTCCTGTGCATGAACGTCTATTATCATTTTATTTCCCCCTTTGTTAGAGCTAATAGCTGCAGAGCAACCCAATTCCCGCCGCTCGTCCTCACGTATAACCTTCCATTGATTAGACAACCTCCACGAAACACACCTGAGTCCTCCTAACCTTAAAAATGAGTACAACAAATAAACAGAAAGTTGTGGATTTTTCTGCAAACTAGTTGTATACTGTCATTAAGTCAACATTTCAAAATGTCAACATGTTGTGCTGATGTTTCTATAGTACAACCTTTATCCCAGTATGTCAACATGTTGTGCTTAAATTTGTCTAGGGGGATTTATTTACTATGGCTATTCGTTGTCGTCTCGGAGACATCATGAAAGAAAGAGGATTGACAAATAAGGAAGTAGTTGAATTAACGAAAGTCAGTCGCAACACAATTACATCTCTAGCAGCAAACGCCACAAAAAGGATTGATTACGACACACTCGAAGGATTGTGCAGAGGTCTCAACGTTACCCCAGGTGACTTAATCGAATACATAGAGGATGAGAATTAATGAGGATTTTAGCAGCCCTTATCGTTGCAGCCGCATCACTTACCGGAATCTGCTTTTTTGCGATCGGATCATCACCGCAATGAGTACAGAACGCGATTTACGCCAACTTTATCAAGATGTCCATTTCTTCGCGGCTGCCTTATCCGAATCGCTCATATCCGTTTGGGAAGAAGATCCAGCCGGAGTTTATGTCGAAGTCGAACGCGGATTTATTGATCGGTATACGGCCGATTACGTGCGCGTCCGCAACGTCGAGACCGGCTGCAGGACGTATTACAGTAGGGATACTGCGATGTTTAAGCGGATATAAACGAAGAAAACCGCCAGCAGCCACAAACCATCCCGTCAAGTGGCGCCATTAAAACGGTAGACGAGATGACCGTTCGAGAGCTGCGCGAGGTGAAAGCGGCGGAGTCCAGTGTTTACAGAGTTTTTAATCTAATTTTATTTTAATCGCGAGTCTGAAAAATATCGATGTGGAGAATTTAGATGGCGTGATAAACCGTCTAAGTCAGGGAACAAAGTGTATTCGTTTACACCAGTTAGAACAAGAAAGTCTCTAACCTCTTCCCTTAGATCAGGTGTCAGTATTATTTTACTCAAGTAGCCATCTCTCACCAGACTGCCGCCGTCCTCAAGATCAAGAGGCAATCCAGAGTTGCCTTGAAGCGTAAAGACTCCCCTTTGTGCCACTAATCTGCTATTATTCATAAGCGGGTAAAGGGCAGTTGAAGATTCCCGAAAGGTAAATTTTTTATTAATTGTGATATCCTCGTAAGCTGTTCCTTCTGTAGGTACAGTAAGATACCCTATTTCGGATAAGACTAGGTTTAAATCGATTGGACTAATTACCCAGACACAGGCACAAGTATCTGGTTTCCAATCTTTAAATGCAAAATATAGAGCAACACCAAATGATTCCGACCAATCAAGTAATCTAGTTTTTACTCCGTGATGTTGCATAAGGAAAAGCAGGTTCCAATCAGTTTGATTGTGGTGTAGGTGGCCCTTTAATAGAAACTCTCTATAGATAGACCGCTCATAAGTTTTTAGTTCTTCAATGGATTGAAAGTTCATTCTGAATAGACCTGAGTGTAGTTCGTAATCTATGCTTGAATGACCTCTGAACCACATAATTGGCTTTCCAGAGCATAAATCATCAACTCTATTTAGTATCTCAATCCATTTATAAGAAAATGACATATTTCCTCCTTCTTAGTCCCCCATACTTAAACGTACACGTATCGCGAAGATACCGCGTCTCTGCGACCTTAACGCTATTCACCGTTATTCCCTCGATCTTTCCGCTGCCAATAAGCTTGTCCGCAATAAACACGACGATAGGTGTCCGATTGAGCATCGCGGTATGTAAATGAATATCGGTAGTTAGCGGTTTCATAAATCGTCCCATGACCGAAATTTTACCATATTACGACAGGGTTGTCCCCAACAAATAGACCGCAATTCTGCAGTCTACACTCTACTTAAGTCAACTTATTCAACGGGCTCGCCTTAGCATGGTCTTTTTTTAAATCTTCGTCTGCTAAAGCCACATACCGTTTAGTCATCGATATATCAACGTGACCTAATGTCTTTTGCAGACTAAACGCTGATGCTCCGTTCCTAAGAAACTCTAGTGCAAACGCGTGCCTAAGAGCGTATGGTGTTATATGTACTCCGACCTGTTTACTGTGGCGCTCAAGTCTATCGCCCCATACATGCCTATTCAAAGCATTACCGGCTTCTGTACTAAATACTGTAACCTTGTTCCCCCACGATCGTGGTCTCATACTAATGAAACGGTTTAGAGCATCAATAGTAACTGGCGAAATATTAAGCGTTCGAGAAACACGTGTCTTTGCCGCAGCATCAGGTATCCGGACCCAGCCGGATATGAGATTAAAATCGTTTGGTTGAAGCGCTAAGGCTTCCGATGGCCGTATTCCAGTGTCCAACGTCAGAATTATAAGTGTATAATCCCGCATACCAACAAAGGTCGATTGATCGGGTGCTTTAATCAATTCCTGCAAAGTCTCTATGCTAATCGCTACAATTCTAGAGCCCTCTTTTCGCTTTTTGATGTTAGTAAGAGGGTTCTTTTTCAAATAGCCTTTTTCCATACACCAGTTGAAGAATGTACGCAAATACGTTAATCGACTATTAAATGTTGCCGGTGCAATCCCCTCCTGATTTAAGTGTTGGATGACTGCCTCTTCTAAGTTATAGTATGAATCCCACGCATTTGGATATCTTTTTAAGAGTAAATTAACTGTGCGTACATAGTCATCCCGCGTTGATTTAGCTATCCCATTGAGCAACTTAAATTTTAAAAACTCTTCCAAAATGTCCTTCCAGTGCCGAGTAGTCATTTGATTAGGTCTTCTAGGTGGTCTAGGCATTCTTTTTCCCCTTAGTTGATTTTTTCGATATTATAACAAAACCGCAAAAAAACGAACAAATTCACGTAAATATACGAAGGCGCCCACCAACAAAGTGTATACGATTCTATACGAATCAAAACTCCGCTGATGGGCGCATTTTTTATTTTTCGTGATCCACGTATCCGTTACAGTCCGCAGGCTACTTACAATTCCAAGAACGACCAACATGCCAAGTACTTCGTTGCCGTTAAGTCTTGTCGCGACAACGGTTTACCGGGTTTACGCGGATTACTGTACCTCGATAACAACAATTTTCTGATCAGCACCAACAACGATATCCATCGCGTCTGTCGGTTGCGGAATATCGTCACCGTCCGTTTCCATTCCGTAGAGATGTAGCGCAAGACAATCCTTCGCCATGTGCAGCGCTTCTTCGTCCGTGTCGCCGCAGGTTAATGCGCCGGGGAGATCCGGAAACTCTACGGAGATGCCGTCGTCCGCGTAAGTGAAGATTGCGGGATACTTCATCGTTTATCACTCGTTTCTATAACGTTATGTATTACGGTGGGTAGGGGCCCTCGGAAGTGTTTACGTATTAATAACGTAATTTTGTATGTGTTTGTGGCAGGAAAATCGAAAAAAGTTCAAGTATGTTTTATGTCCGCTTTAGGCGAAATCGCCGCGAATTTAACGTCTGTATTTGTTAAAGGTTCGTTAGTATTCCGGGCGCGATTAGAACGGCTAATTCATCGCTTAGATTAGCTAGAACATACCTAATATGATATGGATAGAAGAACGACCCCCAACGGAAACTATTCGGAAACTATTCCCGACAGTGGTTACAGCTAATTAGCTACAAAATAGTTGAATGGTTGCGTATACAGGTGTAGAATAAGATTGACACGATCGAAATGGTCGCAAGGTAAGGCAGTAATAATAAAATCTTATTTAACCGAGTAGCTGATGCCTTCCCCAAGAGATCGGCTACTCTTTGTTTTGCGATAATTTAATCAATTCGATTATTGCGGTAAACAATGCCACTACGAAAGTCATAGCTATAAAGATAATTGTAATCGTTTGATATACGTCCAGAGTATCACCACCGGGCCGCTCTTACCTCGCCATATATTATTCTAGCACAAGTTAGGCGAGCCGCCTCTGCAAAAAAGAACCTCAAATCAAACATATTTTTTCTTAAATCTCCCCGCCTCCCACTCCGCCAGTGCTTCCGCAAATACATCGTGAAAAACACCCACCGGAGAATACACGCTAGGCTTCGGCATTCCCGTCCGCAGATCAACGGCCTTCGTGAAATACCGATCAGCAGCCAATTCGATAACCTCCGCCTCTAGTTGACCGCTAAATCTACGCGTCAGCATCGCGTAAGTATCCTCGAAATAGTGGTCGTATAGGCTTGCGGTATCGTTTAGCGGCAGCTTGCGCAATGCTTTAGCCAGCGCGTGTAATATGGCGTCGTTGTCGCTCTTATCTATTTCTCTTTTAGAGTCATTAGTACTTAAATCATTAATTACTTGTGTCGGTTTCTCCGTCTTCGGTTTTTCCACGTACGGAATTTCCGTTCGTCCGATAAGAAGAACGGGTCCAGTATCGTATAGCCGCTATCGCGCTTCTGAACGCGGACAATGCCGCCTGATGGTTTCGTCATGATTGCGGCCCTTTCTTGCGGATGAACTTGTTAATCGGCGTGTTCTGATCGTGACTTAAACGTACGTCGCGCGTATCCATCTGCACATAACGCCGCATAGTCCGAACGTCTTGCCATCCTCCCATTTTTTGAAGCGTGAAGAGGTCCGCACCATTCAAAACCATTGAACGCGCCCAGGTATGGCGGTATACGTGCGCTGTCATTTTCTTACCTTCTATGCCGGCTTTTTCTCCGTAATATTTCAGCCGCTTATTAAAGTGATTCGCGGTAACCGGATCGCCGTAGCACGATAGAAACAATCGATCAGTCGTAAAGTGCGCGCGATTCTCATCAATTAGTTGAAGAAGTAGTTTCGCGACCTGTGCGGAGATAGGTACGAGACGCGGCTTCCGGTTCTTATTTCGATCGCCGGGCAGCGTAATGAACCGTGTCTGGAAATCGATATCAGCCGCCCGAAGACTTAGCATCTCAGATATACGCAGTCCAGAGTCAAGCATTAAGCATATTGCAACATAATCGCGGAATCCTACGAAGTCACGACGATCCGGTTGCGCAAGGATAGCCGTAACCTCTTCGTCCGTTAGTCCGTTTGTGAGATCCAAGTCCTGACGCATTAACTTAACTGGTCCTGCCGGATTTATTTCTATCAGCTCATCGCGTTCTAATTGATTGAATAGCGCCTTTAACGTTCTCAACCGAATATTAATTGTCGTATCTGTCAATCCAATACGTTGTTTGTCCGACTCTATGTACTTATGGCCGTAGTACCGGCGAGCATCATGCTTCATGTAAAGCACAAAATCGCGCAATGTTGCGGTAGTGACGTCGTCGATATATACCGCCTCTGGATGATTCTCGCGCAGCCACATAACGAAGTATCCGTAATGCTTCTCGTAATCCTTTATCGTACGATCGCGCAGGCCTTCCGCCTTCTTCGCGCTGATTGCCATGTCGAGCGCTTGCTCAAACGTTAATTGCGGATAACTCTTATCGGTATTAATTCGCTTCGTGCGTTTTTTTAAAGACATAAAAAACGACCTCCATAACGGTTATTTACCGTCATAAAGGCCGTGATCCACAATCCCAAAACGCTAATTTTAGGGTTGTTATTATTCCATATCGCGATTGAGGACTGCGTTTTTGCCCGGTACAATCCGCAATCATGGCGCTTATGCTTCCGCAAGGCTTCCGTTCGTCACATCCGAAACCGTTAACGCGGCATTCCCGTCATTAACAAGGCTCTTCGTTTGGTTTGCCAGCATCTGCCGCTGTGCGGAACGATGATCCGCAGCCGCACGTTACCGTTGCGTTCGGATTATGGATCGTAAATCCTCCGGTCATGCCGGATTCCTCGAAGTCGATCTCCAGACCGTTCAAATATTTCAGGTCATCCTTCTCGACAACCACCTTTAACTCCTGTACGTCCATATATACATCGGCATCGGTCTCATTGTCGTCGAAACCCATGGCGTATGAAAAACCACTGCATCCGCCTGCGGCTACACCCAAACGAAGGAACATATTGGGTACTTCCTGTTCAGCCAGCATCTCTCTTAAACGTTCTGCGGCCGTGTCGCTGATCGTAATCATAGGTCACCCTCCTTATATCCTAAGTATACTCCTCTTCCTCTATTCACTCAAGAATGGAATGCTGCCCATTTTCCCTTTAATACAATTACCAGCTTCATTTCCTCTATTTGTATTGCTACCCCGAGGGGTCAGGTTTATAATAGGGAAGGAATATGGGCGGCAACTGTGAGATCATGGTCCAATCGCCTCCGATTTCAACAGGTTAAGGTTTATGGCGGTCTACAGTTGTATATTTTTTCACAAAGTTTCGTATTTATTCAGTCCTAATTATTCAAGTCGTCCGACATATCGAATGCAACCGGACCGTTCCCCATGGGGAATGATTTCACTTTATACACTAAACCTGCTGCACCAAGCAGACAAGTGTGAACAGGAGGATGGAGCATGTCTACCTTAGTAACCCCTTTTACCGACCAGAGAATGGCGGAGATCGTTGCCAAAGTTCGCAACGGCGAACGCTTGAATCTTGAAGACGGTGTATATCTATACCAAACGGATGATCTGCTGACGCTAGGTCAGCTCGCCAATGAAGCCAATCTGCGCAAGAATGGCAATAAGGTCTATTTCATCGAGAATATGAGCCTCTATTTCACGAACGTCTGTGAATCCCATTGCGCTTTTTGCAATTTCCGGAAAGACCAGGGTGAGGAAGGCTCCTACACCTTATCCGGTCCTGAAATGATTGAATATGTCGAGCAGCACATCCATCCGGGTGTCCGTGAGTTCCACATCGTCGGCGGACATAATAATCATGTGCCATTCCAATACTATGTAGACTCGCTAAAAGCACTGCATGAGAAATATCCAGATGTTACATTGAAGGCTTACACGGCAGCGGAGATTGAATTCTTCACCCGAATCAGCGGTCTTAGCACGAAGGAAGTGCTGCAGGAACTACAGAAGGCTGGTCTAAAGTCATTGACCGGTGGCGGCGCTGAAATTCTGTCTGACCAATACCGGCAGAAGATGAAGGTGGATAAGGCGAATGTCGATCAATATCTTGACGTTCACCGCACCGCGCACAAGCTGGGCATGAAGACACATACAACGATGCTGTACGGCTCGATTGAAAGCCACGAAGACCGGATTCGTCATATGCTGCAAATTCGCGATCTCCAGGATGAGACGAATGGGTTCATGGTATTCATTCCGCTGTCCATGCAGCCGAAGAATAAGAATGCGGGGATCATGCGCCGAAACTCCGCTTATGAGGATCTTAAGACGATTGCCATCAGTCGTTTGATGCTCGATAACATTGATCATATCAAGGCATACTTTATTAATATCGGTGCGCAACTAACGCAGGTTGCCCTTAGCTTTGGGGCTTCCGACGTACACGGCACCATCATCAAAGAACGTATCAGCCATGCTGCTGGGGCATTAACACCGGAAGGTCTGACGCGTAAAGAGCTCGTATGGCTGATCCAAGGTGCCGGACGGATTCCGGTAGAGCGCGATACGTTCTATAACGAAATTAAGGTCTACGAATAACCCAGTATCAGCACACCAGATTCATACAACAACGTTCCAAAAAACGGAAAACAGGTTAAAGAGATAATATAGCGTGGTTAGTTTATGCCGCTTAAGCAGCGGCGTTTTTCTTGTGACTTGCACCTCCTGCTTATCTCTTGAGAAAGGAAGTTATTTATGAAAAAGCTCGTCATTCTCGGTGGAGGCTATGGTGGTCTTGCCCTTATTCAGGAATTATTCAGCGGCTACCTCCCTCCAGACGTTGAGGTCGTGCTCATTGACCGCATGCCATATCAAGGACTGAAAACCGAATATTACGCTCTGGCAGCCGGAACTGTTGCTGATACGTCCGTGCGCGTTAAGTTCCCGGAATACGATCGTCTTCACAAAGTCTATGGGGACGTAACTTCCATTGATCTTGAACGCAAACAGGTTCATCTAAACAATCAAGATCCTGTTGAATACGATCAGCTTGCGATCGCTCTGGGATGCACGGACCGCTATCACGGAGTTCCGGGCGCAGAAGAGTTCACCTTCAGCCTGCAATCCTTCTCTGCATCGAGAAAGACCTATTTACAGCTCAACAACCTGAAGCCTTACGGTCATGTGCATATTATCGGTGGTGGTCTAAGTGGTATCGAGCTTGCCGCAGATCTGCGCGAGAGTCGACCTGACCTTAATATTGCCATTTTGGACCGGGGACAGCGGGTACTCTCTTCTTTTCCTAACCGTTTGTCCGCCTATATTCATCGCTGGTTTGAGGAGAATCATGTGGATATTCACAGTGGTGTTTCCGTATCCAGAGTTGAGGGGAACGCTGTATTTAATCTGGATGTGCCAATCCCGACCGATCTGGCCGTGTGGACAGCAGGCATTCAGCCCGTGCAGGTCGTACAGGACCTCGATCTGCCAAAAGACCGCAGCGGACGCGTTCTGCTCAACGAATGGTATCAGGTGCCGTCACATCCCGAGGTGTACGTGATTGGCGACTGTGCCAGCCTTCCATTCGTGCCAAGTGCTCAAGCTGCAGGTGCGCAGGCTGAGCAGGTCGGACACGTGCTAAAAGCTTTATGGCGGGACGACACCCCTAAAGTGTCCCCATTAAAGCTTAAGGGCACGCTTGGTTCGCTTGGCAAGCACGCAGGTTTCGGTCTGATGGGCAGCACGTCCGTCATGGGGCGCGTTCCAAGAATATTAAAGAGCGGGGTTCTCTGGAAATCGAAGCGCCATTACTAACTCAGGTATCGAGCAGTGCGATGAGCTTCTGCACCACCGCTTCATACAGTTCCTCGGCGGTGGGTGCCTCCACCCAATCACCGTCAACATAAGCGAATGGCATCAGATAACATTGCCCGCAACTGGTTAGACAACCATACTCGATCACCTGGCAATCGAACTGTTTCTCCAGCGGCAGCAGCAATTGATCTGTACCGAAATAAGAATTGTTTGTACAAAATTCAATCATGATGGACATTGCATTTAACCCGCCTTAAGATTGGCATTTTAATTTGCCGATTTATGTACTATAATATAGGGAGGAAAGGAGTTGAACAAGATGAGCGAAAACACACAAACCACTGTATATGATGAAGTGCTGGATGTGCTGGATAAGCTTCGTCCGTTCCTGCAGCGCGACGGCGGTGACGTGGAACTGGTCGACGTTGAAGACGGCATCGTTAAGCTGAAGCTGATGGGTGCATGCGGCAGCTGCCCAAGCTCCACCATTACTCTGAAGGCAGGGATTGAACGTGCCCTGGTTGAAGAAGTGGAAGGCATTCAAGAAGTTGTGCAAGTATTCTAATACAGTTTCTTTACTATAAAGAGTCTTGACCCCAAGCGGGTCAAGACTCTTTTTTTGGAGCTCATCATGGTTGAATGCGCGGACGAATCGGATCAAGGCCGCCGGATATGTCCATAATATTGCCGGTAATGAAATCGGACGAATCGAGGCATAAATACTCAATGACCCTGGCGATGTCTTCCCCGCTGCCGGATCGGCCACGCGGAGTCAACTCGTCCGGAATACTTGATACCTCGGCAATGGTCTTCTCTTTATTAGCGCCGCGTATATCCCCCGGGCAGATCATGTTGACAGTAATGCCATACGGAGCTTCTTCCACCGCCAGCGTCTTGGTGAACGACACCAGCCCAACCTTGGCAGCGGCATAAGCGGCGCGCTGTGGCCAAGCTCTCGCTTCACCAGCGTGCCCAAAGCCAAAGTGGATGATTCTCCCCCACCTATTCTTACGCATAGCCGCCAGAACGCGATGGTCAAGGAGCATCACTCCGGTCAGATTGCCATTAGCCATATGTACGATTTCATCCCGGGTATACTCGGAGAACAACCGCCGTTCATGAATGAACGGCCCGGCATTATTGACGAGTATATCCACGCTGCCGAGCTGAAGCTCTGTCTGATCCACAAGGGTATATAATTCGGCCTCCTTCGCGATATCCGCTCTGATCGCGATCGATCGGACGCCCAATGCCTCAATCTCTCGTGACAGTTCTTCCGCTGCAACCTGGCTATTTACATAATTTATAGCAATATGACAGCCTTGCCGTGCTAACGCAAGAGCCGTCATTTTCCCTAAACCTGTCGCACTGCCCGTAACCAGCGCCACTTTCCCTTTCAAGGCAATCCCTCCTCATGGCGATTCCTTCTCTCAGTATAAAAGATTTAAACGGGGCGGACAACTTGGCGATCAGACACTTGCGCTGCAAAGATAACAAAAAAAGCATATCGGCCCGGTTTATAAACCGCCGATATGCTTTTTCCATTGAACTAATTCACTTCAATCTTAGAATGCCGGGAGAACAGCACCTTTATACTCTTCTTCAATAAAGGTCTTCACGTCTTCTGAGGTTAGTGCTTTTGCTAATTTCTGAATAGCATCCGAATCCTTGTTATCTGGGCGTGCTACCAGCAGATTCGCATACGGATTCTCTTTATCCTCAATAAACAAAGCGTCCTTCGTTGGATCAAGGCCTGCTTCCAGCGCATAGTTGGTATTGATGATAGCGAGATCAAGTTCATCCAGCATGCGTGGCAGCATAGCTGCTTCGACTTCCTGAAATTTCAGGTTCTTCGGATTCTCCACGATATCCTTCGCGGTTGCTTCGAGTTTATTCTCGTCAGACAGCTTGATGACGCCGTTCTTTGCCAACAACGATAGTGCGCGGCCACCATTGGATGGGTCGTTCGGAATCGCGATAACACTGCCTTCTTTCAGCTCATCCACGGACTCGATCTTTTTGGAGTATGCGCCCAATGGCTCGATGTGAACTGCGATTACAGGTGCTAAATCGAGACCACGTTGATTGATTTCATTATCAAGGTAAGGCTTATGCTGGAAAAAGTTAGCGTCGATCTCCTTGGAATCCACTTGCGTATTTGGCAATATATAATCCGTAAATTCAACGATCTCGAGAATGACGCCTTCTTGTTCCAATGCAGGCTTAACATGAGCCAGAATTTTGGAATGCGGTTCAGGTGAAGCGCCTACCTTCAAGGTAACGGTTTCTGTACCTACTCCGCCTGTGTTGCCCTCAGGCTCCCCCGCATTTTCCGCCGGCTTGTTGCCGCATGCAGCCAATACCACCACCAAAGTCAAACTAATGAATGCCAATACCCACTTCTTCATGCTTAAAAACTCCCTCCAAAAATGTATTATTTATATGTTGTCTCCCTTGATGCCTCATTAATCCCGTTATTTTCTCGTGAAATGACGGACCAATCGGTCTCCTGCCATCTGCAGAAGCTGCACGAGCACTACCATGAGCCCGACTGCAAGTATCATGATCTCAGTCTCATAACGATGATAACCATACTTAATTGCCAGATCACCCAAGCCGCCCCCGCCAACCTGGCCGGACATCGCTGTGTAAGAAACCAATGTCACAACCGTGATTGTCATACCTGCCAGTAAACCCGGACGTGCTTCAGGCAACAACACCTTCCATACGATTTGGCTTGTCGAGGTGCCCATGGCATGAGCCGCCTCAATTACACCTTTATCCACTTCATTAAGCGCAGTCTCCACAAGTCTGGCGAAGAATGGGGCAGCCCCTACGACGAGTGGCGGAATCGTGCCCAGCACGCCATAGGACACGCCTACAATGGATTTCGTAATGGGAATCATGGCTACGATCAGAATGATAAACGGAACGGAGCGCAGAATGTTCACGATAAACGACAGAATCGAATAACCGAATCGCACAAAGCCGGAGGTGGATCTTGCAGCCATATAAAGCACGACGCCCACAGGCAGGCCAATGATAAAGCTGAATAGCGCTGAAATGCCTAACATTCGGAGTGTATCCAGCGTCGCCTTCCAGATCTCACTCCAATCGACCAGACTGAAATCGAGTTCAAACATTTAATAAAGCACCTCCACATCAAGCCCTTGGTCTAGCAGCTTGCGGATCGTTAGCTCAATAGCAGCCTCGTTCCCTTCAAATCTGACAATTAGCTGACCATAAGGGGTCTCCTTGATCGTGGAGATCGTCCCTTGCAAGATCGCGAAATTCACGCCTGTTTCGTGAACGGTACGGGAGAGAATCGACTCATAAGTCTTCTGTCCAAGAAACGTAATCTGTACCGCCTGAGCTGACTCATCGCCTTGGTTAGTTGTAGATAAGCCGAGCAGGCCTCCGCTGTCCCTCTCTTGCCGGATAAACTCGCGTGTCACCTCGTGCTGCGGCTTCAAGAACACCTCGGTAACCGGTCCATGCTCGACAATGCCTCCTTGATGAATGACCGCGACCCGGTCGCATATGCTCTGAATGACGTGCATTTCATGTGTGATCAGCACAATGGTCAGATGGAATTTCTTGTTGATGTCCAGCAGCAGCCGTAGAATCGAATCCGTTGTTTGCGGATCAAGCGCGGATGTCGCTTCGTCACAGAGCAGCACTTCTGGATCACTTGCCAGCGCTCTGGCAATGCCTACACGCTGCTTCTGACCGCCGGATAACTGGGCGGGATATTTGTCGCGATGTTCTTCCAGCCCGACCAAGGCCAACAGGTCGGACACCTTCCGTTCAACTTCTGCCCTTGGCGTCTTAATCAGTCGCAAGGGAAACGCTATGTTGTCGTAAACGGTAGCGGACGAGAGCAGATTAAAATGCTGGAAGATCATCCCGATCTTGCGTCGCTCTGTTTGCAGCTGCTGCTTCCCGAGCCGAGTCAGATTCTTGCCTTGAATCCACACCTCGCCGGACGTTGGCCGTTCGAGCAGATTAATACAGCGAATCAACGTGCTCTTGCCTGCGCCAGAATGTCCGATGATGCCGAAGATTTCGCCTTTATCAATCGACAGGTCCACATTGGATAACGCTGTCGTTAAGCTTCCGCCTTTTCCATACTGCTTCGATAATTGTTTAAGCTCGATCAATCCCATAAACCTCCTTTGCTAGACTTCCTATCCGATCATTACCCAAAAAGAAAAGAGCCTCTTTTTTGTAGAATCAAAAAGGGCTCTCTTTACGTAAAGTCAACGCCTTTTCTCATCTGTCAAAGTAGTAGGCCATTCACCTATACTTTGAAGGAATTAGCACCATGTCACTCCAAAATGTCATTCGCATCATAACGAATTACATTGGAGCCGGTTGCCGGGCTTCATCGGGCCTGTCCCTCCGCCTCTCTCGATAAGAAAACATCGATATGAAATTTTTTCCGATTAAGTTGATCTGAATTAGATGTATTTTAAGGAATGCAATAGTTAGTATAGATTCTCCGCAAGCATTTGTCAAAAGGAATTTCACGACTGCCATAAAATTCAGGCTTTCACACCACTCTTCTCCCATAGTTTGTTCGTATACTTATACGCTGCGGCGAGGCTTCGGCATACCATCTCGACCCCTTGTGCCAGATCGACTAAATGCTGCTCGATATCCTCCAGCTCAATCTTGTCCGACAGTCCCTGGTGCCGTTGCCAAAGATCATCTTGCATCTCGGAATTCATGTAATGAATTTCCGTGTTTCGCCGTTTGCGAAGCGCGTTGAGCGGCGTTTTGTAACGATCCTTTATCTCTTCGAGTCCCTTAGCCAGCTCCGTATGCGACTTCAGGAACTTGAACTGGCGAAGCACGGTAAAATAAGAAAAGTGCGCCTTCACTTTCGAGGTATGGAGATCATACAGATCATTCAGCACAGTTCCCAGCTTGTCAAGGATCGAGAAAACGCGTATAAATCCGTTCTTATAAAAATACACATATCTTGCATATTCGCCTTGCTCCTGAACCGACATATCATCAACGAATCCAGAATTCACGGACTTGCTGAAATGTCTTGCCGCATTCAAACTTTGCTCCAGTTCATCAAGCGATACAACCAAGCCTCGAGTCCAGATCTCTAATTTACGGAAATCATGGGTCGGATCCTGATTCTTATCCATTTCCTGCCGCAGCAGTTGCGCTGTTCGGACCATCGACTCGATGGCCTCCTCAAGTATGCCGTTATTATGCCTGGGCTGTTCTCCGAGCAATATGCGAAGCATCCTGAAGCCCCCCTACATCATAATGATCTGACCTAAATAACTTCATTCAAGGTTGGGGAAAATAAAGATTCCAACGGCTGTCGACCGTCTTAACGATATCCTCATGCGGTAAGCATTCTTCAACGGTAGCTTATAGGCTAGATGATGATGCTGAATTTCAGCCGCAGCATACAGATCGCTTGCCGGATCGAAACGGGCAAAGACCATCCATCAGAATGAAGATTGCGTTGCCACGGCCTGATGGGCCTCGTCCACCACAATGACCAGCGGCCAGCTTGAATTTCGAGATCTCAAACTTCTCCATGACTCTTTGGGCCAACCCGGGATTATGACTATAGGATGCCCCGGAAACGACCAGACATCCGCCGCAGTAAGGCAATGCATCGGATATCCCAAGAATCTCAACTTCATCATAATATTGGGGCAACACGCGGATCGGTCGGCCCACTCCCATCAACACAGCTTAACCGTCATGCCTAGCACGATCCCGACAATCCAATACGTGTGACGTCTTATTATATATAAACAGATCCTTTCCCGGGTCAAACGGTTCCAGCACAGCCTCAAGCACCTCGGGTAAATTCGACAGTTCAAGCGGACGATTCGTTAATCAATGAAGCTCGTCTTGATACAACAAAGTCCTCGAATCGTTAGCTCAAGGACTTGTGTAATTATCTTATTTTTTTCGATCAGCTTATGGCTTCTGCGGTCTGCTAAGCTGCCAGACTCTTACACTTAAGTAACAGAGGACACCGAACAATGCGGCGATCAACAAGGTATGACCTAAAGCGGAGAACACGTAGACGTCCTCATTATGGATCGTCATCATGATGACAGCCCCGCTGAGCACTTGCAGCAAGCAGAGTAAGGTAGCGGATACCCCGAGCATCTGAATCTCCCGATTATCTTGATTGCGCCAATACGCGAAATGCCCCATAATTGCTACGACAATGAGCAGCAATAATGCTGCGGCACGGTGCATAAAGGCTATGCCTACTCCGCCCGACAGGTCATCCGGAATCACCTGCCCATTGCAGAGCGGCCACCCCGAGCAGCCTTCCCTTGAATCGGTATGACTGACAAAAGCACCGATATAAACCACAATATAAGAATAGATCGTCGTTCCCCATACAAGCCAACTAAAGGATCGACTGACCGGAGCCAGCCTCTCTTCGGCCATCGGTACCTTCGATTGTTCCACTCTCCTCATTGCCAGGGCAAGCATAACGGAGCTCGCGAATGCAATCAGGGAGAACCCGAAATGCAGCGCCATCACAGCGGCGGATTGAGGTTGAACAACCGCCAGTGCACCCATAATGGCTTGTACCACCACAAAAACCGATGTCATCCCGACATAAGCCATTAAGTCTTTGCGATCTCTTTTATACTTCCAAAACGCGATAAGTGAAGCCAGAGCGGCCAATCCCGCCATTCCGCTGACGGCTCGATGTGAATACTCGATCATCGAGGAAATCGTATAAGCTGGAATGAATTTGCCATGACATAGCGGCCATTCCTGTCCACAGCCCATCCCGGAATCTGTTTTTGTAACGACCATGCCCCCGAAGGTGGCACAGAACATGATGATGCATGTTATGTAACTGAGCCATTTCAACTGCTTATTATTCAATAATCTCACCTGCTGCTCATAATCATTCAAACTTTTGACATAGTCCACACTCCATTATACCTGATAAAGAGGCGCTGGTCACTTGAACGAATGTGACAAATTGTTCAAAAAATGAATAACACCACCGACCTGTATGTTCAGGCGGCGGTGTTATCACCATTTGTTTACTTATGGATGGTTCCGTATACGTCTACGGCATTTTGCAAGAATTTCTCAATCTCCTCACGGGATTTACGGAACTTGTTCACGAAGCGAACGAGTTCCCGACCGTCTGTATAAGCGACGAAGCTGGGAATTCCTAAAATATTCTGTTGCTGACTCACATCACCGACAGCATCGACGTCCACTTCAACGAGGGTTAATTGATTCGCGAATTGCGTCTCGACCTCTGGCATGAACGGATCGATGAATTTGCAATCGCCGCACCAATCCGCTTTGAACACGGCAACGGTTAGCCGCGGAGATTGGATTGCAACTTGAAATTGTGCTTCTGACGTGATTTTTTCCATGATAATCTCCCCTTAACGTCGATTTCTTTCACACCTAGTGAATCAAAATGTGGAGTGGAAGTCAAATTTTCGAGACATACTGAATAGAGCCACGCTCACGATACAATCAGAACAGAAAGCAGCAGGTGATACTAGGATGAACTCCCAGGGAACCAAGGATAAGCGCATGCGATGGGCGGCACTGCGAACATGGACTAATGCAGTGTACACTGCATTATCCGAGGCGGCGGCGGGTTGGCTTGCTTCCTCGCATATATCGAAGCAGCTGCGGCTGAAGAAGCTACCCCTGCACTGGAGTAATGCCACGGTAGCTAACCTTAGACATCAACTGCAATCAATGATCACGTCCGAGTCGCAAGAACCCCCTGCGTCAACCGTCGCATACACCACAGAAGCACATATGAGGAATATTTCTGCGCAAGAGATACAGCTTATCGCGCACATTCAGGAGACCACCACCGCGCACAATCGCAGCAATGTCACGCGAACGTCAGCTTATCTCGAGATGTATGAGGCTTATCCTGAGCTGCACTGGGCTTTCCTCGCTCATATGGTATCACGTAACGGAGGGTGGAATATGAGTGATCTGAAGGGCGGCTTGATGTCCGACCTGATGGACCCTGCATTTAAAGAACAGCTGTATCAATTTCTTGAGCGATGCAATGCCCTCATATTTCAAGATGCTTACCCGCAATTATTGCTTTATAAACACAGCCTTGAACGTGGGACCCCATTGTTTCATTTGCTGCCCGAGTTCCACGTATCCAGATTCATGTCGCCATTCTGGGAGCAGTTCTGGGAGGATCGGGTAAGCCCGCTTCTGACCGTAGCACTTATCATTAATGAACAGAATTATATCGAATGCCGAGTGGCACAGCACCCTTTCTACCGCAAGCATGTCCTGAATCATCCCAGCTTTCGCCTGCATGAGCATGCGAGACTGAATCAGATTGTCTTCCCGCTGCACCATCAGGACATCCCGTCGGTTCCTGGCCAATGGCGCATTCGTTCCTTGCCTTCCCGCCCGTTAATCGGGCTACGCATGCCGAGATTCAATAACCTTAAGATAAGGATCAATACCGGCAAAGCACTCTACGCCATGTTATTCGGTTACGAAGAACCGTTTGAGCAGACTTTGGCTTATGCCAGATCAACCCCACACCACGGGTCACGGGCTGAGTATTGGCCGGAACTATTTACTTACGCAAGAGATGCTGCCATGACCACGGCGAATGCCAACCTCGAGCTTACCGGATCTGAGTGGCTACGCAGCGGCAATCGATTGTTCAGTCCACTCATCGAAGACGTATGGCATGATTCGGAGTATGAATCGATTTCTGAGCAGGATTGGTTTCAAAATGAACGAATGCTCTCCTATCTCTCCGCCCCGAAGCGTCCATTCCAGATCGATATGACACACGCTCACCGTACCGCGTTAGAAGAGATTGCCATCGTGCACGATCTGGAACGCCAACTGCCGATTGGATAGTGTATATAGCCTCTAGCCGCGATCCCGCAGCCGGGAAGGTTGTAATCTCATCAACGGACGAAATACCTTCTGCAATGGACGAGGATAGCTGCCAAGCTCCGATTGGCGCAGGACGCCGAACATCACCAACAACACGAGATAAACAACAACGACCGCCATCCCGACAACCAAGCATGTCAACAAGAAGGCCACACGTGCCGGCATGAATTCAACCAGTTGAATACCTGCCTGATTCAAGCCATAACCGATTCCACCCGCAATGGCGACCGTCATCACGAATCCCATCCATCGTTTACCGAGGATAGAGAACGATACGATGCCTCGAATCGATCTCAGATTAAGGATCGTTATGACCAGGAAACAAAGGGCCGTGCTGCCGATGATGCCGTATATCCCGAACAATGGCGCGAGCAGAAAGCTTCCCGCCAGCTTGACGGCTACACCGATCATAACGTGTACCATTGACAGCCTCGCCTTGCCGATTCCCAGCAAGATCGAGTTGGTGGTCATCATCGTAATCTGGAAAATCGTCCCGAACGTCAAGAATCCGATAATCCCGCTGCCGTCCAGTGAACTGAACAGTAATCCGTTAATCGAGTAGGCAGCTACACAGAGCGCGGTAACTACCGGCATGCCGGTTAAGATTGACACACGTAAGGCAAGCGTAACCTGACTCTTCAGATGCTCCTGATCCTTGCGTGCGAAAGCCGCCGATATAATCGGAATTAACGACGTGCTGAGCGCGATGGCCAGTATCGGCGGAATGCCTGCTATGCTCTGGGCACGGTTGCCAAGTACCGCAAGTGCTGCTGTCGCTTGCTCGGGCCCGATTTGACCGTTCAAAAGTGGCTTCACAATGGAACCATCAATAAAATTGACCGCTGGAACAGCCAATGACGACAATACGATCGGAATCGACAGTGTAAATATATCTTTGTAAATGCCAGCAAGTGGAATGCTGCGATCTGCCGAAGGCAGCTCGAGTTTCCGATCTTGACGGCGAAGCTTGACTGTAAAATACATCATAACACCAAAGGCGCCAATGCTGCCCAGCACACCGCCAAAGGAAGCACCTGCCGCAATCCATGTATCGTCATAACCCATGCGCAATAAGACGTAGGCCAGTCCAATTGCGGTTACTACTCTGGCAATCTGCTCAATAATCTGCGAGATTCCTCCTGCAGCCATATTGTTACGACCTTGGAAGTATCCCCGCATCATGGCGATAGCGGGGAATAACAGCAAGGCTGGCGCTAGCATCTGAATTGCCGCTGCCGATTCTGGTACCTTAGCGACATGGGTCGCATAAAAAGGTGCCCCGAAATACAGCAGCAGTGTCATAACAACACCCGCAGCTGCCGCGAAGATTAAGGCCGCATGGTAAACACGACGGGCTTCTGCCGGCTTATTTAAGGCATGCCGCTCCGACACCATTTTGCTTAAGGTGCTTGGAATACCTGCCGTAGCTACTGTTAACAGCATTAAATATACATTATTGGCGATGGTAAAGGCCGCATCCCCGACATCATTAAGCATGTGCTCCAGCGGGACCCGCTGGGCAAGCCCCAGCACCCTGCTACGAGCGCCGCAACCGCCAAAATAATCGTACCTTTAATAAACGTCTCTTTCTTCGACAAATCCGTACCCTTCTTTCTCCTCTATAAACGCCGCTTACAGCGAATCCCTATGTCTCTATCCCAGAACCCAGATCAAGAACACGATAATCATGGCAAGCTGCAGAATAATTTTGACTGCGATCGTGCTAAATAAACCGAGCACCGAACCGAAACCGACCTTCACTGATTTAGCGGGCGTAGAGCCTGCCAGCAACTCACCAACGAATGCACCAAGGAATGGTCCAATAATCAGGCCGAAGGCCGGGATTGCGAATGGACCTACGATAAGTCCAATCGTACTGCCCCAGATCGATGCTTTGGAGCCGCCCAGCTTCTTGACTCCCCATGCATTGACCGCGTAATCGGCCACGAACAGGATAACGAGTATCAGCGTCTGAATAATCCAGAACCAGGCGTTGTAATGCGCGAACGTAAAAAACCAGCCATACACGAATAACGCCAAATAAATGGCCACGACCCCTGGCAAAATCGGGTAGATCGCTCCAGCCATACCAATGACAAACAGAGCGATGATAATAATCCAGCCTAATACGTCCATTCACGCATCACCCTTTGGTCAGAATGTAATCCCTGATTACTTCTACAATTCCGTCATCATTATTACTCGATACGACGATATCCGCCTCGTCTTTCACCGTCTCTTGCGCATTTCCCATCGCAACACCGAGACCAGCTTGCTGGATGACGGCCAGATCGTTCAGACTATCCCCAACGGCAACCACCTGTTCCATGGTAATACCGAGCAGCTCACAGACTTGACCGATTCCGGTCGCTTTATTGACTCCAAGTGGATTAATCTCCAGATTGATGGGGGAAGAATTCGTGATCTCCAGTCCACCCATATCCTGCAACCGCATCAAAATGGTGTGCCTGGTCTCATCGTCCTTGGTGGAATATCCAAACTTTAACCATTCCTGCCCTGCCACGTCATCCGTCCATTGCTCCGGATTATGTAACCTTTCGACGGAGTATGCCCAGAACCAGGAGCCCGTTTCCACGGCAAGCGCATGCATCTGCTCGACGAGCTTGACGTCCAGCAGCGAACGCTGGTACAGATCATAAGGTGCGCGCCACACTTCACTGCCATTCACCGTTACCATCGGAGTCGTTAACTCCAACTGCTTGGCATACGGATACGCGTTCGCGAAGGCCCTTCCCGTAGACAGGCACACATGAACGCCGTGACGTACCGCCTCTTTAATCCACTTTACCGTCTCCACGGAGATTTCATGATCATCCTGCAGCAATGTTCCATCCATATCCAACGCTAACAATCGATAGTTTGGATTCATGTAATGCCTCCCTTTGTGTCTAGTCACGAGTAAACATAACGACATTTTACCACAATCCAGTTGGCTAAACTATGTGCGTACCTGACCCGTCTAAATAACAATGGCAGCCATAACCTTTCGGGCTGTTGGCTGCCATTCATTTAAATGCTAATCATGATCCGTCTAGTCCCCATCGCCATCTTCACCGTTCTCATCTTGCTTCTTCGGATGCGGCGTACCGTCTAATCCATAGACCTCATCGTATGCATCGAATATTTTACGAGCTACCGGAGCCGCACTTTGTGAACCGAAACCTGCCTCGGGAATGACAACCGCAACGGCCAGTTTCGGGTTTTGCCGTGGTGCGAAGGCAATAAATACGCCATTCTCAACCAGCTTACCGCCAACCGATTGTTCCGATGTACCGGTCTTCCGTGCAAGATCATACTTGAAACCTTCGAATGCTCGCAGCCCCTGCGTATTCATGCCAGCAATAACCTCATTCCAATATTGATCGGGGAACTCAGCCTTATTCAATACTTCGCGTTCAAATTCTTTGACCACATTGCCGTTTTGATCTTCAATCCTCGTTGCCATTTGAGGTCTGATTCGCTCACCACGATTAGCCAACGTGGATGTATATTGGGCCAGTTGCAGCGTTGTGTATTTCCCCGATTGTCCGAATGAAGCGTAAGCCATGGAAGCCAGATAACTTCCCGCTTGCTCAATATTGGTATACTCAATAATTCCTTTGTGTTCTTTAGGCAGACCGGATTCAGTTGATACACCAAGCCCGAATTTCTTCATGTATTCATCCCACACGCCAACCGACTGAGCACCGTATTTGTTGTACAGCTTCTCTCCGATCCAATCTACCATAAATGCGTTGGAGGAGTTTTCAATCGCCTTTCTTGCATTCAGAGAACCGAAGCTTTACCACCCGAGTTCCGCACTCTGGAGTTATCCTTCCCGAAGAAGGCGGCGCCGGAATCATGATAATAATCGTTCGGGCCGAACAATTTCTCATTGAGTCCAATAAGCACGCTCAGCGGTTTCACTGTAGACCCTAGCAATACCACCGACTCCAAATTATTGCCAGAACGACCGGAACTGTAAGGAGAAATCGTACCGTTCCCGTAATACTTCATGACGCTTTCCCAGTCATCTGAACCGAATTCCCAGACGTTCGAATCATAATCGGGCATGCTGGCCATCGCCACGATATTGCCGGTATCCACCTCCATCGCCACCGCATATCCGGTTTGCGCATTCGGATGCAGCTTGCCGGATACCGGGTTCGAATGCAGCCATTTCAACTGATCGATAATGGCCTGCTGTGCGGCCAACTGTATATCTTTATGGATGGTTGTATGAATGTTATAACCCTTCTCTGGTGCAACCATCGTAGGCACGCCATCGGCCATGTTCTGTGGATTGATCGGAATTTCGATATATCCGTTCTTACCCCGTAATTCATCCTGGAACATCATTTCAAGACCGTCAACGCCCACCTTCTCGCGTTCGGTATAGAAAAGTCCCGGATCTTTCAACGTTTTGTTTTGTTCGTCGATTTCTTTATATTTACTCTGATCCTTGGTCCCCCTGAATTCTTTAAGATATCCGATGGCCTGCACGGCCACCTGGTCCTGGCTGTAATGTCGCTGGCTTTCTTCTACAACCTCGACTCCCGGATATTCGGATTTATGTTCCATGAAATAAGCGACTTCTTTGGTTGATAGATGCGCCTTGATCCGTCTTGGTTCAAAGCCCGGCTGTTTATTAAATTCGAGATCCATCGCCTTAATCACGTCATCGTAGGTCAGATTCTCTGCATCCTTGTCCCCGAATTGATTGAACACCTCGACCATCTCTTCAGCCAGCTGCTCAATTTCCGGGCGATTCTGCTGCCCTTTCTCCGACGAGCTATAATCTTTCAGCAAGGTTAAATACAAGGATTGCGAAGGCGTGGAATACGCTAATGGCATTCCTGAAGCATCAATAATGCTGCCCCTTATAGGCTGCAAGGGAAAATTCTTAACCTGTCCGCCCATCTCCTGCTCCTTAAGCTCTGGACCTTCCACGAACTGAAGGATGGCGAGACGTATAATAATGACGCAAAATATAATAAAAGTGCTGAAAAAGAACACATTCACCCGTAAATTGAACTGACTGCCGGCATCTCCGTCTTCTGGTTTGCGCTTGTCCGGCCTAAACCCTTTCACGTAAGCTTCTCCCCTTTATCTGCGTGCATTCCACTATCGATATATAGAACATCTTATCATAAACGCCCCCCCACTTCATCCGGCGTCCATATAACAAGAGCAGACCTTCATACTTGAAAGCCCGCTCCCATAACATCCTAGAACACTTGCTCTTTAATATGCGTCTCATGGAATTTAGGCGGATTAAACCAATTACCGCTCTGTGCCCACGTCGGATCCAGTGGAGCCCATGCTTCTTTCTCGCTCAGATACACTTCATTCCACGCATGCGGTCCATAGCCGCCTTGTCCATTATAGCCTCGACCCGTGACTACCCTAACTTGCAAATCCTCGGAACGGGCCATCATCGCGTATAGCCGCGCATAATCAATGCAGACACCCATACGGGTATCATACGTATCCTGAGGTGTCTGTTCCTTCCAGATTCGCTGTTCTTCATAAAGCGTGACCTTGTCGTAGTCGTAGGCAATTCGGCTGCCTACCCAATCATAGAGCTTTCGCGCTTTCTCCTCATCGGTTGAAGCTCCTTGCACGACATGGGCGGCAGTCTGTTCGATTCCCTTCGGAATCTGGTGGTCAATCACTTCGTACTTTCGTTGCATGATGCCATTTAATTCTTCTTGCACGGATTGGGTGAATACAGGTAGTTTCTCCCGCACGATATTGCCTGACAACGGTTCGATCACAGCCTGGGCGCCTTGCTGATACACTGGTGAAGCTTCAACATAGCGGCTAAAGCGTGATCAGGATACACACTAACCCATATAAATAAAATAGCAATGGCAATAATACCTCTGGCGGCACCCATAATGATGCCGATTCCGGCACCAGCAAGACGACTGATCAGTGAAGCGGGCGTTGCCTGTGCAGCGCCGGCATAGTATCCCGCTCTCCCTCCCGTAACGAATTGTACGATCGATCTTAGTATCCACACGATGAGTCCATAGCTCAGCATAAACAATACGGCAAACCGTAACAACGGGAAGTCCGCCAATGACTTAATAGCCGTGTAGTAGATCTGTTCCCATAACCGCAATTCGCGGTCCGGTAATACGAAGCGCTGACTGAGCCAATCTCCTGCAAGGGGAGATACACGAAGTATCAATAACGCCGACAGGACCAGGCCCGCCAAACGCAGCACCGCATCCCCTAGAAAAAAAACAAGCTTCCCAGCTGACCGGGAGGCTCCGCGATTCCATCCTTGAAACAAGGAGAATGCCATAATCAATAGCAGTAAGATCGTAATGACATTCCCATTAAGTGCGCTTTCCACCCAAGCAGACATCAATTCAGCATCCCTCCTCTCAAGCTGTCAGATGCCTCCGACTTATCCCGCTCATTTAGAGCCTGCATTATTCCTCGCGTCATTAATAAATCCTTGTATCGTATCGTTTATATCCCATTTGCCCACCGGAACACCACGAAAAGATACCTCTACCTCTCTCGAGGTTGAACTCCCGACCAACTCCAGGTTGGGGGCTTTTACCGTATAGGTACCGTCTTCATTCGATGTATATTTTGCTTCCTTTGCTTCCTTCATCATCATATTCATGGCTTCGGTCTTAATTGTGTCCACCGTCTCATCTTTGACGGTAGATACCACTTCCCCGATTTTGTCGAGCGATATCCCGCTATAAATAAGCAAGCCTGCAATGATCAATACAGCAAGCGCCCATTTAACTACCGTTCGCACCACGTTCAACACGATAAATAACACAACCAGACCAATCGCTATAACCAGCCAGTTTTGCTTAAGAAATTCAATCCAGACCTGTGTATCCATTTCATTCACTCCCGTCCTTTTCAAAGCGGCGGTTATTGGCCGTCTTATTAATTATACATGATACCCGGATCAACTGTCAGCCAACCTCCCCGTTTCATAAAAAAAGGTATAAGCTTGCCCGCTAAGGCGTACAAGTAGTAGTGGCGTTCATCAATTGTCTGGTAGGAGGTTGCTGCTTTGAAGACCGCATTATGGCTATACATGTTTTTGTTCCTGGCTTTTTTTGATCTGCATGCTCAATATCCCGTGCTGACTCCATTTGCAATCTCGCTTGGAGCAGCTCCCACCTTCATCGGCTGGATGATGGGCATCTATGCCTTAACCCATCTCCCGGGCAATCTCATCGCTGGAGGACTGATCGATCGTCACGGCAGCAAGCGCTACATCATCTTCAGCTTAACCGCTGCTGGCGTTGTGCTGCTGCTGCAAGCGCATGTTCAACTGCCATGGCAACTCCTGGCGCTGCGATCGATTAGCGGTTTTGTGCTCGCTTTTCTATCACCTGCATGCTTGACGCTATTGGCCTCACTGTCAAGGGATCCGGTAACACAGGGTAAATATATGTCCGGACATGGCGTTATTCATACGCTTGCTTCCGTTTTGTCGCCGGCCGCGGGTGCCTTTATTGTAGCCAACGCTGGATTCTCCGGCACCTTTCAGACGCTTGGTTGGTTATTAATTTTCACGGGAATGATGGCCTTATTTAGCTTGCCTAAGCATTCACCAGTATCTTCTGGAGAGGACAGCACGGCTGATGCCATAGAAGAGAAGTCTAAGCGTCTTCCCTTTAGTCTACGCATCTATCTCATTCCATTTGCCATCGCGTGCTCCCAAGGCATCCTCTTCTTTGAGATTCCGCTGCGAGACAGCGGCCAGGCAAGCATTATGTCTACTGGATTGCTTTTCTCCGTAATCAGTCTCGGTGCATTGGTCACGCTTAGCATGCTGTTTCTTAATCGCTACAAGCCTCACGGCCGAGTCGCTTTGGGCATACTCGGGCTTGCTATCTGCTTCTACGCCCTGGCTGCAGCCGATCATACTCCGCTACCCTATATTCTGTTTGCACTCGGTTTGTCCAAAGGCGTTCTCTTTCCCGCCGTGTCGTCCCTTTTTATTAATCTAAGTGGTGGACGAAAGCTCGGAAGTGTATTCTCGCTGCAATCCATCGCCATGTCCCTCGGATCTTTCGTTGGACCGATTGCCGCCGGTCAGCTCCGAATGGTTGTGTCCCCTTACTTTATAGCGTTCTTACTATTAATGTTGGTCTTGCTCATGCTTCCGAAGCATAATCATCATGAGCCCGAAGCATCTATATCCTCCGATAGCCCTATCTCCACCATATAATCGAATAGCCCAAAACCTGGGTAACTAGGCCAATGCACAATCCGCATGGGTAGATTGACATAAGATACAGTGTGGCAAATGACCACGGACAATAAACCAAGGGGTGAAACCTTCATGAGTCACGTACATCATAAACATCATTGTCATACAGCAGGCCATGGAAATTCAGTTGGTATGATTCTTGTACTGTACATTCTGCTTGTCATTATCCTTAGCTGTTTCTAGAGAACAGGTCCGAATCTCTATTGTTTAACGGCCTTCCAACGAGGGCCGTCTTTCTTTTTTTTGCATGATAAACCGCAAACAAGTTACACTATACATACATTATTCGACGGCTAAGCTACATTTCCCGGGGAATGCTGCCGAGTAAAGCCATATAATGACAACGGTAACCGAGGTGACATCATGTCTATATTTATCATTGTTGAGGGGAAGAATGACCGCAGCCGCCTTCGCCGACTACTAACGACCGACATTACGATCCTGTGTACATTCGGCACCTTGAACACCACCAAGATCGAAACGTTGCTGAAGCAGGTTCGTGATCAAGAGGTGTATCTATTCATGGACAATGACAGCTCGGGCAAGAGAATCCGAGGTCAACTTCGAGACGCCTTTCCCGATGCGGAGCAGATCTATACTCGCCGAGGATATGCCGGCGTTGAAGGCACACCTGATGAATATTTGATCGGCCAGCTGGAGAAAGCGGGGCTTGAGCCTTATATTTTGTACCCACCTGTAATCGAATATTGAATCATTTACTCACGATATGAATGATTCATCACGATAAATAAAGGCGTTCCCCATCTATAACGATGAAGAACGCCTTTTAGTTGTAATATAAGATTATTCTTTAACTAAAATCTTGATATCGTTCACAACATCCTTAATCTCAACTTCCTTCGGATCTGCCGCATTATACATCTTGCGAATGTTGTTGTCCCGATCCACGAGCGCTATGGAGTTTCCGTGCGTAAAGTTGGTCGAGTCGTTGCCGAGCAGCGGAATCTTGAATGACTCCTGCATCAGCTTCCGCGTCTCCTCCTGATCTCCACGCAAGAAATACCAACCGCTATAATCCGCGAAGAAACGATCGCCGAATTCCTTGATCTTCTCCTTCGTATCCGTCTCAGGATCAAACGAGATCGATACGAACTTAACCTCGTTGCCGAACAACCCTTCCTTCTTCAATTCTTCTTGAATTTGCGAAAGAACCAGAGTCGTGATCGGACATACATCCGGGCAGCTCGTGAAGTAGAAGTACATCAGCTTGACGGATCCTTGGGTATCCTCTGACGTCACGGTAGTCCCATCCACATTCTCCATCGAGTACGCACTGACTTCCCGTACGATGGGGAATTTGTCTTTACCAAGACCCAGAGCGTTGGCTACCAAATACGCAGCAGCAACCAAGCAGATCGCAAGCAATATCCAAGTCCATTTGTATCGTTTAAATGTATTCATAGCCTTTATCGTTCTCCCTTCGTTCCCGTCCCTAGTCGGTATAAGAAATCGCCCAACGCCCCACTACTTTAGGAAATGGTGTTGAGGATAAGAACGATCAGGCTCAACGTCAGGTAATTAATCGAGAACATAAATACTTTTTTCGACCACACCTCGTCGTCTTTAGCCCAGAAGCCTTTTATCGCGGTATACAACCAACCGATCGAGAGCAACAGGCCGATAACGAGAAAGAATTTGCCTGCGTAGCCGTAGGTGTACATCAGAATCGGCAATGGAATCAGTAGTACCAGATACGGAATCATTTGTATCTTCGTACGCTTAATCCCTTTCACAACCGGTAATAACGGAAAACCTGCCGCCCGGTATTCCTCCACTCGACGAATGCCAAGAGCCCAGAAATGGGGTGGCTGCCACAGAAATAACAGTGCAAAGAGCAGAATCGCTCCCATATCAACTGTGCCTGTTACCGCAACGTAACCGATGACTGGCGGCATAGCGCCTGAAATCGCGCCTACGGAGGTGCTCCATGTAGATGTCCGTTTAAGCCAGAGTGTATAGACTACGACATAGACTAACATTCCTACTAGACCGAATACTCCCGCCATCCAACCGGAGAATCCAAACAGAGTAGCTAGTCCAACCACACCGAGTATAATGGCATACCAAAGAACAACCTTTGGAGTTAACCGTCCGGTTGGTAATGAACGATCCCGGGTGCGCTCCATCTTCATGTCCAGCTCCCGGTCAAAATAGTTATTGAAGACACATGCGGAAGCCATGACAAGTACGGTTCCCAGCAATGTCATTATCATCAATCCGAATTGAAAATCCCATTTCGACGCGAGCCAAAATCCGGCAAAAGTCGCTATGAGATTCGACCGCAGTATTCCGGGTTTCGTCACCGTGATAAAATCCTTCCAAGTCCCCGCCTTTTCGGGAGGTGCAGGCGCTGCCGAAGCCAGTGCTGCGGATTCTGAAGGAGCCTGGTATCTCAAGTGATTATCCACGTGTAAACGTTCCTCCTTGTTTCTGTCTTTGTGGAGGAAGTGCTGCCTCCGATATAAAGTGTATCATATCATTAATAAAAAGTGTTTAGCAATCCTTCATAATTCATACGTCCTATATGACAATTCAGTGACATTTGGTAACGATAAATCCTTGACGGTATACCGTTGTTTAAGGCACAATCTGTCTATGCAGCGATACGTTGTTACGCGCTTATGTAATAATACAAGCCCGGGCGCAAATGATAGCGCACCGGGCTTTCCAATCTACTATAGGGAAGAGATATTACAGCTGGCGACCAGTGCCCGAAAGCGCCTGTTCAGCTTGCTGTACCAAACGTTTTGTAATGTATCCGCCCAGGGAACCCGTTTCGCGGGAAGTGTAGTTACCATAGTAACCGTCCTGTGGAATTGTTACGCCCAGTTCTTGAGCAGCCTCCAGTTTCAATTGTTGAAGAGCTGCGTTTGCTTGAGGTACAACCAGATTGTTGCTGCGTGCCATATTAAATATCTCCCTTCACTGAATGTCTGTGTGTTATTCCAGTGCAAGCTTGCAAACTTATTATGGCTCTTTCTCGCAGCCTTATTCGTTATTTTTTTAAATTTAATTCTATGGGGGTTTTTTCGTATGAGTAAAGGTCTTTCTTTATGGTTTGCCATCTCGTCTATCGTCCTTTTGAGCGCTGCCGCTATGACCATCAGCACCAATGCCATTATCGCCGTTGTTCTAGGTGTTCTATCCATCTTCAATATGGGTTGGGGCTTCATCATTAAGGCAAGACGACGTCGGAACTAGCGCTCTACTTCGCCGGGAGAAATCCCATCTTGTCTCGCACGCCGTGCATAATCTTCGATGCCGTCTGCTCGGCATGCTCCGCACCTTTAGCCAGGATGTCATGAATCTCGCCGGTTTGGCGAATCTCGTAGTATCTGTTCTGAAGAGGTTCGAGAGCAGCTACTACCACTTCTCCAAGCTCCTTCTTAAATGCACCATACATCTTCCCTTCAAAACGCCCCTGCACCTCTTCCAGAGAGATACCTGCACACTCGGAATAAATGCTCATCAAATTACTGACTTCCGGCTTCGCCGACGGGTCATATACGACTTCCGCCCCGGAGTCGGTCGTTGCTCTGCTGATTTTTTTGCGTATTTGATCCGGTGTATCCAGCATCGCGATATAGCTTCCTTCTACAGGATTGCTCTTACTCATCTTCTTCGAAGCATCGTCCAGCGACATAATCCGTGCTCCGACCTTCGGAATATATGGATCTGGAAGAGTGAAGTAGTTACCAAACCGATGATTGAACCTTGCTGCCAGATCACGTGTGATCTCCAGATGCTGCTTCTGATCGTCCCCAACCGGAACGAGATCGGCGTTATACAGCAGAATGTCCGCCGCCATCAGCGCCGGGTATACAAACAACCCTGCTCCGACGGAATCCTTTCCTTCTGACTTATCCTTGAACTGCGTCATTCGCTCCAGCTCACCCATGTTGGTCAACGTCGTCATAATCCATCCAAGCTCCGTGTGCTGCGGGACATGCGATTGCAAGAAGATGTTAGCACGTGCCGGGTCGATTCCAGCTGCTACGTATAAAGCGGCTACCGATTCGGAGCGGTCGCGCAATGAAGCAGGGTCTTGTGCTACTGTAATGGCATGCAAATCAACGACCATGAAATAACAATGGTGTTCTTCTTGCAATTTGACGAAATTTTTGATGGCGCCAATGTAGTTACCGAGTGTCAGGTTCCCGCTTGGTTGTATGCCTGAGAGTACCGTTTTCATAAATAATCGAACCTCCATTTACCATTCTGTATTCTAAATTTGCTCCCATAACCTGATGAATCGCCGCTCTGCCAGTAGCAGAGAGAACGCAAAAAAAGCCTCCAGTCCGCAAGGGACGTGAGACCGTGGTACCACCCTTATTCACTACAATCAAAAAAAATTAACTGTAGCCTTGTCATTCCTGTAACGGGGAATACCCGGCCGGCATAGTAAGGATTACATAAGGCTCCCGTTTCTGCTCCAGCACTCAAAGGTCCATTCAGCAAAGCGGCTCCACCGGTTCACATCAACCACCGGCTTTCTGAAGGATATTCCGCGTATGCTTACTTGTCCTTGTCATCGTGTTCAAATCATCATTGATCACTATTACATGCAATGATAAAACTCTTGGAGTAGCTTGTCAATTCCCGTCTGAAATTCGAGTGAGTCGGATATTTACCAAGCTTTTCATACGCATCTGGCAGAAAATCTGTTATGATGTGTTTAATCGTTCAGACCATGATTTCTGTTAGTAAAGGAGCATCGATATGAATCAAGTGACCAAAGGCCAGTGGAATGGTTATGACACCTATATTCTAAACAGCGGCCGTCTTGAAGTGACTCTCCTTCCTCGTCTTGGTAACAACGTCATTGGAATCAAAGACATCGAAGAACAGCGCGACATCCTCCGAAAACCTGATGAAAGCGAGCTCGCCTTCTATCTGCAAAAGCCTTACCACTTCGGTATTCCGATGCTCATTCCGCCAGGGCGGATAGCGAAGGGCCGTTTTGATTACGGCGGAGTGGCGTATCAATTTGACCAAAATACCGCCAACGATAATCATATTCACGGTCTGCACCGTTCCCAGGCTTGGTGTGTCAGTGATATCGAGGAAGACGAAGATGAAGGATGTACGGTAACGACTGAATTCATTACAAGTGACGATCCCAAATGGATCGCACAGTTCCCCGTACCGCTAAAGCTGGAGATGTCGTTTCACCTCCATGGCTCTGTATTTAAGCAGAGACTGCGTGTAACCAATACAGGATCAAGTCCCATTCCTTTCGGACTGGGCTATCATACATGGTTCCTGCTCGATCGTGAACCGCATCGCTGGACTTTAGAGCTGCCGGTTGAAGGCATCTATACGCTGGATTCCGAATTGATCCCGACAGGCGAATTTTCCTCGCTTGGGCAACTGGAACCTTTGAATACCGGTATGAACATGAAAGATGCTGATTTGGATACTATCCTTAAAATTCCGGATGGCCAACCAGCCGAAGCCAAGCTTACACGAGATGATGGTTATGAGATTATCTATTCCGCCGATCGAACCCACTTCAAGCACTGGGTTCTCTACACCAAAGGCAACGCTGAAGAATATCTCTGCATCGAGCCTTATACCTGGCTGCCCAATGCTCCGAATCTGAATCTTCCGGATGAGGAAACCGGTCTGATTCATCTGGAACCAGGCCAGCATGTAGAGTTAAATACGGATATACGCATCCATAAATCATAACGTAGTACTTCAGAGCAGCCCAGACAACGGGCTGCTCTTTTGCTTGCTTTCATCATACAAGTAGAGCTACCGATCTTGCTTGATAATTTTACCACTGTCACCTCTTCAATTTTTACGAATGAGATTCCTATAGTTAAGGTCATAATATCCTCATACAACATCAAAGGAGGTGACATGACATGGCTCAAGGTCGTTCTTCTAACAATCTTGTCGTACCTCAAGCAACCGCAGCTCTTCAACAATTGAAGATTGAAGCTGCACAAGAATTGGGCGTAACGATTCCACAAGACGGTTACTACGGAAACTACACTTCCCGCGAAACTGGTTCTTTGGGAGGTTACATCACCAAGCGTCTTGTACAATTGGCAGAGCAGCAATTATCGGGTCGTTCGAACCAGTAATTCGCATCTCTTCCCTCCAGCTAAGTATAGAAAGAGGCGATCTTCTCCCCAGAGATCGCCTCTTTCCTTGTTATATATTGTATAAGTCTTATCATTTCAAGATTCCGAAGCAGCTTCGGCATATGTATGTCGAGGGTAGCGAATCATCAAACTCGCCATGTTATAGTTCGATTCAAGAATCGCATCTACAACAACCATTCCTTGTCGTACCATGAATTCGTAACTGATCTCGCCATGCGTCCAATGACGTTTATGCTTCAGGCTTTCGAGCGCCATCGTTCGAAAAGAGAGTTGTTGAGCTTCACTAAGCCCCTCTTCAAGCGGAGCCATGACTCCGTTACGACCAGCCAAAGGATTATGCCTTATGCCAAATTTCCCAATGACGTTATTTCGTATTTGTACAAACACCGTACCTGAACTTAGACCTCCCAACTCTTCTTCCAGCTCTTTGAAAACAATGTCTAATTGTCTAGCCAGTGATAATTGATCTAGTTTCACCATCTCTTCTCCCCCCTTTATTAGTAAATACTCCCTATAATTAGGCTTGTGACTCATTATAGGGTAAAGAAATCAATGTATCAACAATATTCAACACAATTAGGTATTTATTACTAAAATTGCACAAATATTTTATGTTATTCGTCCTTTTTTGCGCCATCTTTCATTCTTTTACGACAAAAAAAGAAGCCCCGTAGCTTCCATCATGAGTGATGAATAAATACGAATCCATACCTCCATAAAACGATGACAATTAAATCATTACATATCATATTATGCGTTATTTCAACAAATTATGCCATATTATCCGTCATTTCCAAAAATTCTTTGATGTCCGCTACGCAAGAATCCGCCGCACTTTGCCAGAAATCACGCTGAGTTAAATCCACATTCAGATGTTTTTTCGCCAAATCTTCGACAGACATGATGGCCGTATCGCGCAATAAGGCATCGTATTTGTCGGCGAATGTTGGACCTTCCTGCATCGCACGTACGTAGAGTCCGGTGCTGAACATATAACCAAACGTATACGGGAAGTTATAGAACGGCATGCCCGTGCTGTAGAAGTGCAACTTGGAGGCCCAGAAATGAGGATGATATGAAGTCAAGGCATCACAATACGCTTCCTTTTGAGCTTCCACCATCAGCTCATTAATCTCCTCCGTGCTAAGCAGGCCATTCCTTCGTTTCTCGTAGAAACGAGTCTCGAACAGGAAGCGGGCATGGATATTCATAAAGAAGGCCACGCTGTTCTGAATCTTCTCCTCAAGTAAAGCTACCTTCTCTTCGATCGAACTTGCACCCTTCACCATCGCGTCAAATACAATCATCTCAGCAAAGGTCGAGGCGGTCTCGGCTACGTTCATGGCATACTTCTGATTCAGCACCGGGATACCGCGCATGACGTGCTGATGATAGGCATGACCAAGTTCATGCGCCAAGGTGGATACGTTCGAGGCGGTTCCGCCGAATGTCATGAAGATCCTTGTTTGGTTACTTGCAGGGAAAGATGTACAGAATCCACCGGGGCGTTTGCCGGCACGGTCCTCAACCTCGATCCAACCTTTGTCAAAAGCCATCTGGGAGAACTCTGCCAATCTCGGGCTGAACTTTCCGAATTGCTCAACGATATTAACTGCGGCATCGTCATACGTGATTTTGCTGGCGGACGCACGCAGCGGAGCGTCAACGTCCGTCCATGCTAAACCTTCAAGCCCCATAAGCTTCGCTTTACGGTTCAAATACTCGACGAGCACCGGCTTGGCATCTTGAATAACAGCCCACATCGTATCCAGTGTCTTGCGCTCCATACGGCCGATCGCGAGAGGTTCCTTCAGTACGTCTTCCCATCCACGACTCTCATACAGCTTCAAACGGAAGCCCGAAAGATGGTTGATCGTATCTGCACAGTAGTCTGCTGATTCGCCCCAAGCTTGCTCCCATTGCTCGAACATCTTTTGGCGAACCTCGCGTCTTGGATCATGCATCCGGTTGAAGGCTTGCCCTGCCGACAGCAGCTCGGTTTTCCCGCTTTCCTCATACGGAATTTTGATCTTGCTGACAATTGTATTGTAGAATTTCCCCCATCCATGGTAACCGTCTACGCCCAAAGACAAGGCCAGGCTCTCCAGTTCGGGACTCATCTTCTCCATCGCGAGATTCCGGCTTTCGTTCAGTACGAAATCCAGTTCGGAAACGCTCTCGCTACTGGTCCACTCTGCCCACAACGCATCGTCGATTCCGCGCAGCACGTTGTCGAACTGATTCTTGGCCGCCTGAAGCGCGGCTCCAAGCGAGGTCATGCGGCCCGAGAGTTGCGACGCCTTCTTGTCGTTGACGTCCTGCGCGCTTAGACAGCTTACGAATGCAGACGCTTCACGGGTGCGTGCATAGGCGCTTTGGAACTGCTCTATAAATTGTTCCAGCTCCGAGGTCTCCTCTATCGCAGCAGGCACTACCATTTTTTTTACCTCCGACTGAAGACCTAACACATCGGACTCCAGTTGTTCTATAAAGGTCAAAAACTGCGGAGAAGCAGATCCTCCGGGAAATATCGAATCCAAATCCCACGTTGGTCGAAGTGCCATACATCCTCATCACCTTTCTAATCTCTAAATAATTTCTGTTGTCTAGCATAACCACATTTGTACGAACTTCGGGAAAAGTGTATAACTATATATAACGAAAATTATGGCTGGAGGAACGATACAAATGAGACCTTTACAAATCTCGCCGGAAACGGCGATTGCGCTGTCCAAACAGCTGGGTGTCCCACTTGAACAGCTGATGCATATGCCACAGCATATATTGATGCAAAAAATTGCAGAACTGGCAAAACAAGAGGGAGCAGGCTCGCAGGGAGAAGCAAATGAACCCGAAAGCTCGGAGAACTCATGATTCCTTTTTCGAATACCGTGCCCTACGATGTCGTCAGCAACGATGTATATGTACAAAACTGCCCTTTCTGCGGCGCGGATAACGTTCTGCTTCCCATGAAACCCAAGGAGCTGATCACCGTGCGTGAGGGCAAGAAGAAGCTGCTGATTTTCCCTTGCTGCCACAACAAAGTCACCGTACTCGACAGCGATGGCGACTATCTGCTTACAGACCAGCGCTTACGATAGAACTATTGAAATGGCCCACGACGTACTGCGCCTCTTCTAGCGTCTGCCCCGAAGTGGGCTTATTGCTTGTCTTCAGCTATTCGCTTCCGATGCGCTATCCTCGCCTCGCATCTGCTCACTGGCTAAACGCCATTGTTCCCTGGACGCGCGAATCATAGCAGCATCCAAAATCTTCTCATCCCGCACTAGCCGCGAGAACCACTGTACGGCTTCCTGATATTCCCCAAGCCTGCGATGAATTTCTCCAATCAGGTAGAGCAGTCTGGCATCATTCGCCCCGACTCCCTCGAGCTCGAACACCCGAATATAAGAACCCAGACTATACCGCAGGAACCTGTCCTCCTGTTCCTGATTATGCTGGTAACGATGCAGCCACGCGATATGATGCAGTAAGCTGGCGATAATTCGATCCCGCTCCCCAATCACCTGTGCACAGAGCAAGGCCAGTTTGTACGCTTCCAGCGCGTCATCCAGATTTCGTTGTCCGCCCAGATCCCGCTTCTCCCAGCGATGACCGATTTGGGATTGGAAATCCGCCTTTTGTCGTTCGTTTAACCGCTCTGCCGAATTCTCCGTTGAAGCAAATCCACATTCAGGGCAAATGCGAACCACATAGAAATCCGGATTCTCGGATTTATAATAAGCACAGAAATCCGTATCGGTTCGGGTCGCTTTCTTGAAGCTGGGCCTTACCCTTGATGTTAGATATTCATGGTCGCAATATGCACATTTCACCTTTATCGAATACAAAGGTTCCATTTTCACGCCAACCGCCATCCCTTCAAATCATGCACCCTAAGCCTTATCAACTGCCATGGTGGCATTAGTTCGTGTTCACAAAATGATGTGCCGGACCCGAGAGTCGTTGCAGCACAAAATCACGCAATTCATCCTCGGCGCCAATCTCGATCAATGCACCCGCCATACAACTAAGCCATTGCTCTGCGTGACGGTCGGTGATCGGGAATTTCATATGCCGGGCACGCATCATGGGATGTCCATATGCTTCTGAGAATAAGGCCGGACCGCCAAAAAATTGGCTAAGAAACATGTATTGCTTCTCCATGACCGGTAGAATATCCTCAGGAAACAATGGGGACAGCAGCTCATTCTCCTGAACTCTCGGATAAAAGGCTTCCACGAGTGCTCGTACACCCTCAGCGCCTCCAAGGTTATCATAAATGCTAAGACTCGGATTCATACCCCTTCATACCTCCCATCTGTCTAAATACTCTTGAATAGGCACACTACACTCTCATTATAACGCAAAAAACAAACAAAAAAAGGCGCTAAGCTAGCTTAGCACCTTCTAATCCCTATTCAGTAACTGCGCCAATCCTCTTCACTCTGGACGAGAGAAGCACGTATAACATAAACGAAGGCGCACACTAGTATACCTGCGACTATGCTCATGATCATCACTCCATCCAAACTTAATACGAAAGATGTGCTTTGATGCTTTTATTATAGCACACAATGCTTCAAAATAAAGGGGTTTTGTAACCGCTTTCTCATGTTTTTTTATACTGTTTGTCCTATTTCCAGCATATATTTTAATCGTTGAGACCTATATCGTTGCATTTCACACCAAAGCAGGGGGCGTACTCCATATATGACCAAGAAAAACATAGGCTGGCTATTCTTAATGACAGCGCTGCTCAGCGTTATTATCCTGATGGCTGCATTTCCGGATGCTGCCCTGCAATCAGCTCTGCGCGGCCTTTCCATATGGTGGGACATCCTGTTCCCTTCGCTGTTTCCGTTCTTTGTTATTTCTGAGGTGCTGCTTGGCCTTGGTGTCGTTCATTTAATCGGTACCTTGCTCGATCCCCTGATGAGACCGCTGTTCCGCATTCCAGGCGCTGGCGGCTTTGTTGCAGCGATGGGTTATGTGTCAGGATACCCTGTTGGAGCGAAATTAACCGCCAAGTTATGGGAACAAAAAATGGTAAATCGCGAGGAAGGTGAACGCCTTGTTGCTTTTACGACCTCCTCGGATCCGATATTTCTGATCGGTGCTGTATCGATTGGCTTCTTTCACGATGCCAAGGTTGGCCTCATGCTGGCGTTGGCCCATTATGGAGGAGGATTAGTGGTTGGTCTGCTGATGCGTTTCCATGGTAAGTCACAACCCCTTAACCATGACGGCATTCATCTATCCCATCGCAAGATCAGTCGAATCAAACGGGCTTTGCATTCGATGCACCTTGCCAGACAAGAGGATGGCCGGGATTTGGGCACACTGATCAAGGACGCCATTCAATCTTCGCTACAACTGATTATCGTAGTTGGTGGTCTGGTTGTATTCTTCTCGGTGTTTCTTGAACTTTGGACAAGGGCTGGTGCCATTCCAGCGTTAACTGCATCGATTAGTGTCATCCTCTCGTTCGTGGGCATTCCAGAATCCTTATCGACTGCTATCGTAGGCGGGTTATTCGAAGTTACCCTCGGGGCTCGTTATGCCGGTGAAGCCGGGGCAGCCATCCCATTGCCTTACAAGGCTGCCGTTGCTGCTTTTATCTTATCATGGGGGGGCTTGTCCGTTCATGCTCAGATCATAAGTATCCTCAATTCAACGAATTTGCGATATGCTCCATTTGTATTCGCTCGCCTCATGCATGGCGTCATTGCGGCCAGCGCGGTATTAATGTTGTGGGAATACGTGATGGGCTCTTCTCTGCCTGCGATGATGCCTATGGGTGTTTCGGACACGTATTTAAACGGGTATACCCATATAATGACGGCTTTTTGCATACTGCTGGGAGGCATCATCTTCCTCGCGCTGTGCATTCATTGGTTGAGGTACCTCCAGCAAAAATTCCGTAAAACCCCAAGGTGAACATTGTGTTATTCTCCAAGATTGATTATCATCTTTATATAACCTTACAAAGGAGCTTATCAACTTGAGATATTATGTTCTGGACCGCGGTGACCCATTGTCTGTAGAGCTGACTCAGCAATTTCACAAGCTGGCGGAGCAGCGGGGGTTTGTGCTGGATGCAGAATCTCCTGAGATTGTTGTATCGATCGGCGGAGACGGTACGATGCTACATGCTTTCCATACTTTTATTGATCGAATTCCTGATCTTGCCTTTGTCGGCGTGCACACGGGCCATCTGGGGTTCTATGCTGACTGGAAGGCAGACGAATTAACAGAACTGATTGATCATATGAGCGGAGAAGGAGAGCTTGACAACGTCAAGCCACGCCTGGTCAAATACCCCCTTGTTCAACTGGAGATTCACAAGAAATCAGGAACGTCCTCTTATATTGCGTTGAATGAATTTACCCTTAAAGGCATTGACGGTACCGTCGTAGCTCAGATTGACATTAACGACGTGACCTTTGAAATGTTCCGAGGCGATGGTATATGCATATCCACCCCATCCGGCAGCACTGCTTATAACAAGAGTGTCGGGGGGGCGATGGTACACCCAACGATTGAGGCTCTCCAGATCGCTGAGATCGCTTCGATTAACAATCGTATATTCCGAACCTTGGGATCACCGTTGCTGCTGCCCAAGCATCACCATTGTGATATCTTCTCGCGTAAAGAGCAGCGTCTGTTACTGACCATTGATCATATCAATATATCGATAGATGATCTCGTATCCATTCGTTGTCAAGTAGCAGAACAGCAAGTCAGTTTCGCTCGCTATCGTCCCTTCCCCTTCTGGAATCGCGTCCGTGATGCATTCCTGGGCTAACCCCCATCCTGGATACACACAAAAAAAATCGGCTCCCCATTTGGCGGGTGACCGATCTTTTTTTATGATTAATGCGTAGATTTATGTGTCTTTCCTTCACGCTGTTCCCGTCTGGACTCTTTGCCATCCCGATGTTCACGCTGTGACCGATGCTCACGACTTTCCTTATGCGGCTTATCCGAACCGTTATCCTTGTTAGCTTTGGGTTCGGTCTCCACTTCGGACTCCTTCGCCATTTCCTTGCCCTCGGACGAATCCTTGGATTCCCGCTCCTTCACATCCTTGTGTTCCTTTGTTTTTTGCAGCACGAAGTGCGCGCAGCCAAAGTTGCAGTATTCGTTAATATAATCAGACATGCTGGAGAATGTAGAATCCTTTGCTGCCTTAGGGTGATTGTCGCGATAGAAGCCCTTCAACCGAAGCTGATTGTATCCCCAATCCCCGACGATATAATCATAACGGTCAAGCACTTCGCTGTATCGTTCACGGAAAGCTTCCGGGTTCCAGCCGTTACGATGATCCTTCAACACTTCATAGCTCTTATTGCCGACAACGATCATTTGAAGCTTCCCCTACCCTTCTCAAGGTTACAACTGAACCGTTTCTTCCTTATTGCGTTCTGCCGATTTTACTTGCTCATGTGCATGATAAGAGCTGCGAACAAGCGGACCTGATTCAACGTGGCTGAAGCCCCGCTTCATCCCTTCCTCTTTCAGTATAGCAAACTCTTCAGGTGTGTAATATTTATCAACGTTCAAATGCTTCGGTGATGGCTGTAAATACTGGCCAATGGTCATAATATCACAGCCTACGGAACGTAGATCGTCCATCGCTTCAAGGATTTCATGCCACTGCTCGCCTACCCCCAGCATAATACTGGATTTGGTCGGAATGTCCGGCTGCATCGACTTCGCATTCTTGAGCAGTTCTAGTGAACGGGAATATTTCGCTTTGGCGCGTACCCGGTCCGACATTCGCTCTACCGTCTCAATATTATGATTTAGAATGTCCGGCTTTACGTCCATCACGATTTTGAGTGAGTCCGCGTCACCCATGAAGTCGGGAATAAGCACTTCGACCGAACATAACGGCAGGCGACGACGGATCGCTTTCACCGTCTCTGCAAATATATAGCACCGCCATCTTTCAGATCATCCCTGGCTACGCTGGTAACCACACAGTGACGCAAGTTCATCTGCTCAGCCGCCTCGGCTACGCGCTCAGGTTCCTGCAGATCAAGCTCTGTTGGAAGTCCCGTATTCACAGCGCAGAAGCGGCAAGCACGCGTACAAATGTCTCCTAGAATCATGAAGGTCGCCGTACGATTAGCCCAGCACTCATAGATATTCGGACAACGCGCCTCTTCACATACGGTATGTAACGTCTTGGATCGCATCATGCTCTTGATTTCTTTATAATTATCGCCGGTCGTCAGCTTGATTTTAATCCAATCCGGTTTAGGCTGTTTAGTCTTTGACAACGAAAAAACCTTCTTTCGAATGTATTGATTGGCCCTTGATTCCGCCTATCTTTTTTTGTTGTTCCATATTATATCATGAAACCCAGCATAATACCTGTTTCACATCGGTATGAGATTGATCTTGCTCCGGCATGGATAAAAATCCTTCTTTCGATTCACCCTACAGTGTAGTCACCACTGTCCGTACTTCATGAAGACCATCTTAGAAGGAGGAGAAAGATACTTTGAGGATATTACAACCACTTCGGCGTGGCATGAGCAATTACCGTCGGATCGTTGCAGTGATAGCTGCCGTCACGGCTGCATGCTGTTTGTCTGGACACGTATTTGCTTCCGCTTCTGCAATGGGTTCAGCGGTAGAGGAGCCGGCCAAAACAGCCGATGCTGTAACCATATTCGCTGCGAGGAAGTCCATATATGATCAAGTTGCCGCGATTAGCCAAATTCCATGGTATCGGCTTGCAGCCATCGATCAATATGAACGCACATTAACCCGCGTACACCCCAAAGACCGGAAGCATCCGGAGCGGACCGTCGGCATCTTCATCCCTCCTACGAGGTGGGCTGGACCGCTAAACCCGAATCCGGAAGACATGAACCCCACATCCATCAGTGTCTTCTCTGGCATCGGTCTTGACGGTGACGGCGACGGGAAGGCTGATCCCAACAACAATCTTGATCTGTTGTATACAGTGGCTACAAGGTTATCCCCATATGGGCATGCTGCAGACGACTTCAGTATCGGTTTGTGGTCCTACTATCAGAATACCCGGGCCGTGCAGCGGATCATGCAATATGCCAAGTTGTATGAGACGTTCGGCAAGCTGGATCTGTTCGACCATGCATTTCCTTTGCCCGTCAAAAGCGACTACTCTTACCGCAGCACCTTCGGCATGGGGCGCAATTGGGGAGGTCGGAGAACACACGAGGCACTGACTTGTTCGCGCATTATGGAGTACCCGTTCGCAGCACCTGTTTCGGCGTAGTGGAGATTAAGGGTTGGAACAAATACGGCGGCTGGCGCATCGGCATTCGCGATCTAAACAATCATTATCATTATTACGCCCACCTTCAGGGCTTCGACAAAGGTATTTCTCTCGGCGATGTGGTAACGCCAGGGCAAACTTTAGGCTGGGTCGGCAGTTCCGGCTATGGCAAACCAGGCACTTCAGGTAAATTCCCGCCGCATCTCCATTATGGCATTTACCGTGATACCGGATTAACCGAATGGGCATTCGATCCCTATCCGCTATTGAAACGCTGGGAAACGGAAGAAAAGCGAGCAAAGAAAAAAACGCGTTCCTGAGAGTGTTCAGGGCGCGTTTTCTTCATCCAATCATGTTAATTCCCCGTTCCGCTAAGTTCCCCCTCCGGTCTGCCCGCTCTGCGTATGATCCAAACCGGGAACAACCGGCACCAGACTGTCTTGGGAAGTTGAGTCTCCCGGCTGAGCTGTAGAGGGAGGCGTATTGGGCGTATTTCCTGTCCCTTGTTGATCCATTACAGGCGGTGGAATCGCAATGCTTGGTGCATTCGCTTTATTCTCCCCGACCGCCTTGCCTTGGCTGTCATAATAATACATGGGCACATCGCCCACAACGAGCAGATACGATATAGGGATGTCTGTCTCTACAATTTGTGGTTCCATATCGAACGGAACAACAACCGCCACTTCCGTTAAGATATGGACAAACACCTCGACGAGGATCATATTGATCCCCGCGTTTTGCTGTCTCGTATCAAGCTGCACCTTAACTGCTCCCTGCGGCTCGATCTTGAGCGGAATATTCGGTCCGAAGGACGCGATAATCGGACTTTTCATAACCTGCCCCAGCGGTATCTGTTCTTTGCGCTTATGCATATCATCGAGCGTCTTTTGAACGACCTGGGTCGTATGAGAGGTGATCTTGATATGCTCGTTATAATTCAACATGAAACCTGTCACTTTACCGTTGCTGTCCGTTTTCCAATTGACGAGATTATCAAAATCCTTGCCTTCCGTTATTTGTGAGGTAATAGCTTTATTAATCGCTTCCGTAGCGATCTGCTTTACTCTGATTTGGGCAAGATGCATAATTGGTGGGCGCAGGTTCCGCTCGATATATATAAAGAACTGGACGATAAGTATGACAATCAGCAACGAACCGATCAGCCACCATTTGCGTGAACTGCGATGTTTGACTACTTGTGGCCGGCTTCTTACATTGCCTCCTGCCTTAAACCCCCGTCGAACTGGTTTAAACGGCCTCCTCGCTCTAGGCCAGGACAGGGACGGAAAGGACAACCGCCGGCGTCCCCATTTTTTCCTCCTCATATCTAGGTTCCCCCTTTACCCATCCAGGTTAGCCTGTGCACCGTGGCAAGCTCTCTATAGAGGGTATGCGGACAAACCACAAAAAAGAAGAGCAAGGATAAGTTCTCCCTACTCTTCAGACCGTTTGTGATCCTCTTCGACATAATATTTAAGCATGGACAGTTTATTCTCCCAGAACCGGTCGAAGTAAGCAAGCCAATCTTTTAGCTCCATAAGTGGCTGTGGATCCAGGCGGTAGCGGGTTTCCCGTCCAACCTTGCGCTCCCGCAGCAGTCCCGCTTCTTCCAGAATTCGAAGATGCTTGGAGACCGCTGTACGTGTCATAGGGAAGTGCCCCGATATATCCTTCACCGGCATTTCTTTATCGCTTAACAGGCTCAGTAACTTACGGCGCGTGGGATCGGCGATGGCCTGGTAGACATCAGGCTTCGGAGCGGTTGCAGACATCGGTTACGCCCCGACATATGTCGCGAGTTTCTGAACAATGCCTGCCCAGCCATTATCCATACGTCCCCGTACCACATGATGCGCTTCCCCGAACTCCGTCACCTGATCTGCGGTCCAGCCACCATGGATGAGCGTGAATTCCGTATATTCGCCTTGCTGCACTAACTCAAAGGTAACAACCCAATCTTTTCCCCAATTAAAGGAGAGCTTCCTTGGCTCATCAATCAGCGTTACCTTGCAAGGTGAATTGCCAAAAGGACCCGCATTTAGATGAAACTCATAGCCCTCTATAGGTTCAAAATCACTTGGCATAAACCATGCTGCTATTCCTTCTGCCGTTGCTACCGCTTGCCATACCTTCTCAACAGGCGCTTTGAGCAGAATCGTATGACGAATATCCGCCAACTTGCCGCTTGATTGGTTATCCATATAATCCCTCACTTTTGTTTTTGTGAAACCATTTGGTTTCGCATTTTGATTATATGATACCATATGGTTTCATGTCAACGCCCTGATTCTGGATAGGTTTTGTTCAGAAAAATGATCGATTCCGAGATCAGTTGCTTCAATACCTCAACATCAATATCCGCTATTTTGTTAATATACACACAGCCCTTTCCGGCAGTATGCTTACCGAAGCGCTGCAGCAGTGCGTCCCTCTTATCGTCACCTGGCGCGAAATACAGACTGACCTTTGCCTTTCTTGGCGAGAACCCGACCAACGGCGCATCGCCCTCATGTCCGGAAGCATACCGATAATGATATGCGCCAAACCCGATAATGCTAGAACCCCACATTTTTGCCGGGTACCCACTGGTTTCCTCGAAGATGTCCAATAGCCGGTACGCATCTTCACGTTTTCTTGGCGATTCCACTTGCTCAATAAACTCAATCACACTGTGATCCGATTCTTTGGTTTTGAGTTCGTACATGAAACTTCACTCCTTATATGAATGTAAAAAGGCGAGGAATGACCAGCAGCATGATCTGATCTTTCTCCACCTGATAGAAATTCATTCAACCACATTATGGGTTAGCATACTCACGCTGTCTCAGTGCTTCGTACATCAAGACGGAAGCGGCCATGGCCGCATTCAACGATTCGGCCTGACCGGGCATCGGAATGCGAATGGCATCGTCGACTAGCGCCGCCACTTCTGGTGATACCCCTCGACCTTCGCTTCCGATGATAATCCAGCTTGTCCCACGGAAGTCGTATTCGAAGCAATTACGCTCCCCTTCCAGCAAGGTCGTCACCAAACGTGCCCCCCGCTCCCGCGCTTCCGGCAATATATCCAGCAGGTCGCCTTCCAGAATCGGCAAATGGAACAGCGAGCCCATTGTAGAACGCAGCGTCTTCGGATTGTACAGATCCGCACATCCTCGTCCGAGCACAACGCCAGCAGCTCCGATGGCATCGGCGCCTCGAATAATCGTACCCACATTACCAGGATCCTGTAATCCATCCAGAACCATGACAAGCCCGTTCTCCCGCAGAATCAGTTCCTGCCAATCACGCGTTTCCTTTCGGATCACTGCAAAAACTTGCTGGGGAGACGAAGTATCGCTGACTTTGGATATAACCTCCTTAGATACCCCTATCCAATCCGTTCCCTGACCGGTATCCGGTATTTGGCTGAGCTCTAACGGGATTCCCCGCTCTGTGTCATAAGCTACACATTCCACATCCGCCCCTGACATTAGTGCCTCCTGGACAAGATGAATTCCCTCTACAACATATTTATTCAGTTTGTCTCTATACTTTTTCTCCTGCAGTTGTGCCCATGCCTTCACTCGCGGGTTCTGTGGCGACAATATCTCCATGGCTATCATCCGTTCCTGTACTAGTATGATTGTTATTATTTGGGGTAAGCAAGCTCCAGTTTCGTCAGATCGTTCTTATGACCGACGATGATTAACACATCCCCTTGAGCAATCCGGTCGTCTGGGCTAGGTGAAATATTCATATCTGCATCACGCCGGATGGCCATAACGTTGCACCCGAAGCGGGCACGAATATCGAGTTCCCTCAGATTATGCCCGATCAGATCGCCGCTGGCCAGCATTTCCATAATACTATAATCATCTGATAAATCGATGTAGTCCAAAATGTTCGGTGATACGAGATGATGAGCAACTCGAAGGCCCATATCGCGTTCTGGAAAAATCACCTTGTCTGCGCCAATCTTGTGTAGTACTTTGCCGTGCAATTCATTTTTGGCTTTTACGATAATGACCGGTACACCCAAATCCTTCAGAATCAGTGTTGTTAATATACTTGACTGTATATCCTCACCGATGGCCACAACGACCACGTCAAAATTCCGAATACCAAGTGCACGCAGTGCCTCTTCATCGGTTGAATCAGCCGACACCGCATGCGTAACCAAGTTCGCAATTTCTTGCACGCGCTGCTCGCTTGCGTCCACAGCCAGCACATCAAATCCCATGCCGCTTAGTTCCTTGGCAACACTCGTGCCGAAACGCCCCATACCGATTACCGCGAACTGTTTCTTCGCCATATCCTTATCCCTCCGCCACTTAAGGCCCATCCAATGTCCTATAATGTGATTAGTATATCACACAGCCCAAGATACTTGTATGTAACCGCCTGTGAAGGGGTACATTACTCAATGACCCTTTCATAACAAGGAGGAACATTTCGATGTCCATATTGTTAGATCTTAGGCAAGCTGTCATTCATAAAGTCCATAATCAGGACGAAGGAGAGCTCCGCTCCATGATCGAGGGTTCCGTAGACGGGCCAGAAGCCGCGCTACCGGGACTTGGTGTCATGTTTGAAATGATCTGGAAAGACATGGATGATTCCCAGCAGAACAACCTCGTCTCAACGATTCATGATCAATTGAAGAACATAACCCCCGGCAAGCTGCAAGAATAACGGTCTTTGATACGGAGAATCACTAAGAACCCCCGAGCCTAATGGCCGGGGGTTCTTGTATGGAATAGCCTGTTGTTCATCTTTCTTGTTGCTTATGGTGCGGTTTCCAGGAACTTCGCGGTAGGATTCTTCTCCATCGCTGTTCTCATCGCATATTCATTCTCGAATAACACCACATAATTATCCTTCTTATCCTTAACGAGGGTCGAATTGATTCGGAACTTGGAAGGATCGATCTGATCATCTACGATCCAACGTGCGAATTGATACGGCATCTTCTGGAGCTGCACATCGACACCGTATTCGCCCTTCATACGATATTCAAAAACCTCGAATTGGAGTTGGCCTACAACCCCCAGAATCGTCTCTTCAAAGCTCACGGTACGGAATACCTGAATGGTTCCCTCTTCAGTCAGCTGATCGATCCCCTTCTGATATTGCTTATGCTTAAGCGCGTTCTTCACAGTAACCTTGGCAAAAATCTCAGGTGAGAACGTTGGCAGTTCATCAAATACCACTTCTCTTCCCTGGCTAAGAGAGTCGCCGATTCGGAAGATACCGGGATCGAACAAGCCGATGATATCCCCAGGATAGGCTTCCTGCACGATATCGCGATCCTGTGCCAGGAATTGCTGCGGCTGGGATAGCTTAATCTCCTTGCCTACCCGAACATGCTTTACGCTCATGCCGCGTTCGAATTTACCAGATACGATTCGCAAGAAAGCGATCCGGTCACGGTGCGCCGGGTTCATATTCGCTTGAATCTTAAATACATAACCGGAGAACTTCTCGTCCGTTGGCTCGACCAAGCCATCCGTACTGCGGCGCGGTTCTGGCTTCGGTGCCAGCTGCAGGAAGTTCTCCAGGAACGTCTGGACGCCGAAATTGTTGATTGCACTACCGAAGAAGACCGGCGTCAACTGTCCCTGCATAACCTTCTCCAGATCGAATGGATCGCCTGCCACGTCCAGCAGTTCCAAGTCCTGGCATAATTGATCATGCAGATAATCTCCGGCCATCTCACGGATAAGGGGATCCTCGTACCCATCAACCTTCTGCACTTTAATTGTCGAATGGTCATCGCCTTGGAACAGCTCAACTTGATTCTTCACGCGATCATATACCCCGCACAGATCGCGACCTGAACCGATTGGCCAGTTCATGGGCACGGAACGAATGCCTAGAACCTGCTCCAGCTCTTCCATGAGATCGAACGGACTTTGGCCTTCACGATCCAGTTTATTGATGAATGTGAAGATTGGAATGCCTCGCTTTGCGCAGACCTGGAACAATTTGATCGTCTGAGCCTCGACGCCTTTGGCAACGTCTATCAACATAACCGCGCTATCCGCTGCAGTTAGTGTTCGATACGTGTCTTCACTGAAATCCTGGTGACCCGGTGTATCCAATATGTTAATGCGATGTCCAGCATAATCAAATTGCATGACGGAAGAAGTTACGGAGATTCCCCGTTGCTTCTCAATTTCCATCCAGTCACTCGTAGCGTGCTTGCTCGCCTTGCGAGCCTTAACTGTTCCTGCTAAACGGATCGCTCCCCCGAACAGCAGCAGCTTCTCGGTCAGCGTTGTCTTACCGGCATCAGGGTGAGATATAATCGCAAACGTGCGTCGCTTATCCACTTCCTGCTGCAACTCATCTATTAGCTTAGCCATTTCACTTATCCCTTCGTCACTAAAGTCATGTATATCATTGTACCACAATTAGTACGCAAATCATCCCCATACGCCTGGCGTAAGGGGATGATTTTCAGACTTAATTATGGCATCTGTTTATGGCAAGTTAGTTTTTCAGCCAAACCACATTGTCCTCAAGCTGACCATTAACTGGCCACCAATGGAATCCGTCTTCCTGTAGCAGTTCGTCTGCCTTTTTCGGTCCCCAAGAGCCTGCAGGATATGACTCAAGTTCACCTTGATTCTCTTTCCAAGCGTCGGCGATCCGATCCACGAAGGACCATGCCGATGCAACTTCATCCCAGCGTGTGAAGTAGGTGGAATCTCCCTCGGCAGCGTCATGCAGCAGACGTTCGTACGCCTCCGGCGAATTAATGCCCACGATGCAGCTCTGGCAGAAGTCCATAGCAACGGGCGCAATCTCAGACTCAGATCCGGTTTCTTGGCATTGATCTTCACGTACAGGCCTTCCATCGGGTTAACGCGGATCACCAGCAGGTTGGGCTCCAGTGAATGCTTCTGACCCAAGTAGACATTGGTCGGCATCCGTTTGAATTCAACAACGACCTCGGTCGTTTTCACCGGGAGACGTTTGCCTGTTCTAATGTAGAACGGCACTCCTGCCCAGCGGAAATTATCAACGAATACCCGTGCTGCAAAATATGTCTCCGTATTGGAATCCGGATTTACCTTATCTTCTTCGCGATATGCAGGGAGATCCTTGCCTCCGGCGCTACCGCTCGTATATTGACCACGTACCACATTGTTCTTAACTTCCTCGTTGGTAGCGTATGGACGCAAGGAACGTAGTACCTTTACCTTCTCATCGCGGATATCCTCGGCGAGCAGACGGCTCGGCGGTTCCATGGCAATCATCGTCAGCAGCTGCAGCATATGGTTCTGCCCCATATCTCTGAGGGCTCCTGCATGGTCGTAATAACCTCCGCGTTCCTCAACACCAACCGTTTCACCGAGGGTGATTTGAATGTTGGCAATATGTTTATTATTCCAGAGTGGCTCAAAGAATGCATTGGCAAAACGAATGACCTCAATGTTCTGCACCATTTCTTTGCCAAGATAATGATCGATCCGGAAAATCTCTTCTTCCTTAAACACTTTGCGAATCTCTTCGTTCAGCTTGGCAGCCGACTCCAGATCGTATCCGAAAGGCTTCTCAATGACCAGACGATTCCAACCCTCGCCATCAAGCATGCCGCCCTTCATCAGATTAAAGGACACGCTACCGAACAATTCCGGCGCAAGCGCAAGATAGAACAGACGATTACCTGGAATATTGTATCTTGCTTCCAACTGCTCAGTCTGCTCCCGCAATTCGCGGAAACCGTCGATATTGTTAATATCCAATGATTTATATTCGAAATGTTGAGCGAATGTATTCCATTCATCATCCTGCTCAGAGCTGTATCGGCAAAACTCTTCAATGGAGCGGTACACGTCCTCCCGGAATTCATCCTGAGTACGCGGACGTCGTGCCACGCCGATTACAGCAAAATCCTCATCTAATTTCCCTTCACGATAAAGACTATAGATCGCCGGAAACAGTTTACGTCTTGCTAAATCACCGGTCGCTCCAAAGATGAAAAATACCGCACCCGGTGTCTTCAATGTATCTAGATTTTGAATTTCAGCCATGGCTCCTCATTCTTTCTATGTAATATAGTGTATTTTTATGCAACTAAACTTAACATGATGTGATGACAGTTTAGCACATTCATTTCAAGTATGCTATCTCATTTCACAATTTTTCATCGTAGTTTCAGAAGAGATTTTCAGTATTCTACCGTAATGACGGGAAATCCGATCGTTATTCTACTGCTTTTCTTCACCGAATCTTCATGCACTGCCATTTGCATATGAATGGAATCATTTCCACTTCGCACAAAATTCGATAATCTCGCAGCATAATATGAGCGGCTAACCGTTGTACTATCATCATAATGCTCTACTAGAGAAATAGGAAGAGTTTTAATAATTACATTTTCTGCCTGCTCTATCGTTTCCTTCGCTGCAACGTTCTCAGATGCATATCCTTGTATAGAAACATTCCAATTCGGTTCGATACCAGCCTGAAGCATCGACTGCTGAAGTCCATCCAGTAAGGACACTAGCTCTTGCTGCTGAACTTGCGGAGATTGGCTTACCAGCAAGATTCTGACATGACTTTTTCCTTGCTGAGTTAGAGCCCAATCCAGTTTCACGTCCACGCCAGATAGCATACCTCCAGCAGTAAATACCTTGTTGCCCTGCAGTGTACTCGTAACGATGTTATGAAGACCGATCATGTTTCCAAGTTCTTGTGCTGCTGTGTTAGCTTGCTCGATCGAAAGCGTATTTATAAGTTCACCCTGGATCTTGAGCGTAAGTACGGATTTAGGGACCATGAGTTCATTTCCAAAATCGATCAGCAACTTCAACTCGTTGCCTATTGCGGCAGCATCTGTTTGAGTGGCTACTGCCCTTTCTGGCGTGATGCTAGCATATTGTTCTCCTGTTATTCCTTTGAATCCGAGTATGATCCCGACCGAAGCGCAGAGCACTAAGACCATCATGATCACTTGTAAACGCAAACCCCGCATCACAAAACCACCCTCTCTTCCAATCTATCAATCTACTAAAAGGATGGCCGCTTCAGCATGCATTTATACCTCCGGCATTCTTAAAAAGAAGCAAACACAAAAAACGCCCTCAGGGCGTTGAAGGTGGATATGAAGAATGGACTCTTACCGACTACTCAGCAAGTCCGTTCTTATATGCATAAATAGCGGCTTGCGTACGGTCCTCTACGCTGAGCTTGCTCAGAATATTGGTCACATGGAACTTTACCGTCTTGATGCCAATAATAAGATCATCGGCGATATCTTGATTGGATTTACCTTGTGCCAGTAATCGAAGCACTTCCATCTCCCGATCCGTCAGATCATGATGTGCCGCTGTCTCGTTCTGGGGATGGCGGAATCGATTCATCATCTTGGAAGCAACTTGCGACTCCAGGACAGACTGTCCCCGAGCAGCAGCTCGAATTGCGTCAGCTACCTCGGAAGCACGGGAAGTTTTCAACAGATAGCTGAACGCCCCGGCTTCGATCACCGGATACATTTTCTCGTCATCTAAATAGCTGGTGAGTACTATTACTTTCAGATTGGGAAATTGTTTCATCAACTGTCTTGTCGTCTCAATCCCGTCCATTCCGTCCATCACCAGATCCATGAGTACGACATCAGGATGATACTCCTGAGCCAGACGAATGCCTTCTTCACCGCTTCCGGCTTCCCCTACCACCTCAATGTTATCCTCAGTTCCCAGTACGGCCGCAAGACCGATGCGAACCATCTCATGATCATCCACCAAGAGCACTTTAATCGGCGCTTCCATCTCCATCCCCCCGTTTGCGTTCTTCATTCACGACTGGCACCGTAATTTCAATGCGAGTACCTTTACCAGGTGCTGTAATAAACTGCAGCGAACCGCCAATCTCGGTCACACGTTCCTGCATGGTAGAGAGTCCATACGATATCTGTTTCTTGTCGTCCATTTCAAACCCGATACCATCATCACGCAACATCACGCGAACGGTATTTTGTCTGCGATGAATGCGAATGTCCATCCTCTCCGCTTTCGCATGCCTGAGCGTGTTCGACATCGCCTCCTGCACGATGCGAAACAGATGGTTCTCAATGCCTTTCACTAAATGGATGTTGTCATCCATCTCGAACGTTATTTCCATCGGCACTTTGATTTGCAATTCCTTGATGAGATCCCGCAGCCCTTGCTCTAGTGCTTTGCCCTCTAGATAAACCGGACGTAAATGCAGCAGCAGGGCCCTCATCTCGGATTGGGCAACCGCTGACATTTCCTCAATCAAGCAACCTGGCGCTGCGCCTTGCCAAAATCCTTATCAAGTGTTCTTCCGACTGCGGTAGCCGTCATCGATATCGCGAATAGCTGCTGTGACACGGCATCATGGAGTTCTCTTGCCAGGCGCTGCCTCTCTTCAACGATAGCCGTCACGCGAGCTTGCTCGGCTAACTGTGCGTTATTGGTGGACAGTCGCTGCAGGGTGGAGACTTGATCCTCCCATTTCTTGCTGATCTGGACCAGTTGCTCGCCAAGCCTACCCACTTCATCTTTACCAATATCAGGCATCACGTCGGTTAATGTGCCTTTTTCCCAACTGACCAATGTCTCCCTGACCAAATCCACGCGCCGCTTCAATCGATACCCCTGAAAAAAACCGTAGATTGCCCCAAGTCCGACCGGAAGCAACACGAGTGTGATGGTCGCCTCAAGCCGGTTCTTCCACGAATCAAACGGCTGTAAATATCCGTATGTATATAACAAATAAAGAACGACCAGCATGACGGCCAACCCCAGGAGAGTCCCTTCGCGCATACTTTGAGTAATGATATTCCCTTTTTTTTCAGTTTCCACAAGGTAACCCTCCTGATCGGCCATTTTATAAACACTAGACAGCATCATTAACTTAAACGAAATATTCTTTATATTATGTCATCTTAATATTCAAATCTCCACCTATATAAGAAACGATAAACTTAACCTTATATTCACTCGTCTCATAATTGGGAGAAGTATATCGAACACGGTTGAGCAGCCCTGTATCTTTGCGGTCACCTAAATGAATCGAACCGAAGAGGATCGAAGCTTCAATCTCAACGCCATAATAATCCGGAATCATAAGATCCATGTCCCCAAGCAATCCATGGAACATCAGGACCGTATGTCGCTCTTCTGGTAGAGCTAAGGACAAATCGATGTCGGAGTCCCCTAGCACATGCCATGAGCTAAGGCTGCGCATCACCCAAGGCGCTCGATTCCATTCCAAGTTGGACATAAAGTTCTGCTTCTGGACATATGCTGTGGTGGTATGGGCACGCTTGGACTTGCCGTAGAAGATACCGAGTGAAATCAGACCAATGCCAATGATCAACATCAAATGGTCCAGTAAGAGCAATACAGTCCCCACACCGAGCAGCATATATCCCTTCTTGGTCTGGCCATCCCGGATTTGAAGCACACCTGCAAAGACGAGCAATAGGGCAACAATGGTAAAGAAACCGAGCCACTGGCCGAATAGCATCGCAAATCCCAAGATAATTAATCCAATTGAAATCCATCGGCTTCTTCCCATGTCGCACCTCCTTGAGATGTAATAAAAAGCTCGGAAAAGCCATAGCCGTGCAGGTTACCCGCACGGTATGGCTTAGCCTGAACTATGCGGACTAACACTCATTCCGTATAGCATATCATATGAAGCTGTGTTCGAATACGGTTTCGTCTTATTTTGCCTTCTTGCTAGGTCATTACTCCGATTTGGAGGATTTGTTACCCACTTTGTTCTTGAGCGCTTGCAACTGCTCATCCACCTTTACTTGCTTCTCAGCGTCCACTGGTGAAGTATATACGGCGTTATTCGGACGGTATGGTGCACGAAGCACATCGGCTTCAGCTTCCATCTGCATAATTTTCTCTTCCATACGGTGGAAGCCCATTGATGCGCTGCCACTCTCGATTGTATGCAGGCTGCTTACCTGAGACATTTGCTTCTTCGCTTTGGCCATCTGAGCACGGGATACAAGCTCATTGCGCTTATTACGCATTTTGTAGAATTCATCTTTCATTTCATGCAACTGTGCAACAAGCTCTTTCGCTTGCGATTCGGAATCCAGGTGAAGCTGTGCATACTCGGTTTCTTTTTGATCGAAGTAGATTTTCTCTTCCAGCAGTTTGCGTGCAACTTCCTCTTGACCATTCTTGAGTGCGAGCTCAGCTTGTGCTTCGCGCTGCGCAGCCATCTTCACGGCTTCTTCTACGCGCTGCTTCATCCGGCGCTCATTGGCCATTTGTTTCGCAACCGTTACCTCTGCTTCATGAATCTCTGCTTCCATGTCCCTCAGGTATTGATTCAACATTACAATTGGATCTTCTACTTTATCCAGCAGTTCATTCACCGATGCCTTCGTCATATCTTTCAGTCTTTTAAATACTCCCATGTTATTTATCTCCCTTCTCATAATCCGATATTTTTTTCTTAAGTTCTTCAATCTCTTTTTGCATGGCCTTCTTCTCAATATCCTTCATCATGCATCCAGATCGGAATCTGAGCTGCCGTTGTTTCTTGCTCCAGAGCCTCCGCTAGGGGCGGCTGGACGATCGTATCTTGGGCCATAGCCACCTTCATTCGGATAACCTTGACGTCCGTATCCATCGTGATTATAGCCTGGGCCTGGACCGTTGTTGTAGCCATCGTTACGATAATTCCCATGTCTTCCCTGTGGCGGTGCGTAGGGGTCGTGATAATATGGCTCTTTAGGAATAACAAGCGCTGCGATCAGATATATCAGAAGCGTTGTACCGCCTGTAAAGAATATACTGATTACAAAAATGATTCGGAGTAGGGTCGATTCGACTCCGAAATAATCGGATATGCCGCCTATCAACCCTGTGAACATCTTGTCGCGGGTGGAACGGTACAATCTAGTCATATTTACTCCTTTCCGCTGTTGTTCAGCTTTTCCTTCAACCGGGCAAGCTCCTTCTCAAGAATGGTGGAGACCGAGGATCCCGTCTGTTCACCATAATCCTGCCCCATGCGACGTAAATCGCGCAGGCTTCTTGCTTCCAGCTCCCAGTCACTGATGCGGTCTTCCAAGCGGTTGAACATCTTAGGTACATCCTGTGCGCCGTAAGATCCTGTCCGCTCATTCATCTTCTGTTGCAGTCGTAGCGTCTCAACCCGAGCAACATAATACTGGCGCTTGCTGTATACCGTTTGGTATTCCATTCGCAGTTCACCGAGCTGCTCCTCGATTTCTTTTAACGAATCCAGGCTCGATGACAACAGGCCTTCATATTGCTCAATCTTTTCCTCATAGATCAGCTTCTCTTGCAGTGCCAGCTTTGCAAGATGATCTTCACCGGCTTTCAAAGCGAGTAATGCTTGCTCTTCACGTTTGGAGCGCATATTCTGTGCTTGGTCAACTTGCTGTTTTAGCTGTCTTGAATGCGTTTGACATTGCTGATGCAGCTTCTCTGCTTCTGCAATATCCTGTCTGGTTGAATGCAGGAACTGATCAATCAATCGTACCGGATCCTGGCTCTCTTCGAGCTTCTCATTCAGTGTTGCAACGGTTATATCTCGTATCCGTCGAAAAACGCTCATATTGGCTTAGCCTCCTCTTCTATCACAATCGTTATATTGCCTTGCAGTTATTCATGCTGCTTTAGTAACGTGGTCTTCCCTTCTTCAACCTGGACACCCCATAGATGATTAAGATGATTCCAAGAATTGGGCCAATTACCCAGGAAAGCTTACCCATCAGCCAGATGACACCGATACCCAGGATCACCCATCCGATTAAGGTGTTACCACGCCGAACTCCGTAATATCCAAGTGCGATCATCAGCACTGGAATCAGAAGACTGAACAACCATCCGAGCAACGGACCAAACACACCCAGGAGAACCAATATCCCTACACCAATCAAAAGGATACTCATTCCATTGCCTCTCGAATTCCTCATGTATACACCACCTTTCTTTAAGTTCATTAATCATTTATTGATTTGTTCAACCTTATGACTCTATTCTAGGTAATTTCCGCTTTAACTAAAACGGACTACGGACGGTTTTTCGTACTAGACCTAAGTCGGGGCAGTTGACAGACCTGCGTCCAAGCCCGGTGCTAGCTGCTTTGGGCATGCAAAAAAGAGGAAGGCAGAGCAGCCCCTGCATTCCTCTTCAATCCGTTCTATTTATTCGGATAGTTCTTGCACATCCGTTTCACTCTCTTTACGTGTCGAGGATCTAGACTTGTTAAACTTCTGCCATTCCAGCAAATTAGCGAACCGTGCCAATCCCATGCAGAGTATAACGGTGAATAAGACCAGACTGTAGAAACCAGCACCGATGCCGATACCGACGCCGCCAACGAACAAGATCATTGCAGCTGATGTGAGACCCTTTACCTTTAGGCCATCTTTCAGGATGACTCCTGCGCCCAGGAAACCTAGCCCTGTTACAATCTGAGCAGCCAGACGCATCGGATCCATCATCGTTCTGCCATCTGCAGTTGAAAGTTTATCTACACTATAAATCGAGATTAATGTAATTAAACAACTTGCTACGCAAACATACATATACGTTTTTAATCCTGCCGGCTTACTCTTTGACTCCCGATCCCAGCCGATGAGAAATCCCAGAAGAGCGCTTAACGTAATTCGAATGTAAATCTCAAAATCCAAATGACAACAACTCCTTCTGCCTCTTGGGACATTCAACAGCAATGATTCATCATATTAACCTTACAAACACTTTAGACAGCGGCATTCCGACTTAGAATATACAACCATCCATCTGGCCCCAGTCACGTATATAATCTCCATTCATGTCCAAGAATGACCTCCTTCCCATGGATGTTCATCGTGCCTGCCTGCAATGGCCATAGCTGTACCTATTTTATCACGATCTTCGGCTTACTTGATACGATTTAATTACCTTAAATTACCTAAATCCTTTAGGCTTATTAGATTACAACAAAAAAGAACGTAGACCATGTCTACGTTCTTCCTCTGGATGATGCCGGTGAAGGGACTCGAACCCCCACGGTTTCCCTCACGATTTTGAGTCGCGCGCGTCTGCCAATTCCGCCACACCGGCTTACTTAATGGCGTGCCCTAAGAGATTCGAACTCCTGACCTTTTGATTCGTAGTCAAACGCTCTATCCAGCTGAGCTAAGGGCACAAAATATTAATGGAGGCGCCACCCAGATTCGAACTGGGGATAAAGCTTTTGCAGAGCTGTGCCTTACCACTTGGCTATGGCGCCAGAAATAAAAATGGAGCGGACGACGGGAATCGAACCCGCGACCCTCGCCTTGGCAAGGCGATGCTCTACCGCTGAGCCACGTCCGCTTACAAAAAACAAATGGCTGGGGATATAGGATTCGAACCTATGCATGACGGAGTCAAAGTCCGTTGCCTTACCGCTTGGCTAATCCCCAACATTTTTTAAAAAACTATGGGGCGACCGATGGGTCTCGAACCCACGAATGCCGGAACCACAATCCGGTGCGTTAACCCCTTCGCCACGATCGCCATAATGAAATAGTTTTTTTGGAGAATAATTATAATGAAGTAATGGGCGACCGATGGGTCTCGAACCCACGAATGCCGGAACCACAATCCGGTGCGTTAACCCCTTCGCGACGATCGCCAAGTTCATTATAAAGATTCAATGGCAGGGGCAGCAGGAATTGAACCCACACTAACGGTTTTGGAGACCGCTGTTCTACCTTTAAACTATGCCCCTAAAAACTGGTGGAGGATGATGGATTCGAACCACCGAACTCGAAGAGAGCAGATTTACAGTCTGCCGTGTTTAGCCACTTCACTAATCCTCCAAAAAAATGGTGCCGGCGAGAGGACTTGAACCCCCAACCTACTGATTACAAGTCAGTTGCTCTACCAGTTGAGCTACACCGGCAAGTGTAGATTTACAAAAATTACATGGTGGCTCGGGACGGAATCGAACCGCCGACACGAGGATTTTCAGTCCTCTGCTCTACCGACTGAGCTACCGAGCCTTAAAGTTCTTCGCGAACTTCGACGAAACCCAAATCGGATACTCATCTCATCCCTGAAGCTTGTAAAAAATGGCGGAACTGACGGGATTCGAACCCGCGATCTCCTGCGTGACAGGCAGGCATGTTAGGCCTCTACACCACAGTTCCATGAGGCACTATCGCAATAAGCGATATAAAATTGGTTGCGGGGGCAGGATTTGAACCTGCGACCTTCGGGTTATGAGCCCGACGAGCTACCGAACTGCTCCACCCCGCGTCATTAAAAGGGTTATTCAAGAATTTCATGGTGGAGGCTGAGGGGTTCGAACCCCCGACCCTCTGCTTGTAAGGCAGATGCTCTCCCAGCTGAGCTAAGCCTCCGTAACAAAATCGACCTTTATCATACCAAAATGCATTATAAGAAGCAAGTCTTTTTCTGATGATAAATGAAATTTATGGTGACCCGTAGGGGATTCGAACCCCTGTTACCTCCGTGAAAGGGAGGTGTCTTAACCCCTTGACCAACGGGCCGTGCTTGAAATAATAGTGGCGGAGAGAGAGGGATTCGAACCCTCGAGACGCTTTTGGCGCCTACACGATTTCCAATCGTGCTCCTTCGGCCAACTCGGACACCTCTCCATAAATGGCTCCCCGAACAGGACTCGAACCTGTGACAACTCGATTAACAGTCGAGTGCTCTACCAACTGAGCTATCAGGGAACAATATTCAATTCAGATGCTTGATCACCTGAAAACTAGATACGAAACGAATGTT
>NZ_BAZR01000018.1 GCF_001315105.1 Paenibacillus sp. JCM 10914 | reverse complement strand
CCCCAAACTGATCGGGATAGCGAATAGCCGTATACAAAGAGACATACGCACCAAACGAACTTCCAGCAATCATCGTATGTTCTGGTTCTGGGAGCGTCCGATAGTGAATGTCGATATAAGGTTTAAGTGTTTCCGCCAGGAAAGCAGCATATGCCTCGCCCTTGCCTCCGAACCCATGTTCCGTGTTGATCGTAAAATTATATTCATGGTTACGCTCGTTCCCCCCGTTATCAACAGCGACCACAATCACCTCCAGTGCCGGATCCTCCAATGCCATCTGTTCCAACGTCTCATCAACACCCCATTCGGTTCCCCAAGAGGTCACCTGATTAAACACGTTTTGCCCATCTTGCATGTAATAGACCGGGTAGCTGCGATCGCCTTCGCGATAACTCTTCGGCAAATAAATCCAAACTCTACGCTCCGTCTGTAGTTGTGGAATAGGGAAAGCCTCGTATATCCGAACATCGCCTGTAATCGTGTGATTAGACTCGTCTGTCAGAACTTCTTGCCACGGTAGAGGACTGATATTGATCATGAAATGAGCCTCCTAGATTATGTATTAACTAAAATATTAATGCGCTGCCCCTATGAATGCAATGGACGTTATGCGTGGCTAATTGGTCGAGGCACTTGCTCCTTAGTTCCAATTGATGTATATTGATTTTATATTGACATATGAGCAGGTCTAAAAAAGGAGGAGCCATGTCACCACGAACCAAAGAGCAGAATGACGCGATCCGGGAGATGCGGATGAATCAAATCATGCAAGCGGCAGCGGAAGTATATTTGGAGAAGGGCATTCAATTGGAAATACGCGATGTAGCATGAAGGCAGAGCTAGGCTATGGAACCGTGTATCATTACTACAAGAACAAGCAGATGCTCTTAGAGGATTTACTGTGGGATGCTCTGAATCGAGCGGAATTGGCAGTACAACCCGCTTTGACAGGGGACGACGACCCTTTACTTAAGGCGGAGTTGTTCGCCAGGTTGCTCCTACAGCAATGCACCCAGGATCTTTCCGTTTTTATTCTACTTAAGACCGTATCCGATAATTTCCACCACTTTTCGGGCAATCGGTTCAATAAGCTGTATGCTGAGTTTCAGGAACGGATTTATTTGCCGGTTGTACACATGATTCGTGAAGGAACCGGATCCACAACACCAGAGAAAACTGCCAATCTGATCTTCGGCTCGCTTGTCGGTTACACCACCTTGAATATTCACCACGATCTGCGAGACGAGATGGATATGGAAGGAATCATCGATATGATTTTTTCAGGCATGCAGTTGAAGGAGAGAGAAATGGAATGATCACCCTGAAATCAAGAGCGGAAATTGAAGAAATGAGAACAGCTGGCGGAATCGTTGCTGCTTTTCATAAAGCCATCGCAGGTATGATCCGGCCGGGCATCACGACGCTCGATATCGAGTCGTTCGCGGTGCGGTTCCTGAAGGAGAATGGGGCCAAGGCGTATACGATCGGCTACAACGGCTATCCGTTTGCGACATGTGCGTCTGTCAACGATGTCATTGCACATGGTTTTCCGAACCGGAAGCCGCTCAAGGAGGGCGACATCGTCACCATTGACATCGTCGCGGAAGCGGATGGCTGGATCGGCGATTCCGCGTGGTGTTATGCGGTTGACGAGGTGTCGGAAGATGCTCGTAATCTGATGCGGGTAACGAAAGAATGCTTAGATCTTGGCATCGAAAAAGCTGTCGTCGGCAACCGGATCGGCGATGTGATGCACGCGGTTCAAACCCACGCCGAGCGCAACGGATTCTCGGTGGTGCGCGATCTGCTCGGTCATGGTGTAGGAAGGGAGATGCACGAGGAACCTAATTATCCCCATGTCGGGAAACCGGGCAAAGGATTCCGCCTGAAGGAAGGGATGGTGTTCACGATCGAGCCCATGCTAAATGCCGGGACAGCATTAATGACGATAGATGCCGACGGATGGACCGCCAGAACCGCTGACGGCTCGCTTTCCGCACAATACGAGCATACGATCGCCATTACCGCGGATGGCCCGATGATATTGACCGCACAATAGAATACCTCCTTTTGATAGGGTCACAATTGAAATCGGCCACGGTGCGCATGTTGCGAAAGGGCCGATTTTTGTTTTTCTTATAGGATCACATATTCCCTCCTCTAGTTATTTCACCGCTGATATATCCCTCTCACTTGTGTGGTACACTGGCATAAATGAAGCAGCTATAAGATCAATATTTTTTTGGAGGATATTTATGAATCAACGTTTTCGAATTACAAGATCCATGCAACCAGACGCGAGTGCTCAAGAAATCTCATTGGAAGAGTGCCACGTTTATTTTTCTTCCAAAGCTGATTTTACTTATCAGACGGTGCTGACTGTGAAAGGGGAAGAGAGCACCATGTCTATAGAAGGGGATTTCTTTATATGGAACCATGGAGAAGCATTTATTCCATTCAGACACTATATGGGGGAGTTGTATGTAGCCGTATCCCATCAAGAACTCATCCCGCTCATGATCGAAATTGCAACTGATTTTCGGGCAGATATCGTGGAAGGGTGATGTTTCTCCTGTGGAGAAAAGCAACAAGACACCCCATCCTTCGGGGACACTCACTTCGTTGTATCAACAACCGGTTTCAAGCCTGTTACAAATATTAAGCCATACGCCCAAAATAACCATGCCGCCAAAACGGGAATGCTCTGCTCGGATATGACTGAGAATACCACAGAGTGGAAGAGCAACGAGAAGATGTCCAGAAGCATGCCAGGCAATGCAATAAAGATAGATAGTCGAGAACGTTCTGATGTTGGCACATCAAGTAAAGAAAACAAAAAAGTAACACATCCATAAATTAACGGTACGGCGATAATAAAACTTATGGCGGTTCTCCAGATGTTTCTAACATCAATCAACCAGTTGCCCCAAAAATGAAAGATCAATGTTGCTACCAACCAGAGGAGAAATCCCCACAAGAGAGAATAAACGATGCGCTGTCTTTCTGTCAGGCTGATCTTCATTTATCCACATCCTTGGTAATGAATTCAAGAAGCAATTGTAGTGACTTGAATATGTCTTCTTTCGGGAACTCTTCATCAAGCAAAGCTTGAACTGCTAACCCATCTATTAACGCATTAATCATGATACCCCAATGATCCATGGATACCTCGATTAATGGTGACTCGCCCCAGCGGGAGGTAAGAATTTCAGTCAGATACTCATTTTCTTTCTGAATCATCGAACCCATTTGTAGACGATTTGCTTGTGTTTGAAGACTTACAGCTAAAGAAGAATAAAATAATCGATGATACGTAGAATGATAATCGCATCTTTCTTTGGCATTATGTAATGCTACTTCAATTGTCTTATCGTCTTTTTGAAGTGATTTCCATGAGGCGTCACACAAGCTCTGAACTAACTCAAACATCAATTGTTCCTTTGTTCGAAAATGATAAAAAACCGTTCCTTGGCTTACATTTGCCCTTTCTGCGACTGCTTTAAGTGTTGTTTTATCAATTCCCTTATCGGCAAGGCACTGTTGAGCAGCTTCAAGTAGTTCTTCCTTAGTAATTACATTTGGCTTCGCCATAATTCCCACACCTCTAAAGTAAGTTAGTTAAACAACTAACTCGTAATCTAAATGATACAACTCTACTTGTCAAGTTGTTTGTACGGTATGGGGTGGAATGAATGCTCACAACAGTTGATTGTGTCAAAAGATAATTAAATGCTAGTATTTAGAGAGTTGTAAGGGAGGACTTAACTAATGACAAAAATTATGGTTGTGGGGGCATCGGGTGTCCTTGGCAAGTTGATTTGCCATGAGTTATTAAGAATATATAAAAATCATATAGAGCTAATAGTAACCGACTATCGAACTGAAAGAGGGGAAGAATTAGCAAACTCTTTGAACAGTGAAGTTAAATTTCAACATGTAGATATAAATGATCAAGAAAGCGTGGAAACTAGTATTAAGGAAATTGATGTGGTCGTCGTCGTTGTGAAGCAGAGGACGCCGCTTATACAGCGTATCTGCATAAAGCGTGGCATTTTATGTATAGATGTTACGCCATTCTATGATTTTGTAAAGGAAGTTAAACAGTTAGATCAAAGTGCTAAGATCAATAATACAGCCTCTGTTGTCATGGCTGGTTTTTTTCCTGGATTATCGGGTCTTATGGTAAAAGAAGCTGTTTTAAAGTTTGAAGAAGTAACAGAAGTCAACGTGGCATTGTTGCAAAATACGAATGCTACAGCAGGCATATCTGGGATCCTGGATAAGATGAAGATTATAGACTTTAACGTGTATTATAAAAACAATGACATATCTGGCTTTACAGAAAAAAGAAAAATGTATTTTCTAGATCATTTGAGGGAGAAGGAAGTAAGGCTTATAGACCACGCTGAGAAAAGCCTGCTCAACGACATAATTTCAACAAAACGTTTAAACTATTGGACCGCCTGGAATTCGAGCTCTTTCAATACACTCGTATCCATATTAAGACAAGTTGGTCTTACGAAGAAGATCGACAAGTTAAACAAAGGTGTTTTATCCAAATTGATGATACATAATGCTCATAAAGATGAGTACGCTTTTTTAACTGTTGAGGTAAAAGGGATGATGGAGAATCGTGAGGTTGTAAAATATTTATCTCTGCGTACAGATTCTGATTATCAGACAACAGCTATGGTAACTGCAGCATTAACAAAAATAATATTAAATAAAAAAATAAAAGGGGCGCTAACTCCTTTTGAAGTTACGAATATAAGTGAGGTTACAACTGTTATAAATTCCAACACGATATTGGTGGAAGAAACTCTTCATGACATAGAGTAGTGAACCATGCAATGTACGATTTCATGAAGGCGTCTCAAAGATCCTAGATCTTATGAGATGCCTTTTTGATACGTCATAATAATGATTATGTAAACTTTCATTAAACCTCCTATTTATATCAGAGTTAAATCATCCGCTCAGGATTTGATTTAACTTATGTTAGACCGTCGGCTTCCTGCAAACCCATGGCACCGTATACGCCCAAATTTGACAAACGGGTCATTTGCAGCGCCATATGGTTGGAGGAATAGGTCAAATTTTGCTCCAGCCATCGCTTGCTTACGCCGTACAAAGATGAGCACAAATAATCCAGCAAGATACTCAGTGGCACCGAAAGTTTCTTCTCTTTACTAATGCCCGCTACCCGAATGTAAAAAATCGAACGGATTTCGGCCAGCATGGTATCGGAGAAATTTCCGGATGGATCGATAAAGAACATAATGCGATAAAATGTTTCATGCTTCGCTATATGGTTAAAAAACACGACAAAATACGGATCGACGACATCTGTTGCCGACTCGTTATGCTGGCGAATATCGAGTGGCAAACCATTCATTTCCTGTGTAAGAGCGGTTAGTGTTTCGGTCGTGATTTTGTCCAGTAAATCATATTTGTCCTTGTAATGCGAGTAGAAGGTAGAGCGGTTGACGTTGGCGCGTTCCGTAATATCCTTGATGATGATGTCCTCGTTTTTTTTCTCCTTCAGTAATTCCAAATAAGCGTTGGTAATAATTTGGCGTGTGCGCACAATGCGGCGATCCGTTAAGGACAAGCTCTTCATATAATCACTCCCATTTTTTTGAATGCAACAAATGATTATCATTTGTTGTTTAAGCAACATAAAAAGCGATACGAATTCGATTCGAGAGCTGAAAGTTAAGTAAACAGTTGAAGTCCAGATATAGGATTATTTCCATAATAACGAATCCATCAAGGGGTTCGTGTTAGATAAACGTCATTTTCGCGTATTTTGTTTGTTGTGTTACATAAGTTACTAGCTATAATAAAGAACAATTCCAACTTCTTCAATAGGGTTAATGGAAAATGGTTTAAAGGAGGTTTTTTGTTTGCATGCGAGGTGATCAGTTTCTGCATAGTTTGAATGACGGAAGATCCGTATGGTTGGAAGGGAAAAAAATTACAGAGCTTCCGAAGCATCCTGCATTTACAGGCACTCTGGAAACGATACGCGGTTTATTTAATCAACTGGATGAACCGGCTACAAGGGAAATCGTAGGATTTCAACCGAATCATAGCGATCGGTTCTCGCATAGCTCGTTTCTTGTTCCACGCAGTCTCGAAGACTTGCAACGGCGGAGTGCTTCATTCGCCTACTGGTCCAAGTCGACGTTTGGTATGATGAGCCGACTCTCGGATTATGCTCGCTCCATGGTGACGGGCTGGTATGCTGCCCGACATCAACTATCACGATTGGATCCGGATTTCGACAAGAAGATTTCCACTTATTACGAGCAAGCCCGTGATAACGATTTGTTCTTGACTACCGCCATCATTGATCCTCAGATTGATCGTTCACAGGGTTTGGATGATGCCAGAATCGCAGAACGCTTTCTCCATGTCGTGAAAGAAACGAGTGAGGGCATCATTGTCCGGGGAGCGAAGATGATCGCGACTGGAGCTCCTTATACGCATGATTTCATCATTTCTTCTTTTTTGAAATTTGAAAGCCGCAATAAGAAACATGCTCATGTCTTGATTGTTCCCGCTAACTCGCCGGGGCTTCATATTGTCTGTCGGGAATCGTTTGCCGATGCCCGCGGTCAGGATCACATTCTAAGCGCAAATTATGAAGAGATGGATGCCGTTCTTTTCCTCGACGACGTTCTCGTGCCTTGGGAACGTGTGCTGCTGTATGGTGATCCCGCCAAAGTGTTGGCATTAAGAGAGAACAAAACGGCCAACGCGCTTGCATTTCATCAAAATGTGGTTCGTTACGTAGCGAAGCTGGAGTTTATTACGGGAATTACGTTCGCCGTGGCGGATGCGATTAAAGTAGACGGTTTTCTGCACGTTCAAGAGAAACTCGGAGAGCTGTTGACCCAGATCGACGTCATGAAGGGACTAATTCTGGCATCAGAGATCGAAGGGCAGATCGATGAGTCCGGTGTATACGCACCCAAACTGTCATATATTGATTCGGCACGTAACATCGGGACGAAGTATTATCCGCGAGCGATTGAAATTTTGCAGCAGGTTGGCGGCGGCGGTTTTGTCCAAACCCCTTCAAGTATGGAGGACTTTTACGGGCCGATATCCAAGCAGATGCATCTATACTTTGAAGGCTCATCGGTTAGCGCCGAAAAGAAGGTCCAACTGTTCAAGCTGGCCTGGGATTTGCTCGGCAGTCCGTTCGGTTCGCGACATGAGCTCTATGAACGTTTCTATGCTGGCGATCCAGTGCGGGCCTATGCCAATCAATACTTGAACAGAGATAAGGAGCTGCTAACTGATCCGATTTGGAAATTGTTGAAGGAAGCTAGCATGCGCGGCGTTTCAAGCCTGCATTCAAATCCGTAACTGCTACATTCAAAATATATCAAAGAAAGGAAACGGTATCATGGAAATTTTCTGGTTCATTCCTACCCATGGCGACGGTAGATATTTGGGGACGCGTGAAGGGGCCCGAGCCGTAAATTATGCGTATTGCAAGCAAATTGCGGTCGCGGCAGACGAGCTTGGTTTCAGTGGAGTATTGCTCCCGACAGGTAAATCGTGCGAGGATGCCTGGGTGGTGGCTTCAACACTCGTGCCGGTAACGAAAAACCTCAAGTTTCTGGTGGCTGTGCGTCCTGGGCTCATGCAGCCTACACTCGCGGCACGCATGAGCGCCACGCTGGATCGGTTCTCGGAAGGGCGGCTGCTCATCAATGTCGTCGCCGGAGGTGATCCGTCGGAGCTTGCCGGAGATGGCGTGTTCCTCAGCCACGACGATCGGTATGCGCTGACCGGAGAGTTCCTTGAAGTATGGCGCAGGGAGCTTCAGGGCGAAGAAGTCCATTTTGATGGCGGCCATCTTAGGGTAGACGGTGGCAAAGTCCTCTATCCGACCGCGCAGAAGCCTTACCCGCCACTGTACTTCGGCGGCTCGTCAGATGCGGCGATTGAAGTGGCGGCCGAACATGTCGACGTCTATCTTACCTGGGGCGAACCGCCCGATCAGGTTGCAGAGAAGATCGCCCGCATGCGCGAAGCCGCTGCCAGCAAAGGGCGCACGCTGCGTTTTGGCATTCGACTTCATGTCATCGTACGGCCGACAGAGGAAGAAGCTTGGCAGGCGGCGAACGAGCTGATCCAGCACCTGGATGACGAGACGATCCGCTCGGCACAATCCGTCTTTGCACGTATGGACTCCGAAGGACAGAGACGGATGTCCCAATTGCATAACGGAGATCGGTCCAAGCTGGAGGTCAGTCCGAATTTATGGGCGGGCGTGGGCCTTGTACGCGGCGGTGCGGGAACGGCTCTTGTGGGATCGCCGGACATCGTAGCGGAACGGATGCGCGAATATGCTGACATTGGCATTGAAACGTTTATCCTCTCGGGTTATCCGCATCTCGAAGAAGCATACCGTACGGCTGAACTGCTGTTTCCGAAGCTGCCGCTTCATGACAAGTTAAGCAAAGATAAGGAACCCTCGTTCATTTCCCCATTCGGTGAAATGATCGCCAATAGTCAAATCCCTGTAGCCAAGTCCTGAGCTTGGTGCAGGTTGATCATAAGAAGTGCTCACCAGATCACTGGAGGCAACAATAGACTTCAGTCTATTGAAGCAAGGTTTTTCCGGTGAGCGGGCATCAGCCGTTTCTTCATCGGAGATACGGTTTTTTTTGTTCCTATTTCTCAAGTAAGGGAGTGTGAGAATTCATGATTGTCCTGAATAACGTAAGCAAGACATTTAATACTTCCGATGGGCCGCTAGCTGCCATCTCATCCGCTTCCTTGCAGATTGAGAAAGGCGATATTTACGGGATTATCGGTTTCAGCGGAGCTGGCAAGTCGACATTGCTGCGTACGATAAATCTTCTGGAGAAACCCGACAGCGGAAGTGTGCTCCTGGACGGAGAGGATCTGACGAATCTTTCTCGCAAGCGACTGCTTAAGTCGCGAATGAAAACCGCTATGGTATTTCAGCACTTTAACCTGCTGACAAATCGAACGGCGTATGAGAATGTATCGCTGCCTTTGGAGATCTCCGGATTTCCGAAGAAGCTGCGAAGCCAGCGCATTCTGGAGTGCCTTGACATCGTCGATCTGCGGGATAAGGCAAGCGCTTATCCTGCCAAGCTGAGCGGCGGGCAGAAACAGCGCGTAGCCATTGCCCGAGCGCTTGCCAATAACCCAGAGGTGTTGCTGTGCGACGAGCCGACATCAGCCGTCGATCCGCAAACCAAAGGCAGCATTCTCTACTATCTCAAGCAGATCAACGAGAAGCTCGGCATAACCATCGTCCTGGTGACTCATGAGATGAACGTCGTCAAGTCGATCTGTCAAAAGGTGGCGGTGATGGAGCATGGTCGAATCATTGAGCAATTCAGTATGCGTGACGTAAATTACGAGCCGCAGAGTTCGATTGCGAAAATATTGCATGCAGAGAAAGTTCCCGTAGTGGAAGGTGAGTTCGCCTATGTTTGATAATATTGTGGCCGTCCTCCCCGAAATACGGGTAGCTTTGGTCGAAACGCTCTATATGCTGTTCGTTACCGTCGGGTTCGCCATCGTCCTGGGCCTCCCGCTTGGAACGCTGCTGTACTACTGCCGCCCTGGGTCGCTGATCAAAGCACCGTTCATCAGCTTCGTTCTGAACGGCATCGTGAATCTGGTCCGCTCATTTCCGTTCCTGATTCTGCTGGTCGCGCTGATCCCGGTAACCCGGTTTATCGTGGGGACTTCAATTGGCACAACGGCTGCCACGGTGCCGATGATCGTGGGCGCGGTTCCTTATTTTGCGCGTCTGGTTGAGCAGACGTTCCTTGAAGTGAATCGGGGGACGATCGAAGCTGCCGAATCGATGGGAGCGACACATGTGCAGATCATATGGAAGGTACTGTACGGCGAAGCCCGGTCAGGCATCGCGGGTGCCATAACCATTATCACGGTAAGCTTTCTATCGTATTCGGCTATGGCCGGCATGGTCGGAGGCGGCGGGATCGGCGACTTTGCCATCCGTTACGGTTATTACCGATATCAGTTCGATATTATGGCCTTCACCATCATTATCATTGTCGTGTTTGTGCAGCTACTGCAATTCATCGGTAACTATTTGGTTCGCAAGCTGGACAAAAGGTTGTAGCGACAGGTGGCGCAGCGGTAAATCCATAGATGAGAGGATAGGATATAAGATGAGTCAACTGACGGCAGGCAAGGATTTTATATATAAGGCGGAGGAACTGGCCCGTTACTTCGAAGAGGATGCGTCTGAACGCGACAAGAAGGGAGGAACGCCGAAAGCACAGAGAGATGCTCTGAGAAAAAGCGGATTATTAAATGCGCTGATTCCCCAAAAATGGGGCGGCTTGGGTCTGCCTTGGTCGTCCGTAATGACTATTTCGCGTGTATTATCGACAGCGGATTCATCGCTTGGTCATTTGTTTGGCTATCATAATCTGGCAATCACTTATACGCTGCTTGGCTCCGATCAGAATTACGCCCAGCGCTTGCTGGAACGCTCGGCAGCGAATGATTGGTTCTGGGGCAATGCCGCCAACCCCCTGGATCAAGGTCTTGCCATTGTGCAGCGGAATCTCCCGGATGAAGGTTTCATCGCGAACGGATCAAAGTCGTTCGCGTCCGGTTCGCCGGATTCCGACGTGCTTACGCTGATATGGACCGATTCTGACGGAGAGAGACGCTATCTAGCGAATATCCCCACGGCACGAGAAGGCGTTAGGGTTCACGACGATTGGGATCATATCGGACAGCGTCAGACCGGCAGCGGCACGGTCAGATTCCATAATGTCATCATCCATCCTGATGAAATATCGCCGCTACCCTTTCACCCAGATATTCCGGCTAGTACGATCGGGCCGATTTTATCACAGAGCGTGCTTACGCAAATATTCATCGGGTGTGCCCTTGGAGCCCTGAAAGAAGGGAAACGCTACACGCGCGAGAAGACGCGAGCCTGGGGAACGTCGGGGGTAGATTCCGCCTTCGAAGATCCATATATTCTTCGCCATTATGGCGAATATTGGACAGAGACCGAAGCGGCAGCGAGTTTGGCTGACCGTTCTCTATCGAACATCGATCAGATATGGGAGAAGGGCAAATTACTGACCTGGGAAGAACGAGGCGAAGCTGCTGCCCTTGCAGCAGCGGCCAATGTATTCGCAGGTAAAGTTAGCCTGGAGGTCACGAGCCGATTTTTCGAAGTGATGGGGGCTCGTTCAGCCGCGCAAAGCTATGGATTCGACCGATTCTGGCGAAATGTCAGAACGCATACGCTGCACAATCCGGCAGACTACAAGCTTCGTACCGTTGGGAATTGGCATTTGAACGATAAGGGGCCGGAGCCTTCAAGTTATTCATAATGAATTTCTTTCGCGATACAAGTCATGAACCCCTAGCAGTAAATGATAAGGAGCCGTGTTAAATGAAACTCAGAGTTGGTCTGATCTCGTTGCTTGTCCTATCGATGATGGTGCTCGGAGCTTGCGGCAAAGCAAATTCCGGCAAGGAAGCCACGATACATGAATCGGTTACGATCAAATTGGGGATCGTCGATCTTCCCCCTTACGGAGATATCGTCAATCTGGTAAAGGAAAATTTGAAGAAGGAAGGCATCCATCTCGAAATCAAGGCGTTCACCGATGTAACGATACCGAACCAGGCGCTAAATAACAAGGAAATCGACCTGAATTACTTTCAGTCGCTGAGCTATCTGGAGCAATTCAACGTCAGCAACGGCATGGATTTAGTGCCTATTGCCGACACTTTCACCGGAATTTTCGGGCTGTATTCCAAAAAATACGTAAGCATGGATGAAGTGCCGGATGGCTCAACCATCACCATACCGGCAGATCCCGGCAACAGCGGGCGTTCACTCGCGCTTCTTCACGAGCATGGGCTGATCAAGCTGAAGGACGGCGTCGGCGTTCACGGCTCACAACAAGACATTGTGGAGAATGAGAAAAAATATAAAATCGTTGAGGTCGACCAGATGCTTCTGCCGCAAGCATACAACGACTCTGATCTCACTGCCATGATGGGCACCTATGCGCTGCAGGCGAAGCTGGTTCCTTCCAAGGATACGTTGATTAGGGAGAACAACATCCACGGCTCCGATTTCTTCGTTGTCCTGACAGCCCGTAAGGATAATCAAAATGACGTCAACATTCAAAAAGTAGCGAAGGCGTTCCAGAGTACGGATGTGAAGACTCTGATCGAGAAGGATTACAGCGATGCCTTCACTTGGAAGAAAGAATAAAACGGCGGATGATGAATCCGCAAGCAAGGAGGCACCAAACATGAAAAAGCAAATTCATTTGAACGCATTCGAAATGAATTGTCCGGGTCACCTTGCGCACGGCTTATGGGCACACCCGGAGGATGAGCGTACTCGGTACAAAGATCTTACTTACTGGTTGGAGCTCGCGCAGTTGCTTGAAAAAGGCAAGTTCGATGCGTTGTTTCTAGCCGATGTTCTTGGCGTGTACGATGTATATGGGAATGGGAACGACCCGGCCATCCGCCGTGGCGTGCAGATACCGGCAAATGACCCGATGATGATCATTCCCGCGATGGCAACGGTCACGCAGCATCTGGGCTTTGCACTGACGGCTTCAACGACGTATGAGCAGCCCTTTGCTTTTGCGCGTCGCATGTCTACTCTTGATCATCTGACCAAAGGACGGATTGCCTGGAATGTCGTGACTTCGACGCTGCGAAGCGCTGCGAACAATCATGGACTCGACAAGCCCGTCGGGCATGATGACCGTTATGAAGTTGCTGACGAATTTCTCAAGGTATGCTACAAGCTGTGGGAACAGAGCTGGGAGGATGACGCGGTGGTTAAAGACTGGGACAACCATCTTTATACCGATCCAGACAAAGTACATTTCATCGATCATAAAGGGAAATATTTCAGCGTCGCGGGGCCTCATCTGAGCGAGCCTTCCCCGCAGCGTACGCCGCTGCTCTATCAGGCAGGTACGTCTGCCAAGGGCAGCGAGTTTGCGGCAAAACATGCGGAGTGTGTATTTATCGGCGGCCATCGTCCGGACGTCATCAGACGCGATGTGGAAGAAATCCGCAGGAAAGCGGTAGCGTTTGGCAGACAACCCGAGCAGGTGAAGACGTATGGGTTGTTAACCGTGGTCACCGGACGAACGAAGGAAGAGGCTGAGAGAAAGTTTGCCGACTATTCTTCCTACTTCAGCGAAGAAGGCGCACTCTTGCACTATAGCGCCAATACCGGGTACGATCTGTCCGCTTATTCCGACGACGAGTATTTAGAGTATGTTCCAACTGACCACGGTCAATCGCTCGCCGCTCTGTTCACGAAGGATGCCGTCAAGCCACAGACCGTAGGAGAGATTAAAAAGGCACTAAGCAGCATTGGCAGCCGCGGCTTGCTTATCGTCGGAGACCCAGAAGAGGTCGCTGACAGGATGGAACAATGGATGGTGGAGACGGGGCTTGACGGTTTTAATTTAACGCAGGTTGTCACTCCTGGCACACTTCAGGATTTTATAGAACTAGTGATACCGATATTGCAGCAAAGAGGCATCTATCGCCGGGAGTACGGGACGGAGTCGACGCTTCGCCAACGTTTATTCGGCGGACAGGATGGGAAGCTGCCGGCGGAGCATCGGGCAATCCATATATCAAGGAGGGAACTCGGCCATGACGCAATACCTCAATCCAAGTAGTGTAACCGCAAGAAGAATAAGAACTGACGAAGAGGCATTGCAGGTGGCCCGGGAGTACGCGACGATCATCGGTATGGAAGCTTCGCAACGGGATCGGGAACGCAGGCTGCCGTTTGATGAAATACGACTGCTCGTTGAGAGCGGGCTGCTAGGAGTGTTTGTGCCAAAGGCTTATGGCGGGCCCGGAGTCTCCGTCGTCACCTTGACGGAAATATTCAGAATCATTTCGCAGGCCGATTCCTCGATCGGACAAATTCCGCAAAATCATCATATGTGCATTCAGATGCTGGAGATGTTAGGAACCGAAGAGCAGAAGACGTTTTTCTTCTCACAGGTTCTGGAAGGCACGCAGTTCGGTAATGCGATGTCGGAGCGGGGCGTGAAGGGCGTGAAGCAGATGAAAGACGTTCTGCGGATGCAAACCCGGTTGCGGAAGAACGACAAAGGCGGATACCTCTTGGATGGGAGAAAATACTACGCTACTGGCGCTCTGTTCGCAGCATGGATACCGGTGCTGGCCGCCAATGAAGATGAACAAACAATCGTTGCCTTCGTTCCCCGCCATGCCGCCGGCGTTACGGTGATCGACGATTGGTCAGGCATCGGCCAACGAACAACCGCGAGCGGCACGGTACGGTTTGATCAAGTCGAGGTTGCGGAAGAGTGGGTATTGGCACACGGTAAACGATTCGACATGTCTTACTATTCCGGAGCGTTTAGCCAGATTATGCACGCTGCGGTAGATGTGGGCATTGCAAGGGCAGCATTAGAGGAGGCGGCAGAGTACGTAAGGAACCTGAACGGCGATGAATCGGAGCCGATTGAAGACACTTATCTCGTGCACCGCTTCGGCGAGCTCGGAATCCGCCTGAACGCGGCTGAGGCGCTTCTGGAGCAGTGTGCGCGTTCCATTGATCGGGAGAATGAACTGATCCGCCATGAGCTGGAGCAGAAGAAGGAACAAATTACGAAGATGGTCCAGCATACGTCACTGCTTGTCGCCTCACTGAAAGTAGTGGCTACCGATACGGCTATCGAATTGACGAACGCGTTTTTTGAACTGGCGGGGACCTCCTCAATGGATGAGAAGTACAATTACGATCGCCATTGGCGAAATGCACGTATCCATACGCTGCACGATCCCGTGCGCTGGAAAGAGTATCACGTGGGCAACTGGTATTTAAACGGAGTGCTGCCTGAACGTCAATTCAATTTGTGAAGAGAGGAGAGCCGGATCATGAGCAAAAAGCTGCACCTGAATTTGTTTGAGATGAATTGTTTAGGGCATCTGTCCCATGGATTATGGGCGCATCCTGCCGATCAACGGCGGCGTTATACGGATTTATCCTTTTGGACCGAACTGGCTGTGCTCCTGGAACGAGGTAAATTCGACGCGGTGTTTATGGCCGATGTATTAGGCATCTATGATGTGTATGGCGAAAGTAAGAAATCGGCCGTCCGCAATGCCGTGCAGATTCCGGCGAATGATCCGTTTCTGGTGATCCCGCCGATGGCGTCCGTTACGAAACATTTGAGCTTTGTTGTGACATCAGCCACAACATATGAATCTCCTTTTGCTTTTGCGCGGAGAATGTCGACGTTGGACCATTTGACCAAGGGCCGCATGGCATGGAACATCGTCACCTCCTACCTTCCCAATGCGGCGCAAAATTTCGGACTGGATACGATGGTCGGTCATGATGAACGATACGATATGGCTGACGAGTATCTTGAAGTCGTCTACAAACTGTGGGAAGGAAGTTGGCAGGATGACGCCGTTGTGATTGATAGGAACAATGGTATGTATTCCGATCCCGCCAAGATCCGTTCGATTCAGCACAAAGGAAAGTATTTTAATGTGCAGGGCCCACATTTGAGTGAGCCTTCTTTACAGCGGACCCCGGTGCTCTATCAAGCAGGAACTTCGCAGAGGGGGAAAGTGTTCGCTGCCCGCCATGCCGAAGGTGTATTTATTACAGGTACGGATACTACCTTGATGAAAAAGCAGATCGGCGATATCAGGCGGCAAGCGGAACAAGAAGGCCGCGATCCGGCATTGCTGAAGTTTTTCACCGGTATCACACCGATTGTCGGATCAACCACGAGGAGGCGCTGCGTAAGCTCGCTGAGCTCAATTCCTACTATTTGCACGAAGGCGGCCTGGTTCATTTTAGTTCCAGTTCCGGCTATGATCTGGCGTCATATGCCCAAGATTACTTCGACGGTACAGGTAACAATTTTGTGCAATCCATATCCGAGCGCTTCTCCAAGAAGGCGCTGAATCCCAAGTCGGTCAAGGATATCATTTCTTCGCTAAGCAGCGTCGGCAGCATGGGGTTTATGGCTGTAGGAACACCGATAGAAGTTGCTGACCGATTGGAGCAACTGGCGGATGAGATCGGCCTTGACGGCTTTAATATCATGCAGGTTCTCTCTCCTGGAACACTGGAAGATTTCGTGGAAGGGGTTGTCCCCGAGCTGCAGCGTAGAGGTATTTATCGCAAGGATTACGAAGAAGGGACGATGCGTGAGCGATTGTTCGGAACCGGCGCGAGGCTACTGTCGGATTCCCATCCAGCTGCAAGCTTTAGAGGTGGGAACGTGAGCCTGGTCTGAAGGAATCTGCTTGGTTAATTTAATTATAGCTATGCAAACATGAACCTCAAAGGTTGTATTCATGCTATTAGCCGTAAATGGACATTCGTTCATCTACGGCTTGTTGTGTGAATTTATGAAGAAAAAACTACTTTAGATGATGATGCAGTTAAAGTACCCATGCTACGGATTCGGTGCCAAAGTAGAATGCCATTGGAAAGTGTTTAATATAGATGATAATGAGGCAAGGATAATGGGGGAACTTGATAAGGAGGGTAATTTTATTGCGACAATCCGCTGAGCAGGTTACATTGTCGATTGAAAATGCTTTTCGAAAGCAAGTACAAACAGATTCCAAGTTAAGGAGCGCTTATTTACTCATTCATTCCGAAAAATTGGGGATTCATCTTAATATCGCGGAGGGCTCCAAGAATCATGGCACTTCCGCTTATCCACAGCAGCCCAATTACATGGCGAGCGTAGGCAAAATTTTCACTTCGGTGCTGGTAGCCATTTTGGTTGAACAAGGAACATTATCTTTTGACGATCCCATTGCAGATTATTTGGACACTCTATTACTGGAAAAGCTTCATATTTATAAAGATACGGATTATACGCATGAAATTAATATCAGACATCTACTAAATCAAACATCGGGACTATTTGATAATTTCTGGCCGCTGCTTGATAAACTCATTGCTAATCCGGCATTCGATATAAGTCCAAGGGAAGCCATCATCTGGGGGAAGGAGCATCTGACCTCACATTTCCCTCCAGGAAAAGGGTTTAAGTATACAGATACAAACTATCACCTTCTAGGACTCATCATTGAAAGCGTTACGAATTCGCCGTTTCATGTTGCACTCAAACAATATATCTTCGAACCCGTAGGCATGCTGCATTCCTCCATGCTTCACTATTCAGATTCTATGGCACCCTGTCCGTATCCAATGGCGGACTTTTACTTTCGGGGTCATAAGTTAAATGAATACAAGGGCTATGCGGGTCTTGATTATGCCGGCGGCGGTGTCGTAGCGCCAAATGAAGACTTGCTAAAATTCATGAAATCTCTGGTTAACCATACATTATTGACAAGAGCAACGATTGAACAAATGATGAGTGACCGAGCTAAATACGGGATAGGCATAGACTACGGCTACGGCGTCATGCAGTTTATAACCGTGCCGTTACTGATGCCCAAGGTATTTAATGCATGGGGGCATGCCGGTGCAACAGGAGCGTTTATGTTCTATCATCCGCAAACAGAGGCATATTTAATTGGAACCTTTAATGACGCCTCTTATGAGAGAAAGGGAGTACGATTTATGATGAAAACGATACACAAATTATCAAAGTGTGTTGTCGCCGAATAGACAACCAACTCCGCTTTCTGGCATTGGGGAGAAAACTATAGTCTCTCGTAATCTCAGGTTTTCTTTATCCAGGAACGCAACTTATCAGCATAGACAGAGCGTTCATCTGGATCGGATGGAGAACCCTTTGTCAGATAAAGTTGATCATCCACATATCTAGGGTAAACATGAAGATGATAATGCCACACGTCTTGATTGCCAGCAGGCTCATTATGTTGCCGCGTAGAAATCCCATCACATCCATATGCACCTTTCATTGCAAACGCTGTAAGCTGAGCCGCGCGGTGAATTTCAGCAGCATACTCCGCAGGAAGTTCAAAGATGTTCTCGAAATGTTGATTTGGAACAACAAGAACATGTCCTTTATTGTTTGGCCACCATTTACTCGCTATAAATGCCGTTACCTTTTCATTCTGATAGATAATGTCCCTCTGTTTTGTTCCCTGATTAGGTCGCTCGATACCCGAAATGCGACAAAACGGACATTCGTATCCTTCGGGCTTATGTGAAAATGATGTTGTCATCTTTCTCATTCAACTCCTTTCATATTTCAACCAACTATTAGACGCAGGCAACTTCTGTTCGTTGCGCTATGATAATTTTGATGGTATAAATTACTGTATATGGATTTTTGCGAGTGGTGACGAATTGTGATGAATTATCTCGTGATGTCAGATTTAATAGTGTTATCAATTAGAAGGGAATGATTCTTATGCAAGTGAATAAGACGAGCGGTTGGACTCATGAAGAGGTTATACGTTCATTAGCCAAAACATTAAATCATTATTATGTGTTTCCCGATATTGCCAAAGAATTGGGGATTCATTTGGAACAAAAGTTAATGAGAAAAGATTATGAGGAGATTGAAACCCCCGAAGCTTTTTGTGAACAAATTACGAAAGATCTTTGGGAAATAAGCAACGATAAGCATTTGAAATTGCGATACACGGAACAAGAGAAATCTATCGATCTCAAGATTAGCGAGAAAGAACAAAGGGCGGAAGATTTTCTTCATGCAAAGATTGATAATTTTGGATTTCACAGAATTGAACGGCTTAAAGGGAATATCGGCTATATTGATCTGCGAGGTTTTCACGATCCTGAGTTTGCAGGGGAGGCCGCAGTGAATGCAATGAATTTGGTGGCTAATACGGACGCCCTTATCTTTGATGTACGAAACAACGGCGGTGGAAGTCCTGCGATGGTCGCCTTGATAACCAGTTATTTATATGATTCCGAACCTTTCCACTTAAACAGTTTCTATTCGAGAGCGAATGATGATTTAAGCCAGTCTTGGACGCTAGCTTATGTTCCTGGGAAACGTTATGCAAACAAACCTGTATTTATTTTAACGAGCCACAGAACATTTTCCGCTGCTGAAGAATTTACATATAATCTGAAAAACTTAAAGCGGGCAACCATCGTCGGAGAGGTTTCGGCTGGAGGAGCCAACCCAGGTGACATTCATCAATTAACGAAACACATTAGCGTCTTTGTTCCTGATGGACGAGCGATTAATCCCATTACTCAAACCAATTGGGAGGGAACTGGCGTGACGCCTGATGTTAAGACATCTCAAAGTGAAGCATATGAAACGGCATACAAACTTGCTCTTCATCATGTAATTAACTCCTACCAAGATAGCAAAGAATATGGATTTCTAGTAAAGGAAGCGGAAAATCAATTGAAACAACTGGATCATCCAAAATAAAATGGTCTTCGATACAAATACAAACCTGAAATCCCGATATGAAAATGTGAAGAGACAAGAACATTGTCCCATTGAAAGTCGCTAATTTAGCGGCTTTTTTGATATACGGACTTATTCATTACCAAATAGTCATAAAGGTTTAGAACTTCGTTGCCTTGACATGAATACATTACATTAGAGAATGAGAGTACACCATAATCGTTTTGGTTCATGGAGAGGGGAAAACAAATGAAAAAAATAAGTAGTCTTTTTAATGAGTTACAGTATCTAGATAATCGAGGCTTATCATCACCCCCAAAAAGCAAGAAGAGTACTTCAACAAATATATCAACGAAAAAGCAAAAGATGGTGAAAAACAAAAAAATCAGTCTTAAGTCTCCCATAAAGCAGTCTTAGTTAACATTTTTATAAGATGGCCTCTGATCTTGTCAGAGGCCATCTTATTTACGTTGCAATGGCTAATAGGCTATAAAGGTGTAAATTACCATCAATAACTTGATACAACAGTGTAGATAATTAAATCGGGGAAAACAAAAAAAGGGAGGAATTTCACAATGAAAAAAGCGACAATATTTGCCTTGTCAACTTGTTTGTTTCTTTCATCTTCGGCATTAACTGCATCCGCAGCACCTGTGGAAAAACATCAGCACAAAGTGCATGTCAAAGAACATGAAGCTAAAGAACACAAAGCACATGTTAAGAAACACGAAGCTAAAGAACACAAGATGCGAGCTAAAAGCAAAGCACATAAAGTGCACACCAAGAGCATTAAGCCAAAAGCATTACCCAAAACGGGATATGGCGGCGTAAGCGAATAAGATTATGATTGAAAAGAGGAGAATTATGTTTTCCTCTTTTCTTTTAACAGAGGATGATCCTTGTGAATGATAAACGAAAATTAACGTTATTAATAATTATCTCCATTCCTGTTCTATTGTTCTCAGGATATCAATATCATGCGTTGCAATCTATTGAACTGAGGGAGAATACTGCTCAATCTCCATTGCCTCAATCCGGATCGTCTTCTTCCAGAGAAATTCCAGAGGGTAAAATAGAACAAGGTATAACTGTGAAGAATTCAGAAAAGGAAAAAGAGGAGAACTTATTAAATGACCAATCTGTATTTATAAAACCGAAGCAAATTTGGATTCCATCGGTTGGTATTAAGGCCCCTGTTGAACCCGTAGGACTGTTAGAGAACGGGCAAATGGAAGTACCCGTATCAAGCAAAGTTGCTGGAGTATTTGTAGATGGCATTTTGCCTGGACAAAAAGGAAATGCTATTTTAGCAGGGCATGTAGACAACTATACGGGCCCCGCGGTTTTTTACCCGCTCAAAAAGATAAAACCTGGGGAACCCGTGGTGTTATCAGACAATGAAGGAAATTACCTCGTCTTCAAAGTCGTGGCTGTTGAATCTTATCCTACAGCCGAAGCGCCAATCGAAAGAATATTCGGCGATACTGATATGGAACAATTAAATTTAATAACATGTACAGGAAAGTACAATCGTGTAAAGGGCGAACATGAAAAGAGACTAGTCGTATATACGAGGTTATTAAAATAGCAATTAGGGTTGCCAGACTTCCCATATGTTACCGTCAAGGAGCAGAGCAGGTACGACTTGCCTTAAACCAGGTGAGGGCAGGTTTCCATTCCGATCGGGAAAATTCAAAACAGCCATCTCCATTCCAGGTTCAACACGGTCGTTGTTTGCAGGTTGGCACCCTAAATTCTTTTGGTACCATTTCATAGAATCGTAAACATCATTTACTGGGACATAAATACAAGTAATACCTGTAATGTCTTCCATTCCTTCTTCCGCGTTGATTTCCTCGTTTGCGTGCATATCCGTTTCCTCCCTTGGTTCATTCTTATGTTTTTAATCAAAACAAATACATGAATTTCCGGTGAATGTACTTATTGTGCCAATCTCCTAACCCTTCATCATCAGCCGGATCGAAACCACGATTAGAAATAGCGCTAATATTTTTAGGAGCAGCCTGGCAGGGAGGCGTTTGGCAAGTCGCGCGCCGATTTGACCACCGATTATAGCACCCGGGGCTAGGGCTAACACCATAAACCAGTCAATATTCAATAAGACAGCATGCACCGACGTACTTACAATAGCAGATAGAAAAATTTGAAGCATGGAAGTGGCAACAGCAATATGAGGTGAGAAGGAGAGCAACAATGTCATCGTCGGAATCATGAAACTGCCGCCCCCGATCCCAAACAAGCTTGCCATGAAGCCGACAAGAAAACTGATGATGATGCCGGTAGGCATGTGGTAGGCATAATCGAACCGTTCGCCGTTACTATCGATAAAGCTCCGGTTCACCGTTGGTTTAAATGGCCAATGAATCGGCTTATTGGGCTTAAATAGGAGCACTAAGGCCATAAAAATCAGAATAATGCCGAAACTTATGAAAAAGAATTTCCCTTTCACATGCTCCGCAAAAACAGCGCCTATGACCGAACCGGGAATGGAGGCGGCAGCGAATCGGATGGCTGCTTGATAATCAATTCTCTTCTGCTTGGCATACACATAAGTACTTGAGATGGAATTACATAGGAGCATCGCCATGGATGTACCCGCTAATTGTGCCGGTGGCATATCAGGAAATAAGAAGGCGAGAGCAGGCACAACGATGAAGCCGCCGCCTAGTCCGACCAATGATCCAGAGATGCCGGCCATTAGTCCGATGCCCAATAGTAGTAAGTAAGTTAGCACGTAGCACGTCCCTTCCAGTGACCGAATTCAGTTAATCCTTCCAGAAGAAGCGACCTGCAAATAGATACTTTTTAAGCCAGATGCGCTGTTCTTCCGTGAACCGGGTGTCTTCTTCCATTCTAGCCAGGATATCGTTTGATGTAAGCTTCTGGATCAATTGAACAATCGCTTGTTCCTCGCTTGCATCGAGAGAGAGGATTTCGGCAGACCGAGAACCGTTGGTCCACCGTTGCCAATCAGGCAGTTCTTTACCGTTAGGATCTCCCGAATATAAGAAACATCGTAAATAACTACGCATGAGGGAAGAGAGCATTTTACGCCCAGGATTGTTACGTTCAGAAATGACGCCTTCGGGAAAGTTTTGCATGACACCTGAGAAGTCACCCGTATAGAAGGGATATCCGCTCCATGAGGAGCTCCAATCAGAGAACGAATGGCGGGATCGATAACGCGTCATGCAACCCCCAGCCGAAACGGTAAGCGTAAATCGGCAATTCGGGGATCGAGCGTATTAATTTCTCCGCAACTTGCTCTACATTAAACGCCGCATACAGTTCGCTTCCATATTGAACGACAGCTTCGTATAACTTTTTTTGCTCCGCATTTTCGGCTAATTGTCCGTGTTGTACTTGGTGCAGGAGATACGGGTCCATCGATGCAAATCCGGAAAATTCGCTAGCAGTGCTCCCTAGGATAATCGGCATGCAAGGTTGAATTCGGTGTTTAAGATTTTCGAAGCCTTCTCTTGGAATGACCGTGCCATCTTCGAACAAATGAGGAAATGCAGCCATTCTTAGACCGGTCTCGCCGATTGTTGCTGCAAAGAGAATGGCCTTTTGACCCATGAGGTAGTCAGAAATGGCAGCTGCAGATTGCGTTGAAATCCAGTCTATGGCTTCTTCGATATTGTTGGCCAACCCAGTTTCCATTAATAATGAGGCTAGGATATCGTTTGCCTTTGCTTCTCCTTGTTCTGGGGTTGCCGTCGTTAAGCCTCCACTCATCGCACACAGCTTGTGAAAAAGTCCTTCGCTTAGAGGTGAAAGATAAGCGGCTAATGCATTTCTTGCACCAGCAGAATGACCAGCCAACGTAACATTTTCCGGATTTCCGCCGAAGGCAACGATATTCGTCTGTACCCATTTCAGAGCATGAATAATATCGAGAAGACCGTAGTTCCCCGAGTCATCCAAAGGATCGCCGGTTCGAAGCGCAGGATGTCGGAAAAACCCCATCGCACCCAGACGATAATTCACGGTGATGACTATACTGTTCGTTTCACAAGCCAATTGCCCGCCTTGGAAATCGCTACCTGAACCATTTGTGTTACCGCCCCCGTGCAGGAAGACGAAAACGGGCAGGCCGGAATCGGTATGATCGGGTCGCCAAATGTTCACATACAAACAATCTTCGCTGCCGCTTGGTACCCCTTGAATCATCTGGAAGCTACTATTGCTAAATTCGCGTACAGGCAATATGCCAGTCCATGGTTTAACTTCGCGAGGCGCTTTCCATCGTAGTTTATCCACTGGAGGTAAAGCATAAGGAATCCCTAACCATGCAATCGCGTCAATCTCTGTCTGCCGTATGCCTTTAAGCTGCCCGCTAGCAATTGTTATCGTTTCATCCCTTTTTTCTTTCGTGTTCATATAACTACCTCCGCTTTACTTCTTACTTCTCTTTATTATAGGGTTCTGCCATAATAATGAAAAATATATTGTTTTGTATAGAATTTATAACCAAACGGTTATAAATAGAGGGGGATCACGATGGACTTACTTTCACTTCGGTACTTTCAAACGGTTGCGCGACTAGAGAATATGACCAAAGCGGCCGAAATGCTGCAAGTCTCTCAACCTGCACTAAGTAAAATGATCGGGAATCTCGAAAAAGAATTAACAATCAGATTATTTGATCGCACGGGGAAATACATTCGATTAAATGAATATGGGAGACGGTTTCTTGCAAAGGTAGACTTGGCGCTTCAAACGTTAGAGGATGGAAAATCGGAGCTTCTCGATCTGGCCGAAAGACCGACAGGAACCGTCGTTATATTCATTCAAGTGGCTTCCTATTTGCTTCCAGATATGATCACTTTATTTCGGCAGCTATACCCGGAAACCGAGTTCAAGCTGCTACAGCATGATCAGGATCACTACAAACCTCCAGCTTTTGATCTGTGCATTTCTTCATCTTCGTTCAGCATGCCGGGAACCGAGTCGATTTCTTTATTAACGGAAGAGATCATGCTCGCCGTCCCAAGTGACCATAGGCTGGCTGATCGTGGTAGCATTCGACTGTCCGAACTTTCAGAAGACGGTTTTATTAGTTTAAAGCCCGGCAAACAACTCCGCGAAACGACGGATTCTCTCTGTCGAGCGGCTGGCTTTACGCCTCGAATTATATATGAATGCGACGAACCTTCAATGGTTCGCAGCCTAGTCCATTCGGGGCTGGGCGTTTCCTTTATCCCATCTGTTACGTGGGGCGGCTCTCAGGGATCTTCGGTCGTTCTCATTCCCATCGAAGAACCAATAAGCACCAGAACCATCGAGATCTCATGGTATAGCAACCGGTACATGACGAAGGTCGCAATAAAATTCAAGGAATTTGTTCAAGATTATTTCAAACAGTTATGAGTACGCGCGAAATAAGAAGATGGCATCTTGGGTTTAATGGATCGTGGGAGCTGCTGCATTGAAAAAATTGAAAAAAACCTCCGGACCGCTGCCAAAAGCAAGCGTTCGGAGGTTATAGCGTGGAGCGGACGCCGGGGCGGCAAAGTGTAACCGATCCCGGTGCCCGGTCGTGAGCAAGGAGTGTGACGCAGCAGGTGCATGCCGCCTGTTACACAGGGCTTATGGCAAGCTCCTCGTCATCATCATCGCTGTTGAACTTCTCGCGGTCGAATTCGCCTTCGGAATTCGCCACGAGCAGCGAGGTGACGGTCGTTCCCGTAGCGTTGACGGCGGTGCGTCCCATATCAATGAGCGCTTCTACACCCGCTACGATGGCTATGCCTTCGAGTGGCAGGCCCATTGCGGTGAGCACAACTGTTGTGGAGATGACGGCGGGTCCGGGAACGCCGGCAACGCCGATCGATGAGATAATGCTGACGAGCACCAGAATGATGTAATCGGTTATGGTCAGATTAATATTGAAGATTTCAGCTGTAAACACAGCTACAATCGCCGGCCATACGCCACCGCAACCGTTGAAGTTGACGGAGGCACCCAGCGGAGCAACGAAGCTCGCAATTCGCGGAGAGACATGCAGCCTCTTCGTAATAACCTCCAGATTAACGGGCAGTGTTGCATAGCTGCTGCGGGTTGTGAACGCGACGACGAGCATCGGGTAAATTTTCCGGAAGAAGCGAATCGGATTCACCTTTGCCACCAGCAGCACGAGCGCTCCGAATACGAACACAAAGTGAATAATAAGTGCGACGTACGAAGTGATGATTACACTGCCTAACTCCTGCAGTGTGTCCCAGCCATAGCGCGCCGTGATGCCGGCAATTAGCGCGAACACGCCGTACGGCGTGAGCCGGATAACGTATTTCACAACCTGGTGCAGCACTTGGGTCAACGAATGGATAAGGTCGCGCACAGGCTTGACGGCATCGGCGTTCTTGGAGCCGACCTTAATAATGGCAACGGCCAGGAATAATGCGAATATAAGCAGAGGCACCACTTTACCATTCGCCGCTTCATTAATCGGGTTGGAAGGAACCAGGTCCAGAATAACTTGCGAGAAGGTCGGAATTTCACGTGCTTGGAAACCCTCCGGCGTCTGCTGCTGAATACCGGCTCCCGGGTTGAACAGCAGGGCGACAAGCAGGCCGATTATTGATGCTATACCCGTTGTGGCTAGAAACCAGCCGAACGTCTTAAAGCCAATCTTTCGTAAATAATCGAGACTCGTCAACGATGCGATGCTGTTTAGAACGAGCACGAATACTAGCGGAATAACGAGCATACGGATTAGACTGACGTAAATACTGCCGAACGTGGTAATTCCTTTCGTATCCAGATCAAGGCTCTGAAGAAGAATGCCCACAAGCAGGCCGATCCCAAGTCCGATCAGCACCCGGGCGCCAAAGCTGACCCGCTTGCGTGCCAGTACATACAAAATGCCGAAAACAAGCACAGCAGTTACAAAACTGAACCAGTTCGTTTGGATGGCAAGCAATAAATTGTTCTCAACATTGTCCATCTTACCAATAAACCTCCTAAACCAAGCGTTTTTATAGGAATAACAATAACAAATTTAATTTACAGTGATTGTTTAAAATTGTCAATGCATTTTTAGAGCGGTTGTCGCCAAAAAAATCTTTCTCTCACTGAGGATCAGTGACATACGGAACTTCCCCGTATTGCATAGTTATGCATTGAAATAGTTGTGTTTACCTTTCATTGTCTAGTAAGATGTAAATTGATATAAAATACCCGAACTGCATATCGGGAACAGGTGTCTGGCTGCAATAATGCTTGCTGGCCAGACTTAAAAGGGAAGTCGGTGCGATACCGACGCGGTCCCGCCACTGTAACGGAGGAGCAGGCAGCCTATTCAGCCACTGATTGAGATCGATCGGGAAGGCCGCTGTCATGTGACGATACCGGAGCCAGGAGACCTGCCTGTTCTGACAGCACTACTGTACCTACGGGAGATAGGGAGGTGTTAGATGAACCGTCATAATTTGCACAATTATGGAGGCGTCTTTCCCTATGTATTTTTACGGGAAAGACGCCTTTTCTGGTTGTCTGCAGATGAAATGAGTTCAGTTGTCCACAAGGATGTGTGTTTTGAGGGGGATTCCACTGATGCAGCATGAATTAGTTCATTTTTTGTCTCATGTAAATGATGAACAAACGATGATTAACGTCATTAACAATCTAAATGCCGATGCATATGGTAACCTGCTTCATCATCTGGAATATACATCATTGGACACACAAGACCGTTGGCGGAAGATACTGCGTAAGATGCTTTGTTAGATTTGCAGGGAGTAGGATTCTACAGCCGAATGGCAAATCTCAAGATTATACCAACGAGTAAAGGAGAATGGCACATGGCGATTAGCAGTATACTGGGTTACCCACGAATTGGGGTTGAACGGGAATGGAAAAAATCACTAGAAGCATTCTGGGCTGGCAAAATCGACGAGACAACGTTTCAGCAGCAGCAACAAGAAATTCGCCTGAATCATCTGCAAAAGCAACAGAAAAAAGGAATCGAACTCATTCCTGTCAATGATTTCAGTCATTATGATCATATTTTAGACACAGCTGTTATGCTTGGTATCGTTCCAAAACGCTTCCAATATCAAGGCGGTATTGTTCCCCTATCGATTTACTACGGAATGGCGCGAGGCACTAAGGACGCGACAGCATGTGAAATGACAAAGTGGTTCAATACAAACTACCACTACATTGTGCCTGAACTAAGCGACGCGGACCCTGTCTTGACCGAGAACCGCCCTTTGCAGGCTTATAGGGAGGCAAAGGAGAAGCTTGGCATCGAGGGTAAACCGGTGATCGTCGGACCGCTTACGTTTCTGAAATTATCGAAAGGTTATACGGTAAGTGAAACGGATGCATGGCTTGAACGTTTGGTCCCTATTTACGTACAGATTCTGCGCGAACTTGAGAATGAAGGCGTAACATGGGTACAGATCGACGAGCCTATCGTGGTTACGAAACTTCCGGCTGCAGATATAGACCGGCTGAAGAAGATCTATACGACGTTTGCCGAAGCCGTTCCGTCCCTTAACGTCATGTTGCAAACGTACTTTGAATCGATTGATAACTACCTCGACATCGTGTCACTGCCAGTAGAAGGGATCGGACTTGACTTGGTACACGGCCTCAGCGTCAACCTGGCTTCGATCCGGGAACATGGCTTCCCCAGCGATAAGGTTCTTGGGGCTGGCGTCATTGATGGCAGAAGCATCTGGCGTGCTGATCTAAGTGAGCAGTATGATGTGTTACATGAGTTGATCAGCTCGGTATCTCATGATCGTTTGATCGTACAGTCATCATGCAGCATGCTGCATGTGCCAGTAACGAAAGAAACAGAGACTAAGCTTGGGGCGGACCTCTTGGGAGCATTGGCTTTTGCGGATGAGAAGTTAAATGAGCTTGTCCTGCTGACAAAAGCCATCTCACAGGGAGCGAATACCGTCCATGATCAGCTAAACGCCGCGGACGAGGCGCTTGGATTATTGAAGTCTTCCGAAGCTCGCAATCGCCATGATGTCCAAAAGGCTGTAGCGGTTGTGTCAGAAACAGAGCCTCAGCGAAATAAGCCGTTCGAGGCGCGTCATATCGATCAACAGGCACGCTGGCAGTTGCCAATGTTCCCGACAACAACCATCGGCAGTTTCCCGCAAACCCCAGAAGTACGTAAGGCTCGTCAATTCTGGCGTAAGGGCGAGTGGTCAAACTCGCAATATAATGCCTTCATTCGCGAACAGATTGACACATGGGTGAAGCTGCAACATGAGATTGGTATCGATGTCCTCGTCCATGGGGAGTTTGAAAGAACCGATATGGTGGAGTTTTTCGGTGAAAAACTGGAGGGCTTTGCTTTTACTCAGAATGGATGGGTACAGTCTTACGGTTCACGCTGTGTGAAGCCGCCGATCATCTACGGAGATGTCGCCTTTGACGTTGCCATGACCGTAGCGGAGACAGTCTATGCCCAATCACAAACGGATCGTCCGGTGAAAGGGATGCTGACAGGCCCGATTACGATTATGAACTGGTCATTCGTACGTGAAGATATCTCGCGTGAACAAGTTGCTTATCAACTTGCCTATGCGCTCAGACAAGAAGTGGAGGCACTGGAGAAGGCAGGGATTGGCATGATTCAGGTTGACGAACCGGCTGTTCGTGAAGGGCTGCCATTGAAGGAAAACGAGCAGGCCAATTATCTGGCTTGGGCCGTTAAAGCATTCAAGATCGCAACTTGCACCGTGCAGGATACGACACAAATTCATACCCATATGTGTTACTGCGAATTTCATGACATGATCGACTCGATTGAAGCGATGGATGCAGATGTCATATCGATTGAGACTTCCCGCAGCCATGGCGAGTTGATCCATAGCTTTGAGGAACACACCTACAGGCTGGGCATCGGTCTAGGGGTATACGATATCCATAGCCCGCGTGTGCCTAGTGTGGAAGAAATGAGCAGTATGATCGATCGCGCCTGCGCGTCCTCGAACCGGCACGGTTCTGGATTAACCCGGATTGCGGCTTGAAGACGCGCGGCCGGGAAGAAACCGTTGCTTCGCTTCAAAATATGGTTGAGGCAGCCAGGCTGGCTCGCGAAAAATATAACCCCCTGATCTAGTGCTCAGAAATAAAGTACCCAACTTCTTGTCCAAGCTTAAATACAAGAAGTTGGGTACTTTTCTTAAAAGAACAATGACCTGTACACCATACTGAGTAGAAGTTTATCTACTCAAGTTACAGCAAATGTTGGAGTAGGCATTAATCAGATACTCCAATCAAGTTGCAGCTTTCCGGACCAACTCTGACAGTGCCAAGGGCTGAGGATTGAATATAGACCGAGTACACTACGTTAGCAGTGTTCGGTGCATTGAAATCAGAACCTGCAAAGTTAATGAGTTGAGGCCCTACGATACTCAAATCGAGATTTTGAGATGCGGAAAAGACAATGAGACCCGAGGGAGTGGTGCCTCTGACGACAGTTATGAGTATGTTGGTAACCAAAGGAACCAAAGGCAGTTGAGTGGCAACGATTCCCGTAAATGACACCACCGTCAGATTAGCTGTGCCCCCGGATAAATTCAATGTTTGTTGCGCAATTAATTCCGGCGTATTGATAGCAGTTATTGGGACGGCGATAGAGTTGGCATAACTGGCATTTTGCGAAGTTTTTGAATCTAAAAATCGAGCCATAAGTTTCACCTCCTATTAACTCATCATATGAAATAATAGGGAAGTAGCTTGGACATAAGAAGCGCTCTAAACGCACATTTCTGATTTAAGTATGATAATCGTTCGCTTGATTTAAAAAATAAAAATCGTTTTGATAATGATTTGAAAGGGTACCAAGCCAGATTCTTCCGGCTGGCCCTTTTCACTGTTTAAATCGTGCATTATCTTATATAGACGGTGTTAGCTCAATATAATCTCCATTTTCCTACTCTTTGTTGTCATACCAATGGACTCATAAAATTCAATTGCAGAAAAATTATTTTCTGATACCCCCAATTCAACACTATCAACATTTAGGCTTCTCCCAAAATCAAAGACATATTGCAAAAGTCTTTTTCCGATACCCTTCTTTCTCTTCGTTTCATCAACGCATAAACTGTTTATATATAATATCTTCCTCGCATTCACAAATGAATTTTCAATGATTTCTTCTTCCTTCATAACAACGATTCCGACTATTTCAATCCCCATGATTGCCACAAAAATATGCTGTTTGACATCATCTATTTGGCTTTCAAAGAACTCTTGACCGACTGGAGTAGGGTTTTCTTTGTATAAATCTGGTCTTTCAAAAACGTGTAATTCATGAACCTTCCTGAATAAAGGCAATAGAGAATCGTAATCACTTTTGTTAGCGTTTCGGATAGATATCACCATATTTTTGTCCTGCCTTTCAATAATCGTTAATTCAAACCATGTACAGTCTCATCCAAGAAAGCGGATAAGGCCGGCGTAATCAAGGTATCTTTTCGTTTAATGAACATGGTTGTTACTGACGAGTGCTTGTCCGGTAATGAGTGGCAAGTAACTTTTCCCCTAAATTCATAATCAGCAATGATAGAATAAGGCAGTAACGTAATACCCAATCCTGCACTGACACAAGCAATGATCGTTTCCAGCGTTCCAAATTCCATTAATTTCGCAGGTAACAATCCTTCTTCTTGCAGAAAAGTGTTAAGCTTCGCGCGGTAGGAACATCCTTTAGGGAAAACGAGCATCGTATGATTTTGTACATCATGAATCGAATGTATTAGGGGGTGCTTTGGAGAAGTTACAAGAACAAGCGTCTCTTCAAACACTTTATTACTCGTGAGATCAGGGTGTTCTATAGGGCCGGAAACAAAGGCCCCGTGCAATTCATAATGAAGGACGTTATGAAGCAGCTTTTCTGTGGGACCAGTAATTAAAGAAAAATCTACATTCGGATATTTTAAATGGTATTGTGTCAAAACAGAAGGGAGCCGGACGGCTGCTGTTGTTTCCATGGAACCAATCGCCAGAGGACCGGAAGGAGTGGAACTGCTCCCTACTGCAGCTCTAGCTTCGTTCATCGAATTTATAATTTTTTCAGCATAAGTGACTAGAATTTGTCCAGAAGGCGTTAGCGTAATCCCTTTCTTGTGACGATAAAATAACGTCGCCTGGAGATCCGCCTCCAACTGTTGAATTTTATGTGTAACATTGGATTGAGCATAATTCAGTTTTTTTGCTGTTCTGGAAATACTACCCTCATGGGCGGCTTGAATGAAAATCTCCAACAGGTGAATATCCAAGGGTGACCCTCCTTTAGAATCCAATCTATCTGAAATCATGATATGTAATATCTGATTTATGGATTATACAGGATGGATAAACTCGATGTAAACTTATACAGAATGGAATCTGACTTGATGAGGAGGACGCTTGATGTCTATTCAATTAAACAGTAAGTTCTGTGAAAGCTTCAATATCCGTTATCCTATCGTTCTCGCGGGAATGGCAGGTATTGCAAACATGGTAACGCTCGTCACGGCTGTCTCTAATGCAGGCGGATTGGGTACCCTGGGTGCTGCTTATATGAACCCCGAAGAACTAAGAGAAGCCGTTCGCGAGATCAAACAGCATACTCATGCACCGTTTGCCGTAAATATATTTGCTCATGTTGAACCTGATCAGTATATAAATTTTGATGCCGTAAACAAAGAGATGGATTCCATTCGAGAGTCGCTGGGTGTGAAACGCCGTGCTATAGATGAAATACGTACACCCCATGATTTTGAAGAACAGTTTGACATTTTATTGGATGAACAAGTTCCGGTTATCAGTACGACTTTTGGATTGCTTTCTGAGCATCATATGGAACAGGCCCAATCATTAGGTATTAAAATAATGGGCACTGTAACGACAGTGGAGGAAGCAATTCAAGCGGAGAAGCGCGGATGTGATGTCATCGTTGCACAAGGTAGCGAAGCAGGAGGGCATAGAGGAACTTTCGATGTAACCTCTCAGCCCAATGGGGCCAACATCGGAACTATGGCACTCGTCCCACAAATCGTAGATCATGTCCATATTCCAGTAATTGCTGCTGGCGGAATTATGGATGGTAGAGGGGTCGTGGCTTCACTCGCTTTAGGAGCACAAGGTGTGCAGATGGGAACACGGTTTTTGACATCGGTGGAGTCCGGTGCACATGAGGTATACAAACGCGCTCTGCTTGATAGTACCGAGAATAGCACGGTCATGACCAATGCATTTTCTGGACGGCCAGCACGGGGAATAAGGAATGACTTTATACAACAATGGGAAGCATCCCATATCAAGCCTCTACCTTTCCCGACCCAAAATACATTAACTCGAGAGATCAGAAATGCTTCTGCACGCCAAAACAATCCAGCATACATGGCGCTTTGGGCAGGTCAAGGAACTCGAATGCTCACATCTAACCAATCAGCAGAGGCGATCATCAATCAGATTGTAGAAGAGGTCCGCAGTATCATTCCATTATAATGAAGGAACAAGATAACAAAAGAGGAGTTGATTGTAGTGCCACTTGTTCAAGGAACCTGCACCAAGCGGTGTCCCACATGTTCACAATTACCATGTTAAAACCTCGTTTGATGACCAACACTTTCACATTATCAAAGGAACGACAGGCCCCGCAGTTCCCCTATCTAATGGAGGACATTATCACTACTTTGAAGGTTACACAACAGTTAGCGGAAGAATTCCACATTCAAAATCCAAGCTCTAACATCCCGTCATGATTTGATGATACCTATATCCAGTCTAGGTTTCAGGTTGCATCTGGTGAAGAATGATCTGAATTGTTATTATCATAATTAGTATGACTCTGTGTTATTATCAATTAGAGCTTAGCAAATTAACGGATCTAAAATAAAAAGAAGCTGATTTCTTCTGAGTGGATATTACGGGATAATTGTCTTCACACCAGTTCGCACATTCAAAACTGCATAAGGAGCGATAAAAATGGATAGCTGCTGTCAAATTACCACCGTAAAACCAACGACACTTACTCAATGTCCTGTTTGTCAACAAAAGGGCAAAAGTATTCAGTTGATCACGCTCAAGGCATTGCTTAAGCCACCAGCGTTAGAAACTATTCATCCTGAAATGAATTACACTTTTTGCGCTAATGCGTCTTGCGACATTGTGTATTTTAGTGGTGAACAGACCTTTGGCAAGGATATGCTCAAAGTCTCGGTGTTCCAAAAAAACGCTGCGCTGGATGTTCCTGTTTGTTATTGCTTTGGATGGACAAGAGAACGCTTAATAGAAACTGATCAGCAAAATCAGCGTCCTATTGATCATATACGAGAACAAGTTCAAGCTAATCGTTGTGGGTGCGAGGTTAATAACCCTCAAGGAGCCTGTTGTTTGGGTAATGTCACTTCATTCATTCGGAGTATCGACAAGAGTTAGGAAAAAGTCGCATGATACGCAGGTATTATGGAAGGCATTGAATGATTTCTCTTGAGGAGGGGTTTCAAATGAACACCACATCAAAGAGTAGAGCGCTTGTTCATACTGTAGTTCAGGTTCGACTGCCAGTCAGAAATATCGATGAATCCGTTGCATGGTACGAAAAGTATTTCGGCTTTAAACATTGCTGGAAAACCGAAGACGAATCAGACCTGAAGCTTGAACCAGGACCCTATTTGTTTTTTAAACGAGTAGAACAACCTGTTCCAATCCATATTGTATCGGACGGAAAACCCTATGCGGTACTTTGTATAAAAACATCTGATGTTTTTGAATGTTACCAAAGATTCGTCGACGCAGGTGAAGAGGTAACCGAAATAACGTATACTTGGGGGATTGATCGATTTCCTGAGTTCAACGTTACAGACCCTTCAGGCAATATTATCAATATAGCGAACTATCCCGATTTACATATTAATGGCTTTTGAGCTATCCGTCCGTTCACTGACAAATGGAGGACTAGTTATGATAAATCCGCTTATTTGTAGAACAGTGGAATCATAAATTTATTGACTTGGAAAAAATTCGCATGTATCTTTAAAATAGGAGATATTGGAAGGAGCAATTGTTGAATGCCAGCTAACCTGTAATGGTCGATCCGATTAGTTAGTGCAGAAAATCCCTCTTTTTAACCAAGAGATACGTCTGCCTATTTTGACCATTACGGGAACGCAAGGCATCGTTTTATTTTGATGAGCCGAAGCGGAACCCTTAGGTAGGGTATTCCGCTTTTTTTATTTTCTAAATACTGTCTCCTACTCCCCGTATGCTTGCGTTCCTTCTAAAATCGTAAAGATAATAGGAGGAAATATAAATATGAGTAATCAAAACGAGCTTAAAATTAAAATCTTACGGGTTTCCCTAGATACTGGGAACAAACACAAAGGCTTTATTCAACACTTGAAGACACCGTTCAAATGATAAAGAATAAACCTTTGGAATTTATGCCGGGGGAAGAACATAGGTACAGCAGCTCTCCCTATATTTTACTGAGCGCCATCATCGAAAAAATATCGGGGATTTCCCATGGAGAATATATCAAAGAAAGAATTTTTCGGCCTTTGTATTTAGAACATACAGGAGTTGAGGACTGTAGGTCGATCATTAAAAACCTTGCTTCTGGATATTCCGTGTGCAAAGAGCAAATTCATGCTGAATATGTAGATATGACTCTTCACCTCAGTGCTGGTGCAATGTATTCTACGGTTGAAGATCTTTACTTGTGGGATCGTGCTCTCTACACCGATACGTTGGTCAGCAAAGATTCGCTTAAGATCCTTTCTGACCAATGCACGGCGTACTGTGGAAGTTATGGCTGGGTTACGAATTGGACATTTTGGAAGTATGAACGGTTTTTGGTCAGACTTCAATCGATTTGTTCACGATGACCTTGTCATTATCGTACTGAGCAATTTTGAGTTAACACCTGTCCAACGTATTAGCCAGTATCTAGCTGAGATAGCATTTGGGAGAGAGTTGCAAGAACTAGAGATAACAACTCCTATAAAAATTAACGAATCTATACTGAAGCAACTCGAGGGCATTTATGCGTATGGAGAAACCATAGAGCAAGATCCGTACGTAGTGAGAAATCTGAACGAAGCCTTAGCTAAATTAACCCAAATGGATGTTCCTCAAATAACAACTGGTGAATTCTATAAGGTATTTCAGGGATATGGGATACGTCCTGACTCGACCATAATAGTAACCTATGAAGATGGCCAATTGTATATTTTTATGCGGAAGAATCATGGCGCATGGTTTAAGTATGAAATTTACCCGGTATCAGATCAAGCGAATTCAATAACATGTGTGGCTAAGGACATTGATGAGAGAGTGGTTTTTAATATAAAACCAAGTGATGGGATTCGAATTGTTCATTTTGATGTATATGGTTATGAAACGATAGCTTATAAAACTTAGGATGATTAGAAGAACGGCGAGATGACGAAAACATTGGCTGAGTAAATGTACATCTCAGATCTGGCGTATAAATAACTTTTAAAACGGATGAATTCGAAACTTAATAGGGCACAAATAGTTGCGATACGAAGCCATAGCGTTACTATACTTCTATTAGGGGGAGGGATTCAGATGGACTGGCTTATAAGAATGAATCGGGCATTGGATTACATCGAAATGAATCTAACCGGAGAAATCGAATTGAAGGAAGTGGCTCAATGTGCTTGCTGTTCGTCACATCAGTTCCAGAGAATGTTCTCATTCATTACTAATGTGTCACTTGCGGAATATATAAGGCGAAGACGACTTACCCTCGCAGCCATTGAATTGCAGAATAGCGATATGAGAGTTGTTGATATTGCCATAAAGTATGGTTATGAATCACCGGTTTCATTCGCAAGAGCTTTTCAATCGTTGCATGGTGTTAATCCAGCAATGGCCCGCCAAGAAGGGACTGCGCTCAAAGCCTATCCTCGGCTTTCCTTCCTTATTTCAATTAAAGGAGAAAAAGCAATGAACTATCGTATCGAAACCAAAGAAACCTTCCAAGTATTTGGAATCGAAAAAGTGTTTCAATTAAACGGCGTAGACACTCCAGCAGGATTATGGAAGCAAAGCCATGCAAACGGTGAGGTTGAAAAACTTGCGGCCAATGCAGGTGAGCAACCAGAATTTTTAAATCAGGACTATCATAAAGTACATGCGATTTGTAGCTACAAAAAAACTGAAGAGGATACTTTTCCATACATGTTGTGTGCATTTAAAAGTGATTCAAGTAAAACCGATAGGTACACCAGTATTACGATTCCAGCACAAACGTGGGCTATCTTTTCATCTGATCCATTCACATGGGATAAATTCGATGAAACAATGGAGACATTATATAGACGATTCTTCTCTGAGTGGCTTCCTACTGCAGGATATGAACAGGTCAACGGAATGGAATTTGAGATTACTGGAAATAGGGATGGGCTTAATTTCGTTGAGCTATGGTTCGCAGTAAGGAAAACATCTTAGTTATTTCCCGGATGGGTTTCTCAAGAAATAGTCCCCTGAATAGGCTCCCGTAAAAATGCGAGACAAAACTTAAGTTACAAGTTTTGTCTCGCATTTGCATAGGTGCTCAGATGATGACACAAGTAGCGAATTTCATGAAAAAGTCAGAGTACAGGTTACTACTACCTACATAATGTGAGTGAATGATGCCTGATAAACCAGGCTTTTTTTATCTTCCTCTGTATTCACTAGGAGTTCGTCCTACGAACTTTTTGAATTGCCGCATAAAATGTACATCGTTCTCATAACCGCAAATTCCAGAAATATGGCTGATCGCATATGAGGTGTTCTGCAATAAATAGGAGGCATATCCTAGTCTGTTCAGGATGATATCGTTAATGACCGATATGCCAAAGATTTGTTTGTACATATGTTGAAAATAAGACCGACTCATATTCATCTTGTCCGCCAAGGACTCGACCGTATACCAAGTCGAAGGAGAACTGAAGACTTCATTTCTTAAGTTCAGGAACTGATCATAGTATTTACTAATCTGATGGTGTGGCTCCAGATGACTTCGAATATCGCTAAGCTTCATGAATAGGCAACGAATAGTATAATCGATGATCTCCTTTCGGAAGGTTCCGTTCTGCAGATTCTCCCAATGAATATCATTCACTTTTCTGGAAATATAAAAGGGGTCGTATGCTTTAATTAAGGTATCTAGAGGGAGATTCAGCCGATCAAAAAAAGCATCTGCATCCTCCATTTCAAAGTGAAACCAGTCATGAACCAGCGGTTGCTCAGCATCCTGGTAGAAATATGGGCTATTCTTGTTAAAAATAATGAAGGCATTAGGTTCAACAAACATAACCTGTGATTGAATTCGAAGCTCCATTTTGCTCCGGAAGAATAAAAAGACGTAATCCCCAGAGCCCTCCGGACGGTCGACAGTAAAGCCTTCTGGATGAATCACATTATATCCGCATCGCTTTAGATGTATCAATAAATCCCACTCCTATAAAGGATAATAGATCAGTCATTAGATAGGATAAATCATTTTCTTTCTCTGGACAAGATAGTAATCTGTGATTAGAAATACAGATTATACTTCAGTGAGCAGAGAGAGGATAGGTGTTTAAGTGTCCACAGCAGCTACGAAATTTTATATGAAAAACTATCCGAGACCCCAATTTGTCCGGAGCCAGTGGCTGGATCTGAACGGGGAGTGGGATTTCAGTTTCGATGATGATAAAGCCGGTGTTGCAGAACGTTGGATGGACCATTTTCCGGTCGCCCAAAAAATAAATGTTCCATTTACCTATGAAACGCAAGCGAGCGGGATCGGCGAAGAGATATTCCATGCGCAGATCTGGTATCGCAGAAAATTGATACTTTCCCCAGAGGCGGAAGGGAAACAAACGATTCTGCATTTCGAAGGTGTCGATTATAAAGCCTCCTGTTGGGTGAACGGTCGTTTTGCGGGGGAGCATGAAGGGGCGTATGCTCGGTTTTCCTTTGATATTACCGACCTGCTGGGGCAAGACGCCGAAAATGAAATTGTGTTGAAAGTGGAAGACAGCGATAGCTGTCTGCAGCCTCGGGGCAAGCAGCGCTGGTCCGGACGGAATCATGATTCGTTTTATGTGCAGACCACAGGCATTTGGAAAAGCGTCTGGCTCGAACATGTCCACGATACCCGCTTGGATACGGTGAAAATGACGCCGGACATTGACCGCCAAATGATTCGGTTTGACTTCCGCTTTAACGGTACGAAAAACAAAAATGATCTCCGGCTGGAGACTGAAATTACACTTAAGGGCGAAACGGTAAGAAAGCTAAGCCTTTCGGTGGACAGAGCCTGGCTGACAGTGGAAACCAGCATGATGAATGGCATCAACGGACCTTGGCTGCAAAACCTGTGGTCTCCGGGAAATCCAAATCTGTTTGATGTGGAGTTTGTACTATATGATGGAGAACGAGAGATCGACCGGGTGGGCTCTTATTTCGGCATGCGCAAAATCTCGATCCGAGACGGCCAAATCCTGCTGAATAATATTCCCCTTTACCAGAGATTGATTCTGGATCAGGGCTACTGGACCGATAGTCATCTGACGCCTCCGTCTGAGGAAGCGCTGATCGAAGATATCGAGCGATCGCCGAGATGGGCTACAACGGTTTGCGCAAGCATATGAAAATTGAAGATGCCAGGTTCCTATACTGGTGTGATGTCAAAGGTATGCTGGTGTGGTCCGAAATGGCGGCTGCTTATGAATATAACGATGAAGCAGTGGAGCGTTTTACCAAGGAATGGATGGAGGTTGTGCAGCAGCAGTACAATCATCCCTGCATTATTACGTGGGTGCCTTTTAACGAGTCATGGGGCATTCAGAATATTATCCATGACGAACGGCAGCAAAAATTTACGGAAGGCATTTATCATTTGACCAAATCCATCGATCCTTATCGTCCAGTCATCACCAATGATGGATGGGAGCACACCATTTCTGATATTCTGACTCTTCATGATTATGTGGAGCGGGGCGAGGATTTGTATGAAACATACAAGGATAAAAACTCAATCACGGGTAGCAGCGGTACGTACAACGAGTGGAAATTTGCGTTCGCAAATGGCTACAGTTATAAAGGCCAACCGATAATCATCAGCGAGTTTGGAGGGATTGCTTACAAGAGCGAGCATGGCTGGGGTTATGGCGATCAGGTTGACAATGAGGAGGACTTCCTGAAGCGATTTGGCAGTATAACCGGAGCGATTAAAGCCATTCCGTTCATTTCCGGCTACTGTTATACGCAGGTTACGGACGTGCAGCATGAGGTTAACGGGCTACTCAACGAAGACCGAAAACCGAAAGTGGACCTGGAAAAGATCCGGGAGATTAATTTGGGGTAGAGTAGCAAGGATAGGAGGATTATTATCATTGGATAATAATAACATTGACAACCATTGGTTTTTCCAAAATAATAGAATGTAATTGAATACTGGTACCTTTAATTCAGTCCAGAGAGGCTGGCAAGGACAGCGGATTTTTATAATCACGCGTGAACAGTGCATTTTCCATCAGGGGATGCTCTGCGTCTTCGTGCGGATTATGAAGTAATTAAAAGAGGCTACTTGTCAGGTTGAGACTTGACGAGTAGCCTCTTTTTTCTGCTTTTTTGGTATCAGGACACTTTAAGCTGGAGGTATTCTGATGAGCAAACAAGATCAAGAGTTTTCGTGGCAAGAGGTACCGAAAACGCAGAGAAACCATTTTTGGAAGACGTTATCTGTCATGTTGGGGTTCACTTTCTTTTCGGCAAGCATGTTGGCAGGGGGGACTTTGGGCATCAGCTTGACGTTCCTGGAGTTCATTGGCGTAGTACTTGCGGGAAATTTGGTGCTCGGCATCTATACGGGAGCACTGGCGCATATCGCCGCCAAGACGGGTCTGTCTACGCATTTACTGGCAAAATATGCATTCGGTGAGAAAGGATCTTACCTGCCTTCATTCCTGCTAGGCTTCACGCAGGTCGGATGGTTCGGCGTCGGCGTGGCCATGTTCGCGATCCCGGTCGCCAAAGCGATGGGTTGGAACGTGTACCTGTTGATCTTGTTGTTTGGCCTCGCCATGACGGCATCGGCCATCTTCGGTATGAAGTCGCTGGTGATTCTGGGGTATATCGCGGTTCCGGCCATTGCCATTCTCGGCAGTTACTCCATGTTCGAAGGTGCAGATACGCTGGGCGGTCTGCAAGGATTGCTCGATTACACGCCGACACAGACAATCACCGCGGCAGCGGCACTAACCATCTGTATCGGCTCATTCATCAGCGGTGGAACCTTAACGCCCGATTTTGCACGGTTCTCCCGGACATCCCGCCAGGCGGTTACCGCTACAGTCATTGCGTTTTTCCTTGGGAATTCGCTCATGTTCCTGTTCGGTGCCGTCGGCGCAATGGCTTATAACCTGGCAGATATCTCGGAGGTCATGTTCCTGCAAGGGTTGATCCTTCCCGCGATCATCGTACTGGGGCTGAATATCTGGACGACCAATGATAACGCCCTTTACGCTTCCGGGCTGGGATTTGCCAACATCACCAAAATTTCGAAAAAATTCTTCGTTATTGTAAACGGCATCGTGGGTACCGTATTTGCCATGTGGATGTACAACAATTTCGTCGGTTTCCTGAATGTGCTGGGCGCGGCGGTACCGTCCATCGGGGCCATCATCATCGCGGACTACTTCTTTGTGAAGCGCGGAAACTATCAATCGTTTGCTGAAATGAGTTTTAAAAAGGTAAACTGGATAGCGATGGTGGCTTGGGCGATCGGCGTGGCGTTCGCCCAGCTTGCTCCAGGAGTAACGCCGTTAAACGCACTAATTGGTACGGCGGTCGCCTACATCGTGTTGATGCTGATCAATCCTGCGAAAGAATCCAATGAAAAGGGGAAGAACAATGATTATACAGAACGCAAAATTGCGGGGTAAAGAAGGTTTGTGGAATATCGTCGTGAAAGAAGGAAAGTTTGAGCTAATTACGCAGTCACAGGAAGTAACTGCGAATGAGGAAGTCCTTGACGTGGGCGGCTCGCTTGTGCTGCCGCCGTTCATTGAACCTCATATTCATCTGGATACAACGTTAACGGCGGGCGAGCCGGAATGGAACTTAAGCGGAACGCTGTTCGAGGGCATTCAGCGTTGGTCAGAGCGCAAGGCCTTCCTGACGCATGAAGACGTCAAAACGCGCTCCAAAACGGCACTGAAGTGGCAGATAGCGCAGGGTATCCAGCATGTGCGGACGCATGTGGACGTCACCGATCCAAGTTTGACCGCAGTTAAAGCGATGCTTGAAGTGAAAGAAGAAATGGCACCATACATCGACATCCAGCTTGTCGCTTTTCCGCAGGAGGGCATTCACTCCTACCCGAACGGCGCGGCATTGCTGGAAGAGTCGCTGAAAATGGGCGTTGACGTGGTCGGCGGCATTCCGCACTTCGAATTCACAAGGGAATATGGCGTCGATTCGATGAAGGTTGCGTTTGACCTCGCCGAAAAATACGATCGTCTCATCGACATCCATTGCGATGAAATCGATGACGAGCAATCTCGTTTCGTTGAAGTCGTTGCGACAGAAGCCTATGAACGCGGGCTGGGCTCCCGTACGACGGCAAGTCACACGACGGCGATGGGGTCATACAATGATGCATATACGTACAAATTGTTCAGATTGCTGAAGATGGCTGACCTCAATTTCGTCTCCAATCCTCTGGTTAACATCCACCTGCAGGGTCGCTTTGACACGTATCCAAAAAGAAGAGGACTGACTCGCGTCAAAGAGCTGCAGGAAGCTGGTCTCAATGTGTGCTTCGGTCACGATGACATCTTTGATCCATGGTATCCGTTAGGCACAGGCAACATGCTTCAGGTACTGCACATGGGCATCCATGCTTCACAGTTGCTCGGTTATGATCAGATTGTAAATTCGATCGATCTCATTACGAAAAATAGCGCAAGAACGTTGCATATTGAGGATGTATACGGTATTGAAGAAGGGAAGCCTGCGAATTTCATCGTTCTTGAAGCAGAAAACGAATATGAGGCCATACGCAAACAGGTCGGAGTGCTTTATTCGTTCAGAGGCGGCCGCCTAATCGCGGAAACAAAGCCGCGGGATACGTCGATCGTTCTTGAGGACGGTTCGGAGAAGATTACTTTCAATAAATAATTGAATCGAAAAGGACATATAGTTAAATGAACAAAGGCAGCCGTCAAATAATGACCGGCTGCCTTTGTTCATTAACAACAGGTGCAGTCTTATTAAGCTGGCTCCTTAAAATGACATAACGAACATTGTTCTTTACGAACAGTGTTCGTTATGTTATAACTATATATGCAGCTGCAGCTTCACTGATGTTAAGGCTTATTGCGCTTGTTCTTGAAAACAGCTCGAAAAGCCATTCTAATATGAATACAAACTTTGCTTTGAGCAAAACTAATTGAAGGAGTGAAATGATATGACACATTCGGCTATAGCATCTAAACGCATTGCCATCATCGGGGCCGGTCCTGGGGGACTAACACTAGCTTTACTACTTCAACGGCATGGTTTTAACCCCGTTGTCTATGAACGGGAAGTTCAAGATACGAATCGAGATCGCGGCGGATCACTAGATATTCATGAGGAATCCGGACAATTGGCACTTAAAGAAGCAGGACTTTTTGAGAAATTCCAGGAACTCGCTCGCTATGAGGGAGAGGATTTTCGACTGTTTGACAAACATAAAAATGTATATATGGATGAAGAAGCCGTTGAGGACGATCATGGTACCCGTCCAGAGATCGATCGCGGCGATTTGTGCCAATTATTACTCGATTCACTCGATAAGGGATGTATTCGATACGGTCATAAGCTTCAACAAGCGATCGCTCTCGATCATGGGATGACCGAGCTCCACTTCGAGAATGGGGTGGTTGACACCGTTGATCTTCTAGTCGGAGCTGACGGTGCCTTCTCGCGTGTCCGACCGTTGCTCTCTGATTTACAGCCTGAATACTCCGGACTAACCATGGTGGAGCTCAACGTATTGGATGTTAAGAATAATCATCCTGATCTTCTCGAACTAAATAGTAGGGGCAAGATGTTTGCACTTGGAGATCGGAAGGGCATTCTGGGGCAGTTAAACGGAGATGGACGAATTAAAGTATATGCCAGCTTCGAAGTTGAAAGAGAGTGGCTGGATACTTGCGGAATTGATTTTGATCAGCCAACGGAAGCGAAAAACAAGCTATTGGAACTGTTCTCGGATTGGGACGACGATCTCAAAAATTATATCCGATATGCCGATGGTGCTATACAACCTAGACGAATCTACATGCTGCCGGTAGGCTATCGATGGAAGCACAATCCGGGGGTTACGTTAATTGGCGATTCCGCTCACGTCATGTCTCCTTTTGCAGGAGTAGGAGTGAATCTGGCCATGCTGGATGCCTATACATTGGCCCTTGCCATCGCCCGGCATCAAGACTCTGGGTCAGCTATTGAAGAGTACGAGCGCGAGATGTACCGATATTCCTCCGATATGGCCCAGGAGTCTTACGACAACTTAGTACTATGCTTCTCTGACGATGCGGCTGCTAAGATGGCTACGCTCATGAAACAGTTGCATGATCAGACACAGCATGATGTGTAATGAGTTATTTACTCGTGGCTTCAGATATGGTAATAGTAATATTGGTGATGCATAATGAATAATTCAAAACGTACGATAGTAAGTCGCAGGGCACGGCCGGCTAAAGATCCGTTAAGCCATGAGGAGATCATCAAAACAGCCTATTCATTGATTAAAGAAGAAGGTATGTCAGGAATGACCATGCGCAAGATCGCGAAAGCATTAGATACCGGACCTTCTTCCTTGTACGTTTACGTAAAGAACGTCCAAGAGTTAAACGCTTATGTGATGGACTACGCATTGGGACAACTCCAATTGCCACCCTATGATGAAGGTTCCTGGAAGACGAGGCTGTTCGGCGCACTTGACGCATATTTCAAATTGTTACATGCGCAACCAGGTCTCGCTGAATTATCTCTTACTACACTCTCGGTAGGTACGAACTCATTTAGGCTGATTGAGTATATTCTAACGGCTTTACATGAGGCCGGAATATCGTCCCGATCGGCTGCATGGGGAGTAGACTTGTTTTTATTCTACGTTTCATCCGTGGTATTCGAAAAATCCACTTGGGAAATGCACGGTACGACGCATTTGACTTCAATTAAGGACACTTTCATGTCTCTCGATCCTGCACAATTCCCAATGATTGCTGCAATGAATCATGAGATGTTCTCAGGAGACACAGGATCCAGAGAGCGATTTCACTGGGGGCTCGAAGTCATCTTACAAGGTTTATTGCAGATGAAACACGAGTCGTCTATGGGGGAACCATAGTCGGTAAATAAAGAAAACGACGACCGGTCAATCGGCTGTCGTTTTTTTTATTTACCCTGTAATCGATAGCTCTTTGAAACTCGAGTTAATACGTTTCGTAAACGAGATCGCTGCTCATTTCAAGATTTATATTAAAAGCCACATAAATGCATAGTTGTCCGGCAGGGGTTTCGCCTGCATCGTAACCCAACCGAAATGTGTTGTCTCTATTAAACTCAAGCTCAGCAATAGCTAACTGGGTCACATCTTCGTCCGGATGCGTTGTGGCAATTAGGTTCAGTGCTTGATCGCTCAGCTCTTCAAAGCGCTCCCATGCTTTCATGATGATGGGCGACAGCCGTTTCATATCTGATTCGTTGGAGACTTCCGCTGAGACAGGAATCTCGTTTCCCATATAATGTACCGTCGTTTTATAGAAAGATCGCGAGCTATCGTATTGAAAAGTGCCGATCCCTTCAAGGGTTAGGTCCGGCTCAACGATGAGATTATTGACATAATCCAATCGCTCGAGATTTGGGTTATGACTGGTATCCAGCACCGAGATTTTATTCTCAGAGCAATAGATCTCGACTAAATGCGGATTATGGCTGAGATCCAACTTTGCGATGTGATTATTGAAACATCTTAAGCTTTGCAATGCTGGATTTCCGCTCACATCCAAATTCGTAAGATGATTGTGATTGCATCGGATTTCAATCAAGTCCGAGCAGCCCTTTACATTCAAGCTGATTAGATAATTGTTTCCGCAATCGAGGTGGGTCAAGCGCGTGTTATGATCCAGATTCAAATCAAACATGGAATTGTAACCGCAGTTAAGTTCTTGTAAATTCTTATTCTGATCTACACGCAGTTCCGTAATGATGTTCCAATAACAGACCAGCTTGGCGAGCATGGCATTTTGACTAATATCCAAATTCCGAATTCGGTTAAAGCCGCAATCTAGTAGCTCCAGCTTCTCATTGTCCGTCAGATTCAAAGAGCGAAACTCATTTTTGTTACAGTTCAGCTCTTTCAATAATGGATTGCGACTGATATCCAGTTGGGCCAGCTCGTTGTATGAACAAGACAGCTTCTCCAATAGCGGATTATTACCCGTGTCCAGAGTAGTTAATTGGTTCGCCCCGCAATCCAACGTTCTCAGGTTTATGTTCTTGCTGATGTCGAGCTCCGTTATGTTATTGTACGAGCAATCAAGTTCCTCAAGAGACGCGAAATGTTCAATCCCTTTCAGGCTTGAATATGTATGATTCGCAAGCTGCAGCGAAACGATTCGATCCACATCACTTGTCTGAATCCATTCACGATTTTCGCAAAAATTGTCTAGTACAAATGCCTTGAAACGTTCATCAATAAAATCTTGGGTGATATTCATGGCGCTCCTCCTTGCATTATATATACCAACGGTTCCTAGATTTTCAGCAATTTTATTATAAGTTTGTTTTCGGCTTAGGACAAGAATATGTCCGATCCACAATTTCAAGGTATAAATCCTGTGTAGTAAGAACTTCAATAAAGTTAGCAAAAACCCCTTATTCCTAAGGGATTTTTCATTTATACTTGGATGGCAGCCGATCGGCTTTATTATTCTAATAGGATGTGAGTTATATTCCATTCAACTATATCCTGAGATTAATAAGGATATTGTTGATTACTATAATGGTGAACATTATCGCAATTATGTTGAGGAGCATGAAATTCAACTGAGCAAAGAAGAAAGGTAGAGACATCATTCATGTCTAGTGATCAACCAACTACATAAGTAAATTTGAAAGTCGCTAAATTAGCGGCTTTTTTTGTATTAAGGAGCGCTTAGATGAATGCTAAACAGATCTAACAGAAAATGTAGACGTGTTAAAGAGTACACCCCAGACTACTATTTCGATTGACTTTGCATCAAGAATAACTTAAACTACAAAAATACTCTAATAAAAGTACTTTAATTAGAGTATTAAATCAAATTAAATAACAAAAGGAAGGGTACATCCAATGAAATTTACTCAATTCTTAAAAACAAAAGGTGCAATAGCGGCAATCTTTATGGGGATATTCTATGCCGTTGCAATGTTAGGCATTTTCTTGCCTGGCTATTCATCAATTCCAGGAAATGTTGATAAATTGCCAATTGCTATTATTAATGATGACGCTGGTGAATACGGAGCTATGATTGCCGAGCAGTTACAAGAACAATTGCCGTTTAAGGAAATAGAGACGAATTTAACTAGTAAACAAGCTTTAAACGATTTAGAACATAATGAGTTAGCGTTAGTCGTACACATTCCAGCAACATTCTCTGAGGATATGGAAAAAGGTGAAACGGCCTCCAGTATCGACTTTACAATTAATGAAGCAGGAGCAACAACCGTGTCTTCAACTATGAATGCAGTTGTAAAGGAGATTAATAACCAGTTAAGAGCACAATTCTCACAACAAACGGCCCAAGGTGTATTAATGAACTTTAATGTACCAGAAGAGCAGGCTGCTGAGTTAGCTAACATGATTGAAACAACTTATGTAGGCAACATAATAACAATAAATGAAATACCAGACGGTATGAATCAAAATATGTTGCCAATGTTCTTAACGATGGCTGGTTATACGGGTGCAATGATCGGAGCTATGCAGTTAGTAGCTGCATTTAAAGAAAGCCGTGGTAAAGCAAGTAAGACACGTTTATTCAGCTACGTACAATTAACTGCTTTATTAGTTGCAGTTGTATCATCACTCGCTGGAACGGGGATAGCTTACTTCATTAATGAGCCGAGTGGTGGCCTGTTCTTGAGTATAGTAGGTCAACAAATATTAATATATATGGTGTGTTTTAACTTCACAGCTGTTTTAATCTTCCTGGTTGGTGAAGGTGGAATGATTTTAAACTTACCAATTTTGTTGTTCCAAACATTAGCAAACGGTGCAACCATTCCACGTGATATGATGTACTTGCCGTATGAATGGATTAGTCATATTTCTCCAATGTATTATTCTGTACAAGCCTATTATGCTAGTCTATTTGGAAGCATTAGTCCAAGTCCATATATCTGGTCCATGGTTGCAGTTGGTGCGGTTGCGATTTTGATTAACATTAGTATTGTCGCTTTTATTCACAAACCAATGCAAGTGGAAGACAAGGTATCAGATACTGAAATGAAAAAAATAAATAATGGAACAGAAGCTACAGTATAGTTTTTGTTACAATAAGGATGAGTTTTTCTTGAAGGGAGCCATACAATGTCTATTCAGATTTTTATATTGAGTAAACTCATGAAGGAAAACAATTATCCTTATAAATTGAAGAAACAGCTTTCAGAACCGATACCATTGGATCAATTAGTTGGGTTGACGGAAAGTAAACTGTACTATAATTTTGATTCCTTAGCCAAAAAAGGCTTAATTGAGATCGTTGAAATTATCCAAGAGGAACATCGACCTGATAAGCAAGTATTTGCAATTACAGCTAAGGGTCGTGAAGAACTACCAAAACAAATTTACAAGTTGTTTGAAAATGCTCGAAAAATTGAGGAAATGGTGGTTGGTTTAGCAGCCATCAAATATGTGGATCGTGAAAAAGTAGTAGAAATCCTTGAAAAAAAATTAAACAATATAAACACTCGTTGGGAGCAAGTAAGTGGGTTAGGAGAGAAGGTTGAGGTAGATAGAGATAACGAGAAACTTAGAGAGTTTATGACAGGCTATATTTCGACTAAAACCGAACACACCATTTATTGGCTTAAGGACTTAATTCAACGGATAAAACAAGAAGAAATATAATTGATTGTTTGTTATGAAATGTCGGACAAAAGCATCCCTTTGAAAGTCGCTAAATTAGCGGCTTTTTTGTTTATATGCAACGGTTGGAGGGTTGAGTGGGAGAGATTGCTGACCAATATAATTTGCTTATAATCAAATTTTCCATGGATTTCTTGCAAAGGCTTATGCTTAACTGTAGAAGTGAAATGCTAATTCAACTTTTTCCGCGAAAGGAGATGTTTATTAAATGACTTCTTATATGGTATTGGTGGTTTTATCTTAACCGAATATCGGGCATAGTTAATTCCAATATAGCTTGGAATGAGAGAAAGCGGAGATTTCAACCGTGTTTTTGGCTATGCCGTAAACCGTAACCTTTCGTGAATACTGCTGTTAGCGCCGATACGATGAAGTTCGTATCTCATCTTTGATTATAAGCCGACTTATTTGGCTTTTTGCCGCGAAACAGCAGCTTCCTAGGAGGCTGCTTGTTCGCGGTATTTTTATGCCCAAATTACCGGTTCTTGTGGGTAAATATGAACGGCGAACAAGAAGCACAACCATGTTTCACCTTGTTAAAAAAACGATTGGAGGACTTCATAATGAGCGAAATCAAATACGAAATTCTGACACAGGTCTTAAGGACAATGCTCGGTACAGAAATTATCTGCGACGATTTCCAAACCAAACCATTACATGGCGGTACAGTGGGTAATGTACAGCTTATAACCGGCAATGCCAAAACTACTAACGGCGGAATATTACCCTATAACATTGTTTTGAAAACGCAGAAAAAATTTGAACGCTACAGCGATCCCGATTCCTGGCGTCGGGAATATGATTTGTATAAATCCAATTTCGACGCTCTGTTCTCGGAGTCATTCCGTTGGCCTGTATGCTATCACGCCGAAATGAACGAAGAAGAGAACGAAACGCAGATATGGATGGAATATATCGACAGCATATCGGGTTTAGACTTGACCGGCGAAATGTATGAACGCGCAGCGGAGGAATTAGGACGGTTCCAAGGCAAGTTATATGCCGAACAGCCAGCTGTTTTACAGAACTTGACCAACTTGGGCAAAGTGGATTATATGAAGAACTTCTATCTTCATTATCGCTCATGGAATAGAGTGTACGATTATATACGCTCCGACGATTGCGAAATCCCGAAGCACATATGTCAAATGCTCATCGACATTGATGAAAACGCAGACGACATATTCAACCGTATTGAAAAGCTGCCCATCGTGCTGTGCCACAGGGATTTTTGGGTAGCAAACATATTCTATTCAGACGGTAAAACTATGGTCATCGACTGGGATACCACAGGGTGGGGCTATTTAGGTGAAGATATGGCAAGTCTTATCGCGGACGAAGCCGATATTGAACACATGGTTGAATACTACCGTAGATGTATCCCGGCGTATTACAAGGGTTTTTCGGAATCTGCGGATATCTCGCACATAACGGATAACTGCGTTTATGAGTTGATTCTACTTATGTTCGGATACAGGCTTATAGAGTGGTATATGGACGCAGGATCGGGAAACAAACTCCAAGAAACGGATGATGAAAGAACGCTGCACATCCATACCCTGCAAAAGATCTATGAGATAAGGAATGAACTATGATCCCTCCGACAAAAATATCGAGGGACATTGAAAGCCGCTAAATTAGCGGCTTTTTGTATTATCGATTAAATGAAGTTTGCTCTGCCTATTATTTTGGGATGTGTTATCATTATAGGTACAAAATACTAACAAGGGGTTGTTCGGCTTTGACTAAAAGAATTATTACTGGTTCTCTAGCATTACTCTTAGTGTTTTCTAGCGCGTCAATAGTTTCTGCCCATCCAGGTAGAACAGATGCCAATGGAGGTCACAGGTGCTGGACGAATTGTTCTAAATGGGGATTAGAATATGGAGAGTATCACTACCACAATGGAGGAGGATCTTCTTCAGGAGGATCATCGTCCTCTAAGCCAAGTACAAAAAACGACTCAACTCCAAAAAGTACTCCTTCAAAACCAGCAACACCTACATACAAGGCTTCGGGACTTAAGGTATATGTAAACGACCAAAAGATCAGTTTTGGCAGTGAACCGATATTTTATCAGAATACAAACCTAGTTCCTTTACGCGAAATTGCAGAAGGTTTGGGTGCGACAGTTACCTACGACAAAGCTAGCGGCACAATCGGAGTTACTAAAAACAATCGTAAAATCACTTTAACTATTGGGAGTAAAACTGTATTCTACAATGGAAAATCTGAGACAGCAAGTGTAGCCCCAAAAGTGATTGATGGTGTTACATACGTTCCTGTGCAGGTGTTTGCTAGAGGACTTGGAGCAGGGATTGAGTTTAATTCAAGCAGTAACTCACTCAAAATCACAATCTAATTGCATATTCAATATTAGAACTATTAATCGATGCCTTAGATAGTAGTCCCAAAGCATTCAAAACGTTAACTGACCGCCCCTGCCAAATCCAGTTCTATAATGTGCGTGAGCAGCTCTGGTGTCCGGTCAGCAGAAGCGAACCTCCAGAGCGCCTCCACATTGGTCAACCTCTTACAAGGCGTTTATCTCAATTTCAAAGCCTAAATCCTCAATGATTTGATGGTCAGTGGATACCTCTTGGCCTGATGTGGTTAAATAATCACCTACGAAGAGTGAGTTGGCTGCGTACAGAGACAGGGGCTGCAGTGTACGCAGGCTAATCTCGCGGCCGCCTGCCACACGAATCTCTTTGGACGGCAGATAAAGCGGAACAGCGCCAATACCTTTAAAGCTTTCATAGCCGATGTGCGGCCCGCATTTTCAAGCGGGGTTCCCTGAATCGCATTGAGGAAATTAATTGGAATCGAATCTGCATCAAGTTCTCGAAGTGCGAAAGCCATTTCCACAATCTCACGATTTGTCTCGCCCATTCCGATAATGACGCCGGAGCAAGGAGACATACCACTCACTTTCACCTGTTCGACGGTTTCTACGCGTTGATCGTAGGTGTGAGTTGTCGTAATCGACGGGTAATTGGCTCTACTAGTGTTCAAGTTGTGGTTGTATCGGTGAACACCAGCTTCAGCGAGACGTTGGGCTTGTTCGTCCTTTAAAATGCCCAAGCATGCACAGATTTTTAGTGGCATTGTTTCACGAATTTCTTTGACTGCAGACACCACTTGATCTAGCTCCTTTTCGGTGGGACCTTTCCCTGAAGCAACAATGCAATATGTCCCTGCCTTGCGGGCCATAGCTTCGCGTGCCCCTGCAAGAAGGGTACCTTTATCCAGTAGTGAGTATTTCTTCACAGGCGATGTCGAAACAATCGATTGCGAGCAGTACCCACAGTCCTCAGGACAGAGTCCACTTTTAGCGTTTATGATCATGTTCAGTTTCACTTTTTTATCATAAAAATGCTTTCTAACTTGAAAAGCAGCTTGCATCAGCGGAAGTACTTCATCATTATCGGCTTCGAGAACCGTTAATCCTTCTTCTAGCGTTAAACACTCCCCACGTAATGCTTTATGTGCAAACAACTGCCATGAATTCTTTTCTATCGTTTTAATTGTTATCATCCCCATAAATTAAATTGATGTGTCTTTCATAACTATTGTAAACCTAATATTTAATATATTTGGTTTACAATAGAATGTGAACAGTTTATCAGACCAAACTGATCAAGTAAAGCAGCAATATTAAAAGGCTTGAAATAACCTGTTCAACAAGCTATTCGAACTATGATCAATTTTGTATTTGCTATTACGGTTTAGGGAATCGCTATTAATATGACATAAGGTGACGTATTTGAGATCTATAATGGGTGGTAGATTAGCGAAAGGAGTACCATATCATGAAACGAAGAATAATTTTAGATTTAGCGGTTACTTTAGATGGTTTTATTGAAGGCAAACATGGTGAAGTTGATTGGTGCATTATGGACGATGAGCTGGAGTTTAATCATTTTTTGAATCAAGTGGATACCATTTTGTATGGAAGAAAAAGCTATGATTTATGGGGACAATTTACTCCGGAATTGAAACATTCGGATTCTGAAAAAGAATTCTGGGATTTGGTTCATAGTAAAGAGAAATATGTGTTTTCCAGGACGCAAAAGGGAACGAACGATAATGCCATCTTCATTAATGATGGTATTCTTGAAGAAGCAAATAAATTAAAGAATAGGCCTGGTAAAGACATCTGGCTATATGGTGGAGCAGAGCTTATTGCAACTTTTATCAATTTAGGACTTGTTGATGAATTCAGATTATCTGTTCACCCAGTTGTATTAGGAGAAGGGAAACCGCTGTTTGTGGATATAAAAAAGCGGTTGAATTTAACAATGGTGAATACAAGATCGTTTTCCTCAGGCGTTGTACAGCTAATATATCATTTTGAAGGGAACTAAGAATATTGCACATTCCCCATGATAAAATCATTAGTCTTTCGCACAAGCTGCCATTTTTTTGTTGTAAGCTTATACACGATAAAACAAACCGCCGAGCAAACCGGAATTACTGAGGATACGATCCGTTATTACGAAAAGATTGCGCTGCTGCCTCGTGCAGAGCGGAAGGACAACGGGCACCGCATCTACCGACAGGCGGACATCCATACGATCCGGCTGGTAGCATGCCTGAAAAAAACGGGGATGCGGCTAGAGGAAATGCGGCCTTTTCTGGCAGTCTCCACCGATACGGATCCCGCGGAATATCCCGAACTGGTGGAACTTTTAAGGAGCCATCGGAGTAATATGGTCAGCCAAATCGCTTCGCTACAGCAGGTCTCGATTTTATCGACATGAAGTTGGAGGAGGGGAGATACCGACGGGACTGCTCGGACGAACCTCTAAATGACTTATTGGAGAAAAGGATGGGAGAACCGAAACCAAAGCCGGTCTCACCCGTTGAGATGAGTTATTTTTCCTTGTCGGCCAAAGCGGGCAAGCGGCCTGCCTCAGTAAGATAAGCCCACACACATTTATAAATTCGAAAAAGTCTGAAATCAGGCTATCCTTGTCGAGGGAGAAGAATTGGGTTTCCCATGAAAGTCGCTATTATAGCGACTTTTTTGTTGTATCGGTACAAATTCTCGTCCCGATTGCGGCAAAGAACAAGCTCAAAACAGGTTTGCCGGATCAAAGAATGGATAAATTACACCCTTGACAAGAAATGGTTATTGTTCAATAATATAGACAACCAATTACTGGTAATCCCTCTTTCGTTTCTGTCTGACCCATACATCAATTTCACTCTGTTTCATGACACTCCGCTAATAAGACTCCTATTGTGACGAAACTCTATTATGCCTGATTATATAGATTCCTCCATGTTTAGACATGACTCCATCCCCCTCATGCTTTACCCTTAGGCGTACTTCATCGGTTATGATCCCTACATACTTGCGCGCTATGGATGTCAGCATTCATCAGCAGTTTACATAGCTGATTCTATATAGAGCAGAGTTGCTCACGCTTAATTTCCCCTTCCCACGAAGATTTCCAGCCCGCTTATTTACGCTTCTCACAATGCGACAAGGCATTATTTCTCATGACTTTGTACGAGTATATAGGCTCTAAGGAGTTTATATAAATCGGCTTAAAAGGGAGTGGATGCCCGCAAGGTTAACGGTTGTGCACAGGTTTGGCAGAATTATTTTCAAGAAGAGAGGAGGCAGAAACTTAAACGATCGTGGCAAAAAAGGTGTCGAAAAGCGAAAGGCACATCATGACCAAACCAAACCAAATCATGGGAGGTATTGTGATGATGTTTCAAACCCGTTTCATTTTGCGATTAATGCTGATTGGCGGAGGATTGCTACTCGTATTCGCTTGTATGTTCGCGTTCTCAAAGAACGTGTCGGCCCACGGATATATTAATGATCCGGCCAGCCGCGCGATCCAGTGTAAAAATGGATTGAATACCAACTGCGGCCCGATCATCTATGAGCCCAGAGCCTGGAAGGGCTGAAAGGTTTTCCTGCTGCCGGACCCCCTGACGGTAAAATCGCCAGCGCCGGCCTTGCCGCGTTCGCTCAGCTTGACCAGCAGTTAGCTACGCGCTGGAACAAGGTGAACATGACGAGCGGCACCAACAACTTTACTTGGATTTTTACCGCTCGCCATGCCACGACAAGCTACCGTTATTTCATCACCAAACCCGATTGGAATCCCAATGCGCCGTTGACCCGCGCCCAGTTTGATCTAACTCCGTTCTGCACGATAAACGGGAATGGCCAGCAGCCACCGGCTACGTTAACCCATACGTGCAACGTACCACAAAGAGACGGTTACCATGTCATCCTCGGCGTGTGGGATATCGCGGATACCCCAAATGCCTGGTACATCGTCATCGATGCCCAATTCGGGCCTGGTGACAGCATTGCGCCTACGGCGCCGACCAATCTGGCCGTCAGCAACGTTGGCACAACGACGGCCAGATTAACTTGGGGGGCCTCGACGGACAATATTGCCGTCACGGGTTATGAAGTGTACAACGGAGTCAATGTCATCGCCACGGTGCCTGCCAATCAGACAAGCGCCAATCTCACCAATCTATTGGCAGGCACGACATATAACCTAGCCGTGAAGGCGTTTGACGCTTCCGGCAATCGTTCCCCGGCCAGCAATAGTGTCCAGTTTACGACCACGCAGCTCCCGGTCGACGTGACGCCGCCGACCAATCCGACTGGCCTGCATGTAATGGGCACCCCTACGTCAACGTCAGTCACGTTGATGTGGAATGCATCCACGGATGCTTCGGGCATCGCTGGTTACCGGATCTACAACGGCAACACGGTGATTGCTACCGTCACTGGAACGGCAACCGAGAAGGTCGTTACCGGTTTAACGCCGAACACACAATATACGTTTACGGTCCGCGCTTACGACCCATCGAACAACGAATCTGGCAACAGCAACGCCGTGACGGTGACAACGCCTAACGGTCCGAGTGCAACGCCATGGTCGCCAAATACCGCTTATGCGGTCAATGCGCTCGTATCCTATAACGGCAAGGTGTACAAATGCATCCAGGCCCATACTTCCTTGCCAGGTTGGGAACCGAGCAACGTGCCCGCACTCTGGCAGCTACAACCGTAAACGATGGCTTTAGAAGAGTAGGAAGCCCGCCGCTTGTAATGAGCGGCGGGCTTATTTTTCAGGGTCGATTCGCGCGGCTGGATTCCATGTCATAAACTAATGCACCAGTGCGGAATATACAGGCTGAAGGGGGAACTTTAAAATTTAATAAAGCAGCAACAGTATCTCTAAAATGTCGGAGAAGACTTTTCTTTAATATATATTGACATGTATATACACTTAAATATATATTAAGATCATGAGATCATCAACCTTGCAGTTAACATTACTTACTCTTGCCGAACCCAATCGATTCAATATCGTTGAGTTGCTAAGAAATGGGCCCAAATCGGTAGGAGAAATCGTCCAAGCCCTAGGTATTAGCCAGCCGCATGTTTCCCGTCATTTGCGCATCTTGAGCGAGGCCGGGATGGTGCGCTCACGCAGCAAAGCTCAGCTGCGCATATATAGCCTTGAAGCCGGACCGTTCCAGGAGCTGGATGAATGGTTTGATTCCTTCAGTATTCTATGGGAAGAACGTCTCGACAATTTTGAGGAGTATATGCAGGAATACAAGAAGAAGGAGGATCAATGACAGGTATTAACCGTTAGGCGACGTCTGGAACAAAAGGCTGAATTCGCTTGAAAACTACCTGAAAAGGATGACTGCAGATGAAAAGAAAAACAACCATTCGTAAAAACAGCGAACGCAGAGAACTCACTGTCGAGCGTAGCTTTGCGATGCCTGCCCAGCTTGCATGGGAAGGTTGGACGGAGCCTAAACATATTACAAAATGGTGGGGGCCAAAAGGCTGGACGACAACCGTCTATGAAATGGATGTGCGGTCAGGCGGAGTGTGGCGGTATAGTCTCAAAGCGGATGACAATAGCGGCGCAGTCGCCTATTGCAGAGCCATATATGAAACAGTAGAGGCACCGAGCAAACTGGTATACATAGACACTTTTGCCGACAACGAGTGGAATTTGGTTCCGGACAGCGAAATGCACACCACTGTGTTGTTTGAGGAAAAAAACGCAGGAACGCGGATTAGGATCGTGACGCGATTCGCTACCAACGAACAATTGGACAATGCAGAAGCAATGGGCATGATTGAAGGATTTACCGATGCCTATGATCGACTGGAAGAATACTTAGAAACTTTAATAGGAGGCAATGACACGATGGAAACTGTTATTTCAAAAGATGGGACACAGATTGCTTATACCAAACAAGGGACCGGTCCAGCCCTTATCTTGGTTTCATCGGCAGCGGCTGACCAGCAGGATGCTTCATCAATAGCCGAGCACTTGTCGACAAATTTCACCGTATATAATTACGATCGTCGCGGACGAGGCCGAAGTACGGATACCGCGCCTTACGAACCCGCTCGAGAAGTGGAAGATATCGAGGCTTTAATCGCAGCCGCTGGTGGACAAGCTTTGCTGTTCGGAAGCTCGTCCGGAGCCGTATTAGCGCTTGAGGCGGCAAACTTGCTAGGGGACTCGGTCGCGAAGCTCTATTTGTACGAACCGCCGTTCATTATCAATGACAGCCGTAAACCTGTGCCTGGTGACTACGTAGAACATTTAAATGCACTCATCGAGGCCGGGAAGAGATCCGAAGCCGTTGAATATTTCGCATCCGAGGCCCTTGGTATTCCTGAAGAGTATATCGCTACATGAAAGCCGATCCTTCCTGGAACAAGATGGAGTCCCTAGCGCATACGCTTGCTTATGATGGAATGATTATGGGAACAACGCAATCCGGGAACCCGCTGCCAGTCGACAGATGGAACATTACGATTCCTACTTTGATTATCACAGGAGAAAACAGCGAACCGCTTTTCCATGACGCAGCACAAGCGCTTGTCGAGCTTTTACCAAAGGCTGCTACGCATTCACTCCCCGGTCAAGACCATTCCGCGGTTATAATGGCCCCTGAGGTAGTGGCAAATGCTATAGTGGACTTCGAACGTTAAGGAGGATGGCAATATGGCGAATCTTCAAACACTGGATCGACTAGACGGTACATGGCAAATCAGCGGGGGAGGATATGAATCGACGATGGTAGAATGGGGATGCTTATTATTCAATTGGTACCTCGTTTAATGAGGGTGAATTAGCGGCAGACTCAAATATAATATATGATGAAAATCCGCCTACATTAATCGCTCGTAGTGACAACATATTACTGAATTCATTCACACAGTTGCCAGAGGATGCATATTTCTTAGACTTTGATCTTGCTAAGCAAGATAAGCAATTACAGCGGTTCATCTCTAAAAATGAGTTGAAAATGCCTCATATCGGTAGTCTTAATGGAGTTGATTTGAATGATCCAAACCATCGTAACATAGACAATTATTACATTGACATGAATTTAGATGAGACCTATGATGCATTGATTAATTTTCGAAAGGCAAACTTATTTACACCTTATAGGTGATGGTTAGGAGCAATTCTTATTCGATGCCTATTTAACCCCTAGAGGAAAGATAGTTTATAATAGAATATGCGATTTTGTCGCTGCTATTGAGATACGTTATCTAAATTTTACGACAGTCGGTTTATTAAGCAATGACTCCGGGAGAGACAACCCTAATGCAAAGGTGGTTCAGCATTGACAATACAACGTAGAAACAAATGGAGAACAATAGCAATATGGGCAAGTATGTTTATTGTGATGATGGTGGCCGGGCTTCTCGTGTACCTCAATTTCGTCACGTATAGCCCCTCTGAACGAGCTGAAGCCGCGTTGCAAAGTGATGATCAAATCAAGGTCACAAAGATCAAACATGGATATCGATTCGAACCTGAGCATACAGAGCCAGTGGAGCCGAATGTGATCTTTTATCCGGGCGGACTAGTGGAACCGGAAAGTTACTCAACGATGGCCAGGACAATGGCAGAGCAGGGCCACCGAGTATATATAGCAGAAATGCCATTAAACTTGGCCGTTTTCGGTCAAAATAGAGCTGATTTATTTATCGAAGAACATCCTAACGAAAAGCATGTAATCGGTGGGCATTCGTTAGGTGGGGTCATGGCTTCACGATATGCTGCGCAACACAGCGAGAAGTTAGCAGGTGTCTTTTTCCTGGCTTCTTATGCCGATGGCGATGGGAGCTTGAAGGACGCTGACTTGTCTGTCTTACAAATTACAGGCACGGATGACGGAGTGCTTAACGGAGAAAAGTGGGAAAATGCCAGATCAAATCTTCCGGAAAATACGACATATGTCAGTATTGAGGGTGGAAATCACGGGCAATTCGGGTCTTACGGCATGCAAAAAGGAGATCATAAACCCACAATTACCGAGGAGAAACAGTTGGAAAAAGTAGTTATGGCACTAGAAACATGGATGGATGGGTTGAGCCGATGAAAGGAATGTCATATTTTTAAATCACATTACCACTCAAAAAACAACGCACTTGTATTTTCTGTATCAAAAAACTTGACGCAGCAAAAGCAAAAAGTTAATGTGGTAATAAAAACAGGGAGACATCATTTTGTGGCTAAGTACATTATTCTTAAACAAGACATTCATAGAAGACTAATGAATGGGGAGTGGGCGGAAGGCTTTAGACTGCCCTCCAGTAGAGAATTTGCTGAATACTACGAATCCAGTGTGAATACGGTGGAGAAAGCCATCAAAGAATTAGCCGAAGAAGGGTGGTTAATTCGGGATACCCGCAGAGGAACTTTTATAGATAAAAGCAAACTTACTGTTCAAGGCAGCACTCATCTGGTGGCTGCTTTCGTTTTTGGCATTGAAAATCCGCTTTGGTCCGCTGCATTGAGAGGAATTGAAGATGTATTATATGTACAAGGATATCAACTGATGAGTTCAAGCAATGATCGAAACTTGGAGAAGTTGGAAGTGCTTGCAAAAGGGGCGGTAGCAAGAAAAGTCGAAGGAGTCATATTATGTCCGATTTTGAGTCATGGGCATGAAGATATCAATAATCGGATTTTCTCGCTCCTTCAAGATCATGGCATTAAAGTTGTTTGTCTGGATCGAACAGTATATAACAGCAATATTCCTTACGTAACAAGCGACAATATAACAGGGGCATATAATTTAACGAAGTTGTTAATCGATCATGGCCATCGTCGTATATTATTTATCCGAAATTCGAACATAAGCACAATGAATGAACGCTTAGTGGGATTTAAACAAGCGATGATCGATTCAAATTTAGAATATTCCGATGAATTTGATGTCATTATACCGACACAAATGGAGGATTTCTCCAATGAATTTGATTGGTATTGTGATGTAATTGAGCAGAAAATGAAACAATTGAGTTTCACGGCTGTATTGACAGCGAATGATCAGATTGGGGAAGCGGCAATCCATGCCTTCCATAAACTAAACTATAGTATTCCCGAGGATGTATCGCTTGTGACGTATGATGCTGACAATTTATCCCGAAAAATAAATTTCAATGTAACCGGAATTTCACAACCCTTCTATGAAATGGGACAGAGTGCCGCTAGATTATTGCTCAATTTAATTGATGGAAAAGGAGAACCATATAATATCGGACAAGTATGCAAATCGAAGATCGACATTGGAGAATCTGTAAAGTCGATCGAGTCATAGCTAACCTGGTTGCTAAAATTAAGACGACGATGATTCCAAGTATCTGGGATCATCGTCGTCTTTTTGCTGTCTCCAAGCCCAAGGTTCCGTTTTATAACTTTTTAAAACACCCACCCCTCATAATGAATATCTTTTATACTTATCCACTTTGTTATCAATCAATCCTGTATTACTTCTGTATCATTTAAATGAATTTAATTAAACATATTATTGACACAGATGTCTGTTTATTATAATATCTGACTTATCGAAGTGAATAAAGCGCTTTCTTTGACATGTTAATGTTCTAGAGGGGGAATTAGCGAGATGGTAAGTCTACGTCATTTTTTGCTTAAATCTTGGAATCAGCGCTACTTATTTTTAATGGTATTACCCGGTTTTCTCATTGTGTTGGTGTTCAGCTATTTTCCTATGTACGGCATACAGATTGCATTCAAAAAATACAGTGCGATGCAAGGGATATGGGGCAGCGATTGGGTTGGTCTTAAATACTTCATTATGTTTTTTAATGACCCGACCGCGTTGAGAGTTCTTAAGAACACGCTACTATTGGGGATCTACTCATTGCTGTGGGCATTTCCGGCTCCGATCATACTGGCTTTGTTATTTAACGAAATCAAAAACTCCATATTCAAAAAAGTGGTGCAGACGATTTCCTATTTGCCTCACTTTATATCAACTGTGATCATCGTAGGGATTATTAGGACGTTTACTGAGAGAGAAGGGCTATTTAACAAAATAGTCTCACTATTTGGTGTCGATCCCATCGTGTTTCTCTCGGAACCCAGCTGGTTTAGGACTATATTCATAAGTACAAATATATGGCAGGGCATCGGATTCGGTACAATCCTATTCTTGGCCGCATTAAGTAGTGTTGATCCTACCCTATATGATGTCGCAAATATCGATGGGGCCAGCCGTTGGAGAAAAGTGCTGAACATCAATTGGCCTCATATTAAACCGACGACGATTATATTACTGATTTTTTCTGTAAGCGGCATATTGGGCACAGATTTTCAAAAGGTGCTGTTGTTGTACAGTCCGGATACATACGAAGTCGCCGACGTAATCGGTACATTTATATACCGGGAAGGCATTATCGGAGCAAGATTTGAGTATACGACGGCAATTGGACTCTTCCAGTCATTAATTGCTTTTATACTGCTTATTGTGACTAATTTGATAAGTCGTAAGGTTTCGGAAACAAGTCTTTGGTAGGGGGAATTGGGGATGGTTGGCAAAGAGAGTATCGGTTCGAGAATATTTGACCTTCTAAATATATGTCTCATGCTGCTTCTGTGTGTGGTCATGCTTTACCCGTTCTTACACGTAATCGCAGTGTCATTAAGCAGTTCCGAACATATCCTCCGAGGCGATATTACTATTTTTCCTAAAGGATTTAATTTAAGCGGGTATAGTTACATTTTTAAAGACCCTTTTCTATATTCGGGCTATGCTCATTCGATAATTTATGCGGCGGGATCTACATTGGTTATGTTGACCTTTACTTCGCTCATGGCGTATCCGCTTACAATTACCGATTTTGTTGCCAAAAAGTTTTTTGCGGTTTTCCTGGTCATAACGATGTTCTTTAGCGGCGGCTTGATCCCAACATATTTACTTATTCGCAGCCTTAACTTGCTTGATACTTACTGGGTAATGATTATACCGGGATGTATATCTGCTTTTAATGTATTGTTGTTCAGGTCGTTTTATCAATCCATACCGGCCGATTTACGCGAATCAGCTGTCATTGACGGCGCCAATGACGTTCAAATTTTGTGGAGAATTTTTTTACCGCTTTCAAAACCATTATTGGCGACCTTTGCGCTGTTTGGGATTGTGGGCAGCTGGAACAGTTGGTTTGAGGCGCTGATCTATCTGAACGACGAGACTAAATATCCGTTGCAATTAATCCTCAGGAAGTATTTGTTTACACTTTCCTTTGAAGCTGGCTCGGGGACGGCGGCCATGCAAGCGATGCTGTCGCAAATGCAAATGGATCCGAAAAATATTCAAATGGCGATTGTTGTCATTGCGATGTTTCCCATCATGTTAATCTATCCGTTTCTGCAAAAATATTTTGTGAAAGGCGTCATGATTGGAGCTGTTAAAGGTTAACCATCACCATATAGTTAGTGACTTAAGGGAGGGGATTTCCTGCAAATAGACATAGACGAGCATGAAAAGAACAGTGACGAGTTACGGGTAGTTCAGAAAAATAATGGAGGGGTAAGTATGAAACGAAGTAAAGGGTTCTTATCACTTATTCTCACGATTTTATTCGTCTCGGGAACAATATTTGCGGGTTGTAGCTTCGATAACAAATCAAAAGATGGCGCTATAAACGAAGATGCTCAATCCGGCAACACCCTAAGTTTTTCCGTTACTTTGCCTTCTTTCGGTAAGATAATGGAAGATTCCATGGTGCAAAAAGAATGGGTAGCCGAGATGGAGTCCCTGACCGGTAAAAAGCTTGACGTTAAATTTAATTATATACCTATAAGCGAATATAGCGATAAGTCGAAACTTTTGCTCGCAAGCGGTGATATTACGGACTTAGTATTGATAATGAACAAGGACTTGTATAATCAATATGAAGCAGACGGTCTATTTATGGATCTTAGCCCATATCAAGAGCTGCTGCCTAATTACTTGGATTTGGTTAGACAGGCGACAAACGGTGAAATTAAAGCAATCAGATCGGACGGTACATTTTATGGATTGTGGAACATGAACTTACCAAGACAGGCCCCAGATAAAGGAATGGGCGTATACACTCCGGCAACGTACCGATACGATATTTTGGAGAAGAATAGCATTAAGATTCCAAACACGATAGACGATCTATACGAAGCGGCCAAGAGGCTAAAGGAACTCTATCCTAAATCGTTTCCGGTCAATACAATATGGAATTCCTTTGATTCGCTCTTCTTAGCTCACCATAACGGCGGATCTCAAGTTTACTGGAACGGTGAGAAATATGTATTTGGACCGATGGAAGATTCATATAGGGAAGCTCTGCAGTTTGCGAACAAACTGTTCTCCGAGAAACTACTGGATCCGGAAGCGTTCTCGGATAAAGAAGATGCTATCAAGAAAAAAATAATGAATGGAACCAATTTCATATTACTGCAAAGCTGGTTTAACTCTGCTGCAGATTGGAACCGTTTGGCAACAGGAGAGGAGAAATTTATCATCTCATTATTTCCGGATAACCCGAAATACGGGAAAGCTTGGCAAAGTATTAACGATTACAGCACTGTAAGCGTGGATCAAGGTGCGGTGATGGTCGTGAATTCCAAAGCAAAAAATGCGAAAGATTTAGTCCAGTTGATGGATCTGCAATATAAACCCGAAATCATTGAATTGGTGACATGGGGCTTAGAAGGAACGACATATACGAGAACTGCCGATGGCAACCCTACGTTTGTCGATTCGATTAAAAATGCCGAAAATGCTTGGGAAGAAGGCGACAAATACGGTATGAGAGCAAGCAGCTCGTACCGCCCGGGATTACAAATGGCAATCGATACCAAGGCATTCGTCGATTTTGCACCGAACGATTTTGGTTTCGTGAATGGCAGTATAATTGAAAAACCATGGGAAACAGCTTTCGCGGATATGCCGTTCCCTAATGATTATACGCTCCTATGGTGAATGAACCTTTTCTTGAGTTTACCGATGACGAACGGGAACAAATTACTTCGGTGATGTCGCCAATTAACACTTTCGTAGCGGAGATGCAAAATAAATTTATCAACGGCAAAGAGAGCTTAGATAACTGGTCAGCGTTCCAAGATCGATTGAAAAAGACCGGTGATATTGATAAAGTTCTTCAGATCTATGCCGATGCTCTGAAGAGATACCAAGACAGAGTAATACAATAGCGGAATGAACGAGCCGCAATATTCCTTATTGATGGTGACATTGCGGGTAATTTAATTAATTTCAAATATAGGAGTGACGATGGTTGAAAAGCGAATTTGAATGGAAAGAGCGAATGGCCAAGTATAACGGAATCTTCACGGAGCCACCTAAAAACATACCTACGGACAAAGTAGTGGATGGCCCTTTAATTGGAAACGGTGATGTCGGAGTAGTCATCAGCGGATCGCCAGAACGGCAACGTTTATGGATATCGAAGACGGACTTTTGGAAAGCGAAGCGGCTTTATCCGAACGGCAGTCCATGCTTGCTCGGAGGCATGGATATACATATACCTGCTTTGGCAAAAGCTTCGTATTATAGTGAACAGAGGTTGCTTGAAGCGGAAGTTGCATCGGTCTTTCATCATGACACGACATCGGTCTCCATAAACTATTGGGTTCCAGCCGGTGAAAATGTGGTAATCGTTGAGCTTTCATGTGAGGGCGATGCCGACGTACCGATTACGGTTGACTTGTGGGTTCAGGAAGGAAATGAATCCAAGACAGAAGAGGGACGGCAGGACGATATTGCTTGGGTGTCTCGAAAGTTTAACGGCGCCGACCTCGATTGGCCGACAGAAGGTGCAATTGCCATGCGCTGCTTGGGCGGCGGGCGCGAATCAATTTCATTGCAGCCGGGAATCAAAACCTATATCGTGGCCTATGTTTTGACGAATCATAATGTTGAAGAATATCAGCAAGAGTCGGTTGGAAAAGCCGGACTTATGGATGAAAATCGAATGGAGCTGCTTCGTTCAGAGCATAAACAATGGTGGAGTCGGTTTTGGGCAAAATCCGAGATTGAAATCGGCGATGATGTGCTGGAGAAGTATTGGTATGGCTCTCACTACATCATGGCTTGTTGCAGCCGCAACAAGGCGTTTCCACCTGGTTTATTCGGCAACTGGATTACGACGGACGACCCTGCCTGGGCGGGGGATTATCACTTGAATTACAATTACCAAGCCCCTTGGTGGGGAGTGTATTCGTCGAATCATATCGAATTGAGCGAACCCTACGATACGCCGTTGCGGGAATATATGCCAAACGGACGTAAGTATGCCGAGCAATATTTAGGCGTTAAAGGAATCTATTATGATGTCGGTATAGGACCTAAAGGATTACCGACTGCTCTATCCTCCTCGCAAGCAAGCATAAAATATGAGAACGGCCATTTATTTTTGGGACAAAAAAGCAATGCCGCGTATTGCGCAATCAATATGCTGATGCGTTATTACTACTCTTATGATATGCAATACGCGAGTCAGGAGGCGTATCCGTTCCTGCTTGAAGTTGCTGATTTCTGGGAGGATTATTTGAAGTTCGAAGGAAACCGATATGTCATCTATCGCGATGCGGTTCACGAAGTCCCTACTTTTACGGATTCGCATCCTGACGATGAATGGCTGAAGGAACTCGAAGAGAAGAATCCGATCCTCTCGTTAGCGCTAATTCGGGCAGTATTCAAAGGGCTGCTGAATATGTCCCATGAATTGAACCTCGATTTGAACCGGCGGGATAAATGGTCGCATATTGTGGAGCATATCAGCCATTTTCCAACGTTTCAGCGCGATGGAAAAACGATATTTCGCTTAACGGAAGAAGGGCGCGACTGGCGCAATGATAATACGCTGGCCATTCAACATATATGGCCTGCCGGAGCGATTGGACTTGGCTCGGATCCGAAGCTGCTTGATATAGCCAAAGATACGATTACGGTTTTGAACCGTTGGACGGATTATAATGGATTTCCAACGATATTTACAGCCGCAGCCCGGGTCGGATACGATCCCGAAGTCATCTTGCATGAGTTGCGTCGTCAGTGTCTTGAACATAGCTATCCCAATCTATTTATTTTCTTCGGTGGAGGCGGCATTGAGTGCTGCAGCGGCGTACCTTCGGCAATCAACGAGATGCTAATGCAAAGCCATGAGCATGTAATCAAGTTATTTCCCACCTGGCCCCGTGGAAGAAACGCCCGCTTTACAAATTTAAGAGCCGTCGGCGCATTTATGGTGTCGAGCGAGCTAGCAGATGACAACGTAATTAACGTAGACATTATTAGCGAGAAAGGCAGAACATGTACAATCGTTAACCCATGGCCAATGGAAGACGTTGTGGTTATGGAAAAATACGGAGATATTCATAAGAAAATCGAGGTGCAATTATCCGGTGACATCGTTTCTTTTACTACTGAAGCAGGCAAGAGTTATATCTTAGGTCCCGAAAGGCAGCAATGAAACCGTCGACACTAAATAATATATAAATATAGAGGTTGTGTATTTAATGTCAAAAATTAAAGACGTACTTATTCTCCATCATAGTCATTTGGATGTTGGCTACACACACTCACAGCCTGTCTTGCTTGAGCTGCAAAAGAAATATATCGATCAAGCATTGCAGTTGTGCGAATTGACTGAAGATTGGGCGGAGGAAAATAAATTTCGTTGGACGTGTGAGTCCAGCTATCCGGTACTTCGCTGGCTGGAGACAGCAAGTGAGCAACAACTACGGCAAATTAAACGTTACTTGCAGAACGGACAAATGAGTATCTCCGCTTCGTTCATGCATACGACCCCGCTTGTGACAGCTGAGCAAGCGGCTCGTATGCTCCAACCGATCAAGGAGATTCGCAGCCGCTTAGGTTTTGAGATTAAGACCGCTATCCACCATGATGTAAATGGCCAGCCTTGGCCTTATAGCCAACTTCTGCTGGATGCAGGCGTGGAGTTTTTCATAATGGGCATTAATATTCACTTCGGGGGAATCCCTTTGACGAGACCGATGGCTTTTCAGTGGGAAACGCCGGATAAAAGAAAGCTGCTGTCTTTTAACGGCGAGCATTACTCGCTCTTTAGCCAAATCTGTAATGTGAACGCCCAAGATACGAATATTATGGCCGCGGGACTTGCCCGATATTTGGAGAAAATCGACGCGAACCCGGACTATCCGTTTGATTTTATTTACTTGACCGCAACGAACATACCGCTCTATGACAATAATCCTCCCGACCAGGAATTGGCCGGTTTAATCAAGCGATGGAACGGAGAAAACCGGGAACAGACGATATCGTTCGTAACACCGGAGCAACTATATGCAAGGATCAGAGAACAGGAGGAGCAATTACCCATTTATTCGGGCGACTGGACGGATTATTGGAATTTTGGTTCAGGCAGCTCGGCCAAAGAAACCAAGCTGAGCCGCCACACGAAACAAGGAATGAAAACAGCGGAGTTTCTAAATGCTTTTCAGGTAGAACATGATCCGTCCTATATGCGAATGGAGAAGCAAGCTTGGGAACAAATTCATTTATACGATGAACACACATGGGGAGCTTTCAATTCCGTCACAGAGCCGGACCATTTGAATGTGGACATTCAGTGGATGCATAAAGCGCACTATGCATACTTGGCAAACAGCTTGACTGGTTATTTGCTGGGAGTACAAATGGAGAAATTAGCAGGTAATCCGCTTCAATCGGAAGAACCCGAAGGGATTCTGTTGTTGAATTCATCTTCCGTTCCTGTAAAACAGGAAATTCGCATTCCTTCCAGCTTCACCATGAGAGGAAGACATCTTAGCGCCGATCGAATGCGTCAGACACTGATGAATATTGAAGCTGACCATTCGGCGACAAGTTATGGAATCATTGAGCTGCCCCCATTCAGTTGGCGAAAGATTCCCTTGCACAGACTGCAAGAAGCAGCGTGGTCAAAGGATATTACGGTTGACGCAGGGAGCATAGAAACCCCCTATCATAAGTGCTTCTTCGACCCTTCAACAGGAAGGATATTAAGTCTGTATGATAAGCGGGCGGATTGGGAGGTGCTTGATGTATCCAGTCCCTGGAGTTTATTTCAATATGTGCAGGAATCGATCGATCCGACCTGCCAGCATAATCATCGCAGCACTATTTTTCCTAGAGATGTGGAGAAGGGGAACAACAGCATCAGCGTATGGAATCACAGTTGGAAGGCCAGGAGGCTAACGCATACTGGAATGAAGTCATGCCACGTAGAGCGCAGTGCGCATTCAGCCACATTGGTTCTTCAGTTCGCTGCGCCCGGCGTGGACGATCTAGAGCAGAGATTTACATTTTTTAGCTATCGCCCGGATATCGAAATGAAAGTCTCCTATTATAAACAAGACATTACAACACCAGAAGGTACGTATTTCGCGATTCCGCTAAACTTGAAACCATGCGATGCCATTATGATACGGCCGGACAATTCGTCGAATTGGACGCGCAACAACTGCCGGGTGTATGCAGAGACTACATTACCGTAGATAAGAGTGTTTCGGTCTATGACGACTTACATGGGATAACGCTTGTTTGCCCGGATGCACCGCTGGTGCAAGTAGGGGATTTTAACTTTGGTAAGGAGCACAAGAGTATCGCAAGGGATCCGAATCCGCTTCTATTGACTTGGCCAATGAATAATTATTGGGATACCAATTTTCGGGCGCGTCAACCGGGGGGGTATCGTTCACTTATATGTTGACTACTTTTCGCTCATTTGACCCTGTGTTTACAATGGAGACGGCTGTCGAGGCCGTATCCCCTGTTGTCACTGTCCCGGTCATCGCCTGCAATAAAGAGGAAACCGGACAGTTTATGCAGATCAGTGGCAACGGAGTCCAGGTGTTCGATGTTAAGCCGGCCGAGGATCGAACAGGAATTGTATTGCGCCTAGGCAACTGCATGGATGAGTATGTAGATGTACGAATTCATTTTCCGAATAGACGCATTAAAGCCGCTTATAACACGAATGTTCTTGAAGAAATTCAAACGGAAATAACTTGTCTTCATAACGACACGATCGAATTAAGTCTTGCGGCTAAACAAATGTTGCACCTTCTTGTATTGGTTGAGGACTGATGTGGAGATGCAGGTGGTGGAACAAAGCACTAATCGTGTTCTCCGCCGATACGAAAAAAAACATCGAGAAACCAATTGTTCTCCAACTGACGCCGGTAGAGTACCGACGTCAGTTGGGACCAAGGTGTTCTCACAAGGTTCACGATATAGTTATTGAACATCTATCCTCAAATGTCTTTTTTGCTATGAATTTTATCTATTAATTGTATAATTCAGATATATACCGTTAGACTCTAATTTTTGAACTTCTCTTAATACAAATCGTGCCGCTGGTTGTTTCACAAGAGAATCTGGCTTGGCAAATAATGCTGGTGTACTTGTATCCCCGTCGGCTGCTGGAGTAATGACCAGGCTTAATTCATCAACGAGTCCTTCATTTAGAAAAGTACCATTCAAATAAGCTCCTCCGTCCAACATCATTTCCTCGGCACCCAGCAAGGTATTAATCTTTCTTAATACTTCATGTAAATCCAGTTGCTCTTTACCGCCGAAAAAATAAGATATTCCTAATTCTTGCAAATATATTAAATAATCATCTGGTACAACCTCCGTGAGAACCACTACAATATGCGATTCCACTTTTAACTGAAACGAGGTTGGTACGGTACTTTGGGTCCATCTCAATTTTCCTTTAGGATCTACTGCAATGACATACCTTTTGGCATGAGCATCCGCAATAAAATCTGTTCTAGGTACGGACAAGGTGATGCCTTCATTAAATTCCAACTTTTCTCCAAAAGCGAATGACTCCTCCATCGTAACCCTACCGCACATCCAAGCCTTAGGATTATAGCTTTCCTGGATTTCTACATATTTCAAAAACAAGGATTTTGCTTCTTCTGTATCCATGTAATCCCCGATTATTTTTCCATCTAAAGATGTCATCATGTGGCAAATAACATGAGGTCTTTTCATATTTTTCTCTCCTTGAAAATCGATTTTTATCCTTGTGTGTATTAATACTCTGCTGTATATTTAATTTAAAATAGAATGATGGACAAAACAATGACCACATTGATTAATTCATGTAGTAATACTCAATTATTCTAATCTGTGTATGAAATGGAGTTTGATATGGAAGAGAAATTAGATCGAAGAGCCAAAAAGTCTAGAAAAGCAATTCAATCCACATTTTTGACGCTTTTACTTCATGATGGATTTGATCGTATTACGGTGAAGACTCTTACTGATCAAGCTGATATCAGTCGAAAAACATTTTACTTGCATTTCACTGATAAATATGACTTGTTAGACACTATCGTTCAAGAACAAATAAACGAACTCAAATCTACTTGCGCCGAAAGTAAAGCAACTGATTTTATAGAAAGTACCATCATTTGGTTTCATTACTTTGAACAGAAGAAAGATTTCTTCTACGCCTTATTTAAAAGTGAAAGCACCGTATCTTTTAGAAAACAACTTCTCCATTGTCTCATGGAACAAATCGGTGGAGAAATTCCAATTGTAGATGCCACTCCAGATCGAGACCTTACGATTCGTTTCCTTAGCACAGCCGTTCTAGGTATTGTGGAATCCTTTGTTATGGATGAACTCAATTCTGACTGTGAACATGTAGCCAGACATGTAGGAAAATTATTAGAAGAGAATCTATCTTTCATATCAAAACACTAGCTTTCAAGGTACTTCGCATGGCTGTATGTCTAATCAGCAGGAAAATTTGATTATAGTCTAACATTCTCTGTTTTTCTTTAATGATTTTGATATAGTTGAAACAGGGGAAATATCTTTGATCTACCCCTATATAATATTGTAGGTCATATTACCGCAAGGAGGCGTTTGTAATGAAAATGACATTCATTCCCGGGCAATCCACTAAGGGGCTAGACGCATAATCGCCCTTAAACTGCGGGCTCCCCTATTAGAAACGGGGAACAAAGTTGAAAAAATATGCTTTGCAGCAATTTGATTATCATGTATGGGCAAACCAGCAGGTTTGCAAGCATCTTCAGAAACTTTCGGATGAGGTATACCGCAAGAAAATCGTTAGTGTGTTTCCAACCATCTACGACACGATCGTCCATATTTATATTATTGATCGAGGTTGGTTGACTTTCTTAACTAAAGGCGGCGTCTCCGAGTTGTCAGAGGAATACTTTGAGCACTTGAAGAACTCGATTGAGGTTATAGTGGCAGAAACCAATGGCAAGAGTATGGAAGAACTGGGTCAGATGCAAGGTGAGCTGGCAGTTCAATTCCGGTCATTTATCGAGTAACATGAGGATATCGAGGTTGTATATCCGTCAGGAACATTCAACGCCAGATGCGTGGACTATATCCAACATATGGTGAACCACGGAACTTATCATCGTGGTAATGTGACGGCGATGCTCCGGCAATTAGGGCATCCCGGAACACCAACAGATTATGCCTTTTACTTGTATAATTTAAGCCATTCGTAGTCGAAAAAGCAGCCTGGAAAGCTATTACTCCAGCTGCTTTTTATCTTTGCCATAACTACGCGACATGAACAGCAGTTGCCCCCAAGCAACTGCTCTTTAGTAATTAATCGGTTTTATCCACGATGTAAGTTAAAAACTAACGATTTCTCAACCATTGGATTGCTATACTTTATTTACAGGTTGCGCAGCCTTATTAAAAAACATAAGCTCAAAGGAGATATGAACCATGGGAATTTCAAAGAAAAAGATCATTGGATTGGGTCTTGTAGGAATGTTAGCTTTAAGTGGAACTTCCGTATTTGCGGGTACAGGCGGGACTTCACTTACCGAGGTTCCAGACGCAAAGATTGATTTCAGCAATGTCATCAAAGGAGAAGCGAAAGCTATTGGTGAAGTTCCAGAGTCCGCCCGGAAAGGGTTGAGCGGCAAAACGAAAGTTAAGGCAGGAAATAAGCAAGTCTCCCTCGTTGAAGTCGAAGGCGTGGAAATCGATTTTAGCAAAGCCATCAAAGGAGAAGCAAAAGCTATTGGTGAAGTTCCGGAGTCGGTGCAAAAACAGTCTGCCGGCAAAACAACATCTGCAAAAAAATAGGGCATTGAAAAGAGGCGGGCATTCCATGCCCGCCTCTTGATTAAAGAAACGGAGGCGTTATGAAGATTCTGCTTGTGGAAGATGAAGAGGAACTATCAGAAATCATGGACCGCGGGCTTCGTAAAAGCGGCTATGCTGTCGATAAAGCATACGATGGAGAAGAAGCTCTAAGCTACTATAGCGTTAACGCATATGATGTGATTATCCTCGATCTGAATTTACCCGAAATCGATGGTTTAAAGGTGTTGAAATACATTAGGGAAAAGGACAAGGAAACCAAAATATTGATTTTATCGGCACGAAATGCCATAGAGGATCGAGTTATAGGGCTGGATATGGGAGCCAATGACTATTTGTCAAAACCGTTTGACTTCTTGGAATTGCAGGCAAGATTACGAAACTTGTTACGCATGACTTATATTCATCACGGGAACGAACTAACCTGTGGCGGACTTCAATTAAATATGGCTACGAAAATGGTTTCCTTTCATGATGCAAAACTGCCTCTTACCAAAAAGGAATATGCCATTTTAGAATATATGATGCTTCATAAAGGACAAGTGATCAGCACGGAACGGCTGTTAAACCACACGAGTGATAGCGATACAGACTTATTTCCGGATACGCTTAAGTATCACATTCATTCCATTAAAAAGAAACTAGCGAATGCTCAGCCTCGGTGTACCCAAGAGCTCATAAGAAATGTCCGCGGCATGGGGTATAAGATTGAGGAGGATAAGGAATGAAATTCGCAAGCACAATATCCTTAAGAATGCGTATCACATTGCTTGCAGGAGCAATATTAATACTTTGTTCGGTTATCCTGACATTAGCCGCATCCTATAATGCACGCACGCAATTTATTAATTTTGAGACAGCCCAACCTGGAATCGCATCTCCTCATCCAGTTCAAATTGTCGAAGGAAGAAGTCTACAGCTAGATCCGGTTCGAGAACCAACACTTACTCCAGCAGTTACCAAAGCCAAAAGCAATTTTGATATAACCAATATGATTATCCTGGTGATTGTATCCATACTCGGTATGTTTATGGTATATATCGTCGCAGGGAAATCGTTACGTCCCATTCATGAATTGAGCGATACGATTTCCACCATCACTGAGGATGATTTACAGAAGCGCGTTCCGAACGAACAACGAACCGACGAGGTTGGTGTGCTTGGGCATTCCTTTAACATCATGCTCGATCGCATCGAAAAATCGTTCTTGAGACAAAAACGATTCTCAGCGAATGTTGCCCATGAGCTAAAGACCCCATTAGCCACCATTCATGCAGGAATACAGGTGCTTCGCTTGGAGGAAGAACCGACCCTATCCCATTACGAAGAGACACTTGCGACGACAGAACGAAATGTGAAGCGGCTGATGGCGGTAGTAGATGATCTGCTGAACCTTTATGACGAGCAGGAGGGATTGGAAACCACTTCCATTCACTTGCAGCAGATGTTCGAATCCATATGCAGTGAGCTTCATCCCCAACTTCAAGAGGGACAGATTAGAACTGAACTCCATTGCGAGCTCCGGACTGTGAGAGGCAATCAAATCTTATTATACAGGGCATTCTTCAATCTGCTGGAAAATGCGGCGAAATACAATAAGAAGGGGGGACCATCCGCATAGAAACCAAAGTGGAGCAAGGAGTGGGCCAGATCATCATCTCCGACACAGGAAATGGCATTCCTTCGGATGAGTTGCAGCAGATTTTTGAACCATTTTATCGGGTGAATAAATCGCGTTCCCGCAAAACGGGCGGTGTTGGACTCGGTTTATCCATTGTAAAGACGATCATTGAGAAACACGGGTGGAAAATTTCAGCCGACAGTACATGGGGAGAAGGCTCGTCCTTCACCATAACCCTCTAACATGACCGATTTGAAGTTCACGAAGGACGCGGCCGAACGTCAGGCGGCGTTTTTATGTACAACAAATCGAAAGCGTTTGCAAACAACACAATCATTCAAATAAACCAATCGAATAATCGTGGAATTCTACCAGAAGTCATTTGTGAATAAACACTTTGTTCCGCAGGAAACAGGTGCTTATTCACATCGCTTTGAACAGTATGATCTGGCCAGAAATCAAACGACTATGTGGTTGAACAAATACAATCTGGGATGCGGCAGCTTTGCACCTTATGTATGGTTTCAGTCCTCAGTTTCAGCCTTTCGTTCTGCCATTAATCTAGTAATAACCTCCTCTATAAAAATAAAGAAGACAGTCCGAGTTTTTTCAAAAGGTAATAAGTGATTGCTTTGATTATATTTCGTTAAATAAAATATGTTATCAATCTCTAAAGCTAAAGAGTTGTCATACTCTTCTAAGATTAGCATTATTTCAGTTCCGTATGGCTTTACTGAATTGAACAAATCGTTAAAAGAAGCAAACTTTCCGGTTACTGAAAAAACGATTAGCAGGGTGTCTTTATCAACTAAATTTTTGGTATACGTCTCACTTTGTGATACATAAATACTTTTTTCCGAAACCAGAGCGAGCTTATATGAGAAATATTCTGCGCAAATAAATGATGGTCCTAGTCCGTACAGAACAATTTTATTGTATTTATTGTAAATCTTCAAAAAATTATCGATCAAAGCAGGATTGAAGTTTTCTATAATTTTAAGAAGTCGTTCAAGCTCCGTTGACTTTTTCATACTTGTTGGAACAATTTGCTGTCCTCCAAAATGCTGTTTATACTGTTTGAAATTTTCGAACCCTAACTTTCTTACAAATTTCGATATTTGGGATGGAGAAACATTACCTAAATGAGCGGCTTCCAATATTCTAAGATTGTTATTTTGTTTAAGTATTTCAGTAATTTTGTTATGAACAGAAAGCTCCAGTTGACTCAATTTGTTTATATTTATATTTAACATATGTCCTTCTTTCCAAATATTCAAAATTAAGATGATGGTCGTTTTCAGTTCCATCTTATATTACAAATTTTAAAGTAGCAGCCATGATTGTCAAGTGAGTAGACAGCTTTTCTTTACTTATATAAGCGATGGATTTTATGCAATTCCCTTACCCTTTACGCCATATTATTACCATATATTTTCATATCAAACCTCATTATGATGTGAAATTTTCTTTATAATAGCATTAAATATTATTTTATAAGAAAATTTCATTGATTCTATTTTTCTTATGTGATAATCTGAGTGAGAAATCAAACGACGATAGGTAGGTGTGAACTTGAAGAATGAGATTAAAGATTTCTCGCTGAATTTTTTTAGCCTAAAAGGAAAGGCGGCAGTTATTACAGGAGGAAATTCAGGACTCGGGCAAGGCTTTGCGCTGGCACTTGCGAAAGCAGGAGCAGATATCTTTGCAGTTAGTATTGCTGATGATCACGATGAAACTAGAACAATGATTGAAGCAGAGGGAGTTAAGTACCATCTTATGATTGCAGATATTACGCAAGATGGTGTCTGCAACGAAGTTGTGGAAGCGTGTATTCGAACCTTTGGAAAAATAGATATTCTCATGAATAACGCCGGTATTGGTATTAATGAACCAGATGTAACGAAGTTACAAGAACTCAATGGGATAAAATGATTGCGCTTAATTTAACAGCTTGTTTTGAATTATCGCATGAGGCAGCTAAGTATATGATTCCACAAAATAGCGGAAAAATTATTAATACCTGTTCTTTGTTCTCTTACCTTGGGGGACAATGGTCACCGGCATACGCTGCAAGTAAGCACGGATTGGCCGGGTTTACCAAAGCCTACTGCGATGAATTAGCTCAATTTAATATACAAGTGAATGGTGTTGCTCCTGGATATTTTGCTACTGAACTTACAACGGCGACAAGATCAAACGATGTAGCTAATCAACGTATTTTAGATCATATTCCTGCCAATAGATGGGGAAACATTTTGGACTTAATGGGTACGGTCGTTTTCCTAGCTTCAGATGCTTCAAACTATGTAAATGGCACTTTAGTAAATGTTGATGGCGGATACTTGGTGAGATAAGACAAAAGAGTTAGACAAAGGAGAATGAGATACTATGAATAAAGAACAGTTACTACAAGCGTTGGAGTCTATCATTCCAGTTGAGCAAATCAATACAAATGATGAAGCCCTTTATGATGCAGCTGCAGATCGTTATAAAAAATATGCAAAAGCTAAAAAAGTGCTGGACGTTCCGATTCCACTAGCGATTGTATATCCTTACTCAACAGAAGAGGTGAAAGCACTTCTGATGTTCTGTAATGAGCATCACATTAATGTTATTCCTAGAAGTGGAAAAACAGCTACAGAAGGCGGGCTTGAAAACTGGAAAGATCAAACTTTAGTCATTGATGGATCGAAAATGAATCATATTATTAAAATTGATCCTTATAATATGCAAGCAACGGTACAAGCGGGTGTAGTCCTGCAAACGTTAGAGGATGAGCTTCGTAAAATGGGTTATACTACCGGTCACTCTCCACAGTCCAAACCGGTGGCACAATATGGCGGATTATTAGCAACTAGAAGTATTGGCCAGTTTTCAACTTTGTACGGCGCTATTGAAGATATGGTTATAGGCTTAGAATGTGTATTTCCTAACGGACACATTTCCAGAATAAAAAATGTTCCAAGAAGAGCTGGCGGGCCAGATATTAGGCATATTGCCATTGGTAATGAAGGTACGCTGTGCTATATAACCGAAGTTACCGTCAAAATCTTCAAATATTATCCTGAGAACAATGGTTTCCATGGGTATCTAATAAAAGATATTGATACGGGTATCCATATTTTGAGAGAAGTGATGGTAAACGGATTTAGACCTTCGGTTGCTCGCGTCTATTCTGAAGAAGATGCAAGACAGCACTTTGCGCATTTCTATAAAGATAAGTGTGTTTTAATTTTCATGTCAGAAGGACCACAGAGCATTGTAAAAGCAACTGTAGAGGGAATTGAAGAAGCTGTTTCTAAATTCAAAGATCATGTAATTGAAAAAGTGGAAGACCGCCTCATTGAAAATTGGTTTAATCAATTGAATTGGACGCAACAAAGCATTGATAATGAATTCCAGGAAATGATGGATCACAGCAAACATGATGGATTCACAACAGAAGTATCTGCAGACTGGGAAAACATTATTAAGATTTACCACAATGTTATGAATAGAGTGAGAAATGAGTTTGATCGAATGGAAGACATCACTATGCTTGGCGGACACTCCTCCCATAGCTATATTAATGGAACAAATATGTATTTTGTATACAACTATAATATTAACTGTGCGCCTGAAGATGAGCTGAGAGTTTATCATCACCCCATTCATACTATTATTATCGAGGAAACATTAAAGCTCGGCGGCTCCATGTGCCATCATCATGGCATTGGTAAGTATCGTACACAGTGGACGGAAGATGAGCATGGTTCAGCTTACTATATGTTAGAAAAACTAAAAGAAGCATTTGATCCTAACGGCATTATGAATTTCGGTACCATTTTCCCTCAAGAGGAAGGTATGAAATTCATTAAAGGAAGAGACTGAGGTGATTTTTGTGAGTAGATATGTAATGGGAATTGATAATGGCTCACAAAGTACCAAAGTGGCTATTTATGATTTGGATGGAAATGAAGTTGCTTTTGGTTCGTATAAGTTAAAAGAAATTGAATCTCCTGAGCCAGGCGCAGCCTTACATCCTGATGATGATTTATGGGACAGCGTGTACGGAGGAATCAAAAATTGTCTGGCCAATTTTACAGGAGATCCTAAACTTATTGTTGGCATTGGTTTATGTACCATAAGATGTTGTCGTGTTTTATTAAATGAAAAGGGCCATCTAGCTTATCCCGTGATAAGCTGGATGGACTCTAGACTAAATCATCCTTATGTACATACAGATGATCAAGTCAAATATGTAACGACAACTTCTGGATATCTCGGTTTTAGACTGACAGGTGAATTTAAGGATACCGCTGCAAACTATGAGGTTCATTGGCCATTAGACCGCGAAACATTAGATTGGTTCAATGACGATGAAATCATGAAAGCAAACGGGTTGAAACGAGAGATGCTATTTGATCTCGTAAAACCGGGGGATAAGCTGGGATCCTTGCGCCCAGAACTGGCTTCTGAATTTGGTTTGAAGGATGATATACCTGTCATAGCGACAGCCAATGATAAGGCCGTTGAGGTTCTGGGCTCCGGAATTAAGGACGAGGGATCCATTATGATTTCACTTGGAACCCTTATTTCCTCTATGCTGTATAGAAATGATTACTTCGAAGGTGCTCGTCATTTTTTCCCCACACTCGCATGCATTCCATTTAAATATGTCTATGAATCAAACGGAATACGACGCGGGATGTGGACTGTAAGTTGGTTTAAAAAGCTAATTGGCGAAGAGCTTGTAACTCATGCCGAGGAAATGGGTGTGTCGGAAGAGGAATATTTGAACGTTAGAGCAGAAGATGTGCCTGTAGGCAGTGATGGACTGATTACCATTCTCGACTGGCTGCCTTCATCATCTTTTCCATATCGAAAAGGGATGATGATAGGTTTTGATCAACGCCATACAAAATACCATATTTACCGTTCAATATTGGAAGCGATTGCATTCAATATCAAAAATAATATCGATGAGATGTTAGAGGAAGTAAAGGTCGAGTTACATGATGTCGTTGTCATAGGCGGTGGCTCTAGGAGCGATTTGCTTATGCAAATTATAGCTGATCTATTTGGTTTACCCGTCCATAGACGTAAAGGCAGCAGCAGTGCATGTCTAGGAGCTGCTATATGTGTGAGCCAATATTTATCCGTTGATACAAGTTTTGATGAGGCAGCAAGTAAAATGGTTAAAACCGAACGCACATTTATGCCTGATGCAAAAAATCACGAATTTTATAATCAAATAAATCATCATATCGTGAAAAATGTGAGAATGCATACCGATGAAATTTTGAAACAAACCTATCCACTCTTCAAATAGAAGGGAGTTGTAATATGGAGACTAAAAGTTTCAGTAGATACTTTCAATTTTTTCTGATTATTTTGGCAGCAGGATCCATTTATCCTTTGATTTATTTAAAAACCAATTATCAAGAAACGATCTTGGAAGTTTTCGATATATCTCTTGCAGACTTAAACGGTATATTTTCGGCTTTGGGTGTTGCTTTTATTTTAGGATATTTTCCAAGCGGTTGGCTGGCAGACAGGTTCTCCTCTAAAAAGCTAATATTCATATCACTTTTGGTTTGTGGACTTACTGGGATTTGGTTTGCACAGGTACCTAGCTATCCAATAGTGATTGTTATCTTTACAATTTGGGGACTTTTCTCCGTATTCACTTTTTGGTCAGCACATTTAAAACTGGTTAAGCTTATTTCAAAAAAAGAAGAAGAGGGACGTTTTTTTGGTGCATTAGATGGAGGTAAAGGCATTGTTGAGGCTATTTTGGCTAGCATAGCCATATTCATTTTTTCGAGTATATTGGGTACTAGTTCCGAATATGTTCATAAAAAAGAAGCACTGCAAGCTGTAGTTTATATGTACTCAGCTGTGCTTATATTGGTCTCCATCCTATTTTTAATTTTTGTTAAAGAAGATAAATCGTCTATTAGACAAGCAGCATCTGCATCTAATCCAAAGAACAAAACGAAATTTGATATTAAAATATTCAAAAAAATATTCAATAATAAATTTGTATGGTTGCTAGGCGGCATCATATTTACGTCCTATATTGTGGCATGGTCTGTTTATTATTTAGGCGGATTTTTGCAAACGAATATCAAAATTAATGCAGCTACAGTAGGTCAAGTGACCGTTATTATGCTTTGGATGCGCCCAATTGGTGGGTTTTTGGGGGGATTTCTGGGGGATAAGTTTGGCAAGAGCAACATCTTAATAGCGGCTTGGGATGTCCACCATTCTTCTATTTGCGGTAGCGCTTTCACCTATTACTTTACCTCATATGTATTATTATATTCTGATCGTCACTACGGGTTTAATGGTTTATATCATCAGAGGTCTGTATTGGTCATTGCTAGGGGATTGTAATATAAAAGAAGAAGTTTTAGGTCTTTCGATTGGATTTATATCTTTCTTGGGCTATTTGCCAGATATTCTAATACCCGTTGTCAATATCTACTTCTTTAACACATACGGAGATCATGGTGGCTATAATGCTTATTTTATTTTCTGTGCATTGGCAAGCGTAGCTGCGATCATGATTACCGTAATCTTTAAATTAAATGTGAAGAAAAGAAATAAACGTATGATTGGAACAGCTGAATTCAATATTACAGGTTAAAAGTATCTTTACTATAAACGCTCACGTCATTAGATGGTGATAAAGTTACCGTCAATGACTTGAGCGTTTGTACTTATCTTAATCGTCTGCTTGAAGAAGCAGGATTTGTTATGTTGACCCGTTAGAAGCTGTGCGGGAATAGAGGCAAAGGTAACATCTACTAATGGGTATTAAGCTCAGAAGTGGTCCATCTATGCCAAAAAGGGAACTACGGCATTCCCATGCTATTGGTCTCCATCATGATTGTCCCGTTTGAAGTGCTCTTGTCCCCAACTTGAAAGTGAGCTCATAACTGGAATAAGTGTCTTGCCGTAATCACTAAGAAAATATTCCACTTTTGGTGGGACTTGCGGATATACTGTTCTGTTGATGACTCCGTCATCCTCCATCTCCCGAAGTTGTTGGGTGAGTGTTTTTCGTGTTATTTGAGGCAATGCTCTCTGTAACTCTCCGAAGCGCTTTGTTTGGCCGGTAAGGTGCCGAAAGATATACGGCTTCCACTTTCCGCTGATTACGGCCAAAGCCTCTGCGACAGGACAGTAACGCATTTCTTCGTCCATACTCTCACCTCCTGATTGTATTCCATTTAGTTACTATGTTCCCCCCAAAGTACGTTCTTGAGAGATACTGCTATTAAAATTATAATTCAAGTCAAACGCGTTGACCATATTAGACAAGGGAGAGAATTCAAACTCCTCAGCGAGAAAATGCTTTAGCCGCTTAAGCGTGATAGGTATAATAGAATAAGCAATGTTAGAAGGGTAGGTTTGGGTATGATAACAAGCGGGAAAATAGAATTACGCAGAAGGATATTAGCGGGATTACTTGTTGTTTGCTTAGCATGTGGGTGGCTTCCGGCAGCCGCAGAGGGGAGCGGTTATGGCCCGGTTGGACCAGACATTGAGATCACAAGTTATAACAATTGGCCCACCGGGTTTAATTGGAGCTATTCGCTCTTTTCGGAAGCGTTATATGCTGATGGATACATATGGATGATTCCTCAAGAAACCAACCAAGTGGTCAGAATGAACCTGAGACAGGGGAGATGCAGGGCTACGATATTTGGGCAGATGGGTATTCCCCACCAAATAATTTTAGAAATGGTCAATTCTCAGGCGGGGTATATGATGGTCAGAACTTATGGCTAATTCCGGCTATTGCTGATCATGTACTTAAGATTGATACGCGTACTGGTGATTTAACGAGGTTTAATAATTGGCCTAATGACTTTAATAGGGGTAGTGGATTCGCAGCTTTTAATGGTGGTATATATGATGGCAGATATGTCTGGATGGCTCCATCTAATGCTAATCAAGTTGTTAGGTTTGACACACAAGACGAGTCTATGGAAGGGTATTCAGATTGGCCTGAAGGATTTCAATTGGAAGCAAATGCTTTCTCGGGAGCTGTATATCATGATGGTTCTATATGGTTTATTCCTTCTCGAGTAGATCAAGTGCTTAAAATCGATACAGGAACAAAAGAAATGACTACATATCAGAATTGGCCTAGTGGATTTTCTAGGGGGGGGTATGCCTTCAATGGAGGACTTTTTGATGGTGAAAATATTTGGATGGTTCCTTATAGTGCAAATCAAATCATAAAAATGAATGCAGAAACAGGGGAAATGACAGGATATACAAATTTGCGGGATGAATATACTCATATGTACCAAGCAGCATTCGACGGTCAGAATCTTTGGGCTAAACCTTCTGGTACAACCCAATTCTATAAAATAGATACGAGTACTGGTGAAATGAGAGGCTTTGACTTACCGAGCCAATATAATGGTACTTATCTAGCAGCATATGACGATTTGAATGTGTGGCTGATCCCTACTAACACTCAACAGGTGATTCGTTTGTCAAGTGTTCCCATCATGAATCCGCCAAGGGTGGAGCAAAACGAAGTGCACTTATCTTGGGAGCCCGTGAATGGGGCTACCGGCTATACGCTTACCCAAAGCTTAAACCCCTTAGCGGGTGGAGTAGATATTGCAACCGTTACTGGCTCTGTATATACCGTCACAAACCAACCGGAAGAAGTTACCCATTACTACACAGTCAGAGCTAATTACCCTGGAAGGGAGAGTATTCCTTCGAATGAAGTAAGTGCAACGGTGCTCCCTTATAATACAATTTTAAGTGGTTTAACTCTATCATCTGGAGAGCTCAGACCAGCGTTCTCAGCGGAAACAACTAGCTATACGGCCAATGTCAGTAGCGGAACTAGCAGTATCATGCTAACCCCTACTGTTATGGATGCACGCTCTGTGATCACGATTAATGGTGAAATCGTAGACAGTGGTTCTCCATTTGGTCCAGTTCCATTACGGACAGGGAATAATGCAATAGAAATTGAAGTAACGGCACAAAATGGAGTTTCAAAAATCTATACGATTACTGTGGTAAGGCAGTCAGCACCAATCATTGAAGAACCTATCATTGATACAGGCGGTGGTGAGGACTCTAAAGTGCCGACACCACCTGTCAGCAAGTTGTTCATTGACCTTAATGGTAAAAAGATACCCCTGAGCTCTATCGATCTTTCCATGCCGGAAGTAACACTTGAAGCGGATCCCAGAGATAACATCGTCTACGCGACTATACCAGATAGAGTATTAACGGCAATACAGGCTAAAAATGAGGAGTTCACGATTGAAATAAAAGCTCCTTATGGAAGCTACCATATTCCCGTTCATTTATCTTCATTTATTCCGAAGCTTGGAGATATTCTTACTACAAATAAGCTGAGTCATGAGGATATGGGTTTTAGGATCACTTTAACGGATAAATCCAGCCAACCAGCATTCGAAGAAGAATTTAACAAGAAGTGGCCAAACAGCCACGTACTAGGAAGCATTGTAGAATATAAGATCGAAATTATTCATATGAACACGGACCAAACGATAGCCGTTGTGGATAAGATCGATGAGCCTCTGATTAGACAAATCCCTCTACGACAGCAAGAAGGAGACTCCTCCATTTTCTGGGGGGCATTCAGCTATGATGAGAGAACGAAAACGATAGAATTTGTTCCTGCCCGTAAGGTTAAAGATGCCGAAGGCTGGATTGTGGAGATCGCGTCCTCAAATAATGAGCTGAACATCATCGCTGAGAACAACGTACTCTTCGATGACATGGTCGGTCATTGGGGAGAGGATTCCGTTCGCCTTGCTGCAGCTAAAGGTCTGGTTCATGGTATTGGCGCGAATCAATTTGCACCAAGTCAAGCTGTAACAAAGAAGGATTTCATCGCTATGTTATTTAGAGCGCTCGGCAAAGAATACGCAAAGCATGATGAAGGATCGAATCAGCCACTTACTAGACAGGAAATGGCAGGGCTACTGTTTGAAGAAGTAGAGTGGGGAGATGCTCATGCTCCAGATATGGGAAAAAACAATGCCACTGGCTTGCAACATTATGAGGATAGAAGCAATGTGAATTCAAGCTATGCCGATAGTGTTGACGCATGATACGAAAAGAGATCATGATTGGAATGAGTGCAACCAGGTTTGAGCCTGAACGGGAAGTGACGCGTGTGCAGGCAGTAACAGCGATTCTTAGAACCCTTAAAACCTTAGGATGGATCTGAGCGAGGGGGGCACGATATGATTTACCTAACCCATCTTCCTTGCTCGGCGCGTATCAAACCATATGTCCAACTATTATGGTACATCGCGCAAGATGAGAATGAGGCGGCGGCTGCATCACCACGAATGATACCGGATGGGCTTTATCATTTGGTGATTAATCTTGGCGATGCCCACAGCTACCTGGATAGGGAGGGTAACCTCGTCTCCAGCAAACGAACCCATGTCAATGCACATCAGTCGGACTACGTGGATATTGCCAGGTCAGGCCAGGTGGAGATGTTGGGCGTCATGTTTCGGCCGCTCGGATTTTCTGCGCTGTTGAGGAATCCGGTTCATGAGATTACCGGAGGGATCAGGAATATGGATGAGCTGTTGGGACCGCAGGTGTTAGAGCTAGGGGAGAGGCTAGTGGATGCAGAGAGTATCTCAGCCAAGTTCCGCACACTGGAAGGATGGCTTATCAACATGCTCCAGCCGGAGCCGACCTTTCGCCCGGAAACCGAGGCTGCCGCAGCATTTATCATTGGGCATCATGGTTTGGTCCCTGTACGGCAGGTAGCGGAGCAAGTGCAGATGACTGAACGCACTTTGGAGCGCGCATTCAAGGCAGGTCTCGGCGTCACACCCAAGCAGTTTGCAGATATTCAGCGCATGCAGTTCGTGCTACAACAGATGGAGCTTCGGCACGAGCGGATGCTGCACTATGCGTTGCAGGCCGGCTTTTATGATCAGGCGCACTTCATCCATCGCTTTAAGCGGATGGTTGGAATGACGCCGTCGGATTATTTTCGCGAGAAGAATCTGTTGTCGGATTTATACAATACGCGAGCAAGCACGGCGGTTACACTGGAAGAAATCCATAGATGATAGGAGAGACGAAGATGATGAAACACATCGGACACATTACGTTGCTGGTGAGAGACTACGATGAAGCGATTGCTTTTTACACGGAGAAGGCAGGGTTTGCGCTGTTGGCGGACAATGCATTCGGCGGCGGCATGCGGTGGGTTGCGGTTGCTCCTTCCAAAGAGAGCCAGACGGGGATTGTTTTTGTTAAGGCAGACACGACTGAAAAGGAATCGCGAGTCGGCAGCCAAGTAGCGGATCATGTCAGTCTGGTCATTGAGACAGACGACTGCAGACGAGATTATGAACAGATGAGAGCGAAAGGTGTGATTTTCCATGGCGAGCCGAGCGAAGTTCCTTGGGGCATAGAAGTTGTATTCGAGGATTTGTATGGCAATCGGCTTGATCTGTTGCAGCACAATGGTGTTTAGCTTTATATTGAATACCATCATTCAGAAATACATCAACGGCAACGATAGCGGGTGGGATAATAGTACAGCGCTATGATGGATTGAAGAACGAAATTCATTTTTGAGCACTCTTTATAGGGTGCTTTTTTCTTTTGATCTCAAGACACACGCACATTTTACCGTAAATAGGCTTAATGACTACCCTAGGACCTCTGGTGTACATAGAATGTACCTAATAACAAAAAGGAGGAATTATCATGAGTCATGTTAGTCATTGTCATCGTCCATCGCCTGTAGGTACCGTCCTCGTATTATTTATTCTCTTGGTTATTATCTTGGGAACTTTTTGGATTTAACTAAGCTACTGAATGATGCGTTCATTGATTAAATGGATTTACCATCAGGGGGACGGCAACTGCTCGTCCCCGCTTTCAATTAAGTTCATTGTACATAGCAACATAACGTTCTAAACTTGAGTGCTATTTTGAAGGAGTTGCTTGCGGTAAGCCTGTGGAGTCAGCCCTGTTTCTTTGCGAAAAGTCAGCGTGAAATAACTTGCGCTTTGAAAGCCGCAGGCTATCGCAATTTCACTAATGGATCGTTTGGTTTCTGTTAACAACTCGCGGCTTTTTTGAATTCGGTATCGAGTTAAGTAAGAATTTGGCGTTTGTCCTACATATTCCTTAAAGAACTGGAAGCATCTGCTCCGGCATACAGCGCCTGCGGTTGCGATATCATCGAGGGTGATTTTGAATTCATAGTTCTGATGAATAAACGCGGTCATCTTCCAAATGTTCGTCCATATTTGATCGCGGTTATATTGTTCAGCTTTTTCCGATAGATGATCGCCCATAATTGCACACAGAGCTGTAGCTTGTGAAAGAAGACGAAGCGGGTTTTGTTTTGAGGCAGAGTGCATCTCATCGTACAGATTTTTTATCGCAATCAATACTTCTTGCTGCCAGACCATTTGATCGGTAAGTAATACATAATCATCCTTGTTTGACCCGAATTTGTTATCCCAATACTGTATTGCAAGTGAAGCTCTATTACTAAGAAGCTCAGGATGAATAACGATGACAATGAAAGTGCAATCCTTCATGTCTTCGGAATAACCAAAATGTAAACGATTGCTATTCACAAAAATTCCATTGCCTTTATTAAGAATCACAGTATCTCCGTTTATAAAAAAATTCATTGATCCATCAAGAACCATAATAAATTCAAGATCAGGGTGACGATGGCAGCTGCGGTGTAATTGTGAAATTGGCTCAAATGTCCCTTACGAACATAAAGGGGAAAGCCGGAATAATTGTAATTTACCTGTTCAGATAGATCAGAAAACAATTGAAGTCCATTATTCATATAACTCGCCTTTCTCAATGATGTACGATTCTTATATTATAATAGTCAATTTTTATAGATAGAACAATATTTGTTAACTATATTTATATTAAAGTGATCTTTTATTATATAGCGGAAAGTAAGAAGGGAGTTGTGAAATGCTGAAAAATGCACGGGAGGTGACAGCGTCAAATCGGACTTTCAACAAAGAGTTAATTTCTTTGGTCATTCCCATTGCTTTGCAGAATTTGATCTCGGCTTTGGTTGTTTCCGTAGATGTTGTCATGCTGGGGCTTATCAGTCAGTCAGCGATGTCAGCCGTATCACTGGCAGGTCAAATTACATTTATGTTGACCTTGTTTTATATGGGGCTGGCAACAGGCGCAAGCATTCTTACGGCGCAGTATTGGGGGAAACGGGATGTACGGACGATACAGCGCGTGCTAAGTCTTGCCTGCATATTTTCTTTCTTTATATCCATACTCTTTTTTGCTTTCTCCGTTTTGAACCCGGAACTGCTGATGCGATTTTTTACAAATGATGTAGAACTCATACAGTACGGTGCAAGATTCCTTCAAGCGCTTTCTTTTTCATACCTTGCAATGGGCCTTTCCCAAATGTACTTTAGCGTAATAAGAAGCATGGAAAATGCCCGTTTAAGCGCATGGATCAGTTCGGTGTGCTTGATTTTGAATATTTTGTTTAATGCACTCTGCATATTTGTCTTTTTTCCCGGGAACCCGGAACAGGCCATCACGGCGGTTGCGATTGCGACGGTTTGTGCGCGTTTAATCGAACTCGGTTGTTGCGTGGTTCATTCTATTACGCGGGGTCAGGTGCGTTTTCAACTGCCACTACGGGATAGCGTTCAGCTCAATTTGCTAAAAGATTTCTTGAAGTATACGATGCCTGTCTTGGGCAATTTTATCGTATGGGGGGGTGCTTTGACTGCATCAGCAGCCATTATCGGACATGTAAGCGTGGATATGGTTGCAGCTAACTCTGTTGCCGCAGTGGTAAAAAACTTAGCGATTGTACTGTGCGGAGGCATCGCTACCGGAGGGGCCGTGCTGGTCGGTAAATATTTAGGGAATGGCGAAATGGAGAAAGCTAAACAAGCAGGCAATCGAATAACGGTATACGCATTAATTTTCGGCACGCTGGCAGGCATTACGATTTTGCTGATAAAGCCGCTAGTCTTCTCCGTTGTGAATTTAAATGCAGATGCCCAAAGTTATCTTGATGGGATGCTTTTAATTTGCGCTTATTATTGCATTGCCAAGTCCATAAATGCCGCTACCATCGCGGGCATATTTCCTGCTGGAGGAGATTCCAAGTTCGGATTCTGGTGCGATACTGTTGTCATGTGGGGCATTATCTTGCCGCTGAGTTATCTCTGCGCTTTTGTCTGGCGTATACCGCCAATATTATTGTATGCCGTTATTAGCTGGATGAGCTGATTAAACTGCCTCTGGCGTTTATCCGGTATCGCCAATATAAATGGCTGAACAATATTACAAGAAATTTTACTGACTAAATAAATACGAGGAGAATGATGAATGAATATCCAAGAGAGAATGGCAAGTCGTCAATTATTTACCGATCGTGATGCCAATTATCCTGAAGAAGCGGCCACGTTGGCACGTGCGCGTCAACGCGGCAAGGTGCTATGTTACGAAATCAACAACTTGCATCCTGACGATTTAGACAAACGCAAGGTTTTAATGAAGGAATTATTTGCGAGTATTGGTGAAAATGTATGGATGGAACCTCCCATTCGGATGTCTTATGGATCGAATACGACTGTCGGCAGCAACGTTTACATCAATTTCAATTTGACCGTAGTAGACGATTATAAGGTCACGATTGGCAATGATGTGATGTTTGGGCCAAACGTCACAATCGCCGTAACCAATCATCCAGTACATCCGGAAATGCGTAAAGAAGGTGGAATGTTTGCTTTGCCCGTTGTCATTGAGGACGGAGTTTGGATTGGCAGCGGAGCCATTATCGTGCCTGGCGTGACGATAGGAAAAGGGAGCGTTATCGGTGCCGGAAGCGTCGTAACCAGAGATGTCCCAGCGAATGTTATTGCTGTCGGAAATCCGTGCAGGGTCCTTCGTGAAATTACCAGTCATGACAAAGAATATTATTACAAATCGATGCGTTTTGACCAGGTAGAGTGGTGACGGATTCGGCCTAATATTGCAAGCATAAGGAGAGGCGCAAATGAGAGAGGAAGAACGGATATTTAAGGGTATTTTGTTTAGTCCGGCTGATCCTGAACTGCGTGAAATCAAGCAGAAGGCTCACAATCTTAGCAGTTTATACAGCCGTACACTTGAAGATGAAACGGAAGAGAGAGAAGCCATACTGAAGGATCTGCTTGGTCAAAAGGGAGAGAATTGCTTCATACAGGGTCCTGTTTTCTTTCATTACGGTATTCATACCGAGATCGGCCATTCCTTCTTTGGAAACTATAACCTCACCGTACAGGATGATGCCAAGGTGAAGATCGGGAATCATGTAAGTTTTGGTCCCAATGTGACCATCGTAACTCCTGTTCATCCACTGGTTGCTTCAGAACGTCGATTCATGATGGATCAGCACGGTCATCCCAAGTCTCTGTGCTATGCTAAGCCGGTTACAATCGGAAACGATGTATGGATTGCAGCTAACGTAACGATATGCGGCGGCGTTACCATAGGAGATCGATGTGTAATTGGGGCCGGAAGCGTCGTAACCCATGACATTGAGCCGGATTCGTTGGCAGCAGGCGTACCATGTAAGGTAATTCGAAAAATTACGGGAGCGGACAGTATGTGTTTTAAACCGGAGATTATGGCAGATTGCCAAGTAATAGAATGAAATTCTGGTTGAAGACCAACAACGATTAGTTCGACGATCCAGGAAAGAGAACAAACAGACCTTTGTCGTATTATTTACGAGAAGGTCTGTTTAATGTTCCTTGAAATATACAATTCCCAGATGTTACATTTTAATAGGGCTGTATAGTCTCTTCTATATAATGGAAAGAAGGCTGATAACATGGGAATGCGTGGATATTACGTTGCTATGGAAGACAACCTGGTGCAGCAAATCGCAGCAGGCGACATTGCATTAAAGAGTTTGAAAATTGACGATTATCCCGGACTGGACATTGATAGAACCTGGGAGGCGATTCATTACTTGCTTTGTGGAGATATTTCCGATGGAGAGCCTCCTCTTGGTTATGTTGTTCCGCTAACGTCAGACAAAGGCATCGATTTTGGCTCATTCGGGGCGTTTTCCTTACGCGCCGAGCAAGTTGAAGCAGCGCTTCAGGCTATGTCTGAGCTGGATGAGGCGCAGCTCCGTTTGCGGTATGATTTCCCGACCATGATCAAGGACGAAGTATATCCTCTTGAGCCTGACATTGTTTCAGACAAAGATGAGGAGGCATTCTTTGCCTACATGCTTCAGCATTTTAACGAAATCCGGCGTTTCTACAGCCAAACCGTATCCGAGGGCAAAGGTCTGATCTTCTATATTTTCTAATTCCAATCATTTGAATAATCGCAAGTGGCAAAAAATCATGGCTTAGGCTCATGGGATTCCTCACCTAACCTCATATTGTTGAACATAAGAAACGACCCCGAGCGTAGTTAAAGTTCGTATGAAGGGAAACGAGGCAGGAGGGACATCACTAATATGGAACACTTATCAAATGTAGATAAATTGGAATCCATCACATCTTTACAATCTACAATCCGTAAACTCGAAAAGGCCTTGTCCCAGATGACTGAGAAAGGCGCAACTACTACCTTGGTAAAGAAACGACTCAAAGCCGCTTGCATAGGCTTAGCTGTATTAGAGGATGTTTGGAATCAAAGACCCCACCATTTCACTCAGGAAGATTTAATAGAAGCTCACAGTGTTCTTACTGGTTTACTTCCGTCAATTGAGAACAGTTACTTCAAATTAAAGGCTGGTAGTCCCCAAAGAACGCTTTTAGAACGAAGAATTAAATCCTTGGAATTAACTATACAAGCGATTGATGAACTATAACTTCAAATACTACGACAGCCGAACAAAGCATGACTGCCAGCCAGCGGTTCAATTATAATCCTTTACTATGCGAGGATCCAGGCGTATAATCCATTCAGACATCAGAGCGAGAAGAGGGAAAATAATTATGAACAATGGGTTGGTTAACGCTATTATCGCGTATATCATGTGGGGGGTTCTCCCGCTTTATTGGAAGTTGTTTGACGATGTGCCGGCAGGCGAAATTCTGTCACATCGGGTTGTCTGGTCGTTTGTCTTCATGGGGATTCTCGTCGCCGTCCAGCACCGGTGGGGTGACATGAAGCGGATTGCGGCTAGCCGCTCGCTTCTGCTGTCACTTGCCGCCAGTGGACTGCTGATCGCGGCTAATTGGCTCATCTTTATCTGGGCTGTCAACAACGGCCATGTTGTCGAGACAAGTCTCGGCTATTATTTGAACCCGTTGCTGAACGTTCTGCTAGCGGTCGTCTTCCTTCGTGAGAAACCAAACAGGGGGCAATGGCTCGCGATTGCCATCGCTGGCGCCGCGGTGCTCATTATCGCCATCGACTACGGGCGCTTCCCATGGGTCGCGATTTCGCTGGCCGTTTCGTTTGGCTTGTACGGCCTCGCGAAGAAGAAGATCGTACAAGACGCTTCTGTAGGCTTGTTATCGGAGACGGCTATCATCCTGCCCGTCGCGCTCGGCTACTGGATCTATTTGGCCGCCGTGGGAAAGACGACGGCATGGACACTGCCTACACCCATGTTCGTCGTACTGCTTCTTTCCGGCGTGGTAACGGCGCTACCGCTGCTCTTCTTTGCGCGGGCCGCCGCCCGGATGTCGCTGTCCACGCTCGGCTTCGTACAATACATCGGGCCGACGATCATGCTGTTACTGAGCGTATTTGTGTTCAAAGAATCGGTCTCGCCGGTTCTGCTCATCGGCTTCGCGCTCATCTGGACAGCGCTCGTCGTATATGCTACGGCATCGGTTCGCAGCACGAAACTCGCAAAGACGAGTTAACCGCATAGTCACCTCCTGTTCCGTCATGACTGGAGGTTGACAACCCGGGGAGCATGAACGACCAATTCGGCATGAACGGCTTACCCCAAGGAAACTTCAAACTTTCGAATCGTTTGTCATAATAAAGCCAGCGAGTCTCGTGTATTAGAGACCCGCTGGCTTTGGTTGTATTTGCGAACAACAGCTCCGTTCTGTGAGCAGATCCTGGAGAAACTCACCGTTTATAAAAGTGAATGTTGTCTCTCCTTGGCTCCGCGGTTAATTGTTTTGCACCCGGAAAGCTTCCCATGCCCCGCCCACAGCAGTGCGGTTGGCAATCAGTCTGCCTCCGTTATTGACTTCACAGGTCACGTACAGATTATTGGCGAGTGCTTGCAGTGCAATCGTGCCATCACTCAAATTCACCCGGTTAAATTTCTCCCACTGCTGAATGCTTGTGGCTCTCGCCACCAGTACACCACTGGCATTGAGATCTGCTGTGACATACTTACCGTTGACTTTAGACTTGAGAGACACGGTGCCATCGGAGTTCGTGATCAATTCAAAAAGCTCCCAATCTCCTGCCGTTGTTCGATTGGCGACTAGCGGATCATTACCGTAATTATCAGCAGAGACAATTTGCTGATTCGCTTGGGCGACCAGATAAGAGTAGCCACTTGGAATTGGCGGTTGCCCGCCTCCACCTGAGGTAATCTCTGTATAAATAGACTGAAGCAATGCGCCGGATCTGTCATTACTGTACTCCCAGAACATAATGCCGCCCAGATTATTGTTTTTCACATATTGGGCTTTGAGGCTGAGGGATTGCGGGTCATCATATGTGATAAAAGTATTGCCATTGAACAGGTAAGGAGCCTGTGCGCTGCTGTCCCAGTACCGTGTATATCCGTTTTTGTTCAAGTATTGGGCAACAATCGTATTGTAATCGGTTTCAAAGCCGCCAGAAGCTGGCCGATCAAGACCGTTATTCCCGTTCTGAACGCCTGTCCAACCCCTACCGTAGAAAGCGCCGCCAATGACCAGCTTGCTCGCTGGAACGCCGCCATTTCTGAACAGATTAACCGCAGAGGTTACGCTGATATCTCTACCAGACAGATTGGAGTGATGGCCTGTAGTGGAATCCCAGCTACCATGGAAATCGTAGGTCATAATATTAATCCAATCCAGCAAAGGCGTGATGTTATTGAGCTCAACTCCATTAATATATCCGCTGTTAGCTCCGGCAGCAATGGTCAGCAGGTATTGCTTGCCGTTGATTTGTCCTTGAGCATTCAGCTTCTCGCGAACCTTGGCGAGCAGGTGCGTGAAATTCTGCTTATCTTGCGGACGCGCTGTTGTCCCTCCGGCTGGGTTAGTCGGATACTCCCAGTCCAGATCCACGCCATCCAGATTATTGGCGGTCACCAGTTGCACAAGACTGTCTGCAAAAATTGTGCGGGAAGCGTCTGTAAGTGCTGCGTCAGAAAAACCATTCGCACCCCAGCCTCCGACAGATAATAACACCTTTAGATCCGGATTTCTGGATTTCAGCCCCACCATAGTCTGCAATTTCGTACGATCATTGTTCGTAATAGTGGCTCTGCCGTTGGAGATCAAGGCAAAGGAATAATTGATATGGGACAATTGCTCTGCCTTAATATCATTCGCGGTTAAGTTGGCCCAGCCGGCTACATAAGCATGATTTTCTTAGGGAGTGGGGCGGCATCAGCCTGCTTAGCGGGTCCAACTACAAGGCTTGAAGCGATGAGGAGGAAGGACAAGAAGAAGAGCAGTACGATCTTTCCAAACGAAGGGGCAGAGCGAGCACGATGGTTGTTCATCACAAAATCTCCTTTTTAGTTTAAATTTTTAAATCTAGGACCCTATTCATAACTTGCAACCAGCAGGCGGATCACCCCCTTTCAGTCTTATTTTGTTACATATGTTGTAAGCGTTCTCTATTATATTCGCGAAGTTCTTCCAATCTAGCAAAATGAATATGATGGCCAGAGCCATGTGAAACTAAACCAAAAAAACCATAGAGTAGACAAAATGGAGGGTATAATAGAAAGAAATCTAGTTGTTGGGAATGGATTGGCTAGTGTGCTGATGCGATCATGGTAGAAGGTTGTATGTCTAGAAGAGGGAAACGTAAGCGGCGGAGTACGGTCGGAACAATGATTGGCAGCTATATAGTACATAGGGTGGGGAGTTATATAACAGATGTTCATCTGCGTATGTAAGGGTAAGTTTTGATGCTGCAGGGTTAAATTCTTTGGAATCTATGTTAAATTAAGGATAATATAGAGATGGAATATTTGTCAACAATATTTAGGAATTTGTCTTAATATGGGTAAAATTGAACGCGATTTCAAGTTTATTAAATAAAACTATTACTTGACCGATTTGTGAACAGTTATTTCGACAATAGACGGGGGTAGATTAATTTGGAACACAATATGATAATCATTGCTCAAGGTTTAGCCGACGTACTTCAACGCGGAAAGGTATGTCAATTAGAGCAAGGCTTTATGACAGATGCTGAACGTGGGTGGTCTGGTGCGGATGTACGTCGTATAGAAGTTACTTATGAAAATGGTCAAAAGGAGAGCGTGATATTTAAAGAAGCTGCTCTAAAAGAGCGTATGGCGATGAAAACGTTAACTGACCAGGGCCATCAGAACACGCCCGCCACTTATTCATTGGATATAGAAACAGATGAGCCTAGATGGATGGCGATAGAAGATTTGGGAAGTGTTAAATTTCCTCCGCCTGGTGTAGATTGGTCACCCAGGATTGCAGAGGCATTAGCCAAAATCCATGCCCGTAATATGCGTAGAGGTTCGCAGATGCCGTGGCTCCCCCATGCTGACCGTCATTATTGGAAAGATTATTTAGTTACCAAAGTGTCTGTGGACCATTTTGAAACGTTTATGGAGCAAACCCCCGAATTTTGCAGGGAATTTCGCGCTTATCTACCCACACTACGTGAAAAAGCCAACGCATTCGCAGATGATATGGCGGCTTTGTACGATGAGAAGAACAGCTTGACTCTCACCCATGGAGACTTGCAGTCGGTCGATGGCTCGCACATACATTATTATAATGAAAAACCCTATTTTATTGATTTCGGGTGGTGCTATTATGCGCCATTTTATATTGACCTAGCTAGTTATTTTAACTTTGAGGATGCCAAACTTTATTACAACGAATTAATAGCCAACGGTGTATCACTTAGCTATGATGATTTTTATGAAAGATTGAGGGCAGCATTTCGTTACTCTGGGTTGATATACTTATATCCCAGCATTAGACAATGGTCTCTCGGGCCTACTGAACTAAAGGGTAAACGTCTGCTTCATATGTTAAAAATTGTACTTACAGGCGAGTTTCCTGAACGTAGAATTGATTACTCTAGCAAGCTTTTCTCAAAGCTGCTCGAGGAACATAAGAACGGTACACTTCATAAGCTCAATTAATAAATGTTCATTCTATGATTTAGCAGTACGATTTCACCCCATCAGGCGGGCAAGTAGCGCCGCTCTCTATTTTGAATCTTATAACAATCGTTCAAAGAAGCGATGACGACATGAGACAACGAAGTCATTTGCCGCGGTGTAAAAGGAGGAAAGGAACATGGACCTGTACGAGCAGGAAAAAAGAGTAGCGGAATATTATGCCACAATCGGGAGAGTTATTCGTAGTACATGGAGAATTAGAGGAACGGGCGAGCTGCTACAAACCTTCGCTGAACAAATCGGGCTTCATTTTGGCTGGAATACGGCCGCAATTCTCCTTAAACGGAACCACTTCCTTCATCTGAACACCTTTTATAGTCAAAAAGAGCTCCACTATGTGGATGAGTCGATTAATCTGGACGACATAAAAGGAGCTGCAAATAAAGATCAGGTACCCAGCCAAAAAGCAACAATAGCTGATGTCGTTACAGACGCTTTAAAGCTGCAGAAAGCCGTGCAAAACGAAGGAAAGCTGCACAGCTTCCCCGTTTTAAACAATTCGGCCGAGACAGTTCACTCGTTTCAACGGCTCCATTGGCTCGCCATTCCCCTAACCAATCGCGATGAAATCATCGGTGTGCTGCTCATCGGTAGAGCAGATGAGGCCTTTGATTCTTGTGAAATAGGGATTATCCATGACCTGGCAGAGCACGTAGCGTTAGCGATCGATAACGTAACGCTTTATGAAGAGAACGAGCAGTTGGTGCTGGAGGAAGAACGTCGCCGCTTGGCGAGAGACCTGCATGATTCGGTGAATCAGAAGCTATTTTCCCTCTCCTTGGTATCACAAGGCTTAAGGATGAGGGTAGACAAGGATAATTCGGTTGCCCAGGAGGGGCTTCTCGAAATTGGCGGGCTTGCCCAGGAGGCTTTGGCTGAGATGAAATCGCTCATCTGGGGGCTACGTCCTGAGGAAGACCACAGAACAGTTGCTGAACTGCTAAAGGACTATGCCGGTAAGCTTGGCTTAAGCATGAATATGAAGCGGGGAGAGAACATGCGTTTTTCTCCCCGTATAGAGGAAGCTCTTTGGAGAATTGGCCAGGAGGCTCTGAATAACGTGAAAAAGCATGCCGGGGTGGAACATGTGGAATTCGAAATCATCAATGAACAGGACAAAGTTAGGATGAAAATAGCAGACAAAGGCCGCGGTTTTAAACTATCTGCTCCCACCTTTGGCACACTGGGCCTGATTGGAATGCGGGAACGGGTCCGGCAGCTGAACGGCAGTCTGGAAATTGCAAGTGAAGAAGACCGGGGAACAGTCATTGAGGTGAAGCTACCTTTGCAAGGAGGGGATAAGCGAGGATGGTAGTTAAAGTATTGCTGGTTGATGACCATTTGGTTGTACTGAAAGGACTTCAGTACTTTCTCGAGGTTCATGATGAGATTGAAATTGTCGGACAAGCCCGTGATGGAGCAGAGGCTTTACAGAAGATAGAGCAGCTTATGCCTGATGTTGTGCTGATGGATATTCAGATGCCTGGTATGGATGGCATTGAGGCGACAAGACAGATTACGGAGAGATATCCGGAAGTCAAAGTCATTATGCTGACCAGCTTCTCGGACCGGGATTCCGTAATCCCCGCTATTCGTGAGGGGGCGGTGGGCTATCAGCTTAAGGATGTGGAACCAGATGTGCTGGTGGATACAATGATAGCGGTCATGCAGGGCAATCGTACTTTTCATCCGGAAGCGACCAACCAGTTGGTGCTTAATGTTCGAGGAGAAAGGGAAGCGGTCAATGAATTGGAGCAGTTGACGGCAAAAGAAAAAGAAGTGCTCTACCATATCACGTTAGGGGAGAGTAACAAAGAAATTGCCGACCGATTGTTTATATCGGAAAAGACAGTCAAAACCCATATCACCTCTATACTTGGCAAGCTGGAGCTACCGGACCGTACAAAGGCAGCGGTCTATGCGCTAAGAAATAAATGGTTTGAGTCTTAGCTTTCTTACGACTAAAGTCTTACCTTGAAGTTCAGACACTCGATTGATCCTTTGCCACAGGATTTGTATTACGCTGGAGCTATACAAATCGAGCATTTTGCATATTACATGTTTCGCTTGAACTTATGCAAAGTGTTGACATCAAGTCCGATTGGATCAATGAGGTGAGGAATATGTCAGAACATCATCAAGAGGCCGTTGTACCTGAAACGGCAGGGATGCGGCAATGGCTGGGGTTAGGTGTTTTAGCGCTTGCTACTCTGCTGCTTGCGCTGGATTTTTCCGTCCTGCATCTAGCGCTTCCACATGTGGTTGCCGATCTGCAGCCTAGCAGTACTCAGCAGTTATGGATTTTGGACATTTACGGGTTTATGCTCGCTGGTTTCCTCGTTACGATGGGGACGCTCGGCGACCGGATTGGGCGCAAAAGGCTGTTGATGATTGGTGCGGCCTTGTTTGGACTCTGCTCCATTGCAGCAGCATATTCGGTGTCGGCCGAGATGCTTATTATCACAAGAGCGCTCTTGGGGATGGCAGGAGCAACCTTGATGCCATCTACCTTATCGTTAATCGGAAATATGTTTCGCAAGCCGAAACAGCGGGGAATAGCCATAGCCGTATGGCTCAGCTGTTTTTCAGCAGGAGGCGCGATTGGCCCACTGATTGGCGGGTTGATGCTGCAGTGGTTTTGGTGGGGCTCTGTTTTCCTATTAGGTGTTCCGGTTATGCTTGTGCTACTGCTGACCGCTCCTTTTTTGCTGCCGGAATTTCGCAGCCCGCAAGCCGGGAAATTGGATCTACCGAGCGTGGTTATTTCGCTAGTGGCTGTATTGTCGGTCATCTATGCTTTGAAGGAAATAGCCAGCTACGGCATTCAACCCTTCCCCATCGCTATGCTTATTCTTGGTATTGGATCCGGGTATATCTTTATCCGCCGGCAGCAGCTTGTGCAGGAGCCGCTCTTGAATCTGACCTTCTTTCGCAACCGGACTTTTAACGGCGCGTTAATCGGTCTGTTGATCTCCGTTTTTGCGCTTGGCGGTTTCGTGTTGTTTTTTGCACAGTACTTGCAACTGGTGGAAGGCTTGACCCCGTTGAAGGCAGGCCTATGGATGATCCCGTATGCCCTCGCTAATATTGTCGGTGCGATGATGACACCGAGTTTGGCGAACCGGATGTCTGCTTCCAAGCTGATCGCCCTTGGCTTGGCATTGGCCAGCTTTGGCTTTCTTTTCTACAACATTGCAGTCTGGCTGTCGCTGCCCGGACTTGCGGTTATGGTTAGTGGAAGCATTCTCATCATGCTTGGTCTCAGTCCGTTAATGGTGCTCAGTACAGATAGAGTCGTTGCTTCGGTTCCGCCGGAGCAGACCGGATCTGCCTCCTCTTTGTCGGAAATGAGCAGTGAAATGGGGATGGCGCTGGGGATAGCCATCTTGGGAACCGTAGGGACTGCCACCTACCGGCGTCTAATTGCCGGAGCTATTCCGGAGAACACCCCTGCGGAGATGGCGGAAGCGGTCGGTGACTCCTTGGCTGGAGCTGTTGCGGCGACGGAAAGTTTTACCGATCCAAGCTATCCTTACCTGATGGAGGCGGCGAGAGAGGCTTTCTCTGCAGGAATCCAAGTCGTCGGTGTGGTCAGTGCGGTGCTGCTGATCGGGTTAATCATCCTTAACCAAACTGTTTTTCGAACAAAGTCGGATGAAAGCCAAGATAATGAAGCGGACGCCAGAGGCTAGCAGGTCCCATACGAAGTCGCTAAGACCATCCAGTAGTTACGCTCCAACGGGTAACTTTAGATTAATAGAAAACAGCGGCATTCTTAAATTTAGTTCACCGCTGTTTCGCTTATGGTGTCAGTGAATATCTTTTATGGAGTGGCCGATCTTAAAGACAATCATATCATCTCGAACGCCGTTGTACGCATTTTCAGCAATCCGTAAGAAACGTTTACGCGCTTGGGATGATAAGGTGAAGGAGATGAACGGCATTGGCCGGAGGAGGAGATCACCATGAGTGTTATTGAAGATTGGATCAGCGAGTTGAAGAGGGAAGCAGAATCGACGCGGGCGCTTCTCGAACAGCTCCCGGAAGACAAATTCTCTTGGAGACCGCATCCGATATCGATGTCATTGGGGCAGCTAGCCTTGCATGTTGCCGGAGTACCCGGAGGGCTGGCCCTATTGTTGGACGATTCGGTCAGCGAAGTCCCGGTCGTACCATTGCCAGAGCCGACTAACCGTCAAGAATTGCTCGATGCACTGGAAAGGAGCATATCACTCGCTGAGAGTAAGCTTCGGGCATGGGGGGAAGACGCCTTAAGAGATACCTGGAGGCTCGTCAGCATGGGGGAGACCGTCTTGGAAACGCCTCGGATCGAGATGGCCCGCACGCTGATGTTCAATCATGTTTATCATCATCGGGGACAGTTGACGGTCTATCTCCGCCTGCTCGGATTACCGGTTCCGGGGATATACGGCCCGAGCGCGGACGAATCATAAGCTACCACCTGCTCCAGAAGGTCTAACTGAAACCAAGGTATTGCTATTGTCGCGGGCCAGAGGGAAGTATTTGGGGATTGGCGGAGGGAATCAAATGAATTTATCGCATGTCCATCGACATTCAATCAGTTTAATTAAGAAGTAGATGTGCGATGTGATAAATCGGATCTGGCACTAGGAGCTATAAAATTCAGATCCAAGACACGGAAAGGAATGTCCGTGTCTTTTTATTATTGACGTAGAATCTAACGGTGCTATGGCAACTATCCATCGTGAGCTCGACATTAGAAGAAACTTTTTACATTTATCTTACGTCTATAGTAAATCAAGTGAAATTTGAAATTAACCAAGGAGGTTGATCCATTTGAAGTGGAGATCCGTTTTTCTCACTTGTTTTATTACCATGTTTTTTTGTAGTGCCAACGGTACAAGCAGCCACACCAATATCAATAGTTGTTAATGGCAATATGGTTAAAACAGACGTTGCTCCTTTTGTTAAAAATGGCACCACGTTTGTTCCGTTGAGAAGTATTGAACAGATTGAAGGACTTGCGATAAAAAGCTGGAACAACCAAACTAAAACACTTGTTATTGCAGATCCTAGCCAGTCCATGACGTTTCGTGTAAATAACCAAAATCAATCGGAGTCACCGCTAATTAGAAATAATCGCGTAATGGTTCCCATTCGCTTTATTGCAGAGAATTTTAATAGTGATGTAGCTTGGAATCCTAATACAAAAACTGTCCATGTAGCCAAGATAAATGACAAGACTAAAGCTGATTTGGATTCAGAGGACTTAACTAAGGCCCGTGTTGCTGCGATTAATATTCCGAAAATTTCTACTTTAAAAGAGCTTACTTCGGGAGAAAGTAGTGCTGGTTCCTTTCAATTGCTTTTTCCTGAAAGAAAATCAAATGCATTCTTTACGATAGAGAACGGTATTATCAATTATTACGAGGTTAAATCAAATGCGTCATGGCTTATATGGAGTGGAAAAGTCGGTGGAAATCAAAATAAATTTTGGGTAACCAATAGCGGCATATCAAGTGAAGTAGGACAACGACCTACAATCAATGAACGGTTATTTTTTTATAACATCTCGGGACATTCAGGGCAGTCCCAGTATGGATACATTTCCAGTAATGGAAATAAGACGATACTTGGAAGCAAAGAAATGGGGAGTTTAAATGATTTATATCCAATCGAGGATGAAAAATAAGTAGGTTAAATGAAAGAGGCAGTGGTCGAGGGACGGAACATCATCCCGTTAAAAGTCGCTATTTTAGCGGCTTTTTTTGTTTTATGGTACATGTTCTTTGTCCCGATTGCCGTAAAGGTCAAGA
>NZ_BAZR01000017.1 GCF_001315105.1 Paenibacillus sp. JCM 10914 | reverse complement strand
TTCGCTTAATTTGGATATTCTGCGATTTTGATCCTCATTGGCCACTTTGAATAACCCCTTTAAAATTAAATAAGGATGAACGCAAGTGCTAATAAACGGTTTATTTACAAAACTCCTGATTAGTTGGAGCAAACTAGAAATTAAGGACATGAAGAGACGATACGAAATAAGAGACGATCAATGGGAAATCATAAAGACATACTGTCCCCTGCCTATAAAAAAACTAGGAGAAAGACGTCCGAAAGATCATAAGATGATGTTAAACGCGCTGTTTAGGGTAGCCAGAACCGGGGCACCCTGGAGGGATCTACCCAAATATTATGGCTCGTGGTCCTCGGTGTACAGCAGGTTTCGTAGCTGGCAGAAGGCTGGAATTGGGGATCAAATCTAAGAGCATGTTTCTATTGAACTTGATTTTTATAAATGTGATGATCCACGCTACGATTGTACGCGTACATCAGCATGGAGCCGGGGCAAAAGGGGCAGAAATTTCAGATTATGGGACGCTCCAGAGGCAGATTAACGACTAATATTCATGCCGTTGTTGGTGCACTTGGCAACCCGCTTCGCTTTGAATTGATGGCGGGGCAAGATCATGATTCAGTTAAAAGCTACGAGATGTTGAAGCCATGGATCTAACCCAATAAATAAGTCTTGGCGGTTCGAGTGTAAGATACCAAAAAGTATGTTGGAACTGCTTCTAGAACAAGAGGCGTCCTTTACCAAGGAATCCCCGAGGGGGATTTGCGCGTCTTTAACACAAGTAGTTACCAGCTCGAACTAAGACACAGCCTGTCCGTTACGGGTGACATCGATCGTAGCCAGATAGAGCATTTTAAGCAAGAATTCATCGGTTAAGAATATACTTATTCCCTTGGTCACATGGCGGAGCTACCGGTGGTAGCTCTCGATCATGTTCGTTATGTAAATCAGTTTGCCGATCTCGGGTGGTCGTTTGTTGTTGAGTTTCTTCTTCTATGATTTGTACATCTGTCAACCAAGAGACCTTTAGGCTTAAACAACATTTCGAGAAGCGCATCTTGCAGGCGAGATCGCTCATTTGAACAACAGACGAACAGCCGGAGACCAAGCCGGTACACCGCTGCGTTTAAAAATTCCGGACTGTGTCAGAAGTAATGAAAAATCGAACCTGTCCCGAGAGTACACAAAATTGGCGCATTCCCCCTGTGAAAGCTTTCGGAACCGTGGCTGCTCAAGGGGTTATCTCAAAACGATCACCTTCGCTATTATTGAGGCGGCATCAAAAACTTAAGTGTTTTCGACAATATTCAACTATAAATTTCAGCTGACTACAGTTACTATGTTATGGGACAAAACGTACAATGGTACATTGCAGGTAATATTATACATTATTTTGTTGTTTTTTGGAATAGGAGTATAAACATTTCCTAGCTGATTAAAACTGGAAGAATACTGCGAACCCTTTTGACATTTGCTATTGACAAATAAAAGAATCTATAAGGATCTGTACTCTAAGACATCCTTAAACCTGCTGAAAGAATGCCTTTTGCCCGAGGGGATTAACGAACGAGGCGATAACTGGCACGAGGTGATTAAGAAGGCTACCAGAACGTGCCCCTTTCATTCGCGCTTGATCGCCAATTTCACTCCTTACAACCCGCCTACCTGTTCCCTCTTATCGAAAACCAAAAAGACCCGCAGCAAGTCATGTCATCCCATGACGTTGCTGCAGGTCTTCTGTGCTTCGGAGCCTTAACTGTTACAACTATTATGAAACCTCATTATCGACTTATCGTTTATAACGTCCACACCAACCCCATTCCTCACATCTACTTTCCCTCAAACATGCTCGTAGATGCTCTGACAATCAGCTCCGGTTGAAGCTTGAGGTGTTTCACCTCGTTGTCTTCCGTATCTTTTTTGCGCCTGATCTGCTTGAGTAGCAGCTCGATGGCCTGGGCGCCGATACTTTCGACTGGCTGGCGTACGGTCGTGAGCCATGGATGGAACTGCGTCGCGAACACTTGATCATCGTATCCGACGATCGACATGTCGTCCGGTATGCGAAGCCCGTTGTTCTTCAGGGCATCCATCACCCCGAAGGCCATCATATCATCTCCGGCGAAGACCGCCGTCGGCAGGCTGCCTGATGCAATCCAGCTTTCAGCAATTTGATAACCGGACGGAATGTCGAAGTTCCCTTGCTCGATACGGCACTCGAGCCCCGCTTCCGCCATCGCTTCCTGATAGCCGCGAACCCGCTCCTTGCTGCTAAGGAAGGAGCTCGGACCGCTTATATGAGCGATGGAGACATGGCCAAGATCGATCAGATGCTTCGTCGCCTCATAACCGCCGCGGAAATTATCAACCTGTACGGACGGTGCAAGCGAGTTATCCTTCTGATTGTCGACGAGCACGTACGGAATATTTTTGCGCGTCAATTTCTGTTCATACCGCTCTTCGTTAATCGGGGAAAGGACGATCATCCCGTCTACCCGATCCTCTTGAAATATAGCATTGTTCATATCATTCTCATCCGCTTGCGAAATGAAGAGCGCCATCAAATAATGATGCTCCGCCACCTTATCATTGATTTCCTTCACAACCGCATCCAGGAACGAGTCGTTCAGCGTCATGATCGCAATGCCGATCACGCCTGTTTTGCCAAGGGCCAGACTTCGTGCGGCGGCGCTGGGGGAATAACCAAGCTCCTGCATCGCCTGAAGCACCTTGATCCGGTTCTTCTCACGTACCGTTCCGGCATGATTGATGACCCGAGATACGGTTACAACCGATAATCCCGACTTCCGTGCCACATCAAAAATATTCACTTTCATCCGTTCTTCTCTCCTTGCGATAATACCGCGTATGTCATTACGATATCACATTTTGAGTGAAGTTGGCAGTCCCGCCGCCTGCACGGATCGAATAAATATTTTAGGTGCTAAGCAGCGTTCTCAATAAAGTAATAACTTCACCGCGAGTCAGCGATGCATCAGGTCCGAAAGCCGAGGATTGGGGCTGGAATAACGAGACACCCGCTTCACTCAACGCCACAATCGCTGGTTTGGCCCAAGTAGGAATATCTGCATCATCAGTGAAATCAGTTGATGCGGATTCCGTGGCCAGCTCCAGCTTCTTCGCCGATGCCAGCAATACGGCCGCTTCCGCTCTCGTCAGCTTTTGCGACGGTAGGAATTGCTCGCCAAAAAGTCCCTCCCCGATTCTCGCCTGCGCAATTTGGGCTACAGAACGGCTGGCCCAAGGCGCGATAGCCGTTTGATCCACGAACGGCAGCGCTGCGCCATCCCCTTCGAGCTTCAGCGTCTTCGCCAGCATAACGGCAAACTCCGCGCGCGATACGCTTCATCCGGCTTAAATTTACCGTTCGGATATCCGTTCACAACACCCTCTGCAAGCGATTTCACAATATCCTCTTCTGCGGCATGACCGGCAATATCGGTTGCCGCTACGCCCGTCGGGGACCACCAGTTGCCGGAGACGACGATCATACTGAGCAGACGAATCGAGTTGCCATAGTAATAACGCCATTCGACCGCGGTCGAGTTCGCTTCTTCCGTATGATAATCCCACAGATCGTTCAGCCATTGCTGATTGCTCTTGTCGATCATCGCACTGACCATGAACGGTGCTGTAAATTCAAGACCGCCATCCCATTCGCTTAGCTTCGTCTGGCCGTCAAGCGAGTAGCCCGACCAAACTTCGTGCGGCGCGTTATGCTTCTCAGATACGAATTTATTCAATGTCGACAGTTGATCATACGCTCTTTTATCGCCTGTGAGCAGAAAGTCGGATGCAATTCGCCAAGGCGTACGGCAGGAGTTGTAATTATACGCTCCGTCAAACTCCGACTCCAGAAAATGTCCGCTCTCCGACGTCCATTCAAATTCCGATACGGGTTTATAAGTACCGTCCAAATCACGATAGACAAAGTCCGGCAGCAAGCCGGTCTGCGGACTATACGACGTATGTACATCATGGATAATGCCGTATGTAGTCTCGATTACGTTGAGCCAGCGCTCATCGCCTGTAGCTTTATAGAATTCCTTCAGGTGCTGAAGCATGAAGTCCGAGGGACGGGATGCCGGTTTGAAGCTCGGCTCGCTGTCGGAAATCGGAACCCAATCGCCAAGTTGCAGGTGAAAATGCTCTGGATGAACTTCGCTTTCCATGATTGCGTTAATCACTTTGACCGCTTCATTCTTGTAATTAATCGCACCGGAACTGCCCCATTGCTTATCTGCTAGTAGCAGCGCATAAGCGATGTCCATGTCGCCGTCGATCGCGGAGTCTGTACCGTTCACATCGATGATCGCACCGTCGCGGTCAGCTTGCTGCCAAGCCATCAGATCAGGATGAATCTCGCTCGGATGGGCGCGGAAGAACCGGTACATGCCGTCGAATATCTTCTTCGCTTCCGAATCATGGCCAGCCATAAGCGCGGTAATCATCATGCCGTAGCCATGCGCTTCAGATACCGTAATAGCATCCCCGTTCCAACCACCGTCGTTGTACCAGACATAATACTGGTTGCTGTTGTGCGGGTTTTTCTTTATATATTTCAGCTTATATTGGTCGTACAGCAAAGCAACTTCAGCGTCCATTTGCTTCTGGGTCACATGACTTGGCTTGATGCTTCCTTCCGCATAACTCATATGCTGAGGGAATGGCCGAAGCGGTTTATCCTTACCGTCTCCACTCCCCGCGCTTGCGGCATGCCCGACCGGGGCCAATGTAAGGGATAAGATCAAGGCAAATACCAGCACGATAATGGAAATCATGGCTGCTGGCGGGTAAGGCTTGTAGGAATCACGAAGCTTCATGTTCATCACTGCCTTTCGGTTATAGTTGATTTTCCGATTCACGAAATATAAACGCTTTAACTTTTGGTGTTACAAATCCCGTCCCCCAAATACTCCCTTCGCTCCTTCCCATTTTGAAAGCGCTTATATATGGATTGTAAAATTGTGTTATATGAAAGTCAATCATAAAATTAAAGCGTTTTAATTTTAATTTATGGACCAACCATTTTCAGCACGAACTGCCTCTCATTTGTACCTGGGGTCTCTCCTAACTTATCAACTCAAAATAAAAAGAGGAATGACCATAAAACGGCCATTCCTCAGTCCTCCACATCTAAAGTTCATCTATATAAATCCCTTAAGAACACTTACTATACCACAGTTCCCGCACGTCTTACAGCCTTCGATATTAATCAAGGATGCACCGCCGCAGGATGGACATAGATCGAGTGACATGGTGCTGCTGCCTGTATGTGAGCCATGTCCGCCATACCCTGTGGCTGTCGTCGCCTCGGCATCGCCTGCATCAGGCGGTGCCATCGTGGCCGCGACCGGTGCCGGATCATGGTCATGATCCTCCTCCACGCCGCTGGCAACATGCGTTTCCAGCGCCTTCGCGACCGCATCCGCGATAGACTCCACGCGGTTCGCGCCGAAGCCGATCGCGCCGGTGCCCCCGATGCCCTTGAGATGCTTGATCAGCAGTTCCACCTTGTTGCCGTGATCCCCGTAACGGAGGAACAGCGAGCAGACACGGCCGAGCGCCTCCGCCATGGCGAACACATCCGATCCGGCCTTGCCGACATTGAGGAAGATCTCGCTTGGAATGCCGTTCAGATCGTTGATCGTAATGTACGCCATCCCGAACGGCGTGTTCATCTTATACGTTGCTCCGCGCAGCACCTGCGGGCGCTTCTTGTACTGCTTGTCGAGCCCGCTCTTGCCTGGAGCCGCAATAGCTTGAACAGCCGGTTCCATTGTTGCCGGCTGAGCGCCTACTCCATCTTCGGCAGTTTGACCTGCTGCACTTTGCCCCAGAGCCGTATCTGGTGAAGAGGCTATAACAGCCTCCGTGGCTGTGGCTTTGTCTTCCTTCTTCTCGGTTTGTAGCACCTGTACGTCGCGGCTGCCGTCGCGATAAATCGTAACACCCTTACAGCCAAGATCGAACGCCAGCTCATACAGGTTCTTCGTGTCCTCGACGGTGAAATCTGCCGGACAGTTAGCCGTCTTCGAGATCGAGCTGTCAACCCACCGCTGAATCGCGGCTTGGACCCGAATATGATCCTCGGCGGACAAACTCATCGCTGTGACATAGTAATCCGGAAGCTCTTCACCCGGATGACTATCCACCATTCCTGCGCAATCGGCACGAACTGCTCGTCGAAGCCCAGTCGGCTTTGACGGAAATACTTGAAGGCAAAATATGGCTCAATGCCTGTTGAAGTCCCGACCATCGTGCCCGTACTACCGGTAGGCGCCTGGGTAATCACCGTTACGTTACGTGCACCTTTCTCACGAACTGCTTCGGCCACTTCAGGATATACCTCAGCCATGTTTTTCATAAATCCGCTTTGCAGATACAACTCCGCATCGAACGCTTTGAACGAACCCTTCTCCTCCGCTATATCAGCAGAAGCCAGGTACGCTTCACGAGCTATGAAGCCGTACAGCTTGTCGAGGAATTCGAGCGATTCCGGACTGCCGTAACGAATATTCAGCTTGATCATCAGTTCCGCGAGACCCATCGTTCCAAGGCCCACCCGGCGCTCATTCTTCTGATTCTCTTCATTCTCTGCAAAATGGTATGGCGTCCGGTCGATAACATTATCGAGGAACCGCACGGAATAACGCGTTGTGGTCGCCAGCTCATCCCAGGCTACATCGTGGTTAGCTTCATCGTAGAACTTCGACAGGTTCATCGCGGACAGATTGCAGACGCCCCAACCGGGAAGCCCCTGCTCACCGCACGGATTCGTGCAGATGATCGGGTTAAAATACCAGCTGTTGGACATCTGGTTGTAGTATTCCATGAAGACAACGCCCGGTTCAGCCGATTTCCATGCCGATTCGATGATCGTATGCCATACTTCGCGCGCTTTGACGGTTCTGTAATGGATCACTTGGCGTCCAGCGGCCTTCCATTTATCCAAATCCCCGTCCCACAACTCGTCATAGTCTGGATCGGAGGTGTCCGGGAACACAAGCTCCCAGTCCAGGTCTTCCTTCACGGCCTTCATGAAATCATTGGACACGCATACCGACAGGTTGGCATTCGTAACTTGTCCCATCGTCTGCTTGACCGTGATGAAATCGACGACGTCCGGATGCCAATCGTTGATCATCAGCATCAAGGCACCGCGACGACTTCCGCCTTGTTCGATCAACCCTGTCGTATAACTGAACAAGCCGCCCCAGGACACCGCACCGCTGGAAGAGCCGTTCACGCCTTTTACAATCGCACGACGAGGACGCAGCGAGGACAGATTGATCCCAACACCGCCGCCACGAGCCATAATCTCGGTCATCTCCGTCAACGTCTCCATAATGCCCCCGCGGCTATCCTTAGGCGAAGGAATCACGTAACAGTTAAACAGCGTTAACTCATCGCTTGCGCCTGCACCTGCGGCGATACGCCCGCCTGGCACCAGCTTCCAATCATCCAGAATCTCGCGGAACTTGCCGCGCCACTCCTCTTGCAATTCCGGTGTTGCCTCTACCGATGACATAGCGGATGCAAGCCGATCCCACATTTCTTCCGGTGTCTTCTCGATGGTTAACGTCAACTTCTCCACGTTCGATTCCACAAGCTCGCCCTTACGTGTCTTCACGGTGACCTTGCGACCCTCGCGCTTCACGATCTCGCCAACTTCCTTCGTCGGAAACTTAGGATCATCCTTCGTCAAGGCCAGCACTACATCGCCAACCTTAGCGTTGTTGGTGTCCGCATCCTTCCAAGCATACCGGTCCAAAAAGATCTTCTCACTTAAACCTTCCAGCCGCTGATTCTGCATCGTACTCAAGCGCAACTACCTCCTATATAAAATATGAACTAGAACAACTGCTTCCCAGGCAACACATAGCCTGTTATGTAGCGTATCAAACATATAGAAATATTCCGCCAAACCATATATATTGATGTATTTTTATTATACTACACTATATATAGATTAACTATGCCAATAATGTGAAAATTAAGGCAGCAACCCCACCAACATAACCTCCAGCTTCCGCGTTCTTCCTCTCGCTCTCTTTTTTGTTAGAGCCTATGAAAAATAACGTGAAAATCTCCAAATCCAACAATCATGCGCTCTCTTTAAGTTCCACCCTAACCAAGTAGTCTCTCGGATGGGCGCATCGGTTATGAAGATACTCTTTTTCGTCCATACTACATATACGCCATGGACCGTAAATCTTTCATCTTTAGGAGGAAATCTCAAATGAATTATCAGCCGTCAGCTGATTCAGACACCACCATCGACCCGCGCTTGCCTGTACCGCTGCAGATCGATCGTTCCTGGCTTGAGGACCTGGACAGCCGACTGGATAAGGGGGGACCGTGGGGCGACCACCGCTTGTCACAGCTTGCCCTAGAGGGCGAGAAGTCCCGATTGGTTACAAGCTTTGATGAGCTGCAATGTCTCAAGCACCTGAACGGACTATCCCCGCTTCCGCATCAGACCGATACGGCCAGAAGAGTGCTGTTTGAAATGTCGGGTCGCGCAATCCTTGCCGACGAAGTGGGGCTTGGAAAGACCATCGAAGCCGGTCTCATTCTCAAAGAATACATCGTTCGCGGTTTGGTAACCAAAGTGCTAATCCTTGTCCCTGCCTCCCTCGTGCTGCAATGGTACGTGAACTGAATTCCAAATTCGGAATTCCGGCTGTCGCACAGAAGAAAGCTTATTCCTGGGGCAATGATATCGTTGTCGCTTCAATGGATACGGCCAAGCGCGATCCGCACCAGGAGCTTCTCCTCAGTCAGGAGTACGATATGCTCATCATTGATGAGGCCCATAAACTTAAGAACAAAAAGACATCCAACTACCAATTCATACAGAAGCTGCGCAAAAAATACTGCCTGCTGCTGACCGCAACCCCCGTGCAGAATGATCTGAGCGAACTGTTCAATCTCATCACGCTGCTCAAGCCCGGCCAATTGGGTGGACAAGGGCAATTCGCGGCCAATTTCGTGGTCGATAAACGCAGACCCAAGAATCAGGACCAGCTTAAAGAGGAACTCGCCAAGGTGATGATTCGTAACCGCCGCGGTGAGGGTGAGGTGAAATTCACCAAACGATCGGTTCGTAACGTCGCCCTTACCCTCTCACCCGAAGAACAGTCATTATACGACGGGGTCACTTCCTTCGTCAAAGACCAGTATCAGGCAGCGGGCGGGAATTTGAGCAGCATGCTCTCCCTCGTTACGCTGCAGCGGGAAGTTTGCAGCAGCCGCGATGCGGTGTTCGTCACTCTCGTTAATCTGTCCAAGAAACTTCCGGAGGACTCTCCGCTCCGCGAGAAAATATGGGAACTTGTCTATTTAATCAAAGCCATTAAGTCCAACACCAAAGCCGAGAAGACCATCGAGCTGATCAAGCAGATGGACGAGAAGGTCATTATCTTCACCGAATACCGGGCGACACAGGAATATCTGTTAAATTACTTCCGCGATCACGGGCTGATCTGCGTACCTTATCGGGGCGGCATGAACCGCGGGAAGAAAGACTGGATGATGGATCTCTTCCGCGGTCGTGCCCAGGTCATGATCGCGACCGAGGCCGGTGGTGAAGGCATCAACCTGCAATTCTGCCACCATATGATCAACTTCGACTTGCCATGGAACCCGATGCGGGTAGAGCAGCGAATCGGACGTGTGCATCGCCTCGGACAGACACATGATGTACAGATCTACAATCTGTCCACGACCGGTACGATTGAAGAGCATATTCTTAACCTGCTGCATGAGAAGATCAATATGTTCGAGATGGTCATCGGAGGACTGGACGTAATTCTAGAGCGGTTCGAGAAAAAAGAATCCATCGAGAAGAGCCTGTACAAAATCATGCTGGAAGCTGGCAACGAGGACGAAATTCGTCAGCGTATTAACAAGCTCGGAGAATCGCTTCACGATATCAAGCAGGATGTAGAGCAAGAGAGCAGCCAAATCGAAACCTTACGAGAGGAAGAAGCCTAATATGACCATGACGCCGCAGGAAGTGCAGCAGCACTTCATGGCTTATCTAGAAGCCACCGAATGCACCGTCATCGAGAAGTCGCCCGAGCATATCACCGTCAAATTGTCTCCGCAAGCGGATAAAACGCTTACGAACCGCCCTTATTATTGGGGCTTTGTAGAGCGTACAGGCGCTCCGGCGGAGACCTTATCGTTCAACTTTGTATTTGATTCCGAAGCTTATGACGAACGGTTAGCCAAGGCGAAGGAAGCCGACACTGAGTCCAAACTAGCCGCGCCTGCCCAGGATCAGATTCTCTCCCGCTATTACGGTAATGCCCCGATCCTGCCCGTTCTCGGGCCGGGACGGATCCAGCGGGAGAACGTAGGCTACGGCAGCAGCGACTTAACCAGATCTGGAATGCTTCGCGAGAAGAAGGGAAATGTCTATACCTGTTTCAGCAGAGGGATAAAGAGCCGGGGCCAAGGAGCCGCTCAACGCCCTATGAACAGTGGCTCGGCGTATGCTTTAAGGTGGAATTCAGCTGCGATTTGAAGCGCGAAGAATTGTATTATCTCGGTATTTCGCTATCCAGCCGTGCAATCAGTGCTAACTTCCCGGGCATTCTTGAAGGACGTGACCTCACTCCACGCTTGCCCGAAAGTGTACACGTTCGCCCAGCCATCCTCTCTCTGAAGGAAGCAGCCTCCATACTGGAGAATCATTTGATTCAACAATTGAGTAAGCTCGACTACGAGTGGGCATCGCTGGCCAGAGAACGGCTTGAGGATGAATGGCTCGTGATCGACGGGTATTATGAAGATCTGTTGAAGGAGCAGGATGAGGAGAAAAAAGCGCTCATTGAAGCACAGTATCAGAATCGCCGCTCTGAGATGCAATGGCAATATGAGCCTAAAGTAAGCCTGTCCACCATAACCTGCGGATTATTCCATCTTTGTTCGCCGGTGAATGCGTCCACATGACGCCCATCTACAAAAGCAGGCAAAAAAAGAACCCTGCTCCCGCATCTGCGCGCGACATCTTGCAACAGCCTTTGCAAGGCTTGTCCGATATGATGAGGGCATCACCATATCCATGGCGTGCAAGAACCAAGGAAAGGCGGTAAAGCCCTTGAAGTTCTGGAAGCATAAGCAATCTGATCTACAACGGATAGCATTCCCATCCGTTAGGAAAAGCGTTCGTACAGCTTCGTCAACCTTGGCGGCCTCGATGATTTGGCTGTCCGTGATGCATTCACTGGGCGGCGTAGTCTGGGCCGATTTGGTTCATACTACTGCGCCATTGGCCGAACAGGCCGTTAATACGTTCCATTCAAGCTACTACACAGGATCCTCCTACTGGGGGTCAGATCATACAAGCATCCACTCCTCAAAGTTTGACGCAATTTGCAGAGGAGACGGTATCCCGATTATCAGCGCACGCACCGTTCACGGCATGGGCCGATGCTAAGTTGACCTATACCCCACTCGGCCCGGGAACGCATGGCTGGCTTGTCACGATAACAGCGCAAGATATCCCGCAATGGTACCTAATCATCAGCGCCTCCGAAGATGGCGGATATATTCTTAGCGAATACGGAATCGGAACCACGCTTCCCTACAGCCAGGCTTCACTCGGTGAGCGGCTTGTCGCAGAAGGGCTTATGAGGGCAGGTGGCGGTTTGCCGACAGGAAGTACGGTCCGTATGCTCTACAATGTGTCTCCCTTATGGCAGATTGAGCTTCCCGATCAACCGCCCGTTTATATCAACGCACTAAATTATGAGCGCTTGCCTGAACAGCAATCACTGACCTTAACGAGCTACAAGCGAGATCTGTCCGGCGGTACAGGTCAGGTTAAGGGAGTGGTATCGTCATCAGACATGACAATGGATGCTTGGCGTGTAGGACAAACAGCCTTGGCCCCTCGTTCTCATAGCGATAATCCGTATGACAATCTAATGTGGCTGACAACAACGGACCTTCCCGCCCACAGCAGTACCGAGCTTCGAGGCTTGCTGGAGCAGCATCGGGTCTTAACCTTTCGCTCGCAGGACGGTAATGCTGCGTTTGGTGCGCCGTTCAACATAACGGGCTGGCATCGCTGGATTTCAAAGAACGCCGACAACCGAGGAGCCACTTACGTTGCCGTCCCGCTTGCCCATACAGACACACTTCGTTTTCTTCCGGGGTCGCAGTTAATTGGCGAAGGCAAGTTCTACGTCTATCCCCAGTCATTATCACAAACCTAACAAAAAAGGACGCGTATTCCCGCAGTTGGGAAGCGTCCTTTTTTTCATTTGGAACGTTTTTTTCGTTTACTCGTAACATCCTGCTTCCATATGGAGACCGATAACGGAATCATGCCGAACCATTTGGTTGTCCACGCTTCCTTCACCTTCGCCTTTCGTCGAACTTCCCTAGGTGTATCTATATAGTGAACAACACGTTCCGTAATGTATTTAATCAGTTCATCTCCGCTAGCCATATCATCATCTCCTTAAGGTATATCCACGTCCCGCTAATAGTTTGCTCCATTCGGTCAGATCCTAGACCTCCATATGCTGCACGATCGCATGAAATCCGGAAAGTTGCACATTCTAATCAGACCGACACTCATTCGAAAGAAGGAATCATTATGATGAAAACGGCAGGGATGTGGGTGCTTTTGCTCGCCCTTGTGGTTCCGTCCCCCGTTGCAGCAGAAGCAGCTACTGGCATTACCACGATCCCCGTCAGCAGGCTTGTAACCGAGACACCCGAAGTCACCCCTACTTCCGATGTGAACAGAAACAACGTAGAAACTCGGCACCTCCACCCATTCGCCTACGATGTCATTCTCATTGATGTCGGTCATGGCGGTATTGATGGCGGCACTTCCTACGGAACCATTCTGGAGAAGGATATCAATTTGGCGATATCCCGCCGACTATTTATGCTGCTGCGTCAAGAGGGATACCATTGTGTCTTGAATCGCGACGCCGATTATGCACTCAGTGACGATAATCGGTGGCATCGCACATCTTCGCGACATCGGCGCGATCTGTCACAGCGTAAACAGTTAAGCAAAGAACTGCCTACGAAAATGGTCGTTAGTGTACATGTTAACTGGGGCAAGAATCCGTCCAAGGGCGGCGGGATCGTCCTTCATCAAGCGGAGGGCCGCAGTACTGCGCTCGCAGCGATTATTCAAGATCAACTAAATCAGGTTTACCGTAATCACAACACGATCATGGTGGGCAAACCCTATTATTTGCTGAATACGACCGATGTACCGGCCGTCATTGTAGAAACGGGATTCCTGAGTCATGCGCAAGACCGTGATTTACTTACGAGCCGTAATGGTCAAATGCGCATTGCCGAAGCGATTGCAGATGGGATTATTAGCTACCTGACAGCCCTCTAATGGGGCTGTTTTTTATATATTCGACCATTTTTCCTAACTATGACTAGGCAATTCACCTCATTTAATGTAAGATAAATTGACATTAAAGTGAAAAAAGAATCATTTTTGCGAAAAATTTAGTAGAAATTTCAGGGAATTATGATAGTATAACTAACATAAACAGAGATTAGAACAAAGCATGTACCGACAATAGGGATTGGGGGAGATCGCTATGTTTGATTGGTTAGGTTTTCGGCAAGGACTTCCGCTCTGGGTTTCCTGGCGGTTGAATCGCAACCTTGAGAAGGATGTCGAGGAGATTTTTGAGGGCATTGCCGAGACGCGCAAAGAACTTCTCTTCTCGTGGAGCCATGAGTATTGGGGACACATCGAAAGATTGAAAGAGCAATGGGACAAGCTAAACCTGGGAGATAGCGGCATAGAGATGTCCGCAGAAGCTGGCTTGAAATTAAACCAGGAACAGCTTTTTCAATCGTTGTATTCAAGAGCTGAAGATTTTACTGAATTATTTCTTTTGAATACTGCTGGCAAAGTCACATTCTCTACATATACGCCACATATTGGCACGATGTATCGTGACGATAGCGTTCTGGGTATCGCCATAACGAACCTTCGCAACACTTCAACTGATCAATTGCTATATGGTCCATACGCAGACGCCATGACGAGTTCAATCGGCCCGCGAACTTCTACCTTTCATGACCAAATGACGCTGTTATTCATGCATACCTTGCGTGTTAACGGTCAATTTGCCGGTATCTTATGTGGCCGAGTACCGGGTGACGTGATCGGCGACCTGATTCAACGTGAATCCGGCCATGTGTATCCGGATTCGGGGGATAACTATATATTTATGGCGAAGCCAAATCTTAATCTGCATATCGCTCCGGGAACCGCCTTGTCCAGAAGCCGCTTTGAGGACCGAACCTTCACGCACGGGGAGAATCTTAAGGACGGGGTTACCACGAATTGGGGCACGGTCTCTGTGAAAGAACATACCGAGTTGGAGATTATGTTTACAGACCCTGCCACCGGCGAGCTCCATCCTGGTGTTGCTAATACAATTCAGAACGGTAATAATCTATTCGTTGCATTTCCAGGCTACTCCGATTATCGTCACATCCCCGTTATAGGCAAGGGCGTCACCTTTAGACTGCCTCATTGTCCCGATGATTGGGGCATGATGTGCGAAGGTGATCTTGAAGAGGTCTACCGAATTCGCGGTATTCGCTTACGCTTTGCGAAACTGCATAACTGGCTTACCCTTGTCTTTAGCGTTATCATGGCCGTCATCGTATACCTGGCGGCCGCTTACACCGCTCCTATCATAGCTGCATGGATTGGGGGAGCGGCTTGTCTGATCACAGGGCTTCTAACCTCTAGCCTGGTCGGACGCAAGGAGATCGGGCGCGTGGCGGAACGCCTGCGGAACATTAGCCGCTTCATTCGCATCAATGCAGAAGGCAAAGGCGATCTGACCCAGCGGCTCCACCCCAATACATTCGACAACGACGAGACACGCGAGCTCGCCAAATGGATCAACAATATGATCGACTCGCTTGAGAGCATTATGATTCAGGTGAAGTTAACGGCTGGCGATGTGTCCTCCAGTCAACAAATCATGAATGATACGACGGCAGATACTGTCACATCAGCGGCCGGGTCAGCACCAACATCAATGAGATGATCCGCAGCATGCGCAGCCAACTTCAGGATATCGATGCGGTGAAAGACAGCGCGGAACAGATGCGCGAGACGCTAAGACTGCTGGAGCAGCAAGCCAGCGAGCAGATCGACGTGGCCAAGAACGAAGTCATCCGCATTGGAGGCAAGATGTCCCACATCTCCTCCAAAGTCGAGGAGACGAACCAGACGATTCGCACGTTCATGCGTACGGTGCAAGAGATCCGCAGCGTGCTGCAAGCGATCGAGCAGATTTCCTCCCAGACGCATCTGCTTGCATTGAATGCCTCCATTGAGGCTGCCCGAGTGGGTGAACATGGACAAGGCTTCGCGGTCGTGGCGATGGAAATTCGCAAACTTTCGGAATTGACCAGAACATCGACGGAGCAAGTTCACAGCATCATTAGCCACATATATAAGGATGCCGAGCAAGCTTTTCAATCCATGGAGGAAGGGACCAAGGTCGTGCAGGAAGGGAATATGCTCGTATCTGCTGCATCCGAACTGCTGACCGCTGCCGCCGAGGACGATCAGCGGAAGCATCAGGCGGTGGATGAGGTGGTTCAGCTGATGGAGAAGATTGCTTCGGTCAGTAAGGAGAATCGCAAAATTTCCAAGAATGTAGAGAGCAAGGTACTGGAGCTTACACAAGAGATTGAGAGTATCCGATATACGTCCGACAATGTTAAGGTTATCGCCACATCGATGCAGCAGCTCGTGGGGCAATTCAAACTGAAAGACACACGAACCCATTAATGTCTCGGGTCCCAGACCATGTGAATAGCCTTCCTTGTCCAAGTGCCGATGTTCCCGCACAGGACCTGGAAGGCTATTCTGGATTTGATCACTTAATGAAGCGGAAGTGGATCGGGTCTCCAACTGGAGCGCTCGCGCACCAGATCGCTAATCCCCACGAAATCAACCTTTTTCTGCAAGGCCGGAATGGAACGCTGAATCGCTTCCGCTGTGCGGGTGCCATACACACCGACATGTCCTATCGTGATACAGTATTCTTGCTGTGTCGCATGCTGGGCTGCGGCCGCAAGTTGCTGATTTACGTGGTCCACGGTGTGAACGTCGTCGAGGAAAATATCGTTCTCAACGGTCGGCAGTCCCTTTGTTGCTGCCAGCTTGCCTGCCACACTGCGGTAATTGGTTTTGCTGTCGATGAAGAACAGCCCTCTCTCCTTACACACGTCCAGCACGATAGACATGATCCTTTCATCTCCTGTTATCTTCGAACCCATATGGTTGTTCACGCCTATTGCGTAGGGAATCGAATCAATAGCCTCTTCCATCCGTTTCCGAACCTCCTCATCGGTCAGAGAACTCAAGATAGCACCAGGACCAAGCCAGGAAGCACGTCCTTGCTTCGGTTCCATCGGCATATGAATGATCACATCATGACCCTGTGCATGCGCAGCCTCCGCGTCCTTCTTGCTTGATGGCAGGAACGGCATAACAGCAACCGTAATTTTCACCGGAAGGGCCAGCATCTCTTGGGTCCCCTTCTGATTATTGCCAAAATCATCGATGATCACAGCCAGTTTATGCTTCCTCGCCCCCAGCTCCTTCTCCGGCTTGGATACCGATGGCACAGGCTGACTAGCAGGATCTAATGCTTGAATCATAGTATGACTCTCATTGCTTTCATTGAGCTGCCCGCTTGCATATCCGATGGCAGCTCCGTTCATACCTAGACATGCCGTGAATAACAATACCATGATCTTGCGATAATGACTCCGCATCTTCTCGCCCCTCCCACTCCTTCGTAATATGCCGAAATTGACTTATCCCTATTGTGGGAGAAAAGCAGCCTAATTATGTAAAGCATCCGAAAAAACGGTGCCCGCGACCAGGAAAGCTCGAATCGAAAAGGTCAAGCAAAGACTCCACTGAGTCTTGCTTGACCTTTTTTTTCAATAGTATGAGTAACCAAACGAGATCCCTGACCAGGAGCTGTCACATTCGCAAGCGGCTCATCTATCTGGTTCACTGTTCATCGCTGAGCACCATGCCCTCTACTTGCTTCATCACATCTTCCTTCGCCAGATCGGGATGATCGATGAGGATTCCGTAGCGCAGTTCGCCCTCGTCCCAACTGAGCCAACGAATCTCTTCCGTATATTCACCCGGCATGCCACGAACCGTTACATTTCCATTAAGTTCGGCATCCGCGGGGCGATCGAACACCGATAACGTCAGCGTCGGAACCCCGTTGTTGGTATAGTAGACCGTAACTTCCGTCCGGTTCAATTCCCCACCGTATACGTTCCATTCCACGGTCTCAACTGTCTGATCTCCATCCGGGAAGACCAGGAACGGTTCTCCCAGTGCTGCGGCGGCCTCTTTCACAGTCCCGGTCTGTGTAGGATTCTCCGCCTCGATATCTACGATGTCAACACCTTCCGGTAGATCAAGGGTAAAGGTATCTTCAGTAAAAGTCGGCGTAAAATCCAGAGCGGTATAGGTCACTTCGGAACGGACATCACCGGAGATGGACTTTGACTTGACCAGGAACCAGGTTTTTTGATCTACCCACAGCTCCATGTCCCCCAGCAGCGAGTCTTTGGAATTGGCTGTTATCTTCAAATGGTACGTGGTATGCCCAAGCAGCTCTTCCTCGCCCACCACCTCAAACGTATGCGTATTCTTCATACGCTCCAGCATGGCGGTAAGCTGTTCTTTCTGAGTTTGGCTGACTGGCAATTCCGTGCCCGCAATATTAAGCGTCTGCGCCTGACTGCCTCCTTCCTCATAGATTAACAACCGGCTTCCGTCATTCAGCGTATACGATATTTGATCTTCATTCCTTTTATCTACTGTAATGATCTTTCGTTTTCCGTCACTACTGGCGAATTCCTCGAAGGAGAACTGATCCGTCAGTTCTTCATTCATATAGAGCTTGAATTCACCTTCGCCTTTGTAGTTTTCCTGTCCGGGACTGTCTTGCAGCACATTGGACATAATCTCTTCCGAAGATGCGCTTAAGCTGCCGCTGCATCCTGACAGAATGGTTACCACTGCAAGCGGTATGATCCACATATTTCTAATATCCATGAATTTCGCCTACCTTTCTTTAATCCAGCACGCTGCTATGGTGCCGCAACCTTCTTCCGACCAGAGCCGGATGTGTCCTTCATGTCTCTCCATCAGCATCTTGGCTATGCTTAGTCCAAGCCCTGAGCTTCCACTGCCTCTGGATTCTTCCCCCTGGACAAAAGGAAGCAGCATCCTCTCCAGCATCTGTTCTGGTATATTCGTTCCTTCATTCTGAATGATCATGACCGTGCCGCCGTTACGCCATGCCTCCAGTGCTTCACGAATGGGCGGGAAAATCTCCTCTGGCAGGGGCTGATCCTGCGAGAGCGCCGCCAATAAGATCATGTCGCCCTCATCCGTATGACGAATGGCATTGGCCACCAAATTGTCGAGAACCCGGATCATCTGCTTCACATTGACATGATAGGTGCCGAAAGCCCTTTGATCAATGCGGAGCTGGATTCCTTTCTTCATGCAAGGCTTCTCGTAACCGGATAAGAGCATCTCGAAGAACTCCTCTCCATCCACCTCTACGATCCCGGTTTGGTCATGGGAAGCTTGCAACGAGGCATAGATCGCCAGATCATCGATTAATTGCTTCATATAGGCCAATTTTTCCACCAAAATCGCCTTGTACTCTCTGCTCTCCTGATCTGTAAGCGGCCGATCGCTCATAAGTCCTTCTGAATATGCCTGGATCACCGTCAACGGCGTTTTCAAGTCATGGGACAGTGCGGCCAGGATGAATTCCTTCTCTTTCTGCTGTTGGACAATCTCTTCTTGAGACTTCTTGATCTTCTCTTTCATCGTATAAAAATGAGTCTGTAGCTCACCGATCTCATCTCTGGCCGGACGTGTGCCAGGAATAATCTCGCCCTCAGCAAATGCGGTCATCTGACGCTGCAGCGTCAACAACGGCCGGTTCAGCTTCCGGTTGAGCAGATAGATCACCGCAAGGAATACAATAACGATGAAGACCATCAGTCCCCCGCCGATCCATACGGTCCGCTCCTTGATCCCTTGCAGCCACTCCTCCCGGTTGATCGTCACTTCATAAAAGCCGGTTAGTTGGCCTCCTTGATGCAGCACAGGCCTTTTGACCGTGTAAGTGCTCAAGTTTTTCTGAATCTGGTTCACGTCTTGATACAGCTGTTCCTGATTGAGCTTCGTAAGCCTGCTTGCCACCGGCTCCTGAATCGAAGAGTAGAGAAGGACCCCGTCGAACCGATAAAGCTTGATCTTCATCGTCTCATCCGTCAGCTTATCGATGTCCTCATAGTGTTGCCGGGGCTGGATTCTGTAGTATGTCGGATTTTCAAGTACTGGCTCCATGGCATCAACCGTCATGGTCACTTCCATGTATTCGAGCAGGTCGCGCTTCTGGTCATAGTTACTAACGCTGACATACAGCAGATAGAGGGCAACCAGCGGAAGCAGCATGACGATGAGGTAGCTGATCATCAGCCAATTCCGAATCCTCATAGTACCTCTCCTATAAAACGGTACCCCACTCCCCAGACCGTCTGGATAAAGGTAGATGAGCGAGTGTCATCCTGTAACTTGGCCCGCAAGCTTTTGATATGCACCGTAACCGTGTTGTTGCCGTTCCCATCCTCTGGCTGCTGCCAAACGTGCTCATACAACGCTGATTTGGAGAAGATTTCGAATGGATTGTTAGCCATCAGGCACAGCAGATCCCATTCCTTGGCAGTCAGTTGCAGCAGTTCTTCATGGAGACGGACTCTCTTCGATAAAAAATCAATACGAAGCCCATGGGCATAATGGATATCTCGGTCCGTATCTTGCTGATTCTGATAGCGGAGGTACCGCCTCAGATGAGAAGCTATCCTGGCGCTTAGCTCCTCCAGACTGAATGGCTTGGTCACATAATCATCGGCACCGAGATCAAGCCCACGGATCTTGCTTTCATCCTCTAGCCTGGCACTCAGGATCAGGATCGGCACATCCGATTCCTTGCGAATGCTGCGGCAGAGCGTGAATCCGTCCACTTCTGGCAGCATAAGATCCACCAGCACGATATCATAAGGTGACAGCTTATAATCCTCCCAGCCTTCTCTGCCCGTGGATGCCCATGTGACCCCGTAACCCTCGCTTCGAAGATGGTCACATACAATTCTTGCAATTTCCTTGTCATCCTCTACCAACAATACGTTTGCTTCATGCTTCATCGCTGGCTCCCTCTCTCTCTGTCTCTATTCTAAGGGAAGGCTCGAGCTCTCCCCGAATCTTTATAAACCCTTCATAAGTTATCTAATGATGGTATTTCATGAACGGGGGCCGGAGTAATCCGGCTAACAAAAAAAGGCTTCTGTCCCACATAAAATGTGGAACAAAAGCCTATCATTGATGAGTATGAATGCGGTCGAGAGGACTCGAACCTCCACGGGGGTTAGCCCACACGGACCTGAACCGTGCGCGTCTGCCAATTCCGCCACGACCGCGTATTTAGATCGTCCGCTTCAAGAACAGCTCTTATTGCGGCGACAAGATACATAGTATCACGCCACACATTTGGAGTCAACCATTTTTTTCTCCTTGATTATAATCCTGTATTTCGGTTAAAATAAGAACATAAGTTCTTATTATGTAATCATTTTCTATATAAAGGCGGTGAAGATGATGGCTATACCAGCTGTTACTACAGAAGAACGTGCACTCATCAAGAGTTATCTGCTGCTGATGTTTATTCATAAGGTATTCGAGCGGGATTGCCGTATTATTCAAGAGAGCGGCGTCTTCAAGACGCCTCAATTGTACGTAGAGGTTGTGGCTAATGGTGCCAAGCGCGCCGCCATTCTGCTTCGTGAGGTTAAGCAAGAATTTACGCGCAGAGCAATCAAGGTGTATGATGTCGAGCAAGACAACGACGGAATCCAAGCTAAATTTGCCTGCAGGGGCTACCTTGGTTCCATGAACATCCTCTGGCCCTCGTTCCGGGAGGAAATGATGGATCGTATGCGCGCCTATCTGGGCCTCTCCTCTTCTGAAGCCGAGAACGTCCACCCATTACACCCTGCCGCTGCCGCTCCATGAGATGATCCGTCATATCATAACAAAAACAACCGTCCCCAGCTGCCACTTCATGGAACAGCGGGTGTGACGGTTGCGATTACATATGTCACTGCAGGTTATGCTGAACGCGTGTCAGTCCCTGAGACAAGGCATGTCCAGCACTTGCTGCTGAAGCTACGGCTACTGCTCCATAATCTCAGCATCCGTGGCCCCCTTGGCACGCGCCTCATCCATATGATAGAAGGTGCACAGCTCATTATTAGCGAACAGGCCGATGCCAAGCGCGATCAATTGCTTTGTCTTCTCATCCAGTTCTCCGTCGCGAAAGCATGCACCCGTAAACTCATGATAAGCTTCTGCCATCTTGGGCATCGTATGCTTCAGGTTCAGGATTTCGTTCTTGTATGCTGCAATTTTGTCATGGGAGAGTTCCATCTCAAGCCACCTCTTCTGCACGGATTCCATACCCGCTTAAGATGTCCGACCGTCTTCGGATCTATGCCTAATCCTCCACAGGACTTACGCGTGGTTCCTTCTTCAACTGATAACTGTATCGGCGGTCCAGCTTGACTACGCGCCGATTTCTACGGCGAATGATCACCTGCTCCGCATCCCAGGCTACAACAAAACCGATGATATCGTTGCTCTCCATGCCGTCTCGCACGACGCGCACGAGCTCTCCGGATAATCGTAATTCATTTAATCTATCGTCGCTGATCATATGCAGCCTCCTTTGTCTCTCTTTCCATCCTGCAAAAAAAGAACCTAAATGATGATCATCTCATTTAGGTTCTTTTGAATGCTTATCGATAAACATCATCTGGAAGTGCAGATGAATCTATAAACCCAAGTTAGCGCTGTGCTGGCTCAATGCTGTCATTCTTCTCGTACCAGTAGTCCAGAACGGTAGATGACATGACACGCTTTTCAATATATTCCACTTGCTGAGTTGTAAACTGTTCCTTCCATTCGAAAGAAACCTCCTCGCAAAGACCAGCAATCGTCAGCAGTTCTGACCAGGCAACATAACGTTTGTACCAGAAGAACTGAGGATGTTCAATCATATAGGGATATAGATCATCAAACTCCGTATGTTTACAATCCAAAGCACGTTCAAAATGTACCTTCGCTTGGTTCAGCTTCTCAATCAAAAACGGCTCGGTTACAGGTTGTTTCCCCATCGTGCTGCCTCCTCTCTAATGCTACCTCTTTATTATAAGCGAAAATCGCGGAGGCGAAAAGATTTTGTTGTGATTTTAGGCGGAAATCCGGATAAAATCAACTGTATTTTTCCATAGATCCGTCCCCTCGACTATTCCTCAAAAGCTTGCACCTTAAGACCTACAGCGAATTGGGGCTCGGCACTATTTCTGCTCCGCGATCTAAAATTTAACTAAACGAAACTCCCCCGTCTTCCAATGAGGAGATCGTGACTAATGACTCGACCAGAATATCTTGTTCGCGCAGCGTCCGCGCTCCGGCCTGGAAGCTTTTTTCAATGACAACACCCAGTCCGACCAGATCAGCTCCAGCCCGCTCGATAATCTTGATCAATCCTCTTGCCGCATCACCGTTGGCGATAATGTCATCTATAAACAGAACCCGGTCGTTCTCACCTAAAAACTGCTTGGACACCATGATGTCCGTTACGATTCCTTTCGTAAATGAAGGAACCCGCTCGCACAGTGCATCCGGATCGGCCAGCAGCGTTTTCTTACGACGAGCGAATACCATGGGCACTCCGAGCTCCAGTGCCACCGCGAATGCAACCGAAATCCCGGAAGACTCCAGTGTAATGACCTTCGTCACACCCCTGTCCTTAAATCTGGTCGCAAACTCACGCCCCATCTCCATAATTAAAGCCGGGTCTACCTGATGCGTGAGCAGGGCATCCAACTTCAGCACCTGATCCGACAACACGACGCCTTCTTTAACTATCCGCTCCTTCAACCATTCCATCTAAATGACCTCCTACCATTCCTATGACGTAAAAGTAACATATTCCTCCATGCACGGCAAGTAAAAACCGTACAATCGACCATTATCATGTACGGTTCCCGTCATAATTGTTGACATTGACAACGAAGCACGGATATAGACCTGATTTCAATTGTTGAATTCCTCTTGTCTCATCCTCACCCTGACACGATTTAGGACGAGTCGGAGTCATGTCCGATCTTGCCACGGCATACCTTGTACTATGGCAGACATTATATGATCTTGAGGAGGCCGCTTCGCTTGCGCAAATATATCCGAGTTTTTCAAATCGCCTTTACATATATCGGAACCGTTGTCGGTGCGGGATTTGCTACCGGGCGGGAGATTCTTCAATTCTTTACCCAATATGGGCAGTGGGCTACACTCACGATTTTATTCTCAACCGGATTGTTCATCTGGCTCGGCACCAAGATCATGACCATATCCAGACGAATTGGAGCGAAATCCTTTGAGGATCTCAATCGCTATTTATTCGGCCATACTTCTGGAAGCTGGATCAGTCTGTTTATGTTTATCATTCTGCTTGGGGTCAATAGCATTATGCTTGCGGGAGCAGGCTCCGTCTTTGTTGAACATCTGAATATGAGTTATCAGACAGGTTTATTGATCACGATGATCGGTACGTTCTTCATCCTTCGCAAAGGCATCCAGTCCATCATGACCATGAATAGCCTGGTCGTGCCGATGATGCTGACTCTATCCGTAGCCATCGTTACCCAGACCTTCCGTGCACCGGAAGCAACGCGATTCATCACGATGACGACCGACCATAGTTTACCTACTGTCTGGCTTGCCCCATTACTTTATACGGCCTTCAATCTGGTAATGGCGATGCCCGTCCTGGTCCCGCTCGGCAGCCAGACGCAAAGTGCCCGCGCCGTCAAATGGGGTGGCATTCTTGGCGGCGCAGGCGTAGGGTTTATGTTAATGGCAGCTCATTTCGCCATGTCTGCGCAAATGCCCGGGATTGCTCAATTCGAGATCCCAATGGGCAGCATAGCTGTGCAGCTTGGCTGGATGGTTCAAATGATCTATCTCATCTTGATTTTTTTAGAGATTTTCAGCACGTTTGTTGCTAACATCTACGGCATTACGCTGCAGGTACAGCAGCGTACTTCCCTTTCACCGAAGGTCATCACGCTTGGTATCATGGTCTTCTGTTACGTCTTCAGTCAATTCGGATTCAGTTCCTTGCTGTCCTTGCTGTATCCCATATTCGGCGGGTTATGCCTGTTATGGGTGCTTCGACTTACGCTGTTCGGCACAGCCGAAATCAGAGGCAAATAAACGCCCGGGCTACAACTACATCACAATGAGTTTCACGTTATCCACTTGCAGCTGAACTTGTTCAGCAACGTGTTTGTGACAGGTCATCAGCATGATCTGGCGCGATTGAGACAGTTCGGTGATCAGCGCAAGCGCCTGGTTAAGACGCTCACCATCGAAATTCACGAACAGATCATCCAAAATAAGTGGCATACCAGCGGCGTGCGGCATCGATTGAATGAGACCGAGCCGCATCGCCAGGTAGAGCTGCTCTGCAGTCCCTCGGCTTAACCGACTGCTTTCCGTCTGCTGTTTATCTGCCGCTCGTTCAACCAGCAGCGTCTGATCACCCATCCGCATCAAGATACGGTGATACGTACCTCCGGTCAGTACTGAGAAGTAACGGGAAGCCAGCTTCAATACGTGTGGCTGCTTCTCCTCCTCATACATTCGGCGCGTGCGCTGGATCAACTGCACTGCAATCGATCGCACAGCATACTGAGCTACCTGTTCCTTAAGCGCCGAACGCTGTTCTTCCAGCTGCTGTATAACCACTTTCCCCTTGTCCGCTGCGGCAAGAGACTCCTGTTCCTGGAGCAAGCGCCCCCGGCGCTCCTGCCATTCATCACGCATTGCAGCCATCGATGCCGCTTCCTGCTCGCGCTCTGCAAGCTGATTGCTCAATCCTTCAGCATCCGTTACCTGAAGGAGTTGCAACAACTCGTCTTTGCGCTGCTCGTCACAGCCGCTGAACATGGAGATCTCAAGATGACGCACGTTCCGATTCAATTCATCTCGCCGCTGAGCTTCTGCACCGATTCGCATAAAACCTTCCTCGTCTGCCGCTTGAGCTAACTGAAGCAAGTTCGCTTCACTTTCCTTCAGCATAGCCTGCTCCGAACGGAGCGCCATCTGCTCTTCATGAAGTTCTTGCATCCGTTCGTCAAGCATGTCCCTCTCCCTCAAAGCTTCCTTATATTCCTGCCAGCGCGTATATAGCTGTCTTAGCTCAGCGATGACAGCACCTGCGCTAACGGTTTCGACGCAATCAGCAATCATAGATCGGTCAATTGCACTGCCAAACCGGGCATGGATCATGCCTCCATTCAACCTGTCACTCGTTCTCAAGAGGGCGTTGCTCCGAGTCGTGTAGGACTCCGTCTGATTCAGCAATTCATCGATTTTCAAGCGTAGTGCACGCTGCTGCCTGATCCATTCCTGCCCTTGCTCTGCTTCCGCAAAAATATCCAGGAGTGTATCTGGTGACAGATTCATCGGCAAGTCCCGCTCCTTCAGCCAGGTCTCCCATCTCCGTTCCAGCTCGTGGAACCGCTGCTCTTCATGCTGTATCGCATGCTGAACACGCTGCAACTCAGCCACCTGCAGCCTTACCTTCTCCTCCACGGACTTACATTCCGAGGACAAGCGCTCGATGCGCTGCCGCCAAGACTGCCAGCCTTCCATGAGCGAACGCAACTCGCGCATCTGTCCTTCCAGCAAGAGAGGGTCAGGCTTCAATCCCCCCTTCTCCTTACGACTGCCAAGGCCGGTTCCCGCAGCAGCGTAAGGACTCGAGATCAGACTCGCATACAAGCGCATCGCTTCTTCGATCTCCTGATCATCAGCAGTGGCTGCAACATACACTACATCCCCGGATGCATGAGCCTCACGTCGACCCGTCATAAACACATAGCCCATGCCAAGCAGCATGATCAGACCAGACCCTATTGCCGCTTCTGCTGCACCAAGCCATGACAGCACCGCTATGAGCAATGTCGTGATGACCGCCATCCCAATCAACAGCCGACTATATAGCCCTGGTGCTCGTGTGCTTCTCAATTGACGTGGCTGGGTCTCGCTTACAGGACCGGACCATCTTTGTTCGCGCCAACGTTCCATTTCCAGTTGCAGTTGGTTCCATAACCTGGACGTCTCATTAGGCGATGTTGGCTTGATCATGTCATAGATCGCTTCCCCGCGTTCCTGTTCTTCAAGCAGCTGTCTTTGCGCTTCCCGGAGATTGGACTCGGCACCAGCTGTCGACCGGTCTGCCGCTCGATGTTCTTGGATTAACGCTTCCATCCGCCGGTCATACCCGCCAAAATCAGCGGCATAACGGCGCACTTCCCCGCGCTCTGAACCTGAGGTCGATAGCGCCAACAGTTTCTGCTCGTTCCAGGAAGGATCAATATGACGGAGCAGTTGCTCTATCCTGGCAGCCTGCGCCTGGTATTTCGTCGTCAGTTCTGCAAGCTCGCGCTGCCCCGCCTCGTACACATTCCGGCCGCTCCATAGCTCCTCAATCTCAACATCGTAAGACGCTGGCACCTCTTGAATTGGCAGCGCCTCACGCTTCTTCCGGACCTCGTCAAGTGCTCGCTCTACACGAGCGGATTGCGTCGATAGAAGCCGTCCTTCCTGCTGAAGCTTCTCCCACCTGGCCATGCCATCGGGGGGGAACACACCGCTATTCTGCAGATCATCCAGTTCTAGCCTTGCCTCACACCAGTTAAGCCACTGGGGGCGTATATCCATAGCCTTGCGCAGCAATGACAAATCCTCCGCTTGGCTCGCTCGTGCTGTATCCAACCGTTCCAACTGTTCCTGCAACTCTTTAATCGTCTGCACAATCTCATTGTAGCGCGGCAGATCCCCCCGTCTTTCGCGAACCTGCGCCTTTAACTGCTCAATGGATTGCAACAGCTTTGCGCTATGCTGAACCTTACCGCGTGGCTTATAGAGCTTGTCCATCTCTTGCAAGAGTTGGCGCTCAGCAGCCAGTATGTTAGCTCCGCCGCCGATTCCTGCGTGAAGCAGATAACCGCTCATTTCGCTGGAATGAAGGATGCGCACTTCCTGCAGCTCCGTAAGCGAGATCGCGAACAACTGGCGGAACAAGTCCTTGGATACCTGCCCAAGTGCATGCTCCTCCAGCTCCTGCTGTCCAAGCTCAATCATGCTTCCTTGTGTATTTTCTTTATGTATCGATAGGCGTTCGCCTCTGGCCGATGCCGACCCAGCGTGCTTGTAACGGCTGTAACGGCGGACGACCCATAACGTTCCATCTTCGGCGCGCAATCGAAGCTCGCCGCCGTGAACACCTTCATCAACGGGCTCTCCACGCTCGGCCGGTGAGTTTTTTGCCGGAAAGCCGTACAGCATCGCTCGAATGAAATACAGCACCGTACTCTTGCCGGCTTCATTCGGGCCGTAGAACAGCACAACGGGCGCATCCGTCTCATAATTCTTATCCCGGACAACCCCAAACCCTTGAATATGGATCTGCGCAAGCCTCATATCCCCGCACCTTCTTTCTGCGAAGATTCCCCGAGCAGCAATCGGAGCGTCATTTCCTCTGCTCGCCGCAACCACTCGAGAAGCTCATCAGGCTCCAACTCTTGCAGGATGTCACGAATTTCTCCATGCTCCATCAAGGGTGCAAGGCTCGACTTCACAACATTTTCAGCCTCGATGAGCCGTGCTCGCTCCATTCTGGCAAGTCTCAGCAAATCACCGGTGAAACTGTCCTCCGCCAGAAGCTTTTCCATATCAACCACCGTGCCGGACTGAAGTGAGAAGCTCTCGATCCAGACACAGCCTTGAAATCCAACAGCTGCTCCTCTGGCCACTTCTCTTCTTCTTAATTCCATCAGCAGATCATCCAGCACATGGCCGTCCTCGAGCTGATGATGAATCAAGCTGCGACCGGTAATCTTAACTCGTATCACGCTGAGCATCTCCGGATTATCCTGACTTATCGCCTCGACCTGCTGCTCCAAAGCGATTCTCCATTCATCCACTTCCGTGCAATGGTCAACAGGAACCACCACCTCGGTCCAACGCATTGAATCAAGTTCATGGAAGAGAAGCTCCGTGTTCAGGTCATCATCCACATCAACAACATAACAACCCTTGGGTCCCTGTTCCCTGATGTGGCGCCCCTGAATGTTGCCGGGATATACGATGAATGGCTCCTCGTGCACGAGACGACGAGTATGAACATGCCCAAGTGCCCAATAATGATATCCGTAGCTCACCAGCTCATTCCTTGAGCACGGCGCATAAGTCTCGTGCTGCGGATCACCATCCACATTCGCATGCAGTAAGCCAATATGATACAGGCCTGGTGTGGGAGCAGGATAATGCACGGCAATGTTCTCCACCACCTTGGATGTCGGGTACGACATCCCCGAAATAACCGCGACCGCTTCTCCGTCAATGCGGCGAACAGCGGTTATACTGGAAGGTTCGCCGCCGAATACATGGACATGATCAGGCAGCTTCACGGCAAGTCTCACACTGTCGAGCGGATCATGGTTGCCGTGGATGACATAGACAGCGATTCCGCTTTCACCTAGTCTTCTTAACGAATCCATAAACCTCAGTTGGGCTCGAAGTGAGATATTGGAGCTGTCATATACGTCGCCGCTAATGACAACAAAATCGACGTGCTGTTCCAAGGCAAGCTGAACCAGACGGTCCAGCGCCTGAAGGTTGAATCTTGAATATATAAGCGCAGGCTGTCCGTAAGGCCGCTGATCCCGACAAACGGGCTGTCAAGATGCAGGTCGGCCGCATGTATGAATCGGAAAGAACCCATAACGAATCCCTAGCTTTCTGTCTCAGGTTGAAATTTCAAATACATCTTCTTCAGCTCGTTCACAGAACGAGACAGCGAATATTGATTCTTCGCTTTATCCGAGGCCGTTCTGGCAAGCTCATATCGATATAGCGGGTCACTTATAACCTTCTCCAGCGCAATGCTCAGCGCCATCGGGTCTTCCGGCGGCACAAGGAGGCCGTTTACACCGTCCTCAATCTGTTCGGCAATTCCCCCGACATCGGTCCCGACAAGCGCCAGGCTGCTTAACGCGGCTTCGGCAAATACCGATCCGAAAGCCTCAGCCCTCGAGGGCAGTACAAAGATATCAAAGAATGGCATGAATTCCTCAGGATGCAGCGTATATCCGTAAAAAATAGTCTCTTGATAAATGCCAAGCGTCTTGGCCATCTCCTCCAGCTCCTGGCGCGAAGGTCCGTCGCCGATAATATGGAGGACATAATCATACCCTTTGCGTTTCAACTCCGCGCAGGCTTGGAGCAGCGTATCCAGCCCCTTTGCCGGTACGAGCCGGCAAACAGTGATTAACTGAGGTACGGCATTCTCGTGCGGAATCGGCTTGAACCGCTTATCATCAAATCCGTTATGAATGACGCCGATCGATTCGGGCGTGTCTACGTACGCAGACATATATTGCTTGAAGGAATTCGATACCGTCAGCAGCCGATCGCTGATGAACTCCAGTTCCTTATACAAGGAGACGAGAAACCGATGCTCCAGCCCGCCTTCCTGCACTCTTCCGTTCAGAATCAGCTCGCGCTCATAACTGGAGTGAACCGTCTGAATCAACGGAGTGTCGGGGAACACAGCTTTCATGGCCATGCCTGCGATCGGATGATGACTATGAATCAAATCGTACGGCTTCTGAATCCGCAGTCGGGTCCACCACAAATAATCACGATAGGTTTGCAGATACTTCGCAACAATCGGGCTCCCTTCGAACTCTTTGTAATCAAAAGTATGGAAGATCGGATCCTCCTGTCCCTTGTTACGAATTCGCTTGGGCAGCCAGAACATCTCCATTTCCCAGCGAGATGAATGAAAACGTTCCTGCAGATAAGGAATCATGGATGAGACGCCACCTGGCTGCTCCGGAGGGAAGAATAGGGCTTGTAGAAGTTTCATGGGGATCCCCTTTCTCTAAATCTCTTTTCAGATTCTTTTTCGATATGATATATTAGAACATATGTTTCGTGCAAAGGAAAGCTATCCCTGTTCAGGAGTGAATCCATTTGTCTTATGAATTATACGCCGGGTCGAACTCGCCGCTGCCAACCTTGTTTGCCGTCTGTGGCGCGTATATCGCCCTCATGATGCTGATCATGTGCTTGTTTATGTACAGCAAGCAGCGCAAGAATGCATATCTTTATATGGCGGCAGCTTTCTTCTTCATTATGACATACGAGGGTCTGAACATCCATTCAGCATTGACCGGCACATCCGTCTTTTCGCTTGAAATGGATATCGTGCGAATCATGCATTTATTCTCGTTTGTCCTGTTGAACATTTCGATCCTTATGCTTTACCGCAAACTCAAAACCCTCCATTACTGGCTTCCATTGCTGTCAGCCGTGCTGCTGGTGCTGCCGCTCATACTCCCGGCCTTCCTCCCCTTCACGATTCAACCGAGTTGGCAAAGTCTATATTGGGATATGTTCCAGGTGGGAACGCTTTACCTGTGCTTCACCAAAATTCTCCCGCGGATCGGTCAACCCCTTAAATACGGAGCCGTGCTGATCATCTACACCCTGTGGGCCGTACTGGAAGCCATACATACATATACAGGCGGTCTCGCTCAAGGCATGCAGGGGTTTGCCCAGGCGCTGCCATTAACGTTCTATAGCCTCGTGTTCTTCATCTTGTTCAGGCGGATCGTCGAACTGATGCAATCGATCTACCGCTCTGCGATTACAGACGGATTAACCGGACTATACAATCGCAGGCATTTCATGAAGTATCTGGACCATTACACGTCGCAACAATTGAAGATCGCTGCGATCTTCTGTGATATCGACAACTTCAAGAAGCTCAACGATACACAGGGCCACGCTCGTGCCGATGAAGTGCTGAAGCAAGTCGCCGCGATCATAGAGGAAGAGCTTCAAGATATCGGTATTGCCGGACGCTACGGAGGCGAAGAACTCGTCGGTTTGGTTGTTGACAAGAAGATCAAGCCGGCACAAGTTGCCGAGAACATCCGCGCCAGAATCGCAGCAGAGAGCATTGTAACCGTCAGTGTCGGCTACAGTATTCTGCGCAAGGGGATTCGCGGTGACGAATTGATGAAGCAGGCAGATAAAGCCATGTACCACTCCAAGACCACCGGAAAGAACAAGGTATCGGATTATCGCTCAATCAAGTCGGCTTCGGCTGGAACTACGCCAGGATCATCCTTGGGATCGGCGTAGAAGATCACAGGATAACCAAGAAGCTGCCCCTCATACGAGTGGGCGGCTTCTTGGTCTGCTCTGCCTTTCTTTACTATCCACTCAGCGGCATGATAAACTTATGAAACTTATTCTATACAAGGAGCTATATATCATGGTAAAACACCAACTGCCTGTTGGTTTTGTCACCAGCATGAACGACCTGCTCGGTGACGAATCCTACGACTTCTGGGACAGTTACGATGACCCACGCACGCATGGACTGCGGTTGAACCGTCTGAAGACGATGGAAGCACCAGAAAGCGTCCAGCGATTAATCGAGCATTTCCAGCTTAGCCCTGTGTCCTGGTGTGACACCGGCTACTATTATGATGAAGACAAACGCCCCGGCAAGCATCCCTACCATGCTGCCGGACTATATTATATTCAAGAGCCCTCGGCAATGTCCGCCGTGGAATGGCTGGACCCGAGACCCGGTGAGACGATTCTTGACCTAGCTGCTGCGCCTGGCGGCAAGACAAGTCATATCGCGTCGAAGATCCTCGGGAAAGGACTGCTTGTCGCCAATGAAATCCATCCTGAGCGAGCACGGATTCTCGCAGAGAATGTGGAGCGAATGGGCATCACGAATGCCATTGTCACGAGCAGCACGCCAGATGACCTTGCTCGCCGCTTCCCGGCCTGTTTTGACCGAATCATGCTGGATGCGCCCTGCTCCGGCGAGGGTATGTTTCGCAAGGATGGAGGAGCGATCGCCGAATGGTCACCCGCTCACGTAGAGCTGTGCGCTGCCAGACAGTGGGATATCGTTCAGGAGGCGGTCACGATGCTGAAGCCCGGGGGGACTCTTGCTTACTCCACTTGTACGTTTAACCGTGCGGAGAACGAGGAGCTGATCGAACGAATACTCGCTCATTATCCAGAGCTGTCCCTGCATGAAACGACGCGTTTATGGCCGCATATCGAACGGGGTGAGGGTCACTTTGTCGCCATACTGAAAAAGCAGGAGGATGCTTCCGCTCCCATCGACAGCCGCATAGAGCCTGCTGTGTCGCAACCGTCAGCCGGCAAAGCCGGTCGCAACAGCAAGCAAAGCGTGGATCGCTCTGCCATGGCGGAGTTCCAGGAATGGGTAAGCCAGGACCTCTCTGATTTCGAACTTGGGCCGGGATCTCCGCGACTGTTCGGTGAAGAACTGTACTGGCTCCCTTCCAGCGATCAGATTAGCTGGACGGATCAAGCGCTAAAGGGACTCAAAATCCTGCGCGCAGGGCTGCATCTTGCCCACCTGAAGAAAAATCGGGTCGAGCCTGCCCACGCGCTGGCCATGGCCTTACACCCTAATCAAACTGCCCGTTCTTGGGATGTAGACTCCGATTCGCAAGAGGTCTTAGCCTACCTTCGCGGCGAAGTGCTATCCGTTCCGGCCGATTACCGCGGCTGGACGTTAGTCACGACCGACGGCTTGCCGCTGGGTTGGGGCAAGGCTAGCAATGGACAGCTAAAGAATCATTTTCCTAAAGGACTGCGTAATCCAAAATAATGCTCGATCCTGTTAAAAAGTAGGCTATATTAAATTCTAATGTTGATTTGTGACCATAAAAAAACCGCCTTGTGAAAAGGCGGTTAAAATTGAGCTATCGTCTCCCGTTAGCGTAATCACCTTAAGTGACAAGGTCATCTTACCGTCTGGTAAACGAGACCTATGGCTCCAGAATCAAAGGTCTTGTTTTCGACTAGCTTAAGATTGATCTTCTCCTTGAGACCTTGGAATAACGGCAATCCCTTACCGATCAGAACGGGAGAAACCGTAATTTTATACTCATCAATTAAATCAAGCTGCATAAGGTGGTGTGCGAACCTAGGACTGCCGAGGATGACCATATCCTTGCCTGGCTGCTGTTTGAGGTTATTGATCTCTTCCGCGACATTTTCTTTCACGAGTCTGGAATTATTCCATTCGACTGTCTCCAGCGTCGTGGAAAAAACGATTTTGGCTGTCTTTTCGATCCACTCGGCATGATCCAGTTCATGCTGCGAAGCTGATGGGTTCGAAGGCACAGACGGCCAGTAACTGTGCATCATCTGATAAGTCCCGCGTCCCCAAATGACAGTGTCGGCAGTACTCAGAATTTCTTTCGCATGTTTCTCCAAATCAGCATCATAGGAAACCCAGCCAATGTCCATTTCACCATTTGGTCCTTCTACATAACCGTCAAGCGAAGCGTGCAGAAATAGAACGAGTCTTCTCATTTTCAGTTCTCCTTTGTTCATGAGAGATATCTACATTATACATTAACTACATTTTAGCAGAGTTCATCTTGGGTTGTTTCTTATGGATTGCTAAAATGGAACCAAGCGAAGCGCATTTTTGATTTTAGGACAGACAATATTTCGTCAACGCTTGATGAACGCCGTCTTCGTTATTGGATGCGGTTACCGCATTGGCCGCAGCTTTGACCTCCACCGGTGAATTATCCATGGCAATCCCCATGCCGGCATAGGTAAGCATGGTAATATCATTGAAGTAATTGCCGATCGCCATCACCTCATCCGCTCGATAACCGCGCTTCTCTGCCAATTGCTTTAATGCATTGCCCTTAGAAGCTTCCATGTGCATCAGATCGATGAAGAACTCACCGCTGCGCAGCATGTTGAGAGGAAGCGTCCATTTGCTCCATTCTGTATACAAACCATCCATAACCGCTGCTTCGCCAAAAGCCGTGAATTTGACGATCGGCTCCGTAAGTTCCTCCCAAGCCGGCAGATTGCCAGGAGTCATCAGATAATTGTCGTACATAACGCGAACTGGGCCAGTCATCTCCTCCACATTATCGACATACATCTCAAATGCCGTATTGATATCGAAATGAATTCCTTGCTCACGGCAATAGGCCATGAACGGGTTAAGCGCCGCTTGATCCATTCCGAATTGATGAACAATCTTATGCGTCTTCACCTCGACCGTAGCTGCCCCGTTATGACTGATGACATAACCTCCAAGTCCGAGGCTTTCCATGAACGGAATCGAATTCAAGGGACCACGACCGGTGCACAGTACAATCTCAACCCCGCGTTTGGCCGTCTCCATGATCGTATTTCGGGTGCTCTCGGATATTTCATGATTGTCATTCAATAAAGTTCCGTCAACGTCTAGTGCCACCATTCTGTATGTCATATACTCTCCATCCATCCTTTTTGATATATCTAAGTTGATCTTCCGATAACAGCCAGCTCTTCTGGCGTCAGCTCACGATAGGCCCCTAGTTCAAGCTGATCATCCAGTTGCAGATCCCCCATGCTAATCCGCTTGAGATAGATGACCTTCTTGTCTACCGCCTCGAACATACGCTTCACCTGATGAAATTTCCCTTCATGGATCGTCAGCGTGATTCGCGACACCGTAACGTCATCATCCCGGTGTTCGGTCGAGTTAATGACAAGCTCAGCGGGTAGGGTGTGATAGCCATCGTCAAGAGTGACCCCCTCTGCAAATGCGAGCCGGTCTGCCTCGTCTACCTTTCCTTCTACGACAGCCTGATACGTCTTCGGTACATGCTTACGTGGAGACAACAGCTCGTGAGCGAGTTTGCCGTCATTGGTCAACAGCAGCAATCCCTCCGTATCCTTATCGAGCCGGCCGACGGGAAACGGCTCGAAGACTAGATACGCTGGCTCCAACAGATCCAGCACGGTTCGATCGCGCAGATCCTCTGTCGCTGAGATGACGCCCGGTGGTTTATGCAGCATAATATACACATATTCACGATACTGGATAACCTCGCCATCGAACTCGATTCTGTCATGATACGGGTCCACGTGCTTCGCCGGGTCTTTAACTATGGTCCCGTTCACGGCAATCATTCCCGCCTTAGCGAGCTTCTTCAGTTCAGCACGCGAGCCGTAACCGAGATTGGACAGCACCTTATCCAGCGCTGGGTTGATCTTCCTTTCGTACTCATACGGATGTCCACCTCCATCCCGCCGGATATTCATTCTTGAGCATTCCCGACTGCCATTTACCCCAGCCTGCGGAATAACCATCTATACAGACTAACACATAGCCCTTACGCTCTGCATCCCCTCCGCGCCGCACGCGCTCCTCCGTTATGGATAAGGTTTCGCCTTTTAGATAACGAACGGCCTCCCCGTCCTCAGAAGACAGATTGACGCAACGCACACACTCATGCGGGTGCAGCGCGGTGGCTAGCGGATGGCCAGGTACGAAGCGCCCATTCTTCAACTGCCCCATATACCAGCCTGGACGAACAACCTTTAATTGCTTCAATCGGCTCTCTGGAAGCGGGGACACGTAGATATGGTTGCCGTATATGACCGAATAACCGCATAGCTTGACCTGTAGATGGGTTTCGATAAATTCTAAGAATGGCTGGAATGAAGGAGCAGCACTTTCAGCAGGCGTATGCTTTGTACCACTGCGCTGCGCCTTACCCGGACGTTCGGCGCGTCCTCGCTTGCCTGGTCTAGTCGCTTCAGGCTCTGCAACCATTTCCAGACTCGTCTTCATCTCATCTTCCGTTACCGTAAGTTCGCCTTTACGCTGTAGCACGGCCATGAAGTGGCCTTCGCCCCGCACTCGGTGCGGCCATAATCTTGCTGTTCCGGCAACCTGCTGCAGCAACTCTGCATCTGTCCCCTCCTGTTCAGCCAGCCAGCCCGTTTCTCCAGGAGAGAAGCCGTGTGTACGATCAATAGGCAGCACTTCATAATCCCGGTGATCCAAGAGAAACCGTGCGATCATCGCCTCATTCTCTTCTGGTGAGAACGTGCAAGTCGAATATACCATTCGTCCCCCGGGCCTGAGCATCCTGGCCGCTGCATCCAGTATCTCCTGCTGCATCTCAGCAAACTTCAGCGGAGAGGATTCATCCCAGTATTTCAGCATGGATTCGTCCTTGCGGAACATGCCTTCGCCTGAGCAAGGGGCATCAATCAGAATTTTTGTGAAAAATTCAGGGAACGCTCCGGCGATCCGTTCCGGATCATCGTTTAGCACGACCGCGTTTCGCACCCCATACATCTCCAGATTTTTAGCCAGCGCTTTGGTTCGGTCAGGGTGGAGATCATTGCTCACGAGCAGTCCTTCGCCTTGAAGCTTGGCCGCGATTTGCGTAGATTTCCCTCCGGGAGCAGCGCATAGATCGAGCACCAAATCCCCAGGTGTAACGTCAAGCAACTCCACCGGTGCCATTGCACTCGGCTCCTGAATGTAATACAGACCAGCGTGGTAATACGGATGACGACCTGGGCGCTCGCCTTCCTGCGTATAATACCCGGTCGGACACCAGGGAATGGGTTCCAACTCAAACGGGGAGAGATCCCGGAACGCATCCGTCGAAATCTTCAGCGTATTGACTCGAAGACCGGCATGCGGTAATTGCTCGTAGGACTTCATAAAATTGTCATAGTTCGTGCCGAGCAGTGTTTTCATCTTCGCCTGAAACGGCGAAGGCAGATGTAACGCCATATTGTGTACCTACCTGTTCGTTGTTATATCGATTAACCGTATTTGTCGGGCACCCGCCAAAGTTTTCGCATGTTCCGCTCCGACTTTTAATATTGTATAATAAACTACAGCAAAAAGGACAAGTCCTTATTCTTATTATGATGAAAGATGAAGGGGTGGAATCATGAGCCGCAAGAAAAACAACAAAAAGAACAATTACACCATGCTATATGCCTTTGGCGGACTGTTTATCGTATTGATCGCCGCGCTCGTCTTCATTAATCAGCAAGGCGCCGACAGCGACCTGTACGGGGGCAAGAAGGTGGCCAACCTCAATCCGGCTACGCAGGCTCTGCTTGATGATCCCAACTATCAGCAGATCATCCTACCGGACCAATTGAAGGCAAAAGTAGACAACAAGGAGAGCTTCTACGTCTACTTCTTCGCATCCGATTGTCCACACTGTATGGCGACCACGCCACAATTGATGCCACTCGCTGACGATGCCGGCGTTACGCTGCATCAATACAATCTGCGTGAGTTCCAGGAAGGCTGGCGCGACTATAATATTGAATTCACACCTACGCTGGTTTACTTTGAGAACGGTGTTGAGCAAGAACGCATCGTGGGCGGCATTAGCGCTGAAGGTACGCAAGAAGGTAATACCATCGAGCATTTCACGACATTCCTGGATAAACACAAAGGGAGTGTAACGCCATGAACCGCGCCCGAGCTATCCTCGTGACGAGTGTGATCACCGGTATGCTGCTCAGTGCATGCGGTGGCAAAGAATCCGCAACCGCCGGTCATCAGCACGGCGCGGAATCCGAACGGTACGAGACAACGGCCAGTTTGACGGTCATGCCAGAATTCCTCGCGAATTACACGGACAACACGCAAGCCATCTATGCTACAGTAAGCGAAGTGGAAGACATCATTAAAGAGATTAAATGTTATTGCGGCTGCATGGACGAAGAGAACGGTTACCATGATTCGCTTCACCGCTGCTTCATCGCTGAGAGCACAGATGGAGAAGTCAAGTGGACCGATCACGGGGCTCAATGCGGTATTTGCCTGACGGAGCTTCAAGACGCCAAGCGATTGCAAGATGAAGGCAAGTCCATCGAAGAAATCAAGCAATTCATTGACAACAAATACAAGGGCGCAGAGGCCTAGAGAAATAGAGAACTTAAATACACAAGAGCTGTCCGCAGAAGACGGGATGAATGGTCCGTTTCTTCGGGACAGCTCTTGTTGTTTAGGAATGGCCTGTCGTTTGCATCGCCCCTGGTTTCGGACGGGGGCGTTCGGGCTTCGTACGCTGCGGGATATTCGGTCGAATATCCTGCGATGCTTGATCGACAGCGGTCTGAAGCCTTGGATCCCAGATCTCGATCGACAGATCGCGGTATGCAATCGGGAGGATGTCATAGGCGGCTAACTGTTTGGCATAACGACGCATCTCGCTCACCAACACGCCCATCTCTATGCCAAGCTCATCTTCCGCATACGGCTCCAACTGCTTAATCGCGCTGTTGAACATTTTATAAGCGCCTCTAACGTTATGATTACGAAAATGAAAAAGTCCGACGGCTGCCTGAAGCAGCCCTTTATACCTTGGATCGCGTTCCTGCTCAAGCCATAACTCCTCCAGCACTTCATGGCATTCGAAATAATCGCGGTCACGATTAAAATACACGAGATAAGCGACGTACAGCGGCTCAAAATTCATCTTCATTGACTTTCTTCTTCGCCTCTGCCAGAAGCTCCTTGACCTCATCCAGCAGCAGTCTCATTGCATCCATATCATGATCCTGCCAGATCGCATTGAACCGACCTTGGAAAGTGATCGCTTCATTGACCAGGTGAAAGAAATAGAGCTTGTGGATCGCATTCAGCACTTGCGTCGTAAGGTTCGAATCATCCTCGAAGCGTCGCTGTGCCTCAAGGATGTCTTCACGGATGCTGGACATCTCGGTATCTAATGTATTAGCCGCCTCTCCCGCTTTCTTAAGCCTTGCTCTGATCTCCTCGGGCAAGCTTTCTCGATATTTATAGCTCAAAGAATGCTCGATCGTGGCCCAGAAGTTCATCGCTAGCGTGCGTATTTGAATCTCAGCCAGCACTTTTTTCTGACCAAGCGCAGTCTGCACGGGATATTCGATAATCATATGGAAACTGCGGTAACCGCTCTCTTTGAAATTCGTAATATAATCCTTCTCATATAGCACGGTCAGATCCTTCCGCGCCCGAATATACTGCGCTACCCGCCGAATATCCTCCACGAACTGACACATGATCCGTATCCCTGCGATATCTTCAATCCCGGTCTCTATTTCATCCATCGGTACATTCAGGCGCTTCGCCTTATCCAATATGCTTGAGATCCGTTTGATCCGACCCGTTACGAATTCGATAGGCGAATATTCTTCCCGCTTCTTAAGCTCTGCGCGCATCGTCTTGAATTTAACCTTCAATTCTTCTACGGTCTGCTCATACGGAAGCAAAAATGTCCCCCAGTCTCTAACGTCCATCGCACTTGCCTCCTGTCTTTGACCCTTGCCGATGTTATCGATGATCGGCCCCGACGGCTTCGGAGATATGGCTGAATCCGTCTCTTGCAAGCAGCTTCCGCAGACCGGCATGCAGCTTGCGATTAATTTCAGGGCCTTCATAAATCAAGGCTGTATAAATCTCAACCAGGCTTGCGCCTGCGCGTATCTTGTCATAAGCGTTCTGTGCCGTAAAGATGCCGCCCGAACCGATAATCGGCAGAGCTCCACCCGTCTGCTTATATATACGGGATACAATCTCCGTGGAACGCTGGCGGAGCGGCATTCCGCTAAGCCCGCCCGTTTCCTTTGCATGTCCGTGCGTAAGCCCCTCACGGGACAACGTGGTATTGGTGGCGATAATGCCGGACACGCCGCTTGCGCTTATCGTATCCACCATGAATTCCAGCTCTTCATCGCTGACATCCGGCGCGATTTTGACCAGCACGGATTTGGCGTCGCCATGAATCGCTGCTTGCCGGGACATCTCCGTCATAACCGCTTCTAGCAAGGAAGACAATTCACTGCCATGCTGCAAGCTACGCAAATCCGGCGTATTCGGAGAGCTGATATTAACGACAAAAAAGTCGCCATAAGGATACAGAGCCTGAATACAGGTTGATAGTCGTCGTTGGCCTTCTCGTTGGGCGTAGCTTTGTTCTTGCCAATGTTAACAGCCAGCGGGATCCGCTTTCCCTTGAGGGCTGACAATCTGTCAGCCATCGCCGCTGCGCCCTCGTTATTGAAGCCCATCCGGTTGATGAGCGCCTGATCGGGCGGAAGCCGGAACAGTCTGGGCTGTTCGTTGCCCGGCTGGCCCTTCGGCGTTACCGTACCCACTTCCATAAATCCGAAGCCGATCGAAGAGAAGCCCTTGACGGCCTGTGCATTCTTATCCAATCCGGCGGCGAGCCCGACCGGGGTCGCGAAATGAAGGCCAAACAGATCGACGGCCAAATCGGGAGTTTCGCTGACACCGTACATCCCCCGCATCACTGTGTCCGCACCAACTACGCCTGAGGCGCGGCCAAGGCCGCCGACTACGAGATGGTGGGCCTTCTCGGGATCCATTTTGAAAAAAATCGGTTTGCCTATGTTGCGGTACAGCACATCTATTCTTCCTCTCATCCATTGATTTCTCTACTCTTCAGTTTATCCGTTTCTGCATGAAAAAGAAAGTTCTTCAGCATAAACCGGGCCGATGTCCTTCATCTAAGAGTTATGGCATTTTGAGGACAAACCTTATACAATATAAGGGTATTCACTCGATCATTAAGAGAAAGCGGGGAAAGCTCATGTCAGCCAAACGCAAACCTCCTACATTACAGCAAAAAAAAGAAGAGGTTAATAAGAAGGCCATACTCTGGATCGGTTCCGGTATCGCTCTCCTAATTATCCTCATCATCGTACTTATCGTTATCGCGCAGATTTAATAAAGCCAGTGATACACCGTGTTGGGGTTGGTCTGACCCTTGGTGTGCTTGAGCTTGAAACGCTCGTGGGGCGTCCATAGATCATCAGGCAAAACCCCTTCCCCAATGACAACCGCCGTTCCCATCGGAACAAGGTCGAACAACTCCTCCACGTCCTGCTTCAGCATACGGATGCATCCTTCGGATTCATTGGCTCCAATGCTGCCCAGATCCTCCGTACCATGAATGGCGTACAACGAGTCCGACAACTGCATGCCTCTTGTACCATACGGTCCTCTAGACGTACCGTTCGGATGGACAACTTTATCGCTGATATGGAAGCTGCCAAGCGGCGTCTTATTCCCGCCTAAACCTACCGGATAGTTCCGAAGCATGATATTGCCGCTAACGACGGCCAGTCGGTGATGTTTCCTGTCGATCACAACCCGAAGCGGCTCCTTGAAAAAAGGTGCCCCATCCGGCAAAGTTCCCCAGTGCATCCCTTCATCTAGCCCTCCCGGCAAGCTTGGACGACCTGAACTCCCCTTCTGTGACTGACGTTTCATCAATGCTTCGAACATGCCTGCCATCGTCTCAGAACGACCGGAGAGCCAATTCTCCGGAAAAGGGCGCGTCAGAACGTCAAAGCTCTCCGGCAACTTTCCATGACGCTCCCGATATCCGCTCACCGCCTGTTGAAGCACCGCCGTCTCGAGCTGCAGCTTCGCCCATGCTCCAGCGCTCTGCTTCAAACCCGAGCTGCTGACAGGCTCACAGTTACATTCCGCAGCGGCACCTTCAAAAGGCCGGATCGCAATCGTCCCTTGCTCATCTCGCCAAAGTCCGTATAACCGTTCAAGGTCCTCGCTCCAGAGCAGCCATTTGCCCGAACGCTGCATACCAAGCGCAACCGACCACGAAGGCAGCTGCTCGGAATGCTGGAGAAGAGAAGGTAGCACACCTGCATCATTTTTGTCCTGCTTTGATGCGAGGGCGGTAAATAAGGGTGGGTTACTCCCGTTCTTGTTCTGGTCCTCTAACCCTTGTACAGCCGCGGTCGCCGGATTGGAGTCGGTTACGAATCCCCAATCGAACGGACGAGTAGCCATAGCCCCCGGAGCCTGGACAGGCGGAATAAACACCAGTAGCAGCATGATTAACGCTGCCAGCAACCAGCGTTTTCTTAATCGCTTTCGCTCACGTTCTTTCTCCATCTGCAGCAAACGCATTTCGTAGCTCTTCCATATATCAGACGGAACCTGGCTCCGTTCAAAGGCTTCATAGACTTCCTCAGCCCTGTTATAACAATAATTAGCTTTTCCCTGCTCGCCGGCCCGTTCATATTCCTTGCCTAGCAAATACCAGGCCATTTTGTTGTCCGGGTGCGTTTCGACATACCTTTTGAGGTGCAGCGAATGGTTCATTCGAGTTCCTCCCATACGACGGTCGATCTATCTATTAATCTTTATATCGGTTGGCGCACGAAGATTATGTATGAGATGTCATACGAAAAAACGCCCTTTGCTATACAGCAAAGGACGTTGATATAAGTGCAGCTTATCTATTTACTCCGCGTTAAACGGCTCGTCAGCAATTCGAATGGAATCGGTAGGGCATCCATCACATGCATCCAGCATATCTTCATGCATATCTTCGGGAATTTCGGTTACTCCGCGGTTGCTATCCCCATCAAATATGACTTCGGCCAATCCCTCGTCGTCGTAATCATAGATGTCGGGTGCTGTTGCTCCACAAGCGCCGCAAGCAATGCAGGTATCTTTATCCACCCAAGTAAACTTTGCCATAGTCTCTCGTCCTCCTGTATATCTATAAACATCTCTATAAGCAAATATAAGCTGACGGTTTACCGTCACCATCTACATATATTAATACAATTGTTTTCGGAATACAAATCATTTTCCACTCAGAATCACATATTCATTCGTCCTTTTTCGTAGCGTCCTGCCTCTTATTCTGATGATCCTCACCGAGATTTCGCTCGAAATCCATCTGCAGGGAAGTCCCTCTGCGCTTATGATCGCGAATCAGGGATGAGGGATCTTCGCTGAGCATGCCGGCGGTCAGGACGGCACTCTCTCCGAACTTGTTGCGCAGTTCATCCATCACCCGAGTCAGGGATTCCTTCTTCGGCTGCTGCTCATAACTGAACAGGTCGAGCTGAATTGCCGAATCTTCCTTTGTGATAAGCTGCTGTAAGGTAACGCCCAGGAGCCTGAGCGGCAGGCCTGGCTTCCAGTGACGCTCAAACAACTGACAGGCTTCCCGGTAGATATCCTCTGTGGTCTCCGTAGGATTCGGCAGATGTCTGGAACGCGTGATCGTCTTCATATCCGGCGTACGGAGCGTAATTTGGATGCCGCTGGATAACAGCCCCTGCCTGCGAAGTCGACGCCCCACCTGATCGCTCAGATTTAGCAGAATGCGCCTTGCTTCTTCCAGCGTCGTAACGTCTTTGGGGAGCGTAGTCGTGTGACCGATGGATTTGCTCTGTTCGCGCTCAGCCACGACCGGCGCATGATCGATGCCGGCTGCCGCGCGTTTCATCCAGGAACCGGTCACGCCAAACACCGAAACGAGTAAACTCTCCTCAGCAGCAGCTAGTTGACCAATCGTCTGGATGTTCAATTTCCTGAGCTTGTCCGCCGTCTTGCGTCCAATTCCGAACAGCTCAGCGCACGGCTTGCCCCACAGCACGTTCTGCACGTCACGAATGCGCAGAACGGACAAGCCGTTGGGCTTCTTCATATCGGAAGCCATCTTGGCGAGGAGCTTATTGGGAGCTACGCCAACCGAGCAAGGTAATGACAATTCTTCACGTATCCGATGCTGGATTTCACTTGCGATATCCAGCGGTGTGCCAAACTGCTTCGAGCCGGTAATGTCAAGATAACATTCATCGATAGAGGTCGCTTCGAGCAGCGGTGTATAACCGTATGCGATATTCATAAACGCGTTGGAATATTTACGATATAGATGGAAATCCGGCTGAATGATGATAAGCTCCGGCAATAGTTTGAGTCCCTGCCTCACCGTCATCCCCGTTCGTATCCCGCGGGAACGCGCTGCGTAGGAACACGTCACAATCACTCCTTTACGCAGCTCTACGCTGCCGGCCACAGCTGTTGGCTTGCCCCGGTAGAGTTCCGGCTCCTCCGCTTCATGTACCGAACAGTAAAATGCGTTCATATCCACATGGAGAATAACACGGCCGCTGGCCGGATAATAATCGTCGATATGTCCCATGAACGGATTCCTTCTTTCTTCTAAATACGGTTTAAAGTTAAGCCGTTACCAATATATATACGCTACCGCCTCCAGCATACCGCGCGACCTGACGATGGTCAAGAAAGGGGCGGTTGTGAAAAGTTTGGTTTACTCTGTTACTTTCCCGCAAAGAAATGCTATAATACAAAATTATAAACAATGCGGTCCAATCCCGGACACCCAAAAGGAGGACATCATGTCTAAGTCCATATCCATCTTTGATACGACACTTCGCGACGGAACCCAGGGCGAAGGAATCAGCTTGTCAGCGGACGACAAGGTCAAAATCGCCAAGAAGCTCGATGCTCTTGGTGTTCATTATATTGAAGGCGGTATCCCGGGAAGCAACAGTAAGGACATTGAATTTTTCAAAAGAGTCCAGGATCTCGGCTTAACCTCAAAAGTAACCGCATTTGGCAGCACCCGGCGCAAAGGTTCCATCGCCGATCAGGATGCCAACCTGCGCCGCATTCTGGAATCCGGCGTTTCCGCTGCGACCTTGGTCGGAAAGTCATGGGATTTCCACGTCCATACGGCGCTTCAGACGACGCTTGAAGAGAATCTGGCGATGATCTACGATTCGATCGCTTTCTTGAAGCAGAAGGGGCTTGAAGTGATTTTTGACGCCGAGCACTTCTTTGACGGTTACAAGAACAATCCGGAGTATGCCGTTGCCGTCTTGACCAAAGCTCGGGAAGCGGGTGCTGACTGGCTTGTTATGTGCGATACGAACGGCGGCAGTCTGCCGCACGAAATTTCCGGCGTTGTCGCATCCCTGTCGGATCAACTACCGGGCGCTCCACTCGGCATTCATACCCACAACGATTGTGAGCTTGCTGTTGCTAATACATTGAGTGCTGTACAAGCAGGTGTCCAACATGTTCAAGGGACGATGAACGGATATGGCGAGCGATGCGGCAATGCGAACCTGTGCTCGATTATACCTAACCTTCAGCTCAAGCTCGGCTATGATTGCATCGGTGACGACAATCTCCGGACGTTGACCAATACAGCCAGATACATCAGCGAGATTGCCAATGTCAATATGCCGGTTAACCAGCCGTACGTCGGTAACGCCGCCTTTGCCCATAAAGGCGGCATCCATGTATCGGCCATCCTGCGCGATTCCCGTACGTACGAGCATATTGAGCCTGAGAAAGTCGGGAACAAGCAACGGGTGCTGGTCTCGGAATTGGCGGGACAGAGCAACATCGTGTCCAAGGCCCACGACATGGGTCTCGACTTCGACCCGGCAAGTGAGCAAGCCAAGCATATCATCGGCAAAATCAAGGAGCTGGAGCATGAAGGCTACCAGTTCGAAGGAGCCGACGCCTCATTGGAGTTGCTGCTTCGAGAAGCGAACGGCGACTTGAAGGAACTGTTTACCTTTGAATCCTTCAAGATGTTGGTGGAGAAATCCGCCGGACAACCGGTCGTATCCGAAGCCTTTGTCAAAATCAGGGTGGCCGGCGAGAGCATTTACACCGCTGCGGAAGGCAACGGACCCGTCAACGCGCTCGATAACGCCATGCGGAAGGCTCTCGTACAATACTTCCCGGCCCTGAAAGAGATGCATCTGGCCGACTATAAAGTGCGCGTGCTCGATGACAAGGACGCCACGGCGGCGAAGGTCCGCGTCCTCATCGAATCCAAGAATATCGAGAACTCCTGGAATACCGTCGGCGTATCCAGTAACGTGATCGAAGCGAGCTGGGAAGCACTGATTGACAGTATGCGATACGCTCTGCTCGGAGCCATCGGACCGGAACATTCCCAGGAATCGACCTCCAGACAAGGACTCATTAATCACTAATGCCTTGTCCATAACAATAAGCGCGCATCCGATGGTTACGGTGCGCGCTTATTGTTTACTTGCAGGCGATATGTGAGCTTGCTTAGTTACTGCTTCACGAGCTTCGCGACCTTCTTATGCAGATCCTCGGGCTCTGGTGCACCAAGAATGATCTCCTGAATGACACCATTGCGATCAATCAAGACATTCATCGGGAACACCTTTCCTTTATACAAATCTTCGTATACTTCACCATCGGGATCGACAAGAACAGGATATTGCAAGGCAAAATCCTGTACGAACTGCTGCGCTTTTTTCGCATTATCGTACTTAGATACGTTGATGCCATAAATATCGAGCTCGTCCGGATATGCTGAAGCCAGTTTACTCAGTTCAGGCGCTTCCAGCTTGCACGGCTCGCACCAGGAGGCCCAAAAGTTAATTAGCATCGCTTTATCCCGTTGGCCGCCACCGGAATACGAAGTATCTTCCTCCATCGCTTTCAGTGTAAAGGATGGAGCCAGCAGGCCCTCCTTGGCCCCGGTTTCTGTGGGCAGCGGCTGTTCCTGCATGAACACGGCCTGAATGTTCTCACCCGCTTGATTATAAACAACAGCCCCGGCTGCAATAATGAGCAGGACCACAATGATCCAATTACGTTTCATAGGTTATGGGTTCCTTTGCTAATACTGAAGTTATACTCCTTATTGTACCCTGAAACCCTATCCTTTTAAAACACGGATCACAAATTGTTCACAGGCAGGAGGTTCGCCGCATCATGTCCGATCAAGAAGCTGGCTCGCATACACTCATCATCCGTTCGGATGTAATGCAGCATCTGGCCGAACATCTTTATGCCTGTTTCCCGTACGAAGCCTGTGGTGTGTTGATCGGAGTCCTGGATGGACAAAAGCAAGTTTATACGGTTACCCGCATTATTCCGATAAAAAATACAGCGGAGGACCCGCTGCATTCTTTTGCACTCGATCCGAAGCTATGGACAACGACCCTGTTCACGGAGCGAGGAATTATCGGATTGTTCCACAGTCATCCGCATTCGACCCCCGCCCCTTCGGGCAACGATCTTGCTCAGCTTCAATCGTTCGGAGGATTAATGAGGATATACGCGATTGCCGCTCCTGCTGTATTCGAGCAGCGCACGATTCATTTAGAGACGTATAAGATCAGCAGCAGCCATACCGCAACTCCAGTATATACGCTGACATCGATTCCCTTGAATATCGGGCACGGCCATCGTTAACTTTCACTTAAATACACATACATATCTCCAAGGGTTTCTGCATCCCCGCGTGCCTGAATCTCTGTTATATAGTCCGCCCATAGCCGAGCGGTCATGCACGCATCTGATAGAGCATGATGTCTGCCTTCTACCGGTATCCGGCTGTTGTGCAGCAGTTCATCGAGGCTATAATCACTCTGACCAGGGTACAGCTTCTGTGCCAGCATCATCGTATCCAGCAGTCTGTGCGTAAGCCGCACCTTCGACGTCTTCCATAAAGCCGCATTCAAAAAACCGCGATCATGTGCCGCCGCATGTGCGACCAGTACCCTCCCGCCGACAAATGCCATGAAATCATGCAGCCCCTCCATTAAAGGTGGGGCTGCATCAACCATGTGCTGGGAAATGCCCGTTAACTCCGTGATAAAGGGAGGCACTGGCACACCGCTATTGACGACCATGTGGAAGGTTTCTTCTTTTTTTACCTGCTCGCCTACAACCCGCACAGCACCTAAGGATAATATTTCGTCACCATGCTGGTAGTTAAACCCCGTTGTCTCCAGATCGAATACAACGACCTCCAGTTCGTCCAGAGGCGTGCCCAGAGCTTCCGGTCTGCGGTTATCCTTCATCTGCGAACGGATGAAAGCCATCTGCTGGGCCGATTGCACTCCGCGGACCGACGCTAACGCCGAGTTGATGTTCCCTGAACGCAATGATCGCCAGAAACCTCCGTTCGAACGTACCGGATCTGTCATAGGCTCCTCCTTTCTGCAAAACGGTGCTCTCGCTGTAATGAACGGTGTATTCTTCTGACAATACCAAGCGTATCGCGCAGCTCGTACTGCATGGTTTTATCCTTCAGCTGTTCCTGCGGAATATATCCGCTGCTTGTTATTAAACCGTCGACGATCTCGTAAGGCGTATCATTCCTGAGCCGCTGAGCCGTCCAGAACGCTTCCTGAACGCTTTCGAGCAACAGATTCCCACCTTCAAGCAGAATAACTTTTTCGATCCGCTTCAATGTGGAACTTTCAATGATACCTCGCTGTAATGCCATGGTACGTATGCTGTTTACTAACGGAATATAGGCGCCATACTTCACATCAAACCCACCGGCATGCTCGCCGAACCGCTCGGTGACGATTCGTCCCATCACATTGAGCGTGGCCTTATGCTTCACCGTATTCCGCAGTACAGCATGACCAATATTCGGGTACTGTTCAACTGAGCTGCGAAAATGCTGCAGCCACGACTCCGATAACTCACGGCTGCCGGCAATATGTCGAAGATCTGAAGCAATGATGAAATTGCGCACCGGCTCCCACTGCTGATCGCTGCACCATTCACTAATCTGCACTTTCCATTGATGGAGCGGCTTGCTCCATAACGGCTCTGAGCACATGACTTTGCCAGAACATTTGGGATATCCGACTAATTCCAGTGCATCAGCCAAACGAGCGCCAAATTCCCTGAAATAGGGAAGCTGGCCTTCTTCCAGTTCATCTCCGATAATCAAACCGTTATCCTGATCACTCCACAGAGTGGCCTCTTGCCTTCCACTACTGCCAAATGCAACAAACGCATAACGTGCAGGAGGCCGGCCGAAGCCAGCCTCCTCCATGTTCTGCTCACAGATTGCCGCGGCACGCTGTCCGATCAGATCGTGCATCTGATTGATTGATGCGATCCATTCTCTCAGCTCCACGTTCTTACTCATCTCGATGAGTTGATTCTGACAAGCGATCCGTTCATCACATAACTGCTGGGCTGAGTCTGCTTTCTGAATTTCCGAGAATAACGGAAACGGATTTACGGATTTCAGAGGTTTCATGCCGCGACCTCCTTATAACAAATTTCGAGAAGCCACTTGTGGCTTAGTAGTGATTTAAGAACGAAGATCCGGTGTCTTTCCTTCCGACTCCACCAGAAGCTTCATTTGTTCTGGATATCCGTAAGTGCCATGCTCACTGATATCAAGACCCATCAATTCCTCTTCTTCTGTTACGCGAAGACCCATCGTGATTTTCATGACATAAAGGATAACGAATGAGATCACAAGTACGAAGGCAAACGTACCGATCAGACCGAGCAGTTGTACGCCCAGCTGAGCAAAACCGCCGCCATAGAACAATCCCGCTTGACCTACTTCTGTAATTTCAACCAATCTTGGTGCTGCGAACAAACCTGTGGAAACCGCACCCCACATACCTGCAATACCGTGCACAGAGAATGCATATACAGGATCATCAATCCCTTTGCGGTCAAACCATTGCGCCGTGAAGAACGTGATTGTACCCGCTACAGCACCGATGACAACGGCTGCCCAAGGCTCAACGAAAGCACAAGCACCTGTGATTGCAACGAATGCGGCAAGAATACCGTTAAGCATACTTGGAATGTCGGCCTTGCCGAGAACTGCCCAGGAGATGAACAATGCGGCAAGCGCTCCTGCGGCTGCGGCGATATTCGTGTTCAATGCTACGAAACCGAAGAAGCCGTCAGTTAATGCAGAGATCGTGCTGCTGGGTTGAAACCGAACCAGCCGATCCAGATAATGAACACGCCGAGTACAGACAACACCTGGTTATGACCAGGAATACTGTTTGGCTTACCATCTTTATTATATTTGCCAAGACGAGGCTTCAGAAGGATAGTGGCCACAAGCGCCGCAGTGGCACCGGTTAAGTGAACGACTGTTGATCCGGCAAAGTCCTGCATGCCCAGATCTCCGAGCCAGCCGCCGCCCCATACCCAGTGTGCAACGATCGGGTAAATGACAATCGTGAACAAGAGGCCGAATACGATGTATACACTTAGTTTCGCCCGTTCAGCCATACCGCCGCAAGCAATCGCCAAGGATACAGCTGCAAAGGATAGATGGAACAAGAACATGATGGTGGTCGGTACATCGAAGCCGGACAATGAATCAAACGATCCAGATGCATTATCACCGCTTAGAAAGAAACCTTCAAACCCGAAGAAGCTGTTACCATTACCGAAGGCTAGACCAAATCCCAATCCCCAGAATGCGACGATCGCAATACCGAAAGTCAGGAAGGTTTTACCTGCTACGTGACCTGCATTCTTCATTCGAACCGACCCAGCTTCAAGTAATGCGAAGCCTGCTTGCATGAAGAACACGAGTAGTGCTGCCAAGAATACGAATACCGAGTTCAATCCTGCTGTTAATTCTAGGTTGGAGGCTCCCCCATCAGCGGCGAACGCGCTCGCCGGGAATGCGAGTAATGCGATCAATCCCGCCATTAAACCAAGCCATCTTTTTTTCATGTTTTACACTCCCCTTTGTGTTAACTAATGTAACATCAACTTGAATTCATATTGTCATTATAGGGGGCGATTCTGAAATTCGCAACGGTTTTTTTCAAAAAAAAGTCCGAAATACGTCTTTTATGTAAGATAATATAACATTAAGTGTTTACAGTGCAAACGGCATTAAAATCGATGTAAGGTATAAACCGCATCATGATAGGCTAAATTCGTCACAACTATGACGTTTGACTGTATGGTTCCTAATCATGTATCATATTTCTATTAAAATGAAAATATAAATGCATTCATTAACGGTACGTCCAATGAAGGCTTGTGAGGTGATAATTATGGGGATCATGAGCGGGAACCTTTTCCGAATAGGTGAGCTGGCTAAGGCGGCCGGAATCAGCGAACGGACGATCGACTACTATACGAAGCTGGGTTTGATCTCCCCTGAAAAACGAACATTGAAAAATTACCGGCTGTATAGTTCTGAAACCTTAAGCACTCTCGAACGTATTAATCAGTTGAAGCAAGAGAAATATACTCTCGATGAGATTAAGGATAGACTGGATCGATTGAAATCCGTGACAGACGATTCCGAAATGACGGAGAAGCTGACCAAGCTTGAGATACAGATGAAGCAACTGGAACGCGATGTCAAGGAACTTAATCCGCTTCTCAGTGAGCTGAAACCAAGTCAAGCTCGAGAGGCGCTTGCTAATATTTTGCCTAAAGGAGCTGCCTGTATCGAGTCACTTCAGATCTTACTGAATCAGTTTACTTCAATGTAGCACTGCCAAATTAAATAACGGAGGTATGATAAATGTACTCAGACTGGATGTTTCTTCTCATTATCATTGCTTTTATTTTCTCCCTGTGGGCTCAGTTCCGCGTCAAGGGAACCTTTAAGAAGTGGGCTGTCGTTGAGAACAGCACCGGATTGACCGGTTATGATGCAGCCAGACGCATGCTCGATGCGAACGGTCTGCACGATGTACCGATTGAACCCGTGCCAGGAACGCTCTCTGACCACTACGATCCAACGAAACGCGTTGTCCGTCTGTCAGAGCCTGTCTACTACGAACGCTCCATCTCGCGGTCTCAGTTGCCTGTCACGAGGTGGGCCATGCAATTCAGCATGCCGAACACTATCCGATGCTGGTCGCTCGTCACAGAATGTTCCCGGTCGTTAACTTTGCATCCGGTATCGCACCATTTCTCTTGATTGCTGGTTTCTTGTTCCAGGCGATGAACTTGGTAGGTCTTGGTATCATCTTCTTCTCCTGTGCCGTTGCCTTCCAGCTCGTCACCCTGCCGGTCGAGTTTAACGCTAGTAACCGCGCCCGTCAGCTCATGGTACAAGAAGGCTACATTTCCAACGATGAAGAACGTGGGGTAGCCAAGGTACTGAACGCCGCGGCACTGACTTATGTAGCTGCAGCCTTGATCTCCTTGCTCGAGCTGATCCGCTACATCATGATCTTTACGAGCAACCGCGATTAAAACATTCAAGCATAACAAAAGGGCTTTCCTCTCTGCCATGTATCGGCGGTAAGGAAAGCCCTTCTTCTGTTTATGGTGAATATTTCGCTGACGTTCTGCAGAACGCATACGACAAACTGCCTAGGGAGACGGGGCGGAATTCGTCCCTACATCTTCCTCCTTCTTCTTGCCTGTCTTTTCGATACCGAAATATTGCAGTAAAAAAGCGCGGAAGGCTTGCGCAACCGGCGGCAGCTTCTCATCGGCACGGTGAATCAAGCCAATGGAGCGCGTAACCTTCGGCTCCGAGATCTGTACCCGTGCCGGCTGCAACGGGTTCGTCTGGAAGAGCGCCATCTCCGGCAGCAAGCTAACGCCCATTCCTGCGGCTACTAACCCGCGAATCGTATCCGTTTCTTCACCTTCAAAGGCGATTTTAGGGGTGAACCCTGCCTCCAGACATGCATGCCACACGATGGGGCGTAAGGAATAACCCTTGCTAAACAAAACGAAGCGCTCTTCCTTCAGTTGCTCCAATTTAATCGAATTCTCTCCGGCAAGCGGATGATTCGGCGGCAGAACCGCGAATAACTCCTCCGTGAGTACCACATCGCCATCAACCTGATCGTGACGGTCCGGAAATGGAGACACGAAGGCCAAATCCACCTCGGCCCCAATCACATCGCGAATCAGCGTCGGGAACATCCCTTGTTTGAAACGGAATTTTACATTCGGATATTCCTTCCGAAATTCAGCCACGATGGACGGAATTAAATGTATCCCCAGGCTATGCGGAAATCCGATGCGGATCTCCCCTTGCTCCGGGTCCAGAAATTCATGAATTTCGACGACCGCACGGTCCAAATCCTTCATGATGCTCTCGACTCGCTTACAGAAGAGCTGGCCGACCGGCGTTAATTGCAGGTTCCGGCCCTTCTGCATGAACAGATTCACGCCTAGCTCTTCTTCCAACTGATGTATTTGTCGGCTGACGGCTGATTGTGCTACATGCAGCTCCTCGGCCGCTTGGGTAACGTGCTCTTTTTGCGCAACCTTGACAAAGTATTGCAACTGTCTTAATTCCACGCCTTTTATCGCTCCATTCTTATTCCCTGGAAGACTCTAAACCCATCTATCCAATTTCTATTATAACAGACCTTCCAAGGTCCGATTATGTCCGACTTTTAAATAACCGAATCATGAGTCCATAGAGGAAGAACCCACCGAGTAATCCACCAACATGAGCTATAAGACTGACCCCAGGGGTGAACGAGAACAGGATCCCAAGCACAAGCAGCGTGAACAGCGTCTTGCGGGACGTGTCATCGATGACATGGCGCTGGAACAGCGCAATGTACAGATAAGCCCCGTATGCTCCATAGATGGCTCCTGATGCGCCTACAAGGAACGTATACTCCGGCATTCGTTCATAATAGGCGAGTCCAATGATATTGCCTAACAATCCGCTTAGAAGATACAGGATAGCGAACTTCCAGCTTCCCATAATACGCTCAAGCGGCGGTACAAAGACCAGCAGTGCAAAGCTATTAAAGAGCAGATGCTCAAACCCGTTATGCAGGAACATCGCCGTGAATAATCGCCAGGTCTCGCCGGAGAATTGCGGCAGATCGGTAATCGCTCCGTATTTCAGCAGTGCCACCGGATTCCGGGAGCCTCCGTCGAAGGACACGATGATGAACATAACAATATTGATGACTAACAGCAGTGAAGTTACAGGATAAGCCCGTAAGTAGCTTCTCCAATTTTCATAACGTACGAATATCATAGCATTCCTCCTCATCCTTGCCAGGCCGGGTCGCCATTTGTGGACATACCCTTTTTAAAAAGATTATAATGTACCATGAACCTGATCACCAAACTTTGATATACAAGGAGGAGATTTATCATGGCTCAAGAACGTTCAGGAGCTGCCACATTCAAGGGCAATCCTATTACACTCATCGGACCACAGCTGAAGGCTGGTGATGCCGCGCCGGATTTTACGGTCAGCAAGAATCTGCTGGAGGACGCATCTCTTCAGGACTATGCAGGCAAAATCAAATTAATCAGCGTTGTGCCGTCTCTGGACACAGGTGTATGTGATGCCCAGACTCGCCGCTTCAACGAAGAAGCCGCCGGACTTGGAGAAGATGTTGTAATCCTCACGATCAGTGCTGATCTTCCATTCGCCCAAGCCCGTTGGTGCGGTGCCGCAGGTGTAGACTCGGTCATCACATTGTCCGACTATAAGACACGCTCTTTCGGTGAAGCCTATGGTGTACTGATCAAGGAATTCCAGCTCGATATGCGAGCGATCTTCGTTATCGATGCGAATGACACCATCGCTTATGTCGAATATCTTGGCGAAATGACGGAGCATCCGAATTACGAAGCCGCAGTCGAAGCTGTTAAATCCCTCCGATCATAACCCAAGCGCTACATAGAGATGGAACGAAAACTTTTAAAAAGCGGGAGAGCTACTCTCCCGCTTTTTCGTTCGTATTCGGTTACGCATCCACTCGATACTTGCTAAGCTTCTTGTCGAGTACAGCGTACAAGTTTAATATTACACGATAATTCGCCCCCAGATCGCCAAGTGAACCCCGGGAGGCTGAATACATATCTACCGCACTGCGGACCGGACTAATGCCAAGCACGGAGACGGTGATGTCCAGTGTCCGTCCGAACGAGGTTCTCTTCTCAAGGGTGATTTCGCCTACCGACTTCACCTCGTGCAGAACCTTGTAACCTGGAATCTTCTTCAGTGTAGAGGAGACCTCTTCAAAACATTTTTCTTTTGAAAGATTGTAATAACGCGTCTTCAGCTTGGGATCTTTCGCACGGTCGCTTGTGCCGTCATAGCTGCGCACGATACCAATCAGAACTCTTTTTAATGACAAAGACCGTTCCTCCTTTATAAATGACCGTTCCCTTCCATACTCTAGTTTAACATTGTTTAGGCTTTCAGCAAACCATTATATACAGCAAAAAGGCACCTCTTTCACTTCGGATACGAAATAAAAGAGATGCCCATTCATGGATTGATAGAAACCCGCCTATGCCGTCCGGTAAACATTGTCTTCGAACCTGCTATAGCAGGTGGGTGACCGCAGAATCGCTTATGAATTCCCCATGTCTTATAGACAGGGCCTTCCAGCCACGATTACATATTGATCTCCCTAGACATCGTCATTGGTTCAAAACAACGGAAAACCGAAACGAACATCGCAGGATGTAGTCTTATTATAGGGTGTTTTGCCGGAAAAGTAAACCTGCCCGCTTACGATTTTGAACTGGAATCGCCTTTTTTCTCGGCTGTCTCCAGCAGTGCCTGCTCGGTCTCCGACTCTTCTTCTTCCTTCTGCTTCATTCTCTCCTGCTGCTCCTGCATCTTGGTGAACGTCGCGTAGAAGTTGAAGAAGGCGAGCAGTGCAATAATACAGAAGAGGAAGATTACGAACAATACTGGCATTTGCATCCCGATATAGATGACGATAGCGCTTCCAGCCAAAGTCGAGAATACACGGAAAGGACGGATTAATGTCAGCAGTACCGCATTCTTAAGCAGCTGTGTCGTCTTCATCTCATAGTGAACCGTCATGGAGAAGAAATTGAATAAGGAAACGAACAGGACGATAAGCAGCACCAACATGACAATGCCGACTAACTGGAATCCATCCAATTGCGTCATATACACCGTGTAGTCCACGTACATAATCACGAACAACAGCGTATATACGAAGCCACCGATCATGCTCTGTTTGTAATTTTCCTTATAACCGCTGAAGAAAGTCTTGAATACCGATACATCCGGATTGCCCATCACCCATTTACGTACCACCGTAAACAAGGCAGCGGTGGCAGGGAACAGAACGAACGGGGACAGAATGGCCAAGATCCAATTCGACAGCAGCTGTTCATTGTGTGCATTCGGGGTTTGTACCGCCATCAGGAATTTGGTCAAGACGATAAACAGGAATGGCGATGCGCATAGGACCCACAAGATATTTGAAAAAGCAATACGGGTAATCCACTCGGTGAGCTATATAAGCCACCCATGGCTCCTTTCATTTCCAAAACATTTCCTCCTCACTCTAATCATGCATGTATCTATTAATATACCTTATTTTGCCCATGCATTGCCAGAGCCTAATTTGCGTAACGATGGGTAGGTGTCCAATCCGAGCGCAGCGATTTTCCATACGATATCTCGTAATCCATTCATTTCAATGCAACAATTCTGATAACAAGAGGGAGGGATTATATATGTCTTGTGTAGGTGGCGTTGGCGGTTACGGTTACGGAGGAACTACAGGTATAGTTCTCGTTCTCTTCATCCTGCTGGTTATTATCCTCAGCACATTCTATATCTAATGTCCCTTTGTCTGTCAGCAACAGTATAATGGATACACTACATTCGTGGTAATAACTGCGCGGCCATGGCTGCTTCCTTGAGAAGTACGTCGCAGGCACATGAAAAAAAGACGAGGAACGGCTCATCTGTGATGAGCTGTTGCTTCGTCTTTTGTCTGTTGTTATGGCTTATTCGTCGCCGCCACGGTTAGGACGACGGTCGCCGCCGCTGTATGAACGCGGCTTGCGATCTCCGCTATTGCTGCTGCTGTTGCGATCGCGATTGTAGCCGCCCTCGCGGTTGCCGTAACTGCTTCCGCCATCACGGTTGTAGCCGCCCTTGGAGTACCCGCCGCGATTACCGCTGCTGCCACCGTCACGATTGCCTCCACGATAGCCGCCACCACTGTTGTTACGTCCGCCGTAACCACCGCTCGGCTTACGGCCGCTGCGAATGTCCGGCTTCCGGCGCTTGGCGCGGATTGGATCTTCCGGTGTCAGATGGATATCCGACGCTTCCTTCTTGTCACCAGTCAGGATTTTCATCGCAGCTGCCAGCAATTGTACAGAGTCATATTGCTCCAGCAATTGTATAGCCAGACCTTTGTATTCCGTCAATTCGCCTTGCTCGATGATCTCAAGCACGCGCTCAGCGATGATGCGTTGCTTGCCTTCAATCGCTTCTGCAATCGTTGGCAAAGGCTTACGAGGGATACGGTGACGCGTAACGCGCTCGATGAAATAGAGGTGATCCATCTCACGAGGAGTTACGAAAGACCATGCAGTACCTTCTTTACCCGCGCGGCCCGTACGACCGATACGGTGCACATAACTTTCCGGATCTTGCGGCAAGTCAAAGTTGACGACATGCGTTACGCCCGATACGTCGAGACCGCGCGCAGCAACGTCCGTAGCCACCAGCACATCGATGCTGCCGTCACGGAATTTGCGCATAACGGTATCGCGCTGATGCTGGGAAAGGTCACCGTGCAATCCGTCTGCAGAATATCCGCGTTTTTGCAACGCTTCTGCCAGTTCATCAACACGACGCTTGGTGCGTCCGAATACGATGGCAAGCTCAGGTGATTCCATATCGAGCAATCGGCTCAGCGCTTCGAATTTCTGACGCTCTGGAACTTCGATATACGCTTGGTCAATCAGCGGAGCGCTGACGTGTTTCGGAATAACGGATACATGCTCAGGTTCATTCAGGAACTGCGAAGCGAGCTTCTGAATGTTCGGAGGCATTGTCGCGGAGAACAGAAGAGTTTGGCGCTCATCGGGTACAAGCTTGAGAATGGATTGAATATCTTCCATGAAGCCCATGTCAAGCATTTCATCCGCTTCATCCAGAACAACGGTCTGAACATCGTCAAGACGAATGGTTTTTCTGTTTATATGGTCAAGTAAACGACCAGGTGTGCCGATAATAATCTGAGGCTTCTTCTTCAATGCCCGAATCTGACGTCCGATATCTTGCCCGCCATAAATAGCCAACGAACGAATTCCCTTGAAACGGGAAAGCTTGCCAATCTCTTCAGCAACCTGAATGGCAAGTTCACGGGTAGGCGTCATGATGAGAGCGACGATACGCTCTTCTTCCTTGGCGATCTTGTGAATGAGAGGAAGGCCGAATGCTGCTGTCTTACCTGTACCTGTCTGTGCTTGTCCAATCATATCCTTGCCGGTGAGAGCAATCGGAATCGATTGGGATTGGATCGGCGTGGCCTCCTCAAAGCCAAGCTCAGTAATTGCTTGAAGCACTCGCGGCTCCAAGCCAAAATCTGCAAAATTTTTCAATAGGTTCATACTCCTTCTATCTGTGGACATCCACTTTCTTCTCTGTATTCTTAAGTAGTGGTAACGTTTATAGGCTTTCCTGGCCAGCAGGATTTTCTGCACGAGGCAAACCGGTATATTTCTCTTGTAACACCAGCGAAAATGGGGACTGGCTAATGTATAATCATCCTGATAAGCTTGTAAAGTTATCAAATGTAACGGACTACTCAAGAATATCCAATACATTATATCACAAAACAATTCTGGAATACCAGCAAGCTTAAACAAGTCATAATAACCGGGAGGTGATTCCTATGTTGAAGCGTCTTTGGTCCTATGTGTCCATTGTACTGGGCGCTCTGATTATCGCAGGCGGGTTCAACCTGTTCCTGATCCCCCACCATTTGCTAAGCGGAGGCGTATCCGGCGTGGCGATGGTCATCGGCTATTTCACGCCGCTCAATATTAGCATTATGTATTTCGTGCTTAATATTCCGATCCTGATTGCAGGTTGGTATCAGCTAGGCAAACGATTCGTTGTGCTTAGCATAGTATCCGTTGTCGCTACCTCCCTCTTCCTGGAGATCATTCCTGTTAAAGCCGTTGCTACTGAAATGCTGTTGTCATCCGTATTTGGCGGCGTATTGGTCGGATTTGGCACTGGCTTATCCTTTCGCGTTGGCGGCTCCACCGGCGGCTTTGATATTATCGGCTCCATCGTGACGAAGTACCGTGATTTCCCTGTAGGGAGTGTGCTCGTAACCCTTAACGCCGTCGTCATTCTCGCTGTAGCGTATCTGGAGCAGAACTGGAACCTTGCCCTTGCGTCCATGGCTTCAATATATGTAGCTGGAAGAATGATTGATATGCTACATATTAGCCATATTAAAGTTACGGTCTTTATCGTGACCAACCAAACCGAGGCATTGCTTGAAAAATTGCTAAAACGACCGCGCGGTATTACCAAGATCAAGACGCAAGGAGCCTTTAGCCACAAAGACAAGGATATGCTTATGACGGTGACTACACGATATGAACTGGTGGAATTGAAGCAGATCATTACCGAGACCGATCCCGACGCCTTCGTCAACATTGTGGAAACGACGGCAGTCATGGGTCAATTCCGCAAGAATTAAATCAATGCCCCTGTGAGTAAGCGGCAAATTTGTGGTATAATATTCGTGCGCGGTTCCTACAATATTCATGAGATCTGTTTCCCGGGCATCTCTCATTGGCCCAATTTTAATTGTTTTTCCGTTTTACTGAAGACGTCCTGCCTAACCAAAACTGGAAGGAAAGGGTGATTTTTATGGAAATGGAAACGGTAAAATTGTCACAAATCGTCATGAAATGGTTCCCGGAAATGATACCCTTCTTCAGACAGAACGAGCTCAATTCCATGATCGTTCTTAGGGATGGACTGAGTATTCTTGAGCAGGATGATGCCCTGGAAATTATTCAGTTCAGCATTTGCGAGCATCAGAGTCAGACACCGCTTCATTAATATGTTACTGCAAGACCTGATAACTGCAAGGCGAATGCCGTTCTTCTTCCACTGTTTAGTGGAGGATGAGCGGCATTTTTTTTTAGCAAATAACCTATACTAAAGAAACTTCAATCCCTCTAGTCACTCCCTCACCATTTATTGTGAAAATTCAACACCCGCTACCAAAAAAAACGGATTTTTTCGTTTAGAACGCCATTCACCTGTTTAATGTACAAAATATGCCTGCCACACGACCCAAGTTCTTATGGATTGTGTAACAATCCTGTTCTTTTTGCAAGTTGGCGATCCTTTATAATCGTGATGTGAATGTACACAAGGGAGAGAGTAATTATGAATATCATCTTGGCACTGCTTATGTTGGCCACTGCAGGCTTTAGTGGCGGCTCAGGTCCACAGGATGTTAGCGCATCCAGCAAACTTACGGCCTCATTGAATACGATACTTATCCAGAACAAGCATCAAAACCAGCAAGGTCAGGACGACATCAAACCCAATACAACGGAACTTGATCCGCAAATGGATGCGCCTAAGGTTAAGGGCATTTATGTAACAGCCTACAGCGCAGGGGGGTCCCGCATGAATCAGCTTGTCGATTTATTGGATCAAACTGATCTTAATGCGATGGTAATTGATATCAAGGACGATGAGGGATACATAACGTACAAGACAGATAATCCGAAGCTGCAAGAACTCGGAAAGTCTCAGCCCTTCATCGGAGATATCCAGCAATTGATGAAACGCCTGGAGAAACACGATATCTATCCGATCGCACGTGTCGTTGTGTTCAAGGATACCATCCTCGCCAAGAAGAATCCGGAACTCTCCTTCCGTCACGGCGATGGAAGCGTATGGAGCAACAGCGGCGGCGACAGCTTCGTTAATCCGTACAGTAAGGAAGTGTGGGATTATAACATTGAAATCGCCAAAGAAGCGGCGAAGCTTGGATTTAAGGAAATTCAGTTTGATTATGTGCGTTTTCCCGAAGGATTCGAGAAGCGCGCAGACTCGCTGAAATACACCAAGACGGAGCAATCACGTGTGGACGTCGTGTCCGATTTCGTGCAATATGCCCGTGAAGAACTGGCACCGCTGGGCATTCGCGTATCGGTTGATATTTTCGGTTACGCCGCTTCGGTACCCGCAGCCGAGGGCATTGGACAGGATTTCGTCAAGATTTCCAAGAATGTCGACATCATTAGCCCCATGGTCTATCCAAGCCATTACACGGCTGGCTGGTTCGGGTCCCCGGTACCGGATAAGGCTCCTTACCAGACGATAAAAGGCTCCATGGAAGACACGCATAAGAAGCTGGACGAGTTGGATGAGAAGAAGCCGATCATTCGGCCATGGATTCAGGACTTCACGGCCAGCTGGCTTGGAAACGGCAATTATGCCAAATATGGCAAGAAAGAGATAGAAGAACAGATTCGTGCTCTGAATGACACGGGCGTCGATGAGTTTCTGCTCTGGAATGCGTCCAACCGCTATACGCCGAACGTGGAATACGTGACAACGGGTGAATAACCAAGAAGGACAACCTCTAGCAAGGGTTGTCCTTCTTTTCGTTTGGGCTCCTCTTCTCTTCTTTCCATGCGTCCAGCTTGACACCAGGTGCTATGATAAGAATATAAAGCTTACATTGACCTGCAGGTTGATGTAAGCTCTAACGGACAGCTCCCTAAGGAAGTATTGTAGGCTGGGAATCCCAGCCATATAACGGGTACGCTGCGGCATCCATTTCATAAGAGAGAGGTTTATCCCCATCATGCAACCAACAACCACGACCGGCGGCAAGCTGAAACAGTTCGCTATCATTCTGATTCCGATATTGATCACCCAGCTTGCGTTGTCCGCCATCACTTTTTTCGACACGAACATGTCCGGCAAATTCAGTTCTGTCGATCTCGCTGGCGTTGCCATTGCAACCAGCATCTGGATTCCGGTACAAACCGGGTTAAGCGGAATCCTGATGGCGATTACGCCCATCGTATCGCAGCTAATCGGCGCCAAGCAAGAAGGAAAGGTCGCCTATCAAGTCAATCAGGCACTCTGCTCTCCATCCTCCTTGCCCTAATCGTTCTGGGGATTGGTTACGCCATCGTCCCTTCTATTCTTGGTGCGATGAACCTAGAACCGGAAGTTCGCCGAATCGCGGGTCAATTTCTGGCGGCCATTTCGGCCGGTATCGTGCCACTCTTTGCCTATACGGTTCTTAGAAGCTTCATCGATGCACTAGGGCAGACACGAATCTCCATGCTCATTACGCTTTCAACCCTCCCGATCAATGTGGGGTTGAACGCACTATTCATTTATGGTTTGTGGGGATTTCCCCGCCTTGGAGGCGTTGGAGCCGGTGTAGCTTCTGCCATAACGTATTGGAGCGTATTGGCGATTGCCATCGTTACGGTCCACCGAATGAATCCGTTCTCGGGATTTAACGTCTTTCGGCAACTGCAGAAGGTGTCTGTCAGCGCCTGGAAGGGGATTCTTAAGATCGGCATCCCGATTGGCTTTGCTATCTTCCTCGAGACGGCCGTGTTCGCCGCTGTCACCTTGTTCATGAGCAGCTATGATACAACAACGATCGCGGCACATCAGGCAGCCCTGAATTTTGCCTCGACCCTCTACATGCTGCCGTTAAGCATATGCATGAGCTTAACGATTCTGGTCGGTTACGAAGTTGGCTCCGGTCGCATGAAAGATGCCTGGAAATATGCCAAGATCGGCATAAGCACCGCCGTTATCCTGTCGCTCATAACAGCTGTCATTCTGCTCGCTGCCGGGCAGCAAGTTGCAGGTTTGTATTCCAATGAGCCGCATGTCGTGGCGCTGATTCAGCAATTCCTTATATTCGCAATCTTCTTCCAGATTTCAGACGCGATCGCCACGCCAACACAAGGAGCGTTAAGAGGTTACAAGGACGTTAATGTTGCGTTTATATTAGCCTTGGTGTCCTTCTGGGTTATCGGCCTCCCGGTTGGCTACATTCTGGCGACCTTCACGGAATGGCAGGCCTTCGGCTACTGGATCGGTTTGATTGCCGGCCTTGCCGTCGGAGCTGTTCTGATGCTCTTCCGGCTTGTACGGATTCAGCGCAGATTCAGGGATAAATCCCTGGCTCCAGCTGTGAACTCGTCATTGTAAATACGAAGGGCACTCCCATAAGCGAGTTTCATTCCTTAAGGTTATGGTTCTAACGAATAGATTGTGTACACTACTGAAGTCATAACGATGCTTAGGATGTTACTCCCGCGTCGCTATGGCTTCTTTTTTTGATCGTTAGTCGCTTGTTTGAGTGAATAACGGACAAAGGATGCATATGTGCAGGTATTTTTCGTTGGAACTATGGCTTCAGAGTAAAAAGATGCGTATATGCAGTTTTTATAACCACTCCCGTCCAATTATCCCTGATTTAGCTTAAAAAACCTGCACTTTTACAAGTATTTCGGAATTATTACCCAATCGCCCCACTAATTGCTGCACATTTGCAGGAATTTCTTCCTCCAAGCATCTCTTGTTGGATTACCTAATCCATTCCGGACAAACGGGGGCGGAACAATTCGTACACGAATCGTTTCTAACAGCAAAAAGAGCAGCTTGCAAGATCTCAGATCCTGCAAGCTGCTCTTCTTTAATTACCCACGCTTATTGAGATAACCGCAATGCCAAGTCGTACAGGTCACGATCGAACTCTTTCTTCGTGTTGACGACTTTATCGATATCGGTCAGCACAAGCTCCCCTTTAATCAAACCGCAGCCCTTATCGGATTCGCCGCTAATTAGGCTCCGTACAGCGAAATCTCCGAGTCTGCTCGCCAGATTGCGATCGAACGGCGTTGGAGCTCCACCGCGCTGAATATGACCAAGCACCGTCACACGCGCGTCGATGGATGCGTTGCATCCTTTAAGATCGCGTACGATATCCTCGCCGCGGCCGACGCCTTCAGCCACAATAATGATACTATGGCGTTTGCCTTTGGCAAAATTCTCACGCAGCCGGTCAGCCACCTCGTCCAGGTTATACTCCACTTCCGGCACCAGAATCGTCTCGGCTCCCGAAGCAAGTCCGGCGTGCAGCGCGATATCGCCGCAGTGGCGTCCCATTACCTCAACTACGGATGAGCGGGCATGGGATGACATCGTGTCGCGCAATTTGTTCACAGCGTCCACAACGACGCTTACCGCCGTATCAAAACCGATCGTATAATCGGTAAAAGAAATATCGTTGTCAATCGTACCCGGCAGCCCCATCGTCTTGATCCCCAATTTACTGAGTTTGTTGGCACCCTGGTATGAACCGTCTCCGCCAATAACCACCAGACCATCAATCCCGTGCTGGTTCAGAATATCAGCGCCTTTCTGCTGACCTTCCGCCGTCTTGAATTCTTCGCAACGTGCGGACCGCAATACGGTACCTCCGCGCTGAATAATATCCCCTACGCTGCGCAGATCCATTTTGGTAATATCGTTCTCTAGCAGCCCTTGGTACCCGCGCTGAATCCCGTATACCTCCAAGCCGTAATACAAGCCGCTGCGCACCACGGCGCGAAGAGCCGCGTTCATGCCTTGGGAATCACCGCCACTCGTTAGAACCGCAATTCTTTTAACTTCTGCCATCTTACTTACTCCTCCTTCAATATGTCACTCTTGCTTATGCTTTCGAATCCATCGACTGTTCACATAGAAGAAAATCCTTGTCATGGGACTGTTCTTCATCAAACGTTTGGATATCGTGCGAACGAACTGCTGCTCACTGACTTTCGGATCGGATAAATATAACGCCAGTAACCCCTCAATGATCATACGGTGAAAAGAGGTCGAGGGAATCGCTCTGACATCCTTCCGGGCCCACTCCACGATGGAAGCTAATCGGTTCAGCATAGTATCGGCATTCTCGTAATAATTACAGAAGTTCAGATCGCCGCCCAGCTTATCCTCGTCTTGATCAATAAGATAATCCAGCATAATGTGGAGACTACATACATTCGGAAAATAAGATGCATGTATGGACGATGCATCCTCATCATCCAAGAATGGGTCCGTTGCGGCAAGGAACAGCATGAATACCCCCAGGGTAGAACCGGTTGCTGCCGCAAATTCGTTCCACCGCAAATGCGGAGTACGATGGGCGTGCCGGGACCACCATTCAAGCAGTGCTGCTTCTCTCTGACTGGGATGGATATGTTTATGCACTTGCAAGTCAGTATACAGCTCCGCCAAATCCCTTATGTAAGGCTGTGCCGCCCCATAGCCTGATAACTCGCCAATACACTTCCTGCATGTCTGCACGAGTGCGACAAGATATCCGCCATCCTCCCGCTCTGGACGAAGCGCATAATAATCGCTTAGCTCAGCCTCAGGTGTAACAGCGTCCAGCATGGATTGATGAAGAAGCCTGAAATCCGCTGGATCCAGTGAAGTGCTGCGGTCACATAAATTATCGAGATAATCGCTTATCGTCTGATAAGCTACGATTAATGGGATGAGGACATGCTTCTCAGGCAGATTCGCCGCGGCATATACCGCTCCGCCTTGGCAGTGAAACCGTTTTGTCTCTATACTGGCTAACGCCTGCCTTCTCAGCTCTTCATCCGGAATAAGATCGGCCATGCGGCTCCACTTATCCAGCTCCATCCGCACCTCCGGAAGTATGAACTTGTACACCCTGCTCATTAATCCAACCGGACTGCGCGGAACCTTACGGCTTAGCTCTTGATTATTCAATGAACTCTGCCTCCACATGGTTGTCTTTTATACCTATCCAAATCAAACCTATTATAATATGATCACTCATTTTGTACAAATAACCCGGCGATAAATCTCATGACCGATCAAGATATGCAGGCGACTGTCTAGCCCCTTGAAACGAACTGTTATATACTTATACCCAGTTAATTACGACGAGCATCTATGGCAATCGCTAAAAACAATGCCGGCAGCGGGTTCGTAGAGAGAACGGAGAATCATACGCATGAAACTTAACGCCTCGTTCAGACCGGACCAGAACTGGCTCCGAGCCTTTATGTTCACGATCTTTGGAACCACTGCGCTCGTGATATCCTACTTTCCGTTATATTTCAAGGAAATCGGATTTAGCAGCACTCAGATTGGTTACCTTTATGCCATCGGTCCGCTTATCTCCATCTTCTCCAATATGATCTGGAGCTACACCAGTGATAAATATCGCACGATCAAGCGCATCATGAATGTGCTCATCATCGGCCAGCTCATCGCCCTGCTCGTGTTGTGGCAGGTGTCGAGCTTCGGCTTCGTCATGATCATTATCAGCTTGTTCTACTTCTTCTATTACCCGGTCTATCCGCTCGCAGATACGATGGCCATCCAAACCGCGCAGCGGTATGGGCGCAGCTTTACGGTGATTCGGGTATTCGGATCGCTTGGCTTTGCTTTTTTCGCGCTTGCTATCGGATATACCATCAGCTATACAGGAGCGGCCGGCACGCTTGCCATCGGGATTGGCATTGGCTGCTGTACCTTGTTCTGTTCGTTCCTGCTACGCGATGGCGTTACGACGAAGTCCGAACCGGTTGAGCTGGCGATCTTATTCAAAATTTTGCGCTCGAGGGAGATCCTGTGGTTCTTCGGCTGCTCGTTCTGCCTTGCTATCGCCCATCGCATGAATGAGGCTTTTCTTACCCTCACGTTATCCGATCTAGGAGCCACCGAGGGGATGATCGGCTGGTCGCTCATGATATCGGCAGCCAGCGAAATCCCGATCTTCTTTTTGCTGAGCAAGTATGGCAACAACATAAAGGAACTGCCTCTTCTGGCATTCGCCAGCCTGATGTTCGCGATCCGGTTCCTGCTGATGTCGCTCGCCACAGACCCGGTTGCGGTGCTGGCCGTTCAATCGCTCCACAGCATTACGTTTGGCGTATTCTACGTCACGGCCGTCCGTTACATTACCCAGATCATTCCACCGCAGTACCGCGCAAGCGGCATGGCGCTGTTCATCATCTTCTGGTCAAGTGCCTCCGGGCTGGTAAGCGGCGTATTCGGCGGCATGTTGTATGAAGCAGCAGGAAGACCGTTCTTCTACATGATTGCGCTCCTGCTGGCCTTCCTCGCCTTTCTCGGATTTCTGTACCGACATCTATGGGACAAGCCGGAGAATTACAGCAACAGCCTGGGTGCATGAGATTCAATAATCAGCTTGGCCAAAAAAGACACAAAAAAGCACAGTTCTCAACGATGAGAACTGTGCTCCATGCCTTGGTAATTCTATAAGATCTCCGATCGGGAGTTAGCTTACAGTTTTGTTACGTTGGCTGCTTGAGGACCACGGTTACCTTCAGTAATATCGAATTCTACCGCTTGACCTTCTTCCAGGCTCTTGAAGCCTTCTTCTTGGATTGCGGAGAAATGTACGAATACATCCTCGCCACCTTCAACGGAAATGAAGCCGTAACCTTTTTCTGCGTTAAACCATTTAACTGTACCTTTCAAATGAACAACCTCCTAAAAATACCGCCATCTATGGCGAATATCCATATTATATCCCATGTTTTCTGACATTGCAATCCGTCAATTCACCCTACGGGGGCTTTTTTTGAAGCTCCAAAATATCATAAGATTATTTGCTTTTGGGCCTTGGCTTGCGTTATCATTTACCCAAAAGCCTAAGTAGCAAACGGAGAATGCATATGATCAAAAAACATGAAATATACAAAAAAGACAAGTGGAACATGATGACGGTTGAAGTTCAGGGCCGCTACATCGTTCTGCGCGAGATTTCCGACCAATGGGGCGAAGAAACCCATACCTTCATGAGTCGACCGGCATTGATGCAGTGGGCCCAGAATCGTTTCCGCAAGGAAGATTTTGAAGACCGCGAAGATGAATGGCGCGAAATTATAGCTGCCTTCAAGCAGGTATAACGCAATGAACTATACGAATATTGTCATCTACATCATTCTGACCTTCAGCCTTGGCGCGATCATGATCATGAACCGGGATCGGATTCCTGTCAAGCTGCGGAAAGGGATGGCCCTCATTGCGACCGCCTTCATCCTGTTTGCCTTTTACCTCATTGTATACAGTTTCCTCGCTCTGGGTTCCTCGTAATTTCTGGGAATGAAAGGACAAGGTGCATGACATACTAACTCATTAATTGAATAAAATGAGGAGGTTATGTCATGAAAGGCGCCAAAGTGCTGTGCGTAACCGTAGCGCTCGCCCTGATTCCCTTGTCCGTTGCTCGCTCTGAGTCCTTGCCAGAAGGAACCCGGCAATCAATAAATACATATCATTCAAGGAGGATCTCTATGGATCAAATATTAAAGCGTTCAGATGTCCCGAAGGAGCACCAATGGAAACTCGAGGACATGTTTGCCGACCAAAAGGCATGGGATGCCAGCTTCGCAGAATTAAAGACGCTGCTTAAACGTGCTGCTGATTACCAAGGTAAACTGAACAGTGCCGCAGCCGTCAAGGAATGCTTCGAGCTTGAAGACGAAATCTCTTACCATGCCGAGCGTCTTTACGTTTATGCTCACATGCATCACGATGAAGATACGGCCAATCCTACATACCAATCGCTATCCGCCAAAGCCAAGAAGCTGAATGTCGAAGCCGGCGAAGCACTGTCCTTCATAACCCCCGAAATTCTTGCACTGTCCGAGAGCCAGCTCGATCAGTTCATTGAGGATAAAGCGCTCCAGGATTACAAATTCACTTTAACCGAAATGAAACGGGAGAAAGCTCATATTCTGTCCAAGACTGAAGAAGCACTCCTGGCTCAAGTCGGCAATCTCTCTTCTGCTCCGCAGACGATCTTCGGCATGCTGAACAACGCAGACATGAAATTCCCGAAGATCAAGAACGAAGAAGGCAAGGAAGTTGAGCTTACGCACGGGAACTATATTCAATTCCTGGAGAGTTCAAACCGTGAGGTTCGCGAACGTGCCTTCAAAGCGGTATATGAAACTTATGGCAAGCAAAAAAACACACTCGCTGCCACGTTAAGCGCGAATGTGAACAAGAACATGTTCTATTCTCGCGTCCGCAAATATCCTTCCGTTCTGGATATGTCCCTTTACGGCGACAATATTCCGAAGGATGTATACACGAATCTGATTGATACCGTGCATGAAAGCCTGCCTTTGCTGCACCGTTACATGGAACTGCGTAAGAAACTGCTTGGCGTTGATGAACTGCATATGTATGACCTGTTCGCTCCGCTTGTCGATGAATATAAATGGGACATCACTTACGAAGAAGCCAAGCAAATGACCAAGGACGGTCTTACGCCGCTGGGCGAAGATTATCTGAAGAGCCTTCAGGAAGGCTATGATAATGGCTGGATTGACGTTTACGAGAACGAGAACAAACGTACAGGAGCATACAGCTGGGGAGCTTACGGCACCCATCCTTATGTGCTGCTGAACCATAAAGATAACCTGAACAGTATGTTTACGCTGGCTCATGAGATGGGGCATGCGCTTCACTCCTATTACTCCGATAACAATCTGAAGTATCGAGATGCACAGTACACGATTTTCCTGGCGGAAGTAGCATCGACAACAAACGAAGCGCTGCTGATGGATTACCTCTTGAAACATTCCAAAGATCCGAAGCAGAAAATGTATCTGCTCACCTATTATGCAGATCAGTTCCGTACCACCGTCTTCCGGCAAACGATGTTCGCGGAATTCGAGAAGCTCGTCCATGAACGCGCAGAAAGCGGCGAGTCGCTGACGCCGCAAGATTTGTCCGACATCTACTATGAGCTGAACGTGAAGTACCATGGCAAGGGCATGCAGGTCGATAAGGAGATCGGAATGGAATGGGCACGCATTCCGCATTTCTATACCAGCTTCTATGTGTATAAATACGCAACCGGCTTCTCGGCAGCAACCAGCTTCTCGAAGCAGATCCTCGAAGAGGGGCAGCCGGCGGTCGACCGTTACCTCGGTTTCCTGAAGAGCGGCGGCAGTGACTACTCCATCAACATCTTGAAGAAAGCCGGCGTTGATATGTCATCTCCTGAACCGATTCGCGAAGCGATGAGCGTGTTTGAGGATGTCATTAAGCAAATGGAGCAGCTGACGAAGTAAAAATATCATTTGACCAGTGGAATAAAATCCCTTGCCCTACGCAGGCAAGGATTTTATACTGTGTGAGGAGGTGTTCCCTATGAAGATCCAATGGAGTTTAATAGCTGCGTTAGTGTTCGCGCTCGTGACTGCCGTATTTGCGGTTATCAACGTGAATCCGGTAGAAGTGAATCTCTTATTCGGGATCGTTAATATTCCACTCATTCTGCTGATTCTTGGCTGTTCTCTGATTGGAGGACTGATCGTGGGTGCATTCGGTATCTACCGTCAGTATCAGATGCAGAAGCAAATCCGTACGTTAGCCGCGGAGATCATCCATGTTCGTGAGGCTACGGGGTACACCCTGGAAGTGCAACAAGCTGCCGAGGAACAGAAGAAGCAAGAAGAAGCCGCACAAACCGCGGCGCAAAATGCGCAAGATAAACAGCCCTAGACGAGCAAAAGGATTTTCTGACATATCTAGTTCACTTCGAGTGGACAGAGATTCGTGTAAATCATGAAACGAATATAGACAGCATCAGAGTTCCTTTTAAAGCAAAAGCAAGATGAAGGAGGTACCCTATCTATGTCGATCCAACCTAATGAGAACTACGTACTGAATCTGCTAGAAGACCTGCTTAATACGCCAAGCCCTACCGGCTACACGGCTCATATTATGAAGCGAATCGAGCAGGAAGCCGCCGAGCTTGGCGTTTCCTTAACATGGAATGAGAAAGGCGGCGCGATACTCTCCGTGCCTGGACAAGACAATAGCCGCACCATCGGTCTTAGCGGCCACGTCGATACACTCGGTGCTATGGTGCGTGCCGTCAAATCAGGCGGTACACTCAGACTAACGTCAATCGGCGGATTTATGATGAACAGCATGGAGAATGAATATTGCGTCATCCATACCCGCAGCGGTCAGAAATACACAGGCACGATTCTCTCGACGCATCCTTCCGTTCATGTATATAGCGACGCCCGCGACTTCAAACGAATCGAAGCCAACATGGAAGTTCGGATTGACGAATGGGTAGATTCCGCTGAGGATGTGAAGAAACTTGGCATCGGGGTCGGGGATTATGTCTCCTTCGATGCTCGCGTCGTCATGACGCCTAGCGGGTACATCAAATCACGTCATCTGGATGATAAAGCCAGTGTCGCTGCCCTCTTCGGCCTGCTTGAGAGCATGAAACGCGAGAACTGGAAACCGAAACATAATGTGAAACTGTTGATCTCGAATTACGAAGAGGTCGGGCACGGCGCAGCCTACATACCTTCTGATATCAATGAGATGATTGCGGTTGATATGGGCTGCATCGGTGATGATCTCAGCTGCAAAGAAACCGACGTCTCCATCTGTGCGAAAGATTCATCCGGTCCTTATGATTACGAGATGACCAGTCGATTAATCCAGCTGGCTGAGCGTGAAGGCATTCCATATGCAGTCGACGTCTATCCTCATTACGGGTCCGATGCGTCCGCAGCGCTCTCGGCAGGCAGCAATATCAAGGCAGCACTCATCGGTCCGGGCGTTCACGCTTCGCATGCCATGGAACGAACCCACAAGCAAGCCGTGTTGAATACGGTAAGACTGCTCGCAGCCTATATTCGTTAAGAACAAGAAGGACGCTGCCTGGATATTCTGTCCAGGCAGCGTCCTTCTTGTTCTATCTTACTACGATTGGGTTACTATGATCCTTACTCTGCTCTATCTTCTCTGCCAGCTCATTCAGATAAGTCCAGCGTTCCATCAAACGCTCCAGTTCCAGCTCGTTGTCCTGTTGCTGCTGCAATAACGCCTGCAATCGGGCCGCATCGCTGCCAGCAGTTTCCATCTCGGCTTGGATAACGGCGAGCTGGTTCTCCACCGCTTTGATCAAGCCATCAATCTGCTCGTATTCGCGTTGTTCCTTATAACTGAATTTCAGCCGTTCGCGCGGGGCATCCTTGCTTGCCTGCACTGGAGAATTCATTGTTTCTGAACGTCCAGCAGCAGGAGTTGCAGCAGTGGTGCTACCGCCTTTACCAAGAGTCCCCGCCGCATCCGGACGATTGCGCAGCATCCATTCCGCATATTCGCTATATGAGCCGACATGAATTCTGACCTGGCCTGCCCCTTCAAAAGCCAGAATCTTGTCCACCGTCCGATCCAGGAAGAAGCGATCATGGGATACAGAGATCACCACGCCAGGGAACTCGTCCAGATATTGTTCCAACACGGACAATGTCTGAATATCCAGATCGTTGGTCGGTTCATCAAGCAGCAGCACATTCGGCGCACTCATCAATACCCTGAGCAAGTACAAGCGGCGCTTCTCGCCGCCTGATAGCTTCATAATCGGTGTCCACTGCATCGCAGGGGGGAAGAGAAACCGCTCCAGCATTTGAGCTGCCGTAATCGTCGATCCATCAGCTGTACGCACGACTTCAGCTTCATCCTTAATATACTCAATGGCCCGCTGATTACCATCCATCTCCTGATGTTCTTGCGTGAAATAACCGATCTTGACCGTCGGTCCCACGACAACCTGACCGTAATCGGGTTGAAGTCGTCCGGCTATTAAGTTAAGGAATGTTGATTTGCCGCTGCCATTCGGCCCGACAATACCGATCCGATCTTCGGGAACGGCGATATAGGATAGATCCTGAATTAAGACCTTGCCTTCGACCGACATCTTTAAGTTCTCGATCTCCAGAATCTTGCGTCCAAGCCGCGTCGAAGCAACCGAGACATCCAGGTCACCACTGGCATGTGTGAGCTCCTGCTCCTTCAGCTTCTCGTAGCGGTCAATTCTCGCTTTCTGCTTCGTAGTACGAGCTTTGGCTCCTCTGCGCATCCAGGCGAGTTCACTGCGCAGCAGATTCTGACGCTTCTGTTCGGATGCTGCTTCACGTTCTTCCCGCTCCGCCTTCAGTTCCAAGAAGCGGCTATAGTTCGCTTCATACCGGAACAACCGTCCATGATCGAGCTCGAGCATCACATTCGCTACACGATCCAAGAAATACCGATCATGCGTAATCATCAGCAAAGCGCCCCGGCGCTTTTGCAAATACTGCTCTAACCAGGCAACCGACTCGTTATCGATATGGTTCGTCGGCTCATCAAGAATCAGCAGGTCGGAAGGCTGAATCAGCGCTGCCGCTAACGCAACCCGCTTCCGTTGCCCACCCGATAGCGTCCCCATCTTGGCATCGTAATTGCGTATTCCGAGCTTCGAGAGAATGCTCTTGGCATCGCTCTCCAACTGCCACGCCTGAAGCGTATCTAGCGTCTGGTTCAGCTGTAGCAGACGCTGCTGCAGTTCCTCATGATGTGGATGTAGCTCAAGCAATTCCATCGTCTCCGTATATTCTCGGACGGCCTTCATCTCGGGAAGGTCACCTTCGAACACTTGCTGCAGCACGGTCTTATCGGGATCAAACTCGGGATTCTGAGCCAGGAATCGCACTCGAATCCGGTTACCGATCGATACTTTGCCGGAGTCTGGCGGTTCCTGCCCGGCAATGACCCGGAGAAAGGTTGATTTCCCCGTGCCGTTCACGCCGATGATGCCGATCCGATCCTGATCCTCCATCCCGAAGGTTGCATCCTGAAACAGAATTTTCTCGCCATAGCTTTTGGTTAATTGTTCTACAGTCAAGATGTTCATTGTTCAATCCCTACTTATTTCTATAGATTTTATGAAATACACCAAAGCGTTGCATCTTACGCCATGAGCCACAACATCGCAGCTCCATAGGCAGCGGCTCCGCCGAGCAGAGAACTAATCAGATTAACGGCGTCATTGGACATCCAGCCGTATCCTCGCAATCGCTGCGTGGGCTTATCGCAATGACGCGACACTTCAACCGATTTGCCGCATACACCGCAGCGGTACATCACTTGAAGCGTGGCGCCCAAGAATGAATCGGCGAACGCACCGACCAAGCCGCCTGCCAGGCCAGCCCATATGTAGGACATCGCGCTTATGTCCATGCCGGCCACGACGCCCAGCAGCCAGCCGCTTACGCCGATCAGCAGGCTGCCTGCTGTCGCTGCCAAGGAGCCCAACCACGATACGCCGCCGGATTCGCCGGTTGTCAGTACCTTGCCGCTCAAGATCGAGCGAGGTGCGCTGCGACTTAGGCTCCCAAGCTCCGTCGCCCAGGTATCCGCGGTAACGGTTGCCATGACGCCAATGAATAACAATACCCATACCTCGGAAGGATGCCAGGCATGAAGCAGACATAGCATCATACCGATACCGCCATTCGCCAACACCTGCCCGGCATCCCTGCGCCCGGTCTTGGCATAGGATTTCTCAAGGTCCATCTTGCGCTTCTTGCCGTAACGAGAGAGCAGTGTCGATGTTATGAAAAAAAGAAGCAAGGTCCCGAACCAAAACACGTCCCCCGCTCCGTAATATATGGTGCCCATCAGAACAGCAGCCGCCGTGCCGGAGGCCGACAGCGATCCCTTCCAATACGCAGCTCCTGCAACCAACGTGGCGCCAGCGGCCCCGATCAGCCATTCCATGCTCGAATTATCCCTCCATTGTTCTGCACATCGTTATCCGATCTCACAGCGGCCCAGACGAACTTCGCCCCAGAACAATTCAAATACATCTCCGGAATGGGTCGGACCTACTCCCTCAGGAGTTCCTGTGAAGATCAGATCCCCTTTCCCGATCCCATAATGTTCTCCGATATAATCAATAATCTCCTGCAGCGAGAAGATCATATTCCTTACGTTCCCGCGCTGCACCTCTTCTCCATTCTTGCGAACCGTAAAATCGGTATCGCTCAACTTATCCGTTCCCGGAAAAGAAATGGAAGGCGTAAGCGGTGCAGAGGATTTAAAGGCTTTAGCCGCCGTCCAGGGATGCCCCTTCTCCTTAATGACGCTCTGGACATCCCGAAGTGTAAAGTCAATTCCAAGTGCCATCGTATCAATTAACTCATCCACCTTCATGCCCGGCGTGTAATCACGACCGGCTTGGATGACCAGTTCCCCTTCAAAATGCAGGCTGCCGCGATTCTGGGGAAGCTTAAGTACACTGCCTTCCAGCGGAACGGCCGCGTGAGATGGCTTCAAGAAGATCATCGGCTCATCCGGAACGGCATTGCCAAGCTCCGCCGCATGCAGTTGATAATTCCGTCCCACACAATAAACATTGTTCACTAAAGCACACATATACTATAACCTCCATTTTCTTCGCCAGAACGGAACTTTCGGTGCGATCTTCTGAATAAATATTTGCCCCCAGGTATCAGGGCGATTCGTGCAGATCATGATAGCGGGATTCATTCGAGCGAGAGCTCTCATACTCTTCGCATCATCCACTGTCCATGCCATCGGCGTAATATTGTTCTTCACCAGATCCGATGCGAATGCAGCATCCAGATGAGAATAACCGATGGAGAGGAAAGAACACTTCATTTGCTTCAACCGTGACAACAGATTACGGGGATGGGCATCGATGATCAGTCCCGTCTGTACCTCGGGATCAAGCTCCTTGGCTTTGACCAGAACTTTCGGTTCAAAAGAAGTCAGCACGACATCGGGCAACATTCGATGGGCATGCACCCTTGCCAAAACCGCCTCCTCCAGGCCAGGATACATGTCTCCGCTCGTCTTCAGCTCAATATTCAGCTTGAGACGACCCTTGACCAACTGCAGCACTTCGTCCAGTGAGGGCACCTGTTCACCCTTGAATTCCCGCCCCTTCCATTGCCCCGCATCCATCCTCCTGATCTCCTGCCAGGTCAAATCCTTGACCTTCCCGCGTCCGGTCGTCGTACGGTCTACACTGAAATCGTGAATCACGACAGGAACCCCATCCTGGGTCAACTGTACATCGATTTCCATCCACTTTACGAAAGGCTCATCCATCGCCATCTGAATCGCTGCACGAGTATTCTCGGGCGCTTTGCCGGAAAAGCCCCGGTGAGCCACGCATAAATTGTTCATGCTAGGGACCTCCTCCGTATGAACTGACGAATAAGAATCATTCTGCGCTGCCTGCTATAACTTCGCCATCGGGCGTGACTTTGACGCCGCCAATCGATCGATTCTGTACCTCCTGAAGCAAAGCTCTGGCTTCATCGCCTTCCAGCGGAATCACCTGACCAATCTCCGTACGATACGGTGTCAGTGACAGATCACAATCTCCCTGAATCGTGCAGGATGCGCGGAATACGGCTGTTCTCCAGGTGTCGGCATTCGCCGATTTGGTGAAGATAAAGTTGCCTGTACTATAAGCAATCCATTTCCCCTTATACTGCTCAAGCCCTTGCAATACGTGTGGGTGTCCACCAATGATCAGATCCGCTCCGCCATCAATGAATGCGCGAGACAGATTAAGCTGGTTCTGATCGGGCGTCTTATGAAGCTCCTGCCCCCAATGGGCAATAACGACGACCAGATCCGCCTTTGCTCTGGCTTTCTGGATGGCTTCCACTGCCTTGGGCAATACATGATCATACGCTCCGGCCACACCAGGTCTGTTCTCCAGTGCATACCATGTCGTCTCCGGCAGGACACGGCTGAATCCGAGCAAGGCCACTCGTATTCCCTGTAGCTCGAAATACTGGGCCGCGAACGCTTCTTCTTCGTTCACTCCCGCTCCAACGTAACGAATATCGTTGTCCTTAAGATACTGGAGCGTATCCAGCAACCCCTCCTGACCCTGATCAAGGATGTGGTTATTCGCCAAATTGACGGCTTCAACACCCGCTGCACGCATGGCAGGGAGAACTTCCGGCGAGGACTTGAATACAAACTTCTTGTTAGCGGCACCGACACCTCTTGTCGTAATCGGCGTTTCCAGGTTTAGCACCGTGAGATCATCCTCGAGAAAGGCCGTTCCAAGATGTTGATACGGATAATCATATCCGTGCTGCTTGAGCGCATCCTCCACCTTACCTGAGAACAGCGTATCACCTGCAAAATGCATAACGACCCGCTGCTCAGGATCCCCGGGCGTATCTCCCTTCGGTTCTGCTACAACAGGCGTGACCGTATCCGGCGGTAGCTCAGCCGTGTCCCGTTCCTCCTGCCCCTCTGTTTCGGAGAGGCTGCCTTCGTTACCGGAGCCACTTCCATTCACGGCAGATTCCGGTATATCCGGGGAATAAGCCGTTTGTGCCGGATCTTCTGTGAACTTGAAATAATAGATAAGTAGTGCAGCAATCATTAAAATAAGACTTAAGTTAAGTATGATCCAAACCTGTCCGTTTCGCTGCTTACGGGCCAGCTTCTCAGCTTTATGTTTATCTGATCGTGACAGATTCATAGGTCACTCCTTTTGTTCCACTAGTAAGACCCCAGGCCCGAGGTCCGTTCCTCCATTATACCAGCTTCCAGGCAAAGAATAGAACCCCCCGTCGCCGAGGAGTTCTATGCGTAAATTATACGTATTCACGTGGCGTAAAATCAGGTCCTACAGTCCTAATTGCTTGATAACGGAATCGCTCAGCACTTCCATATATAGCGGATCGCTGTTCAAGGAATCGATGCGCTCAAGCCGCATATCCATTCCCTTGGCAATGCTCTTCGCCTCAATATCCAGGTCATACAGAACTTCCAGATGATCGGATACAAACCCGACTGGTGCTACAAGCACATCCTCGATTTGTTCTTCTTTATTGAGCGTTTGCAGTGTATCCAGTACATCCGGACCCAGCCATGGCTCGGCCGTACGCCCGGCGCTCTGCCATGTGAACTGCCAGCTCTTTACTCCAGCCTTCTCGGCAACTGCCTTCGAGGTCTCAAGCAATTGATCCTGGTACGGATCGCCCATCGACAAGATGCGCTCGGGGAGACTGTGAGCGCTGAACAACACTCTCACGCTGTCTCGATCTGCACCTGCTTGCTCGAACTGATTGAGCTTTGCGGATACACGATCGGCAAACACTTCAATCAGCTTCGGATGCATATGATAGCTCTCCACAAATGACATTTGCAATCCAAGCTCATCCGCTTTGACTTGTGCACGCTTCACGTACGAACCGACACTCATCGAGGAGTAATGAGGAGCCAGAACAATCCCTACCGCTTCCTTGATCCCGTCGCGAACCATGCTCTCAACGCCGTCTTCTATGTAAGGAGACGCATGCTTTAACCCTTGGTAACACACAAATTCATAATCGGCTGACCGTGGATCCACGTTCAATGTCTCCTGGAGTGTGCGCACCTGCCGATCCGTATTTTCGCGCAGCGGAAATACCCCACCTACAATCGCTTCATAACGCTCGGTCAGTTCTCGCAACTGTTCCTCGGACGGCTTGTGACCTCGGCGAATGTGCGTGTAATAACTCTCGATTCCCTCCATGCTCTCCGGTGTCCCGTAGGACATTACCAATACGCCAATCTTGTTCTTCATACCGTATCACCTCTGACGATTATAATATTCAACTGTTACGTACGCTGTGCACCTGCCTGCTGCAATACATGCGAGGAATACTCATGGACGTAGGACGTCAACTCTCGCAGCTTGTCCAATGAGGCTTCGGGGAACAAACCGTGGCCAAGATTAAACACGAATCCCGGTTCCTGAATCCCTTGGTCAATAATTTCCTTGGCATACCGCTGAATAACCGGCATTGGACCTGTTAGAACGGTTGGATCCAAGTTGCCTTGAACGGCATACTTATGCTCCAGGCGACGGCGCCCTTCCGTAATCGACACCCTCCAATCTAGCCCGATGACCTCTGCTTGAAGATCGGTCAAGGTTGGAAGCAATTCACCGGAGCTGACGCCTGGGAAGTAAATCTTCGGTACGTTCAGATCCTTCAGTTCAGCGAAAATACGCTGAATCGTCGGCAAGACGAAGGTCGAGAAATCCTGCGGCGATAACGCACCGACCCAGCTATCAAACAGTTGAAACGCTTTCCCTCCGTTCGCCACGTGAGCGCGCAAGTAGGCGATCACCATGTCGCCTAATTTGTCCATCAAGGAGAACCATCCTTCGGCTCGCTGTACATCATTTCCTTGGTACGGAGATAATTCCTAGAAGGTCTGCCTTCGATCAAGTAACTGGCAATCGTGAATGGAGCACCTGCGAACGTAATTAGCGGCACTTCCAGTTCCTTGTCGAGAATACGGATCGTTTCCAGTACGTGTCCCAAATCACCTTCAACATCAATTGGACGAAGTCGTTCTACGTCTGCCGCGGAACGGATCGGGTTGTCGATGACAGGACCAATGTTTTTCACAATATCAAAGTCTATCCCAATGGATGCAACTGGATTCATGATATCCGAATATAGAATTGCTGCGTCTACGCCGAGTTTCCGTACGGGCATCAAAGTGACTTCTGCCGCAAGCTCCGGCTGACTGCAAATTTCGAGCAATGAGTATTTTTCTTTAATTTTGCGATACTCCGGATCGTAGCGTCCAGCCTGTCTCATATACCATACCGGTACATGGCTGACTTCCTGCTTCCGACAAGCTCGGATAAATTGATCGTTATAGGTCATGATTAGGCCCCCATCAATGTGTATAAAGTTTCCTAAAGAACATTATGCCCTTTTTAAAAGTAAGTAACAACCTACATCCATGGACATCCTATGAAAATCAAATGACAATCTTATGACAATATGTGCAAATGTCACTTTTTAAATATGTTATACTGGAAGAACGGCAATTTTTCAGTGCGTAGATGATCTATCCACAACTTGATTCATAATGGACAACTTAGAAAGGATGTGACGAGCACATTGAATCGTTGGAAAATCAATCTCATTGTGCTTTGGTTCGGACAATTTTTAGTAAACGCGGGCATGACCATGATTACGCCGTTCCTCACGTTATATCTGGCACAAGATCTGAATGTTACGGGCACCCGAGAGATCGGAATATGGGCAGGGCTGATATTCGCTGCAAATTTCGTGACCTCATTTATCTTCCAACCCATATGGGGAAAGGTGGCCGATAAGTATGGACGCAAGCTGATGCTGCTTCGATCCGGCTTCGGCATGGCGCTTGTCATTGCATGCATGGGCTTCGCCACACAACCATGGCATTTGCTCGTATTACTTCTGTTGAACGGGACTATCTCCGGATTTAACCCGGCAGCCATCTCCCTTGTCTCGGGCACGACCCCGAAGAATCGGATGGGCTTCGCGATGGGCATCATGCAATCCGGACAGGTTGCAGGTACAATCCTCGGTCCATTAATCGGCGGGCTGATGGCGAATTGGGTTGGATTCCGGCCGATCTTTTTCATCACCGGCGGGCTTATATTCCTCGCTTCTCTGCTTGCCTTGTTTCTCGTACAAGAGAAGTTTAACCGAGAGAAGGCCGCTATGACGCCGCAAGTATCAGTAATCGCCGGGCTGAAGGAGCTGAGCCATATTCCGCAATTGCCCGCTCTGTTCACCGTTACGTTTCTGTTGCAGTTCGCTATGATTGCTCCGATGGCACTGCTGCCTCTGTATGTACAGAAGCTTCACGGGTCATCGGTGGATATCGCGATATGGACCGGATTCGTCATTGCGGTAACCGGCCTATCGAACATGATCGCTTCACCGATTCTCGGCAAGCTCAGCGACAAGGTCGGCGCTCATCGCATATTGACTTACGCTCTCATCGGCACGGGACTTACGTTAATCCCGCAAGCCTTCGTCCTATCCGTCTGGCAGCTCATCGTCGTCCGGTTTATGATGGGCGTCTTCATGGGAGGGCTGCTGCCAAGCGTGAACGCCTTGATTCGCTCGTACACACCGGATGGCATGGAGAGCCGATCCTTCGGCTTCAACACAAGTTCGCTTGCGCTTGGCAACATGCTTGGCGCGGTCATCGGCGGCTTCCTCTCCGGTTTCATCGGCATCGAGGGACTATTTATTACGTCAGGCTGCCTGCTGATCATCAATATGATCTGGGTGAAGAGAAAGCTCTTCTCCCACAAGCCTGCGCCGAAATTTCGGTAGGACGCAGATAAACCACGAAATCGAAAGGAGCCGCTCATGTAACAGGAGCGGCTCCTTTCGTACGTAACTCTATTTCACGCGGGCCAGAATCAACCGTCATAGGCCGGCAGCAGCGTGCTGATTAGCCTCTCATCCGCAGCGATTCGCGCATTAAAATCGCGTACCGCCTGCACCGAAGGTCCATTCTTCTCTGAATTCAGCGTTCTCCCGCGGAGAAAACAATTGTCGCCGGCGATTAATGCGCCAGGATTGGCCAACTCCAGCGCATAATCCAGGTAGAGCGGATAATTCTCTTTGTCCGCATCAATGAAAAAGAAATCGAAAGTTCGGCCTTCCTCTCTCAGAGCCGCTAGACTGTCCGCAGCTGGGCCAATCCGGTATTCAACCTGATCTTGAAAACCGGCCATTGCCAAATGCTTGCCAGCCAGTGCTGCATATTCTTCCTTCAGTTCAAGGGACGTGAGCCTGCCATGTGCAGGGAGCCCCCGGCACAGACAGATGCCGCTATAGCCGCCGAGCGCGCCGATCTCAAGGACGCTGCTGGCACCGGACGCCTGTACCAGCAGCGTCAACAGCTTGCCGTAAGCCGGTGCGACCGAAACCTCTGGCATGCCCTGCTCGCGGATAGCCTCAATTATATGCTGAAGCTCTTCATCTTCAGGGTACAGTTGGTTAACATATTCATCAGGGGTCGTAAGCAATGAAGTGCCTCCTTATTCTTAATCGCATGACTGCTTTCCCGTTCAACCTCACGAAACCTATCATATGATAATTGTCTTAGTTAATGCAATCGCCTATACTATATAGATTGAACTGGCGGCGTCCATCGCCGTACACATGTTAAATGGAGTTGACATCGTTAATGCCTCGTTTACAATTGATCGCGACAGCCCCGATGGGGTTAGAAGCTGTCGTAGCCCGCGAGCTCAAGGAGCTTGGCTACACCGATATGGAAGTAGAAAACGGCCGGGTTACCTTTTCAGGTGATCTCATCGATATTTGCCGCTGCAATCTGTGGCTCCGCACATCCGATCGCATTCTCGTCAAGATGGGGGAGTTCAAGGCCCTTACTTTTGACGAACTGTTTGAAGGAACGAAAGCACTCCCTTGGGAAGAATGGATTCCTGCGGACGGCGAATTCCCGGTTGAAGGGCGTTCGCACAAATCCCAGCTTAGCAGCGTTCCTGCCTGTCAAGGTATCGTGAAAAAGGCGATTGTAGAGAAGCTGAAGCTCTCTCACCGTACAGAATGGTTCCCTGAGGATGGCCCCCGTTATGTGATTGAAGTGTCACTGCTTAAGGATCGCGCCTTGCTTACGCTCGATACGACAGGACCAGCGCTTCACAAGCGCGGCTATCGCAAGCTGGTTACGGAAGCCCCGCTGAAGGAAACCATGGCCTCGGCTCTTCTACAGTTAAGCCGCTGGGGACCTCACCGCCCGCTCTATGATCCATGCTGCGGCTCAGGCACCATCCTGATTGAAGCGGCATTGCTTGCGTGGAACATCGCTCCCGGCCTGCGACGCTCCTTCCCGTCCGAACAGTGGGACATCATTGGAGATCAGCGGTGGGAGGAAGCTCGTGAAGAGGCCTTCGATGCAGTCAAGGACGATATTCCGCTATACATCGCAGGAAGTGATATCGATCCGAAGGCGATCGAAGTAGCCAAGGCCGCGGCCAAAGCAGCGGGGCTCGGCGGAGAGATTGACTTCAAAGTGCTGCCTGCAGCCAAAGCTATTCCAGAGGGAGAATTCGGATGCATCATCACGAACCCTCCTTATGGCGAGCGCTTGAGTGAAAAGGAAGAAGTGGAGCGTCTGATCCGGCAGCTCGGCTCCGTCACCCACTCGCTTTCGACCTGGTCATTCTTCGCACTCAGCCCGACCAAGCAGTTCGAGCACTACTTTGGCCGCAAAGCGGACAAGCGCCGCAAGCTGTTTAATGGCCGTATTGAATGCCAGTATTATCAATACTTGGGTCCGCTGCCTCCACGAAACCGGGAGTAGCGTCAAGCTGATGCCGCCTGCAGGCGGCATTTTTGCTATCCGCGTGCATTTGAAATCTCACCAGGTATAGCTATAATAAGTACATCTTTATCGCTTGTATGGTTCTACTGTAAAGGAGGCTACATACTTGCTCTCATCCCATCACAGATTGGACTTGCGGGAACGGGCTGCCCGAATGTTGCATTATCGGCATACTTCATACTTCCTGTTCCTTATATTCATGATGTACAAGTTAATTTTGCTAGACCATCAACTTCACTTAGCCAATATGCGATTGAATCTGGTCGATTATGTGATTGCAGTCGGTTCGCTGCTGGTCATCTCATGCTGGACCTTATGGTTGCCCCCAAGAGGAAGACTAATAGGGCTGACCCTGCTGAATCTGCTGTGGACGGCCATTATTTATGCAGATCTCATCTACTACCGCTATTTCGAGGATTTCATTACGATTCCCGTATTAATGCAAGCCGGCCAAGTCGGATCCCTAGGGGGCAGCATACGCTCTCTGATCCAGTGGGGAGATCTGCTCTTCTTCATCGACTGGCTCATTCTGATCCCGTTAACCGTTTATATCCTATTTCGGGGGAAAGCTCCTACGTCGATCGGTTACAGCATGCCTGGAGAAACCCGGCGTTTACGTCGCAAGACCCTGTTCCGTCGATTCCTGATCGGAGGACTTGTACTTCTTGCAGGCTTGGCCATGACGGTCCTCCCGATCAAAAAAGCTTCGGACACTTGGGCAGTCGGCCTGTTCGAAGGTAACTGGTGGAACGTTACCCTGTACAATGTGACCGGGCTTATCGGGTTTCACGGCTACGACCTGTACCGGTATAGCAGAGATCATCTGATCGGACCCCCGAAGCTGGCCGAGGAAGAGCTGCAGGAAATCGAGCAATGGTTCAGTGCCAAGCAGCGTCAGGCCACAGACGCTGGCCCACTCTTTGGCAAGTATAAAGATAGCAACGTGATTATGATCCAAACCGAGGCGCTCATGAACTTCATCATCGGCCGTTCGATTGGTGGTCAGGAGATTACGCCTAATTTCAATAGACTGATGGACGAGAGTCTTTACTTCAGCAATTTCTATCATCAGACCGGCCAGGGCAGAACCTCGGACGCCGATTTTGTCACTCACAGTTCCTTGCTACCGCTGCCGACAGGATCCGTGTTTACGAGATATGCGGATCGGCAATGGGATACACTACCGGAGATTTTAACAGAGCGGGGATATGCCGCTAACGTATTTCATGCCTACGACAGCAGTTTCTGGAACAGGACGACCGTCTACCGGGAGATGAATTACGATCGCTTCTTCAGCAAGAACGATTACGAATTGAATGACATTTTGGGCTGGTCATTAAGCGACAAGGCATTTTTCGAGCAATCCATGGATTATATGAAGGACATTCCCCAACCGTTCTACTCCTTCCTGATTACGCTTACCAGCCATCATCCGTATGATATTCCAGCACATGACCGCACGCTGGATACGGGTGAATTCGAAGGAACGATGTTCGGGGATTATCTGCATTCCATTCACTACGTGGATGAAGCTTTCGGCGAATTGGTCACTTCGATGAAGGAACAGGGACTATGGGATCATACGATCCTACTCATCTATGGAGACCATGATAATTCCATCAAGGAGCAAGCATTCTATGAACGCTTCCTCGGGCGTGAGTTAAACGCGCTCGATATGGAGCAGATTATGAATCAAGTGCCTCTGCTCATCCGCCTTCCCGGCGGCACCGAAGGACAAGAATTTGCTGAAGCCTCGGGCATGATGAACATCACGCCCAGCATCCTCCACCTGCTGGGGATACCCGAAGAGCCTTACTACTGGATCGGAGGTCATCTATTCGATGACCGGGAACGCCTGATCCCACTGCGCAGCGGGGTATTCTCCAATGCCGAGGTGTTCTATCTTCCTTCGGAGACCGCAGGGCTTGAGGGCGGAACCTGTTATGATCTGGGAACCGTGAGCCAACCGATATTGAAGCATGCCGCGCAGGTTACGAGGAGACGCAGAAGCAGTTGCGAATATCAGATCAGGTTATCACCTATGATCTGCTCAAGCAGTTTAAATCGGAGCCTGGTGTCGATTAAACCTATTTCTTCAACCCGAAACATTACCGCTACAAGCACAAAAAAACTGTCCCACCACATAACGTGGCGGGACAGTTTGCACAGGATCAATACACTACCGGCTGGTTGAACGAAGCTTAGACAGACGCTCCTGTTCCTCACCTAACAGTTCTTCGGCCAATTCAACAGCATTCGGATTTCCGTGTTCCATCAGTTGGCCCACAGCGTTCTCCGTATGAGACAACGCGTTCTCTGCCTGCTGGACCAATTCATCCGACGGATGTGACATCGCCGAGGAGACGGCGCGGTGCAGTTTCTCAATCGAGTCTAATGCACTGTTGCTCGGGTTGTTGGAATGAAGACTGGAATCGTGACTGTTCATGTATAAGCTCCTTCCATGATGTAGGCTCCTATTGCTCTCTTAGCATGGATGGTCGCCTTAAGAACTATACATGATACAAGCTACTTCACGAACGGCAATGCCTTCGCCAGGACTTCATCTTCCGTCGGTGCGCTGACATATCGTCCGTTAATATAAATAAATGCACGTTTGCCGCATGGGCCACAATACGATTTGCAGCCGATCTTAATATCGGCGCCGGGGACCATCTTCTGGATTTTGGGAATGATCGTCTTCAATCTGGTATGTCTGCATTTCTCACAGACGCGAATATCGTTAGCCATTAATAATGCACCCTTCTTTGCCTGACGCTGCCTAGTGGTCGCCGTGATTGCCTTGGGATGGATTTGTAATCACAAATCCCTCTTCCGGAAAGTAAAGATAGTCGATCTTCACGCCATCCAGGAAAGGTTGTCCCACCTCCAGAATCACATCGATCTCTTTGTCCGTCGATACCACGACATCGGTGTCCTTCGGTGTATCCAGATCAAGTCCGTAATGGGCATGATCGCCATGTGCATGGGTAACTACGACGCGCAGTTTCTTGCCCTGATTCTCTTCCTTGTCCAATTCTCGCTTTAACACTTTCGCCGCGTTACGGGTTATTTTACATTTCACGTATATTCATCTCCTCACGGATGGTTCATTCAATATGTTATTGTAGACCTCCGTCGATATTTGCGCAAGCATCCTTGCATGATAACCAGATCGATTTCATGGATTATGCACGCCTGACAACACCCGGATGCTCTCTGAGAATGTGCGGGTATTTACGCTCGACTCTGGCTACGAATCCGTTCATCAATAGCATGGTAAATCCGATATCGTCAATGGGTACCAGTGGCATAATATCTGGCAAGACCCAGTATAGTAGAGCGGGAATCACGAATAAGAGCTTATCCCCTAGCTTAACCTGGGAAGAAACCAAATAACCTGATATCCGCTGAAATACATGTGTCCAGCGCCGAAGCGACCATAGTCTCCTCCACTTCATGGTAGTTCCCTCCTTTATCATGTGTACGAAAAGAGACCACTGCCTTCATATTCCCTCAGCAGCGGTCGTCTCTTAAATATAAGATACGTATACATTGAACTTGGGTTTCGGATTGTTCATTCCAGTGACATAAACGCCGAGAGGATACTGCCTACTTCAACACACAAATCTTCGAAATCTGCAAGCGGCAGCGGATTAATGCCATTACCGATCTCAACCGTAAAGCCAGGCCTGCGAAAATGTTGGATGAACCAGTCCTTGTAGCCGGCATCGCTGCCATGCAGCTTGACCGGGCGGTAGCCTCCTGCTTGGCCCAATATCCGTGCCATCGCTTCGCTCTCCGGAGGCTCGTGCTCTCTGTAATTCCAATAGATTTCTTTTCCCTGACTATGCAGTGATATGACCCGCTCCGGCGATATTTGCAGCGTATGTTCATGCAGTGCCTGCGCTTCCGGCTCACAAAGCGGCGACACCCCTGTGTAATCTTGAGGGGACGGCGTCTGTTTGCCACGACGCTGGCTCTCCTCGTCCCAGTGGGCCGGGAATTGGTCGCCGAGATCCACCCCGCGAATATTCGCTTTCCATCTGCGAAAGTCCTGACGATTAGTATTCCATTGCAGTAACTGTTCATAATACCGATGCGCAGGCCCAACACCCTCTTGCACGAGTTCCACCCCATCGGGATTCGCCATCGGCACGATCCATAACGTGTATTGATCATACCATGCCTGAGGATCATGTCCATACACGGCCCTATCCTGCGTTGATAATGCGGATGCATAATCTTCAACAAATCGCATCAGGCAAGGAGTTGTCATCCATTCATTCGCATGTAAAGCCGCGTTAATATGAAGCCGCTTGCCGCCAACCCCCACTCGGCCAGCATGGATCGGTTTACCGAGGACACTCGTTCCGATCCTGCTCCAGGTAACGGATGGATAACGCTGCTTCATTCTCCTCACATCACGATCAAGCTCGGCTGGTCCGTACTCTCCGGATAACGTGATCAGATGATTGCAATCGGAGATCGGAAGCACAATCGATTTTCCATGAGGCAGATGGCTGACGGACAAACCAGAGTTTAATTCAACCAGAGCCTCACAGCTGAATCCGAATGTGGCCGCGATGCTCTCAAGTGTATCTCCCTCTTGAATCACATAACGACGGCGTAAAGAAGCAGGGATATAAACAATTTGTCCCTGACGTAAATAGGACTGCTGGGCTGCCCATGGGTTCGCTGTTATCAACTGTTCGAACGCCAGACCATGTCTGGCCGCTACACGACTTAAGGTGTCGCCTTTCTGTACGACATATTGCTGCATGATAGAGTTCCTTTCCGCGGCAGGGCCGCCTCGATTAGCGTCCATACCATATATATGAGCAGCCGGTTGTCCATCATGTATTCGATTAAAGTACGATTGGCCGGAGTACAACGCAGCAGCAACAGCCAATTCCCAAACCTCCATCTCAAAACAAACAAGCCGAACAAGGCTAATCCCTTGTCCGGCCGGAATGTGACAACTTAAGGATGAATCACAACTTGGTAATCTGCCATACGACCGGTGTCCGCTTGATATGGTCACCGAGCCAGTCTGAAGCGATGCTCTGAAATATGACCGGATCGCCTGTACAGAAGAATTGATGAACCGGGCTTTCCTCACTGCTGGCGAGCTGGCCTTTCTCATACAGGATCGTGCTCACTTCCCGGGCCGTTTCATCAGCGGAACTGATCAGCTTAACCTGAGATCCCATCACCGTCTGAATCGTGTCCATGAGAAAAGGATAATGCGTGCATCCTAGAATTAGACAGTCAATCGACGATTTTCTCATCTCTACCAGAGAATTTTTGACGACTTGCAGAGCTCCGTGTGATCGGAACAAACCATGCTCTACAAGCGGCACTAACTCTGGGCAAGCCTGGCTCTCCACCTCAACATAAGGCGACAGCTGCTTTAGAGCCGCGGTATAGGCTCCGCTGCCGATCGTGCCGACTGTACCGATTACGCCAACCATGCCTGTCTTGGTAGCACTAATTGCCGCACGCGCTCCCGGATGGATTACGCCTATGACGGGAACCGGCACTTTGGATGAGATATAATCAAGCGCTGCCGCAGTAGCGGTATTACAAGCGATCACAATCATTTTGGGATCATACTGAATGAGATAATCCACAATCTGTTCCGTAAATAAACGGACTTCTTCCGGTGTACGGGGTCCGTAGGGTGCGCGGGCGGTATCTCCGAAGTAGATGATTTTCTCCCGCGGGAGTTGTCTCATCACTTCTTTGGCGACCGTTAATCCTCCCACACCCGAGTCTAATATCGCGATTGCTTGCTGCACGAACCCACCGCTTCCTTCTTATCAATTTCATCATTAACTGTGATACCATATGTTCATTTCCTGCGAAATGTACCTAAATCTTAACCCATTTCCCCGACTGCCATCAACAAGGGTTCTATCACGCTAACGCTCAAGATCTCCCATTGTTCATGTAATTGTAGGACTCTGGCACCAATTGATGCCGTCTTTCCGGTTATACTAGGATAGAATGAAACTGTTAGCACAGCAAAGGAGCGTTGCAATAAATGAGTGACAACATACAGCCTCATTCCTTATACCATCAAGCCAGGGAATTCATACAAACATGTTATGTAGAGCTTGGTTATACTTCAGCACAGATCGAAGCGCGCCTGCAGCATATTCGGGCCGAGATCAACCAGCACGGTACCTATGAACATACGACCGAAGAACTGATTCATGGGGCCAAAATGGCATGGCGCAACAGCAACCGCTGTATCGGCCGCTTGTTCTGGGACCGCCTCCAGGTTCGGGATGCGAGACATCTAACGGATAGTAATGACATATTCCAGCAGCTCCTGCATCATATTACAGACGCTACGAATAATGGAAGAATCATTCCGACCATCACCATATTCAGACCCGAGCGCCCTGGGGAAGAACCGCTCCTCATTAAAAATCATCAGCTGATTCGCTATGCCGGCTATGAATCACCCGATGGATATGTCGGAGATCCTGCATCCGTTGCCTTTACCAAGCAATGTCTACAGCTCGGATGGCAAGGGGACTTAACTGATTACGATATTCTCCCGCTTGTGATCAAACAGGGAAGCCATCCGCCGGAGTGGATTCCGCTGCCTCGATCCAAGGTGATGGAAATCCCGCTGGAGCATCCCGATTGGGCGGCTTTCGCCGATCTGGGATTACGCTGGTATGCCACGCCGATCATCTCGGATATGCTGCTTGAAATCGGAGGCATCCGATATACGGCTGCTCCGTTTAACGGCTGGTACATGGGTACCGAGATCGGTGCCAGAAATCTGGCCGACAAGGAACGTTACAATAAACTTCCGCTTGTCGCCAAGTTGATGGGCCTGGACACAACTAGCGAATCGACACTGTGGCGCGACCGTGCGCTCGTGGAATTAAATTACGCCGTACTTCACTCGTACAAAGCTGCAGGGGCGAGTATCGTAGACCATCATACGGCTGCGCATCAGTTCGGACTGTTTGAACAGCATGAGCAGCGAGCTGAACGTGAGCTTACCGGAGATTGGAGCTGGCTCATTCCTCCTGTATCTCCGGCGACAACGCCCATTTTTCATAAATCGTACAACAATGAAATCAAGTCGCCGAATTTCTATTACCGAGACGCAAGCTTATCATAGGACAGCGTAAAGCCGGGGATCGCAAGCACCCCGGCTTTGTCATGTATTAATCTTGATCTTTAACAGCTTCCACTATGTCAAACTCTTCTTCCTCAAACTCCACTTGGAAGGACGAGGACGACACTTGTGCAATCTCTTCGTCAGCCAGCCAAGATTCCTTACGGTTACGCCAGGATTGAATTTCCGAGATTACATTTTCCGCACGATCGGTAACGATTCCGATGAAGTTGACGCCCTGCTCTCCTACCTTCTCTGCCGCTTCCGATACGATGCTGCCGATCTCACGAGCACCGTCTGCAATATCTTCACGAAGTTCTTTGCCTGATTTCGGCGCCAGAAGAAGCGCGGTGACGGAACCTGCTACACTGCCGATCAATACGCCCCACAGAAGTCCTTTGCTCTTCTCTTTCATCTTCTCATCTCTCCTTCTATTTCGCTTGCCCCTTATCGGATTTCGAGGTGAAATTGCTCCATGTGTGCCATATCGTCATTCCGGCATCCACCCACCGGAAGATCTCCCCGATCTGCCGTTCATTCTCGAGGCGAGCACGTTCCAGATGCTCAATGGCGGTTATGGAGGCTTTTTCCCCAACAGTCTGAACCGCATTAGCCGTCTTGACCACTGCAGCCGCAGCATCACTCATCGATGCCGTAATGGCCTCGCTTGTGGCTAACTGCCTCTGAACCATCGTCAGGGCCTGGGTTGACTGCTCCAATACAACAGATGCTTCTTGAGCCAGTTGAGCACTGTCTCTTGCCAAATCGCCCAGTACCCCTTCTGCTTGTCGCACCAGCCGTTTGACGGACAGCAGCACCCATACTGCGATCACCGCCAGAAATACAAAGGCTGCTGACGCAATCAGCACGCTCCACTCTGCCATGGGAATCCCCCTTCCATCCGACCGGGCGAATGCCTAGTCGCTTGATGCATTATAAGCAGGATGGGCTTGTCTTGACACAGCATCCGACATTTTTATTTTGTGTGCATCACATGGACTTGCAGTCAAGAAAAACAGACCTTCCAAGATCCAACTTGAAAGGCCTGCCCTATAATAAAATCGGTATGAGATTGAAAGAGCTCTTAGTACATCTCGTTCTTCACATATTCACGAACCTCGGTTGCGAACTGTTCCAATATGTCTGGCAGTGACGCTGTGAGCGGATGCAGGGACTGTCGATCCCAATCGTAATAATCCTGAACGAGCGGCTTGCGCAGCCGCACCAATTCCAACAGTACGGCATGGACTTCGGATGGGAATACTTTTTCTTCATGATTAATATCCATGATATCCTCGTAACTGCTTGCATCCCGCATAATAAATCCATCAATTAAGTAACTGCCGACATCTGTCACAATTTCAATCGCGAGGTGAAGCCCGCGTTCCTGAACGAGACCATAGACGAGTCCTCCATCCCAGGACTCCGCCGCTGTACGCAAGCCGGCAGCAATGTCAGGTATGGCGTTAAGTCGACGCTCGATTTGCTCTTGATTCACATAATACACTGCAAAAATCTCCTTCAGCTTGAAGTTTTATTAAATCAAAGGACTACACTTCAAAATCAACGCTTAGTGTATGATCCTTAACCGTATTAATATAACGAATGACTTCCTGATGTACAGGGTGGACGGCATAAGCTTGCAAATCTTCCAGAGAGTCGACTTCAACGATGAGTGCAAGATCATAGGATCGCTCTGAACGAACCACGTCCGCGCCCGCTGTCAGTGATCGCAACATCGGAATCTTACCGTCCATATCCAGCAGAACTTGTACAGTCTTCTCGATGTTCTCTGGCGTAGGCTCTTTCAATTTAAAGAACACAATATGTTTAATCATCATCCATTCCTCCATCTCGCATGTATGTACACTCCTGTCTATCATAACCCGTTCGCCAAAAAAAAGAAATCGCTCTCACCTTACTGTATAGAGACAGCACGCGCCATCTCCATCGAATATGACAACAAAGGGACCCGCCTGGATACTATGCAGGCCGTGCCCCTTCATTTCATAAAATCACTGTATTTGGTCTAACATATTGCGTGCAATCCATACGCCTGCTGCTCCAGCCTGGGCAAGGCCGCGCGTTATACCTGCACCGTCACCACCGCAGAAGAGTCCCTTGATCTCCGTTTCAAACGTTTCGGTCAACTTGGGCCGGGCTGAGTAAAATTTAGCTTCTACGCCATAAAACAAAGTATGTTCAGACGCAATCCCGGGTGTTACCTTATCCAATGCATCCACCATCTCAATCAGGCTCTTCATGGTGTTATATGGCAGCACCAATCCGAGATCTCCAGGCACCGCCTCTTTCAGGGTTGGTTCGAGAAACCCTTCACGAATACGGCCATCCGTCGATCGACGGCCACGCAGAACATCGCCGAATTTCTGCACGATGACCCCGCCGCTGGACAGATCATTTGCTCGCTTGCAGATCTCTCTTGCATATTCATTTGGTTTATCGAACGGCTCTGTAAACCTGTGGGAAACAAGCAGCGCAAAGTTCGTGTTAGTCGACCCCAAAGCCGGATCCTTGTAAGAATGGCCATTGGCCGCCATGACGCCGCTGTGGTTCTCTACCACAACGTGCCCGGAAGGATTGCTGCAGAACGTGCGCACCCGTGTACCGACTGAGGTATTAAAGATGAACTTCCCTTCATATAGATGCTCATTAATCTCTCGCATGACAACATCCGATGTTTCAACACGCACCCCGACATCAACCTGATTGTTATGCATGCTGAGTCTTCGTTTCTTCAGGATGCTGGTCAACCACGCCGATCCATCACGTCCTGGTGCAACCATGACCAGATCCGCCTCATGCACCTCGCCGCCTTTCATCGTTATGCCGGTGACCCGATGAATGCCATCCTCTTTTACCGTAACCAGATCCTCGACCTCTGCCCGAAAGGCCATATCGATTCTCGGTTTCAGATATTCATATATGGATTTCAAAATCTCAAGATTCTGCTCTGTACCGAGATGCCTTACCTGTGCGCGCAGCAGCTTAAGACCAGCCGCATAACCTCGCTTCTCAATGCTGGATATTGCAGCGGTTGTCGGATCTGTAATGGCTGGTGTCGCACCATGCTCCAGATTGATCGCATCCACGTATTCAATAAGTTCCTTCACCTTGGAGCCAGGCAAGTAATCGGTCATCCAGCCCCCGAATTCAGTTGTAATATTAAATTTCCCATCACTATAAGCGCCTGCCCCTCCAAAACCAGCGGTAATGGAGCAGGCCGGAAGACATCCTGCAAACTCCTTGCGACCAACGGCCGGCGGACAAAGCTTGATTTTCTCCTCCAAGATCGGGCAGCTTCTTCGGTAAATATCATGTCCCTTGTCAATGAGCAGCACTTTGCTGCCAGGTGACTTCAATGTAAGCTCGTAACTTGCGAATATTCCAGCCGGACCGGCCCCAACAATGATCACATCATATTTACTCATCGTATCCCCCTGTTAGAAAAATAGTGAGGCTCAAAGCACATCCTGTCCGCAGGCACAAAAAAATTCCTGCTACGTCAATAGGTATGCCTGGGCACCCTATTCGTAGTCAGGAATTTACGGTTCCTTGTAGAAACCCCCGAACCTTATTCTCAGGGATATACGAATAAAATCTGAAGCGTCATATCATAACAACACTCATAATATAATTGTCGCACACGAATATGTCAAGATAAAACGCAACTAATGTACGTGTTTGTTATGATTTATATTCAATAAATTTGAGTATAGAGAATAATCATATCATAAACACGAACATTAATAGAGACCCAGATAACATATGCCATGTTCCTCAATACTCGCTTATTCAAGCTGACATATCATGTAACAACGAAATGGAAACAAATGTTTAACGTTTAGCTATTGAAAAGTGAGTGTCGAATCATGTAGTATTGTGTTAAAAAAAATCGGAGGAATTATGCCTACACATCTGCAGCAAGAAAAACACTCCATTGAGGCGTGGTCCCTGATCAATCGTAAATACTTGGGAAAAGGTGTGCGAGTCAAGCGCTTTCGTCGGCCGACCCGCTGCCAGGTCAGAAACCGCGTCTTGCTTGCCATCCTGATGGCAAATGATATCAAACTGTCACAATTAGCCGAGGAACTCGGTGTATCATCGCGCAGCGTCAGTGCCTGGGTATATGAGGGAAGAGTTCCCGGCAAGAACAACCTTGAAAAGGCTTGCAGCTACCTCGGCTATCCACGACATATTCTGTTCAGGGAAGAATTGCTGGAGCAATCGCCATTAATTTGCCAACCTGCACCTTCTCGATTCATGAAGCGCACATTGACCCGCTCACCGGTCAGTAATCGTATTCTTACCGGGTTATGCATGGTACATGACTTGTCCGTTAGCGATGTAAGCCGCTGGATCGGCGTCCATCCCGGCACCTTCCGCAAATGGCTGCATCAAGGCACCGTACCGTCTGCGGCGTTCCAGGAAAAGGCGGAGCAATTCTTCCGTATTCCTAAAGCCGTACTGTTCGCGGATTGTGTATTGAAGAAAGATTCTTAAACGATCATTGCTCAGCACGCCGGATTTGATCTGGCTTCTGCTGAGCTTATTTTCTGTAAAGGCATAATGTGAACAGATAAGGGAATACAAATAACATCGAGGATCGAGGTGACGAAAACATGAAAAAGCTACGTCATAAGGAGATTGGCGGAGCACTGGGATTACTGGCCGGAACAACCATGGGAAGCGGCATCGGATTTTTGCTCAGTTGGCATTCCTACAATCTGATTGTCCTAGTCTCCCTCTTTGGCTTTATCGGTTTGGCAGCAGGTCGTTGGGCTGGTCCCCGCATCGTATTTAAAGAGTTTCCTTAAACTAAACTGTATAAAGCCAACTGCTTCTCGATGTTTCGTCAACCCGGAAGCTTAACTGTATAGCCAATATAAAAATGGTTCGTAATTGCCTTAGCAATTAGAACCATTTTTAATGAGAATGATGCGGTCGAGAGGACTCGAACCTCCACGGGGGTTAGCCCACACGGACCTGAACCGTGCGCGTCTGCCAATTCCGCCACGACCGCATGTTATGTAAGTCGTGATCAATTTGATCACCGTAATTAAGAGTATATAACGCCTAGATTTAAATAGCAAGCATTTTTTTCGGAATAAGAATGGGCCTACTTCTTAAAGGATAATCCCTCCGATTTCAACGCTGCTCGCAGTTTAGGCAGGGATGCTGGTCCCATCCCGTGTAGCTGCAATATTGCCTGCTCGGTGCACTCGGATAACTTCTCCAGCGTTGTAATGCCATTATGCTCTAGAGCACGTCTTGCCGGTGCCGAGAGCTGTAACAGAAACCCACTCTCCGGTCTGCGGTCTTGCTCGCACTTCGGCAGGTGGGACAGTCGCTGCTTTTATAAAATTGATGTCCTTTGCTGCATATTTTTAATGTAGGCTTCGAGTCCGCCATATGATACCACTCCTTCTTCACACGGTAAGCCAAGACCGCGATCAATTCACGGTCTCGGCTTCGAATACAACTCTGAACCAATTAAATCGTCCACTGATCATGAATAATACCGGATAATACCCACGTATTGCCTTCCTGTTGGAACACCAGTCGCAGACTTTGCCAATCGATACCGCCATAGTCCGGATGAATGCCGTCAAAGTAATATTCAACGAGGACAGCATCGGGGTACTCGGCACTCGCATTGTTGATGGAATTCCCTTCGCTCCTGGATTGATTATAACCGATCCAATCCGCGTTGGCGAAGTCGCTTGTATATACAAACTTATTGAAATATTCCTCGAAGTTCATCGAGATCGGTTCACCGGTGCCATCGTACTCGCCCCATTCGTAAACCTGACGATGATCGAATCCTTGACGCAGCTGTTCTTTGGTTAATGTGATATCTTGTTTACGATCAACATAGGCATAAGGGGAAAATGTGATTCCCTGAGCGTGCGCCAACTCCGCAAGCTTGTCGAAATCCTTATGTTGAAGCGCCGTAATTGCCTGCTTGGAGATATCAGCTGTGGCAGACTTCGCTTCCCCAGGATGAAGTGCTGGATAGATTGCGGCCGATTTGGCTGCATTATCCCAGGTTATCGTTCCCCCCAGACCTTCAGCGGCGTAACGAAGTGGAATATAAACCCGGCCTTCGCGCAGCATCGGTGCTGCGTCAAGCCGCACGGTATGGTCATCCATGACGGCATCCAAACTTCCCACTGTATAACGGGCCGTGTGGCTGCTGTTGCTTACGGTAGCGGTTTGCTCCGCTTGATTCCAGCCGATTTGCGCTCCCATGCCTGTTGATACAGTACGGAATGGCACCATCACCCTCCCTTGATGTACAAAGGCAGGCGATTCTTGCAGCAGTCTTCCTCCGTTAACAGTAATGTCAATCCATGGGGATGGGGGATTTTCGGCCGCAGCGACATTCGGACCGCCAACGTGTACACCGCTTGTCATGATCATCGCTCCTGTTGTTATCCCTGCGATCAGCAGCTTTCCCAGTCGTCTCTTCATGTTGATCACGTCATCACCTCCGTTGTTTATTTCTTATTGGTCTATACCCGCTTATCAGGATTACTTAACAGGATAATATGCTGGCTATGCAGAATATTTAATCCAATACCATTATTTATGTCGGGAGGATTTCTGCTTGAAAAAATGGATTTTACCTGTCATCATCCTGGTGATGAGCATCCTGTATATTTTCTTTATCCCATCGGATCCGATGGCTGTCAAGTTGTTGTTCAAAGTTATCCCCATGCTGCTCATTATCGCCTATGCCTACTTGCATTTTCCTTCCAGGAAGTCCATAGTACACCCCCTGCTGCTCATCGGTTTGTTCTTCTGCATGATTGGCGATGCCACCCTCATCTGGTTCATCGTTGGCCTCTCTGCCTTTCTGATCGGACATTTATTCTATACAGCCGGGTTCCTTACGCAGTGGCGTTATTCGCTCCTCAGACTGCTCAGCATCGTTCCTATTGCGATATATTCGGCTTGGATGGGCATTCAGCTCGTATCCTCGCTTAAGCTGAATGGGCAAGCAGAATTGATCATTCCTGTTATCGCTTACATTACGGTCATTTCCCTCATGCTCTGGTCGGCGGTAATGACAGGTAATCTATGGGCGACCTTCGGAAGCCTGCTGTTCGTTATATCCGATTCGATTCTCTCTTGGAATATGTTCGTGTCCGGCATCAACCATTCCGGCATCTGGATTATGACCACTTATTATGCTGCCCAATTCCTGATCGCTTCCAGCGTACGTACGGGTACGGTAGGTCAGGGAAAAAGAACGGATCTTAAAGGTCCTATCATCTCTTCGATCTAATGAAATTAACGCGCAGAACCAAAAATGTCGGTGCGGGGATACCCTGCACCGACATTTGTTTCATTTCATCCAGTTGCACCAGCAAGCATGATCAGTCCCGCCAATTCATGCGTACCTGCTTGATGCCCTCCACCTGCCATAGCTTCTCGAATAACGCATTGATTCCTTTGCTGTTGAACGAGTATACCCGAAATTCCATCGTAACCCTGGTAGCGTCATCTTCCGCCGTGTCATTATTCACGATCATGCCTTCAACCGTCATATTCGCCTTCTGGAGCAGTTCCGTGATCGTGCTGACATGAACCGGCTGATCCCCCGTCTCGATAATGATCTTCAAGCTGCCGGACTTCTTGATGAACAGAAATCGGGATTCGATCTTATTCAGCACGAGTGTACTCAGAAGCACCACAGCCGTTGTCGTCACGGCCGGCCAATAGAAACCCGAACCGACGCTGAGGCCGATCGCGGCAGCTACCCATAGCGTTGCAGCCGTTGTGAGTCCGGAGATAATATGGTTGGTCCGCCGCAGAATGGCACCGGCTCCGAGGAAACCGATACCGCTGACGACTTGGGCTGCCAGACGAGCAGGGTCAAATCTCGCGTTGGGATGATCCATCAGCGCAGAGTCAAAGCCATAGATGGAGGTCAGCATGATCAGCGTTGCCCCGACCGACACCAACAAGTGAGTCTTCAGCCCCGCCTGTTTATTCCTGCGTTCGCGCTCCCAGCCGATCAAACCGCCCAGCAAGGCAGCCAATAATATTCGCGTTAGCATGGTTTCCGTGTTTAGATGAAATATATCCACTTCTGATCTCCACCTTTTTCATAATTAAGGCGGTTCTTTGCTATCCCATATGTTCATCCTGCCAGCGCCACAGTTCCTTGCTGGAAGTCGATATGCCAATGACACCGCTCTTCAGAGCGGTATCGAAATCCTCGAGATCGATCATCAATCCCCCGGCAATAACCGGTACGTCCACCTCGGCTCTAATTCTGTCCATAATGCGCTGACATACCATGCCTGGGAGCACTTCAATCGCATCCGGATTGGAGGCTTTGATCATCTTGATTCCGTTATCAAGCGACACCGAATCAAACACGAATAAGCGCTGAACCGTCAATAAGCCTAATTTTTTCGCTTCAATAATAGCCGTATTTTTCGTTGTGACAATACCGTCGATGCCTACCTTCTCTGCTAAATAGGCTACCCCTGTCTTATCTTTGCCAATCCCTTCAATCAGATCAAAATGCACGAATGAAAGCTTGCCCGCTTCCCTGATCTGCTCCACAATCGACTCAATGATAAAAATATCGGTCTTCAGTATAAATACGATATTCGACTCGGTTGCGAGTACGGAGGACAATTCGTCCGCATTCATTAAGGATGTAATGATGGGTTTTCGTTTTAAGCAATAAGTAATTCGTTGAGCTCCTTCTACACTGGTCCTCATGTCTTCACCTCTTTGCCAAGATCAACCTCTCCGATTCTCCCGTTGAACTGGCATATTTTTGTTGCTGTTTCAACTTAGACTGCGTCTCTTCATTAGGTTTGCTTCAAAGTACTGTTAAGATAGATGTCGTGAACCGAGTTTATCACATAAGTCGGCTTCACCGTGCTGGTGTTGAGATCTTCCGGTACGGACACGCCAGTGAGGACGAGTGCCGTACTCATACCAGCTTCATTCCCCATGCGAATATCCGTTTCCAACCGGTCACCCGACATCAGACAATCCTCCGCCTTCACTCCCAAAATATCAATCGCAGTCAACGCCGTCAATACAGAAGGTTTGCCCATAATCGTCGTAATCTTGATTCCGGCCGTTCCTTCAATTGCGCCAATCATGCCGCCGCAATCCGGAATATCACCGCCAGGCATCGGGCACGTTCGATCCGGATGCGTGGCGATCACCTTTGCACCACGCTTGATAGCCTGGTAAGCGAAATTTAAATGCCGATAGTGGAACTCCCGGTCCCAGGACACGACAACCATATCCGTTTCTTCCGGGGACTGTGCAAAATCAATCCCATTAGCCAACAGTTCATTCTTCAGGATGTCTTCACCGATGACATAAACCTTTGCCCCCGGGTGATGCTGCTGCAAGTAGTGAATGGTGACCAGCGCTGGGTTTAGTATATTCGTCAGCTCGACCTGAATGCCAAGCTTGGCTAGCTTCTTCAAGTAATTTTCTCTGGAATCAATCGTCTTGTTCGTCAAAAACAGCAGTTTCTTACCCAGACTTTGCAGATAATGAACAGTCTCAACAGCCCCTTCAATCGCCTCTGATCCGAGATAAATCGTACCGTCCAAATCGAAAATATACCCTGAAAAATGATCCATGCTCGTTCTCCTCTGCTCTGCAATCTGTAATTCAATGTAATATTTGACAAGGTTTCAAAAAATAAAAAACGAATGCTTCTTGTTACGAATGGGTGGCTGAGATTATGGAATCGTCATGCGGCTTCTCCCGTGCCATCAACTCGTCGTGTCGATCTTCATGGTCGAAATAACGCGAATCCCCTTCGGAACGACTGCTCTCGGCAATTCCCCAAGTCATCTCCAGCAGATCCTGAAGGATCATCCATTGCCGCTGTTTTTCTTCCGAATTCCAATCCAACATCTCACCCATCATCTCCATCAACGGTACCGCGCACCGCTCGGTTCGCTGACGATCGAAGAGTACCCAGCCCGTTCTGCGCAATAGAAAGTCCAGCGCGGTCAAGGTCATCTCATGCTCGATCGAGTACGATATTTCAGCACGAAGCAAGGTGAGTTCCGTCGTCTCCTCGCGTGGCACCACTCGAAATATTCGCAGTATTTCTTTCGTGTTAGCACCATACCTCGATATCAATTTGAGAATGTCATTCGATTGAATGCCGAGCATTCTGCCTTGCTTCGTGAGAATCTCTTGGAATTGATGGAGGGACAACCCCTCCATGTCGCCGCCGCTGATGTGCGCTCGATTTGTCGTACACGGAGGATAAATCGCTCCGTTCGTGTCTTGAAAGTGCTTCGCCACCATGTTCACGACTCTCTCTGCCATTTTCCGAAACCCGGTAAGCTTACCGCCGGCAATGGTGATCAATCCGGAATCGGAGGAGAACAATTCATCTTTTCTCGAAACTTCTGAAGGATTCTTCCCTTCCTCACGAACAAGCGGCCGAATGCCTGCCCAGCCCGACTCGATGTCATGCACGCCGAGCACGGCATCAGGGAATGCAGCGTTGACTGCATCGATTAGATAACGCCGGTCTTCGTCTGTAATCCCAGGCGTCTCCAAAGCACCCTCATATACCGTATCCGTCGTCCCGATATAGGTCTTGCCATCCCTCGGAATCGCGAAGATCATCCTGCCGCCGGGTACATCAAAATAAGCAGCTTGTGATATAGGCAGCTTGGTATGGTCGACTACGAGATGAATCCCCTTGGTTAATAAGAGCCGCTTGCCGTGAAGGGACTGATCCATCTGACGTACTTGATCCACCCACGGACCTGCAGCGTTCACGATGACCTTGGCGAAAATTTCGTAGTTCTTCCCGCTCATCCGATCCATGGCACGGACACCAATCACTTTCCCCCCGCGATAGATGAATTCCATTACCTTTGCATAGCTGGCAACAATCGCCCCTTTGGCCCGCGCTGACTTCATGACTTCCATCGTCAGCCGTGCATCGTCCGTCCGATATTCATAATAATACCCCGATCCCTTGAGTCCTTCTTTACGAAAGAGGGGTTCGAGGGATAACGTCTCCTCGCGCCGAAACATCTTTCGGCGTTCTTGCGGCTTTACTCCAGCCAGCTTGTCGTATAGATACAGACCGATGGAACTCGCCAGATAACTATACGTACCGCGCTTATAGACGGGCAGCAGCATTGGAATCGGTTCGACCAGATGAGGAGCGCTTCGATGAAGCAGATCCCGCTCTTGGCCAACCTCTCGCACGAGACCAATCTCCCCTTGCTTTAAATATCGGAGACCTCCATGAATCAACTTCGTTGATCTGCTGCTTGTTCCAGAGGCAAAATCATTCATCTCCAGCAGTCCGACCAACATCTCCCGGGATGCCGCATCCCAGGCAATTCCAGCCCCTGTGATTCCGCCACCGACCACAAGTAAATCCAATTGCTTCTGCGACATTTCCTGCAAATAAGTAGTCCGCTGCTTGGCGGATAAACCTGAAAAGCTTGTGCTCATTGACATTCTCCTCTCTGCTTCTGACATGAAGAGTTATCCACGGCTGCTATTCATTCTCCGAAAAAGGCTAACAAAAAGAGAACCGCTCCGGCTGAATGCATACCAAACCATGTACGCATTTAAGCTAAAGGGTTCTCCGTTATCTCCGCCACTTTATGCACTAAATATGATTATTCATTATATGCCGACTTTATGATTATGTCTACCATAATCCTGTTTCTTAGCGATCGACCAGACTTACTTCTTCCGCAGCGCCGAAGGCGCCATCTGCTTATATTTCTTGAAGGTCCGGCTGAAGTAATAAATATCCTTGAAACCTGTGGCCGTCGCAATCTCGGACACGGTCAAGGGGCTTGAGCGCAGCAGAAAATCCGCACGATTGAGCCTTGTCTCGTTCACGTATTCGGTAACGGTTCTGCCGCTGATCTCCTTGAATAACCGACTGAAATGATAGCGACTCAATCCAGCCATCCCGGACAGCAACTCCACGGATAGTTCCTCACGATAATGCTCTTCGATATATTTGAAGATCGGCGCAAACCGCTCCACGTTCTTCATCCGTTCCACGTACTCATCCTGCGTAAGCACGGTAGCTACATAACCGCGAAGCAGCAAGGTCAAGAGCCGATACAGTTCCGATTTAATCGCCAGCTCATAACCGAATTCCCGCGCCTCAAGCTCCTTAACAATCGCCAACATCGAAGCACGTGCATCGTCCCCGTTAATCTGGTTGGCGAAGAGCATCCGATTCTGAGTGATCGGAGTAATGAACTTCATCTCCGGGGCATCCAGCGAATGGCTTTGCAGTAACGAGAAATCAGCAATTAACGCATAATAAAACAAATGCTCAGAGAGGCTGATTCCATAGTGCAGCTCATTGCGGTTCACGACAATCAAGTCGCCCGCCTTCACATTGAAGGTAGAGGAACCGCATTCAAGCGTTGCTTCCCCTGAGACAAAATATAGAAATTCGAGATGCTCATGCCAGTGATGGTTAAACAATACCTGACCCCGGCCAGCGTAATCGCAGCGATGTACCTTGATCGGAAATTGAGGATCCGGCATGGTCATCGGTTCACGCAGTGTATAGTCCAATGCTCTGGTCTCCTTCCAGCAAGACAGCATAATTGTACAAACAAACAGCACGGATTATCATGGTGTCTTCCACTAAAAGCATTATAATACGAAAGTGTAATGCAGTAAATTCAGAGGAGTGAAATCATGAAATTGATCAACGTTGGCGTCATCGGTACAGGCTCGATCTCTGCTATGCATTTGCAATCCTATCAAAAACATGACGGAGCGAACCTGCTCGCCGTCTGTGATTTAAATGAAGAAAGAGCACAGCGTGCGGCTGAAAAGTACGGCGCTTCGAAAGTGTACACCGACTATCATGAGCTGCTGGCCGATCCGGAGATTGATGCCGTCAGCATCTGTACATGGAATAATACACATGCAGAAATCAGCATTGCCGCACTTAACGCAGGCAAGCACGTTCTGGTAGAGAAACCGCTCTGCCGGACGGTGGAAGAGGCTCTGCGCGTACAAGAAGCCGTTAAGTCCTCAGGCAAACTGCTTCAGGTGGGCTTTGTTCGGCGCTATGATCCGAACGCACAAATGCTGCGTGAGTTCGCAGACAAGGGAGAGTTCGGGGAAATTTATTTTGCCAAGGCGTCTTCCATCCGGCGCTTGGGTAACCCTGGCGGTTGGTTCTCTGACATTGAACGTTCCGGCGGCGGCCCGCTGATCGACATTGGCGTACACGTAATCGACTTATGCTGGTATATGATGGGACGTCCGAAACCGGTCGCTGTAAGCGCTAATACATACCGGAAACTCGGTAACCGCTCGAATGTGCGCAACCTCTCCTTCTATCAAGCCGCCGATTACGATGCGGAGAAGAACACCGTTGAGGATATGGCGAATGCGATGATCCGGTTTGAGAACGGTGCTTCCTTGATGGTTGACGTGAGCTTTACGCTTCACTCGAAAGAGAATCAGCAATCGGTTAAATTGTTTGGCGATAAAGGCGGATTTGAGATCGATCCTGAAGTGGTGATCGTTACGGAGAAGCATGACACCATTATTAATATCGAGCCTCAAACCGATAACAAAGGTTTTGACTTCGACGCCGCTTTCCAAAGCGAAGTCAATCATTTCATCAGCAGCATCGAGAACGGCACTTCACCTCTCAGCCCGGTTGAGGACGGCGTCGAGATCATGAAGATTCTGTGCGGCATTTACGAATCTGCCGAAAAAGGAGCTGAGGTGCTGCTATGAAACTTGGAGTAAGCTCATACAGCCTCTATCAAGCTATGAATAAAGGTGACATGACGATTACCGATGTCATCGATTACGTAGCCGAAATCGGCGGAGAGCATATCGAGATCGTTCCGCTTGGTTTCAACCTACAGGAAACCCCGGAGCTGATCGATACAATTAAATCCCATGCCGCTGCCAAAGGTCTTGAAATCTCCAACTATGCGATCGGTGCCAACTTCGCCGAGCTGGATGATGCGGCCTACGAAGCGGAGATTGCCAGAGTGAAGAGTGAGGTGGATATAGCGGCCGCGCTTGGCGTCAAACTGATGCGTCATGATGTCGGTTCCTCCAAGGACCTCTCCATCACTCACTTTCTTCAAGAACTGCCGCGTCTGGCGAACGCCTGCCGGATCATCGCTGACTACGCAGCGGAACGAGGAATTACGACCAGCGTGGAGAATCATGGGTTTTTCATTCAGCACAGCGACCGGGTGAAAGCTCTGGTACAAGCCGTGAATCATCCGAATTTCAAGACAACGCTGGACGTCGGTAATTTCCTATGTGCGGACGAGATTTCCACGGTAGCCGTGGCGAACAACATCGGCCTCGCGTCCATGGTGCATTTCAAAGATTTCTACTATCGTCCCGCGAAACGGGTGCCTGGGGCAGGCTGGTTCAATTCTTCGAGCGGCAACTGGCTGCGCGGTGCGATCGTAGGTCAAGGCGATATCGATATGCCGGAAGTGATTCGTATCGTGAAGGAATCCGGATATGACGGCTACATCTCGCTCGAATTCGAAGGGATGGAAGATTGCCGCATTGGTACGAAATTCGGCCTTGATTATATTCGTAAGGCATGGAGCGAAGTATAACCTAAACCATATTGAAGGAGGAATTCTACATGTCGAGACCTATTATGCCGAACAAAATCGGCGTTATTGTTGACAGTTTTCGGGTTGGTGTACGGGAAGGACTGGTCAAAGCACGTGAGGTCGGAGCCGACGGCGTCCAAATCTACGCCGTTAGTGGCGAGATGGACCCGGCCAACCTCTCAGCTTCCGCACGGAGAGAACTGAAGGATTATATCGATTCGCTCGGGCTTGAAATCTCGGCGCTCGTCGGTGATCTCGGAGGTCATGGATTCCAGGATCCGGCCGAGAACGCTGCCAAAATCGAGAAATCCAAGCGCATCATGGAGCTCGGACTTGAGCTTGGCACGAACATCGTAACCACGCATATCGGCATCGTTCCGCACGATCAGAACAGCCGTGTGTACGAAACGATGCACACCGCCTGCTCGGCGCTCAGCACGTTCGCCAACTCGATGGATGCCTTCTTCGCGATCGAAACCGGACCCGAGCCGTCCGCGCATCTGAAGTCGTTCCTCGACGGACTTGGCTCGAACGGCGTATCCGTCAACTTCGATCCAGCCAACATGGTGATGGTGACCGGTGACGATCCGGTTCAAGGCGTATATAACTTGAAGGATTATATTGTCCACACGCATGCCAAGGATGGCATCAAGCTTGTTGATTACATCGACCCGCGCGATGTGTACGGTGATTTCGGTTACGAGGCTCCGGCGCTCGATCATGACAAGATGGCCGACATGGCCGAGTCCGGTGAGAAATTCCGCGAGGTTCCGCTCGGCGAAGGCGGCGTGGATTGGAACGCGTACCTTCAAGCCCTTAAGGATATCGGCTACACAGGGTACTTGACGATCGAACGCGAAGTGAAGACGAGCCCTGAGGCGGATATCAAGCTCGCTGTAGACTTCCTGAAGAAATTCAGAGCGTAGATTTATCGAGGTTGTCTCAAATGTAGGGCAGCCCGCTTAATGAAAGCAATCGGGGAAAATAAATGACGGTGCCTAGGAAGGAAATTCCTGCACCGTCATTTCTGGTTTTCGTCCATTGCCGCCTTCTTAGCAATCAGCCTTCCCTGCTTTCACATGGGTTGGCTGCACCTTCACGGGTCTAACCGCGACTTTCAAGCGCCACAAGTCCCTCTTAGGGACTTGCATCCTTCTATCTGCCACTTTCACGTGCCACAAGTCCCTCTTAGGGACTTGCATCCTTCTTTCTGCGACTTTCACACGCCACAAGTCCCTCTTAGGGACTTGCAGGCTTCTATCTGCCACTTTCACGTGCCACATGTCCCTCTCAGGGACTTGCATCCTTCTTTCCGCTACTTTCAAGCCGCCTCACT
>NZ_BAZR01000016.1 GCF_001315105.1 Paenibacillus sp. JCM 10914 | reverse complement strand
AACGCCGACAGAAGAACCAGAACTGGTAGAAGAGCCGACGCCAACAGAAGAGCCAGAACTGGCAGAAGAGCCGACGCCAACAAAAGAACCAGAACTGGCAGAAGAGCCAACACCATTTGAACCGACAAACGAAAAGGTAGAAATAAACGTCCTTCCTAAAACGGGTGAGGAAAGTAAAGCTTTATTTTATGTTGCAGGATCGGTATTTATTGTCGCCGCTTTGTGGCTATTAAGAAGAGATAGCATAGGTAGAGGTTGAAAAAAATGATGCGCTCTGAAAAAATGGCCGAAAGCTACTCCGAAGAGCGCTTACAATCCAGAGGCACTCATTCTAGCTGATCCGCTCTACTATGGAACTTTGCAGAGTTGCAGATTGATGACGAGGAAGCTCTTCGAGAAGTGCTTCAGCGCTTGATTGAACGCATCGAGATTGAGTTGGACGGTGAAATTATTATCCACTATCATTTCTGGAAGCCGTTGTCTGCGGGGACGTAATTCGTCCCCTTTACTTACGTCAATATTAAGCACTACACACATGTGGAGTGTTGCTCACTGCTAATGTGGAAAACGTATATCAAGATGCATCGGCCCCCCCTCGTTTTTGGAGGGGGGCATTTTGATGCTATTAAACTCAAGTCCGACTCTCCTATTTCTGGTAGAAGTTTCCATTATGTTAGAACAAGAGTTGGAGATACCCTCTCGATTTTGCATATTATTTCTCTATGAAACAAACATTAGGCATTCAGTATAGCGAGGTAGCGTTTTTATTAAGAAAATATTGTCCCCGTAAAGGATAAGATTACCTCATAGAAACTTTCTTGCAACACTCGTATGATGAAATAAGTCCACAATATATAGAGTATTGTTCGGGGAATGATCACAGGGTTACAAGAAGCAGTTTACGTTACTTGCACGTATGCGTATCGCTCCTTGAATCCTGTTATTTTTATTCGTGTTTGAAAGCGTTAACAAGATGGCGATTGTGGACGAAAGTATCTTACATGAACGGACATATGGAATAAGTGAGGTGATGGGGCGCATAGAAGCGGGAAAGTATGGTCAGGCCACACAGATAGAAACGATTTACAAGTCTGACCTTTTGCAATCTTAAACGTTGGCTTAAGTGGGATCTCTCCCAAAACCTAAAAACAAGATATGGAGGGAATTAAAGCATGAAAAGAAGACGGTTAATAGCCTCTTTACTTGTGATCGCGATGCTATCTACCTTGTTTACTCCGTCGATGACAGTTAGCGCGGCAGGGGGGGATGACGTATCTCTTTTGACCGTAAATGCAGGGACGGATAGTAATACGGCGACCAACGCCGATACGCCGGACGGACAGAAAGCATGGCGTTTAAATAACGGCACCTCAAAGGACGGGGCGCCTTGGGATAACCTCTTCACGCCGAGCGTGACGCCCATAAAAGATATTTCCGCATACCGAGATGGTTACTTCGTATTCGAGATGTTCGTCCCGAACGAGGGCTTTAAAAATATGCAAGGCAATAACTGGCTTGTTATCGTAAGTGACAGTAATCCGGCTGAGGACAAGTTTAACAACGATTCTCGTCTCCAGCTTGATTTAAGCGCGGTCACAACGGCAGCGGTGGGCACATGGGCGACGGTTTATACGAAGTTATCTTCGTCAAGTGCCGTAGCCGGGAATTTCAATGACGCCTGGCTAGACCAAGTAACCCGACTGGCCATGCATCTGCAATGGGATACTAGCGTCCCTAGTACCGACGTGTACATACAAAATCCGCGTTTTCAGAAAAGCACGTTAGGTGTTCCGGGTTCACCCTTAACGGCTCCCGTACTTGACGTAGCAACCCAAACCGTAACTGCGAATGCACCGGCTAGCGGGCAAGCGGTGGAATTCGCAATCAGCGAAGACGGTATCGCTCCCGCAACCGGCTGGGTGGATGGCATTCATAACGATCATGTGTATACGTATCAATTTGATACCTTACCTACAGCAGACACCTACTATGTATTCGCGCGCGCGAAAGCAGACGGCAATTACAATTTTGTCGGCGCGTCCACAAGAACGACGGTAACGTTTACTGACGACCAAACCATGGTAAACGAGGCGGCGTCGTCTCTGACATGGAACACGATCAGGAATTCGAATACGATTCAATCCGAAGTAAGAACGGCGTTGACGCTTCCGGCAACGGGTGCGAATGATACGGCTATCGTATGGTCGGCTGAACCGGCAGGTATCATCGATACCGTAACCGGCAGTGTAACGCGCGACCTTGACGAAGATAAAGCCGTAACCCTTACGGCGACGATAACCAAAGGTAGTGCAACACCTGCGGTTAAAACTTTTGAGTTGACCGTAGCCAGCACGAATAACGAACTTGCTGAAGTGTTCATTGACTTCAATGATCCTGGAACATTTACTGCAGTTAATGCCATTGGCAGCGGATTCGGTGACGGTGGAGATCCAGCTGGACCGTATCCAGGACTTCAAGGTAATGGCATCGGGGTCAGCCTCATCGGAGACGGTGGCACTGCAGTGGAGCAAGTCACGCAAAGCAGTGTAGGCGCCGTGAAGGTCGGCAACTTGATGTACGTCATTGTAGACGACCTTAGACTTAAGCAAGCAAGTAAGGTCGAATTAGAGGTCAAATACTGGAGGCCGAGCGCAACGGGCGGTATTTCGCTACAGTATAACACCATATATCCCGGCAATTTCTCAGGGTTTGATGCGTATAGATCAGCGAGCCTTCCGGCGACTGGAAGCGGCGACGCTTGGGTAACTTCGAAAGTTGTGCTTAACGGAGCCAATTTTGCGATAGGAGCACAAAATCAAGGCGCACACTTCCGCATCGATGCAGCCGGGGCCATCATTCAGAGCATACGAGTAACCGAAATTCCTCCAACGGATGAAGAAGCGGTACAACTGGTCTCGAACGCGCTGACATGGGATGCGATCAAGGGCACGAATACCAGACAGGATCTGGTTGAAACCAATTTGACTCTTGCTAAGACAGGTTCAGCGGGTACGAATATAGTGTGGACATCTACCAATAACGCGTTAATAGATAGCGACACCGGCGCAGTCAATCGTCAAGAGGCCAATACGCCCGTAACCCTCACGGCAACCGTAAGCAAAGGTACGGCAACGCCGGTTGTTAAAACTTTTCATATTGTCGTTCGCGGAACAGGTATCGGAACAGACGAGGATGCGGTCAATGATATGTTGAACAAACTGACTTGGGATTCAATCAAAGGCGTGAATGCTTCTGAGGCTGACGGCGGCATGAATAATGTGACGACGAACTTAGTTCTTCCGTCAATAGGTGACAATATGACGGATATTACTTGGACGACATCGGCTCCTGCCCTCATAACCACTGCAGGCGTGATCCCGACAAACCGTCCAGACGGCGGCGGTGATGTAACGCTCACGGCGACGGTAAAAAGAGGTCTGGAATCCGCTCCTGTCATCAAGACTAAGACATTTGCGTTGAAAGTTCCGGATCGATATGATTATGACAAACACCTGAGAACAGCAATCGCTCAGGAACACGATGCGAAAGATTGGGCAATATCGGACTTTAACGTACTCGCTTTCGGTGCAAAAACTGTAGCGATGGCCGAAGCGGAAGGTTTAGCTGAGTTCGATAACAGAGAGGCTTTTCAAGCGGCGATTGACGCGGCTTATAATGACGGCGGCGGTGTAGTCTATATTCCGGCGGGAACCTATGCGTTCTATTCGGAAACGACCGGCACAGTAAGCGTTAGAAGTACGACCGGTAGTACAACCTACGAATATCAACAAGTATTGAAATTGCGCGCAGGCGTACAGCTTCGTGGCGAATGGGATAACCCCGATGCGAATAATTACGACGGTAAAATCGATGGAACTATTCTCGCCGTATATGCCGGACATAATAGCGCCAATTATGACACGTATGTTGACTCTGACGAGCGAGAGAATCAGACAGGCGGCAAAAAAGTAGCTAATGTGTCCGATCGATTTATAGACATGGAACAAGGCACAGGTGTATCTAACCTTTCCGTATGGTATCCCAATCAGGATATTCATGCTGAGACCGTTGTTGAAAAGAGGGGGAAGATGGTCAGAAGACAGGGGAATTTGAGACGATTAACGGAATTCCGTATCCGTGGACGTTCTTCCAGAGAACCGGAAACAGCGCGACGCTTGATAATGTTACGCTTGTAAACGCCTGGGGCGGATTCATCTCCTTGCCGAGTGAAATGCATTATGTTGTGAACAGCAATATGACGGCTCTCTACAAGGGCATCGTGGTTCACACCTGTACAGACATAGGACGGATCGAGAACGTGAACATTGACCCGAAATATTGGGCGAATTCAGGACTTGACGGCGCACCGACTCTTGCGGAAGTGAAAGCGTACACAAGAGCGAACGCTACCGGATTTATGATGCACCGTTCCGACTGGGAATACGTATCAGGTTTATACATTTCCGGGTATAAGACGGGGATGTGGATCGGAAGAGAACCCGGCGGCGACGAAGCTCCGAATGCACAGTTCTACGGATTGAAAATAGAAGACAGTGAAACGGGTATATATATTGACAACGTTAACGGTTTTGGTCTGCTTTTCTCGGGTTCGGAATTCGGCGGCGACACGGCCGTATATGTCAACGAACGTTTCAACACTTCTGTTCAATTCAACGGAGTTGACTTCAAAGGTCCGATTGTAAGCGACGCCAGAGGCGGAGTTATATCCTTTGAGGATAGTACGTTTGACGAATATGACAATTTCGCGCTGAACTTCCAGGGCCGAGGCAACGCATTAGTCAGTCAGAGCAACTTCAAACAGTCTGACAACCATGTAAACCTCGGAACTAACTTCGGAACGTTTAAATCGGTAAATTCAGGTTATAACCTGAACATCGAGAGTGCTAACCTTGCCGATCACATCGATAACCTGAACCTAGACGTTGAGGGCGGCGGTACGAACACCACCGTACAGATCGTAAATGACGTTGAATATCTTTTTGAACCTATTCCGAAAAACGTAAAAACAGATATTGACGTGCATCCGAGACCGACATCAAACGCTGTGCTTAGACTTGACTTCCCGCGCTCGTTAACAGGCAACGCACCGACCGTGGATATATCTGCAAGATTGCAGGAAGCTCTCGACTATATAAAAGATAATCACGGCGGCGGCACGATCTTTCTACCTGGTGGAAGATATCGACTGAATAGTCCTGTCATCGTTCCCGAGGGTGTTGAACTCAGAGGAACATGGGACGTACAGCACCATACACAAGGCGGCGGTACGGCGATATTTACAGCTTACACCGGCGGCGCTCAAGGGGAGGACGGAAATTCGCTCATTCAGCTTAAGGCTAACGCAGGTCTCAGAGGACTTACCATCACGCAAGCGAATTTAACCAGCGTCAATCTCAACAACCCTGACCAGACATTAAAAACACCGTTCTTGGTCCAAGGCCAAGGTGAAGGCGTATATGCAATCAACTTAACGATCCCTATCGGGGACAAAGGAATCGATCTGGCTTCCTATAAAACCGATGGTCACTATGTAGATTATTTAGGCGGCACGCTCTTGAGAGCAGGCATCTGGGTCGGAGGAGGCGCGGAAGGCGGATTTATCCGAAACATGCAATTCAATCCGCATTACGCTTTGAGACTTCCGGGAGGTCAAGGATATACGGCACCTACCGGCGATCTGTACGGATTCGTACAAAGATATAGCAGCGCGCTCAAATTTTCCGATGTGGAAGACCAGACGATTTTCAACAATTTCGTTTTCGGGTCGGTATATGGCATCCACTTCCTGAAAAGAGATTTGGGGAACGGTCAATTCGCTTATCCTGGAAAGATGACGATGATCGGTCACGGCTCAGACGGATGCGCGTACGCTTTGTATGTGGAAGACGCGGATGAAAACACCAAAATCATTGGGATCAACTCGGAATTGGTGAATACGAACATCGCGACGGAGCCGAACAGAGCGTATGTCAAAATGGGCGATGCAGCGAATCCCGCAAAAATCCACCCAGACGCTGAACTTGTCCTGTACAACAGTGCGTTCTGGGGAAGCCCGACCATAGCAGGAGCGGTCGTATATAACGGCAACGTTCGTTTCCAACAAGCAAACTTTACTCAGTTGCCAGGCAACAATCCGGGTATAGATGTTCACGGCGGAAAAGCACATGTATACTCCTCTTACTTCCAGCCGACAAAGAACGGTCAGGATAACAATGTGTATGCCATGCTGCGTGAGGGCGGCACATCGATCGAACTTAGCAACAACTATTATGCATCCGGTTTGAGAAACAGCACGCCAGCGAGCAACCCGTACGGAATTTACGGCTCGGATTTACTGGCGGAACCGTTTGTATTTAACCTAAAAAAAAACGGTGATAAGCAACAGTTCAGCGTTAAATATAATGTCGGAGGAAGAGCCTCTGCACCCGGGACGCTGAACATGATTTCCCCGTCGGCTTATGCTAATGACCTCACTCCCGTCAAATTTGACGGGCTTGAGGCAGGGGAATCCGTAACCGTCGATTTACCGTATTATGTTGCAGGTCTGGTCACATTTGAGGTTCAGCTCGAAGACGGAAAATCATACAACTATACGGCAAAATTTGATACGGCTTACGCTGAAAAGGTAAGCTCAGCCGGCGCGGAAAATCCGGCTAAGAGTGCCACAACTCCGGCATTTGTAATGGATACCAAAGATTATGTAACTTCGGGAACGTGGGATGGCCCGCAAGACCTCAGCGTAGGATCGCATTTCGCATGGGACGACAGCAATGTATATGCGTACATTGTCGTTACAGACGATGTGCACTTCAATAGCCAGACAGGAGGAAATATATGGAGGGAAGATGCTTTACAGTTAGGCATTGATTTACGCAATCCTGCAACCAACAATACTACGCGCAATGAATTGGGATTCGCGCTCACCAATGACAACGAAGTGATAAAATGGGCCTGGACTCGTCCTACAGGCGCCAATGCACCGACTGCTCCGATAACGGATATCGTGGCAGAGATTACGAGGAATGAAGATGCTAAAACAACGATTTACGATTTAAAAATTCCGTTTAATACGCTTCTTCATAATCCTGCATCGGAGCTCGCGAACGGAAGAATCGGAATAGCGATCATGCTCAATGAATCTGACGGGTCGCATGAATCGGACAGCAGCAGAGCCACATTTGAAGTTGAAACTGAACAATTAAAGAATTCAAGTTTATTTACAGATTTATATCTGTTAAGCGCAGGCGGATACAATGAAAAGCTTGAAGCATCGGCAAGGACTGCCGTTGCAAAGGCTCTCTCGTCTGGCTCGGCTGCCGATATCGCTATGGCTCGCAACTTTGTCACCATTATGGCAGACGGGGAAGTGAAGACGGAGCTTCTTAACCAAATCAAAGATATCGATCAGGATAATAGCGCAATTAGTCCAACTGCCGCTCAGTTTGATTTGAACCCTAGCAAGCAGCAAGCAGCTACAATAACACTGGCGCTTAAAGGGAATACACTGACGGCCATTAAGAACGGCAGTACCTTGCTGCAAGCTGGAACCGATTATGTTGTGAATAGCGATCAAATCACGATTACGACGGCTTACTTGGCGAAATTACAAAAAGGTACGGTACAGCTAACGTTTGAGTTTAGCGCAGGCCAGCCGCAGGTGCTGACGATTACAGTAGTTGATACAACGCCTGGTAACAACGGCGGCAACAACGGTGGAAATAACGGAGGCAACACCGGCGGTAACAACGGAGGTAACGCTGGAGGAAATAGCGGAGGTAACACCGGTGGAAATAACGGAGGCAGCACCGGTGGAAATAACGGAGGCAGCACCGGTGGAAATAGCGGAGGTAACACCGGCGGCAATACTGGCGGAAACCAATCGAACCCAATTGAATTGAAGGATATTGCTGGCCACTGGCAGAAGCTGCGATTCGTAAGGCAGTGGCAAAAGGCTTTGTGGTTGGCTACAAGGATCACACCTTCAAGCCCAATGCGGCGGTAACCCGTGCGGAATTTGCAGTGATGTTAACCCGTGCATTGACTGTACAAGGCGATGGAAAGCAGTATGCTTTTAAAGATGACGCTGACATTGCTTCATGGGCAAAAGAAGCGCTTGAGCAGGCAATAGGAGCGGGGATATTAAGCGGCTATACGGATGGGACTCTGCGTCCAAATAGCGGTTTGACGCGCGCTGAGCTTGCGGTCATGATGGCTCGTGTTTTGAAGCTGGAAGACCAAAAGGACAACGTGGCAAACTTTACTGACCAAGATAAACTGCCAGAGTGGGCAAAGGGCGCGATTGGCGCAGTAGCTGCAAAAGGGATTATGCAGGGCAAGGAAGGTGGCAAGTTTGACTTCAATGCAGTGGCAACCAGAGCGGAAGTAATCACCATTCTGCTCCGTATTTTGGAGTTGGATGAGAATGAAGAAGCAAACGGTTAAATCTAGCAAGCAGATGGTTTGATGCATTCATAGTTTCGATAAACGGCTAGGTTAAACAAACAAAACCGTCCTTAAAGCGCTCTATGCGCCTTAAGGACGGTCTTTTTTATGAACTAAGCATATGAGCTGCCGGATGACAGCAAGGAGACTAAATAATTGATGGGTGCGGTAATATGTTTGTTTTTGGATAAAAGAATTTGCGAATAGAAGGGCTGTATGGGTCCTTGTTTGATCGAAAAGCCTGAAAGTGCATTGTGCTGCAACTGCTCAGCCGCTGCTATCCTCGGAATCATGCAATTCCCATGCCATAGATAACGCACTGCTTGATCCCCTCGATGCTTCCCATCTCGGATACCGTTTCATAAGTCACACCATTGTCGTTCATGGACCTCTCCAGCGCTTCGCGGTATGTACATCCTTTTTCCGTAAAAATAAACGAGCTGCCCCGCAGCTCATGAATGGATACGTCGTTTCTTCCGCTTAAGGGGTGATCCTTCGGGCATATGAATACGAAATCTTCGTGCCGGATCGGCAAGGAACGCAGTTCGGGTGCGGTGATGGGCGTATTCAGAACGATGGCCAGATCGATTTCCCCGTTCTTCAGTTTACTGATGTTTTTACCGTCGGACGTTGGGAAGAAGGTGACGTTGAGCTTGGGGTATTTTTTACGGAACATTTGGAAGTAGGGCGGTAGCAGGAAAGCGGCGAGGGTCTCCGTCGTCCCGATCGTCAGGTCTACAACCACATCGGGGATAAACAGATTTTCCGCTCCTAGGTAGCCATCTACGATTTTGTCCGCATAACCCAGCAGCCGAAGTCCTTGCTCCGTAAGCTTGAGTTTGTTGCTGTTTCGCTCAAACAGCTTGGTTCCAAAATGGTTCTCGAGCTTCTTGATTTGAACGCTGACGGTGGGCTGAGCATAGTTCAGCTGTTCGGCAGCCTTGGTCAGGCTTTGGCAGCGGGCGGCTTCCCGAAAGGTGATGAAATACTGGATGTCCATATGATTCCTCCGCACGTCGAGATATTAATAATCGTAATAGACTCTATTACGTTCCTTAGAGATGAGTCTCGGTAAGCTTATGATATATTATTATATAATTCCAAGCGGAATACTAGTGTTTATCTAAAAAATAATCGTTCATCAAGGAGTGGAGTCGAGGTATGAGATCAATAAACAGATGGATCGGCAAAGGACTGCTGATCGGATTCATGGCCGTGCTTGCCGCCTGCGGCAGCCCGGAATCGGGAAGCGGGCCGTCGGCCGATCCTGGATCAGAACCGGCAAATCCGGTAGCGGGCGGTACGCTGAATGTGGCGTATCCGGCAAATCCGGCAACGCTGGATCCCCATTTAACGACCAATCAGGCGACAAGGGACGTATCGCGAAATATTTACGAGCAGCTGCTTACGCTCAACAAAAACTATGAAGTCGTGCCTCAGCTGGCTGAATCGCTCGATATCAGCGTTGATGGCAAAACCTACACATTCCATCTGCGTCAAGGGGTTCCTTTTCACAACGGCAAGGAGATGAAGGCTGAAGATGTGGTGGCTTCCATGGACAAGTGGCTGTCGACATCAACGCAGGGACAAGCCAATCTGCAAGGTGCAAAGTTCAAGGAAGTGGACCCGCATACCGTTGAATTGACGCTGGAGCGCCCTTCATTAGTAGGTTCGTACATTCTGGCAGACACAGCGCCGTTCCCGGGAATTATGCCGAAGGAGGTCATTGAATCGGCACCTGCGGAGGGGATTAAGGAGTATATCGGGACAGGTCCATACAAGCTTGAGGAGTGGAAGACCGACCAATACGTGCATTTGACGAAGTTTGCAGACTATGCGGCTCAAGAGCAAGAGTCCAGTGGACTGAGTGGGAAGAAAAACGCTTATTTGGATGAAATCTACTACCGTTACGTGACCGATGAATCAACGCGCGTAGCTGGAATCATGACAGGTGAATACGATGTCGCCTTCGGTATTCCATTCGATAATGCCAATCAGATTGACGCCACTGACGGGGTTGGCAATTATTTCAGTGAAGGCGGAATCGTAACCTACGTATTTAATAATAAAGCCGGACCATTCGCGGATCAGAAATTAAGACAGGCGTTCAATACCGCGCTGAACTATGACGAAGCACTTACAGCTGCCTATAGTGACAAGCGCTTTTATGAACTCGATTCCTCCCTGGCCTTGACGTCTCAAACCGATTGGTACAGTCAGGCAGGCTCGGATCGATACAATGTGAACGATCTGGAACAAGCCAAGCAGCTTGTGGCCGAGTCCGGTTATAACGGCGAGAAGGTCGTTATCCTGACGACGCGCGACTATCCGGAGCAGTACAATCTGGCCGTTGTCGCGCAGGATGTACTGAAATCCATCGGCGTGAATGCGGAGCTGGATGTTTACGATTGGCCGACCGTGCAGGAACGACGTACGGATGAGAGCAATTTCGACCTGTTTGCGATGACGTTTGCGACGCGTGCGACCATTCACCAGTATCCATTCCTTGAATCCAGTGCCAATTATCCGGGGTGGTCCAACAGCCCTGAGCTCGACGATGTACTCGCCCAAATTCAGGCGGCTCCTTCAATTGAAGAGGCTAAACCATTAGTGGATCAGTTGAATGAAGTCAATTGGGACTACCTCCCGATTATCAAGCTCGGAAATATTCAGAGCCTGATTGCCGTCCGCGATAATGTGAAGGGATTCGATGATTTGATCGGTCCCATCTTGTGGAATGTAACGCTTGATCAATAAATGTACGGTGGCCTGGAGCTGATGAAGGATCACGGAATCGTCATCATCGCTCATTCGGGTTAGGATGCGAGGACGGTCTGCTCCTTCTGAGACAGGCCGTCTACATGTATGAGGGAAGTTCTCGACACTGAAGGAGTGCCATCATGACCAAGTATATTGTTCAGCGAATATTGTCACTGATCCCCATATTGTTAGTTGTCGCCGTTGTCGTATTTATGCTGATCCATCTGACGCCAGGCGATCCGGCAAGCGTGATCCTGGGGGACGAAGCGAGTGCAGAAGCCATCGCCGGGCTGCGAGCCCAGCTTGGTCTGGATCTGCCGCTATACCAGCAGTTCATATCCTGGTTCGGCGGTGTAGTAACCGGAGACCTGGGTCAGTCCATTTTCATGGATATGAGCGTAGCCGAGGCGTTTTTTAGCAGGGTTCCTCCCACGCTGTCACTCGCCATTCTGGCTCAGATTTTTGCCGTGGTTATCGCGCTGTTTCTGGGCGTGATCGCCGCCCGCAAAAGAGGCACGCTGGCGGATCAAGCCGTCATGGGGTTCTCGCTGCTCGGCATTTCGGTACCCAGCTTCCTGCTCGGGTTATTCTTGATCCTGCTCTTTGCCGTAAAACTGCAATGGCTACCCGTTGCGGGATATCAACCGCTGAGCAGCGGGTTATGGAATCACCTTCGGTATTTGCTGCTCCCCGCGATTGCCCTGGGCGCGATGCAGGCGGCATTAATTGCGAGAATGACGCGTTCATCGCTAATTGAGGTGCTCAGCGAGCAGTACATCAAAACCGCAAGAGCAAAGGGACTTAAAGAGAGAATCGTTGTCTATAAACATGCGCTTAAGAATGCGTTTATTCCGATTCTCACCGTTATCGGGGAGACGTTTGGCACCTTGATTACCGGGGCCTCGGTTATCGAAACGGTATTCAACGTTCCCGGCATCGGGCAGCTCATTATCCGTTCCATCGAACGCCGGGATTTTGCCGTTATTCAAGGCAGTATCCTGCTGATCACGGTAACGTACGTGCTGCTGAATTTGTTCATAGATTTGCTGTACGGTCTCCTTGATCCCCGCGTCAAGCTGAATCGTCGGTAGGAAGGGGTGAAGATGATGTCTGAAGTGAAGCTTGGTGCTGCGGCGGCGGTACCGCCGAAGCAAGGTGCGCTGAAGTGGCGGCGTTATATATCAAGCCTCTCCTGATGACGGGCACCGTCTTGGTGGCCTTGGTGTCATTGGCCGCGCTGCTTGCGCCGTGGATTGCTTCACATGATCCTTATGCGCTGGAGGCGATGAATCGGCTTAAGGCCCCGAGTGCGGAACATATTTTCGGAACGGATAATTTTGGCCGAGATGTGTTCTCGCGGGTGCTGTACGGCATGCGTGTATCTTTGCTCGTAGGAGCTGCGGTTACGCTGATCGCTGGATTGATTGGGCTTGTCGTGGGTTTGCTGTCTGCTTATTACGCGCTGTGCGATCATATTCTGATGCGTATATGCGACGGACTCTATGCATTCCCGTCCATTCTACTGGCCATTTCGATTGTAGCGATCATGGGTCCGCGGACGAGCAACGTCATCATTGCGCTGTCGATTGTGTATATTCCATCCATTGCGCGCATCGTGAGGTCGGCTGCGCTGGTGGTCAAAGAAAAGACGTACATTGAAGGGCTGCGTGCCCAAGGTGCGGGTCCTGTACGGATTATTGGCCTGCATATTCTACCGAATGTGCTGTCTCCGTTAATCATTCAGGCCTCCTTCATCTTCGCGGTATCCATCTTGACGGAAGCTTCCTTAAGTTTCCTTGGCGCTGGCATTCCTGCCCCGGCTCCCAGTCTTGGGAACCTGCTGCTGGACGGGAAGAACGTGATTTTTAACGCCTGGTGGATGACGGTGTTCCCCGGGATCTGCATCATATTGATGATCCTGGGCTTGAATCTGATGGGAGACGGGCTGCGCGATTTTCTGGATCCGAAGATGAAGAAAAAACAAGTGTTTGGCAAAAAACAACCGCAGCGCGTCGAAAGGAGTGAACAGAAGTGAGCCGAGCTCCTTTGTTGGAAGTGAAGAACTTGGTCACTACCTTCGCAACAGATGACGGTACGGTCCATGCTGTAGACGGGGTGTCCTTACAGATTTACCCGGAGGAAACGGTAGGCATTGTCGGGGAGTCGGGTTGCGGAAAGAGCGTGACCGCAGAATCGATTCTGCGTTTATTCGATGAGACGACAACCCGGTATGACGGAGAAATTCGGTTCGCGGGCCAGGATCTGCTTCAATTGAGCGAAGAGAAGATGCGGGCTGTGCGCGGCAATGATATCTCGATCATCTTTCAGGACCCGATGTCCTCGCTGAATCCGGTATATACGATTGGCGACCAGATCATGGAGGCGATTACCCTGCATCAGCAGGTATCGTCGCGGCAGGCCCGGGATCGGGCAGTGGAATTGCTGCGGCTGACTGGCATCTCAGATCCTGAGAAGCGCCTGCGTACTTATCCCCACGAACTGTCTGGCGGCATGCGCCAGCGGGTGATGATTGCGCTGGCCTTGTCCTGCGAGCCGCAGCTTCTGATTGCGGATGAGCCGACCACGGCGCTGGATGTCACGATTCAAGCCAGATCCTGGAGCTGATGAACGAGCTGAAGGTCAGGCTCCGGATGGGGATTATGCTCATCACCCATGATCTGTCGGTGGTTGCTCAGATGTGTTCGCGGGTGATCGTGATGTATTTGGGCGAGGTCATCGAAGAGACCGATGTGGTGACGCTGTTCGATCATCCGCTTCACCCCTACACGATGGGGCTGCTGCAATCGGTGCCAAACATGGAAGGACAGCGTAAAGAGAAGCTGTATGAGATCAAGGGTTCGGTTCCGGCTATGCAGGATGTCGCGCATTGCTGCCGGTTTGCCCCAAGATGTCCGTTCGCCACGGATGTGTGCAGATCAGAGCCGCCCTTGCTGGAAGAAGCGGCAGACGGTCATCGGGTCCGCTGCTGGCATTACAAGGAAATCGCAGAAAGCAGAGGTGAAGGAGATGCCTTCAGTCACATCGGTTACGAAGCATGAACCTCTGCTGGAGGTCCAACATTTAACGAAGTATTTTGCGGTGAAGTCCGGTTCTTCATGGAGGAAGCAGCAGGTGAAAGCGGTGGAGGATGTATCCTTTGCGATCTATGAAGGGGAAACCTACGGCTTGGTGGGGGAGTCCGGCAGCGGGAAGAGCACGACCGGCAGAACGATCATGCGATTGACGGATCCATCCGCCGGGAAGGCGTTCTTTCAGAATCAAGATGTCTTTTCGTTACGCTCCAAAGAGCTGCAGCACTTTCGCCGGGAAGTTCAGATGATCTTTCAGGATCCGAATTCCTCGCTGGACCCGAAGAAGAGAATTGGGTACAGCGTTGCCGAACCGATGATCATACATGGACAAGGAACCAAGGCGGAGCGTAAGGAGCGCGTGCTGGAGCTTATGAGCCGGGTTGGATTTTCCCCGCAGCATCTGGATCGGTTCCCGCATGAATTCTCCGGAGGCCAGCGGCAGCGAATCGGCATAGCCAAGGCGCTTGCACTCCATCCGAAGCTGATGGTATGCGATGAACCGGTGTCCGCGCTCGATGTGTCCATCCAATCGCAAATTCTGAACCTACTGGTGGAGCTGCAGTCGGAATTTCAGCTGTCGTATCTTTTTATTGCGCATGATCTAAGCGTGGTGAGGCATATCGCGGACCGGATCGGCGTGATGTATTTGGGGCATCTGGTAGAGCAGGCGCCTACGGACGAGCTGTTTGCCCATCCGCTGCATCCGTATACGCAGTTTCTTCTCTCCGCGATTCCGGCACCTCATCCGAAGATGAAGCGGGAGCGGATTATTCTCCAAGGCGATATTCCCTCACCGCTAAATCCACCGTCCGGCTGCGTTTTCCATACCCGCTGTCCGTTCGTTATGGAGGTATGCAGGCAAGTCAAACCCGTCAATCGGGAAATCGAAGCAGGACATTCGGTTCAATGCCATTTGTATGAAGATTCGAAAGGGAAAGGGGATTGATAGTATGACTGCAGTAGACTGGAAGCAGAAAGAGACGGAAATGGTAAAGGTCATTGAGGAGATCGTAAATATGGAGAGCGGCACGTTCCTGAAATCAGGTGTGGACCGCGTAGCGTCCGTGCTGGGGCGGCTGTATGAGGAGATCGGATTCCAGGTCGCTGTACAGGAGTTGCAGGAGCGGGGGAACAATCTACTTATCACCCATCCTGAGGCCGTTAACCCGGAAATACTGATTATTGCGCATATGGATACAGTGTTTCCGGAGGGAACTGTGGCGGAGCGTCCATTCTCCAGGGATGAGAAGCGTGCCTATGGCCCGGGTGTGTTCGATATGAAAGCGAGCCAGATTACGACGCTGTATGCAATCAAGCATCTTATTGAGTCGGGCAGTGACAGCTACAAAAACCTCCGTATTATCCTCAATTCGGACGAAGAGGTCGGCTCCGTACATTCGCGGGCGCTGATCGAAGAACAGGCTAAACTGAGCCGATACGCCCTGATCGTCGAACCGAGCGACGAGGACGGAACGCTGGTTACGGGCCGAAGAGGCGGCGGTAAATATTATTTGACGGTACAAGGCGTGGCCGCCCACTCCGGAGCTGAGCCGGAGAAAGGACGGAGTGCCATTGGCGAGCTTGCTCATAAAATCATCAAGCTTCATGCCTTAACCGACCCGTCTGCGGGGATCAATGTCAATGTTGGGGTAATCAGCGGAGGAACCTCCAGTAATACGATTGCACCCCATGCGAATGCCTTCATCGATGTAAGAATGAACACGAAGGAGCAGGCGGATGAACTGGATCGAAAAATCCGCGAGATTTGCTCCACGGTCGATATCGATGGGACCTCGCTCGAACTTACCGGGGGCATAACTCGGCCGCCGATGATCAAGAACGAGGCTTCGGAATGGCTGCTGCGAATCGTGCAGGAGGAAGCGCATGAGCTCGGCGAGGATATCGGCGATAAAAGCGTGGGTTCCGGCTCAGACGCCAATATCACTTCCGCCGTAGGCATTGCCACCATTGATGCACTCGGACCGCGCGGCGGGAATGCCCACAGCCAAGATGAGTATCTGAATATCGATACATTGATACCACGTACCCGGCTGCTCGCGAATGTCATTGAGCGATTGAGCCGTGGACAGCAAGGATAAGGAGGATGATGGGAACATGACAAAAGCATACATTATACATGAGAACGAGAGCTGGATCGTGCCGCTTCGTCAAGCGCTGGAGGAGCTGGACGTTCCGCATGAGTTCTGGCATTTGCACGAGGGAACGCTGGATTTAGGCCAGCTGCCGCCGACAGGCGTCTTTTATAATCGGATGAGTGCATCCTCCCATTCCCGTAACCATCGGTATGCGGCGGAATATACGTCTAATGTGCTGGCTTGGCTGGAGCATAACGGGCGGACGGTGCTGAATACCAGCCGGGCCCTGGAGCTGGAGATCAACAAAATCAAGCAGTACCTAGAGCTGCAAAAATTTGGCATCGAGACACCGGCTACGGTGGCTGCCGTAGGAAAGGAAGCCATTATCCAAGCGGCGAAGGAATTTCCGTACCGTTCCTTCATAACGAAGCATAACCGTGCCGGCAAGGGACTTGGCGTCTACTTGTTCGACAGCGTAGACCAGTTGGAAACCTATGTGAACGGACCGGGTTTTGAGGAGTCTGTGGACGGTGTAACCTTAATCCAGCAATACATCAAGAACGAGGAGCAGTATATTACCCGCTGTGAATTTATTGATGGCAGGTTCTATTATGCGGTGCAGGTAGACACTTCGGAAGGATTCCAATTGTGTCCGGCCGATGCCTGCCAGATTAGCGACCGATTCTGTCCTGTCGGCGAGGAAGCGGCAGTACGGCCGAAGTTTGAGATCATCAACGGATTCGACAGTCCGCTCATTGCCAAATACGAGGCGTTTCTGCAGCAGAACGGCATCAGCTTTGCGGGCATCGAATTCATTACCGATTCCGCTGGCAAGACCTATACGTATGACGTGAACACCAATACGAATTACAATCCTGATGCCGAAACGCTTGCGGATGTATCAGGCATGAAAGAGATCGCCAGAACGCTGTCGGAATATTTGAAGCGGGAGCTTGTGTTGCGGTGAACGGCCAACGTTAGATGAATTAAGGAAAAGCGCTGAGCGGTTCGAATGAGGAAGGGTAGGAGAGTCATTATATGACATTCCTACCCTCTTTCAATCTTTGACTGATCATTGGAGGCTGACGTATTATGATTCTATGAGAACGTTGCCGAGGGGCTGAATGAATTTTTCTGATGCAGGGGGAGCCGCTATTATGAAGAGAACGAACGATCCGCACTTGGCTAGAGTAGTCAGGGATAATTTCATATACAAAAATATCTTTCAAGCTATGCATATGGACAGCGGCCACATACAAGAAACACCCGTTTATGTCAGTCGATTCGGGACTGCCTTCCGATACGTTTAATATCGTTGTGCTGCATCATGACCAGGCACAGCCCTCCGATGCAGCGACCATCCAGGAAGCTGTTGCGTATTTCACACAGAAGCACCACCCGATGGCTTTATGGCTATGGGCGGATGATCAAGGAGACTCCGCGAAGATGCTGCTAGATATCGGTCTGGAAAAAGCGGAAACCAACATCGCGATGTATGGGGAGCTTGCCGCGTTGCAGCCGTCTGCGAATAAACCTGCAGAGTTCACGATACAAGAGGTTTCGTCACCGTCGGAGCTTGAACTTTTCGGTGATGTATTAGCATCTTTATTCGGTGAGTCGGAAGAAGCGGTCCATGTTCGTTCCTACTATAAACAAGTCTCTGCCTCGATCCTTCAGCCATCCGTTATGAGGTGGTATATTGGTGTGTTTCAAGATGAAGTTGTGTCGACGGGAGCTATGGTCCTCACGAAGGAGAGTATCGGCATTTACGATATAGCGACAAGGGAAGAACACCGAGGAAGGGGCTTCGGCTCCGCGATGTTTAATTTCTTGATCCGGGAAGCCCAACAGCAGCACAGGGGACTGTGTGTGCTCCAGGCTTCGCCAGATGGAATCAACATATATGCCAAAGCGGGATTTCAGCCCGTTGGTGAGGTTACGGTATATGAGAATCGACATTTCATATGAATATATGATGGGGGGGACTTATGGTCCTTCCCTTTTTTGTTAATGAGCGGCACTCTACAACTTTCGTTGGATACGAAGACTCGGACAGGTCATTATAATGGGGTTCAAACGTGCTCTGTTCTCGGAGACGAAGCCAGAAGAAGGAGGAAGATATATCATGATTCGAATCCTCATCGCCGAGGAGCAGCGGCCGGTAAGAGAATGCCTGAACACAATGCTCAATATGGAATACGATATGCAGGTACAGGGCTTGGTTACTGACGGGGTTATGGCGTATGAGTTGACAGCGAGACTTCAACCGGATTTGCTTATCATGAATATTCACCTGCCGGTCATGCATGGTATTACCGTGCTGAAGCAGCTTAAGCAGACGTCTCCTCGTACCAAAGTGCTGCTATTGACGACGGATGGGGAAGACCCCTTCATCGTGGAAGGATTGGTTAACGGAGCCAGCGGTTACTTGCTAAAGAGCATGTTGGCGAAAAAAATAATACCGTCTGTTCGCGACATCGTATCGGGTCAGTATATTATGCCGACCATCGTAGCCGCCAAATTGGCTCAGCGGCTCACTCATTTGCCTATGGAACAGCATGCAGTAACGAAAGTGGACATGCCCGGTGTCGAACTGTCCGAGCGAGAGAAGCAGGTCGCCGAGTTGATCGCGCAAGGCAGCAACAATCGTGAAATCGCCGCTGCCTTGTTTATTTCCGAGGGTACGGTTCGCAATTATTTAAGCGTAATCTATTCGAAGCTGTGTGTTACGAATCGCTTTCAAGCGTTCGTCAAACTTCATTCCTTGTTGTGAGGCTGATTCAGGAAACAATCGAAAATGATTTAACTTATGTTTTCCATAGAATTGTGTAAATTTTCGATTGTACAATTAGTAGAACTTAGTTGAATCGAGGTATGCGGCGATGGATAGACAATTATTTGATCTGTATATGGAGAGAGATTTGGCACAGCCGATACGTGCGGTTCAGCTTCCGGAGGGCTATTCCATCCTAAGCATCCATGAAGGGAATGGATACGTATGGGAGTCGGTCATGACAAAAGCTTTTGAAGAAGAGTATAAGCCGGGAACGTTCCGATGGATTCTGGCGGATAATTATAACTATGAGGATGACCGAGTATTTGTCCTGTTGAATGATCGTCAAGAGCCGATCGCGACAGCTACGGCCTGGCATAACGACCACATGTGGGACGATAATGAACATGGTTCCGTTATTTTTGTCGGCGTTGATCCGGCATACAGGCGCATAGGTATGGGGTGTTGATGGTCGATTATATCTTGCAGCATCTCAAGGATATTGGTTTTACGATAGCATCTTTGAATGTGGAGGAAAACAATCTACCTGCTATCAAAACCTACCTCAATTGCGGGTTCACGCCTCACATTGTTGATCCCAGACATCATGCTGTATGGACCAATCAATTCAGCAAGTTGTGCATATCGCCTCCGCAATACAATTCATTGCTGCGTCCTATAACTAACAGGCCCTACCCCATCGAAACAAGCCCCTACAGAGAACGAAAAGCTCAAGCAGCCGCTCAGAACGGGGACATCTATGTCCACGGCCATTGGGAGAAATATAATATGTATTTAGTTGAGCCAAGTGAATACCGTAAGCTGGACGATTTAATCAACAAGGAGGGTAAAGCACGAGAGCTGTACGCGTCGATACGCCAGAAGGGAGCGGGTAGAATATTCATCGATCAGCCACGTCAGCCAGCAGCCGCATTTTTAGAATCGGATCTTGCACAGGCCTGCTAGCAGGCCAGAGCCATGACCCTCGCTTTACTGAAGGTGTGAAAATATATCTTGAGCAGTAGACGGGGCTAGCAGGTTTTTTCGAGCTGAGGGTGGAACATAAACGGTGTAAGCGGAATATTACAGCGGACTGGCGGTGCAATCACATGAACATCCAACATAGAAAGACGGCTTACCTCACTTTCGACGACGGGCCATCCGAGCATACTCGAATCAAGCTGGATTACTTGCAGGAACGAGGGATCAACGCCATCTGGTTCTGTCTGGGCGAGAATCTGAAGCAGTATACGAATGAAGCTGTTTATGCCGTTCAGCAGGGGCATGTGCTCGGGAATCACAGCTACAATCATCCGAAATTCTCAGAGCTCGGTTGGCAGGAAGCGAGAGAACAGATCGAACGGACAGATCAATGGCTGCAAGAGGTATACAGTCAAGCTGGTGTAGAATGGATTGTGAAGACATTTCGCTTCCCGTATCTGGATGACGGGAGCAGTAACACAGATCCGGATTTCTTCCAGAATATCCAGCAGTTGCTGCGGGATAAGGGCTATCGACAGCCGAGCTTTGAAGGCATCCATTACGAATGGTTCCGCGAGGCCGGGCATGATCGCGCCGTGGACGTACGCTGTACCTACGACACGATGGACTGGTGCCTGGCTGACGGCAATGAGTACGAGGGTTATCACGACTTGCCAAGCGTGCTAAGACGAATGGACGAGAACGTGCCGGAGGCTGGGCGCGGGCTGAATGACCTGGGTTCGAATGAGATCGTCATGATGCACGACTGGATTCCCTACGACGCGTTTACCGCGCTGATGGATAAGCTGCTGAGTAAAGGCATCACGTTCAAACTCCCTCGGGTATAAGTTAAAGCCCCTTCAGGTTGATATCTGGAGGGGCTTTAACTTATATGTTTTTTTTCAGATAATAGTGCGTATGCCCGCCAGCATTCTCAATCATGCCAAATACTTCATACCCTTGCTTCTGGTAAAAATAGAGCGCCTGAAAGCTCAGTGTATCCAGCTTGATGAAATCACATTGCTTTTCTTTTGCGATTTTTTCGATCTCCATGAGCAGTTGGGTGCCATATCCTGATTTGCGCAGCCGCTCCTCCACGAACAAGTAATGGACCTCCAGCCAGTTCCAGCATATCTCACCCGTAATTCCGCCCAGGACATTACCGCCCGCATCTTTCAGCAGCAGATTCAGTTGTTGATACCTTCCTTTTAATGTATCGGGAAAGTGTTTGAGATTAAAGGCGACCATGTTATCTCTTACGTAATGCTGATGCTGTATATCTGTGCTGGAGGATTCATCAGTTATGTACAATGTCATATATAGATCACTCCTTTATTCGCCTACTCTGTATATGCAAGCTTAACTTACCATATGCGATAACGTCTGCGCCGGTAAAGAATCGTTTAAATCAAAGTAGCCGAAGGCTTGCGGCACGCTCTGTGTTATACTGTGGTTGTTTTCATCTATGATGTCAGGAGGGTCGCCCCAACATGTGTAACATTTCATTTATACGTATTCGCTAATGACGGCACAGAATATCATCTAAAATCCTGCATTTCTATCTCTGTTTGAGTATGCGCGGGTTTTATTTGAACTGTGCCTTTTTCATTAACTATACGAATGAATGAGGTGTATTTGTGGTGTCCAAACCTAACGACAGATCGGGCCAAACCCCGAATTTTCCCGCGCAAAATATGTTAATTAATCGACGTTTGATTCAAGATATGATCGACTTAGCTCAGATCGATCCAGCTGCGACCGTACTCGATATTGGAGCCGGAACCGGGGCAATTACCCTTCCGCTCGCCGAGAAAGCTGCCCACGTACTGGCGATCGAGAATGATCCCGCCCTCGCGAACAAACTGTTATCCAAGCTACAAGGGCATCGCAATGTACGCGTCAAGGCATCTGATTTTCTAATTATGCCCCTGCCGAAGCCGCCTTTCTCCGTTGTCTCGAACATCCCGTATTCCATAACGACGCCTATCATCGGCAAGCTGCTTGATCATCCGACGGTGCCTCTGCAGCGAGCCGTGCTACTTGTACAGAAAGGGGCAGCGAGGGGATTTACATCATCGAACTCCCTGCTGAACCCCCGGATTTTATGCTGGAGAATGTGGTTTGATATTCGATTGATACGAACCGTGCCACCCCATTATTTCGCTCCGCCTCCTAAAGTGGAATCGGCCGTTCTTGTCATCAGTCGGAAGAATCGTCCGCTGGTGCCTCCACAGCAATATACCAAATTCTTCGCCATGGCTGCACATGCACTGCGTTACCCGCAGCAGCCGTTATTCGCTGCATTTGGAGATATATTTAGTTCGCCCCAGATGACCAAGGTAGTGAGAACGCTTGGCGTTCAGCGAGACATGCCGATCCGGCAGTTGAAGGTCGAACAGTGGGGCCAGCTTTTTCTGGCTATGATCCAGCATGTGCCAGCCCATCGTTGGCCGAAGCAGCCGAAGAGAGGGAAGCAACATTCTCGCAAACGATAGTATGGAATTCGTGCTTGACCCTCACACTAATGTCAGGGTTTATAATGAAATGGAATCGTTCTGGAGAGGAGATGTTGCAGCATGAGGATTGGCGAACTCGCCGATCGGACCGGGGTTAGCATTCGCTCGCTTCGGTATTATGATAAGCAAGGCCTGCTGTCGCCGATTCGCAGCGATAACGGGTATCGGGAGTATTCCCCATTGGCGGTAGAACAGGTGCAGACGATACAATTGTATCTTAATCTTGGATTGTCCACGGAGCAGATTGCCGGATTCCTGCATTGCGTCTTGAAGAATAAGGAGGCATTCTGTGCAGAGGTGCTGCCGGTATATCGTCAGAAGCTGACCGAGATCGAGGCCCAAATCCATTTGCTGAACAACATTAAACTCAATCTGGAGGAGCGCATACAGTCGATTCTGGATGAACGGAACGATATCCAGTGAAGCGGAGGGGTGCAAAGTGAGTTTACTGATGCTAGATGCGGACAGTTTTCAGAGTGGGATCAGGGAGAAGCAGGTAACGTTGGTGGAATTCGGCGCGAAGTGGTGCCCGCCATGCAAGGTGCTGCTTCCACACCTGGAAGCGATGAGCACGGAGGAAGGGGAACGTGCGCGATTAGCGCAAGTCGATTGTGACGAATCTCCGCAACTTGCAGCCGAATTCGGCATTATGTCGCTGCCGACGGTAATCATATTCCATAACGGGGAGCCGGTGGAGAAACTGGTCGGTCTCAGACCCAAGAGTGTATATCAAACAGCGCTTGGTCGGTATATTCAATAGAACTGTTGAACAACTAACGCTCAGCACGTTAAATTTCAAACCACGATGTCTTGGAGATATCGTGGTTTTTTGTGTGTTGCGATCGATTTACTTCATTCTTGCGATCCCTCGCTCGGATTTTTGTAAGAAAGCTAAGGTGTGGTCCTTAAAAGCCGATGGAGGCAGCTCTTGTATTGCTTCTGTAGCTTGTGCCAGCGATAATTTTTTGCGGAACAGGAGGGCATTGATGAGCTTGATCGTCTTGATATCATCATTCGTCATTCCGTTTCGTCTCAAGCCCACGACATTTATGCCGTAAATGCTGGCACGGGAACCGCTGATGAGAGAGTAAGGAACGATGTCCTGGTAAACGCCGCTTCTCGCACCGATCATAGCATAACTGCCGATTTTGCAAAATTGATGAACGAAAGATAAACCACCGATTGTCACATGATCCTCAATCTCTACATGACCTGCAAGCTGTACGTCATTGGTGAGGATATTATGGTTACCTAATACAGTGTCGTGTGCGATGTGGACATAGTTCATAATGAGGTTGTTATTGCCGACCTTCGTTATGCCGCCGCCCTTTACAGTTCCTTTGGCGATCGTCGCATATTCCCTGACCGTGTTATGATCCCCAATGAACAGACAGGTTTCCTGCCCCTCGTAGCTTAGGTCTTGAGGAACTGAGCCGATGATAGCCCCTTGAAAAATATGATTGTGTTGGCCTAGCGTTGTATGGGAGCCGATTCGAACATGGCTTTCGATTTTGCATCGGTCTCCGATGACCACATGTTCTTCAATGATACTAAACGGACCAATCTCAACGGCTTCACCGATGATCGCTTCAGGGTGAATAATCGCTAAGGGATGAATCTGTGAGGTGGATTGAACCACGCTATTTCCTCCTTTGTTCGTCATAAGTATGTTAAGACGGCTCTTTATTAAGGATATCTAATTTGCGATTGATTTCCTTCAGTGTTTTGGGGAGTCTAGCAACCGCTGCGTACTCCTTCAGTTGTTCCTTATGCGGGCGACCCCAATAGCCAGAAATAATGGAACGCGCGGGCACATCCTTGGATATGCCTGTTCTTGCCATGAGCAAGGCTTGGTCGCCAACGGATACATGGTTAATAATGCCGCATCCACCTGCCATCACCACGCGGTTTCCAATGATCGACGAGCCCGCAATGGCACTTGTAGCTGCGATGATGCAATGCTCTCCGATTTGAACGTTATGTCCGATCTGAACGAGATTATCGATCTTTGTGCCATGGCCAACGACGGTGGAATCGATGGTGCCACGATCAATGGTCGTATTGGCGCCGATCTCGACCCCATCTCCGATGATGACATTTCCGATATGAGGAATCTTCACGTGCTGTACTCCATCCCATTCGTAACCGAATCCATCGGCGCCGATAACGGCACCGGAATGGATGATGACGTTATCGCCGATCTTGGTGTCCCTTAATATCGTTACATTCGGGTGGATCCAGCAATGGTGCCCGATCGTGACATGCTCGCCGATGAATGAATGGGATGCGATGACTGTGCCCGCGCCAATCGATACATTCTCTTTCACGATAACTCCTTCATCGATTTGTGTGCCGAAGCCTGCTTCTAGCGAAGGATCGATTGTGGAGGAGGAGATGGTGCCATTGCTAGTTCGCTCGTATCCAAACATTTTGAGCAAGTAGATGAAAGCTAATCTTGGATTCTGGACTTTAATAACGGGGATGGGGAAGTCTCGGTTAATATCAGGAACAATGACAGCGGAGGCGTTGCATGTAGTTAATGCATTGATATTCTTCTCTGTAACATAGGCAATTTCACCTTCCTTGGCGTTCGCTAAAGAGGCGATGCGATGTATCAGCATGTTATCATCGCCGACGACGACTCCGTTTAATTCTTCCGCGATTTGAATCAATGCGTATGCCATGCGTTTATTACTCCCTTTTGTCATTCTTTTTGTATATGAGCCGCTATTTCCCGCGCCAACAACATGTTTAGATAGTGCGACGTTCGCTCACCTTCGATTTTTGCTAGAAAAGGTGGAACTAAAGCTAGGTCTCCGATCACATCCAACAGCTTGTGACGCGCAAATTCATTTTCGTAACGAAGATCTGATAAGATTCCGCTCTTGCCAATGAGTACGGCGTTGTCCGTAGAAGCACCCTTAATCAGACCTTTGGCTCTCAAGCCGTCAAGCTCTGTTTCATAACCGAATGTGCGTGCAGCCGCAACTTCGCTTGCATAATGGTCCTGGGCAACGTGGAATACAGCCGTCTGGTCTGCAAGAAACGGTAGATGATGGTCATTCCTAAAGCCAATCATGTAGGATACTTCTTCATAGGGGGAGGCCGTAAGAAAGGATCGGCCAACTTGAACGCGAATCACCTTGGTTAAGTGATAATATCGAAGAGGGGCTTGCTGTTCAAGAAGTCCAACTTCGGCAATCCTCGCAGCTATCAAGGCGGCACTGCCGTCAAGTACAGGTATTTCAGCACCGTCCAAGTCAATGATAGCGTTGTCGACGCCCATGCCCCTGAGAGCAGACAATATATGTTCAACCATAGAAACCGTGTAGCCATATTCATTCATAAGCTGCGTACAGCGTTCCGTGTTCGAAACGTTATCCACGGTGGCCTTGATGAATTGCGCAGGTTCTGTATCCACTCGCCTGAAGACGATTCCTTTGTTCGGTCGAGCAGCATGTACCGTCATATTTGTTAAGGTTCCGCTATGAAGCGTGATGCCCTGAAGTTTGAAGCTGCTAACCAGCGTGCGTTGATTACCCATTCCAAACTCCCCTCTGTTCTAAGTGCTCTCGATTGAGTGATATATAACTATGAAGATCATATTAAAACTCTCTCGCAATACGGTGTGATTTAGGTCTATTCACTCTTGTTTTAAGTCTTTCAACTACTGGTTTGACGTCATTCAGGGAAGAGTCTAGCATACGTAAATTCCCTTGTAAACCATTACTTGGTAAATAATTGAAAGTCTTGATTGGGAGGTCGTAGTTGACCTTCACATGATGTGATGGTTTACAATGCGACTAAGAAGGTATAAAGGAGAAGCACACAATGTTAATCAACGAGCTATCCCATATAACAGGTGTAAGCTTGCGCTCCCTTCGATATTACGAGGAGAAGCAGTTGCTTCAACCGACTCGGTCCGAGAACGGTTATCGAAATTATGAAGAAACGGATATCGAGCGGGTTCGTATAATCCAGATGTATTTTAACCTCGGGTTGTCGGTAAGCGAAATTCTAAGCTTTATGGAGTGTGCGTTTGATCGTAACATCAAAGTGGATTGTTTGCCGAATGCAATTGAGCTTGGTACGCGAAAGCTGGCCGAAACACGGCAGCAGATCACGATGTTGCAAGAGGCAGAATCTCATCTGGAACAGAGTATCAAGAATTGGAAAGCTATTTTGGATCAGGGAGTGGAACAAAAATGAGTAAGGCAAATGAAACCAATCATGGAAGGGTTGCCTTAGTCACGGGTGGGAATCGTGGGATTGGCAAGGAGATTGCACGGCAACTGGCTATAAGAGGACTTCAGGTGATCATCACGTCGCGGGATGAAGGCAGAGGATATCGGACAGTGGAGGATCTGCAGGCCGCTGGACTGCGTGTTGCCATGCAAGCAGCGGATATGAGGCAGCTAGGCGATGTGGCGCGCTTAGTGAAGCATATTCAACAGCAGTATGGACGATTGGACGTACTTGTGAATAATGCTGGAATCATATTGGATCAAGGAGTTTCGGTGCTGGATGTAGAAGAAACGATCATGAAGGAAACTCTGGAGGTCAACTTCTATGGAGCGCTGCGAATGACGCAGGCTTGCGTACCTTTAATGAAGATGAACCAGTACGGACGGATCGTGAATATTTCATCTGGCCTCGGCGCATTCGAAATCATGGATGGAACGATGGACCTCGGAATCGGTGGAACGTCATCGGCCTATCGCATCTCCAAAACGATGTTGAATGCCCTGACTTGTATGGTATCGGAGGAAGTCACCGGGACGGGAATCAAGGTGAATGCCGTTTGCCCGGGCCGTGTGCGGACGGATATGGGCGGTCAAGACGCGCCCTTGACGGTTGCGGAAGGAGCCGACACTGCGGTATGGCTGGCAACGCTCGATGAGGCAGGAATCAGCGGCGGATTTTTCCGTGAACGTGAACAGATTGCTTGGTAGGCTATAAGCCCGCTCTGAAATATAAGCACCCCATTCTACCGGTTTAATGTATAATCATGGTTAGCGGGAGGTGCAAAGTATGAGTGATATCAGCATATTTAGCCAACAGGCATTGTTTGAACATGTATACAAAAGCGCTCCGATTGGCATTGCCTTGGTGACGACGGACGGAAAATGGATCAGCGTAAATCCGGCAGCATGCAATATGTTGGGGTTTACCGAAGCTGAGTTAATGCAGCAGCCGGCTACGAACTATATTTATCCCGATGGTATCGATGAGCAGCTCTCCCTGGATGAAACGGCGATGAACTTGGCGGTAGAGAAGCAATACGTTCATAAGGCCGGGCATCAAATATGGGCATCGATTCACGTCTCGTTGGTTCGTGACGAAACGGACCATACACCGCTCTTTTTTATCTCGCAAATGGTTGATATTACGGACAGCAAGGTAGCTGAGCAGAAGCTTCAAGTAAGTATTGAACGTTATACCTCGCTCAAGAAGTATAACCATGATGCCATTATTTCGTTTACTTTGGAAGGCGTCATTATAAATGGAAACCAGATGGCAGAGCAACTTTCCGGTTACACGATTCAGGATTTGATTGGAACGAGCATTGCCCATCTAATTGGGGAAAAAAATCTATCGAATATACTATCAAATCTAACGGATTATGCTGCAGTTGAAAGAGCGATCCAGCACGTCCGTCACAAGAATGGGCGAGTAGTTGAGGTACTGGCGACGCTGGCTCCTATTATCATCCACGGAGAGTACGTTGGATTCTATCTTATCGCCAAGGATATGACACTACAGAAGCGGTTGATGATCGAGAAGGAAGCGGCGGAGAAGACGAACAAAGCCAAGAGCGAGTTCCTGGCGATCATGAGCCATGAAATTCGCACCCCGATGAATGGCGTGATCGGGATGACGGATCTTATGATGGAAACAGACCTGGATGAAGAACAACAGAATTATGTGCAAATCATTAAGCAAAGCGGGACCACCCTGCTCAATATTATTAATGATATATTGGATTTCTCCAAGATCGAATCGGGTCGAACGGAACTGATGATGGAACCCCTCGGTTTAAGAGAGGTAATATCCGAAACACTTCATCTCATTCTTCCTAGAGCATTGGATAAAAATATTGAGATTACGACATCTGTTGCTCCAGACGTACCGGATCAGGTTATAGGGGACGTCACTAAGTTAAGACAAATCTTAATGAACCTGCTGAGCAATGCCGTTAAATTTACACCAGATGGTGCAATTTCGGTCACCGTTGACTGTGCCTCTCCATCTACGGATTCGGTGCTTGTAAAATTCGCTGTTCGAGACACGGGCATTGGGGTGCCGCCTGAACTAGTAGAACGCTTGTTTGAGCCGTTCTATCAGGTGGATCATTCTTTGACACGTCAAGTGGAAGGCACGGGACTGGGGCTGGCGATCTGCAAAAAGCTAGTACAGTTAATGGGCGGTGACATTTGCTATAAACCGTATGAGGGTGGATCGGTTTTTGAGTTTACAGTAGAATTTCCGCTTCATTCTGCTGACCCTAACAGGCAGGAAGAAACGCAGGCGGAAGCTGAACGATTGGGCGAAGAACTCAGGATTCTGATCGCCGAAGATAACGAAGTGAATCAGATGGTGCTGAAGAAAATGCTGCAGAAGCTCGGGTATAACTCAACGGTCGTCGCGAGCGGGGTCGCAGCCGTGGAGGCGTACAAACGGTATCCGTATGATCTCATATTTATGGATATTTCGATGCCGTTCATGGATGGTTTGGAAGCGGCCCGAATCATTAAGGATCATGCCTTATCTAACGGAATCCAGCTCCCTTTTGTTGCGGCGGTAACGGCACACGCGATTAAAGGTGACCGGGAAAAATATCTAGGACTGGGCTTGGATGAATACGTCAGTAAACCGGTCAGTATTCAGGTTATCTCGACGATCATTCGCCAATATTTGAACGTATGTAGCTCACCGTCCAATCCGACACAGCTCAAGTAATTACTTGAGCTGTTGTTGCTCCTTCTGCATGAAATATAAAAACCAGACGGCGTGCTGTTGCTCGTCGGCGGCTGCACGCCGGAAAGCTTCTTTGACGATGGGGTCTGTCGCTCTGTCATATACTTCAAGGTAGAAATCTGTGGTATGCTGTTCATCCTTGAATGAAAATTCGACACCCGTACTGTAATCTTTCGGGCAATTTTCGTTGAGTGTGGGCTGTGGTTGTTGACCGCTAAGCGTATGGTATAGATGAGTAAAGGTCTGATAATGCTTGATTTCATCTTTCCGGATTTCAAGGATCTGATCTCGGACGGTGGCATTTGGCGCCATGGCTGCTAATTGCTCGTAGCATTGAATAGCCGTATACTCTCCGTTGATGGCAGTTGCAAGGTCAGATAGGATATTTGCATCCGATCTGAAGTAACCATATGGTTGATAATAAGTCAATCTGTTCACTCCTTAATCGTTTTATAGACTATTGTATGAAGGAACTGGGCTGGTGTGTATACAAAAAAAGATCGGTACAACGTGGTACCGATCTTTTCTATGGATGTTATGAGGCAATCCCCGTCACGTTGCCGCCATTCTTCGTAATACGGTAAGTAATGATCTCACCACTCCAGAAGTGGAATTTCAGGATGACCTCACCGTTACGCACCTCATTGAAGAAGTTAGGCAGCAGCTTAATTTCGTTGCTGTTATAGGAAGGGGAGAACGTATACCCGAATTCCTTGAAGGAGGTCCAGTCTTGCGGACCTGCGTTGCCCCCTGTTGCATACACGGCTTCCATGGTTGCCAATTGATCGCCATTGAAGGTTGCGGGGATGCTGAACGCATTCGTCGTTCCCTGTGCATTGCCCAGCACAGGCTTGTCGCTGTAAACGACGCGGAAATTCCAGTCAGCGCCGCGGTTGAACTTGGCTGCAAGCTGTGCGCGCACTCCGAATGGACCGGATGCGGTTAGTCTGCTGAGCAGGCTCGATTTTAACGTGATGGAGCTTCCGTTACCGTTCAGCACATAATCTTGACCGGATATCAACAGCTGCCCGTTATGTCTTAATTCCGAGAAGGTGTTGCCGTTCAGGCTGAGCGGAATCGTTTTGTCTTGCACCGCAGCCCCTTTTCTGATGAACACCAGATCGGTATCCGCGGTAGCGGATCGTCCGCTCCATCCGACTCTCATGATGTTGAACAGCTCCGGATCGCTCCATGTCATAGCGTTACGGTTAAAGTGCTGCCCGTTGTCCCACAGCATATGGGTAATATTTTTCAGCTTCAAATAGTAGGTCAGGTATTCGAAGAATTTCAGTTTCTCTCCTTGTTCGATGACGCCTGTATTCTGGTCAAAGCCGAGCAGGCCGTATTCGCCCAGAATGACAGGGATTCCTCGGGCAATAAACGTGTTGTACACGTTATCGAAGGTTTGGTGGATATCATTGCGCGTATCTTGCTCGAAGCGGGTATAACCGGCAATGTTCACGCTGAATGGCCAGAAACCGTAATAATGCACGGTGGCGATCAGATTGGAATCGTTAAGCTTGGTCATGGTGTGGTACAGCTCATTCATTCGCTCTTGCGTCGGTGAGGCGTGCAGGGTAGAGAGTACCAGCGGACGGGTTCCGTTCAAACCGCCTGAATTGCGGACGATTTGATGGAATGAGACGTTGAGTTCGTCCAGCATCTGAAATTCCTTGGTCTCATTCGTAGTGCCGCCATCGCTGAAGCGCGGCTCGTTCACGCTCTCAAACATCAACTTGTGGGAATGGTTCTTGAAGCGGTTGGCAATTTGAGTCCAGATCGCATTGTACTTCGGCAGCACGACGTTGCGGTTGTACTCCATATGGCTGATCCAGATCCAGGAATCGTGATGCACGTTGAGCATAACGTATAGATTGGCTTCCAGCGCCCAATCCACGACTTCCTGCACGCGATTCATATAAGCGGCGTTGATCGTGTAATTCGGCGCACCCCCGATATGATAATCCCAGGTTACCGGAATACGGATGCTCTTGTAGCCTTGCGCTGCAATCTGTTGAATCAGAGCTCGGGTTACGCGCGGATTACCCCAGGCCGTCTCGTCCGAGCCAACGGCATCCAGGCTGTTACCGAGATTCCAGCCCGGCTGCATATCATTCACATAGGCTTGCGGTCCGCTGCTAAGCAGGGCGGGACTGTTGGCTTCAGCCGCCGTTGCAAACGCTGGTAGCAGGGAGAACAGCATAGCAGTAATTAGAGTCAAGGATAATAGGGTGTGCTTCTTCAAAGTTATCATTCGCATCTCCTTTGTGATCGGTAATGGTGTAGCAACATGCCTTCCTCAAGAGCAGATGTATTAGTGATGATTCAAGCGGATCTGTTGTGCGTGGGCTGCTGGCTGCTGTTGTTTTGAGGGTTATCACCTCCCGGGAACATTAACATTATTGAAAGCGCTTTCTAAATATAAATTATCATATTTTTCCATTTGTAAATACCAGTATAATTGAAGGTGATTTCATGTGGAAATTAGAGGTGGGGAAGTAAAAGAGAAGAAGCTGTTCCCTGGTGATCCTGGGAACAGCTTCTTTTGTAATTAGCGAGTTACAACGACTAGTTTGTTGGAGTCGTTGGGATGGTCTCCGGCTTCAATACCACGTACACTTCAGACGGGGAAGACAAGGCGACTGCTTCATAAGCAGGTGCGGCGGAGCGGTTTTTTTGGGCTTGTGACTTGTTCTTGAGAGAAAGGACAAACACCGCATATTCTTTTTTCTCAACGATCTCTTTATCGTTTGCGTCCTTGGTTGGGATCTCGAACGTTTTTGTAAAGGTATTGTTGCCTTTACCCGTTCTAGTGATCGATCTATCGCTTGAAGATACGGTAAGTTTCTCATCCGCTGCTGCCTTTGAGGCCTTTTCGAAGTTGAATTTACTAGCATCTTCTTTAGCTACGAAGAACACACGATAAGCGGTCACGCTGCTGTCCGGAGCCTTGTTGAAGGCAACTTCGACATTTCCTTGTTCCAGCTTGGAAGTGACTCCTGTTGTTTGGCCGGGATTGGGAACGGTGACTGGTGCCGCTGATGATAATTCGTTTGCACCACCACTTGAAACGGCGAGTACATAGATGTTGTATGATTGATTGACAGCAATAGCATTACCTTTAGTGTCTAACGAAGTTGTATTAAATGTTTGTTCAACTTGTTGGGTGTTGGTTGTATTCACTTTAATATAACGAGTTGGATCGGTTACGGTATTAGCAGCCGCTAGATTGAAGTTGGTTTCATTGCTTGGAACGGCCATAATACGATATTCGCCTGCTTTTGCAGTTGTAAACCGGACAATAATGTCACTGCTACCATTTTCAAATCCTGCATAAACGGATGAAGGGGCAGTGACGGACGTGTCTATGAACTGGACTAACGGCGACGGTTCGGACAGACTATTTCCCGTGTGATCGTTTTGATGAACGGACAGGATATAGATGTAATATTCATTTTGATTACTAATGAGTGTACCAGATGAATCCCGAGAACCACCGGTTATTAAACCTTCTAGAAGGTTTTGGCCAGTAGGTGTTACAATGAAATATTTGTCGGAAGTAAGCGTGTTTGCAAGATCAATTTTGAAATCCTGAGAAGCATTTTTCGGTACAGCAAAGATTCTATACTCTTTAATATTTGTTTCGTTGTTTGCTTTGTTAAAAGTAACTTTTAAATCATTCCCTATGAATAGCCCGCGAACATTGTACGCTTTATCCACTGCAGTCATCCCAGTTAGAACTACGTTGGCTGACGGTGAAGAAAGAGCGTTAGTACTGCCAGAATAACTGTTTCCTACACTTAAAACGTAAACTCTGTAGTTGACTCCATTGACAATATCATGGCCATCAGTATCTTTTGCATTATATGCTAAATTCTGGGTTAATACACTTCCGCTCTTATTAACGATTGTATAATTTGAATTTCTGTTCGCTTCATTAATATCTATGCTCTTATTGTTTTTGACAACAAACACTCGATAATGAGTAAGGTAGTATTCATCTGTAGTGCGATTGAAAGTAACTCTTAAATCTCTACCATCACCATAATCAGCGGTATCTTGAGCCGACAATCCCGAAACCGGCTGCACAATTTGAGTGCCTGTAAGCCTAATCGACGCACCGTACGACAACGCATTATTCCCCGAGTTGTTATTAGCCACTGACATTACAAATACTTGATAATCAGTATTGTTACGTATCAAATCTCCGTTGACGTCACGGCTCCCGGAGTTCAGCGTTCGGGTGAAGGTAACATCATTGTTTTTAGTAAATTGCGTATAGTTGGTGCTACCAATACCATTCGCTCTGTTAAGATCGAAATAGTAAGCATCCGATGACTTCACAACAAACACGCGATAGGCGCTAATATTGGTATGATCGGATGGACGGTTGAATGATACCTGAAGATCACGACCGTCATTATTATTGGCTACGTCATTTACATACAGGTTGGTGACTGCACCAACGCTATAGCTGGATGTCAGGATGATCGAATTCGACGGAGCGGACAACACATTGTAGCTTTGGTTACCGTTATAGACCGCCATGACGAATACGCGGTAGTACACGCCGTTACGGATCGCTGCACCATCTACGTCTCGGGCACCGGAAGGCAAGGTATAATTGTTGATGTTATTACCGGTTTTGTTCACTTGCGTATAGTTATAACTGGAAATGCCGTTTGCTCGGTTCAAATCAAAGTTGTGGTAATTGCTATCTTTCACAACGAAGATCCGGTAAGAATGAATATTGGATTCGTTCCCTACCTTGTTGAAGCTTACGCGAAGATCGCGGCCGTCGTTGTAGTCACTAACATCGGCGACTTGCGTAATAATTGGAACGGTAGCTGTTCCCGAACTGAGCGTAATGGAAGCGGAAGCGCTGGACAGATTGCTGGCGACCGCGTTCTCGTTATTGCTTACCGCCAGGACAAACACGGTATATGCAACTCCGTTGCGAATTGTCTCGTTCCCCGTATCACGTGCGCTCGAGCTTAGCGCTGTTGTCAGCGTTGTGTTCGAATTGCTGGTTTTGTTCACGGTTGTGTAGTTCTGGCTTGGTACGGCACGGGCTGCAGCCAGATTGAAATTAGCGATGTCTTTCGTTTTTACAACAAAGACACGGTAGTTCGTAATATTGCTCTCATTTTGCGCACGGGTGAAGCTGACGGACAAGTCGCGTCCATCCCCGAAATCGCTGACATCACTTGCTTTTACGTTGGTTGCGCCATTAACAGCATTCGTATTCGTAAGTGTTAACGACGGGGATGCTGCGGATAAAGCAAAATCACCGCCAGATTTGCCTACTGCGAGCACGTATGCCTTGTATGCCTGATTGTCACGGATAAGTTCGTTATCGGAATCTCTCGTAGTGGATGAGAGAGTCTGGGTCAGATCACCTCCGGTAGGGTACACGGCTGTGTAATTCGCTGAAGACAAGCGCTGGGCTTGCGACAGATTTAAGGATTTGGACTGTTTTACAATGACGACACGATAATGTGAGATCAAGGACTCGGTTACGGATTTGGAGAAGCTGACTTGCAGATCGCGTCCATCTCCGGCATTGCCAACGTCACGCAAGGTTACGTAACTAACCGGTGAGATGCCAACGTTCTGATCGACGGTAGTAACCGTGACCGTCTTAGTCTTGGAGTTCCATCCGATTTTCTGGCCGAGTGCTTCACTGACAAAGCGCACAGGCACCATCGTGTAGCCCTTCAGGTTTTTAGCTGGTACGTCCAGAGACACGGTTTGGTTGTTGATTGTAGCTGTTTTGGCATTGATTTTAAGAATGACCGTCGTTCCGTCTTTCGTGGCTGTAACGGTTTGCGTCTTTTGATTCCATTTGACTGAAGCATCCAACGCTTCAAAGATCGACCTCATTGGCAGCATGACACGCCCCTGGATCATAATCGGTGCTTGCGGAGTATTTAATCTCACGCCGTCAATCAAGACGCTGATGTTTACTGCCGCCTGTGCCTGTGTTTGGAATAGCAAGGGTACTAATAGTACTGCTGCTAGCAAGGCAGTCCATAGTCTTTTCACACACTCAACCTCCTGAATTTTCGTTGTTATTATTTTCCTCTACAATATGACGCTGCGGCCTTGACGAAAGTTTCAATATTTACATCGGCTTTGAAAAAATATTTTTAAGCAACAGAAATGTCATATTTATATATAACTTGACAGGAATATAACTGACTAGTAATATAAACTCATGATGAACGACAAACTATTTGAAGTACTGGCTGAGCCCAATCGCCGAATTATTCTCGACCATTTGCGGCACGGGGAGAGGACGGTCGGCGAGATCGTAGAGATCATGCCGCTTAGTCAACCGGGGGTGTCCAAGCATCTTCGCATATTACGGGAGGCAGGACTCGTCTTGGTGCGTAAGGATGCACAGCGACATCTCTATCGTCTTCACGCTGAACCTCTTGCCGATATCCACCATTGGCTGGAGCCTTACCGTCAATTCTGGACGAACAAGCTGGAAGATCTGGAGCGAGCGCTTGATCAGGATGAGTCGAAGTGAAGTACTGACATCTGAATCTATTTATTCCTATAAATGAAGGAGGATTATCATGTTAGCCGTTGTACAACAGGTTGGGAACGAGACCATCGTGAAGTTCGAACGCAAGTTGAAGCATTCCGTGGAGAAGGTATGGTCCTATCTAACGGACAATGATAAACTGCCCCAATGGTTCCCTGAGCTCAGGGTAGAAGATTTAAGACAAGGTGGGAAAATTACGTTCGATCTGGGTGACGGCACTTACGAGGATATCGAGATTCTGGATTATAAAGAGTTTGCAGTGCTGGAATACACTTGGGGTGAAGATCGCGTTCGATTCGAGCTCTATCCTGACCCCGAAGGCTGCCGTTTGGTACTGATTGAACGAATAACCAACGTTACTGACCATACGCCAAAAGACATTGCAGGCTGGGATGTGTGCCTCGATGTAATTGAAGCGCTGCTAGGTGGCAAGACGATTGAAGCGCGTAAGGATGTATGGAAAGTGAAGTATGAGCAGTACGTTCAGCTTTTTAGCGATTTGTAACGATAAATGAGTTGGCACAGCTGGGTTGCTGATCGCGACTGGCTGAAATAGCGGGATGTAATAGATAGAAGGTAAATGGCATGAAAACGGGGTGGCTCTTTGCGGGGCGCCCCTTTTTTAATGAGAAAATGGGGTTTAGCGCGCTAAGTTTGATAACCGTTGAACGACTCGGGTTACAAAAAGATGCGATAATGCAGCAATTTCACCTCATAACCGGGGATTTAACGAAAAGCCTGCAAATCTGCAGGCTTTTATGGACTTATCCGTCGTTTTAATCATAATCGAGCGAAAAGGATGCACATTTGCACGAATTTCCCTCCGATCAGAGATATGAAGTAGAAAAAGAATGCACTTTGCATTTTTTCGATTCGAAATGATCTATATTCTCCTTCTCGGGCATTCTGCCGAATTTCCAGTGATACGATGATCTTCCGTAAACAAGCCGCCGGGCTGTTATCATTAAAATAACCGACGCTGGTTTTCCATATCCGTTCACTCCATCCGTTGTCCATGCACACCGCTCTACCCGCCGTTCTAGCTCATTCGCTATTACCGTTCACTCCATCTGTTATCCTAACCGCAATGGCCCGTCTATCGGCAATTTTTTTTAAACACCGGTAAGTTAAGGAGGAAAATATATTATAATAGACATATCTCACTTTCGTTCGTACTAATATTGCTACTACGTGAAGACCGCAGGGTTCAAGAATTCGGGACATCATCGAGGTCTTCTGCATCTCGGAGGAATGCTTATGGGAATTATGTTTACGTTCTTGAAGAAGTACCGCGTTGCGGCCATAGCCGCACTCGCCATGATGTTGATCGAGCTGACGGTGGAGCTGATTCAGCCGCTCATCATCTCCAAGATTATTGATGACGGCATCATGAATGAGGACCTGACCGTCGTATGGAAGTGGGGCGCCGTCCTGCTGGGTGGAACTGTTATCGCTTTCATCGCGGGCATCTCAAGCTCATTCTTTGCCGCCCATACGAGCCAGGGACTCGGTTATGATCTGCGGGACAAGTTGTACGATAAAGTGCAGTCCTTCTCCTACTCCGTATTTAATCGTTTTGCAACATCATCCCTGATTACGAGGCTGACCGGCGACGTTACGCAGATACAGGATACGGTGTTTATGGCGCTTCGATTCATGTCGCGCGTACCGCTGGTCGTGCTCGGAAGCATCATTATGGCACTGGTCGTCAACCTGAAGCTCGGCTTAATGCTGGTGCTGACGGTGCCGGCGTTGTTTCTGTTTATCGCCTGGATTATGAAAAAGCGGCCGATGCGTTTCGTAACGTGCAGCAGCGATTGGATGCGGTCAACGGTGTCATTCAGGAGAATCTGACCGGTATCCGGCTGATTCGGGTTTTTGTCCGCATGGGACATGAGATTCAGCGCTTTGCCAAGACATCGGGCAAGCTGATGACAACCACGATCTCTACACTGCGTTTGACCGAAACCACCATGCCTTTCATATTGCTGATAATGAATGCAGGGATCATGCAGTCTTGTGGTTTGGCCGTAAGGATATTATCGCGAACAATGCCACGGTCGGTGAAGTGGTGGCGGTTGTCAATTATTCCTTGCGCTGCATCGGCGCCATGTCGGCCTTGTCCTGGGTGGTTGTGGCTTTCTCCCGCGGGCGGGCATCGGCTCAGCGGGCTCAAGAAGTACTACGTACAGAGGAGAAAGATGCAGGTGCGGGTACGGAGAATAAGGCTCAAGCAGGTAAGATCAGCGTTTCGGGAAGTGTTGAATTTGACCGGGTAAGCTTCAGTTACCCCGGCAGCGAGATCGATGTCCTGACTGACATTTCCTTTAAGCTAAGGCCGGGGAACGGATCGCAATTATGGGGGCTACAGGATCGGGTAAATCCTCGCTCGTACAATTGATACCAAGACTGTACGAAGAGGATGAAGGCGATGTGATCGTTGACGGACTTTCCTCTAAAGAAATGGATCCGATGCATCTGCGCGGCAGTATCGGCTACGTGCCGCAGGAAGTATTGCTCTTCTCGGGAACCGTGCGCGAAAATATCGCATGGGGGCGCGAGGAGGCTTCCCTGGATGATATTCAGGAAGCCGCCCGGAGTGCGCAGATTCACGATACGATTCAGCAGCTGCCCAACGGCTATGAGACGATGCTCGGTCAACGGGGGGTCAACCTGTCGGGCGGGCAGAAGCAGCGATTGTCGATTGCGCGCGCGCTCGTTCGCAAGCCCGCCATTCTCATACTGGACGACAGCACGAGTGCGCTGGACGTCCGGACGGAGGGAGCGCTGCTGGACGCATTGAAGGATTTGTCCTGTACCACGTTTTTGATTACACAGAAGATCAGTTCGACTACATCGGCAGACTTGATCTTGCTGCTGGACGATGGGCGTCTGATTGGTAAAGGAAATCACGAGGCCTTGATGGAGAACTCCTCTTTGTACCGCAGCATCTATGAATCTCAATATGGAGAGGAGGCACAGCAGCATGCTCAAAGAACTCATTGAACCGTTCAAGCAGCCAAGACCGAAGATTGACTTGGGCAAGCGGGAGAAGGGAAAGAATAGCGGCAAGCCGAGAGCGAAGGCCAAGAACTGGTCGGGCACATTGGGCCGAATTTGGACCTACCTTGCCCGTCGCAAAGGTAAGCTTACGCTCGTTCTGCTTATGGTTGCCCTCAGCTCAGGTTTGGCGTTACTCGGTCCTTACCTGATCGGGGTTGGGGTGGATGAGTTTCTGTCCGACAATTCCGCACTGGATTCGGTCTGGCCGTACTTCCTGTTAGGCCTTGCTGCTGTGTACGTTCTACAGGCGTTGACAACCTGGCTCCACAACGTCTGGATGATCGGCATTGCCCAAGAGACGGTATACCGAATGCGGATGGATCTGTTTACCCATCTGCATCGCTTGCCGATACCCTTTTACGGTAAGCGTCAGCAGGGAGAGATCATGAGTCGACTGACCAATGACATCGAGAATGTCAGCTCAACGCTGAACAGCTCGGCCATCCAGATCTTCTCCAGTGTATTAACCTTGGTGGGTACCTTGACGATCATGCTTATGCTAAGTCCCATGCTGACCTTGCTGACGTTCCTCGTGGTGCCGCTTATGGTCTTGGGCATGCGCTGGATCACGCGAAGAACGGGACCGCTGTTCAAGGAGCGCCAGAAGAATCTGGGTGATTTGAACGGATATATCGAGGAGACGCTGTCCGGACAGCGAATTATCAAAGCTTTCTCGCAAGAGGAGCGAGTGATTCGGGAATTTGATGATCGCAATAAACGAATCCGGCTATCGGGGTTCTGGGCACAGAGCATATCGGGTTTCATTCCGAAGCTGATGAACGGACTGAACAATCTGAGCTTTGCGGTAGTAGCCGGAATCGGCGGAATCATGGCGATTCAAGGACATATTACGATTGGCGTGATCATCATCTTCGAAAGTTATGCACGGCAGTTCACGAGACCGCTGAACGATCTGGCAAACCAATGGAATACGCTGCTGTCCGCCATTGCCGGGGCAGAGCGCGTGTTTGAGGTGCTGGATGAGGAAGTGGAGGCAAAGGATGAAGGAACTGCGGTTACACTGAACAGCGTAGAAGGTGCAGTGAAGTTCAACAACGTATCATTCGCCTATGATCAAGGCGGGGATACCTTGGAAGGGATCAGCTTTGAGGCCAAGCCTGGCGAGATGATTGCCTTGGTGGGCCCGACAGGGGCCGGTAAGACCACGCTCATTCAACTGCTCTCTCGCTTCTATGATCCGAATAACGGCACGATCACGCTGGACGGACGCGATCTTTCCTCCATCCGGCGAGAGAGCTTGCGTTCGCAGATGGCTTTCGTGCTCCAGGATTCGTTCCTCTTCCAAGGAACGATCCGAGAGAACATTCGATTCGGTCGGCTGGATGCGACGGACGAGGAAGTCGAAGAAGCGGCAAAGCTGGCCAATGCGCACTCGTTCATCGTGCGGATGAAGGATGGCTATGACAAGGTGCTGAAGCCCGACGGCAGCGGCATCAGTCAGGGGCAGAAACAACTGCTGGCGATTGCCCGTGCAATTCTCGCAAATCCAGCCATGCTGGTGCTGGATGAAGCGACGAGCAGCATCGATACCGTAACGGAGATCAAAATTCAAGAGGGACTTCAGCGGTTGATGAAGGGACGTACCAGCTTCGTGATTGCGCATCGCCTGAATACGATTCGCTCGGCGGATCGCATACTGGTGTTGAAGGACGGACGATTGCTCGAGCAGGGGTCGCATGACGAACTGCTACGGCAGGACGGCTTCTACAGCGACTTGTACCACGGGCAGCTAAAGCGTGCCGCGATGTAACGCATCATCATAGAAATGTAGAACAAGCAGCGATTCCCGAGTTATTGGAGAATCGCTGCTTTTTGTATGAGTTTCCCCGCTTCTTCCCCTTGAATGCAGTCACAGAGAAGCGAAATGTGTTTAAGGATGACATTAACACACAGTAGCCGAGGAATGCTTCGTACTCGGAGCGTCTTTTACGCAGACCCAGTCATTATTTCGTCGCCTGAAGCTGCGAGCTTCTTTTCGCGGCTCTCCCGAATTGCAGGAAGAACAGCAGCAGGATTCCGACCTGAAGCACCGTGAGCACGAGATAAATGTTGCTGTATGTTGCAGCGCCGGCAAACAAGCTTAATGGATTTAAGCTGGCGCTGGCCCCCATGTCGACGGCTCTACCATAGATGCCAGTGACGATGGCTCCAGAGAGGAAGTTAAGAAGCGAGAACAAGCCCATACCCACGCCTGTTTGCTCTTTCGTCAGCGATAAGGAGATCGTCTTGGATAGCGAGATCTGCATGAACATTTGGCCGACATTGCCGAAGATCAGGAACAGCATAATGAATAACGGAGCGATTCCGGCGAATGTTGACAATAAGGCGAAGCAGATGAGGAGCAGCTTGAGGCCGCGTAGAACAGATAAGCCGTGCCTCTCGTATCGGCCAGCTTTCCTCCCCTGCCTCCCAGAAATGCGGTGATAACGGCACCGGGAACCATGATAAATCCGATCCAACCGGGGGCAAGCCCGTTCACGTCAGCCAGAAGCTGCGGTGTCAGAAAAGGGAGGGAATAACCGACGCTCATCACCAACATGCCGACGATCAGACCGATCGTATACCCTTTATTTCGGAATAAGCGTGGTTGTACGAAAGGCTCTTTAGCTGAGCGAATCCGAATGATGAACAAGAGCAGGAAGAGCAGGCTGCCCAGCCCGAGGAGCCATTTGCTTTGCGTCAGGGCGAGCAGCAGCAAGGCAACCGTGCCGGCAAGCAATCCGCCACCGAGCCAGTCGATCCTGGCGCCGCGTCCTTGTTCGTCACCTAAATATTTGCGATACAGCGGCAAGGTGATAAGGATGATAAGCGGGATGAAGAACAACCATCGCCAATGGAACACGCTCACCATCAGTGCAGAAATCACGGGGCCGATAGCATTACCGATGGCGAGCCCCGTTGCGGTAACGCCGAGCGCGCGGCCGCGTTTCTCCGCCGGAAAGTAACGGACCGGTATAATCATCGCGGTGGCCGGAATGACGGCTGCCCCCGAGGCTTGCAGAATTCGGCCAAGGAGAACCATCCAGTATGCTTGCGCCGATAATCCGACGACAGACCCGACAAAAAAGATGAGCAGGCCAATCGTCAGCAAATTTTTGAGTTTATAGGTATCGGCTAACTTCCCGTAGATGACGGACCCTATTGCGTAGATCAGCATATAGATAGAGGCCACCCAACTGACCTGGGAGAAGGAAAGCTGGAAATCCTTGCTGATCTCAGGCAGCACGATGTTAAACATTGTGGCACTCATGGAGGAGAGAATCATGGTAAAAGCCAGAATGCGTATTAACTTTTCAGCCGAAGGCTGCTGTTGGTGTTCATCCACGACGATTCCCCCTTTTCTTTTGTTATGAATTATTCTACAATCGGTAATTAATAAATGAAAATATATATTAAGGAATATATCCATATACTAAAAGATATCAATTATAGGGGTGATCACATTGGAATTGCTTCAACTGCGATACTTTCAAACCGTTGCTCGCATGGAGCATATGACGAAGGCTGCCAAGGAACTTCGTATTGCCCAGCCAGCGCTAAGCAAGACGATTGCCAGGCTGGAGGAGGATTTGGGCGTACCGCTATTTGATCGGCTGAACAGGAAGATCAAACTCAATTCGTTCGGGAAGGCATTTCTGAGAAATGTGGAGACGGCTTTATCAGCACTGGAAGAAGGGCGAAGAGAAGTGGCGGATTTGGCAGGGACGGAGCGTGGCAGCATTCGGCTGGCCACAACGGCGCTTAGCCGCATGACCAAGGCGCTGGGCGCTTTTCGTAAATTGTACCCGGAAGTGAATTTCCGAATCATTCAAATTCCGCCCGATTCGATGATGGATATGGTATCCATGCTGGAGAATGGCGACATTGATCTCTGTTTCAACGCTGCCCTATTAGACGAAGCTCATATTCGGGAAATTCCCGTATTGCACACCGAGGTATTTCTTGCCGTACCGCACGGACACCGGCTTGCCGGTCGGCAGCGCATTTCGCTGCAGGAAGTAGAGGGAGAAGCGTTCATCGAATATAAATGCGGACATCCGTTTCGTATGATGAATCAGCAGTTCTGCGAGGAGGCTGGGATTACCAGAGATGTCGCATGTGAAGTGGATGAACCGGCAGCATTAGCAAGTCTGGTAGCCGCTGGGCTCGGCATCGCCTTTGTGCCGGGCTGCAGGGATGATGAGGAGCCTGCTTATGACATGGTTCGCATTGAACATCCTTCATGTTACCGTACGTTTACGCTCGCCTGGCAGGAACAGCGTTACTTGTCCCAGGCAGCGCGCCAATTCCAGCAGTTTCTCGTCGATTATTTCAGCCAAATTCAAGAACCGATCGGCATCAAGAAGTAATCGGGTAGATTACGGTTTTTAAAATTCGAGCTTGCTCTACATAAGACGGGTTCCCCCATGCATACCCTGTTATAGAGCTATGATTATGCAAAGGGGGAATATCGTTGTTGGATCCCATACTTACCTCTCCGAATTTGAAGTTGTTCGCGGACTCAAACGACACGTTAAATTATAAACGCGATGCTGGAAACTACATAACGCAAGTGTTCGGTGCCCAGATGCCAGCCATCACGACAGGCTTCTTCAACGTCCATCTGACGAAAGGCATTATCGTCCAGCCGCATTGGCATACCAATGCGAATGAGCTGGTATTTGTAATTAGCGGCGAAGTGGTGACCTCGGTTTTTGATCCCTTCACTCAGAAGTTGATTACTTATAAGCTGAAGCCGGGTCAGGTATCCATGCTCCCCAAGGGATGGTTTCACTGGATCTTAACGTTGAGCGACAAGGCGCATCTTCTGACGATATTCGATCAGCCGACGCCTGATATCGTATACGGCTCAGACTTTCTGCGACATATCCCGAAGGAAATTATGCATATCGCATATTGCATCAACGAGGAGGAATATGCTAAGGCGGTTGCTCCGCTTAAAGAATCGGTTATTCTAGGTCCACCACCGGGCTGCGGCAAGCGCGATGAACCTGAATCGATGTTTGACGCTTTGCAACACGCAGCTTTCCAGCCTCAGCAATATAACTCGTATCCACCGTCCTATCAAACTTATGCACAAGCACCCCCATCGCAATCTCAGCCGAACTACTACGGATTCTCAACACCAGCCTACGCGCCGTACTACCAGCAGAGCCGGCCACCCTACCCCGCTTATTCTCCATATGGAGCCTTTGGACCATTTGCTCAACAGTCGCTGTTCACATCTGCCAACCCGTATCCGCCAACGTATCAACCACAACCCTATACGCAATCGCAACCATACCAGCAGTTTCAATATTTGTTTAATAATCATCCGGATGGAACGGAGGCGGACGCTGAACCAAGGAATGAACCGGAGAGCAACACGGACAAAAAGAAGAAAAGGCCGTAATTACTTACTAAATCGTGGGTATAACTCGCAGTTGGGCCTTCCGAGCTTCGTATGGATACGTAGTCTCGGGAGGCTTTTTACGTGTGCACCTATACCTCAAAAAAGTTCTTGCCCCCCTTGGAATGTTCTGGTATGCTAGTGTCCTTCTCTCAAAATTTCGCCTTGTCTGAAGTGGACGGGATCGCCGTCCAAAATGCTTATCGGAGGTGCTTCATGCTTTATTTCACCCTGGCTTCCAAAGCCTATGCCCGCAATTTGCAATACCGCGGCGCACACATGGTGCACAACATCGCAAGTGCGATGTTCGGCTTCATGTATGCCTGTATCTGGATCGGTCTTGGTGCCGATTACGCCCTCGGCGAGTACGGAACGCAAGGAATGGTGGGTTACATCGCCTTTACCCAAGCCGCGCTCTGGATCGCAAGCTTTGTCACGAATGGCCTCGGCATTCCCCAAGCCGTAAGAACAGGCCATATCTCACTGGATTTGATGCGTCCCGTTCACTTGTTCAGCCACTTGATGGCCAAGGAATGGGGGCAGATCGCCTACCAATTCATCTACAAATCCATCCCGATCTACCTCGTCTATTATTTTGTCTTCTCATTACAATTGCCAGCAAGCATTTCCACCTATCTCTATGTCGCCCTTGCCCTGGCCGGAGCCGGTTATTTATCCATCTGCATCAATTATCTGATTGGCGCGTCTGCATTATGGACAACGGAATCGTCATGGTTGTATTGGGGCAATCATGCGTTGATCAATCTGCTTGCAGGTTTCTTCATTCCGCTTGAATGGCTGCCAGGCTGGCTGCAAAGCATCGCTTGGTGGTCGCCGTATCCGTATTTGCTGTATGTACCGACAAGGATCTATCTCGGGTTCGGGGACGTCTCCTACTTATGGGGAACGTTGATTTGGTGCATAGTGCTTACACTCGCCTGTTTGCTGGTAACCGGTTTTTTAAGACGCAAGGTGGAGGTGCAAGGAGGATGACGCTCAAATCCTGGATGTCCCTGTACGCGCTATTGATCCGGACAAGCATCAAGAGCCGGATGCAGTATAAGTTCAACTTTATATTGGCTTCATTCTTGGCTGCACTGATACAAATCTCCGAATTTCTTATGGTGGCCATCGTTCTGTATAAATTTGGCGCCATTCAAGGGTGGTCGATGTATGAAATCGCCTATCTGTTTGCCGTTATGACATTATCCAAGACGATCTATCGCACGCTTGCTGACGAAGTACACCATCTGGAGAAATATCTCGTGAACGGAGAGCTCGACCAGCTATTGACGAGGCCTATGCCGGTACTGCTCGCGCTGCTGCCACAGAAATTTCGGATCATGCTGGGGGAAGTGCTGCAAGGGGGATTCTTGCTCTGGTGGTCGCTGCACGGGATGATGTCGACCGCTCAGGTGGGATGGAGCGCGGTACCGCAGTCATTCTTCATCATTGGAACAGGTGCGGTAATTCTGTTCTCCATTGGGCTGGCCACCGCTACCTTTGGCTTCTGGACCACTCGTATTGGTGAATTGCAGAACCTGACGGAGGATGCCGCCCGAACCGCAGCCCAGTACCCGCTGACCTTGTATCCGAAATGGATGTCTTCGATTCTGTTAATCGTGATCCCGGTCGGGCTCGTTAATTATGTGCCTTCACTCTACATACTTCGCGGTGAACTGGGCGTTTGGGTGCTACCGGCTTTGGCGGGTGCAGCAGCGTTATGCCTCCTACTTAGCCTCAAGTTCTGGCAGTTCGGCCTAACTAAATATCAGAGTACAGGAAGCTAAATAAGGGAGGGGCAAGACCATGATTGAAGTGCAGCATATACGTAAGGAGTTCAAGACCCCGGTGGTGAAAGAAGGGCGATTCTCGGGTCTGCGCACGCTGTTCACAAGGAATATCGGACGAAAGAAGCGGTGCGGGGAATCAGTTTTGAGATCGGGCGCGGTGAGTTTGTCGGATATATCGGACCCAATGGTGCAGGTAAATCAACAACCATCAAAATGCTGACCGGCATTCTGCACCCGACCTCCGGGCAAGTGTCCATTGCCGGCAGAAATCCCCATAAGGATCGGCAGAGCGTGGTGAAGAATCTGGGCGTGGTGTTCGGGCAGCGCAGCCAGCTGTGGTGGGATCTGCCCGTGAAGGATTCGTTCGATATATTGGCCAAAATGTACAGCGTAAACGATCAGGACAAGGAGCGCAGACTCCATCAGTTTGCAGAATTGCTAGATTTACGAGCGTTCTGGGATACGCCCGTACGGAAGCTGTCGCTCGGGCAGCGGATGCGCGCCGACCTTGCCGCCGCGATGCTGCATGACCCGGATGTATTGTTCTTGGATGAGCCGACGATTGGCCTTGATGTGAACGCGAAGCGGAACATCCGCCAGTTCCTGAAGCTGATTAATGCCGAGTTCGGGAAGACGATTCTGCTTACCACCCACGACATGGACGATATTGAACAACTCTGCAACCGGGTGATGGTGATCAATGGCGGTGAGCTCTCCTATGACGGCACGGTACGCTCATTGCGTGATACGATTGGGCTTCCGACACTCATCACGGTTTCATTCCGCGGTGCATTTCAAGTCCCAGATCGCGCACGTTCCGATGACAGCCGCCAATCCTCGTTGCGCGTACTGCAGATCGTAGAGCAGACGGTGACGCTGGAGGTGAACCGGCGTGAGATGAATACGCTCGATATCGTCAAGGAATTGGGCCTGTGGGGAGAATTGGACGATTTCGATATGCAGGACCCGGATTTCGAGGACGTTATCCATCGCGTGTACTGAATTATCTAGCCTGAGCATCTTTCACATACGCCTATCATATAATGAAATAACCAGGGAACCGCTAGGTTCCCTTTTAATTTGGGTACAAATCGATATAGAGCAAGTATAATATAGACAAGTTATTTCAATTTATAAAGGGTGAACCCTCATGAACATAATGAACTGGATCTGGTTTCGGTTAGGAAAAAGACACTGGAATAAGCGCGATCTGGAACGAGCACTGTATTATATGAGAAAAGGCGAGCGTGCCATTACGGATATGAGCGACCATATGATCTACGCGGAACTCTTACATAACGACGGTCACTCCGAAGAGGCTTTGACTTACTTAGGACAAGTAGCAAGGACCGCGCCTGATCATCGCGTGCATGAACGGCGGGCTTATATCTTGCGTGAGTTGGGGCGTGACCATGACGCCATCGAGGATCTGAATGAAGCGATTCGGTTAAACGATGATCACTATTTGACGTGGTTTACTCGCGGAATTACGCATAAAGATCTGCAACAATATGACAAGGCCATTGCGGATTTGAAGGAGAGTATGAGAAGGGAACAGCAGGATACGGTTATTTCTACTTACTATGAGCTGGGCATGGCCTATTACGAGAGCGGGAATCCCAAAGAAGCTGTTATCTATTTTAGCAAAAGTGTTGAGCTGCCAGACCGCGCGATTCCGATCTATTATTATATGCTGGCGGCTTGCCTCGATTTGCTGGATCGACTCCCGGATGCTGTTCGCGCCTTGCAAGCAGGCATACGACTGCTGACGCGTTATCAGGAAGAGGAGGATGGAGGCTACGCTTTGTTTGCTCGAAGCACAAATTACAGTTACGAAGCCTTTCTGATCTTTCAACAGCAGGTGAGAGACTCCTGCGATTTCAGGAGGGTATTGGCTGATCTTTATTTCAGACTGGGCCAATATCACGATGCCGAGCGTTCCATTGAAGAAGGCTTGGCACGGTTTCCGGACGCCCACGAATTGTATTTGAAGCGCGCCGAATTGAGGCATCATAGCGGACATAAAGAAGAGGCCAAGGCGGACCTGAAGCAGGCAATCGAACGATCTCCCGACGATTATCGCGCGTATTTCGAATTAGCTCGAATCTACCGGAGGATGGTCTGGAGAAGGACGCCTTCGAACTGATATCAAGTCTCTACAAGCGCTTGCCGGAATCGCCGCTGGTCTGTTACTGGATGGCGGATGCGCTATACCGCGCAGATCGCAATGATGAGGCGCTGGCACTCAGCGGCAAGCTTCTGTCGCTGGAGCCTGACGATGCTCCTAATCACGTACAGCGCGCTGATATCTACATGGAGCTTGGCGATCTGGCATCGGCTGAGAAGTCACTGAAGACGGCCATTGCGATTCAGGATGGGCCCGAGATCCGCAATAAGCTAAGCTATGTGCTGTATTTGGAAGGGCGTAACGAGGATGCGTTATTGGAGCTGCAAGAGGCGGTGAAGCAGGATGCAGGATTTGCGGAGCAGCTGACTTATTTGGCCGCCAGCGGCCATATTTATAAAGAGATGGGCATGTGGGACATGGCAGTGGATGCCTATTCGCAGGCAATTGAATTAAATCCGGCCCATTCGAGATTTTATGAGTTTCGCGCGATATGCTACATGGAGACGGGACAACTGGAGCGAGCGATTGCGGATTGCACACACGGGCTGCAGTTGAATCCGCAATCCAGCAGCTTGTACATCCTGCGCAGCGGATGCTATTACTCGTTGGCTGACTACGCCTCGGCAAAAGAAGACATTATGCTGGCTTTGGAGCTGTCGCCGGATCATCCGGGTGCTTATTTCAGATTGGGACAAATCTGCAACAAAGATCAGGACGAGAATGCGGCATTGGCGGCTTTTGATGAGGTGCTGCGCCTCGTGCCCGGTCATGCAGACAGTCATCTGTATAAAGCGCATATTTACTATAGTCAATTTGAGCTTGAGGATGCGGTTTCGGCTATTGCGAACTGGGGCATTCATCTCCATAAGGAGATGCCGGCTGCGGATCGAATGCAAGCAATCGAGGGTTTGGAGGGCTTCGAGGAGAGCTTGCTCCAACAAGCAGTGGAGCGCTTGATGAATATGTACGGCCACCAGTTATATTTATCCTAGCGCGATCTGGTAAAGATTCCATTTCAAGCGGTTTGCAGAGGATGTCACATTTTGTCTGAACTTGTGGTATGATTCTAATTGTTGTTGCAGCAATTTTGCTCGCAGGCTTAAATAGCCGCGCGGGCTTTCTTCATTAGAAAGCACGGAATGCAAGGGAGGGATTGTTCTGATCTCGCTGCAAGAGGTTAGTAAAAGCTTTGTGAATGGCCATGACCGATTTCAGGCGATCGATACAGTCACGCTAGACGTTGCAGAGGGGACGATTCATGGAATCATCGGAGCGAGCGGTGCAGGAAAGTCGACGCTGCTGCGCATGATGAACGTACTGGAGCGGCCCGACTCTGGCAAGGTAATCGTGAACGGTCTCGACTTGACGTCGCTTGGAAGCAGGCAGCTGAGGGAAGCACGGCGATCGATCGGCATGATCTTTCAGCATTTTCACCTTGTCGGCAATCGAACGGCTCATGGCAATGTATCCATGCCGCTGGAACTGGCCAAGGTACCGAAGGCAGAACGATCGAAGCGAGTCGAAGAGGTTATGCGCTTTGTCGGACTTGAAGATAAAGCTGGTCAATATCCTGCGCAGCTGAGCGGCGGACAGAAACAGCGGGTGGCTATCGCAAGAGCGCTGGCGAATTCACCAGCCGTATTACTATGCGACGAGCCAACATCCTCATTAGATCCGAAGACAACAGCAGGCATCCTGGATGTGCTGCAGCACATCAACCGCACGCTTGGCGTCACGATTGTCATCGTCTCGCATGAGATGGAGGTTGTCAACGGCCTATGTGATACGGTGTCTGTCATGGAGGAAGGTCGTTTGATAAGAACCTATCAGAATATCGCAGGTATAGCCGTCGGGGAAGCGAGGAATTCGGATTAATGGGCTACGTGAATAACGTGATTCAATATTTGAACGATTACTTTGCTTATGTCATGCAGTACCAGGACGAAATATGGCGCGCCATAGGTCAGACGTTCGTCATGGTCGGCATTTCGATCGCCGCGGCGGTATTGCTGGGTCTTCCGGTAGGAACACTATTGTTTCTCTGTCGAAAAGGCCAACTGTACGCGAATCGGTGGTTATTCGCCGTACTGAACAGTCTGGTCAACGTCATCCGTTCATTCCCATTCTTGCTGCTGGTCGTTGTGATGATTCCGCTGACCCGCCTGATCGTAGGAACTTCGCTCGGGACGCTGGCAGCAGCTGTGCCGTTGTCTGTTATCGCGGTTGCTACATATTCAAGATTGGTCGAGCAATCCCTGCTGGAGGTGCCGAGGGAAGTGCAGGAAGCTGCCTCGTCGATGGGTGCTTCCAAGCTGCAGATGATCTTCAAATTCCTCTACGTTGAGGCAAGATCTGGACTCGTGCTTGGCTTGACGACATCCACGATCAGCTTCATCTCGTACTCTACGGTCATGGGCATTGTCGGTGGCGGCGGCGTAGGCGATTTCGCCATTCGTTACGGATACCAGCGGTTTGAGACCGAAATCATGGTGTTCACGATAATCATCATGATCATTCTCGTCCAGTCGATTCAGTTCAGCGGGACTTTGGCGTCGAGACTTCTTGATAAAAGAAGAAGCTAGGCTTTCGTTCATTTTTGCAGCAACACCTGTTATAAAAATCAACCTATATTTTACCTGGGGGTAAACATCCATGAATAAGAGATTACTACTGCTCATACTGACCGTCATGCTCGTTCTGGCGGGTTGCGGTCAACAACCGACGGCAGACGAGAGTGAAGCGAACGGCGCTAACGAATCCAACCAGGAAGTGACTTTGAAAGTCGCTACGCTCATTCCACCGATGACGGAGGTGCTCGATCTTGTGAAGCCTGTTCTTAAGGAACAGGGCATTGACCTTGAGATTCTGGTTCTATCGGATAATGTGCAGCCGAACAATGCACTTGCCAATAAGGAAGTGGATGCGAACTTCTTCCAGCACGTACCTTATATGGAGGAATATAATGAGAATAATGGTTCTGAGCTGGTACCGGTAACACCTATATATAATGCGATGTTCGGCGCTTATTCGAAGGGTTATGACAAGATAGAAGAGCTTCCAGAGGGCGCAACGATTGCGATTCCTAACGATCCTTCCAACATCGGCCGTTCTCTGGTCATGTTTGAAAAGAATGGTTTGATCAAGCTGAAGGAGGGCGTCGGAATCAAGGCAACGCAAACCGACATTGTGGAGAACCTGCACAACTATAAATTCACCGAAGTCGACTTGCTAATGCTGGCCCGCACCCTAGACGATGTCGATATGGTTGCCATGACACCGGCATATGCAAAACCGCTGGGACTCACGCCGAAAAATGACGCACTGGTGACGGAAGGCAAGGATTCCGACTTCACGATCACGCTCGTGGCACGTAAAGATAATGTGGATTCCGAGCCGATTCAGAAGCTGGCCGAAGCCATGACGAGTCCGGAAGTGAAAAAGTTCTTCGAGGACAACTATTCCGAGATTGCGGTACCTGCATTTGAATAAGATGATGTTCAATCCAACATAAAAGAGTGGATGATTGAAGAAGACAGCGTAAGCTGTCTTCTTTGCTGTCGCAACTTTTGTCATGAATTGACCAAGGACATGACAACTGGATATAATTGAGAAGGTAATTTTCGACACATAGACAGCCCATATTCGGCTGGGAAGGTACTTCGAGACTAGGCTTTACATATCGCAGCATGGTGTTGTTGAACAAACAATAACTAGTATTGGAGATGGGATACGATGAAAGAGGAAGTTATCGACAGACTCATTACCTATGCGCAAGTAGATACGCAATCCGATGAGAACAGCAGCACAACGCCATCGACGCCAGGACAGTTGACGCTGGCCCGCTTATTGGTGGATGAGCTAAAGGACATCGGGATGCAAGAAATAACAATGGACGAATCGGGTTATGTCATGGCAACGCTTCCTGCCAATTCGGACAAGGACATCCCGACTATAGGTTTCCTGGCTCACGTCGATACGGCGACGGATTTCACCGGGGCAGGCGTGAAACCACAAATCGTTGAACAATATGACGGTGGGGATATCGTTCTGAATGAAGCCCAGCAAGTGATTCTATCTCCGCGCGATTTTCCAGAGCTAAGCCGATATAAGGGACATACCCTGGTTACGACAGATGGTACAACCTTGCTTGGAGCAGACGATAAAGCAGGCATAGCGGAAATTATGACAGCGATGGCCTACCTGGTACAGCATCCGGAACTGAAGCATGGCACGATCCGGGTTGCCTTTACGCCGGATGAGGAGATCGGCCGGGGTCCACATAAATTTGACGTGACCGCCTTCGGGGCAAAATATGCATACACCATGGATGGCGGTCCGTTAGGCGAGTTGCAGTATGAGAGCTTTAATGCAACCGCCGCCCTGATTACCTGTAAAGGAAAGAATGTCCATCCTGGTACAGCGAAGGACAAGATGATCAACGCGTCCAAGATAGCCATGGAACTGCATGGTATGTTACCTGCGGAGGAGGCTCCAGAATATACGGAGGGCTACGAGGGCTTCTATCATCTGACTTCAATCGAAGGGGATGTGGAACTCACCGAGCTCCGTTATATCATACGTGATCATGATCGGGCGTTGTTCGAAGGAAGAAAAGCAAAGCTGGCTTCCATAGTCGAGGAATTGCAGCATAAATACGGGGCGGAGCGGATTGTCCTTCAGATGAGAGACCAGTATTATAACATGCGCGAGAAGATTGAACCGGTTATGGAAGTGGTTGACATCGCGAAGACGGCGATGGAGAAACTCGGGATCGAGCCAATCATCGAACCGGTCCGCGGCGGAACCGACGGTTCCCAGTTGTCTTACATGGGATTGCCGACACCGAATATATTTACGGGCGGCGAGAACTACCACGGCCGCTTCGAATATATATCAGCGGACAATATGGTGCTGGCCGTCAAGACAATTGTCGAGATCGTTCAATTGTACGAAACACAAGCTTAATCAAGGCGATTAGTGATACGATGCAGCAAGCCACCGGAATGCGTGTGATTCCGGTGGCTTCTTTATTAGTTCCAGAACGGCAAGCATCCGATTCAGCCCTTCTCCAGTTTGGAGCGGTATTCGCTCGGAGTCATGCCATACCGTTTACGGAATTGCTTCGAGAAGTACAAGGCATCGTTGAATCCGACCGAAGATGCGATCTCGTGAATGGTGATGGATGTCTTCAACAGTTGTCGCGCCTTCTCGATTCGAACTTTGATTAAGTATTGCATTGGCGATAGGCCGGTGAATTGTTTGAACATCTTGGACAAATGCGCTCGGTGGTAACCGAGGGTTTTGGCCATGTGGTCTATCGAAAGCTGCTGATGGTAATGGGTCGATATCCAGCGCTCTGCTTCACGTACGCCTTTCTCAATATCGGGAATATCCTGAGTGCTTGGGGGAAGGAATTCCTTATTCAGCATGGCGAGTTGATGAAGGAGCAGTCGGGCCCACCCGGATGATTCCAGATCCTCAAGCCAGGGCTGGTTTGATTGCTTGAAGCACTGTCTTATATGGCGATACAGCATCGTTAGCTCGGTCAATTGATTCGGATTGGCGCAATGAATAATCGGATGAGTTGGGGTAATCCCCATGTCAGCCATCATCATGCCGGGTTCTTGATCCAGCAGAGCCAGCCATATATAGTGCCACGGATTATGGGCGTCTGCTTCGTAACTGAAGGTAACCCCCGGTAGAATGACAAACGTATCACCTGCTTGCAAGTGGTGCAGCTTGCCGGCACATTCGAATACGCCTTTGCCATGCAGCACCGTATGAATTAAGACATATTCGCGAGAGAGCGGACCGATCTTGTGGCGCGGTACGGGTGTGCCTTCACCACTGAACAGCACTGTCAACTCACCACCAGGCGAGGGATTTGTGCCGATGGTTAACAGGGTGTGATCTGGAGATATCGACATCAAAGAGCGGATTCCTCCTTCAGGCCAAAAAGTATCGTCTGGTGACGATCACCGATAACGATCAACCCCAGCTTAGCCAATAAAACAACAAATGTCCATATCTGAATTGTTTTGCTCCATATTCAAAAAAAGGTGAATATTTTATATTAATTGTTGTGAAAGCGTATTAATGTGAAGATTCAGGGAGGGTATTATTTGATGTCCAAAATTACATTTATCGGAGCTGGTAGTACGGTTTTTGCTAAAAACGTATTGGGAGATTGTATGCAGACACCAGCGTTACAAGGATTTGAACTAGCACTATTCGATATTGATCCCGTTCGGTTGAAAGACTCTGAGAACATGTTGAATAATATAAAGAAAACGAGCGGCAGCACATGCGTAGTCAAGTCTTACAGCGACCGCAAAGAAGCGCTTCGGGACGCCAAGTATGTTGTCAATGCGATTCAGGTCGGAGGTTATGACCCGTGTACCATTACTGACTTTGAAATACCTAAGAAGTATGGGCTTCGTCAGACGATTGCCGATACCGTAGGCATTGGCGGAATCTTCCGTAACTTGCGTACGATTCCGGTTATGCTGGATTTTGCAGCCGACATGCGTGAGGTATGCCCGAATGCGCTGTTCCTGAACTATACGAATCCAATGGCGGTTCTGACGAATGCTATGAATACGCTTGGCGGTGTGCAGACGGTAGGTCTTTGCCACAGCGTGCAGGCGTGTATCCCCGATCTCTTCAAGAATCTGGGTATGGAGACAGAAGGAATCCAGGCGAAGATCGCGGGCATCAATCACATGGCTTGGCTGCTTGAGGTGACGAAGGATGGCGTTGATCTCTATCCGGAGATCAAGCGACGTGCAGCAAAGAAGCAGAATGAGAAGCATCATGATATGGTCAGACTGGAGATGATGCTGAATTTCGGATATTATATAACAGAATCATCGGAGCATAACGCCGAATATCATCCGTACTTTATCAAGCGTAATTATCCAGAGTTGATTGAGCGCTTTAACATTCCGCTGGATGAGTATCCACGCCGCTGCGTAGACCAGATTGAGCGTTGGAAGACAATGCGTGAGAGCCTTGTTACCGACCAGGATTTAACGCATCATCGTTCTCACGAATACGCTTCGTATATCTTCGAAGCGATGGAGACCAACGTTCCGTTCAAAATCGGCGGCAATGTCATGAACACGGGGCTGATTACGAATCTTCCGAAGGAAGCTTGTGTCGAGGTACCATGTCTGGTTGATGCGAGTGGTGTGACTCCAACGTATGTCGGGGATCTTCCACCGCAATGCGCTGCATTAAATCGGACCAATATTAATACACAGCTTCTTACATTGGAGGCGGCTGCTACCGGTAAGAAAGAGCATATTTATCATGCTGCGATGCTGGACCCTCATACGGCAGCGGAATTGTCAATTGATGATATTAAGAGCCTGTGTGACGACTTGATCGAAGCACACGGAGATTGGCTGCCGAAATTCCAATAAGGCAGGTGATGATATGGCACGTAGTCCCATCGATTACATTGTAGAGTGTATGGATCTGGATCAGAGCGGGTCCACTATTCAGCGTATTCAAACGGCTCATCGGCTGAATTTGGCTAACATCTGGGGTATTCGAGAAGGTGATCGTATACTTGAGATTGGCTGCGGCCAAGGTGACACAACAGCCGTACTGGCTTACTTAACCGGCGAATCAGGTGCTGTGTACGGTATCGATATTGCTTCGCCTGATTATGGAGCTCCATTAACGTTAGGTGAAGCAGCAGCGAAGCTGCTGCAATCGCCATTGGGAAGTCGGATACAGATTCAATTCGAGACGGATATTCTGTCTTCAGACATCGAATATGAGGCGAATCATTTCGATGTGATTGTCTTATCTCATTGCTCGTGGTATTTAGAATCGGCTGATCAACTTGAGGCGATGATCCGAAAGGCCAGGAGATGGGGGAAGAGGTTATGCTTTGCAGAATGGGATGTGCGGATACAGATGCCTGAGCAATATCCTCATCTGCTTGCCGTTCTTATTCAAGCACAGTATGAAGTATATCAGCTTGATAGTAGTTCCAATGTACGGACGATGTTCACTGTGGACCAGGTGCGGCGAATTGCGGAGTCGGCTGGATGGGTTGTGTCGAGGGAGGAAGTGCTTCATTCGCCGGATCTTCAAGACGGGCACTGGGAGATCGATATGGCCCTACATGCGTATGAGGAAGCCCGCCAAGGGCTTGGGCATGGACCATCCAAGCTGTTAACATTAATGCAATCCGAACTCTACATGCTGCAGCAAGCCAAATGTCAACATGGTGTCAAGCCGTTATCCACCTTTATCCTGAACGCCGAATGATGTTGAATACACGGTAATGTCACTAAAACCGCTCCTTAAGCGAATGGCCGCGCATCGCCTCCATTTGCTTGACAGGGCGGTTTTTTTGGCGTCTCGATTGCTCAGGTTGTGATCGGTGCCAGCGGCAGGGTAATCGTGAAGGTTGTACCAGACTGGGGTTTGCTGTGTACCGATACGTTGCCGTTCATGGCACGGATTGCTTGATAGGAATAGGTAAGTCCAAGTCCCGTGCCACTCATCTTGGTAGAATAATAGATTGAGCCCAGCCGGCTTAATTGTTCGGAATTCATGCCAATCCCGTTATCGTGAATCTCAATATGAACATGGGAAATTTCTTCACGTATCGTTACAGTGACGGTTCCTTTAGCCACATCGCGGCTGGCTTCGATCGCATTCTTAATGAAATTGACAAGCAGTTGTTTCAGTTCTGACGTATTGCCGGAGATAAAGATAAGCATAGGCGGGCATTGGACGTTAATCGCGACATTATTCATATTGGCGTAGGACAACATCACATCCACGACGGAGCGAATCTGAGTGATCAACTCCAGCCGCTGCTGGTGCATGGCGGGAGGTTTGCTAATCGATAGGTAGTCGGACAGAATCTGTTCGGTCCGGCGGATTTCCTCCATGCTAATGTCAATGAATCGTTCGGTTTTCTCTTGCGGAAAGTTGCCACTCTTGATTAATTGGAGGAATCCGAGTACGGTCGTAAGCGGGTTGCGCACCTCATGGGCGAGCGAGGCAGCAACGTGGTTTACCGCCTCTGCTTTTTCATTCTGAATATATTTGAGCGACAGCTCTTTATCGGAAACGGATTTATTGAAAAGCGTAACAAGCAGCCAGATTCCGAGCGAATTATGGACCGGCATCATGAGAATATTGAAAATAAGATGATTCAGGATATAGTCGGGTTTGGTCGTATAGAGCACGATCAATGGAATGCATGAGAAGCTGATGCCGGCGATGAATATAATCCATAGTTTATGCCTGGACTTGTGATAGAGGAAGGCTAACATAGCCGACAAGGGGAAGGTGATCACCAAGATAATCATCGCATCGATCATGCCCGAACCCCCGATATAAAGCCGATAGAAAAGAAACTCCACCAGCAAGATCCCCCCGGTCATCATTCCGCCAAACAGCATGCCGAAGAACATAATCACATACCGGACGTCGAAGATAAGCCCCGTTTGAACGGATGAAGGAAAGGTCATCGACAGAAGCAGACAGAGCGAACAGATGAAGATAATGAAGTTGCGGGAATAGTTGACTGTCAGATTTCTGTAATAGATGTTGTAAGCGACAAAAGGCATTAACGCAAACAATAGCTGCAGCAGAATATCTTTGATCACTGGCAGTGGGCCCACCCCTTTGATGGATTTGGCAAAGTTCGCTAAGAAGATCCATGTCAATCTTGTTCGACATGAATCGGAGAAATCCTTGGCTGCGAATGGCATTAGCAAAAATTTATTGGTTATCAGTTGGTGGGAGATTACATATAAATGGATCAAGAAAACGCTTACAGTCAACGTTGCAGCCATGTCAAGACACTCAGCATTTAAGCGACAAAAGCACATTATCGTGAATGGAGGGTTCACAAGTGAAGCGAAACAAAGTGTTGCGGCCCATTTTCATTCTTTTGTTCGTCGTGTCCTTAATTGCTGCCGGATGCCAGAGTGTAACGCCACCGACAGCATCAGATCCACCGCCTGCCACCAACGAAGAGAAACCGCCTGGGGGCGAGGATAAGCCAGCGCCACAGGGGGACGCCAAAGCGACGCCCCGCAATGAAACGCTATATGTGAACGGCCTGCAATGGGGGGCACCAACGAATTTCAATCTGCTTAGTGGAAATCCGGCATTTCCGATTAACTATGGCAACTCCAGGGAGCTTATTTACGAGACGTTATTCATGGTAAACCAGTTAACCGGTGAACTGGAGCCGCTACTCGGTACGAAGTACGAATGGAGCGATGATCTTACCCTGCGCTTGGAACTGAACAAGGATGCCAAGTGGAGTGACGGCAAACCTTTCACTTCGGATGATGTGGTCTACACGTATCAACTTGGCAAGAAATACGACATCAACTGGAGCAGCTTCTGGACTTATATGGAAGAGGTGACAGCCGACGGTCCACAGACCGTTCTAATCAAATTAAACAAAGATAACCCGAATAAACTGACGGTGCTCGACAGTATAGAGTTGATCCCGATGCTGCCCAAACATGTATGGGAGGAAATCGAGAAGCAGGCCAACAATGATCTGGCTACCATTCGCAAGGAGGTTAATGCGGACCCGGTTGGAACAGGGCCATATAAGATGTACTTCTACAACGATCAGAAAATTACGATCGTTCGCGATGATAACTACTGGGGGCAAGCGCTCTTTGGCAAACTTCCGGCCCCTAAATACATTACTCATGTGATCTATAAGGATAATGCAGCAGGCGATCTCGCCTTTAAGAGTGGTCAAGTGGACGTATCGCAGCAGTTCATCCCGCAAGTATGGAAAATGTGGGAGGGCGGTGCCCCGGTCAAAACATATATCAAGGATGCTCCATATTACGTGCCGGGCTCCATGCCGTCCATCTTTTTCAATTTGTCGAAGGAAGGTCTCGACAATGCCGATGTTCGAAGAGCGATCGCGATGGCGATCGACTACGGCAAAATCTCCGAGCTGGCGATCAGCGGCTATTCGGCACCGATGCAGCCGTCATTGACATTAAATACGGATGCCGAATCGAAATATGTGGATCAGGATGCGATTAAGTCCCTGCAGTGGACGACCGATGTGGAAGCGGCCAATGCGCTTCTGGATTCCATCGGGGCTGCCAAGGGAAAGGATGGCATCCGGGTGTTAAACGGCACGCGTCTTGGGCCTTATGAAATCGAATGCCCTTATGGCTGGTCGGATTGGAACGCCTCGCTTGAGATTGTTGCCCAGAACGCCAAGGCGATCGGCATTGAGATTCGCACGAAATTTCCTGAAGCACCCGTATGGACGAATGATCTGCAGACCGGTAAGTTCGATATTATCATGAATACGCCGGCTGGCGGTGTCAGCCCGAGCCAGCCGTGGAACCGGGCGATGACGATCATGTATTCCAAAGGCGTTGCTCCGATTGGCGAGATGGCGTTCTACAACTGGGGTCGCTACAAGAACGACAAGGCCGATGCCATCATCGAGAAGATTCCAACCGTTACGGATGAAGCTGAATTGAAGAAGCTCTATACGGAGCTGACTCAAATCTGGCTGACCGACATTCCATCTATTCCGCTTATGTATCGTCCGTGGGTGTTCGATACCGTCAATGAATCGGTATGGAAGGGATTCCCGACAGAGGGGGACGGCAGCAATATTCCTCCTCAGATCTCCATGGATGGAGCAGGAATTAAGGCACTGTACCAAATTCATAACTGATTGAACAACCGAAAAGACCTATATTAGCGGGCATATCCACCACTGATATAGGTCTCTTTTCCACCCTTGGGTCGCTGCGTTTGTACAGGTTATGCATGGTTATGGAGGTGAGCTGCTTGAGTGTTTATGGCAAATATATGGTTAAGAAATTTCTCTGGTACTTTCTGACGCTGGTGATTGCGGTTGTACTGAATTTCATGCTGCCACGCATGATTGAAGGCAATCCGGTCAGCATGATTGTGTCGCAGATGACGCAGGGGATGACCGATAGTGATACGATCAAGCGGGTATACGAGACGTTCATGGTCGAGTTCGGGATCGACAAGCCCCTATGGGAACAATTCATCATTTATGTCAAAAACCTGGTCACCGGCAATTTGGGAACCTCGTTCGGACTCTATCCGAAGCCCGTAACCGAGATTCTGGCCTCCGCGGTTCCGTGGACGATCGGTTTGCAGTTGCCCGCGATTCTGGTCGGCTGGCTGATTGGTAATATTTTAGGCGCCGTTGCGGCATATCGCAAAGGTGTATTTGATAAAGTCATTTTCCCGGTTGCCTTATTCGTGAACTCGATCCCCTTCTTTACGCTGGCGATCATCATGTTATATGTATTTGCGTTGTCTCTGAATTGGTTCCCGCTGCATGGTGGTTACGATTATCAGATGGTGCCTTCGCTTAGCTTCGAATTCTTCGCCTCTGTGCTAAGACATCATACATTGCCGTTCCTGTCGATCGTTCTTGTTACCATTGGAGGTCAAGCGATCGGTATGCGGGAGATGTCGATTTACGAGCTTAATTCGGACTACGTACTGTATAGTAAGCTGCTTGGCATTCGGGATTCCAAGATCGCTAAGTATGTATTTCGCAACGCCATGCTTCCACAAATTACAGGCTTAGCGCTATCGATCGGCACGATGGTCGGCGGCTCACTGATCTGCGAGATCGTGTTCAGTTATCCAGGAATCGGCACATGGATGTTCACGGCGATTCGTCAGTTGGATTATCCGTTAATCTCGGGCTGTACCTTGCTGATTGCCGTTGCCGTGCTGCTCGCTAACTTTACGATTGACTTAATCTACGGCTGGATCGATCCGAGAATTAAGGCCGCTCAGATGGAGGATCAATAATATGAACAGTTCCTTTCGCATATTGATCAAATCGCCAAAGTTTATGTTCGGAGCCTGCATGTTGCTAACCATGATCGGTCTGGTGTTGATCTATCCGCTGTTTAACCGCAATGATCCGCTTGAGATGATTGCACTTGCCTATCAGCCTCCGGATTCCAAGCTGCTGCTGGGTTCCGATAATTTCGGCAGGGACCTGTTTCTCGAATTGATCTACGGCATACGCACTTCCTTACAGGTTGGCTTGATTGCGGGGGTATTTGCCACGATGATCGGTCTGGTCATTGGTCTCGCTTCGGGTTATATCGGAGGGATGATCGACAACTTGTTAACCGCTATCACGAATATATTTATCGTGATCCCTTCGTTTGTTATCTTGATTTTGATCTCGGTCAGTATCGATTCCCGCAGCTCGTTTGTGACGGCGGTGATCATCGGCATTACGAGCTGGCCTTGGACAGCGAGAGCTGTACGGGCGCAAACGTCTTCGCTGCGTAACCGGGATCATGTGAATATTGCCAAGATCTCCGGGTACAGCACGCCACGAATTATTATTTCGGAAATTCTGCCGTACATCGCTTCCTATGTCGTGATGGCCTTTGTGCTGCAGACGGCCTCCGGCATCCTGTCCGAAGCCTCGATATCCATGCTGGGCTTGGGGCCGTACAATACGATTTCTCTAGGTATTATCATGAACTGGGCGCTCGTATTCGAAGCCCCGGTAGCCGGTGCGTGGTGGGCCTTTATTCCGGCAGCGATCTCAATTGCCATCATCACCTTCTCCTTGTACATGATGAATACCGGAATGGATGAAATTTTCAATCCGAAGATTAGGAGCTGATGGTTGCTTTGACAACACCTATACTGGAAGTTCATGAGCTGAAAACCTATTATCGTACCCGTCTGAAGGAGCATGTCTATGCGGTGGATGGCGTGAGTTTTGCGCTTGAGAAAGGGAAGACGCTTGGCATCGCTGGTGAGTCCGGCTGTGGCAAATCGACGCTTGCGCTCAGTTTGATGGGGTTTTATTTTCCACCACTACATTTCGGCAGCGGCTCGATTGTCATTAATGGAACGGATATTATGAAGCTCGGCAAGGAACAACTGCGCGCCCAGGTTTCGGGAAGAGAGATATCGTATATCCCGCAGGCTGCCATGAATGCACTTAATCCTACGCTCAAAATCATCCATTTCATTGAGGACATCATGAAGGAGCATCGTCCGGAGCTGAGCAAGAAGCAAGTGTGGGATATGGCTGCCGAACGATTCGAGACCTTGAACCTGTCAACGAAAGTATTGAAATCCTACCCGAACGAGTTATCCGGCGGCATGAAGCAGAGAACCGTCATCGCGATCTCCACCATATTGAATCCGAATGTACTGATTGCGGACGAACCAACCTCGGCGCTGGACGTGACCTCGCAAAAAGCGGTAATCAAGCTCTTGAAGCGTTTGATGGATAACGGATTTATCCAATCGCTCGTATTTATTACGCACGAGCTGCCGCTCCTATATCATGTGACAGATGACATTATGGTGATGTACGCAGGCGAGATTGTCGAGCGAGGTACGGCAGAGCAGATGATCTTCGATCCGATTCATCCGTATACGAAGAAATTGATGGGTTCCATCATTGTACCTGAAGAAGGAATGAAGGAACACAAGCTAGCAGCCATTCCCGGAACACCGCCCAATCTGAAGAACGTGCCGGAAGGCTGCCGCTTCGCGGACCGCTGCTCTTATGTGCAAGATGCATGTCGTACAGGCAAAGTCGCAAGTCATGCCGTGGAGGAGCGAATCTATCGCTGTATCGTGGAACCTGATGTGCTGAAGGAGTGGTATGCCCATGGAGGGGAATGAAGTGCTGATTCGGGGAGAGCACCTGACGAAGGTATTCGGTTACGGTCAGCAGAAGACTACCGCCGTTGATGACGTCAGCTTTACCTTTCATGAAGGGGAGATTATTTCGATCGTCGGGGAGAGCGGGAGCGGCAAAACAACGCTCGCCAAAATGATTATGGGCTTGCTGAAAGAGAGCAGTGGACGAATCGAATATAAGGGCAAGCCAAGACAGTTGAAGCGGCACGCGGACCGCAAGAGATACTGGAAGAACATTCAGGCGATTTTCCAGGACCCGTTCTCCTCGTTCAATCTGTTCTATAAAGTGGAGAAGTTACTTCTCGATTGCATCAAACTGCAAGGTGAGAAGCTGACGAAGGAGCAGCAGTTTCATAAGATGAAAGAGGCGTGCTCATTCGTTAATCTGAAGTTTGAAGAATTGCATAACAAATACCCATTCGAACTGTCGGGCGGACAGATGCAGCGGCTGATGATCGCCCGTATCTTCATTCTTCATCCGAAGCTGCTGATTGCCGACGAACCAACCTCGATGGTGGATGCTTGCTCAAGGTCTACGATACTGGATATGCTGCTCAAGCTGCGGGATCAGAACAACATGACGATCATATTCATTACGCATGATGTTGGCTTAGCCTACTACGTGAGTGATACGCTCTACATTATGGAACAGGGGAAGGTGGTGGAACGAGGACCGGCTGAGGAAGTCATCCTTAATCCGCAGCATCGTTATACCCAGCAGCTCATCTCGGACGTGCCGAAGATCCATTCGGAATGGGATTTAGCGTGAACATGAATAGCCAAAGCGTATGATGCCCGGGGAATAACCACCCCGGGCATTGTGGCTTCACTGCACATATTTTCGAATCACCGACACTCGTCATGGGAATGAGTATTTTTATTTTTTTTTACATCTTCGCAATCTCGAATGTTTTACCGATAAAGGATGTGGCAGTTGTTTGGGATACAGACAGCGGCAGATATTATAGGTACGGTTCATGAAGAATGAACGAGTGCCGCACATCAAGGAGAAGCGATCTCATCATGCCTAACATCTATCATGAGTTATTTATTGTGGCACTCTTTGGATTCACGATCAGCGTAGGGGTTCTTCTATATAAATGCAGTTACAAGCGGAGGATAACGGATCAAGCTCTCCATACAGCCGAGCACAGATTTCGCATGCTGAACGATATGTTAATGACGCTGGATGTCGGATTATGGTCATTCGATATCAAGATGAAGAGGATTATGAATACGTCGGTGGCATTTCATGAGATCACGGGGTATACGCAAGACGATTTCGCGAAGGGCCTTGCCTGGGAAGAGATCATCCATCCCGAGGACATGCCCATCTTCCAGGCACTAATTCTTCAGCTCAAGCAAGGGGAAGCGGTCCATACGCAGTACCGGATTGTTCACGCCGAAGGGGATATTCGCTGGGTGCAGGTGAAGATGATCCAACCATGGGAAGCAAGGAGCAAATGGCAAGAGTGGATGGCATTGCTATCGATATTACATCCCGTCTGCGAATGGAAGAGGTTATGTACGACATAACAGAACGTAAGGAAATGGAAAATGCGTTGCGGGAGAGTGTGAACCGGTACCGCAGGCTTGTAGAGCTCTCGCCGATTGCAATCGCGTTATGCCGAGAACAGAGGTTAATGTATGTGAATCCGGCTGGACTACGGATTGTCGGAGCCGATGGTCCAGAGGATATGTTGGGCTCGAATCCTTGGGATTGGCTGCTCGAACCATATGGGGAAGCGGAGAGGAAGAGGTTTGAGCGGTTTATCAGGCAGGGGCATGTCTTTCCCCAAGAATTATCGATCCGGCGAGTAGACGGGGATAAGGTCGATGTGGTCGCCACAGCGCTTTATGACAGGGAATCGTTAACGACAGAGATTTTTTTCGAGGATATCACGGCACGAAAATCAGCTGAACGAGCGCTTGTGGAAAGTGACCGCACCAATCGTCATATTCTGGATATTGCACCTGTGGCGATGTTCTTGCACTCGGATTTCTCCTATATTTATGCGAATCCTGCGGGGTTGCGATTACTGGGGATTACCGATTTGGCACAACTGGACGGCTCGAGCTTTCAAGACGTCATCCTTCCGGAGCAATTGGATTTCGTGAAGTCAGAGGTACAGCACGTCTATGAGAAAGGCACGACTTCTACGCTATCGGAAAATAAGCTTGTGCGGCTGGATGGCACGGTTATCGACATCGAGGCGATCACCACGCCCATCCCCTACCTCGGTGAGAACACGGCCCTGACCATCATCAGAGATATAACGGAGAAGAAACGGGCAGAGTGTGAGCGCATTGCTGCCGAGCGGCTGGTGAGGGAGAGCGAGGATCGATATTTCCGTCTGCAGATGAGTCTGGATCAATTCTCATCTGATTTATTCGGAATGGTGAAGATCAGCGAGTTGAACGCCCGCATCGTGCAAGAAATCCAGAAGGTGCTGAGGACGGACAAGATTAGTCTGATTAAGATGCATTTCAGCAATCGGGACGTGGAGGTGCTCGGTGGAAATAGGGATTTGTCGCAAGAGCTGCTGAACACCATTCATCAACGCGGACCGGAGCATATTCCCCTGTGCAAACTGTTTGAGAATCGTGATGGGTATTATGTGAAGATCGGTGAAATCAATGGACATAGTTCCCTCATCTGCATGGGCAGTGATATTCCCCTTCTACAATTTCAAGCGAAAAAAATTTGGCTTGAAACGATTACGCGCTATGTCAGCGTTCTCTATGATAATTTTCGTGTCATTAAGGATTTGACGCTGGAGGTAGAGAAGTTGGGCTCCTCCCAGCAACGGATGCCGGTATGGTTACTTCGGCTCATGCTCCATCTGTCCGAGAATGAGCGAAAGCGGCTATCGCAGGATCTCCATGATGCCGCGCTTCAGGAGCAGATCGTATGGTACAGGAAGCTTAATCAGATTACGTCGGACGATACGCTGCCAGAACCGATCCGATGTCAACTGGAAGAGATCGAGCAAGGGTTGCTCGATGTTATCTATCAGATCCGGATAACGTGTAACGAATTAAGGCCGCCGCTGTTGAAAGAGGAGGGTTTGGAGAGATCGCTGGAGGCATTGTTTGAATTCACCCAGCTTCGGACCAATTATTCGATTCAATTTGATTGCTCTAACTTCGAGAACGACCTCAGTGATGACCGATTGATCGGGCTGTACCGGATCGTGCAGGAGCTTCTCAACAACGCGACCAAGCATTCGAACGCTACGGAAGTGAAGCTTACATTGTCTACGCAATCTGACGAGGTGAAGCTTCGATATCAGGATAACGGTATCGGCATGGACATCGACCGCAAACCGGATCAATTCAACACGATGGGCATCGGAGGGATGAAGGAACGGGTTCGCAGCATGAACGGCAAGATACAATTTGAGTCTTCTGATAGCGGGGGATTAGCTGTGTATATTGCCATAACAGCTAGATAAGGCAGATAGATTGATGATAAAGGGGTTCAGGGTCACGTGATAAAAATATTGTTGGTAGACGATCATCCCTCGGTTATGGAAGGAACCAAGGTGCTATTGGAACAGGAGAAGGATATCTATGTAAATCTCGCCAGTACGCAAGCGCGTGCGCTTGAGCTTGTCGGGGCAGAACACTTCGATGTCATGCTCATTGATATGCATATGCCCGGCATGAACGGGATCGATTTGGCCAAGCAAATTCAGCAGATCGTCCCAGATGCTGTGATGCTGATCTACACCGGATTCGAGGTAAGCAACCACTTCAACCTAATTGTTGAGGCCGGTCTTGCAGGTTTTGTCTTGAAGACGGCGGGCAAGGAGCAACTTGTTACAGCGGTTCGTTGTGCATTGCGGGGGGAGGTCGTGCTGCCCCTAAGTCTCGTCAAGCAACTGAGGAGGACAACCGGTTACGGTGCCAAGCGAGTGGAAGGGACAGGAACGCAATCGATAACGGATAAGGAATATGACATTCTTAAGGAAATAGCGCGTGGTAAGAGCAATAAAGAAATCGCCAGCTCGGTTCTAATGAGTCAGAGGTCATTGGAGTATTGCCTGACGAGCCTGTTTCAGAAACTGAATGTGAAATCGCGCATTGAAGCTGCGCTTAAGGCCAAACAGCTGGGCATTTTGACAGATACGGATTTCGGACAGCGGGAATAGCGAGGTCTTCATCACTTTATTAGAAGCATCCGCAGGTTGGTCCGCCAAAATCTTGCGTGCCTCCGCAACAAAATTTCGGTTACGAACCGAATGGTTGTGATTATGCTTAATCTACTGGATGAATATAGTCTGAAAGTAGGAAGGAAGGATGCTTGCGGCATGACAAAGGACCTAATAGAACGAGATGCTGACAACCTCTTGTCACCGGAAGAAATTGAAGAAATATTAGCAGAGCTTGAGAAAGAATGGAATGAACTTAACAGCCAGAAAAAGTGAGGGTACTAACGCACATGATGAAATCACGTAAATCACTAAAATCACTAAAAGCTTTGCTTGCTATGAAACTCCGGACACGCATGCTGTTCGTTATCCTGGGCTCAATTACGATTCTATTGGCCGGGATGATGGCTTATGTTGGTTACACCACCAAGAAGGATGCCGTAGATTCCGCCAAAACGCTTGCCCTCACCACCAGTGAGAAGATCGGGGCCCTCGTGCAAACGGAATTCGACGATGTCATGAACGCCGGACGGACCTTGGCTGTCAGCTTCGTTGGAATGAGGGATTCCGGTGCCGCCAAGCGCGAGGCGGTCAGCGAAATTCTAAGATTGAACCTGGAACATAATCCGTCATGGATCGGGGCATGGACGCTCTGGGAACCGGAAGCGTTTGACGGACAGGATGATCTGTTCCGGAACAAGCTTGGGAGCGACGAGTCTGGTCGCTTGATCTCCTACTGGGCAAGAACCGATCAGGGCCTGAAGCTTTCACCCATCGAGGATTATGAAGTAGAAGGGGAAGGGGACTTCTACCAGCTGGCCAAAAACAGTGGTAAAGAAGTGATCCTGGATCCATATCTGTATGAAGTAGGCGGTAAGGAGGTGCTGATGACTTCCCTTGTCGTGCCGATCATAGATAAAGGAAAGACGCTGGGCGTCGTTGGTATTGACGTCTCCATGGAGCATTTGCAAGAGGTAATGAATCAATTCAAGTTATTTGATTCCGGTTATGCGCATATTTATTCCCATACAGCCATGGTTGTCACTTCACCTGAACAAGAGAAGATTGGCTTGCCATTAGCCGAGGCATTTCCGGGAGAGACCGCGCCACTCATCCAGGCTGCAATTGGTGAAGGCCGCAGCTACACGGAAGAAGACAAGGAGCTTTATAAGCTCTATACCCCTGTTCCAACCGGTTTATCAGAAACGCCGTGGTCTGCGGCCGTTATCATCCCGATGGATGAAATAACGGCAGCATCGGATCACTTACTGCTATCCATCATTCTTGCCGGAATACTTGCTTTGGTGGAAATGGCGATTGTGGTTATCCTCTTGACCCGATCCATTGTAAATCCTCTGCGCAAGTCGGTTACGATTGGTGAGTATATGTCCAAAGGGGATTTCACGCAAGAAGTTCCGCCTGCTTATTTAAACCGGGCTGACGAAATTGGTACATTATCGAACGTATTCGCACAGCTCGGCGATAGCATGAAGTCGATGATTGGCCGAATCAATCTGAACGCCGCTTCGGTAGCGGCAGCTTCGCAGCAGTTGTCTGCAGGAGCGGAGGAACTGGCGGTAGGAAGCAGTAATCAAGCAGAGTCCGTTCAGAAGGTAAGCGAGCTTTTTCGGGAATGGTCGGAAGCCATTCATTCGGTTGCCGGAGATGCTTCGGCCGCTTCCGAACTTGTGAATCAGACATCAGGTATTGCACTTGAGGGAAGCGGCATCGTACAGGCATCGGTAGAAGGAATGAACCGCGTTCGCGATCATGTGGCCAAGCTTGAAGGTGATTCGCAGCAAATTGGCGAGATCATTGTTGTGATCGATGATATTGCGAAGCAGACGAATTTGCTTGCACTGAACGCCGCAATTGAAGCGGCTAGGGCCGGAGAGCAAGGAAGGGGCTTTGCCGTCGTTGCTCATGAAGTGCGCAAATTGGCTGAGCGCAGCGGGGAAGCCACGAAACAGATCGCGGATATCATTAAAGGGATGCAGCAGAATACCCTCGCAAGCGTAGAGGCCGTTCATCAAGGGGTGACCGATACGGAGAAGGCTGGGGAAGCTTTTCAATATATTACGAGAATGGTGAACGAATCGGCCGGTAAAGTGATGGGCATTGCTGCTGCAAGCGAACAGCAGGCCGCGCAAGCAGCCGACGTTGCTATAGCTATTGAGAATATATCGTCATCGACGCAGGAGACCGCTGCTACAAGCGAGGAAACCGCCGCGACCGCAGAGTCTCTCGCCGAACTGGCGGAGGAACTGAATCATACGGTATCTGTCTTCAAAATTTCATAGCATGGATGAATGGAAGCGTGATAAGCTTGGCCTAGAAGGCCAAGCTTATTTTGTATGGGAGGCCGGGTGATGAAAGAGCGGGGTGGGGAAGCATGGTAAACGGTAGTTTGTTCCAACAGGTGCTGCTAAACGGCGATTATGCTCCACGATTCTATGCGTATTACTATAAACAATGGCAAGATTATCAGATGCCGTTCCATCAACATAACTCCACCGAGATTATGTACATGATTTCTGGAGAATGTCATATTGACGTGAACGAGCGGGGAAGGGAGAAGCGTATTATTCTGAGAAAAGGGGAGTTCGTCATACTTGATGCTGACGTCTCTCACCGCTTGATCGTGGACAAAGACAGCTCATGCCGAATGCTGAATGTGGAATTTGGATTTGCCGAAGTGAGGGGACCCTCTCCTTCTTTGCGTCAGATCGCAGAAGAGGAGGCCGAGGTATCTTCACTCTTGGGCCTTACGTCGCCATATCTTGTGCTGTCAGATCATGAAGAAGTTTATCCTGTGCTGAGAAGCCTCGTTCTGGAACTCGATCAGAAAGGAACCGATGGCAAGATGTTGCCGCAGCTGCTATTTATTCAACTACTTGTCACGATCGCGCGATTGCTGCAAGAACGAGAGAGCGGGGACGTGCTGCTCAGCGAGTTATACATCAAGCGTAGCGTTGATTTTCTTCATCAGAATTATGACCGTCCGATCCAGGTGAAGGATGTGGCGGCCGAGGTTAATCTGCATCCGGGGTATTTGCACAGAGTATTTCGCAGAGGGACGGGCAGAACGATAACCGATTATCTGACTGCAATTCGCATGGAGAAAGCGAAGATGCTGCTGGAGCAGACTGATATCCCGATCCATGAGATTTCGGATTATGTAGGGGTTGGCAGCAGACAATATTTTCACATGTTATTCAAAAAACATACGGCCTGCACGCCCGTTGAATACCGATTATCGCGGGATCGGAAAGCATGGAACTATGGCCAAATTGAAGATGATAAGTGAGGATTGTTGACATCCTTGATCTTAAGAGGTCATGATCTTGATAACGCTTTCGCATCGCCCCTTGTTACAATAAGTTCAATCCCAATGATGACAAGGAGGCGATGGAATGTCATTCAAGGTTGCTTTTATTGGTGCCGGCAGCATCGGTTTTACACGTGGTATTCTTCGAGATCTGTTAACCGTGCCGGAATTCCGGAATATTGAGGTCGCGTTCACGGACATAAGCCAGCCTAATCTCGAGATGGTGACAAAGCTGTGCCAACGGGATATTCATGAGAATGGATTATCGATTTCTATTGAGGCTACCACTGATCGAAGGGCGGCGATGAAGGATGCGAAATATGTGATTTGCACGATCAGGGTGGGTGGACTGGACGCCTTTCGAAGTGATGTGGATATTCCGCTGAAGTATGGCATCGATCAATGCGTCGGCGATACGTTATGTGCAGGAGGAATCATGTACGGACAGCGGGGGATCCCTGAAATGCTGGGCATCTGTCAGGATATCCGCGAGGTGTGTGTAGAAGATGTCCTGCTGCTCAATTATTCCAATCCGATGGCGATGCTGACATGGGCTTGTAATCAATACGGCGGCGTGCGAACGATCGGTTTATGCCATGGGGTTCAGCACGGACATCATCAAATTGCGGAAGTGTACGGGCTAAACAAAGAAGAAGTCGATATCGTCTGTGCTGGAATTAATCATCAGACCTGGTATATCCAGGCTGCCCATCAAGGAAGGGATTTAACGAAAGGGCTTCTGCAAGCTTTCGAGTCGCATCCTGAATATAGCAGAACGGAGAAAGTTCGCATTGATATGCTCCGCCGCTTCGGATACTACAGTACAGAATCCAATGGCCATCTGAGCGAGTATGTCGCCTGGTATCGCAAGCGCCCCGAAGAAATAACGGATTGGATCGACCTCGGCAGCTGGATCAACGGGGAGACTGGGGCTATCTGCGTGTATGCACGGAGGGGCGCCACTGGTTTGAGACAGATTTTCCGAATTGGATGAACGATCCGGCTATGACTTATACCGCGGAGCACCGAGGTGAAGAGCACGGCTCCTATATTATAGAAGGGTTGGAAACGGGAAGAATGTACCGTGGACACTTTAATGTCGTCAACCAAGGCATCATCGCCAACCTGCCGGATGACGCGATCGTGGAAGCTCCGGGGTATGTCGATCGCAACGGCATATCGATGTCGCATGTGGGTAAGCTGCCGCTGGGGCCTGCTGCCGTATGCTCCGCCAGCATCTCGGTGCAACGATTAGCTGTTGAAGCTGCCGTGCATGGTGATGATTTGCTCTTGCGCCAAGCTTTTATGATGGATCCGCTCGTGGGAGCCGTATGTAATCCGAAGGAGATTTGGCAGCTCGTGGATGAGATGCTAATTGCCGGCGAAGCTTGGCTTCCTCAGTACGGGGAGGCGATCGCCGCGGCTAAAGAACGACAGTCAGCGGGCAGTCTGATTCCGACTCGCGACTATGAGGGCGCCGCCCGTTTGAGAGTAAAGACAGTCGATGAGATGAAGTTGGATCGGGAGAACGCGAACAAGAACGCCGGAGAGTCGGATAAGGGGAAGGATCGGGAGAAAGTGTTGTAGATGATCTAGCCTGGTGGAATGAAATGCGAAAGCCTCTATACGAGCTGGTGATGAAGCCGAAACAATCTTCCGCTTCATCCGGGTCGGATTGGAGGCTTTTTATCATGGACGTGCGCCATCTCTGATCCCGTGCAACCTGCATATACATGTAATTTATCGTAAAATTCTCACAGACTTAAGAACTGGTACACAGTTCGGATAAAAATGGGTACAATGCAGATAGATAGTCAAAGTTGACCACTAAGGAGGCCATGGGGATGATTATCGGGGTTCCCAAAGAAATCAAAAACAATGAAAGCCGCGTTGGCATGACACCAGGTACCGTTATCAGCTTCAAGAATGCGGGACATGAGGTGGTCGTTCAATCCGGAGCGGGTCTGGGGATCGGTTTTACGGATGAAGATTATAGAGCCGCTGGAGCCAAGGTCGTTCCAACGGCGGCAGAAGCATGGCAGGCGGAAATGGTGGTTAAGGTCAAGGAGCCTCTGCAAGAGGAATACGAATACTTCCATGAGGATATGATCCTGTACACCTATCTGCATCTGGCGCCAGAGCCCGAGTTGACCGAAGCGCTAGTCGAGCGCAAGGTAGTTGCGGTGGCCTATGAGACGATTCAGTTAACCGACGGCAGTCTGCCGCTGCTAACGCCGATGAGTGAAGTAGCCGGCCGGATGTCGATTCAGATCGGCGCGCACTTCCTGGAAAAAGCCCACGGCGGCAAGGGAGTTCTGCTGAGCGGGGTTCCTGGCGTCGCTCCCGGCAAGGTAGCCGTTATTGGCGGCGGGATCGTGGGTACCAATGCTGCGCGGATCGCGCTCGGACTTGGTGCGGACGTCAGCATACTCGATATCAACCCTGGCCGGTTACGCCAACTTGACGACTTGTTCCAAGGCCGGGTGAAGACGATCATGTCGGATCCCTATCATATCGCGGAGACGGTCAAATCGGCTGATCTCGTTGTTGGTGCCGTCCTCATTCCGGGGGCGAGAGCGCCGCGATTGGTCACAGAGGAGATGGTTCGGAAGATGAGTCCTGGATCGGTCATCGTGGATGTCGCGATTGATCAAGGCGGCTCGATTGAGACGATTGACCGAATCACGACGCATGATAATCCGACCTATGAGAAGCATGGCGTCATCCACTACGCCGTCGCGAACATGCCAGGCGCCGTCGCCCGGACGTCGACAATCGCCCTGACAAATGTAACCGCACCGTACGGACTGCGAATCGCGAATCGCGGCATTCGAACGGCGGCACGCCAGGATAAAGCATTAGCCCGGGGCATCAACGCCATTGGCGGCAAGGTGACGTATGAAGCCGTAGCAGCTGCACACGGCTACGCTTATACCAGCATCGACGATTATTTGTTGGCGTAGGGACAAATCAAAATATAAACAATGAAGCGTGCCTCCTGTCAAGGGAGGCTCTTTTTACTGATTCGAAAAATTTATGTAACGAAGGTTTGATTATAATGGTATATAATGGATAGAGTTTGTGTTGTGAAGAGTGGGGGCTAGCGATTGGAAATGAAGTTTATACGAATGATTATGGTGGTTCTGGTGCTAACGATGATTAGTGGAATTTCTGCGTATGCTGCCGGGATTCCGAATAAAGAAGGGTATGTTCAGGATAAAGCGGGTTTGTTCGATCAAGGTCAGATAAAGTATTTGAACAAAATAGCCGAGGGCGAGTTTCTGAATGTGTATATCCTGACATTACCAAGGCTTAATGGGGCAAACCCAACCGATATAGCCAATCAGACATACGCTCAGTGGAAGTTGAAGAATCAAGATACCCTCCTGCTTATATCATTGGAGGATCGAAGCGTTGAGTTTAATTTTAATCGTCCAGACTTGCAGAAGGTGCTGGATGACTGGAGTCATCATAAAGGGCTGGGAAGCGGAAGTGTTGCGATCACGGCTTTATTGGATACTTATTTTATTCCATTTGCCAGAGAAGGGGATTTCTCAAAAGCAAGTGCGAGTATGATTAATCAAGTCCACCGCCTTGGCTCAGTTGCTGCCCAAGCTACGACTTCGTCCGAGCATGAAATAATGAATCCAGAGCCAGCTCCCGAGCTTGAGACTAGCTCTAAATTCGAGCCAACCATGGTGAACACCAATGGCTTGAATCAGTTATTGATCAGAGTCCCTTGGCTTCAAATCTTTGTTGCTTCAGCGATTATAATTTTCATAGGTTCGGTTCTGCTAGGTTGGTTTAAATTACGCAGGCTTACACGCATTCAACTACAGTTCGCAGAGTTAACGGTACGATGTAATACGGCTCAAGAGAAGGTCACGAACTTTCGAGAGATTGTCAAAGGGACTACGGCTGAGGCTGTTCAAGAGATCTATAGGGTTCTGACAGAACAGTGCGCTCAGGCGGTGGATTCCAAGCAAGAACTGAAGAAAATGAACGTTTTCATTTTCGATTACAAGAATCTCAATCTGAACATACATCGTTATTCAAGTATCAGAGAACGTATTGATCACACAGTCATGAATGAGGAAAGTAAGCTGATGGTTATTGAAGTTGCAGGTCAAACCAGCAAGGATATGGCAGTTAAGCTTAATGAAGAGCTTCAAATGAGCCGGAAGAGGTTGGATCGTAAGTCGACACAAACGGGCTTTCCGCTTCAAAAACTGTACGAGGAGCTGCAGCAAATCGAAAGCCAAATGCAGCGTGCAATTGAGCTGAATTTATTTGATCCTTTGGAATCACAGCGAGTACTTCGGATTGCAGAGCAACGGCGCGCGATCATCGGGCAGAATATCGATGAAGTGGACGTGTTTTTGCAGGATCATCTCGCATTCCAAGAGAAATTGGAGGCGACTCATACGGAGATCAGACAAATTATCGAGTCTAATCATTTAAACCAGATTAAGGTCCGTCCATTTGAGCGACTTGAAGAATCGCGCTATGAGATGAAGCAATCAGAATCATATCTTCGTGCTGGAGCGATGGATGAAGTCAGAAGACACGCAGAAAGAGCACATACCCAACGGGCGGAAGCATTATCCTTGACCCAATTTCAGGCAGACCTGAGAAGCCGGAATCAGACAGACCTCCCTGATCTTAAGGATCAAGTCCAACGATTCTATGAGGAACACTTATTGCTGAATGGAATATTGGACAGTTGTCGGGATCGTTTTAAATCGCGTTACTGGTCAACAGGTGAGCATGAATTAATACGCACGCAGAGCATGGTAACGGGTATTAATCAAAACATAGCGGATGCAGAGCGACTTACTGATGATCTGATTCAGGATTTTGAAGCAGCCCGAACGAGAATTGACGAGGGGCTGAGCATGATGAGCAAAGTCCGTCTGGCTTTGGCCCAGGTCAGAACTGAATTAGATAAATTGGATGAACGACTTCAACGGGTTCGTAACGATCTGGCATCTTCGGAAGATGTCATAATTCAACATGAAGAGACTGTCTCTCGAAGTCAGATTGTGACCCGAAGCCATATGCAAGTGATTGATATGCCGCAGTTCATCTGGGAGAGCATTCGAACGCTATATGATCGATTATCTTCTACTCCATATGATTTGGAGCACTTGGAGCTAATGGCAGCTCTCATCAGCAAGAACGCCGAACAGTTTTCCTTCGCAGTCCGCGAGATCGTGCGTCAAAAGGAAGAAGCTGAACGCAGAATTGCTCAGGTGGAGAGGCAGTATAAGCAGGTTGCTCGAAAAGCAGGAAGAAGCTTTAAGAAAACCAGTAAATCCTATCTAGCCCGAGTCAGGGATATGTTATCGGAAGGACTTTATACGGAAGCTATTTATGAGCTCCAACAGATTGATGATTACATGCGACGTGTAGCATCCGATATTCAGCAACAGGAGATCATCGAACAACAGCGAAGAGCCGCTATCGAAACTCAGCGCACAGCAGTGGCGATGAAACGTGCCGCGGATCAAATTTCTAAATCGAGCAGGTCTGGGATAAGTAGCAGCTTCAGTCAGAGCAACAGATCATCTAATCCCTCTCATAGTGGTGTTTCACCAGACTCAAGTAGTAGCAAAGGAAGTTCCACGGGTAAATCTAGCTGGAGCGGAAATTCTAACAGCAACAATTCTTCAGGTGGCTCGAAATGGTAAAACCCACCTAATAATCAGCCTGGTTCATACTCTCTTCATCGGCTATTGCCTGAATCTCTTCCGAACCGATGCTAATGAAGCGGTAACCTTCCTGGGACTGCTTCTTTAGCGCACGTTCTTTGATGAACTTGGGGCTGGCTTCCCCGTTATCTTCGTCGTAGACGAGCAGGATTCCGTCGGTCTTGCGGAGCAGCAGCTCATCTCTGGCAGAGAATTGCCAGCTTCCCTGATAAGCGTCCTTGCTGACCGGTGCGTAGAAATCCACGCCTTGTTTAAGCTGCTGAAAGTAGGCTTTCTTGTCGTCCTTCCATTGCTCCTCAGGATTGGCATAGGCGGTAAGAATGGAACATCGCAGCGCAGGATACTGAGCTTTTAACTCGATAGCGACTTCAATGGCCCAGAGGTCTACGCCGTACTGTCCAGGGGTAATGACCCATTGCAGCCCTTCATCCAGGAGGGGAATGAGGCGTTTGGCAATGGCTTTGCGTATATAGGGAATGCCTTCATGTTTGTTGTTGTATATACCAAGCTCATGGGCTCGATAACCGGTGATCAATAGATTGTCCAATGAAGCACACTCCTAAGTGAACAGAATAGGTCTAGTGTATCTCGTTCCCTGCATTCGGGCAACTTCCGCACGATATGTTACGAATGGCAAGAATTGGGGTAAATAACTAGGACACCTACTTTAGGAGGATATGGATTTGAAAAAATGGACGTTGGTATTATTCACAGCCATGCTTATGATGGTCATCGCAGCATGTGGCAGCGACAATGACGTTGAGGAGGGCGCTGCGACGCCACCAGTAGAGGAAACAGCGCCGCCTGCAGAGACGTCGCCGGTTGAAGAGGAGTCGCAAGATGAGGTTCCGACGGCAGAAGAGTTGCTGCAACGGTCAGTGGAAGCATCCGCTAATTTGAAGAGTTTTGCCATGAATGCCGATATAAAGCAGCATATCGTTGTTGAAGGCGAGCAGAGTCAGGAACAAAATGTGGACATGGTGCTAGAATCGGAGATTACGATGGACCCCATGGAAATGATGCAGATCATTGAGATGGATACAGCTGAGGGCAAAGTGGAGATGAAGCAATACATTATGGAAGATGGCATCTATGTCGAGATGGACAATCAATGGATGAAGATTCCGCAAGAGCAGGAGCAAGAGATCCGAGATAGCATGGATATGGCGAATGCGGGTCCGGATCAGCAGTTGGAGCAGTTTAAATCGATTGCCCAGGATACCACGGTCACTGAAGAAGGTGACGTGTATATCCTGACTGCGGATGTGTCCGGTGACAATCTGAAAGAGATTGCCAAGTCGATGATGAGCCAGGCGGGAAATGATCCGCAGATGGAAGCGATGATGGAGCAGATGGACATCAAGAGCGTAAGTCTTGTATATGGAGTGCACAAGGAAACATATCTGCCGACGACAACCGACCTGGATATGGTGCTTGAGTTGGAAGCCGAAGGGGAGAAAGTGACCCTGGAGATGAAGATGAAGAGCACGTATTCCAAGTACGATGAGATTGATCAAATCGAAGTGCCAGAGGAAGCGCTTAACGCGCAGTAATGAATCGATCTTACGTAACCGTACCTTAGTAACGGCTGCCTGTCTTGTAGTGATATACTGCATGCGGGCAGCCGTTACTGGTGTGGGAGCAAAGAAAGATGCGGAAGTGCAGGAATTTATCCAATAAAAGTTGAAACACCATAAATAGCTGCTTATCTGCAGTTATTTATGGTGTTTTTTTATTATCTGGCTAAGGTTGAGGAAAAAGGCTGCATTTTTGCAGGAACTGTATCGTTAAAGTGATAGAAGTCTGGAAAAGGATGTATTTACGCATCTTTTTGCCTCGCATTGTGTGCTAGGGATGTTGATTTATGAGCAGCAGAGAATTATTAATAATGGCATCTATCGTTCATCATCCATCCGGTGACTTCACGTCAACTACAACGCTGCCGAACAATTGGCCGTCGACCGTGGCCATGAGGCGCCACAATCCGGAGCTAGGCAGGAGCAACATCGTATGGAGCGATGCATCCGACCCGTTAAGCTGGGATTGAAGAGTCTTGGCCTCAAAGAGAGTAATGACTTCGTGCGATCCCTTCTTCACAGCTGTAATCTGTACTTCGCCTGTGAGATCTTCACTGCGCCCCCAAAAATACCACATGTGTTTGTTGGTCGCTCCAGATATAATTTCTGCGTTTAATAACCCTAATCGTCCTTCCACGCCATTCAGTACATATGGGAAGTTATTTATTCTAGAATTCATTTGGAAATTGTCCGAATTACCCAATAGAAACTGCGGACTAGGCTCCCAGCTGCCATCGGGTACGTCGATCACCACATCACCGTATTTGTCGCCATCCACGATCACGTCGTATCTCCATAGTCCGGCCAATGGCGGACCGAAGTTTGAGGTCACACGGGTGAAGTTATCATAAGCCATCTCGGCTGTTATGATCGTCTCGGGCAATTCCATGAATGTATATCCTGATAGACGATGAATGGCGTGGATCTCGATTGTTTTTCCTTCCATCGTCTCAATTGGATCCACCAACATCCACATCGCTCCTGAGGTTATACCCGCTGGAAATTCCCCTCCTGGAAAGGCTTGTATTTTGTCAACACCATCCTGGGTGTAAACTTGGCGAGGAGCCCAATCCGATGAATCTCCCATCGTCAAAGAGGTCCATTGCTGGAGTACAGGCGACTTCTGCCATACGCCGGCAGCTCCTGCCAACAGGATGATCAGGATACCGACGGGTAGCAGACGCCAGCGAATGTTACGCGTACGAATGGATGTACGATGAGGGATGGACTTCGGGGCAAGTTTGCCGCTGAGCACCTGGCGTTTCATTTCTTCCGTGAACATGGGCGCTTCAAACGGTGGCGAAGAGAGCTCGCTAGTCCATGCCGATTCGGTAGGCTCATTCGATTGTTTTGTGGTGGTCATGGCATATCCTCTCCTTTCAGCAGTTCCTCCATCCGAGCACGTGCCCGGTGCAACCGGGATTTGATCGTACCTTCGGCGATGTTCAGCAGCTCCGACATTTCTTTGCGTGTGAGGTGATAGTGGGATTCCAGAATAAGCACCTCCCGGTATTTGGCTGGCAGCTGCATAACCAGCTTCCAGATACGCGAGACGGCATGTGTATCCATATACTCCATCTCGCGGAGGGCATACTGGAGTCTGGCATATTCCGCCCTAGCAGCATCACTCTGGATATGAAGGATGATTTAAGATAATTGAAGGAGATATTCCGGGTGATGGTCAGCAGCCATGTCTTCACGGAGCTTCGGCCCTGAAAATCGTGTAAATGTCTGAACGCTTTTAGAAAAACCTCTTGGCTAATATCATCTGCGGCATCCCGCCGCTTGGTCAGGAAATACGCATAATTCCATACATCCTGTCCATAAAGATCCATTAATTCACTCAGGATGGCGCTAGCGTCATCCGCTGCGACCATATGCTTCAGATACTCCAATCGCATCACCTCATCATATTAGACAATTCAATCTTGAATTGGTTCCCGGTTCACGTTAAAAAATGTTGAAACAATTCGGCTTCGAAATCGTTGTAATGGGTAACACATAAACATAATAGAAGGGAGCGAGGTGCAATGAGCCTCTACTTTAAGGATAACTTTTTTAATGCGGGCAGAACAGACATCATGAATCGGCAGGGAGAAGTCATCGGCGAATTGGATTTGAAGAGTGCTTTTGGCTCCTCCGTGGATGTATACGATGCAGCGCGTGACCGGGTGTGTAGCGGATCGTTTCGCTTCTTCTCTAATCGCTGGAACGTGCGTGATCATAACGATCAGGAGCTCGGGGTGCTACGCATGAGAATGAGTTTTATGAAGAAGAGGTTTGAATACGATGCGGGTCCCGCGGGACGTTTGAGATTATATCGCCAGCCTTTTCCAACGAATATGAAATAGCTGATCATGCGGGGAGCCTGGCCGCACGATTTCATCGTGTAAGCAACTGGCTGCAATCAGGTGCTTACCATCTGCATAATGAGAGCGAGGAACTGACGGATTGGGAGCTCGTTACGGTCGTAATGGGCATCCATGAGATACGCAAACGTAACAATAGCCAGAACCATTCGGCCACTACGCATTAACATAACAAGATAGTAGGGTTCGTCTTGGCAAGGCTTAGCAGCAGGAGGCTAAAGCATGAATGAAATCAGGGATCATCTCGATTACGGATTGACCATCTTATTTATCGGATTCAATCCAAGTTTGCGGTCCGGCGAGGTCGGGCATCACTATGCCAACCCCCGTAACAATTTCTGGCGCATCCTTCACCAATCGGGGCTGACTCCCCGGCTATACGAGGCTAGAGAAGACGGGCAATTATTGAAGTTAGGGTATGGCTTCACCAATATCGTGGCCAGACCCACAAGGGGAGCAGAGGATATCACCCGCTCGGAGTATCAGCTTGGGCGAGATATACTGAAGGAGAAACTCGAACAATTCAGACCGCAAGTCGCGTGCTTCGTCGGTAAGGGGGTTTATACCGAATTTAGCGGTAAATCGCGAAGTGACTGGGGCTTTCAACAGGAAATGCTAGTAGATGGGGTCCAGGAATTTGTAGCACCTTCCTCCAGTGGACTGGTCCGCATGCCAATGGATGAGATTGTCGGGATCTATCGGCAATTGAATGAATATATCCAGTCGGACGAACGATAGTTACCGATGCCAAAAAAAGAGGAGCGTACAAGTTGGCCGCCAAATCAGCGGCACGGTACGTTCCTCTTTCATATGTCAGTACGGTCTCTTTAACAGCGCGGGATCGATTCGCGGAACGAGCCCTTCGTCTGCCGCGCGTTCGAGCAGGGCGGAGATGGCAGCATAACCGTCTTCGCCGAGTTCTGCCGTAAACGAGTTGACGTACAGATCGATATGCGCTTCAGCCACCTGCTGCTCCATCTCCTGTGCATGCGCCAGGACGTAGGCCTTGGAATCTTGCGGGTGTGCCCACGCGTATTCAACGGAAGTTCGAATCCACTGGGAGATGCGCTTCAAATCCAGGGATCTGCGCGCGACGATGGCTCCGAGCGGTATCGGCAGCCCGGTATCGGATTCCCACCAGCTCCCAAGGTCCGACATCAGCTTCAACCCATACGATGGGTACGTAAAGCGTGCCTCGTGGATGACCAGGCCGGCATCAACGGCGCCGTCGCGCACGGCAGGCATGATCTGGTCAAACGGCATAACGATAATCTCTCCGAGGCCGCCCGGCACGTTCTGTGCCGCCCATAACCGGAAGAGCAAATAAGCGGTGGAACGTTCGCTCGGGACGGCGATAGTACGGCCGGATAAGGCGGTTGGTCCGCTAGCCGCTTCCCCACCAGGCAGCTTATCCGCCGTTAATACGAGTGGCCCGCAGCCACGACCGAGTGCGCCGCCGCAAGGCAATAAAGCATACTCGTCCAGAACCCATGGCAGGGCGGCATAAGAGATTTTCAGAATGTCATGCTCTCTATCGTCAGCCGCCCAATGATTGGTAATATTAATATCTGCGTACGACACATCAAGCTCAGGCGCATCCGGTATCAGGCCGTGCACCCAGGCGTGGAATACAAAGGTGTCGTTGGGACACGGGGAAAAAGCGATCTTCATGTAAGCACCTCCGGTAGTAATGAACTGGCTTGTTCCAGCGCCTGCAGCGCTTCTTTGATCTTCCAGGCACCCCGATCGCGGGGTCCGACCATATTGGAGATCGAACGAATCTCCAGCACGGGAATCGCTGCCGCCGCAGCAGCGGTGGCTACGCCGAATCCTTCCATGCTTCGGCGGCGGCACCTGGTACGCGCAGCAATAGGCGGTCTGCGGTTGCGGCCGTGCCTGTTGTGGTGGAGACGGTAAGGATGGGGCCGAGAGTGGTCTGGATATCGTTAGCCTGCAAGGCTTCTACTAATTTGGCTGCGTAGGCGCGGTCTGCTTGAATACGGGCCGTGCCGAAGCCAAGCTGCTCCACGCTATGGAAGCCGCCGTCTTCCCCGGTTTCAGAGCCGAGGTCCGCGGCAATCAGCGTATCGGCGACCACGATGGATGCCATCTCTGCTTGTCCGTGAAAGCCGCCTGCAATGCCTGCGCTGATCACGAGTCGATAGGCGGACTGGGTCAACTGGCGTGCGGTTGCTGCAGCGGTTGCTGCGGGTCCGACGCCGCCGGCGATGACATCGACGCCTGCAGCGTTTCCCAGCCCCCGCAGCACGGCGTCCTTTTCCGCGTCTACGGCGGTGACGATAAGTATTCGATTCATTTCCTGCATATATGTTCTCCTTCATATCACATAGACTGTCAATCCGTATGACTATAACGTTATACTCTTCTGACGGTTGTGTAAAGACCACCTTCAGGTTTACGTACTCATATGAAACTGTCATAACCTAGAATGGCTGACTCTTAGGCAGCACCTGCCAAGTGAGTCAGCCATTTCTAATAGATGTGTCACATCCTGATCGTGATTTTTCTGGACATAAATCGGATAAGGATGAGGGCGACAACGATGACAGCTAGTGAGACAGCCAACGTGGCCAAGAATGGCATTTCCCCGAAAGTGATCGGCAGCCAGTTACCCCAGAATGATTCCAACTCGTATTGCCACAAGCCATCAATTACTGCGATACCGACAACTGCTATGGCAATGAAGCCGATTCCTCGTATCCAGTCGTAGCGGTAGAAGCCTGTTCCGATCAACCATCCCATAAGATAAAAGAAGAAGTTCTGGATACTGTACGCAGTGACAAAATGCAGCCAATTGTTGTTGAATTCCTGCAGGATGGCAGAATTAATGCTGCCATTCATGAACAGCCCGAGCACAAGTTGGATGGTTCCAGCCACAAGCGGAAATAACAGGGACAGTATGCCAGTAGATAGTACAGCGCCATAATAAAAATCTTTGCGCGTGAGTCCCATTTTTACATAATAACTCAGGAAGCCATAGGCGGAAAGAATACCGATCACCAACAAAAAGCCTTTGCTTGAACGGAACGCAAGCGAGAGGAAGTCTTCCTCTGCGAATTCGCTTCGAACGTTCAAACCGATACTCGTTCCGATGCCCATTCCAACATGGAGCAGAAGCAGGACCAATAGGAATCCCAAGGCCCAATTCCCTTTTTGGTATAACATGTCGAATGTGATTTTGGATAACATTGATGATTTCTTCATATTCAGCGACCCTCCCCGGTTAGATGAATGAACAGATCCTGAAGCGATATCGGGCCGAGCTCAAGTCCAGATCTCTGCGCAGCTTGTCGTTCCATTTCTTCCAGTTCACCATAGATCATGACAGACTTGGTTGCACCGAGCTGCTGCGTATTCAGCACCTTCTTGCCTTGAATGAATTGATCTACTTCATGAGCTGCACCCGTAACCGAAACCCCGCGGGAGGTTAACGATTCATAATCGTCTTGGAGCACGAACCCGCCCTGGTGAATGATGATGACGTCTTCGAACAGATAATCCATCTCCGATACCAGATGAGTGGAGAGAATGAAGGTTCTCGGATGCCGTGCCTGATCCTCAAGCAGTTCGCGGTAGAAGATTTCCCGAGCAGGCGCATCCATGCCAAGATACACTTCGTCCAGAATGGTAACCGGCGAACGGCTTGCCAAACCGATGCATACGTTGAAAGCAGACTGCATCCCCTTGGATAACTCTTTGAGTGGTTTTTGAGGCGGCAGACCGAATTTGCCTACAAGCTCCATCGCATAAGCGGCATCAAAGTGCGGCCGATACCTTGCGAACGATTCCACCATCGTCTTGACCTTCTCCGACTCATCTTTATAGTCGACATCATAAATAAAGGATACCTCTTGCATGATCTCCCGGTTCTCAAATGGCTGCATACCGCCAACCGTAACTAAACCTGCGGAGGGTTCCCGGAATGAGGCGAGCACCGATAATAGCGTGGTTTTACCTGCTCCGTTGCGTCCGAGAAGACCGTAAATCCTGCCACTCTCCAGGCGGAAGGAGACGTTGCGAACGGCTTCAACATTGCCATAACGTACCGATACAGAGTCAAACTGGACATCATAATTCATGAGGATCACTTCCTTTTAGCTTGTTTATGATTTCGAATAGCTCGTCATTGGATAAGCCGAGATTACCGGCTTCTTGAAGCATGGGAACAACATAATCGTCTGCAAATGCGTTCTTCCTTGATTGCAACAGCATCTGCTTCGCGCCGTCAGCAACAAACATACCAACCCCTCTTTTCTTATAGATTAGACCGGATTCTACCAGTAGATTGATTCCTTTCAGCACGGTAATATGATTGATTTTGTAAAACTGAGATAGCTGCGTGGTTGAAGGAACTTGATCACCTTCATGCAATTGGTCGTTCACAATCTGATCTTCAATACGTTCCTTAATCTGAATGAATAAGGGTCTGCTATCTGCATGGCCGCCACTCATTTAACAATCACCACCTTGTTCTTGTGACCTTAATATTAGTTATATACTCATATATATAACTATATAACCAAAAGGCAGGAAAGATGTCAAGCATCTCGGAGCTTTTTGGGCATGAAAAAAAACGAGGACGACTTATAACGTAGTCATCCTCGTCTATGGTATAGCTATATCTTCCGGCGGCCGCTTGCCGCGCTGCAGTTCACGAATGCTTAAGCCGAAATCCATCTGAAGATGCGGATAGTCCGGGAAATTGGCCCAATCACCGCCCCACTGGAAGCCTAAGCTCTTCGCGATTTCAACGACTTCCATCCAGTCGGATTTGCCGTTGTTGTTCCCGTCATATTCCATATCCCAAATTACGCTGCCATCCTTTAGCTTTAATGCGAAATCGATGGCAAGGCCATAGTTGTGTAGGGATTCTCCAGCCTTGGCATTGGTGACAATGCTCCCCCCCGTTGTGCGACCTTGATTGTAGATGCGCGTCTGTTCCTCGTGGCTCCGGTAGCCGTCAGAGATGATGATGGTAATTCCCTTCTCCTCCGTTAGACGAACCAGTTCATTCTTCTGCTTCAGAACGTAAGGATGCAATTCGGTTACAGGCGGAGCGTCCTTCTTACTCAAATCAAAATCAAGATCTTGTATGATGCCGGGTATAGTCGTTTGCAGTTGCATGTAGAATATCGCAAGCATTAGAACAACAATGAGTACTAGGGTTGATTTTTTACGTTTGATCATAGAGTTCGACTGTCTACCTACTTTCACCATGATGTCTACTCTATTATATCGACATCGACCCCGATGATCCAGTTAAGCGATGGAGGACTCTGTGTTAATAACCAAAAAAGCCGCGCCAGAAGGCACGACTCTCTTGTTATCATGTATTACTTCGCTCTCCAAGCTTCAATAGCACGATGCAGGCGCGACAAAGCTTCCTTCACGGTGGCTCGGGTACAAGCCAGGTTCATGCGCATGAAGCCTTCACCATCAAGACCGAAGGCAGCCCCGCTATTCAGTCCCAGCTTCGCTTCCTGAACAAGGAAACGGGTTAGTTCCTCATGAGAGATATTCATGTTTCTAAAGTCGATCCATAGCAGGTATGTTGCTTCCGGTAAGTTTACTTTCAGCTCCGGTAGATGCTCGTGAGCGTAACTCTGAACCAGTTCCATGTTCCCGCGGATATATACGAGAAGTTCGTCCAGCCACTGGCCGCCATGGCGATAGGCAGCCTCTGTTGCCGCTGCTCCCATCGGCGTGATGGAGCCGATGGAGTAGCGATTCAAGATTTTGCGGAATCTGCTGCGAAGCTGTGCGTTCGGGATGATCATATTGGCGGTGTTCAAACCGGCGATATTGAACGTCTTACTTGGTGCCGTACAGATGATGGAGCGCTCGGCGGCATCTTCCGATAATGCGGCGAACGGCGTGTGTGCACCCGTCTCGAACACCAGATCTGCGTGAATTTCATCGGAGACAACCAGCACATTGTATTGTTGGCACAGCGTCGCAAGACGATCCAGCTCTTGTCTGCTCCATACTCGTCCTACAGGATTATGTGGACTGCACAGAATGATCATTTTGACCTTGCCGCCCGCAAAACTCTTCTCCAAATCCTCAAAATCCATGGTGTAATCGCCGTCCTCGCCTAATGCGAGCGGATTATGAACCAGCTCACGTCCATGTTCTTTCACAACGCGATAGAAGGGAGGATATACCGGCGTCTGGATGACGATCTGATCGCCCGGCTCGCTGAATGCATCCACGATTAGACTAAGTGCGGGAACGACGCCCGGACAGAATTGAATCCATTCTTGCTGAATGGTCCAGTCATGACGTTGTTTCATCCAGTTCGCGATGGCTCCGCGATAGGACTCGGTCGGGAACGTATAACCGAACACGCCATGTTCAACCCTTGCTTGCATCGCCTCAATTACAGCTGGCGGAGCGGCGAAATCCATGTCGGCGACCCACATCGGCAGCGCATCGGGTACGCCGAATATCGCGGGTACGTTGTCCCACTTCTCGCAAGCGCTGCGGTTTCGGTCAATGGCAAGATCAAAATCATATTTCATGTGTAACTTCCTCCTGATTACGATAAGTTAGGCGATAAATTTGGCTAGCGTAATTAAGCCAGTAATGGTAATAACATTTAGTATGGTCGAAATAAGAACGGTTTGTGCAGCGAAATCGGGTTCATTCTGATATTCTTCTGCCAGTATGGAAGAGTTCACCCCCGCTGGCATCCCGGAGGCAATAATCAGCGCCTGGGCGGGAATACCCTTCAGTCCGAGCATCAGCACGATCAGGATGCCGATCGCAGGTGCGATCAGCAGGCGCAGCAGAACACTGAGATAAACATCCAGTCTGCGCAGGCGCAAAGGATACTTGATAATCTGGGCACCCAAGGTCAGCAGTGCGATCGCGACCATCGATTGATCGGCATAGATCAGTGGCTGGGAAATGAATACCGGCAGCGGCAGCGCGAGTGCATGCAGCAGAATACCGAGCACGAGCGCATAAGGCACCGGCATCTTCAGAAAGCCGATGATGGCCTGTTTGTATAATCCTTCCGTCTTGGCACCCTGAATGGAGATAACACCGTAAGTGAATGTCAACAGACTCTGAAATGACATGATCAGCGCCTGAATCGATCCAGCCAACGCATCTCCTTTGAATGCCAAATCATTAATCGGCAGTCCATAATTACCGGAATTGTCCAGAATTATGGAATTGGTGAAAGCAGCCTTCATGCCGCGGTTGAACTTGCGCTGCTTGGCAACCGCGAGACTGATCACATAGAGAATCGCGATATAGATGGCATAGAATAAGGCGACCATACCCAGCAGTAGGTGACATCTGCGACTCATACATACTCATAAATACAGCCGCGGGCGTAATGTAATAGAAGTTGATTTTGGCAAGTGTGTACAAATCCAGCTTGAAGGCATATTGAAGAATAATACCGAAGCTTATCAGGACAAAGATAGGAAGTACCACTTCCAGTAAAATGTCGGCGATCATGCTGTAGTCATCTTCTTTCCATAAATATAACGTAAGGAAGCGTACTCGATTGGCCTTTATACGTCCTGTCATTATATCATGAGCTTACACGTATGGCACAACGAAATCGCGCCTGGGGCTGGTATGAGGCAAGATGAGTGAACATGTCGGTCATAATGAAGGATGCACCCATTATCCGCAGAGCCGAATAATGGGTGCATCCTTTATACTTTTTTGAGGCGCTGAATCTATTGCGGATTGGTAGTCCAAATTCCGGCGGATTTCATGAATACGCGCTGCGGGAGTTTCAGTCCGGCGAGTACGAGTTCGGCCACATCCTCTGGCTGCATCATGCGATCCTCTACACCGATCTTGAGACCGGCGTTGACCGCAAGCTCTGTGTTAACGGTGCTCGGGGTCAACGCTGTGACACGGATATTGTGCTTGCGAACTTCCTGCATTACGGCTTCGGTCAGTCCCATAACGGCAAATTTGGAAGCGTTGTAAGCAGAGCCGGTCGCGAATCCGCGTTCGCCTGCCGTGGATGAGATATTCACGACATCGCCCTCGTTATGTTCAATCATGCCAGGCAATGCGGCACGAAGCATGTGATAGGTTCCCATCAGATTGACGTCCACGATGCGTTTCCAATCTTCGGGCTGCATATCGAGCAAGTTGCCGAATTGGGCGATACCGGCATTGTTAATAAGTATCTGAATGGAACCGAGCTCCATGTTCACTGCGGCGAAGGCAGCTTCCGCTTCATGCTGTACAGAGATGTCTCCCACCGCAACGACCGCTTTGACTCCGTATTCATCAGCAATGTGCTTACTCAGAGATTCCAAATCGCTGCGGTTCGGGATATCAGACCGACGTGGACTCCTTCTTTGGCCAGGGCAATGGCAAGCGCCCGTCCGATTCCTTTACCTGCGCCCGTAATGAGAGCCGTCTTGTTCTTTAGACTCATCTACATTCACTCCTTCATCATAATTAAGGCTATCTGATATACTTGTAACAATATTGCGACACTCATACACATTTTATCCTAAGAAGTGGGGGAACTGCGAATGCTGCGCTCGCTGGAGAAAATTAGTGCCTTTCGTCAAGGGGACGAAGAAGCGGTGAGAAGCTGCCCCTGGCTCAAAATGCTCGCTTCTGCCGAGGAGAGAATCATAAATCTGGAACGCATTACCTCCTTCAGGGAATTGGCGGATGCCAACCCTGTCCTCGATTACGTGGAACGCTCGTTGCTTATGCTGGATTCGCTACAAGTCTCCTATTGGATCAAAGAGCTGCTGGAGGATGTGCTGGCATGGTCCGAGACGGCCAAGGGTGGCACAAGGCGTGAGCGGATTTCTCTGCAGCAGACGGGGGTCAATCTGTTTCTGCATCATATCGGTTCCGCAGAGTTGTATAAGAGGCATATGGAAGCCGTTCATGGAACCATGACTGAGCGCGGGGAGATGGTCCATGCTTTAATTATTACCCACGGATTGCTCGGACAGCACATTCGCGGGGAAGTGGCGCTTGCGGATAGCTTTCCGCTGCTGCGGCTTATGGATCGGGGAAGGCTAACGTCCGAGGAGTGGGTGCGGCTGCTGACATCCTTGAATCACTGTATTATCGGGGCTGTATCGAACTCCTTATGGGATGCCGTTCAGACCGAGATCACATCCCTTATACAAGGCATGGCTGATGGGCGCGCATCGAAGCCATGGAGTTCTAAAGATCGGCTGCGGCGCTTGCGGCATGCCTCGATCGCCAAGGGTGAGGACTTCGAGCAGGCGTTGGAGAATGTGCAAGGGCGGCTGGAGCTTGATGCAGCCCTTCGCGGTTTACAGCCATTAACGCTCTGGTACGTGGAAGCTGCGCTGCAGGATTTCTCGTTCGAGGAATTTCTGAAAGTGCTGCTGCTCGCGCTGCATTCCGATCCGCAAGATCGATCTCCCGTTGACGAACCAACGACTGCTGCGGCACATCTTAGTTTTGAGCTGCTGATGAACGATATGTACTACGATTATAAAGGTGTCAAGAAGCTCAACGTGTATAAGAAACGGATGATTGAACAATACTTGCGGCAACTGGATTGGGAGGATTGCCTGATTGGTAAGCCAAGTGCGAATCCGCATTTACAGTATCGAATCATTGAACAACCGGGTGCGCCGCATACGTTGTTCTTCACGTTTGAATTCTCGCAGGCAGCGGATAAACTGATCGATTTCTGCATCGAAGCGGAGAAATCACCGCTCTACGAGAAAGCCGTATTGATGCTGTTCGACCTGTTCGGTCTCAGGCGCGATGCGTATGATCGGTTTCATAACGAAGAGAGCTACCTGAAGGATATGAATAGTACAGGCGATTATAAACAGATTATTCTGGACTTCATTACCGGCGATACGGTTCTGGATATCGGCCCAGGAGGAGGCGTTCTGCTCGATCTGATCGAGGAGCGTATGCCTGATGTGCGTCCGATCGGGATCGATATTTCCCTTAACGTTATCGAAGCGTTGGAGAAACGTAAGCGCCTTGAAGGGAAGCGATGGTGTGTCAGGCAGGGAGATGCTCTTCGGCTGCATCAGTACGTCGAGCCGGGAAGCGTAAGTACCGTGATCTTCTCGTCCATTCTTCATGAATTGTATTCTTATATTGAAACCGATGGTGTCCGTTTTAATCCGAATACGGTTAAACAAGCGCTTCGTAGTGCCTACGACGTGTTAACACCTGGTGGCCGAATCATTATTCGTGACGGGATTATGACGGAAGAAGCCTCGCTTAAACGGAGAATCCGGTTTCTGGAGCCGAATGGGCCGGAGTGGCTGGCACGTTATGCGGCAGATTTTGCAGGTCGAACGATAGCATATGAACAACTCTCGGTGCACGAGTACGTGATGCCCGTCAATGATGCAATGGAGTTTCTCTATACGTATACCTGGGGGCCGGAGGCTTACGTGCATGAAGTACAGGAACAGTTCGGATACTTCACCCCAGAACAATTTGTGGCTTGTATTACGCAGGTATTGGGGCCGGAGGCGCTGATCCTTGAGAAGCGGCACTACTTGCAAGATGGATACACGGAGGCGCTGGCTGGACGCATCGAATTTATGGATGAGCAGGGGGAACCGGTCGTTTTGCCTGACAGTACATGTTTGTTCGTAATCGAGAAACCAGTCACACCATGAAATAAAGGATAAATAATAAGGACGGAATCCAGAGGTTAACCACGGATTCCGTCCTTTACAATTAAGATTGCTTCTCTGGCTCTGGATAATCTTCGCCCAGGGTGTCGACCGTTACTTTTTTCATGACGGGATACTCCAGTGGTTTATCCATTTGGTCCCGTTCCAGCGCCACGATCTCGTGGGCCACTTCGATTCCTTCAATCACTTTGCCGAACGCAGCGTATTGTCCGTCCAGAGACGGGGCAGCCTCGACCATGATGAAGAACTGGGATCCGGCCGAGTTCGGATCTGGTGCCCGGGCCATCGAGAGCACGCCTTCCGTATGCAGCAGGTCGTTCTCAAAGCCGTTGGCCGCGAACTCGCCGGCGATGCCGTATCCGGGACCGCCAGTACCCATTCCGTCAGGATCGCCCCCCTGAATCATAAAGCCGGGAATGACGCGGTGAAAGCCTGTCCCATCATAAAAGCCTTGCTCAACCAGCGAGATGAAGTTGTTGACCGTATTCGGAGCTACTTCTGGATATAGTTCCAGCTTAATGGTCTTCCCGCTATCCATCTCAATAGTAACCACGGGGTGGCTTGCGTTCGGGTCAGGAACGTTCCCTTCCGTCTCCGGCTCTTGCGGTGTCTCGGCAGGTGTTTCATTCGATGTGCCGTTTCCGCCCGTTGCACTATCTCCTGCTCCTGTGTCGTTATTCTGGCCGCATGCGTCATAACGAGCAGCAGGGCAAGAATAACCAAGAGAGCGGGGTAGAAGCGCTTCTGTGATCTCAACATCATTGACTCCTCCTGTGTATATCTGTCTAAATTTGGTCTATATTCAGTATGTATCTTATCATATGTTGGAGTACGACTAAAGTTTGGATGTGTAACCGGCGCCAGATCTGAACAAGCCCCCGGACATGGAGTCGTCCGGAAGCTTGGTTCAGCATGTACTGATGTCATTGGCTAGTCTTCAGGCTGTGGATCATTTGATAGGGAAAATGCCCTCTACTTTATTCAAGGGCAGCAAGATCCGTGAACGGTTCTTATCCTTTCCCAGCAGTTCAATGAAATCGGTGCCGATTCGCACAATTCGTATTCGGTTGAAAGCGCCTCCGGTCGGGAAAGTGGTCCGAATTCCTACAGGTATACTTCGTCTAGGGGGAGAAACATTGAATACGCGAATGGAATTCAAGCTTAATGGAACGAACAGTTCTCCCTGTACTTTGATAAATCGGTTCGGAAACACACGCTGAATTCGGCCAGGTTCCAGACCTGAATTGGGCGCGTTAATCTCAGCCAGGTGTCCGGTTAATAGGGCGAGGCGCTGCTGAAGCGTGATCTTCTGTCCTATGCGGGTCAGCAGTCCTTTCATATGGCATCATCCTTCCAGAGTCATATGGTGTAGTGTATGTTGGAAGGTATAGCATGGGTGAAAGGATGGATTCAAAGTTTTGTTACGGAATGGTTATTACCCAGTGCTTCATTCTGCGGATGAAGGTTGGTTTCCACGATTGCTGCTATCGCTGCCGTCTGGTTTCTCATGCCGGATGCTATCGGGTATGGCCTCACTGTCAGGATAGGAGTCTTCACGGAAAAGCCCTGATTCAGCATCGATGTCCCGTTCGATAACTAGACCGTGCTCATGTTCCATTTGTTTATTCTCTTTATCAGGTCGATTATTCATAAGAGTAATGCCTCCTTAGATGTATAATCAAATGAATGGCAAGACCCGCATCCTGCAATGGCGGGAGGCGGGTCCTGAACTTACCTTTAGCGAGTGTCTTCCTCACCGTTGCTGCCATTGAGCAAGTCGATGCCGTGCATTTGATCGACTGGTGGCGCTGCTGGGTCGACGGGGCTGTTAGGCGCTATAGCATCTGCGTCGGGGACATCTTCCAAGGGAGCGCTATCCTCTTCAGCAGAAGGGAAGTTTTTGAAAATATCTTGTTTCATGAATGCTGTCCCGCTGCCGGTCATAGCCGCGTCCATCTCTACCCGCTGCACCGGATCCAGCGAAGATTCAGTTACGAGATCATCGCCTGGGCGGGAAGGGATGTCTCCTTCGACGGATCTCCACTCATGTTCAGCGATCTCATCGGCGGCATCCTCACCTTGCAGTGCGATATCCGGTGAGGAAGGATGAGCGCGGTTCATCTCGTCGGTATCCTCCCCCGCAACAATCGCCGCGTCCTCACTGGCTATCTGCTCCCATGCCTCGTTGGCGCTTTGATCCTGATGAAGCAGGCTAGGATCAGCATCGGCTGGAGCTGAATCGTTCTGATCGTAAGCGATATGATCTGCTTGCTCGCTGCTAAGGCTTTGAGTTGTATAGGTGTTCACATCCTTCATATCGTCCTCCGGAATCAGCTCGGTATCCGATACTCTCCGTTTAGCTTCGAATTCCAGATATGTTAAGTCGGCTAAAGTATTGCGATTGTTTTCGTCACGCATTTTTTTGCATCTCCTTTCTCATTCCAAAGCATATAAAGATTTTGATTCTATACTTCGACTTTACCCGTTCGGTGGAGATTGAATCCTTGATGTCGAAATCGCATATTGTAAAGTTCACGACCGTTAGTCTGTCCTATTTCCTGTAAGCGTATGAAATTTTTACGGTTTATGATAATCAACCGATAGGAAACGAAAGTGTATGAAATTCGCGGAAAGCTCTTCTTTAGAAGCATGATGTATTTTGTCGAATAACTGACGCAAATCAAGATCCGGATTCGGTCATCATCGATCTGTCCAAGTTGCATTTCTGGGATCAATTTGCCCTGATGACATCTTCGAAGTGATGGATAAATATTTGCAGCCGGCAGACAGGTTACTTGGGTAGTCTTGAACCAGGAAATCTTGCGAATGCTGGATAAAGCGGGACTTACTGCAAGTTCTCATTCGTAAAAACAAGAAGGATTGCGCCAAAGTAAACCGATGGGTGGGAGCCAACCTTTTCTTTATTTATGGGCTGATAAAATTTATACGTTCATCGCTCTCGTTTCATGTTATATTGAATGTGAATGAACACGAAGTTTGTCGAATAATATTCAGGCTGGGGAGAGGTTTCTATCAACAATTCCGTGGTCAGGACTATGAACGGTCAGAGGTGCTAACTTAGATGAAGGATATGCATAGATACATATTCCTGCTTCTGCTGCCGATATTGTTTGTAACAACGATGATAATACCGGAAAAAGCGGATGCATATAACAACCAAAACGTGATACTCGATTGGCAGTTCAGATGGGATCGTAAGCCGCAAGACAGCGTATCACCCGGAAATATTCGACATTCTAGTGACTGGTCGGACGAAGAACCCAGCAACTTTCATGTATCACCAGCAGATGCGGTGAATTCGGTCTGGAACCGGTTTATCGTGCCGGAATATGACGGGAAGCAGGCTGCCATTATGATCAATCGGATCAGGGGCCAGGACGTGCTCGTCTTTCGTGAACTGGAATTGGTATATGAGCAAAGACGCGATTACGCTTACACCAATCATTCGCTGCTGCTTCCACTTGTACCTGAGGACGCAGGTAAGACGTTTTATATTTGGTCCCATGCGGATATGGAAGGGTCTCTAGGCATCGGAAGCGACGTTATATTTGGTGACTATGAGACGTTGCGGGGATTGTTCATTAAAGAGGATTTGGAAGATTTTATACTAGGAAGTTCATTCCTGTTTATCGCCGTGGTCATGTTCTTCTGCTGTCTTTTTTTACCGAGGTACACCATATCCAGCTGGCTTGCGCTTAGTTTGATTATTCTCGCCTGCGGTGCACTGCTTATTACCTACACACCGTTTCTTTATACTTTTTACGGGGAGCTTGGCAGCTTGTGGCTCTTGATATTCGACTTTGCTCTGCTAACCGTATTGCCTGCTTTATACTATTATTTCGAGAAAATATATGGTGCGGGACCTTACAAATTGCTGCGGTATGGTCGCAAGTTCCAGACGGGTTACTCCATCCTATGCGTAGTGTTACTTGGAGTCAATGTACTAACGGGCAACGGTATTTATGATTTATATTATCTTGTCTCGGTTCAAATCTTAGGCATCCTGATCATTGTACAGTTGTTGTTACTTATTGGCGTGACGATTCTATATGCGTCCAAGCGCAATAAAGACGCCTACATTTTTTCGATCGGGTTTGCGGCGCTGGCGCTGACTACGCTCAGTGATTTGTTCGCTTTCTACTATCATGACCGCGAGTATGAGTTTTTCTTGTGGAAGTGGGGGGTGATTGCACTGATTATTGCGCTGATCGTTATGCTCGGGCGCAAATTTGTCCGCAGTCATGAGCAGGTCGTACAATACTCACATAAGCTGGAACTGTTCAACAACGAACTGCAACGATCGGAGAAGATGGAGATTATTAGTGAGCTGGCGGCATCGGTCGCGCATGAGGTGCGAAACCCATTGCAAGTAACTCGGGGGTTCATGCAGCTGTTGGCCCAAAACTCAAGAGGGACCGAGAAGGAGTATTTTGGCCTGGCGCTTAAGGAACTTGACCGCGCATCGGGTATTATTACTGATTTTTTAACCTTCGCCAAACCGGAACTGGAGCATGAGAGTAGACTGAATGTCTATGAGGAGCTCAAGCATGTCAGAGGGATCCTGCAGCCGTTGGCGAATTTGAATGGGGGCACGATACAGTTAGATGAGACGAAGGAGCTTTTTATCACCGGCAACTCTTCGAAGCTGAAGCAGGCAATGATTAATATTGTGAAGAACAGCATTGAAGCATTCGACTCGGAAGGTCACATCCAGATATGGGCATACGGTGAAGGGGAAGAAATTGTCGTCCATATTAAAGACAATGGTGTCGGTATGGAGGTTGGTGACATTGCCAGACTGGGTGAAGCCTACTTCACGAATAAGTCGAAGGGGACTGGACTTGGCTTGATGGTGACGTTTCGAATCATTGAATTGATGCACGGCAGTATTCATTTTCAAAGCGAGAAGGGGCAGGGAACCGAGGTCATCCTCCGTTTTCCGGCCGTGGAATAGCTGCTGGATGATACTTGATATAACTCCATTTCATATTTATTTTCGAAGAAAATCTAGAAAAATAGAAGGTTTCGATTTTTGAGCATCGAATAACACAATAAGGTAATTATTCATTTTAAGGTAATTATTCATTTTATTGTATGAGGTGCGTCCATGAGATCCCGATGGAGAATCATCATTGTGCTGCTGATGCTCATTATCGTAATATGCCAGGGAATCCCCGGCGGTATCGATGCCGCTTCCAACGAAACAGCGAGTGAGGCTGTGATTCGGGAGTGGCGAATCCAATGGTCGGACGCGGATGAAATTCCCGATCAAGTGCCTTCTGCTCAAGATTTATGGTTAGAGGCCGCAACGGGTGCTTCGGAGCCGTCCAAGCCCCATGCAAAGACCTCCGCCTGGATTCACATGATCATTCCCGAACAGCGGTCCGATTTACAAGCGATTCTAATTGATAAGTTGCATGGACAGCAGGTTGCGATCTATGTTGACCAGCAGAAGATCTACGAATCAATCCGCACGTATAATTATGAGCTGAATTATATTTTATTGCCTCTCCCCACCAATATGTCAGGCGAGGATATGTATATCTGGCTTCAGACTTCACGAGAACATGTGACCATGGAAGGAAAGATCATGGTCGGTGAGTATCATGAGCTGCTTAACCGGTTTGTTCGGTCGAATATCGTGGATATTATTCTCGGTTCTGCTTTTATCTTTATTGCATTCATCATGCTTGTCTGCGCTGTGTTTTTGCATCGCAAATACCTCGTCGCTGTGTTATCCTTGGCCTCCATTATTTTGTCGGTCGGTATTTTGGTGTTTACTTACTCCCCGTTTCTGTATGCCATGTTCGAGGAATATGGTGATCTCTATACTCGCTTATACGACATCGCGTTGTTTATGTTGCTCCCATCGTTCAGTCTATTCTTTGAGAAAATATTCGGGCCTGGCTGGAAAGGGATCTTACGCAAATTGCGAAGATTCCAGGTAGGCTACTCCCTGTTCTGCGGCTTATTACTAATATTGAATCTGCTGACAGCTAATCAATGGTTTCATACCTATTATTTCTTCTCGGTTCATGTGATGGGAATCGTGATGATTATGCAGTTCGTGCTGCTGGTGGGCAGTTCGATGTTTTATGCGGTCAAAGGTAATAAGGATGCTGTCATATTTAACATTGGGTTTGCGTTGTTTGCCTTAATCGGGCTTGCGGAACTGCTCCAGTTCTTTCTAACCAGAGGCAGTTATAATCTCTTTTTATGGAAGTGGGGGATCGTTAGCTTTATTATTTCTCTCATTGTTATCCTTGGTCGTCACTTCGCGAAGAATCATGAACAGATTCTGCAATATTCTAAGCAGCTAGAGTTGTTTAATAATGAACTGCAGCGCTCCGAGAAGATGGAGATTATTAGTGAGTTGGCGGCCTCCGTTGCGCATGAGGTGCGCAATCCGCTGCAAGTGACACGAGGGTTCCTGCAACTACTTAGCGGGAAGGCGAAGGAGTCGGATCGGGAGTATATGGCTTTGGCACTCATTGAACTTGATCGCGCCTCCGGTATCATTACCGATTTTTTAACGTTTGCCAAACCGGAGATCAGCAAAGAAAGCGTGATGAAGATATCGGATGAATTCAAGCATATTGAAGGTATTCTCGCACCGTTAGCCCACCTCCAGGGCGGAAGAATTACCGTTGATATTCCTCATGAAGTATGGGTCCGGGGCAACTCCTCTAAATTCAAACAGGCACTGATCAACATGATCAAGAATAGTATTGAAGCCTTGAAGGAAGGCGAAGAGGGTTTAGTCCGAATCCGCTGTTATCAGCAGAGGAAGAATGTCTATATTCATGTCACGGATAATGGTGAAGGGATGGCGGAGAAAGAGATTATGCGTCTTGGTGAACCTTATTTCTCTAATAAGACCAAGGGGACGGGGTTGGGTCTGATGGTGACATTTCGGATCGTCGAGGCGATGGGAGGCAGTGTTTATTATACAAGCAAACAAGGAGTGGGGACCGATGCCGTCATTACGCTTCCCGCCGCTTATGAGTAGGCTTTACTCCATAAGCGGCGGGCGATAATGGCGATTAGGTCCCCACTCTTCCTGTGTACCGATATTGTATGATTATTAACTACGCTGTATGTAGTCTTTACCAGATGGCTCTTTCCTTAGCTTCTGATTGGATTACGCCTGATGGATTCGGAGGAATGACCAGATATAACTCATTCGGATTCTCTTCCAGCGTTACAATCTCGATGTGGTCCGGAATACGGACACCCAGCATTTCCTTGATTGCGGATTTCGGATCACTTAGCAGCTTTGCCTTGAAGCTTGGATCCTCCCATGCTTTCTGAATCAATTGTGTTTGAAAGATGGCTTCTGTCGTCATTAGAATCACCCTTTCAACGAAATGGTTATATTTTACTATTAAAGAATACCATGGAATATAAATTAAATCTATCTTTTTGTGTCTTGATTAGACAAATAATAGTTTAATCCGCCATATAATAGCTTTTGTCTGTTAAATTCGATATAGTTGGCATCTTCAATAAGTTCATCCACCAGCGATTGATGGAATGAGATAAGTGACACCGCGTCTAGATCGATAGCCGATAATATCGAATGATTACGAGCAGCGATCTGAGCATAGGGCTTCAATACATTGTTGGTATAGAGTGCTTGTTGCACCTCAGCTACGGTAAGGGAAGCGTCCTGCGATTTGCCCTGTTCTGATTTGATGAGCGACAACAGGCAGTTATAGCTGCCGTCTGCAAGGTCTTGCTCCCAGTCGGTCCAGTCATCCATCATTTGTAATGTAATCAGGACTTGGGTCATCATTTCATTGGTAGGAGCAATGAGTTCAGGTTTCCCGGAGAGCAGCAGCGCTCCTGTGCTTCCGAGTTTGACGGGGGCTGCTTTTTTTGCAATCGAAGTGGGGTCATTCTGGAAATAATCGCGATTGCTTTCATGCATAACGCCTTCTGCCCATTCGTCATTATAAGTACGGAAGTAATTCCAGAAGCAAGAATCCGGTCGGAAGTAGATCTGGTAGGAGGTAATAAATTCGTAATATAGCAGGTTGGCGAGTGTGAGATAGTGTTTCTTGTTGAACGTTGATGGGTTGTTGTGAGGGCTATCCATAATATCGTCTTGAATGAAATAGTAGAGCATGCCCATGATGTTCGTGGTGGCCAGATGGCGGTATACCTCAGTGGGAAGCAAAGTGAGTCTTTCATCCAGAAGGGAAGCAGATAGCAGATGTAATTCTTGGAGCTGTCGTGTTCGAATACGTGAAATAATTTCAGATACGAAAGACCGAGTTCATCAAGTGGTGGGGGAAGTTGTGTCAATCGAGCCTCGCAAGCGGAGAACACCACTTCAAGATCATCTTCGAACGGTTTAAACCAGTTCATATGATACCACCAACCTATTCAATTTTAAGGTGATTGCTTACTTGCTAGTTTAGCATAAATGCAATATTAGTCAAATATTCCCAATCATTGTTATGTGGGTATTTGTCTGGATTTGTTGTTTGATGAAGGCGGATGGCGTTTAAGTTAGGGATGTACCCGTGAAATTAAGATAAACGAAACGATCACTATAGGAGGTTATTCATATGACTCACAAAATTGTTGGCGTTTTTCGTACGGAACAGGAAGCTACGCGTGCAATCGAGGAATTGAAGCAACAAGGATTCAGAGCCGATGAAATCTCTGTCTTAGCTAAAGATCGCGGAGAATCTTCAACGATACAAAATGAGACCGGCACCAAGGCGCCTGAAGGCATGGCATCCGGAGTTGCAACCGGAGGTGTACTTGGCGGCGTGACGGGATTGTTGGCTGGGCTTGGTGCATTGGCGATTCCAGGTGCTGGGCCTATCATTGCAGCAGGTCCTATTGCAGCGACGCTGACCGGGGCCGCGGTGGGAGCAGGTGCAGGCGGATTGGTCGGCGGCCTGATCGGACTTGGTATTCCGGAGGAGTACGCCAAGGAATATGGAGGTTATGTGGATGAAGGACATATCCTGTTGATGGTGGATGCCGATGAATCCAAAGGCGGTCAGGTGTATGATATATTCCGGAGCAACGACGCATTGAATGAACATCATTACCGCGAAAGCGGCATGTTCAGCGGCACCGAAGCGCCGGTTGATTCCAATAATGAAGCAGCGGCGGCTACCGAGGATGCGGTGCCGGATCCGAATCTATATCAAGGCTATGGCGATGGTCGCGGTGGTGCGGTTAGCCCGGAAATCATAAGCCCGGATCGCGAAGAAACGGTGAGAAAAGATTAATCTTGAATGAAGAATGGCGAGTGCAGGTGATTCCTGCACTCGCCATTCTTGGTTATTGCCTTTGCCAATCCGCCTCACGAGCGACGTTTGCGCTTGGTTGCCGATCCGCGCATGGAGTCGTTCCCGTCAGGTCTGTGTCCCGGACCACCAGGTCCGTGCCCGGGACCTCCGGGGTGCCATGGTCCATGGCCATGGCCTGGGCCGCCCGGATGCCACGGTCCAGGTCCTCCAGGGAACCATGGTCCACCGCCTGGCGGGAATGGTGGATACGGATAAATAGGATATGGAGGATAATATGGCGGATACGGATAATATGGATAACCGGGGAAAAGACCGGGAATCCCTGGGGTGAGAGCTCGCTTATCTTTATTATTCATGCCGCGCACCTCTTTCTGTCAAGCAGCTTACCACATCCTATGTCATAGCGGAGATATGGGGCACTTATCCATAGTAAAATAGGCATTAGTCTACTATTGCAAGAGAATAGCCAGACGCAGAGAAAAAGCGCATTCGTAACTACCCTCGTGGGAGGTGTCGGATGCGCTATTACTTGTAATGCTAAATATATTGTAGACCTGAAGTATAAGGCAAAGGAATGGGGTCGAATGGAATGTTGTGCGCTGCACGATAAGGTGACTCTGGATCGAACAAGATCGATAACAGACCCTCATCATCAAGTTGCAAGGTTGTTTCTGCCAGATGCAGTTGGTATGGTCCATGATCGCCTGCAGCTTCAATGATATGTTCCGGCAGCAGGATGCAAGTTGCAACAACAGCTGCGGGCCGCTAACCACATAGACAGTTCCGTCATTTTGAATGGTCTCGCTTGTAGCGCCTGCTGCATGGAGGAGTGTTGCAAGTTGTTGATCCTGCCAAGCCAGCGGTACGGTTAGTTCAGGCAGGTGGAGGGATTGAATCGCTTCACCTATCATATGTGCAGCCGCTGCCGGCTGTCCTCCCCACTCGACGAGCGTAGCTTCTCTTGAAGGGGTTAATTCCATGCCCGGTACGGCGATAATAGCATAAGCAATCAACTGTCCGCCATCTTCTGCAACCAGCACCTGCTGCTGCATACGAATGACATTCGAATACGCGCTGGCCCCAAGTAATCTGTCGAGCTCGGAAGGCGTAGTCGTATACCGAGCTTGGCGCTGCTCCATAACGGCGTGGAGCTTGAACAGGTCTTCAGGCTGCATCTTTCGAATCTTGGAGCGGGGATTGCCTGCTGATCGGAGCGACTCCGCATTGCCTGGCAGAAGGTGATAACGAACCGCCCGCCCGAATCGCCGGCTGCCTGCCCTGGTATAAAGGGAGCGACCGCCAGAGATAAAGATCAGGGACGCAAGCGAAGATTCGGCATGACGGAAGCATTGCTCCAGAATGGAGCCCGCCAGTCGCTGCCCCCGATAGTCCGGATCGGTACAGACCGAGCCGATGGAATATACATTCAGCTTCGCATCATGAATTTGCATCGTATAAGGTACAAAGCCCATAAAGGATACCAACTTCTGATCATCCCATGCGCCATAGGAATGACTTATGCCCGGGGAGAAGATCGGAGGGAAGGATACTCCCATGGAACGCTGCTCCGGTTGTTTGAGAAAGATACGATCAGACAATTCAACAGCTTGCTTGAGTTGATGGTTCTGCATAATGGTAATGTTCACTCGGTTGACGCCTCCCTATGTATGTCGCTAACACCAGTATAAAGTCTAAGTCTGTTAAATATCCAGTAAACCTTTCCAATTGCATGGTATGAATTTCATCATATCTTCATGGAAAAGAGCCTGATAATCTTTGCAATATAAGTTGGAATTTGATATGATTAATACAAGGATTTAGATTAAGTCTAAATTTAATTATAAAAAAATCAACCATCATAAAGGAGACGATAAATATGAGTAAAGTGATGACGAATCAACAGCAAACAGGGCAGGACCTTCAACATGTGCTGAATGTGCAAGTGGCCAACTGGAGTCTGCTCGGTGTGAAGTTGCACCACTATCACTGGTTTGTCAAAGGTCCCCAGTTCTATGTGTTGCACGAGAAGTTCGAGGAGCTGTACAATACGGCGGCTGGTTACGTGGATGAACTGGCAGAGCGCCTGTTGGCTGTTGGCGGTAAGCCGGCAGCAACCATGTCACAATATTTGCAGCTTGCAACGCTTAAGGAAGCCTCGAATGAGGAGAGTGCCGAGCAGATGGTAGGCCAGCTGGTTGCGGATTTCCGCCAACTCGCCGAAGAACTGAAAGCCGGGATCGATGCTGCAGGCCAAGAGCATGACGATGCTACGGCTGATCTGTTAACCGGCATGATGAGCAACGTCCAGAAGCATGCTTGGATGCTGAGCGCGTACTTGGGCAAATAAGCGAGTGGACCACTGATATAAAGGAACGATCCGCGATGTGGCTGAAGCGGACAATGCTTTATGAGTAGCGCTGCCTTGCCTGGCGGCTGTGAACCATGGAATAGCCGTCGTAACGGATATCAGGTGATTTATATAATAAATTCTAAAAAAAGTTGCCCACTCAATGTGGGCAACTTTTTTTTTATCGATTATCGACCGTCTCGGGGTATAAGTCATGATTCATCAGACGATTCGCTGCGATTTCCTCGTATTTTGTTCCTGGACGACCGTAATTGCAGTATGGATCGATGGAAATGCCGCCGCGTGGCGTAAACTTCCCCCAAACTTCGATATATCTCGGATCCATCAGTTTGATCAGGTCATTCATAATGATGTTCACGCAGTCTTCATGAAAGTCCCCGTGGTTGCGGAAGCTGAACAGGTAAAGCTTCAGGGATTTGCTCTCAACCATTTTGATATCCGGAATATAGCTGATGTAGATCGTCGCAAAATCCGGCTGGCCCGTGATCGGGCACAAGCTTGTGAATTCGGGACAGTTGAATTTGACGAAATAGTCCCGGTATGGATGCTTGTTATCAAAGTTCTCCAGGATGCCAGGATCATATTCAAAAGTATATTTCGTGCCTTGATTGCCGAGCAGGGTTACGTCTTCGAGTTCTTCTTTCTGTCTTCCGGCCATAGCTGATAGCTCCTTATTTATATTTATAGTAAAATCTACACTCCGCGCTTATTGCTCCACACGAGGGTGTGCAATTGCGGGAGAACCCGCACGTCATTTAAGCGATCTGATTGCATGACGGCATCCACTAACTGCTCATAACGATCAAGCAAGAAGGTAACGTGAGCGTTCTTATCGTCCGTACGAACATCCGGATTGCCGGTCTGCAGATAAAACGGAACATTCGGGTAACGCTCATGAACCGTCTCCGCATAGGCGAGATCTTGATCGTCGAATACAACGACTTTCAAGCTTAGGCCTCTTCCCGGTGGTCTGCCGGACAGCCTGGACACAATCTCATCCAGCTTGCCCCAGTCTGTTGTCATGCCGGAGCTTGGCGGTTTAGGCGAGATGGTGACTTCATCGATGTCCATCAGCCAATCCTGCCAGCGGGAGCCTTGTGTTTCCACTGCGATGGTAATGCCGTGGCGATGCAACTCATCGATGAGCGAGCCTAGCTGGGAGAGCAGGGCAGGATTGCCGCCTGACAAGGTAACATGGTCAAACCGTTCCCCGCCTAAGCGATACAACTCCTGCCATACCTCTTGGGCACTCATGCGAGCGATCGTGTCGGTTGCTGATCCATCCCACGTGAAGGCCGAATCGCACCAGGAGCAGCGGTAGTCACAACCGGCGGTGCGGACGAACATCGTTTTGCGGCCGACCACCATCCCTTCGCCTTGAACGGTAGGACCGAATATTTCCATGACCGGTATTGGACGCTCTGCCGTAGCTGAATTGGTCTTGAACGGAGTCGTTGTGTTATGGCTATTCATGGTACATCCACTCCCGTCTGACCTCCGCGTAGCTGGTGGGCGTTTCGAACAAACGAACGAATTCCGTACGCATGTTCTGCTGTACATGTGATTCCCGGCTGGACAGTGCGGTTTCCATTTTTTCGAACAGCCAGACAACCATATTCTCAGCCGTTGTGTTCATAGGCGGCAGCGTTTCATTCAAATAACGGTGATCCAGATAGGGTTCAATCTCGGCTTTCCAACATTCCTTAATATCGCCGAAGTCCACGGTAATGCCGACTTCATTCGGTGTACCGCTGATTCCGAAGATTACCTTGTACGTATGGCCGTGCAGATTCTTGCATTTGCCTTCATAAGCGTGCAGATGATGGGCAGCATCGAACGTAAACTCTTTGGATACTAGCACCCGCTTGCTGTGATAACGCAGGTCTTTAAGTCTGATATCCTCGCCGAACTGTTGCAACTGTTCTACGATGCGGAAAATCCCGGGTTCGCGGTTCATACCAAGGACCCTCCTTCGGAGGTGGTATTCCGGCGCTTCATGTATTGATCGAGTCCTGCTCGTCTTAGCTTGCAAGCCGGGCACTCCCCGCAGCCATCGCCCTTGATGCCGTTATAGCAGGTCAACGTATGATCCCGCACGTATTCCAATGCATTCATCTGGTCAGCAAGCTCCCACGTTTCCGATTTATCTAGCCACATCAGGGGCGTATGAATGACAAACGGATAGTCCATCGCCAGATTGAGTGTGACATTGAGCGATTTAATGAAGCTGTCCCGGCAGTCGGGGTATCCGCTGAAATCAGTCTCGCATACACCAGTGATGAGATGCTTGGCACCGATTCCTTTAGCAAGCACCGCGGCGAAGCTTAGAAATAATAGATTGCGTCCATCGACGAAGGTCGTGGGTAATCCTTCGCCTTCCGCGATTTCGATGTCATCCCGAGTTAACGCATTCGGAGCGAGTTGATTTAACAGGCTCATATCGAGCACGGTCTGCTTCACGCCTTGCTCCTGCGCGATTTGGGCGGCACAATCGATCTCAAGTTTATGACGTTGTCCGTAATCGAAAGTCACCGTCTCTACTTCTGCAAAACGCTCCTTCGCCCAGAACAAACAGGTGGTGCTATCTTGACCGCCGCTGAAAACAACAACAGCCTTTTCATCTTTAAGCATAAAAAAACCTCTCATTTCTTCAGAAATTAGGGCTGCCGTGAAGCAATACCCGTAGAAGAATTGAGAAGTTCTTGAACTGAATCCGCAAAAAAACAAGCCTTATTTCGTTATACGAAAAATAAGACACGATAGTTTTTTATAGAGGGAGTTCACGAACCTCTCCCATATCCCGATGTGGGGCATGGACTGTCTTCTGTTGTGAATGACCGCAATCTGACGATGCAGCCACGTGCGTACTACGCCCTACATTATATCACGTGTCCTCTATTTGATAAACACTCCGCCAAAGGGAATTGCTTCCCGCAAAAAGCGTTTCACGATTCCTTCATCGTTCAACTCGTTTACGAGACGTTGGTTCTGGCGGCCGGCCTGGAACAGGACGTAGCCCTCACCGGTCAACTTCCAGTGATAGTTCATATGTTGGCTCGCCAGATGATTGCCGTACACGGTCAGATCGAGCTTGGCCGCTTCGGGGTAGGCAATGATACTGCCGGCATCCACATAGAGCGGCTCGGTCGGATGCAGCTTCACTTTGCAGACGGGACCCTGGGTAAGAATGCCGATGCTGCCTTGGCCGGAGAACTTCATTTTAACGGCGTCACGTGTGACCAGCATGTTCTTGATCTTTAGTATGCGCGTTTGCATCGTGACGTGAGTCGTATAGAAGAACACATGTCGGAAATCGTATAGCATGTCCTGCTCGCCTTGTAGCTGAATTTCATGCATACTGAAACCAGGCGGTAGTGCAGCTGTAAATTGACTGGGGCCTTTGATGTCCGCCCGAACCAGCCTTTTTTTACGATAAATGCCCTTTACGTTCATGATACGATCGCTACGACCCGATGAGGGGCCACGGTAAGCGACAATTTGCTCAGGGTGGAGTACATGCGTCGTATCTCCTTCAGCTAGGGAGAAGGTGACGGCCTGTCCGGCTCCACTCCCTGCTGCATCCTCCATTCGAATAATCATGGCACACCTCCTGGTAGGGCTGTCTATTATTATTTGAGACGATTCATGCGGCGCATGCCGAACCGAAGCGCTCGTATAAGGACAAAATACAGGACAGCCAGCATTATAGCCGTCAAGGCGACCGTCTTCAGTCGCTCCACACCGCGGCTTCTGGCGGCCTCGGATTCCTGCAACTGGCTTACCATTTGCGTCAACTGCCTGTTTTGCTCGGCAAGATCGGCGTTCTGCTGCTGTAATTGTTCCGCATTGAGGCGGGCTCGATCGAGTTCCTCCATCGTCTGGTTATAACTGTTCTTGAGATTGTTCACTTCCTGGGGCAGTTCGGAGAATTGCTGAATATTATCGTATAAGTTACTGATATAGTTGGCGTTTGCCTGACGCCCTGTTGTCCCCATCGCGATCCCCGCTAGCGTCAAAACCAGAGTCACTCGAATTAGCCTTGATATTACAGGCTTGTACAAAAGGGATCACCACCATTCGATCATTTATAGTTCATACGAATCAAAATACGACAGGTTTCTTATTTTACAGTTTCTATATGTTATTACCATTCATAGTCATGATGTGAATCGGTGATAATGTTATCATGTTTCGTGGTCTCGGCGTTAGGGTAAATACTTAAGTAAGCATGATGATATAAAAGGAGATTACGCTGATGATGAACGAGAGCAATGTGAAGAAAATTAAGATCACCGTTAATGGCAAACCGGTAGGCAATGGCTTGATCATTGATAAAGTCACTTATGCCCCTGTACAAGGCTCTGCCCGAACCAAAGGGGAAGGCGAGAGAGGATAAGCAACTGATATAACTGATATCCATTATATCCATTATGAACGGAAGCGACGAGACCCGGTGAGCGTGTTCATCCGGATCTTTTTTATTTTTCAGGATAAATGAAGCGAGTCCTTCGAACTAGTATAGGGCTTTTTTTCATATATAATTGGATAGACATACTCATTAATCAGATCATGGCTCTAGGGCTGTGGTCTTTTTTTGTCGAAATGGGTATAGGAACATACGTTCCATGACAGTAAGGTGTCCATCTCTATTGGTACATTATTAGAAGAAGAGGAAAGAGGTGGATATGTTGATGCAGTCAGGCTTGAATTCTGATTTTACATGGAGTCATACCCAGGTATCCGCTGGCGGTACGAGCCAGGTTTTTTTGCTGATCGAGTGGCGGGCTGGTGTTCATAAGTCAACCGCAGTGCCTGTACACTTCGGTCAGCAGTTCGCTGATGAGGTCCAGTTGCACCTTCAATTAGGTGAACGCGTTCAATTGGTGCAGATGTACGGGTGTAAAGGCCAACTGCTGAATGATCGTAATCTTACACTGTCATTAGGCTCGTTATCGGAAGGAAAGCCGAGGCAGTTGGGGCTGGAGTTTAGGATCGGAGGACGTGCCTCTGGTGTGTATCCGTTGATCACGGCTCTCTGGACATATTGGGACGTACTGAAGCAGAAATCCGTTCTCCAACCTTCGCAGACGCTGCCGCTTCAATTCAGTAATCACACTTCGTTGAACCATCGTAAGGCCAACGCTCGAGTGGATAAAGCGCTGAGGTTACTCCAGAATGCTACGGTCCTGGACCGGGCGAGGGGGGAATTGGAGAAGGGAAATTTGGCTGAGGGAGAGGGCATGATACGGCGGCAAGCCGATGAATTGCTCATGCATGCTACTCGGCTTCGGGATACTGATTACTTGGAACAGGCAGATATGTTGTATAAACTAAGCGGTCTGTATATTGATACATATCGTCAATCACCTGGTGATGTCGCGAACACATAAGGGACTTGAGACTCAATTATGAACTGGTTATTAAGAATCTTTATATAAAAAAGGAAAAATGGTATGAGGGTCGAATGTACTATCTGACAGTCAATAAAACTACGTCTAATTTACTAGAGAGATAGGGAGAATGCTATATGACAGACCGACTGATCCGACTAATGAGAATCATTACCCTTGTACAGGCTAGACCAGGAATATTGGCACGAGAGCTGGCCGAACGTTGCGGCACAAGCGAGCGCACGATTTATCGCGACATGGACGCTTTGAGTGCGATGCATATCCCGATCACGCATCAAGGTCGAGGTCGAGGATATACCTTTATTGGACATTTTGCATTGTATCCACTTGGGTTAACGGAAGATGAGGTCCAAGCTTTATTCAAGTTGATGACGGTGCTGGAAGAGATCAAGCCGCTGTTGCCTGATGAATTTGAAAGCGCTTATGAGAAAGTGTTGGCCGCCGTATACAAGCAAAGTGCGGAGAAAGCCGAAATTCAGGCAGGAGATCGTGATGACTCCTCCTCGAGTATATAAGTCTGATCCCTTTATAGAAGTGGCCAAGGCCACGTATTCCAGGCTAACCCTAACCGCTAGTACACGATTGTGTGGCTAGCCGTTGGGGGTTTTTGGGTTCCGGTCTTTTGCAGGGATGCGCAGGTCAGTAGGGGAACAATGGTCCATTTGTATTAAAATAGGGATATTATCCCATATTATCGCGGATTTGTGATAAAATAATTCCAATTTCGATCACATTACAAATTTTGTATAGGATGTGTAAATGTGAGAGAATGCGGCGAGATGTCCCTAAGCAAGGGCGTAGGAAGGAGATATGGATATCAATAAGGGATAGTATCTTAATTTTACGAGGAGAAATGTAATGAGTAGAAAATGTATGGATCATTGGACGAGAAGTAGAAAGAGAATATTGGCTATTCTACTGTGCAGTGTGTGCGTGTTCGGATTGTACAATCCCTGGATAGTGGAGGCGGACGCTGTTGGTAGCCCTAAATTAGCCGTGCTGGTTGATGGACGCAAAGTGAAGTTCCAAGGAGGCGATCCAATCTTTGAGCAGGGACGTGTACAGGTGCCGCTGCGAGGAATAGGCGAAGCTTAAAGGCTGAGATCGGATTCAGCGGCAAGACGGTCAGCTACAAAAAGGATGGGCGTTCCATCGTCCTTACAATTGGAAGTAAAGAGGCTGTCGTCGATGGAAAGAAAGTGACGATGGACACACCAGCTAAATCTATCAAGGGGCGTACTTATGTTCCATTACGATTCGTAAGTGAGAATCTGGGTATTCCGGTTAGCTGGGATCAGGTCGGGAACTGGGCTTGGATTGGATCGAAAGAGGTTCCGGATATTGAAAAGTCACACATAGCCAAGCAACCGATTAGTAAAAAGTTTATTGATTTAGTTTCTACTAATAAATACTTGATTAAAGATAAGTCTAGTGTGCGAGTTTTTACTATTGACGATCTTCCACTGAAGTTTGGGCAAGTGACTGTTTATGATGTATGGACAGTTAAAATAAATGAATATCAGGCTGTAAGAGTGAGGTATTCGCTTGGGAGAGGGAATATTTTCTATTTAGGTGAAGGAGATAGAGCACGATTCCGAAGCAATATGAGTCATGAAAAAAACTCTGATCAAACAGTTACTATTACCTATCAGACAACAAGTCAAGGCGATGAATTACGTGAGGGCGACAAAAATTACATGTCTTTTAATCTACACAAAGCTGAATATATTGGATTTGACCGTGGTTCAGATTCTTTAGAGCTACTACAAAATCCATTTAGGCAGTAGGTGTGGTGTTTGAATAAAAAGAGCCGAAAATTAATAGCATCTTTATTAGTAGTGTTATTAGCTAATCTCTTATTGTTTGAATGTGTGTTCGCTTCTTTACCGACCACTCCTAAGCCAAGCAATCGTAATATTCATTATTTTGTAGGGTTGTTTTCCTATGATATCTGGAGATACTCTGATGGAGTAAATTGGACTCCCGAAGGATATGAAGGAGAAAAAAATAAGAGGATGCCTTTTACTTACTCCTTTGATATACCTAATCGAAAAATTAAAAGAGTGGCAGTAACCAAATTTGATCCAACCATGACTGACCCCAACGGTGAAGATTTATATTTTTATTCCCGATACAAGCAAGAGTTATGGGTTGATAGAGCACCACAAGTTTCTTATCGTTATGTTCCAAATATTGTGGGTAGTATACAGGGACTGGGCACAGAGTCTGTTACTTTTATTGTTGAGGTAATAGGAGATTTAGATGCACCTAGCCCGGAGGATATCACCAGGAATGACCAAAATCAAAATGTTAGAGGATTACGTTATTATTTTCCAATGCTCTTCGAGATCGAACTTGAACCAGAAGGCGGCAATGCCTCATTAAGCACTATACCACGACAGGTCGTTCTATCGGAAGTGTCTTCTCAGATCGAGAAGAAGTATTGGAGAAGAACCAGCCGTACGCGTTCACCCATACACCGGGGAATGCAGACTACACCTATGTCGGTCATAAGAAAAGTACGGTATCGCCTCCTAGCGGTGGTTCCATCACACCAGGCGATCCGGGTCGGTTTACTTACGACGGATCGTTTCCGACTTATTACTTGTATTTTTACTACGAAGAGAAAGGGCCGCCTCCTCCAGACCCTTCTACCGCTTCATGCACCGCACCCACACCGGGTCAGACCCTTAACGGACGGTACATGGACCCGGTCGTCACCGCCCGCATCCTAGCGGATCAGCGCGGAAGCGAACGCTTTGATGTGCTGCAAGGCATCCCGACCTCTGAGAGCTTGTACGGCAACATTATCGCGCGGAACTATCTCTTTCAGCATACCTTTGTCAACATGAGTGGGGTCTGCACGTTCGAAGTGAACGTGGAGAAGACCTGGTCGCTCAGTTGGGATCCCGGGCAGGAAGGACCGGAAGGTCCGGACGGGAATCCAACCACGATTCCGGATCCCCAAACCGAGGAAGAAACCGTCACCGAACGCTACACCGTACAGCGACCTTACTCCTATTGGGTGATCGATAACCTAGAAATCTACCGCATCCAGCAAGGCGTACTACGGAATTATGCGCTGCCCGGTGAACAGATCACCATTACGCCGCAGGGCTATCAACCGCCGTCATACAGCACAAACCGCTCCGGGGCCTTCTACCC